>NZ_RBIQ01000007.1 GCF_003634105.1 Maribacter vaceletii | reverse complement strand
ACAACTCTTTTTTAAACTTTATTTTAAATTTTTTTTAAACCAAAACCAACACCCCTTAAAACCAATCACTTACAACATCAAAAAAATTGAGAAAATATAGAAATGTAATCTGCAATAGCACTAGATAAAAACAAAAGCTATTTTTATAATGCTAAAGAGAAACCACAGAGCAGTTAACATAGAGGTAACATTTGTTGTTTTCTTAAGAAAAAAAGTTCCAAACTAACCCAAATCTTATTACAAAATCTCTATAAGGATAGTTTGGAGCAGCATAATGATTATTAGTTTTACCAAAAGAGGAGTTAAAATGTTCTGCTTTTAAGTAAATTCTTGTTTGTTGCACTTTGGCATTTATAAAGAAGTCTAATAAAGGATAGCCTCCTAAGTTTTCCGTGTTTTGAATATAGAACTCTCCTAATAAAGGATTGTATGCATCTATATTATAGGAAGAAAAATACTTAAAGGTTATTCCTGTTTGAATATACATTGCTTTTTTAAAAACATCTGATGAGAAATAGAGTGTATTTCTTGTTACTAATTCTGGAACGTTTAATACTTGATTAGTTTGCGCTACGTTTTGATACATTATAGTATTATGAAGAGCAAACTTTCCTAGCCGTATTTCTTTTTGATATTTTACTTTAATATGATTTACACTGTTTCCTTCTTGAAAAGGTTTTACTGCGATGCTTTCTTCTCCTTCTCCTAACGGAACATCTGGATTTATTTTAAAATAGGTATACTTATTTAACGTTGTTAGGTTACCTTCTAAAAGTCCCCATTTTTTTGATTTCAATTCAAAATTGAGATTATTGACTTTCTCTTTTTCAAATTCCGTATTATACCAGTTATAGTTAAGGTGTTCGCTTTGGTATAATATTTGGTTAAAGTCTGGCATTCTAGAAGAAGAATGTATCCCGAACTTTATACTCGTGTCTGGATTAAAAGAATAACTAGCGGAACCATTAAATATATTACCAGTAAGATTACCGGATATTGTATACTTTATATCTGCATTAACATTAAACCCGCCTATTTGTTTTTTATAATTACCACCTAAGCTAATTTCTTCTCCTTTTAATTGGCTTGGTATAATCTTATCCTCTTTTACAAGCACACTATTAAAGTAGTAATTATAGTTATACAAACTTATATTCCCTTCTAACTTACCTAAAGTAGCATTATAAAATTGTGCTCCAATTTGATTGTACATTGTTTTTAGAACTGCTTTATCATTAACCTCATCTAAAAATGCTTCTCCAAAATAACTATTATCCTCATTTTGCATGTATTGATAATATTTTGTTTCATAGTTAAAGGTATGTGCTAATGCTAAAGAGGTTTTTTCCACTCTACTAGAATCTTTACTTTTTCTAAGCAACTTATAGTTATGTTCTAAAAAATACCTTTTGCCTAATACTTTGTTCTTTGCATCTACAAATAAAACATCTAATCTTCCCCGGTCACTAAAATCTGGATCACCAGAAGCAAATTGCAGCTCAGCATCTGCTAACCCTCCATTTTCCTCGGTCACTATATCTTGTGCTGCAATATGCCCAATTAAACTATACCTGTTATTTTTAGAAAGGTAATTGGTAGTTGCTTTAAAATTTCCTGATTCTGCTTGGTTAATCTGATATTTTCCTAAAGAACGAAACCCTTTAAAGCCCAACGAAAAATTAAGCCTTCTAGAGGTGTTAAAAGTTAGCATAGCATCTAATAACTGCCCTTGTTCAAACGTGGTTTTAAAAAACAAATCGGACATTGGGGTAGCTACATTATAATATTTAATATCTTCTACCTCTGCATAATTAAAATGCTTTGCTTTTGCTCCTAACCTTGGATACAAGGTAGCTCTATTAAAATTTACTCCTAATTTAGTATATGGCTGCCCAACATTTGCGAAAGGCATTAACTCAAAATCGTCCTTTCTTAAATAGTTATACTTAAACTCTTTCCGTATAGTTAATGTAGTATCTAAATAGGTGGTATCTCTTGCGTAGGTTATAATTTTATAATCCTTGATTGTGACTCCTAAAGTATCTCCTTCTTTTACAGAAGCTTTATTTTTAGGTCTTGGTCTTATTTTTTTTAAAACCGTATCTGTTTTTTTTGCGGATATAATAGAATCTGTTTGCGCAGAAACAATAGTTGCGAAACAAATTAAAAAGAAAGAAAAATAATATTTCATAGTATAACTTACAAAAGCAAAGTTAATTTTTTTGTTCCTAATGAAATGTGAAAGTTTTCATGTAAATCAAAATTAATGAACTTTAAATCTTAAAATTCGCCTCTTGTTAGTATTTTAGTAAGCTATAATCTTATATTTTATATATTCTTTTGCTTACCAATATTTTTAAATTTCATGATGAAATAGGAACCGATGAAGCCGGAAGAGGTTGTCTTGCCGGGCCAGTTACTGCTGCTGCTATAGTATTACCTGATGGTTTTTCTAATAGTATTCTAAACGATTCTAAACAATTATCAGAAAAAAAGAGAGTAGAATTACGCCCAATTTTAGAAGCAACTGCTATTTCTTTTGGTGTAACACATATACATCCTACTAAAATTGATGAAATAAATATTTTAAATGCCTCCATCTTGGCCATGCATGAATCTATTGGCCAATTACAAACCTTATCTGAATTTATTATTGTAGACGGCAATAAATTTAAACCTTATAAACATTTTACGCATGAATGTATTATAAAAGGGGATAGTAAATTTATGCGCATTGCCGCGGCATCTGTTCTTGCAAAAACCTACAGAGACGATTATATGGATAAAATTCATGAAGAATTCCCGATGTATAATTGGAAAAAAAATAAAGGCTATCCTACAAAAGAGCATAGAGAAGCAATTAGAAAATTCGGCATAACCAAATACCACAGAAAAAGTTTTAGACAATTACCAGAGCAGATAGTTGTAAAACCTTAAAAATTATAACTTTGTTGTAAAGTAACCTTACATGAGATTTAAGATTTTAATTATTCTAGCTTTTATACTATTTCTTGGTTGTTCTCAAGAAGCTTCTACTACGCATTCTTTACTGAGTTATGTTCCTGATAACGCATCTATCCTAATTAAAATAAACAACTTAGACTCTTTAAAAAATCAACTAAACACTAACGATTTTATTTCTAAAATGAAATCTTGGAAGGCATTCTCAAAAACAAAAAATAAAGTAATTCCTTTAAAATATATAACAAGCAACACCAATGGTATTTTAAGTTTTACTGAATTAGGAAAAGAAAATTTTGAATTCCTATATATAACTGAGCAAATAGATAGTCTTAGTATAGATACTACCGCAAGAGACTCTATACATTCTATTTCCTATGAAAATAAAATAATAGAAAAGCATGTCTATAGAGATGCTTCTTTTTTTACTCTTAAAATTGCTAAAGCATCTATTATAAGTTCCTCTGAAATTTTATTAGAAAACCTACTAAGAAAGCAAAATAATTTAAGTGTAAACCCTGTTCTTGAAAAATTACTGAGCGTTCCCAATCAGAACAAATCGGCCGTTATAATAGCTAACATAAACAATGTAAATTCTATACTTACTCCCCTACTTAAAGACACTTCTTCTTTTTCTATTTCTAATTATGCAGATTGGTTATCTGTAGATGTAACCTTAAATCCAAAAAGTATACATATAAGTGGTATAAGTATTGCAAATGACTCTATTCCTAATTTTTTAAACCTATTTAAGAATACAAATGCATTAAAAAATACAATTGCATCTTTTGCTCCTAGTAGTGCAAATGCAATAGAGTCTTACACTTTTGATGCATATTCTACCTTTTCTAAAAATCAGCAATTATTTTTAGACCGTTCTACGCCTCTAGATTCTTTGTTTAATACGGTAGAAGAAATAGGATACATACACCTTAATAAAGAAAAAGCTATTGTGCTTAACACCTATGGTTCTGAAAACATTTATGAGTATTTAAATGCCAATAAAAAAGAATCTATAGATTATCAGGGAAATGAAATTTTAGCTCTTAAAAACAATACCCTATTAAACAATTGCCTTAATCCTCTCATTAATAATTACAAAGCTTCTTATTGTACCGTATTAGAAAATTCTTTTATTTTCTCATCAAATAAAAATACACTCCAAACTATAATTAATAGCTATAAAAATAATGCAACGTATACCAATAATAATGTGTACACTTCTGTAAACAATACTCTAGCGGAAGAAGCTACTTCTTTGTATATATCTGATGAGAAAAACATAAAAAACAGTATCGCTAAATATTGCACCACTTCTTTTTACAACGATTTTAAAAAGGCAAAGTTTTCTGATTATGCTTTTGGAATACAAACTGTAGCAGATAAAAAGTTTTTTCATACAAATATTTCTATAACACCTATTGTTGAAAATAATACCCGTACTAGTGTTTCGCCACTTTTCTCTTTGCAACTAGAAAGTGATATTTCTATGGGGCCGCAATTTGTAACAAATCACACTACTAAAAAGAAGGAAATAGTTGTTCAGGATATTAATAATGTACTTTATCTTATAGCTACAACAGGGCAAATTCTATGGAAAAAACAGTTAAATAGTGCTATCCAAGGAAAAATTCATCAAGTAGATATATACAAAAACAAGCGTTTGCAATTGGCTTTTACAACAACAAACCAATTTTTAATTTTAGATCGTAATGGTAAAGAGGTTGCTCCTTTTACTATGGATTTTAAAGATGGCAGTCTAAACCCTTTAGCTGTTTTTGACTATGAGAATAAAAAAGAATACCGCTTTGTAGTTACCCAAGGGAAAAGAGTATTTATGTACAACTCTAAAGGCAAAATTGTAAAAGGCTTTAAGTATACCAAAGCTTCTAATAATATCCTTTCCGCTCCAAAACATTTTATTATTAAAAACAAAGACTATTTAGTTTTTAAATTAGAAGGAGGAAAACTTAAAATAGTAAACCGTATTGGAAAAGAACGTGTAAAAGTAAAAGGTAAAATAGATTTTTCTGAAAACGAAGTTTATGCTTATAAAGATAGATTCAATACTACAGATATTGATGGCACACTACACCAAATAGATGTTAACGGAAAAGATACAAAAACCCAATTAGCACTTGTAAAAGACCACGGCTTAGTAACCACTTCTAGGTCTTTGGTTTATATGAATGATAATACCTTAAGTATTAAAGGAAAGAAGGTTACTTTAGATTTAGGTGTTTATGACAAACCCCAAATATTCTTAGTAAATAACAAAATGTACATTAGTATTACGGACATTCAAAATCAAAACATTTACTTGTTTGATAGTCAAGCTAGGCCCATTCCTAACTTTCCCATTTTTGGCACCAGCGCTATTGACCTTACTGATATGGATGGGGATAAAAAACCAGATTTAGTTACCAAAGACCTGGATAACTCTATTGTGGTGTATCAAATTCAATAATATTATTTACCAAGTATACTTATTATACTACCAAAAACACAGCCTTATAATACGTTTGTAAAAAATTTAAACTTTTAAGATGTTAACCTTTGTATTTTGCTTACATAAAATAGGCAAACAACTATAATGAAAACGTCATCAAAAAAAATAAAATTCATTTTTACACTTCTTACTATCTGTCTATTCTCTTTAAATGCTAATAGTCAATTTTTAAAAAACTTAGGAAAAAGAGCAGAAAAAGCTGCAGAGAGAGCTGTTGAAAAAAGAGTAGAAAAAGAAACTGAACAAAAAACAGACCAAGCATTAGATAGTATTTTTGAACCTGGAACTAAGAAAAAGAAAGCTCCAAAGAAAAAAAAACAGACGAAAACAAATCAAGATTCTTCCTCTGAAAATTCTTCTGAAATTAGTATCCAAAGTTCTTCTTCTGACCCAGCCATTGAAGTATATAGAAAATTTGATTTTGTTCCTGGAGACAAAGTTCTTTTATATGACGATTTAGCCAATGATTTTCCTGGTGATTTTCCTGCAAAGTGGAATAGTAATGGTAGTGGCGAAGTGGTTACTATGGGAGAAAATCGCAATAAATGGATGGAATTAAAATCTGGTCGGGGTACCTACTATATTCCAGACACTCCAAATTTGCCTGAAGAATTTACTATTGAGTTCGATTTTTTAACCACAGGATTAGACCAAAAAACTTCCTCTACTACTATTTTTGGTATTTATTTAGATGATAATAATGGTTTTACCACTAAGAAAAATACTGCCATTATTGAAATTCCAATGTGCCAGTTTATAGAAATAGGAATGGTTATAGAATCTTGGAGTAATGGAAAAAGAACGATGCGAAATTCTTTAGACTTAGACATTCGTAAAACCATACAAAAGGAAGCTCATATTTCTATGGCAATTAATAAACAACGTGTTCGCTTATGGATAAATGAAACTAAATATGTGGATATTCCAAGACTACTACCAAAAGCCGATATTACCTCTGTTAAATTTTCTCCTTTTAATTTTAGAGATGGCGTGGATAAAGTTTTTATTCGAAATTTAAAAATTGCAGAAGGTGGTGTAGATTTAAGAAGAAAATTAATTGCAGAAGGAAAAATATCTACTAATGGTATTTTGTTTGATAGTGGTTCTGCTACCATACAACCCCAATCTATGGGTATAATTCGTCAAATATATCAGGTGATGGCGCAAGAAAACAATTTAAATTTAAAAATTGTAGGTCATACCGATTCTGATGGGAAAGCAGATACCAATATGAAGCTTTCTAAAAAACGAGCAGAAGCTATAAAAAATGCACTTGTAACTATATATAATGTATCTGCCGACCGATTAACTACGGCAGGAAAAGGAGCAACCGAACCCGTTGGAGATAATAACACTGCCGACGGCAAAGCCCAAAATAGAAGAGTAGAATTTATAAAACTATAAAAATGAAAAAAATTACCGCATTACTTATCTGTATTCTTTGTGCTTTTTTCTATACAAATGCACAAGATAATTGCAGTAAATATTACCCAATGAAAGAGGGTTCCTCTTTTGAATATACCAATTACAATAAAAAAGGAAAAGTAGAGGGCATTACTACCTATAGTATCTCTTCTGTTTCTTCGGAAGGTTCTGCTACAAAAGCCACTTTAAATTTAGCATTAAGTGATAAAAAAGGAAAAGAAAATTATAAAACAAGTTATACCTATACTTGTGAAAATAATATGGTAAGCATTGACTATAAATCATTATTCCCAGCTGCGATGATGAAACAGTATGAAAGCATGGGCATGAAAATGGAAATTTCAGGTAATGACATAGAAGTACCTAATAACTTAGAAGTTGGTAAAGAACTTAAAGATGCCAATGTTACTATTAATATGAATATGAGTGGCATGGACATGTCTATATCCGTAGACATGACTAACCGCAAGGTTCTAGCTAAAGAAAGTATAACTACAGTTGCAGGTACGTATACTTGTTATATAGTTTCTGAGAAGACCACTTCTAAAACTATGGGAGCAACTATTGAAATGTCTTCTAAATTATGGTTAGCAGAGGGTGTTGGTATGGTAAAAAACGAGACTTACAAAAAGAATGGGGATCTAATGAGCCGTACAGAGCTTACAAAGTATACTAAGTAATTTTTTTTAATATTAAAAATGTTAACCTTTCCAATTAATCAACATTAATAAAAAACACCTTTAAAATCATATAATGAAAAAGATTATTCATGTCTTATCTATTACGATACTGCTTATACTACAAGCTTGTAATTCTGATGATGACAACCAAGAACCGCAAAATGAAAACCACGACCCAACAGTAACCATTTCTCCCGATCAAATGATTGTTAGGTTTGATGCTTCTGTAACCGAAGAAGAACGTATTACTATTAGAAACGAATCTAATGTTACTAATTTTAAAAAATGCGATTGCGGTAATGAGAATATAGAATTATGGGGTATAGACCCAAATGTATTAGATGTAGAAAATGCTGTCAGAGGCTTAAGAGAAAGGGAACGAGGAAGAGCGGAAGGCGATTACCAATTTTCTTTTAGCTTACCAACAGTGACGGACTTTGAGGTTCCGGATGCTATTATCCCTTCAGATATTATTCAATTCACATCCAATACTACAGAACCTGAAGCCGTTACTATTGCGGTTATAGATACTGGAATTGATTATCGCCGATTTTTTGAATCTGGGGGTACTTTATACCAAGATCCTGGTGCCCCAGATTGCGAACCAGAAGATCCAGAACACACCCATACTTCTGGATGGAATTTTATAGATAACTCTGGCACTTCATTAGACTTAAATGGTCATGGCACCTATGTGACAAAACTAATAACTTCCACTTTAGAGGAGAAGAGTATTGGTTATCGTATAATGCCCATACAGGCATTTAATGAAAATGGAGAAGGTTCGCTTTGGGATATTGTCTGTGCTATAGGGTATTTACAACGTGTACAGCAAGAAGGTGGTACTATACATATAGTAAATACTAGTTTTGGTGGCACCATAGAAAAAGAATTGTTTGAAAACGATGGACTTTTAAGCACTATGATTGGGGAATTGCAAAATGATATGCTTTTTGTCGCTTCTGCTGGTAATGAAGGTATAGATGCGGACACTAGTAATGTACGCCATTTCCCTTCTGGCTTTACTGCCGAGAATATTTTAGCCGTTGGTGGTACTATAGAAAATGGAAGTGATTTTAATATGCATCCAGAATCTAACTACGGAAAATTAAGTATAGATGTAGCTGTCCCTTTTGAGGGGTATACCATAAGCGTTGATGGTCTTACAGATGTTGATTTAAAAGGAACTTCCTATTCCGCTGCTCGTGTTTCGGCATTGGTATCCGAATATTACATTAACAATGGTAAACCTAGCCCAGTAGACCTTAAAAATCAATTTTTGAGTACCGCTACTTCTGTTCCGGCATTAAATGATTCTATACATTCTGGAAGAATAATACGATAATAAACATCTACTCTATATTTTAAAATCCCGCATGTATTTGTGGGATTTTTTGTTTTTTACCCTCTAATGAACGTTTCGTTTACATCCGTAGGTTCTCGATACAAAATTCTTTCAGAATTTCACTCGAACGGACGGATTAACAAACTACAAGAAATATCTAAAACGTCCCTTCGAGGTTTTTTTGTAATGAAATGCATCAAAAAATGTATCGAAAACTACTTTAAAGTCAATTTTTCGTCCATTCAAGTACTTTTTCGGGTAAAATTATAGAGATCAGTAGATAAATACGCAACAGTAAATATCCTCAACGGATGGTAATTATGTCTTTTAAAAGATTCACATGTCAGTTCGAGCGGAGTCGAGAACTATTCGTTAGTTCTAAATAGACTTCGACTTCGCTCTCCCTAACATTTACAAAAAATTTGAGCTGTAATTTAGGCAACTATCTCCAGACCTCTATAAAATTATATCGAGAATCCTTGAAAACTAATTTTTCGTGCCTTCGAGTGTCCTGAACCTGATTCAGGATGTATCGAGAATAGAAAAATTAGCCACACCTATAGAGCAAAGTAAATACTTTCCTATCTTTAAAAAATGAAACCTTTTTTCCTTATAGCCTTCCTAATAACTGCATTTTGTTCTGCACAAGATGATGCTTTATTACATATTATAGATAGTGATATTTCCATAGAGGAAAAAGAGCATCAAATAGATTCTCTTTTAAGCCTACGAAATCAAGAACAACCTACCGAATTACTAGCCGATTTTTACCACGATTTAGCAAGCAAATGGTTTTTAGAAAATTGGTGGGATTCTGAAAATCAAGAGGACTTAGATAATGCTTTAGTATATGCCCATAAAGCCTATGACATAAAAAAGAAACTCCCAAGTTTAAAAAAAAGTTCTTTAGAAAAAACACTATTTAATCTAGGGCATTTTAATTATTTAAATAATGATTTGTATGAGGCTATTGATTTTTTTCTACTACTAATTACTACTGGAAAAGATACTCGCCTTATTCAAAAAGCGAATTTAGATTTAGGCAAAATCTATATGTACCTTGGCGACTTTTACAAAGCATTAGATAGATTTAACGCTTATACTACACATTACAATTCTAATACTATCCTTAACAATAGAGAAAAAATAAGTATAGCTAATGTATATATCTTAAAAGCCAATGTGTTTTCGCAAATGGGGATGAAACAATATGCTGCTGATATTCTGTTAAACTTAAGTAATGCAGATAAAATTCTAAAAAAAACAAACAATAATGACACCTTTTATAAAAACAAAATAAACCAATTAAAAGGAAATTTATTATTAAGACTAGGATATTACACTAATGCCATTGCTCACCACAAAAAAGTTATAAATGATTCCATAAATCTTTACCCAGATGAAATGGCTTTTATCTATAGCAGTTTAGGCTTGTCACAAATTAGAATCGAAGATTATAATAATGCCTTATTTAATTTAAAAAAAGCAATTTCGTATGACAACAATTTCACAGATTCCTATGAAAATTTAGGAGACCTCTATTTAAAACAAAACCAATTTAAAAAAGCACTTTTCTATTACCAAAAAGCAATGGTAATGGCAACGCATAAAAAAGAAGTTCTATACGATGGCCTTCTTACCACACAAGATTTAGAATTGGCAGCAGAAAAGGTTTTTTTGCTAAACCATATTATTACCAAAGCCAATGGTTGGTTAGCCTATTATAAATATAACAAGCAAAAATCGCATCTTATAAATGCACTAAAAACGTTTACATTGGCGGATCAGTTGGTAGATATTATCCGTACAGGAAATACGGAATACCAATCTAAATTGTTTTGGAGAGAAAAAGGAGCATCCTTATATATGAAAGCGGTAGAAGTTTGTCATTTATTAGACAAACCCCAAGAAGCTTTTCGTTTAATGGAGCGTAACAAAGCACTACTCTTATTAGAAGATGTTTCTAAAGAAATGGCGCAACTACCCAAAAACCTACTTAAGCAAGAGTATACATTAAAACAGAACATTTATTTATCTGAAAATGAGTTACAGATTACGGAAAGCCAAACAGACAGCACCGTAAATACACTTAAAAACAGCATTTATAAGCACAAACAAGCTTATGAATCTTTTGTAGATTCTGTTTCTTTAGCCTTTCCTAAATATGCAAACCTTAACAAAAAAGTAGATGTACTTTCTTTTCAAAATTTTAAAGAAACCTGTATTTCTAAAGAAGAAGTTGTACTACAGTATATTATGAACAAAGAACAAGGCTATGGTCTCTTAAGTACTTTGGAAAAAACTATACTATTTAAAATTGAAAACGTTGAAAGTCTAAATACAAAAATAATTGAGCTCTATGGCCTTCTAACGGATATAACTGCAAACAAAGAAAAAATAGCGCGCTACAATACCCTTTCTAATACCGTTTTTAAAACCTTAATTCCTTCTTCTATTTATGAAAATATCCAAGGAAAAAAAGTAACCATAATTTCGGATTATAGTTTACAACAAATTCCATTGGAGGCATTAGTAACTAACGTAGACAAAAGCACCTATTTAATTGAAGATGCTGAAATACAATACGCCTACTCTATGTCCTATTTAAATGCTAAAAAAGAAATTACAACCAATGCCGAAAAAAAATTACTTGGTATAGCTCCTATTACATTTACCAATTTAAAACTACCAAAACTTGTTTTTAGTGGAGATGAAGTCCGTGGTATCCATAAACTATACCAAGGTGATATTCTATTAGATACTACTGCCTCCAAATCTAAGTTACTTCCTTTACTTAATAACTATAAAATAATACACCTATCTACCCATGCAGATGCTGGCGAGGACGGAAATCCCTGGATTGCATTTAGTGATGAAAAATTATTCTTAAAGGAAATATACGCCACAAAAAACCAAGCAGACATGGTGGTTTTGAGTGCTTGTAACACTTCTATTGGTGAGCTTAAAAAAGGAGAGGGTGTTATGAGTCTTGCCAGAGGATTTTTCCATTCTGGAGCAAAAAGTGTCGTATCGTCTTTATGGACTATTAATGATAAATCTAGTAAAGATATTATGCTAGAATTTTATAATGGTCTAGAGCAAGGGTTAACCAAGTCGGCTGCTATGCAAAATGCTAAAATTAATTATATTAAGAAGTATAGAACCACCCTAACACCTTCTTACTGGGCTGGTTTAATTGTTATTGGCGATAACGCGCCCATAGAAAACAATACCTTTAATTGGATTTGGGTTTTAATCCCCTTTATGGCAATAGTTATAATCTTCTTTTATTACCGATTTAATAAATCTAAAAAATAACGGTATTATTCCAACTCTTGCAAAAGTAATTCTGCCTCAGTTGTTTTATAGTTGCCAGTAGCAATTACATCTTTTAAAGCCAATTTTGCCTTTTCTTTATCTTTTAACTTTAAGTAAGATAAAGCTGTATACCACATTGCTTCTGATGAAAACTCTCCTTTTTCAGCTATTACCTCTTTAAAAAACGGAATTGCTTTTTTAGGTTCGTTATTATTTAAATACGCCTGTGCTAAATAAAAATCTACATAACTGTTCTCCTCTTTTGCATTTAGAGCTGTTAGCAATTCTATAGCAGAAACAATATCATTGGTTTCATACGCAACAAAAGCTTTTCTTTCTAAAGAATTATCTTCTTCTGCTCCCCTTGTTATAGAATAAACCGTGTTGGGGTACTGTTGAAAATTATCCTCATAAAGTGTATTGTAATTTGTTCCAAAAGCAGAATTATAACCTAACCAACCTATCCCAACCAACAAAACAATAGAAGCCGCTATAGACCATTTTTGAAAATTGAGTTTAATTACTGGTTTGGTATTTTGCTTTATATCGGCTTCAAAATCTTTTAACTTGTTTTTTAAAGCTTTACCCTCTTTATCCTGAATAACTTTTTGTAGACTTTGCTCAAAAGCAAACTGGGCCTTAAATTCGGTATCTGAAGATAATAGTGCATTAAACTCCTTCTCTTGTTCCGGAGTTAATGTGCCAGAAAAATATTGATATAATAATTGTTCTTTTTCCATCTTGCTACATGTTTTCTTTTATACGTTCTTTTAAAGTCTTCATGCAACGCGATTTTGCTGCTTTAACAACATTCTCGCTATTATAATCTCCTTCCACTACAATTTCTTGTATGGTATATCCTCTATAGTAAAATAGTTTTAAAAGCTCTTGACACTTTTTACCTAAGGCAGTAAAATGTTTTTGAAGTAATTCTTGCTCTGTTGTTAATCCAGAAGGTTCTATCTCTATAGTATTTACAAGCTCATCTTCTTTACCTACTAAAGATAAGTCAAAATCGCCGCTAACCTTTTTCTTGTTCTTTCTCATAATATCAAAAATTAAATATTTTCCGATACTGAACAGATAGGTAGATATACTACTGGTAAAACTGTCTATCTTTCCGCTCATTACGTTATTATAAAAAATTACATAGGCATCTTGGTATACATCTATATTCTCATCATCAGATAAGTTATAGCGTTTTGCATAGTTTAAAAACTTATCTCTATTCTCCTCGTATACTTTTTTAAGTACCGCATCGGAGCCTTTTTTTAAGTCTTCTAATGTAATATTTGCCGCTGTATTTTTCACTTTAATGTAATGGGGAACATTAGGTTAACAGTCTTGATGCCTAAATTTAGTCTTTTTCCTTTTTTTAAAGACACTCAAATTAAAAAAACTACTGAGAAACTTAGATATTGTAGTGTTTTGCTTACTTTTAAAAAAAATAAATTCTTTTGTTAACCTTTTAATTTTTATCCCATAAAAGAGAAATTAAAAGATTTATTATGAAAACAAATACAACATTTTTAAGAGCCCTATTTTTATTTATTATTATAACTGTAGTAACAAGTTGTAATAAAAACGATGATTCTTCAGAACCTATTCCAACAAATTCTGTTTTTGGCAAATGGGAAGTAACCAGTGGACAAATGGCAATGAATGACTCTAAGTACGTATACATTAATGAAGACAACACTATACTTATATTAAGTGAAGACGACCGTGGTTTTAGAGACAGTTACACTACAAATATTACAATAACTGAAAATCAAATTATTTTAAGTGGTGGAGGCCAAGGTGGTTCTTCTATTAATAATTTTACATTAGAAGAGAACAAGCTTACTATTATAGTTCCTTATGATGCACCTCCAGCAATTTTAGAACGAAGAACTATGGATAATGAAGCTTCTAATTGGATTAAACCCCTATCTATTTTAAGCAAAGGCAATGTACCTTGGGGTAGAGATGTTGATATTACTTTTGATGGCGAATTTATTCTTGGTTACCACAGCGATGACCGAAATATACTTCAAATTAACCCTGACGATTTTTCAATAGCAGGTACTATCCCTACAACAAACTACCCAAATGCCTTAGAAATAGAAAAATCTGATTCTCCTCATCGCCAATTATTTCAAGGAGGGAGTGGTAATGGAACATTTGATTCTTATTTATATTCTAGTAATTCTGAATACTATACCTCGGAACCACTAGGAGCACACATGAGAGGAATTGCCTCTATAGAGCCTGGCCAATTATGGGTAAATAGCCATAATGCAGAAAAACTTTATAAATACAAATCTAATGGCGCACTATCTCCAGGAGAAATATTACAAACTATAGATCTAGGTTTTCAGCCTAAAGGAATGGATTATAGAGATGGGTATTTGTACATGGTTAAATATGATAAAGTGTATAAATGTACTACCACACCAGATCTTAGAGCTGTAGAAACATATGCATTAAAACAACATGATATAGAAGGAATTACTTTTGATGGCACCAATTTTTGGCTCAATGCAGAATCTAGAGAAAATGATGGATATGAACTTCTTAAAATAGATTTAACTCTTTAATTACAATACCTAAACTACTTTATAAACCTGTGCTTCTTTTATAGTTGTACAGGTTTTTCTTTTAAAAAAAATCTACTATCTGTTAACCTTTTAAGGTAGAAAACATAAAAGGGAAATAACATTTAAAAACTACAATTATGAAAACGTTTAAAATAGTATATCTAGCACTTTTAACATTAGTTATTATTTCCTGTGATAAACATGAAATAATAGAAGAAGATAGTATTCCAAAAGGAGGAGAAACAATAGAATTAAAATTTGAAGTAAAAACCCAACAAGACCAAATGGGCGATTTTGCAGAAAATGCCATGATAGAATTTAATGGTAAAATTTGGTCTTACGGAGGTGTCAATGATTACGGTGCTACTGGAGGTCATTTTGGTTGGTCTAGTGACAATGGAATTAACTGGAGTTCTTTACCTATGACACCAACATCATTAACCACTTTTAGAAGAAACCACACCTTAACTCTTTTTAATGATGAACTTTATATCATTGGTGGTGAAGATGCTTCCGAAAATGCTTATGGAGATATCTGGAAATCTACCGATGGTACTAATTGGACAAATGTGCATGCTACTGCTCCCTTTGGATTAATTCCGGAACATGAAACTCTAGTCTACGATAACAAAATGTTTGTAATAGCGGGTAATAGAACTACGGAAAATACAGAAGTATGGTCTACCATTAATGGTACAGATTGGGTACAAGAAACAACAAATGCTTTCTCAGGAAGAGCAGGCCAAAAAGGAGTTGTTTTTAATAATGCCATGTATATCGTGGGCGGAGAAGATATTGCTGGTCGTAAACTAAATGAAATATGGACCAGTACTAATGGTTCTTCTTGGACACAAGTGAATTTTATTCATTTTCCCGGCAGAAATGCACATACTGTAAACGTGTATGATAACAAAGTTTGGGTAATTGGTGGTAAAGATGCCTCAATAGACTACAACAATGAAATTTGGTACTCAGAAAATATGAGCGATTGGACAATCTATACTGGACCAAGGCCAGGTACCGAAGGTATTAACTCTCATACCATACTTAACTATTCTGATAAACTATGGCTTTTTGGAGGATACCAAAATGATGGTACTGGAACGGCAGAACTAAGAGGTGAAATCACTACAATAGAAATAGATTAAATCTTCCATAATAAAAACTTTAAAAAATTAAAATCATGAAAGTATTTACAACCTTAAGCACTCTATTACTATTAAGCTTATGTACACCCATTTTTGCGCAAACAACTCCTTCACAAGATTCCACAAAACAAGCAAACCTTTTAGATGAACAGGTTAAAATGTACGGTTCTGTTTTTAGTCTTGGAGGTGCAACAGAAGAAGAGAATCCTGTAAAAGGTGCTACAAACTACTTAGACTTATTAGATAAATTAAACCTATCTCCTGAGCTAAAAAAACAAGTAGAAGAAATATACCAATTATATGACACGAGTTTGGATCCTCTAAAAAAAGAAGAATTAAAAATAAGAGCCAATAAAATGATACAAGATGCTATGGCTAAAAGCGCCTCTGAAAACTAATATCATGAAAAAAAACATACTAATCATATTATTATTCAGTGCGTTAGCTGGTTTTAGTCAAGCTACACCTAGAAAAAAGAAAATTAGCATTGGATTAACTGTTATGGGGCAAAATGTTAGTGAAAATACTATAGAAAGTGAATTATCTTATTTTGACTCTAAACCTATTAATTACGATGTACAATTTAAAATTGGGAAGATTTTCTTTAGAGAAAAAATTACCGCAGGTTTCGCTATTAGCTTTAGTACTGTAAATTTTTATGATTGCGAATCTGCTAATTATGATAGAAGACATTCCACCGGAAGTGACTTTGATTCTAATTCCCCAGAATACTATAAATCTACCTTAGAAATGCAATTAGGTGTTTTTGCAAAATACAAAGTTTATGATGAAATTTTTGTGGATGCATATGTTGGTTTATTTGGGGTATTCCCAGATGGTGGCTTTTTTCCTAGTATTAATAACTACGACATAACTAAATATAATTTTAGCATTGGCTACGGTATTCATTTATGGCACTTTCTTGCCTTAGAACCCCATATTAGTATTCGTAACTCTAGAAAAATTTATATGGGAAGTAAAGATCATTATGACAAAATAAGTCCACTTTCTTTTGGATTGGGAATTACATTTAAACTTACAGGAGCTAAACCTTAGTTATATAAAACAAGTAATCCTAAAAACAACAAAAATATTTTGAGTTAGTTCGTTTTTTAGAAAGAGCCAAGATTAAATTCTTGGCTCTTTTATATCCCTAATGTTAACCTTATCTATTTTAAAACATTAAAAAGGGAACTTTAAAACAAAACCCATGAAAAATATAAAATTGCAACGAACCATTTCAATCCAATATTTATGCCTTTTAACACTTGTATTAGTTATGCAGGCATGTTCTAAAAATGATGACACCGTACCTACTATAGAACCAAGTATTCTTCCCATATCCTTATCAGGAGACTTGGCACTTGTAAGGAATGAAAAATCATTGTTAATAGATTTAAATAATGGAAATTTAATAGAAGAAACAGCTACTTCAACTACAGAAAAGTATATACATTTTAATGAAAATTATTATATTTTTCAATCTAACAAAATTCAAAAAACAAATGCATTGGGCGGTGCTCCTATTTGGGAAAAAGAATATATAAATGACCCAGACAGTTCCTACAAAATAGAATCTGCCAAAACTACTTTTTTTGAAACTACTCTTTTTGTTTCTTATAGAAAACAACACAACAGTACTTATAGATCCACATATTATTTTGAAGCGCTAGATATTACAAATGGGAATAGTTTATGGAAACATGAAGTAAGTAGTGAACTAACTCCTTATGTATATAAAAACAGATTAATAACCACCACAAAACCTAATGGAAACGCTTCTATGATTTTCCAATATAGAAACAAACAACTTGGGCATTTAGAAGTGGAACGTACACTAACAGAAAGAATTGGTGGTTTACTATTTAATGGTGATTTTATATACGCTACCTCTTGGCAAAAAAGAGTATTTGCCTTAGACAGAGAATTAAACACGGTTTGGAGTTTTGAAACAGAAGAAGCAAACCCACGTCAACCAATAATTTTAGGGAATCAATTTATATTCTATTCCAGAGATAAACATGTGTATTCTTTAAACAAGGATACAGGAAATTTAAATTGGAAAACTGTAATGCCAAACGGTTTTACTTTAGAAATAAGTGCTTTTAATGATAAAGTATATATTGGGCAACAATCGGGAGATTATAAGTTAACTGTGTATACTCTAAACATAGAGAATGGAGCTATTGACAAAACGCATAATACAGCCATGTCAGAATCTTATTATTCCACAAAATTGCAGTTTTACAAAGACTATTTAATACTTATAACATCGCCGACATCTAATGAATCTGATTCACAAATTCAAGTAGAACTTATTCACCTAACAAGTTCAGAAACACTTTGGTCTACCTTATATAATATTCCATTACGTAATTTAGAAACAACTATAAACGCTACAGATTAAAAACTTTTTTAGTGTTGTAAAGTAAACTACCTCGGGGCAAGCCCACGAGGCATTTATAGGAAACTGATTTTGATTTCGAGGCAAGCCTCGGAGCATTTAAATCTCGATTATCGAGTAAAAGCCGAGATAAAAATCTCGGCTTTTTTATTCTCACATGTTAACCTTTTTAGAAAGAAAACATTAAAAGGAAACAATCTTTAAAAATTACAATTATGAAAACTTTAAATTATTTTAAAACATTAGCATTAATAGCTGTAACATTTTTCTTTGCAAATTGTACAAACCCAGATCGTGATAATGATGTATATGATGAATCTGTAACTATAGATTTATCAGCAGAGAAAATTACTTTTTCAATTAACAAAACAACACAATGGGAAGGTACTGCAACAATTACAGGAACAATTAAAAACATTGGCGACCATTTTTCTTCTGGTAGAGGGCAACAAATTGCTTATTTATATGAAAGAAGCCTTGGTACACCAACTACACAATTAGGAAATATAGTTGCTTCAAAATCATTTTCTGAACTAGCCAGTAATGGCACATTAGAAGTTTCTTTTACTAGACCTTGGAACTCTTCATCACCAGCAGAAGGAGAGTTTGCTCCAGAATACATCCTTGTATTAAGTTATGACCCAGACCTTTTTATAGATGGTAATAAAAGTAATGACGATACCAACCATGATAATAATGAAATTTTAGAAAGTGGCATAGAAATAAATAACCTGTTTAGAAACTAAAAAACGTTCTTTTTTATGTAGTTGGTTTTAGTTAGTTCTTTAAGCTGAGATTTTATCTCAGCTTTTTTTATTTCTGATGTTAACCTTTTAAAACCTTAATCATAAAAGAGAAATAATAATAACTTTTTAAAATTTTAATTATGAAAACAACAATGAAATTATTAGGATTAGCTTTTATGACTTTAAGCTTAACACTTACCTCTTGTGGTAAAGATGGGGATGACGGATTAGATGGTGCTATGGGGCCAGCTGGTGCTCAAGGTATTGCCGGTCAAGATGGAACTAACGGCACCAATGGTGAAGATGGTGAAGACGGCAATGCAAATGTAAAAACCATTAAAATTGATGCCTCTGCTTGGGAAGGTAGCTTTGAGTCTGTTGATGTGTCAGAAATTACACAACCGGTATTAGACAATGATGCTATATTAGCATACATGCTCTCACAAAATAGTTTTTATTACGCTATGCCAGGTACAGTAGACGGGGGCGTTTATAATACTAGACCTTATTACAAAGTTGGAAAATTCTATGTTAATTTTAATAATTTGGATGGTACAAATTACTCTATTTCGGCTGGGGATATTGTAGAAGTAAAATTAATTATTATTGAATCTACAGAAAGTTCAACTTCTAGTAAATCTGGAAAATCTAATGCCCGTTCTCAATTGTTAAATGCCGGTGTAGATGTTAATGACTACCATGCTGTTATGGATTATTACGGATTAAATCACTAAAAATCATCCTTTTATATAAGAAAAACCGAGGCTTACCCCTCGGTTTTTTATTTAGTAAACTACCCTGGGGCAAGCCCGCGAGTCGTTTAGTTGGAAACTAATTTTGATTTAGAGGCAAGCCTCGGAGCATTTAAATCTCGATTATCGAGTAAATTCTGCTTCAAACAAAATAGCAAAATGCTTTAATAACTTTTCTTTTACTTCTTCCATAGAAACTTCTTTTTGCCCTATTTCTACATTTAAAGATGTAACAGCTTTGTCTTTTATTCCACAGGGAATCATTAAATCAAAATATCCCAAATTAGCATTTACATTTAAGGCAAAACCATGCATAGTTACCCATCTACTTGCTCTAACTCCTAAAGCACATATTTTACGCGAAAAAGGAGTACCTACATCTAACCAAACCCCAGTTTCTCCTTTAGAACGCTCTGCTTTTAACCCATATTCTGCAAGTGTTAAAATCACCATTTCCTCTAAAAAACGAAGGTATTTATGTATGTCTGTAAAAAAATTATCTAAATCTAAAATGGGGTAGCCTACTATTTGCCCAGGACCATGATAGGTAATATCTCCTCCTCTATTAATTTTATAAAACGTAGCATTTTTTTCTTTGAGTTGCTTTTCATCTACCAATAAATTAGACATGTCGCCACTCTTCCCTAAAGTATATACATGCGGGTGTTCTACAAAAAGAAAATGGTTAGGAGTTACCAATTGGGCATCTTCTCTCCTATTCTTAATCTTTATATCTAAAATTTCTTTAAAAATTTGCTCTTGATAATCCCAAGTTTCTTTATAGTCCTTTAGTCCTAAATCTTGTAAAATAACCTCTTTATTCATTACTACAAAGATACAAAGCTGGTAAGAAACAATTGTACATACTAATTTCTATGTTTAGTTGGGATTGTTTAAAATTACCAAAGCTGCAATAACTCCTGGCACCCAACCACAAAAAGTTAGTAATAAAACAATTAAAAAAGAACCACATCCTCTTCCTATTACCGAAAGCGGCGGAAAAATAATGGCTAATAATACGCGAAAAAAACTCATTCTATTTTTGATTTAATTTGATTGATGTACTTATTTGACGAATATTTTTCCATTTTGTTACAAACTAGGCTGCTTTATAACAACATTCTCGTTTTGCAAAATTGATAGATTAGCCTAGACTACCTATATTTGCAGCCTTAATTATTTAGATATGCAACTTTCGGAACAAGAAGTAATAAGACGCGACAAATTAGCTCGCTTAAGAGACTTAGGAATAGACCCTTACCCAGCGGCATTATACCCAGTAGATGCCACCTCAAAAAGTAGTAAGGAAAATTATGAAGAAGGAAAAAAAGTTGTAATTTCTGGTAGATTAATGTCTAGAAGAATACAAGGGAAAGCTTCCTTTGCTGAACTTCAGGATAGCGAAGGTCGTATACAAGTCTATTTTAATAGAGATGAAATTTGTACAGGAGAAGATAAAACACACTATAACGAGGTTTATAAAAAGCTCTTAGATATAGGTGATATTATTGGTATAGAGGGCGAACTTTTTACCACTCAGGTTGGTGAAAAAACCGTAATGGTAAAAAATTTCACACTTCTTTGTAAAACCTTAAAACCTCTTCCGCTACCTAAAAAAGATGCTGAGGGGAATATATACGATGAGTTTAATGACCCAGAATTACGTTACAGACAACGTTATGTAGATTTAATTGTAAATCCATCTGTAAAAGAAACGTTTGTTAAGCGTACTAAAATAACAAATACCATTCGTCAATTTTATAACGACCGTGGTTATTTAGAAGTAGAAACACCAATATTACAACCTATTCCAGGTGGTGCATCTGCACGTCCGTTTTTAACACACCATAACGCTTTAAATATTCCTTTATATTTAAGAATTGCCAATGAATTGTATTTAAAAAGACTTATTGTTGGTGGTTTTGATGGGGTATATGAGTTCTCTAAAGATTTTAGAAACGAAGGAATGGATCGTACCCACAACCCAGAATTTACGGTAATGGAATTGTATGTAGCATACAAAGATTACCACTGGATGATGGATACCACAGAAGAATTATTAGAAAAAATAGCTATAGATTCTAACGGAACTAGTAAAGTTACTGTTGGGGAAAATGAAATAGAATTTAAAGCACCATATGCTAGAGTGCCAATTTTAGAAGGTATAAAAACACATACTGGTTTTGATGTTGCTGGTATGGACCAAAAACAACTGTTAGAAGTTGCTAAAAAATTAGGTCTAGAGGTGGATGATTCTATGGGTGTTGGAAAATTAATTGATGAGATTTTTGGTGAAAAATGTGAGCACCATTACATACAACCTACTTTTATTACAGACTATCCAAAAGAAATGAGTCCGTTAACCAAAGAGCACAGAGATAATCCTGCATTAACAGAGCGTTTTGAGCTTATGGTAAATGGTAAAGAACTAGCAAATTGCTACTCGGAACTTAATGACCCAATAGACCAACGCGAGCGTTTTGAAGAGCAACTTAAGCTTTCTGAAAAAGGAGATGATGAAGCTATGTTTATAGACCAAGACTTCTTGCGTGCTTTAGAATACGGTATGCCTCCTACTTCTGGTATTGGTATTGGAATAGACCGTTTGGTAATGTTAATGACTAATAATTCTTCTATACAAGAAGTATTATTCTTCCCGCAAATGCGACCAGAGAAAAAAGCGGTGGAGTTAAGTGATAATGAAAAAGTAATTTTCGAGATTCTTAAAAAGACAAAACAAATGCCTTTAGCAGATTTAAAATCTGCGGCAAATCTAAGTAATAAAGCTTGGGACAAAGGTATTAAAGGACTTACCAAAAATGGTTTAGTTAAAGTTGCAAAAGAAGGAGATACACTACTTTGCCAATTGCAAGAGTAAAATAAAAACACATTTACATAGATTAAGGAGTCCAAAATAGGGCTCCTTTTTTTTATCCAACAAAAATCATAGCTTAGAGGCAATAAACCAACCAAATGAGCCTTAGTAAAAAAATAGGCCTTTTTCTAGGACCTATATTATTTTTTATTGGTATTAATTTACCTTTTTATGTAATCTCTGATAAAGGAGATGCGGTTTTAGCTGTAGCACTTTGGATGGTTATTTGGTGGATTACCGAAGTAGTTTCTATTTCTGTTACTGCGCTATTACCATTATTTTTATTCCCTCTCTTAAAAATAATGCCTATTGCAGATGTTGGTGCAAATTATGGTAGCCCAATTGTATTCTTATTTTTTGGCGGTTTTGTAATGGCGCTAGCGCTAGAAAAAGTTAACCTACATAAAAGAATTGCGCTAAACATTATAAAAATAACTGGTACTACACCTAATAAAGTTGTTTTAGGGTTTATGATTGCAACCGCAACTTTGAGTATGTGGATTAGCAATACGGCAAGTACAGTAGTTATGTTACCCATAGCCATATCTGTAATAAAATTATTAATAAATGATGCGGATGGTTTTACTAAAGAAGACCAGAACTTTGCCTTAAGCGTAATGTTAGGAATAGCCTTCTCTGCAAATGCTGGTGGCATAGCAACAGTAATTGGAACACCTCCAAATTCTGTTATGATAGGGCTATTAGAAAGCGAATATAATATTGAAATTTCATTCTTAAAATGGATGGTCATTGGAGTTCCTTTTTCTTTTACAATGATTACTATAAGTTACCTTGTTTTAGTTAAATGGATGTTCCCTAATAAAAATTTAAAGTTTAATGCCTCTAAAGGTGTTATTGAAGAGGAATTAATAAAGTTAGGACCAACTAGCGGAAAAGAAAAAATGGTTTTGGTAATTTTTGGTGTAACCGTATTCCTTTGGATATTCCGTACACTTATAAATAGTATTTTTCCAGAATTAGGCCTATCCGATACTATGATAAGTATTATGGCTGCAATAGCTCTATTTACAATTCCTTATAATTTAAAAAAAGAAGACTATATTATTAAATGGCAAGACACTAGTAAATTAGCTTGGGGTATTTTAATACTCTTTGGTGGTGGCTTGGCACTAGCAAAAGGAATGTCTGTTAGCGGTATTGTAGATTTGGTTGCCAATACTATAGCTGCAAGTAATATAAGTATTTTTGTAACTGCTGCACTACTTATTTTTTTAATGCTATTTATGACGGAGCTTATGAGTAATGTAGCTCTTGTAGCACTTTTAGCGCCCGTAGTAGCAGGTATTGCTATTGGTTTAGAAATACCTATTCTATATCTTTTAATTCCTGTAACTATAGCTAGTAGTTGTGCCTTTATGTTGCCTATGGCTACACCACCAAATGCAATAGTATTTGCAAGTGGCTATATAAAAGTGCATCAAATGGCTCGTGTTGGTGTTATACTAAACCTTATTGCTGTAGCATTATTAATTTTACTATTTCAGTTTATATTACCCTTATTATTTTAAATAAGAAAACCCCTGTCTCCACAGGGGTTCTAAACTAACTAACTCAAAAAATAACTAACTTAATTTTTAGTTTACCGCAAATGCATTAAAGTTCGCCGGTAAAAATATATTTGTATCTAATTCTACTTTAATAGTATCATTAGTATCTATGTAATTAATACTTTGTACATCTTTAGCATAACTATAAGCATCAAAACCAGAAGGTAAGTACTTTGTAAAATCTTCTTCTTCTATTAAAGAATCCTCTACATAAATCACACTATTTACATTAAAATAAAAAGTATTTGGATCAAAGCTTTCTGGTAAATAGTCTGCTGTATTAAATCCTAAATCTATTTCTACCTCTTCTTCTATATATTCAATTGTATTAATATCAAAATCTTCTACGTTCTTAGGAGTATTGTTTGCAAAAACTCCTTGACATACTGCCAATCCTAAGGCAACTGATAAACTTAATCTTTTGTAACTCATAACTTTATAGGTTAAAATTCTATGCAAAGGTAAAACCACATTTTAGAGTTATTATTGCGTTTAATGTTTTCTTAACATTGCTATGTAGAGGGCTAAAAAAGTACTTTAGCAATACCTTTCTAGTAAAATTATGAATATGATAATTTGCCGTTTATAAACTTATCACTTACGCAGTATTTGCAGGTAATTTTTACGACAAAAAAATGTGCTTTTTTTGTGTTAATTTTTTCATAACGGTTAGTATAGCAGCCTTTCATCGATAATTTAAGGCTTTAAACTACATAGAAACACCAAAGGCAAAGCCCAAAGAAAACTTTGGGCTTTACACTTAGCTAATTCAAAGAATTTAAAAATGACAACTCTTTATATATAAGACGCAACATAATAGTAAGTGTTACACTTAATCGAAAAAAAATAAGCTTTCGATAAACGGTATACTAGTGCTATTCTAAAAGCCGTTATTACCACATTGTAATATTCTTTTACAATGCAAAAGAAGTAGTTAACAACAAAACGCTTTGTATGTAGAAGAAAATAAAAGCCCCCAAGTCATGACGTATAAAACAAAGAGTTTCATTTATTTTAGCGTATTTATTGCTACAGCACTTGTATACTATATAACAGATTCTTCATCAGAAACAGAAAAAGAGATTTATGTTTCAAAAGAGAAAGTAATCTTAGAATCTACAGATACTATTACAACCACTGCAGAAATAAATTTAGAAGATAAAGAATAGTACTAAACTTATTTTTATAAAGAAAGGGCACAGCATGTATGTTGTGCCCTTTCTTTATAAAATACCTATACCTTAATATATAGGTGCAAATATTATGAAATAGTAAGCAGGCAAAAAACATCGATGAAATGCATATTACATATGGTAATAGATGAACTGCAAAATTCTCCGATTAAAAAAACGCTTTTACCACACTTTTAGGACTTTTCACATCTAAATAATCGCATTTGGCAACAATGCCCTTTTTAGTACTATGATGCAACCTACCTTTGGAGAAGAAATTAAAAAACCCCGAATCATGACATATAAAGTAAAAAGTTTAGCGTATTTAGTAGCATTTGTAGCAATAGCATTTACATACCATATTACTGACTCACAAACAGAAAACAAAACGTATACAGAAACTGCAGAGCTAATACAAACCAATACAAGCAATACCGTTTCTACCACTGCAATAGAAATACAAGAAATAAAATAACCCCCAATATTAACCTACTTAAAAAGGCGCAGAGACAACTCTGTGCCTTTTTTGTTTTATACTATAGCTGTTAAAAAATTCCTAAAGTAGTAACTACTATTAAACCTTTTTACAAAATAACGGTCTTAGGAGTATAATCTTTAAAAAAATAAAAACATGAAAAAGATATTTATAACACTGTTAGTTTTAGTTGGTATTACTGCCTTTGCACAAAGACCAGAAGAAAAAAAAGGAAAAGAGCATCATAAAACAATGCATGACTTTACTCCTGAACAAATTGCAACTTTGCATACTAAAAAAATGACTTTAGCGCTAGACCTTACCTCTGCACAGCAAAGTAAAGTAAAAGCTTTAGCTCTAGAAAATGCTAAAGAGCGAAAAGAAAAAATGGAAGAACGCAAAGCCCAACGTAAGGATAAAGATGCAGAGAGACCTACAAAAGACGAACGTTTTGCCATGCAAAATGCTATACTAGACCATAAAATTGCACAAAAGGCTAAGATGAAACAAATACTTTCTGAAGAGCAATATACTAAGTGGGAAAAAATGCAAGCACATAGGTCTAAAAGAATGAAAAAGCATAAAAAACATGCTAAAAAAAGAAAAGGACCTAAAAATGAAGAAAAGTAAAAGTTTTTAATTACGTTTTTTATTGTTGATTGTTAAGTCGTATTTGTAAAAATGCGGCTTTTTTTATTTTTATGTTAATAAATATAAACGCCGAAAAAATTAAGGGTTTATTATTTAGGTTATTTTTATTAAAAAAATTGGGATAACAGGACAAAAGTTCCACTTATAACGAGTTAGCAAACATGCAGAATAACCTAACAATAAACTTCTATTAAGGATACACCTACCATAAAGTTCGAAGGTTCGTCAACATCTAGTTCATTTTTTGACATAGTAACTCTTAAAGAAGTTTTTAAGAGAACTCCAAGCGACCATAAACAAACTGAACATCACAAAGTATCTTTCTATGTGCTTTTTATTATTACAAAAGGAAAAGGAACACATACAATAGATTATAAAGATTATTCATATAAAGAAGGCACCGTTTTTTCTTTAAGAAAAGGAGTTACTCATAAATTTACCAAGAGTAGTAACACAAGTGGAGAGTTATTGATTTTTACTGAAGACTTTATCATTAAACATATTGGAAAGCTAGATGGTTTAAAGTCAATGCAATTATTTAATGAACTATTAGAATCTCCAAAAATTCAATTAAGCAAAGTAACTTATTTAGAAGTTAAAACTATTTTAAAACAGTTAAACACAGAAAATCAATTCGAAAAAGACATCTATTCTTCTAGCATTAAAAGGAGTTTGTTACACGTTTTGGTATCAAAAATATTTCGTGAAAAAATTAATCAAAAGAATAGCAATACAAATTCTAAATATTTAAATCAGTTTTTAACGTTTCAAAATTTGATTGAACAACAATGGATTGAAAACAAAAAAGCTTTGAATTATGCTAAACAAATGTCCATAACACCAAAGACATTAAACAATATTGTAAAGACTACTATAAAAAAATCTGCAAAGTCTTTAATTGATGATATAGTAACCACACAAATCAAACATCTTTTAATAAATACAGAATTATCTGTTACAGAAATTGCTTATCAATCTGGATTCGATGATCCAACTAATTTTTTTAAGTACTTCAAAAAAAACACTTCCCTTTCACCAAATCAATTTAGAAAATCACATAAATAATTTTCCTTTTTTTACAGTTTTATTGCATTTTATTATCATAACGATAATATGAAGCTATTGTAATTTTGTTTCCAAATATTAAAAACAAAAAAAATGAATACAATTAGCAATAAAAAAACTACAATAACACTTAACAAACTTCATAAAGAATCCTCTTCAGAAAAACTAACAATTATGAAAGGAGCCATAAAAGGGATTTTTAGAGAGCTAAGACCAAGTGACATGGAAGATGCTTATATAGCAATAACAAAGGAACAAGGAGAATATATCTATGATTTACTTATACGTGAAGAAGCAAAGAATATTATAGAATTTGGCACATCTTTTGGAATTTCTACTATTTATTTAGCAGCAGCTGCAAAAGAAAACAATGGACATGTTATTACAACAGAATTATTAGAATCCAAAGCCAATATTGCCCATCAGAATTTTAAAGATGCAGATGTTGGTCATTTGATAGATTTAAGAATAGGTGATGCAATGAACACATTGTTAAATGTACCTAATAATATAGACTTTTTATTGCTAGATGGCTGGAATGACTTATACCTTCCACTTATAAAAATATTAGAACCTAAATTAAAAAAGGGAGCATACATTTATACTGACAACATAAATTTTACAGGTTCAAAACCATTTGTAGAATATATACAATCTCATCCTAAAAAATATAGAACCAAAAGATTGTCAGAAGCTAAAGGAGGTGCTGGATTAACACAATACTTAAATTAACATTCCCTTTTTTACAGTTTTTAGATTTCTTTTTACCATAGGTAAGCAAATTGAACAATCTAAATTTGTAGTATTAAAAGTAATCAAACTTAAAATTATGAAAAATAGAGAAGCATTAAGTGCATTTTACAACAAAGCATTAACAGTTAACACTGAAACTACACCGGAAGTAGTATTAAACGAAATTCTAGCAGACAATTTTGTTTCTAAAGGTTCAATTGAAAACAAAAGCAAAGAGCAATTAATTGGACAATTAGGATTCTTTTGGAAATTGATTCCAGATTTAAAATGGGAACCACAAGAAATTTTCAGTGAAGGAAATAAATTTATTGTGAGAAGTCTTGTTACAGGAACACCAAATGGTGATTTTATGGGCTTACCTACAGATGGAACAAAATCATTCAGTATCATGACTATTGATATACACACTATAATTGATGGAAAAGATATTGAAGTATATCACCTGGAAGATTGGGGAACAGCAATGAAACAACTAAAATCATAAAATCAATAAAATGAAAAATCAACTAATCGCAATTTTTGGAATTGCTCTCTTACTTACAAGCTGCAATACCGAAAACAAGAATAATAAAAATTCTGAAAAACAAACAGCAACAACAATAGAAACTATAGAAATGAGTGAAGCAGATATATTGGCTCAAGAGTCACAAAAAACATTAGATATAGCAAATGCCTACATGGCTGCAATGGGTAAAGGAGATATGGAGGCAATGAAAAATCTAATGCATGAAGATATGGTATGGCAAAATGCTGGAGACTCAAGTTTACCATGGATGGGACCTTGGAAAGGAAAAAAAGCAATACTAGAAGAGTTTTTCCCTGCATTTGGGGCTGGTTTTGTAACAAAAAAATGGGAACCTACAGACGCTATTGCTAGTGGTAATACAGCAGCATATTTTGGACAAATGATTGGTGAATTAACCCATTCAGGAAAAGACACAAAAGAGTTTACATATGCGCTTCGTGTTAAGGTTAAAAATGGTAAAATAATTCTATGGAACTGGTTTGAAGACAGCTTAGAAGTATCAAAAACTTATCACAAATAAAACAACTTAAAAAACTAATAATTATGAAAAAAGCAACACTTTTAATATTTTTTATTTCTCTAGGATTAACATCCTTTTCACAGAACACTACTAGTTTAGATAAAGAAGAACATTTACTTGATGGAACAAGTTTTACGTTTCAATACCAAAACGCAGGAGCTGTTGATATTTCATTTACGAATGATTCATTAACCTATAAGTGGTTAAATGGTAAAAATGCAGGCAAACCAGCTCAAACTTATCCGTATAAATCAACAAAAATAGATTCAGGCATTTATTTAGTTAATTGGCATGAACCAGATACGGAGAATTTTGTCACACAGGTTTATAATTTTAACAGTAATTCAGTTAAAGTATCTGTTATTTCTAAATATGGTAGTGAAATACCCTTTTTAGGCTTTCAATCTGGTGTAATTGAACATGTGATTAGAAATTGATTATATCTCAATACTAATCATAAAAATTAAAATTTACTTATAATGAAACAACGAATAAATAGCAAAAAATCAGGCATAATTTATGCTAAAATAGCTGCTGTGGTATACGTGCTTTGGGGTATACTACACCTATACTCTGCCAAACAGGTATATGATTTGGCTCAGTCAATAGACGAAGGAATGATTAAAGGGCGTGTATTATAAGATGCCTATAACCTTGTATTCTTTGCTTTATTCGGAATTGTTATTGGTTGTATATTTATTTGGAAAAACAACAAACTTGGATATTGGCTAAACCTTATAGTTGTAAGTATAGGAGATATAGGATTTATTCTAACAATTATGTTACCAGGTTATATTGGTATATGGCCAGGCGCATTAGGCCCTCTTTTATGGATAATTGCTGCTATACTTAGTAGTATTGGAAGATTAAAAGAATAAATTTTTAACTAAAAAAGAAATATAAATTGACAACACTTAATAAAACTCAAATTCCACTTTGGGTAAATATTATGCAAAGTATCTTAATCCTAATCATGTTAGGTCAAGTTTATATGTATTTCTTAAATCACCAGATGATAGTAAATTCAGGTATACAAGTGGAAGGAATACCAAACTTAAACCTAATTTACGAAATGGGTGCAAGAACCTTAGTCATGGCTATAATTTCAATTTATGTTATGATTACACAAAGCCCAAAACAGTATATAATTATACTAATCATGAATGTATTAAGGGAAGGCTTAGAAACAATCATTGACCCGTTATATCCAGTATTAAACGCCCCAGCTTCCCCAATGGTTGACTTAGGGATACACTTAATAATTGTAGCTATTGAAGTTTGGGCTTTTGTTACAGTACTAAGAATAACAAAAAAACTATCACAAAAATAAATATCATGAAAAAATCAATATTCATAGTAATCCTTTTACTAATAAGCTTGACAACATTTGCTCAGACAAATACTAGTCTAGACAAAGAGGAACATCTTTTAGATGGCACAAGTTTTACATTCCAATACCAAAATGCAGGAGCAATAGACATTTCATTTGCGCATGATTCATTAACCTATAAGTGGTTAAATGGTAGAAATGCAGGCAAACCAGCCCAAACGTATCCATACAAATCAACAAAAATAGATTCAGGCATTTATCTAGTTAATTGGCATGAACCAGATACGGAGAATTTTGTAACACAGGTTTATAATTTTAACAGTAATACAGTTAAAGTGTCTGTGATTTCTAAATATGGCAATGAAAAACCCTTTCTCGGTTTTCAATCTGGAGTAATAGAACATATTCAGAATAACAAACAATAAAGTGAACACTGCTTAATAAAAAATTTGATTAATTGGTTGGTAGCACGTTAGTTAACTACGTGTATGAGTAATAGCGATTTGGGTTTTAATTCAAATCGCTATTCTTTTTTATTTTGTAAATTACTTTCAGAATAGTAGTGCATATAAATTCGCTACTAATCATACACAAACCGTTGTATGTAATTTGGTACGTTAAAGGCACATAGTTTACACTTTTTAAAGACTAATTTTCTGAATAAAACCAGAAATTATGCCTTGGAAAGAAACAACTACTATGGAACAAAAAATCGAATTTATTTGTGAATGGCGTACAGGAAAGTATACCATAACGGAATTATGTAGAACTTTTGAAATCTCTAGGCCTACGGCTTATAAATTAATAAGCAGATTTGAAAATCAAGGTTTTGAAGGCTTAAAAAAACACTCTAGAGCTCCTGGAAAACACCCAAATGCAACCAAGGAGAATATCGTTGAAAGTATTTTAAAATTAAAAAAGAAATACAAGCTTTGGGGAGCTAAGAAAATAAGAGAATTATTGTTTAAAGAATTTACATCCCAAGAAGTGCCTTCGGTGGTTACGGTTCACAATATTCTTAAAAGGAACGGTTTAGTATGTCCTCAAAAAAGAATGCGAAGAGTTAAACCAGTCCACCCTATTTTTGACCCTAAATCTTGTAATGAAGTATGGAGTGCTGATTACAAAGGAAAGTTCTTAATGGGGAATAAAATTTATTGTCATCCTTTGACAATTGCAGACTCTAGAAGTCGATTCTTATTCACAGCCAAAGGTCACTATAAAGAAAACTTAAAGTCTGCTAAGGCTGAATTTAAAAGGGTTTTTAGAATATATGGTATCCCTAAACAAATACACACTGACAATGGAAGTCCTTTTGGTTCTGTTAGAGCTATTCAACGATTTACGCAACTCTCGTATTGGTTTATAGAACTTGGTATTGCTCCAGTATTTTCTGACCCTGCCAGTCCCCAACAAAATGGAAGACATGAACGTATGCATCGTGATTTAAAGGCCGCTTGTGCTAAACCTTCTGCATTTGATCTAAAGGCACAACAACGTCGATTAAATCACTTTGTAAAGGAGTATAATAACATAAGACCACATGAAGCATTAGGCATGAAAACACCTGCCGATATACATGACTTTTCTACCAGAGCTTTTCCGGAAAGAATACCTAACTTTGATTATGATACTAAGTATAAAGTTCTTAAAGTAACAGAAAGTGGAGCTATTAGATGGAAGTCCTATTATTGGGTATATGTGTCTGCAGCTTTAAAAGGAAAATATGCTGCTATTGAAAACCTTGGAAATGGAATTTGGAAAGTATTTTATAGAAACGTACTTTTAGGATACTTTGATGAAAAACATCTTAGAAACAAACAACAATCCACTAGGTTAGAAACTAATTTAGTGTAAACCCTAATCTTTAACTTGTGTAAACTATCTCCCTTTACGAACATTTGAAGCACAACAAAAATCATCAATAAACAATGAATATATTCTCTTATCACCTTGTCAAAATACCATATAGTTTGGCGATAAAAGGATTATTTTCTAACCCAATTGACAAAAAAACTGAAGGTCTAATACATTCTGAATATATGACAGCGATGACATTAGGCTCTCCAATCATGTCATCTTCAAGGTTTCTTATAAAGCAAGTCGCAATTTTTGCACAATGGGAAAATGAAAATGCTCTTGAAAGCTACTTAAAGGAAGAAAAATTCGGGAAAATATTGACTAAAGGTTGGCATGTTCGATTAGAATTCATGAGAGAATGGGGAAAAATAAGCGGATATAAAATCCCTGAACAAAAGACAAAGTTGGAAAACAAAGCATCTCCAGTTGTTGCTGTTACAATCGCAAGAATGAAACCTTTTGCTATTCCAAGATTCTTACGTTGGGGAAGACCCGTAGAGAAGTTAGTAAGAGACCACACTGGAACGTTACTTTCATTAGCATCAATTAAATTCCCAAATATAGTATCTACATTTTCTATATGGAAAACTGAGAAAGAAATGACTAATATGGTTCACGGACATAGTGATATGCCAAAACCGAAAAGACATTCAGATGCAATGAAGGAAAGAGAACGAAAAAACTTCCATTTTGAATTCACGACATTACGTTTTAAACCTATTGCTGAATTTGGTTTTTGGAATGGACAAGAAAGTTACATCCCAAACCTTAAAAATAAATAACCAAAGTAAATGGGAATTGCTTCTTTAAAACAAAACTTTCAAGATTGGATAACTCAACAATGGGTTATACTATTCGGAAAAAAAATCCTTGCTAAAGATTACAAATGGCTTTTAGGTCCTTTTGGAAAAACTAATGGAATTGGCTTAAAATTTATAGAGCAATTAGCAAAAAAAGAACAATTAATTATAGACAAAAAGCAAATTGATAAAGGCTTATTGAATTCCATTAATCAATTAAACTTAACAGAAAAAGAACTTAACCGATTATCCAAAAAAGTAATTGACTTTTACGAAAATACAAGTAATTATAATTTTGATATAATCGTTAAATGGAATCCCTTGTTTAAAGCATTTGGAGTTTTATTAAAAATATTGTTTAGCAATCGTATTGAACAATTAAATATTCCGATGGATAATAGTAAAGAATCTACAGCTTTAAATAGTGAAATAATTCATTTGATAAATAAAAACACAAAAGAAGTTAAACGAACTATATGGTTAAGGACTTTCAAAAAATCTAAGCAAGTTGTTTATTCAGGTGTTTATGAAGCATGTACAATTCCAAACGGACAAAATTGTATCAAAGCTATTTTCCCTTTACCAAACGGAAGTGCAACGGTTATATTAAATCCAATCGTTGGCGAAAATGGTGAACTCATTTTAAATTCGTCAGGTAGAAAAATTGGAGATAGTGGTTTTTATTTTCTATTAAAAGATTCTAAAGGAAACTTATGGACTAAATTCATTATGTCATTTAAGGACAAACTTGTTGTCAGCTCGGAAAATGAAAGAATAACGGCAATACAGACCTTAACATTATGGAACTTAAGAGTATTACAGTTTAAGTATGACATAAAAAAAACTACATACAACAACGTGTATAATTAATTCAAGGGAATTCCTTCGCAGGAATTCCCTTGAATTAATTAACTTGCCAATACGTCGGAAAATCCTAACTGATTTTCCGTAACAAACCATACACAAACCGTTGGCAAACATAGTGGAAAAATTTATAGATGGACTAAAAATTCACGATTGAAACAAAGGATTGCACATATTGCATTAGTTGTTAAGGACTATGATGAAGCTATCGAATTCTACACCAAAAAGTTGGACTTCAAACTTATTGAGGACACAAAATTGACGGAGGAAAAACGATGGGTTATGGTTGCGCCTAATGGAGCAAAAGAATGTTGTTTATTGCTTGCAAAAGCTGCAAATGAGCAACAAGCTGCAAGTATAGGAAACCAATCAGGTGGTCGAGTTTTTTTATTTCTATTTACAGACAATTTTTGGAGAGATTATAAGAAAATGGTAGATAGAGAAATAAAATTCGTTAGACCACCGGAACAAATGGACTATGGAATGGTTGCGGTTTTTGAGGATTTGTACGGTAATATGTGGGATTTACTGGAACCAAATGAAAAGAATAAAGGAGTTTTGGACTGAAATAGTTACGTGCCAATCTGAACATAAACTACGTTTGACAACAAAACATAAACGTAATGCGGTGGTTTGGGTTTAAACGAATGGTTTGTGTATTTTTATGATGTCCGCAAAATCATTGGGATTTTGCTTTGGACAGAAAAATTAAAACAAAACAAAATGCTTTCGCTAAGTGCGCAGACGGAAACGAAAAGTTTCCTTGCCTGCCCTACTTGCCATAGCCGAGACCTTGTAACACATTAGGGTAAAATATAACATTATGGATGGAAATCGAAATAATTCAATAGAAATCAACAAAGAAGAGTTTCGGAAAATCGGACATCAATTAATAGATGATATTTCTGAATTCCTTTCTAACATTGATAAAAAACCTGTTACTGTAAAAGAAAGTCCAAGTCAATTACAAAGTATATTAGGAAACACTTCATTGCCAGAAATGGGAATACCCGCAACCGAATTGATTACCAGAACAACGGACTTATTACTTAACCATTCATTACTTAACGGACACCCTAAATTCTTAGGCTATATTACTTCATCTGCTGCCCCAATTGGGGCCTTAGCAGATTTATTAGCAGCATCTGTAAATCCAAACGTTGGAGCGCATATTTTAAGCCCAATGGCTACTGAAATTGAGAAACAAACTATTCAATGGCTTGCAGAGTTCATTGGTGTTTCACCTAACTACGGAGGCATTTTAGTGAGCGGGGGAAATATGGCAAATTTTACAGCATTTTTAGCCGCCAGAACAGCTAAAGCACCTAAAAGCATAAAAGAAAATGGACTTTCAAATATACCGCAAAAGCTAACTATTTATTGTTCTAAAACCACACATACCTGGATTGACAAAGCAGCCATATTATTTGGTTTAGGCACAAAATCTGTTCGATGGATTCAAACTGATTCTTCAAATAAAATGAACAATAAAGTACTAGTTGAAACAATTAAAGAAGATATAAAAAATGGTTTTAAGCCAATTATGGTTATCGGTACTGCGGGTGATGTTAGTACTGGAGTGGTTGATGATTTGAAAGGCATTTCAACTATTTGTATAGAGTATGATTTATGGTTTCACATCGATGGAGCTTATGGTATTCCAGCTACGGTTATTCCAAAATACAAAAACCTATTTGAGAGTCTTTCAGAAGCGGATTCTATTGCTCTTGACCCACATAAATGGTTATACAGCCCACTTGAAGCTGGTTGTACTTTGGTTAAAAACCCTCAGCACCTAATAGATACATATAGTTCACATCCTGAATATTACAACTTTAGCAAAAGTGAAAACGAAATTGCTCAAAACTTTTATGAATATGGACTTCAAAACTCGCGTGGATTTAGAGCCTTGAAGGTTTGGTTATCATTACAGCAAGTTGGCAGAAGTGGTTATGAAAAACTTATAAGTGAAGATATTGAACTCTCAGAAGTGTTATTTGACCTATCTAAAAAGCATCCCGAATTAGAAGCAGTTTCTCAAAATTTAAGTATTACAACTTTTAGATATATGCCACTAAACTTTGAAAAGGACAATGAATATTTAAATAAACTAAATGAGGAATTATTGAATGAATTACAAACTGGCGGTGAGTTGTTTTTATCAAATGCTATTGTAAATGAAATGTATTGTTTAAGAGCTTGTGTTGTCAATTTTAGAACCACAAAAAAAGACATTGAAGAAATTATTGATATAACAGTTAGAGAGGGAAGAAAGACTCATTCGGAATTACAAGAACCAAAAGTGAATAAATAACGTGTTACAACAATGGCTATAATTTGAAAAAAAACTGTAACATAATCGAAAACAAGTGGACTTATTCATCATCAATCAATCAAACAGCTATAAAATGAATTTAACTATTAAAGTACTAATTATAGTTTTTTTAACTATTTCATCTTCAAACTCTTTTTCTCAGAATACTAATAAAAAGCTCTTCAATAGAATTGACTCATATTTGGAGTCAAGCGTAACAAATGGCTTTTCTGGAGTTGTTTTAGTTTCTAAAAAGGGTGAAATTATTTTATCTAAAGGATATGGATGGGCAGATAGGGACAATAAAATACCCAACTCACCATCAACAGTTTTTAATATTGGTTCTGTAACTAAACAATTTACAGCATCAGCTATTTTAAAACTTGTAGAACAAGGAAAAATTAAAACATCAGATAAAATAAGTACATATTTTGCCCAGACACCTATTGATAAAAGGGATATAACTATTCATCAATTATTAACACATACATCAGGAATTTCTAATAGAACAGGAGGTTTTAGATACAATGAAGCAAGTAAAAAACAGTTTCAAAAAGATTTTTTCGAGTCTGAATTACAATCTAAACCAGGCACAAAGTACCAATATGCAAATGCTAACTACATCATGTTAACGATTATATTGGAGTCGATTTCAGGACAAACGTATAGTTCTTTTCTAAATGACAATTTATTTGAACCTTCTGAAATGACAAGTACAGGATATAAAAGTATCACCTTTAATACAGACAGGCTTGCACATGGATACTACTATAATACAAATGATGAAAAATGGACAGATTGGGGAACAACCCAACAACACCTACCATACAACGATAAACATTGGTATAGTATAGGTAAGGGAGACATTCATTCCACCATTGAAGATTTATATAAATGGCATTTAGTTTTAAAAAACAACGTTGTTTTAACATCTAAAACTAAAGAAATCCAAGAAACACCTTATGTAGCCGAAAATGATAAAATGACTTCGTACTATGGTTATGGTTGGGCAATATCTCAAAGTAAAAGAGACAAGAAAATCGTTGCTCATAATGGTAGTAATGGATTGTATTTTGCAGATTTTGTTAGATTTATAGATGATGATGTAGTTGTTATATACATAACAAATGCGTTTTTAGGTAGTGAATCAGAAAACGTTGCTCGAGAAATTGGCAAAATGATTTTTGATTCCAATTATACTGCAACACCAATTTCAAAGAACATTTATGAATTGATTCATGAATTTATGAAAACCAATCCATCTACAAATGCAGAAAAACTAACCGATTTTTTAAAGAAAGAACTTAAAAGTGAATTTAACAACCATGCCATACTAAACCGATTAGGGTATAGCAGATTGAAAAAAGAGGACAAACCTGATTGGGCGTTAGAATTGTTTAAACTTAATGTGAAATTATTCCCTGAAGATGGTAATTTATGGGATTCACTTGGTGAAGCTTACTTAAAATATGACAAAAAAGAAGAAGCCATAAAGAGTTATACAAAAGCAGTTGAATTAGGTAGTGAAGGGTCAAAGAACACATTGAATGAACTGTTGAAAGAAAACTAAATTGAAAAACTGTTGCCAACATTTTATATAGGTAATGGCAGGCAATCTGCCACTACTCATTCAATTTAACGTTACCACACATTGACATAAAAAATATGGAAAAATTAAACCGAATAATGACTAATATCTGTTCTACTAATTTAACAGAAAGTCGAGATTTCTACATCAAATTATTTGACTTTAATGTGGACTATGATAGTGAATGGTTTGTTCATTTAATTTCAAAAGATAAAAAATTAGAATTAGGAATAATTGACCAAAATACGGAACTAATACCACAAGAATTTCAATCATATCCAAAGGGTTTTTACATAACTTTTGTAGTACAGGACGTAGACAAAATATTTGAGACTGCTTTATCTGAAAAATTAGATGTTATTAGTGAACCTAGTGATACTTTTTATGGACAAAGAAGGTTGCTACTAAAAGACCCTAATGGAGTTTTAATTGATATTTCATCACCCATACAAAACTGAAATTTCTCAAGGAATGAACAAAAAACTAATTTCAAAATCTAAATTAAAAATTAAAAGACTAGTTGAAAAATAAAAACGTGTGGTAACAATGGCTATAATTATAGCATCAGTTTAACTAAATTTATGTTTGTTATACATGGCTTATTTAATAGAATTAAAAGCATCAATAATTATGAAACTAAAATATTTGGCTTTATTCTTCATAGTACTTGGTTATGGGTGCTCATTAAAGACACAACAACCATTAATACAGGATGTAAAAGGAGTTCATCCAGTAGACACAAATCAAATATGGTTATCGCACGAACATATTTTAGTTGATTTTATAGGGGCAGATAGTATACAGCCTCAAAGTTGGAACCATGATACAATAATTAATAAAGTTATTCCATATTTCGAAGAACTTAAAGAATTTAGAGTAAAGTATTTTGTTGACGCCACGCCTAATTTCTTAGGAAGAGATGTATTGCTTCTTGAAAAAATAGCCAATAAAACAGGAATTAGAATTATTACAAATACTGGCCTTTATGGAGCTCGAAATAATAAATACATTCCTAAATATATTCATGAAATAACAGCCAAAAACCTTGCAGAAAAATGGATTAATGAATATGAGAATGGGATAGATAAAACTTCTATTAAACCTGGTTTTATTAAAATTGGTGTTGATAACACAAATCCATTAGATACAATACAGCAAAAGCTTGTAAAAGCTGCCGCACTGACGCATTTAAAAACCGGTTTAACTATAGCATCACACACTGGAGAAGGAAAAGGGTTATGGCCGCAATTAAAAATTATAAAAGAAATGGGAGTTTCACCAGAGTCTTTTATTTGGGTACATGCCTACCAAGAAAATAATAATGAGAATTATCTAAAAGCTGCTGAGATGGGATGCTGGATAAGTTTGGACGGATTGGGTTGGGAATTGGAAAAACATATTGAAAAAATACTATTTGCTAAAAGAAATGGGATTTTAGATAAAATTTTAATTTCGCACGATTCTGGTTGGTATGATCCACAAAAAGAAAATCAAACTATTAAACCGTATACAAATATTTTCAAAGAACTATATCCAAAATTAAAATCAAATGGATTCACAGATGATGAATTTAAATTATTGATGTCTGTTAATCCATCAAAAGCATTCGCTATAGGAGTTAGAAAACTGCCTTTAGATAAAAATGTTAAATAACCTTCAAGGCATAACCTGAAGTACATTTTAAAAAATTAGAAAATAATTAAAGAAATAATCTTTCCATTTTAAAAATTCTGAGTAAATTTTGGAATAAACATTCCATTTTAATTATCTTTGTAAAGTGAATAAAAAACAAAACATATTATCTTCTGCTCTCAAAATCCTTGTAGAAAAAGGAGTACATAACACTCCTATGTCTGCTATTGGAAAGGCAGCAGAAACCGGAATGGGAACTATTTATAATTACTTCCCAAATAAAGATGCCTTGATTAATGAAATTTACACAGATATAAAAAAACAAGAAAAATTAATCTTTGAGAACTTTGAATTGGATAAGCCAATTAAAACTCAATTTGAAAACTATTTTACCATTGCTGTTACTTTCTTTATTAACAACCCTAACTATTTCCAATTTATGGAACAACTTCAAGCGTCTCCTATTATAACGACAAACAGCAAAAAAGAAGGTAAAAAATCTATTGCTCCTGTTTTTGAACTTTTAATACTAGGAAAACAACAACGGATTCTTAAAAACATTGAAACGGAAGAAATTTTAATGTTTATAGGTGGGGCTATATTATCCTATTTAAGATGGTATTTTAATCAAACAGAAAAAAAACAAACCTCTCTTAAAAATCAAGTAACAATGGTTTGGGACGCAATCAAAGAATAAAAAAATTTATCAATAATTTGGAATGAATATTCACTCCAATAAAAAATAATTATGAAAAAAAACGTATTAATTACAGGAACATCAACTGGTTTAGGGTTTGAAAGCGCAATTCTATTTGCCAAAAACAATTACAAAGTATATGCTACCATGCGTAATCTTAAAAAATCAGAAAAGCTTAAACAGAAAATTAAAGAAGAAAATCTTGATATAGAAATACTCTCTTTAGATGTAACTAAAATAGATTCAATAGAATCAGCCGTAAGGACTATTATAGAAAAAGATGGAAAAATAGATGTATTAGTAAATAATGCTGGAGCAGGTTTTGCAAAAACAACAGAACAAGCTTCAGAAGAAGAAATTAGATGGGTTACAGATGTAAATTATCATGGAGTTGTATTTTGTACACAAGCTGTATTACCTTATATGAGAAAACAAAAATCTGGACAAATAATTAGTATTACTTCTGTTGGTGGTTTGGTTGGGCAACCATTTAACGAATTATATTGCGGAGCTAAATTTGCTGTAGAAGGATTTATGGAAGGGCTTGCAACCTATGTTAGTGATGCCTTCAATATCAAAATTACTTGTATTGAACCAGGAGGAATAGCTACAGAATTTATGACTTCTGCTATTGAAAAAACTGCGATTGAAGGACAATTTGCAACGGGCGAATACTTACCAATATTTGAAAGATATATGGCAGGAAACCAAAAAAGAGCAAATGAGGGCAAAGAGCAAGTTTACCAAACAGGAATGGAAGTAGCAGAAGTTGCTTTAGGTATTGCTAAAAATGAAAATCCTCCTTTAAGAATCCGAACTTCGCAGTGGGCCGAAGATTTTTGTAAGTTAAAAACTAAAGCTGACCCAGATGGACACAAAATAGTGCAACAATTACAAGATAGTTTTTTGTAATATGAAAGTGATATATTGGTTCTCAACAGCAATAATATCTGCTTTTCTCTTCTTAAGCTCTTATAGTTATTTATTCAGTAAAAGTACAATTCAAGGAATTAGAGCTTTAGGTTTTCCTGACTTTTTCAGGATAGAACTAGCCGTATTAAAATTGATAGCTGCAATAGTATTACTAATACCGTTTGCGCCTTTGCAACTAAAAGAATGGAGTTATGCAGGTGTAGGATTATTTTTAATAACGGCTTTAGTTGCACATATCAAACATAAGGATTCTATCTTTATTATAATTTTACTTCTAATACTTATGGGAATTCTAATAATATCCAACATTTATATGAATAAGCTTTTAAAATAAATACTGTGACAAAAAATTGCATATAAAAAATAACTAGGAAAGCATTAACCTTCTAATTTTGTGCCTTTTGTGTCTTTGTGTTTAACTTAAATTTTAGTAAATTTAAATACGCTATTATTCTTACACTAGACAATTACCCTTAAATAGAGTATAAAATACCACTTAATGAAAATTATTTCTACTAACATAGGAAAACCTACAAAATTCATTTGGAATGGAAAGGAAGAAACCACTGGTATATATAAAAAGCCCACAGATAAGCCGATATATTTGACAAAAAATGACGTGATAAATGATGAGGTGTCGAATAGACTAAATCATGGGGGATATTATAAAGCTTGTTACTTGTTTTCTTCTGAACAATATCCGTATTGGAAAAATTTATACCCAAACCTTGATTGGTCATGGGGAATGTTTGGAGAAAATTTAACCGTTGCAAATTTTGATGAGAGAAATGTATATTTAGGTGATATTTATAAAGTAGGAGAAACAATAGTGCAAGTATCCCAATATAGAGAACCATGCTATAAGTTTGGATATAAATTTGGAACTCAAAAAGTACTTAAACAATTTATAAAACATGGATTTGGAGGAACATATTTAAGTATTTTAGAGGAAGGATATGTTAATATTAATGATGAATTCTTATTAATAGAACGTCCAAAAGTTAGTTTAACTGTATCTGAATTATTTTATTTAGTTCATACAAAAGAAAAAGACCAAAATTTACTGAAAATTGTAGTAAACAGTAAAGCTATTCCGCCAAAAAAAAGAATGCTATTAAGTAAATATATAAAGTAAGTATTTAACCACACAACTAGTCTTATACGATAACAGTAATTATAAAAAATACTTAATCTTAAAATAGTTACTGTAATGCCTATAAAAAATGAACTACAAATTAATTTTAAAAAACATTAGTCGTTTTATAGACTTAAATCAAGAAGAACAAGACTTATTTATTTCTTTATTAAAAGAGAAAAAACTTAAAAAAAAAGAGTTTCTACTTAAACCAGGAGAAATTGCAAAATACGACTATTTTACTACTAAAGGTTGTTTAAAAATTTACAAAATAGATGATAAAGGTTCTGAACATATATCTATGTTTGCTGTTAAGGACTGGTGGTCCGGAGATATAGCTAGTTTTATAACACAGCAACCTGGAAACTATTTTGTACAAGCGCTAGAAGAATCTGAAGTGTTACAAATCTCAAAAGAAAATTTTGATTTACTATTCGAAAAAATTCCAAAGTTTGAACGTTTTTATAGAATCTTATATCAAAGATCATTGGTTTCTTATATACAACAATCTGATCAGAACATTTCTTTAAACGCCGAAGATCGCTATCGTAATTTCATCAAAAAATATCCTTCATTAATTAATAAAATTTCTCAAAAAAATATTGCTGCTTATTTAGGTGTTACACCTGAATTTTTGAGTGTGCTTAGAAAAAAAATGGCATCAATGTAATTTCTTAATGTACATTATTTTTTCTAGATACAAAGAGTTTGTTCTTTGTAGTATGAAAAAAACACATGTTATTTTAATTTTTTTCTTTTTGGTTATTAGTCAAAAAGTAGTAGCTCAATTTACACAATTAGAATTTGCTTCTGGAATTGGTAAAACTGATTTTACTTCTTTTTCAAATAGACCAATCGACGATAAAAAAACATTTTCTATCCTAACTTTAGCTTTTTTTCAAAAATATCATAACAAGGAAAATATAATTTTTGATGAGCTGGGAGTACAAACTACAGCTTTTTGGAATTTTAGCAAATCAATATCAATTGGCCCATCTCTTTATTATAATAGTGTTGCTGGTTTTTCTGAAAGGATCTCTTTACTATTTAATGTAAAAACAAAAAGATTTTCTCTTGTTGTTATCCCTTCTGTTGCTCATTTAGAAGTCAGTAATTTTATTAACGGAGAATTAGTTGTTCAAATACAACTTACACAACCATTAAAAAAAGAATGGAATGCGTTATTAAGCGCTCAAATACTTACCCATTGGGATAAATTCTCGATACATTCCAGAAGTTTTCAACAAATAAGAACAGGTCTTTCATATAAAACAACACAATTTGGTTTAGCAGCAGACTTTGATCAATATGGTAAAAATCCAATAACAAAAACCTCTATAGGTTTTTTTGTTAGAAAAATATTCATTAACAAATAAACATAAAAATGATACGTAAAATTCTTAAAACAAAAGACAATTGGGGGCAATTAATTGCTCGTTTAACACTAGGATTAGTACTATTTCCTCATGGGGCTCAAAAAATGCTAGGCCTATTTGGAGGGTACGGCTATACAGCAACTTTAAATGCTTTAACCAACCAAATGCAACTCTCTTGGATTATAGCATTTTTGGTAATCAAAATAGAGTTTTTTGGAGCCATTTTCTTAATACTTGGGTTTGCTAGTAGAATTTGGTCATTAGCCATAGTTTTTCTATTCATAGGAATAATTTTTACAGCACAAATGGAACATGGTTTTTTTATGAATTGGTTTGGTGCTCAAAAAGGAGAAGGTTATGAATATTCTTTATTGATTATAGGTTTAGCAATTACAACGGTAATAAATGGTTCAGGTAAATTTTCTCTAGATACTCAGATTATAAAATACTTAAACAAAAAATAAGATGAAAAACATAATAGCTTTAGGAGGAAGTAATAGTAAAAACTCTATAAATAAAGAACTCGCTATTTATACCGCTAATAAAATTAATAATGTTGAAGTAAGCATTGTAGATTTAAATGATTACGAATTACCACTTTACGGAATTGACTTCGAAACAGAATTTGGAATTCCTGAGAATGCAGTAAAACTAAGCAAGCAAATAGAAGATACAGATGGATTGGTTATATCATTAGCAGAGCATAATGGTTCTTATACGGCCGCTTTTAAAAACACTCTAGATTGGTTATCTAGAATTGACATTAAAGTATGGAAAGATAAACCAATATTATTGTTAGCAACTTCTCCTGGTAACAGAGGCGGTAAAACAGTTTTACAATCGGCAAAAGAATATTTTCCATTCCTAGGGGGTAATGTAACTGGGGATTTTTCATTGCCAAATTTCTATGAAACTTTTAAAGAAAATAAAATTTCTGATACTAAATTAAAAGAAAAATTAAGCCTTAAAATACAGTTTTTTAAAGAACAGGTGTATAAAGGATAAAAGAATGGTAAAAAGAAGTGTAGCAAATAACTTATAAACTACTACCTTTAATGTAGAAACATTACCAATGTTTTGCAAAAAAAGAACTGTAACAAAATTTATGAAAAAATTTGGATTAATTGGAGGAATTGGCCCTGAATCTACGATTGAATATTACCAACAAATTATAAAGAAATTTAAAGAACTAACAAATTCTAATTCCTATCCAGATTTTTTAATTCAGAGTATAGATATGAGCAAAGTCTTAGAGCACGTTTCTAACCAGGACGAAAGTTCTTTGGTTGAGTTTCTTGCCAAGAAGATAAAAATTATTGAAAACGCAAAGGTTGATTTTGGTGCAATGGCATCAAACACTCCACATATTATTTTTGATAAATTATCTAAACAAGTAAACATCCCGTTAGTAAGTATAGTTGAAGAAACTTGTAAAATAGCTAAATCAAAAGAACTTAAAACAATTGGATTATTAGGGACAATTTCGACCATGACCAATGGGTTTTATCAAAATGTTGCAAAAAAACATGGCATACATATAGTAATCCCTACAAAAAATCAAATGGATTACGTGCATGACAAGTACATTAATGAACTACTTTATAGAAATATACAACAAGAGACTAAAAATAAATTAATTAGTATTGTTCATGATTTATCTAAAAAACACGCCATTAAAGGTTTAATTTTAGGCGGAACAGAATTGCCTTTAATTCTTAATCAAGATGATTTTGAAAATATTGAAATTTTAGATTCCACAAAAATACATGTAGATACAATTGTAAGGATGATGATTAGCGAATAAAAAGTCTGCTCTGACTGTTTATATAGAATAAGGAACAGATTAAAGAAATCTATAAAAACGAAGCGTAAATTTAGCGTATCAATTTGGGCAAATAATTATCTTAGATAACTTATATAGACCTTATAAAATCTAAACACTCAAAAAATCTAAAAAGAACTTTGCGTTATTCCACAAGAAAGTTAGGAAACTAATGCGTACTCAAAAAGAATACAAGACTTACCCTAAAAGAAAGAATCCAAATTAAGAAAATAATTAAAACATTATTTAAGAACAATTATTACAAACTCCTGTTAAGACACAAGTTGCATTTTGAACTTTGTAACCATTAGGTAGCAAATAATTTACAGGAGTTTCAAGACACTCTATACTATCACAAGATAAACACCTAAAATGAAAATGATACTGGACTTTATTTGTTTCTTCACATTTTCTACATATGGCAAAATATTGCTTACCATCTTCTGCTACAATTTTATGTACTATATTATCATCACAAAACCTGTTTAAAACTCTATATATAGTTGCTCTATTAATATTTATACTAAGCTCTTTTTCTATTGCATCTTGACTTAAAGCTTTTTTTGAATTTGACAGCAAACTAAGTACCGCTTCTTTAGCAGGTGTATTTCTTCTTTTCATATTATAGTGCGAATATGTCGCAATAATACAAAAAATACTTTATATTTGACAAATACTTAATTGCGACTTATTCGCATTAAATAACTTTTCTTAACATTTTTAATATAATACTATCATGAACCAAAATGAATATGAAGTAATTATAATAGGCGGAAGCTATTCTGGACTTTCCGCAGCAATGGTTTTAGGACGCTCCCTAAGAAAAACTTTAATTATTGATTCAGGAAAACCATGTAATAGGCAAACTCCACATTCTCATAATTTTCTAACACAAGATGGTAGTACACCGCAAGAAATATCTAAAATTGCCAAAACTCAAGTTTTAAAGTATGATACTGTAACATTTTATGAAGCATTAGCAACTGGTGCAAAGAAAACAAAAAAGGGCTTTGAAATTACTACTTCTTTAGATACTACTTTTAAAGCTAAGAAATTAGTATTTGCTACAGGAATTAAAGATTTAATACCAAAAATAAAAGGGTTTGTAGATTGTTGGGCAATTTCTGTTGTGCATTGCCCATATTGCCATGGGTATGAGATAAAAAATAAAAAAACAGCAATTATAACCAATGGAGAAAAGGCAGTACATATTACTCCTTTAGTACATAATTTAACTAAAAATAGTACTCTTATTACTTCTGGCAAAGCAGGTTTTAGTTCTGAACAAATATTAAAATTTAAACAGAATAACATTGCTATTATTGAAAAAGAAATTTCTGAAATTGTACATACTAACGGGCAATTAGAAAAAATCATTTTTAAAGATGGTAGTAAAGAAAACTTTGATTGTGCTTATGCCGCAATCCCTTTTGAACAAAATACCACTATACCAATGGAATTGGGATGTGAACTAACAGAAGATGGCCACCTTAAAGTAAACTCTATGTTTCAAACCACTGTAAATGGTATTTATGCATGTGGAGATAATAGCACTCCTATGCGCTCAGTTGCAAATGCTGTTTATGCTGGTAATGTTACAGGAGCAGTGATTAATAAAGAACTAGCTGATGCTTCTTTTAACAACGTTAAAGCAATTAAAATCTATAACTAATAATGACAGAATTCTGGGAAGAAAATTTTAATAAAAAAAAGGAGATGTGGGGACTTGATGCCTCAAGGTCAACTATTATGGCAAAAGACTTTTTGTTAAAAAACTCTGCAAAAAATATTCTTATTCCTGGAATTGGATACGGAAGAAATGCCCAGGTATTTAAAGAAAATGGTTTTGATGTCACAGGAATAGAAATCTCGAAAACTGCTATTAATTTGGCGCATAAAAATTATGGAGAAAATTTCACCATTTATCATGGCTCAGTAACACAAATGCCTTTTGAAGATAAAAAATATAATGGTATTTTTTGTTATGCACTAATTCATTTACTTAATAAAAAAGATAGAAAACAACTTATACATAACTGTTATAACCAACTTACAAAAAACGGTTACATGATTTTTACTGCTATAACAAAAAACGCTATTAATTTTGGAAAAGGAAAAGCTTTTGAGAAAGACCAATATGAATTTAATAAAGGAGTAAAAATATTCTATTATGACATAGAAGCTGTAAAAGCGGAATTTAATGCTTACGGTCTTTTTGAAATAAATGAAGTAGAAGAAAACCAGCCTATGTATTTTATAAAATGCAAAAAGGAATAAAATTAAATAAAAGTTAAAATGTTTTTTATTTCTAACCGATTGGTTAGTTTTGTGCTGTATTATAAAATATAAAATGCCAAGAGTTAAAAGTTATTGCGAAGTAGATGTAATTAAAAAAGCCATGCCTGTATTTTGGAAACATGGCTACAAAGGCACTTCTATGCAAATGCTTGAAAAAGAAATGGGAATAAATAAGTTTTCCATTTACTCTAGCTTTAATAATAAACATGGTGTTTTTATTGCATGTTTAAAATTGTATCATCAAAACACCAAGGACATTTATTTACGATTTAAAAACTCTGAAGGTGGTACAGAAGATATTAAAAGACTATTCCAAGATTCTTTAAACATCTGGTATTTAAATGATAAACTAAAGGGTTGTTTTATAACAAATACACGTAACGAGTTTGCAGAAAGTGATGATGCCCTAGTAATGAATCAAATAGAACAGCGAAAAGACTTAAAAGATATTATCATTAAAAAATTAAGGCTAAGGGGTACTAAAACAGAGGAAACTATTTTAGAAGAAGCAAATTTTTTAGCATTGTCATTACATTCTTTAAGTACCGCATCTAGAATAAGCTCTAAAAAAGATATTGAAAATTATATAAAAATGGTTTTCAAGTATATATAACTTTTTTTTAATCTATAACTAACCGATTGTTTAGAAACAATTAATATAAATAATAATTACATGGAAATAAAAGAACAAAATTTACAAACACAATTAGACGAAGTAAAAAACAACTTTGAATCTAAAGCAGATGCATCCATCATAAAAATATACAATGACGGTATTAAGGCTGTTACCAAAAGTGGTGTGTTAGAAAATGCAAAAAATGTGGGCGATACCGCTCCAAATTTCATTTTAAAAAATGCCCTTGGCAATCCTGTAGAACTACAAGAATTTCTTAAAAAAGGGAAAGTAGTTTTAACCTGGTACAGAGGTGGATGGTGTCCTTTTTGTAATTTAACTTTACGTGAACTACAGCAAGAATTACCTAATTTTAATGCAAATAACGCAACCCTGATTGCACTAACGCCAGAAGTTCCTGATAATTCTTTAAGCACAAAAGAAAAGCACAATCTAGATTTTGAAGTATTGAGCGATTTAGGAAACAAAATTGCTAAAGAATATGGTATTGTTTACAAACTTACAGATGACGTTGCAAAAAGCTACAACAGTTCTTTTGGTTTAAACAATTACAATGGAGACGATTCTAATGAGCTTCCATTAGCTGCAACATACATTATTAATGAAGACGGAACCATTGCTTACGCCTTTTTAGATGCAGAATATCGTAACAGAGCAGAACCAACAGAAATAACAAAATTCCTTTCTTCTAATCCATCATAAAAAAATGAAAAATTCAAAATTATTATCCGCTTTTAAATCAAACAGTTTAAATCTAAATAACCATGTGGTTATGGCACCAATGACTCGTTCTCGTGCTACAGGCAACACACCAAATGATATTATGGCAAGGTATTACGGTTTACGTTCCAGTGCAGGTTTAATTATTACCGAAGCTACTTCGCCTTCAAAAAACGGATTAGGCTACCCAAATATTCCTGCTGCATATTCTAACGAGCAAATAGCTGGTTGGAAAAAAACAACCGATGCTGTGCATAAAAATGGTGGAAAAATATTCCTTCAGATTATGCATACAGGCCGTATTGCACATATCTTAAATTTACCAGAAGGCGGTGAAGTAGTTGCGCCTTCAGCAATACAAGCTGCAGGTGAAATTTTCACAAGTGAAGGTGCAAAAGAACACTCTATACCTCGTGAAATGACCATTGCAGATATTGCGCAAGCGCAAGATGAGTTTGTACAAGCTGCTAGAAACGCTATAGAAGCTGGTTTTGACGGAGTTGAAATTCATGCCGCAAACGGTTATTTAGCTGAACAGTTTATCAACACTGGCGCTAACCAAAGATCAGACAATTATGGTGGTTCTACAGAAAATAGAACACGTTTTGTTTTAGAGATAACAACCAAAATTGCCAAAGCAATTGGAAGCAATAAAACCGGAATTCGTATTTCTCCGTTCAGTGAATTTAATGATATGCTTATTTTTGATACCATGCAAGAAACTTATACTTATTTAGTAGAGCAGTTAAACAGTTTAGATTTAGCTTACTTACATATGGCAGGCATGTCCGCTAAAATTCCTGAAGGATATTTACAAGAATTAGGCGCCAAATTTAATGGAACTGTAATTTACAATGGCGGTTTAGGTTATGATTTAGAACGTGCTGAAAAAATAGTTTCTGAAAATGAAGATAGCTTAGTGTCTATAGGTTTTCCTTTTATTTCAAATCCTGATTTAATAGCTCGTATTACTGAAGGTGCAGAGCTAAATGAGGTAGATCAAAATACCATGTATACTCCTGGCGAAGAAGGGTATTTAACCTACCCTACTCTAGAAAATGCATAATAGATTTTAAAAGAACCTTAAAAAAACGGTTTAGGAGTAATCTTAAACCGTTTTTTTGTAATGTAGTTTGTGGTATTTAAGGAATGATAAAATGTTTATTGTAATTTGTTGCAAAAATGAATTATTTATACACAAAATTAGAATAGACTGTTTGGAATATGAAAAAAAAATCTAACTAAAGATTTATGAAAAATATAGCCTCATTAATCGTAATAGCATTATTTATTAATGCATACTGCCATGGGCAAAACACCTATTTGTATTCTAAACCTAAAGAACGTACAGACGGCTGGAAAACTAACACTTTATTAGCCCAAAATGTAGATACAACAGCAATACATGAATTATTTAACCAAATACTGAATAGGGAAAATAAAATTCATAGTGTTCTTTTGGTAAAAGATAATCAGTTAATTCTTGAAGAGTATTTTAATGGGCAATTAGCTAACCAACCCCATGACTTACGTTCCACTACAAAAAGTATACGATCCATTTTAATGGGAATTGCTATTGATAAAGGTTTTATTCAAAATATTAATGACCCAATTTTAAAATACTTAAAAGGTTGTATTCCAACTAAAAACCTAGATCCCAGAAAAGAAAAAATAACTATAAAGCATCTTTTAACAATGTCCAGCGGATTAGATTGTAATGATTGGGATAAAAAATCTAAAGGGCAAGAGGACAAAGTTTACAAAAAAAAGGATTGGCTTAAGTACACACTTAACTTACCAGTTATAAATGAACCTGGAGAAGTTTCTACTTATTGTTCTATGGGTGCAATTCTTATAGCAGAAATAATAAGTCGGGCATCCGGGATAACAATCCAAGAATTTGCACAAAAGTATTTATTTACCCCATTAGGAATAACAAATTTATATTGGGGCCATACATCAGACAAAAAAATACTTTCCTCTGGGAAAAGGTTATATATGACCTCCCGAGATATTGCAAAAATAGGAGTATTAATACTTAATAACGGAATGTGGAATAAAAAGCAAATTGTTTCGCAGAAATGGGTTAATGAGTCTACCACTCCTAAAACAAAAATTACAGGAATTAACTATGGCTACTTTTGGTGGTCTATACCGTACCAAGTAAATAATGAAATTATAAATTCAAAAACCGCAACAGGAAATGGTGGGCAATACATTATGATTATACCCAAAATGAATATAGTTGCCATATTTACTGGTGGTGCATATAATTCTCACGAAGACAAATTAGCATTTGAAATAATGCAAAAAGTGTTTTTACCTAGTATTGTCACTAAATAATAAAAATTAGTATTCCTATACTTTTAGGAGATTTATAAAATTACTTATGTATTTTTATAAAAATTCAACCTAAATATTTACATTAATCCTAGTCTTAACTAGTATAATTTTATGGCATTTCCTAATCTTAAAAAAGTTATTAAAGGTATTCCTAAAGCAGAACTCCATTTACATATTGAAGGTAGTTTTGAGCCCGAACTTATGTTCCAGATAGCTAAAAGAAATAATATAATTTTAGATTATGATTCTATAGATTCTTTAAAAAAAGCATACCAATTTAATAATCTTCAAGAATTTTTAGATATATACTATACTGGTGCTAAAGTGTTGTTATATGAACAAGATTTTTATGATTTAACATGGGCTTATCTAAACAAAGTACACGATCAAAATGTTGTGCATGTAGAAGTGTTCTTTGACCCGCAAACGCATACAGATAGAGGTGTAGATTTTGCCGTTGTTATTAATGGCATTTATAAAGCATTAGAAAAAGCTAAACAAGAATTAAACATTTCTTACAAACTAATTATGTCTTATTTAAGGCATTTAAGTGAAGAAGAAGCTTTTAAAACATTAGAATCTTCATTGCCTTATAAAGATTGGATTGATGGTGTTGGTTTAGACTCTTCTGAAATTGGAAACCCACCTAGCAAATTTGTTCAAGTTTTTAAAGCTTCTGCAAAACACGGTTACAAATTAGTAGCTCATGCTGGCGAAGAAGGCCCTGTAGATTATATTTGGGAAGCTTTAGACCTTTTAAAGGTTATAAGAATAGACCATGGAAATCGTTGTTTAGATGATGAAAAGCTAGTTCAAAGGTTAGTTAAAGAAAAGATTCCCCTAACCTTATGCCCATTAAGCAATGTAGCACTTAAAGTAATTTCTAAAATGGAAGAACACCCTGTTGCAAAAATGCTGGAAAAAGGAATTATTGCGACTATACATTCTGATGACCCTGCATATTTTGGTGGCTATATGAATGCTAATTTTTACGAAACAGCAAAAGCTTTAAACCTAAATAAAAGGCAGATAATGCAATTGGCAATTAATGCTTTTGAAGCAAGTTGGTTATCTTCTAATGTTAAAGAAAAGCATATTTTAGAGGTAAAGAATTATTTTAATTCTTTATAAAAAAACTGTAAATTAAAACACCTTATCTATTGCTTCAATAGTTTTATCTAAATCTTCATAAGACAAAGCATCATTTAAAAAATAACTTTCAAAAGCAGAAGGTGGCAAATAAATACCCTGCTCTAACATGCCATGAAAATACTTCTTAAAAGTATCATTATTCCCTTTTGCCGAGGTAGCAAAATCTACTACTGGAGTATCTGTAAAATGAACAGAAATCATACTACCATAACGGTTTATTTGGTATGGAATATCTTTGGTTTTTAAAACAGTATTAAAACCATTATGCAAATATTCTGTTTTTTCTGCAAGGCTCTTAAAAACTTCTGGGTTATTATTTAACTGGGTAAGCATTGCCAAACCTGCACTCATTGCTAATGGGTTACCACTAAGTGTTCCTGCTTGGTATACGGGGCCGTCTGGAGCTAAATAACTCATAATTTCATTACGAGCAGCAAAAGCACCAACAGGTAGACCACCACCTATTACTTTTCCAAAAGTAACAATATCTGCATCTATACCTAAGGCTTCTTGTGCACCACCGGTTCCTAAACGAAAACCTGTCATTACCTCATCAAAAATTAATAAAATACCTTCTTTTGTACAAAGTTCTCTTAGGCCAGTAATAAATTCAGAAGTAGGAATAATACATCCCATATTACCTGCTATTGGCTCTATAATAATTGCAGCAATTTCACCAGCATTGGCTCCTGTTAAAGCTTTTACACTTGCCAAATCATTATAATTTGCTAATAAAGTATCTTTTGCTGTTCCTTGCGTAACCCCTGGACTATTTGGGCTCCCAAAAGTAACTGCACCACTACCCGCTTGTATTAAAAAAGAATCGGAATGACCATGGTAACATCCAGCAAATTTTATGATTTTATCTTTTCCGGTATATCCTCTTGCTAAACGAACCGCACTCATACAAGCCTCGGTACCGCTATTAACAAAACGTATTTTATCTATATTAGGAACCATAGAAACTGCTAGTTTAGCCAAATCTGTTTCTATCTCTGTGGGCATCCCAAAAGAAGTTCCTTTTTTAGCTTTAGCTACAATGGCATTTATAACTGGCTCATAGGCATGCCCTAATATTAATGGACCCCAAGAAGCTATATAATCTATAAGTGTATTACCATCCTCATCATACAAATATGCTCCTTTTGCTTCTTTTACAAAGATTGGATCCCCGCCAACTGCTTTAAAAGCACGTACTGGAGAATTTACACCTCCAGGAATATATTTTTTAGCATCATTAAATAAGGCACTACTTCTTTTATAAATCATCTTTTTATAATTGCTATTTTATTTTACAACAAGTTCCTGGCCAATAGACAAATTGGTGTTTTGCATTCTATTTATTCGCATTAATTCTTCTACAGACACAAAATATTTTCTTGAGATAGAATACAAGGTATCTCCTTTTTGAACAATGTGTTTTTTAGAATTTGCTTTAGGCACTATTATTGGTTTTCTTTTTACGTTTGTTACACTTCCTGAAGGAGTATCATAATTATATAATTGATATTTATCAATTAAGTAAATAAGTTTTTGCGGATATTTTTTATCAGTTGCATATCCTGCTTTTCGGAGTCCTTTAGCCCATGCTTTATAATCCTTATGATGATAATCAAACAAAAAAGCATATCTAGACCTTGTTGTTAAAAAAACACTGTGGTCTCTATAAGAATATCTTGGATGGTTGTACTTTCTAAAACACTCTCCCTTTTCATCATCATCATGAAAATCATAATCGCCCTCCCAACCTGTATGGCATTTTATTCCAAAATGATTATTAGTTTTCATGGCTAATTCTCCTTTTCCATAACCACTTTCTAATAATCCTTGTGCTAAAGTTATACTTGCAGGAATACCATAAGCCATCATTTCTATCTGAGCAATTTCTGAAAAAGTATCAATATATTCTTGAGCCGTATTAAATTTAAAATAAACAAACTTTCCCTCGTCTTTTGGCAGGTCTTTATATGTTTTTACGGGTGTTTTCTTTTTATGAGAAACTACATTATCGGTTTTTAATTTACCAGAACGTATGGTTGTTTTTTTTGATTTACAACCAACTACTAAAAGAATTACACAAATAAGAAAACTATATTTTTTCATTCAACAATTACTAAAGGTTGCTTTTTATTTTTTAAAACTGTATTCATTCCTTTTATACCTTGTAAGCCTCCTGTATGGATTGCTAAAATTTTTGTTCCAGGCTTAAAATTATCTTCTTTTATCATTTCTAGTAAACCATAAACCATTTTACCTGTATAGATTGGGTCTAAAAGAATATTGGTTTCCTTTTTAAAAGCATTAATAAATTGAATTAATTCTGGAGAAACCTTACCATAACCTCCAAAATGATATTTATTTTGAAGCTCCCAATTTATTTTGCTTGCAAATTTACGAATATCTTCTTGTAAAAAATTGCCTTTTAAAGCAGGAAAACCAATTACTTTTTGTTCTTTGTTAGATGCATTTATTATACCAGAAATAGTGCCTCCTGTACCTACTGCTGTAGTAATTACATTAAATTCACTATCCTTAGAAGATAAAATTTCTTCACAACCTTTTATTGCTAGAGAATTACTACCGCCTTCTGGTAATAAATAAAAATCTTTAAATTCTTTCTTTAATTCGTTTATAAATTCTGGTGTTTCTTTAAACCTATACGCCTCTCTACTAACAAATTTAAAATGCATACCATGTTCTTTTGCTAAAAGTAAAGTGGCATTATTTTGCCATTTATCTTGCAGTTCTTCTCCTCTAATAATACCAATAGTTTTTAAACCTTCTTGCATACCTGCATAAGCAGTTGCAGCGATATGATTAGAGTAGGCTCCGCCAAAAGTTAGTAACGTATCTTGTTTTGCTTCTTTTGCAGCTAGTATATTGTATTTTAATTTACGATACTTATTACCCGAAATTAATGGGTGTATTAAATCTTCTCGTTTTATATACAACGAAATTTGCTTCTCTATAAGTAATGGATGATTTACTTTTTGATTTTGCGTTTGCACTAAACTTTTGTTTAACTACGCCAAAGGTATTTAATAAAGCTGAAAAACTTTCTTTGATTTAAATAATCTAAATTATTCTCATTATAATAAGCTTCGCGCTCAAAGCTAATATTTTGATATGCTTTATAAGTGTTTAAATAAAAAACACTACGTAAAAGCCACTCTGTTATATACCAAATATAAAAAGGAAGAATAAGCAATTCTTGCTGTTGTTTAAGGTGTATTTTTTCGTGATTAATAAGTACAATATCTTCTTTTAAGGTAGTATCCTTTAGAATTATAAAAGGCCATAAAGACAAGCCTACGTAATTTTTATAGAAGAAATGTTTGAATATTAATATCATAAATACTTTTTACAAACGCTTATCCCCAAAGATAATTGTAATTTTTTAATCTTAAAAAGTTACTAGATTTACATACAAACAAAATCGATTAAAGAATAAAAAACCTATAAACCTTACTAAAATGTATAGGTTTCTAGTGGGCATAAGGCAGTTATCAACAAAGAATCCTTAATTTTATAGCAAAACTTTATAAGCTATTTACTGTACATGAAAGAGATTATTCCGTTAGAAGAAGGTGATTTTTACTTATCTAAAGAAGGGTATAAAGTATTTACAGAACAATTTCATTTAAAAAGAGGATATTGTTGTGAAAGTGGTTGCAGACATTGCCCCTATGGCTACAATGCAAAGACAAACAGACAATAGCAAAGTGTTTATTCGGCATGATTTTTGAGATGTTTTAATTACAAAAAATCTATTCTAATCCCAAAAAATATAGTTGTTATGAAAAAACTACAATTACTCGCAATACCAATATTACTATTGGCTGTATTAAGTTCTTGTACCTCGGTACGCGTACTTTCTGATTATGATAAAGATGCTAATTTTAATTCGTATAAATCCTATGCGTTTTACAAGACTGGTATTGATAAAGCTCAAATTTCTGATTTAGATAAAAAAAGAATTTTAAGAGCTATTGATTCTGAAATGGCTATAAGAGGATTTACAAAATCTAATTCTCCAGATATCTTGGTAAGTATTTTCACTAAAGAGAAAGAACAAGTTGATGTTTACAATAACTACTGGGGCGGTGGTTTTGGTTGGGGCTGGAACCCTTATTACTGGGGGCCAGGATGGAACAATGGCACACAAGTAAGCACCAGAACACAAGGCTCTCTTTATATAGATTTAATTGATTCTAAAAGCAAAGAATTAGTTTGGCAAGGAAAAGGAATAGGAACTCTTTCCCAATCTAAAAGCATAGAAAAGAAGGAAGAACGTATTCAGGAATTTGTAGGAGAGATATTAAAAGCTTATCCGCCACAAATAATGGCTGTAAAATAAGCATCTGTACATGAATTTAAAAGAGAGAGTTGTTTAGCTAAACAGCTCTCTCTTTTTTATAATAAAGGAAAATAAGTACTGTCTTTTACTTCGTTTAAAACAAATGCACTTTTAACCATTCCTATATGTGGCAAAGATGCTACCTTATCTTTGGAGAACTTAAAATAGTCATCTAAATCTTTAACTACTATTTTTAACAAAAAATCGAACTCCCCACCTACTACAAAACACTCTACTACTTCTGGATACTTTTTTACACTAGCAGCAAAATCATCCATTAAGCGTTCCTTTTGAGCATCTAAGGATACAAAGCTAAAAACAGTAATACTTGGCTCTACTTTATTTTTATCTATAATAGCAACGTACTTAGAAATAAAACCATTCTGCTCTAATCTTCTTATACGATCATACACAGGGGTTTTGGTCATTTGCAACCGTTCTGCTATTTCTTTAGCATTAGTTTTTGCATCTTTCTCTAATATCTGCAATATTTTTCTATCTATACTATCTATTTTTTGTTCCATAAATTTTCCTGTTTCAACACCATAAAATTCAACTCAAAAGTACATATTACCATATTATTTAAAAATAAAGGAATTTTTACTAATAATCACACATTGCACACTACTAAATAATCAAATATGTACCTTTAATAGTAATTACACATCTTTATATTTATGTATAATATGCAAAACAACTACCAAAGCAATCCAATTTTAGATAAATTACCCGAACACCTAAGGCAATTTATAAAACCACAAAACTATGAGGATTACTCTGCTATAGATCAAGCGGTTTGGAGATACGTTATGCGTAAAAATGTAGATTATTTAGGAAAAGTTGCACACGCATCTTACTTAGATGGCCTACAAAAAACAGGAATATCCATAAATAACATTCCAAACATGTACGGCATGAACCGTATTTTAGAAGAAATTGGGTGGGCAGCAGTTGCAGTAGATGGTTTTATACCTCCTTCCGCTTTTATGGAGTTCCAAGCATACAATGTTCTTGTAATAGCATCCGACATAAGGCAATTAGAAAATATAGAGTACACTCCTGCTCCAGATATTATTCACGAAGGTGCTGGGCATGCCCCCATTATTGCCAATCCTGAATACGCAGAATATTTAAGACGTTTTGGAGAAATAGGATGCAAAGCTATTTCTAGTAAAAAAGATTATGAATTATATGAAGCCGTTAGGCATTTATCTATTATAAAAGAAGCCCCAAACACGCCAGAAGACGAAATTAAAAAAGCCGAAAACCTAATAGAAAATCTTCAGAAAAATATGGGAGAGCCTAGCGAAATGGCTCTTATTAGAAACCTGCATTGGTGGACTGTAGAATACGGTTTAATTGGTACGGTTGAAAATCCTAAAATATATGGTGCTGGCCTTTTATCTTCTATTGGCGAAAGTGCTTGGTGTATGACCAATGAAGTAAAAAAAATACCATACTCTAAGATTGCCGCACATACTTCTTTTGATATTACCAAACCCCAACCGCAATTGTTTGTAACTCCCGATTTTTCTTTTCTAAGTCAGGTCTTAGAAGAATTTGCAAATACTATGGCCTTAAGAACTGGAGGACTAATTGGCGTTCAAAAATTAATAGATGCTGCAGAAATAGGCACTATAGAACTAAGTACAGGTTTACAAATTTCTGGTAATTATATTTCGGTTCTTGAAAATAATGGTACTCCAATATTTTTTCAGACTGCAGGACCTACTGCGCTTTCTTACCGTAATCAGGAACTAATTGGACAAGGAATTAACCAACATCTGCATGGTTTTGGTTCTCCGATTGGAAAATTAAAAGGCATTAATATTGCTATTGAAGACATGAGCCCCAGAGACCTTAAGGCTTATAATATTTTTGAAGGCGAAATAATTTCTCTTGAATTTGAAGGAGACATTACTGTAAAAGGAAAAATTATTACTGGAACACGAAACCTACAAGGCGAAATTATTTTAATTACCCTAAAAAATTGCATTGTGACGCATTTAGGAAAGGTATTATTTAATTCGGAAGAGGAACTTTATAATATGGCAATAGGAGAAAAAATTGTTTCTGCTTTTAATGGCCCTGCAGATTTATCTAGTTTTGATAGAATAACACATGAAGTAAAAACAACAACCCATAAAATTAAAAAAACTGCTAAACAATTAAAACTAGAAGATTTATACCAACAAATTAGAGACTTTAGAGAAGGAAAAAATAAAACCGTTTCTAGAAATAAAGTATTTAAAGAAATACAAGAAAACTACCCTAAAGATTGGCTTCTTCCTCTAGAAATTTATGAACTGGCAATTAAAAGTAATACTATAGAATTTGCAGCATCTATTGCTGCTCACTTAGAAAATATAAAACTAGATAATCCTAGAATTGGACATCTTATAGACAATGGTATAACCCTAGTACAAGACCAAACAAAAAGCAAAAAAGCTTAATCCTTAATAAATTGCTCTAAACTATTTTCTTGAATAAGTTGTTCGTTATACTCTAACGTCCATCCCATACTTTTGGTAAGTACATAAAATTTAGAAAGCTCGCTTAATAATCTATTTTTGGCATTACTTTTTAAAGTAGAAGCTTCTACTTTTTTTAATAAGGAAGCGTGTATGTTTTTCTTTATAGTGTTATAATCTTCTGCTTTAAAAGGGTTTAAATAATCTGCAGTAACATCATAATACTCAAAATCTGGGTTTATTTTAATTTCGGGTTCTGGAATCTCTTTTATATATAAGACTTTTGCTTTATCATCTACTTTAAAAGTTAATTTGCTTAAATCATAACCAACAGTAACTTCGGCATTAACTACCACTAAAGCTTTTTTATCTGCTGTAATTAACGGACCAAAAAGTTCTTGAGAATCCTTATAATTATATACCTCTGCAAAATGACCTTCCGTTACTACTAATTTGGAAACATTTTTAATTTGTTCCTGAATAAGCATTGAGTTTTCCTCGAGAATTGCTTTTTCTTTATTGCTATTCATACAAGAACGAAAAACAAAAACCATGGACAATGTAACCAACGCACCTATTAAAACTTTTTTCATAACGTAAATTTCATAAAAGAATACGCTTCTTGAAGATACGTTTTTTTCTTTTCAAGCGCTTTTAAAAACTCTTTATGCTTTAGAGATTTTTCATTAAAAGGCCTATGTGCCAGTCCTTTTTGAACCACAGAAACCTTATCCATTACTTTTTGCGCCTCCTCATTAATCCAACTTAAAGTAAACTTTTCCCATATATAATTTACAGCAGTTGCATTAGGGTGCACCATATCTTCTTTATAAAAACGATAATCGCGCAATTCATCCATCATGATTTCATAAGACGGAAAATAAGTGACATTACTTTTTTTAATTACCTCATGTATGGCAGTAATAAGATGTGCTTTACTTTGTTGATTTTCTACAAATCCGTCTTTTATATGACGTACAGGAGAAACTGTAAATATTAGAGTTGCTTCTTTATTTATTTTTTTAATTTGATATTTTATATGCTCTAAACTATCTTGAATTTCATTTACCGACAATATTTTTTTAGAAAATTGCTTTTGCGGAACTTTATGACAATTGGCTACTACTTTTTTTTCCTCTATAAAAGAATATACCCAAGCTGTTCCTAAGGTAATTACAATGTGTGATGCTTCTTTTATTTGCTCTTTAGTAGTCCGTAATCCACTATTTAGCTTCTCTAACAGTTCCTCAGGAGTATTAGAACTTAACTCGGAATGCGCATCATAACAATGCCAACGTTCTTCATTTAAAAAAATAGATTCTTTTGTGTATTCTTTTAATGCTATAGCTCTGGACACCAAGTTTTCAATAGCCAAAGGGTGAAATAAAATTCCAAACGGATTTTGAACCGTTTGGAATTTATAATATTTTAATTTTTCCCCAATATTCTCTACAAAACAAGAACCCAACAACAGCAATTTGCTGCTATAATTTATCTGGTTCTTTTCCTTTTGTAAAGGAATTTTGGTTTGTAGTTTCATTATTAGTATTATGAAATATACTCTTTTGCTTTACTTAAAGCTTCTTCTATACCTGCTGGGTTTTTACCTCCTGCTGTAGCAAAAAATGGTTGACCACCGCCGCCACCTTGTATAAACTTACCAAGCTCCCGCACAATGGTTCCTGCATTTAAGTTTTTAGACGCAGCTAATTCTTTAGATATATAACAAGAAAGTAATGCTTTTCCTTTTTGCTCTGTTCCAAAAAGTAAGAACAAATTATCTTTATTTTGTCCCATTTCAAAAGAAAGGTCTTTTATCCCTGCAGCATCTAAATCTACCTTTTTAGCTAAAAACTGAACTCCGTTAATTTCTTCTAAACTCCCTAATAAATCTCCTTTAAGGTTTTTCGCTTTATCTTTTAAAAGTTCTGCTATTTGCTTTTTGTAACTACTATTTTCTTCTTGTAAAGCAACTACGGCTTTTACAGGGTCTTTTGCATTATTTAATACATCTTTAATTTCAAACAACGTTCTGTTGTTTTCAAAATAAAACTCTTTAACGCCATCAAAAGTTATGGCTTCTATTCTACGAATTCCAGAAGCAACAGCACCTTCGCTCTTAATTTTAAAATGCCAAATATCGGCTGTGTTTTTTACATGTGTTCCTCCACACAACTCTATAGACTTTCCAAAACGAATAGTACGCACTGCATCGCCATATTTTTCTCCAAATAATGCCATAGCGCCCTCTTCTATTGCCTGTTTCATTGGAACCGACTTATTTTCCTGTAATTCCAACTTACCCTCAATCCTAGCATTTACAAAATCTTCTACTTCCCGTAATTCTTCTGTTGTGACTTTAGCAAAATGAGAAAAGTCAAAACGTAAATATTTAGAGTGTACGGCAGATCCTTTTTGCTCTACATGAGTTCCTAAAACCTCTCTTAAAGCTTGGTGTAATAAGTGCGTAGCAGTATGGTTTGCTTCTGTTCTTTGTCTTTGTTTTTTATCTACTACCGCTTTTAATACCTCCTCTAACTTTTTAGGCAAGTTCTTTGAAAAATGTACTATCTCATTATTCTCTCTTTTAGTATCAATAATATATATAACATCTCCGTTAGATGCTTCTAAATATCCTTTATCACCAACCTGGCCACCACCTTCTGCATAAAACGGAGTTAAATTAAATACTAATTGATATTGTTGCCCGTCTTTTTTAGAAGTGATTTTTCTAAATTTCACCAGTTTTACGTCCGCCTCTAATCTATCATAACCAATAAACTCTTGCTCTTGGTCATTTACCAAAATAGTCCAATCTTCCTTAGAAGTTTCAGACGCAGATTTAGAACGGTTTTTTTGTTCTTGCATGGCTTTTTCAAAACCTGCTTCATCTAAACTAAACCCTTTTTCACTTAAAATTAAAGCCGTAAGATCTATAGGGAAACCATAGGTGTCATAAAGCTCAAAAGCTTTTGCCCCGTTAACTTCTTTTCCTTTTGTATTACTAATTATAGTATCTAACAAAACTAACCCCTGATCTAATGTCTTTAAAAAAGAATGCTCTTCTTCTTTAATTACATTTTCTATTAACTGGTATTGTTCTTTTAGTTCTGGATAGGCATCTCCCATTATATTATTTAGCACTCCTACCAAACGATACATAAAAGGTTCTTTAGTTTCTAAAAAAGTAAAACCATAACGTACTGCCCTTCTTAAAATTCTTCTTATAACATAACCAGCACCAGTATTACTAGGTAATTGCCCATCTGCAATAGAGAAAGACACCGCTCTAATATGATCTGCAATTACACGTATAGCAATATCTGTTTCTTCGTTCTTTCCGTATTTAGAATTGGTTATGGTTTCTATTTCTCTAATAATTGGTGTAAAAACATCGGTATCATAATTAGATTTTACATTTTGCAAAACCATACACAAACGTTCAAACCCCATTCCCGTATCTACATGTTTTGCTGGCAAAGGCTCTAATTGTCCACTTGCTTTACGGTTATACTGCATAAATACAAGATTCCATATTTCTACAACCTGCGGGTGATCTTCATTTACCAAACTTGCCCCAGAAACTTTAGCTTTTTCTTCTGCAGAACGTATATCTACATGTATTTCTGAACATGGTCCGCAAGGTCCTTGCTCTCCCATTTCCCAAAAGTTATCTTTTTTATTTCCTTTTATAATTCGGTCTTCTGGTACAATAGCCTTCCATAAATTGTAAGCTTCCATATCCATCTCTAAATTATCTGCATCTGAGCTTCCTTCAAAAACAGAAACGTAAAGACTATCCTTATCTACTTTTAAAACATCGGTAAGTAATTCCCAAGCCCATTCTATAGCTTCTTTTTTAAAGTAGTCTCCAAAACTCCAATTTCCAAGCATTTCGAACATAGTATGGTGGTACGTATCTTTACCAACCTCTTCTAAATCATTATGCTTACCGCTTACCCTTAAACATTTTTGCGTATCCGAAACTCTAGAACTTTTAGGAACACTATTCCCTAAAAAATACTCCTTAAACTGGTTCATACCAGCATTTGTAAATAATAAAGTAGGGTCATCTTTAATAACCATTGGGGCAGATGCGACTATCTTGTGGTTTTTCTCTTTAAAAAAATTTAAAAACTGACTTCTAATTTCCTTGGAATTCATCTAAAATGGTAAGGTTTCTTAAAAAATAATGGTTTCTGCAAAACAATTTTTATATTTGTTTATTGCGCTATATTTAAAGCACAAAAATAGGATAAAATCTATTCATGTCTAAAGTAAAATATTATTACGATCCAGATACGTTATCTTACCGTAAGATTGAACCAAAAAAATCTAAACGGTATAGAAACATAAGTTTCTTTTTTTTAGGGTCATTTCTATTTGGTTTACTAGGATTAATTTTCCTTTTAAACACTAATTTAATTAACACTCCCAAAGAACTATCCTTACAAAGAGAAGTAAAAAACTATGAGCTTCAGTTTGAGTTATTAGACAAAAAAATGGAGCAAATTGAAGACGTTCTTGCTAATATTGAGGATAGAGATAATAATATTTACAGACTATATTTTGAAGCAAACCCTATTCCTGAAGAGCAAAGAAGAGCTGGCTTTGGTGGTATAAATAGATACAAATCTCTAGAAGGCTTTAATAATTCTGATATGGTAATTGCTACTACCAAACGTTTAGATGTTATTAAAAAACAAATGGCTATACAATCTAAGTCTTTAGATGAAATTACCATCCTTGCCGAAGAAAAAGAAAAATTACTTGCTGCAATACCAGCCATACAACCAATAAATAATGAAGATTTAACTAGAATGGCTTCTGGCTACGGCTGGCGCTCTGACCCTTTTACAAAGGCTAGAAAAATGCATTATGGAATGGATTTTACAGCTCCTAAAGGAACCCCTATTTACGCTTCTGGAGACGGTAAAATAGTTAGAGCAGATAATAATTCTTCTGGTTATGGCAAACATATACGAATAGACCATGGATATGGCTACCTTAGTTTATATGCGCACTTAAGTCAATACAATGTAAAAAAAGGACAAAAAGTTAAACGTGGAGACCTTATTGGTTTTGTTGGCAGTACAGGACGTTCCGAAGCTCCGCATTTGCATTATGAAGTTTGGAAAGAAAAGGATCGTATAAACCCAATTAATTTTTATTATGGTAGTTTATCTCCTATAGAATTTGAAAATATGCTAAAGTTTGCTAATCAGGAAAATCAATCACTAGATTAATGCATATAGAACTACCAGAAAAAAGATATTACGGCATTGGCGAAGTTGCCAAAGCTTTTAATGTAAACACTTCTCTAATTCGTTTTTGGGAAAAAGAATTTGATGTTCTAAAACCAAAAAAAAACGCTAAAGGCAATCGTAAATTTACCCCACAAGACATTACCAATTTAAAGTTAATATACCACCTTGTTAAAGAAAGAGGGTTTACTTTAGAAGGAGCAAAAACTCATTTAAAAGAAGAGCGACACAAAACTTTATCTAATTTTGATATTATACAAAAATTAGAAAAAGTAAAAATGGAACTTATAAAAATAAAGAACAACCTATAAACACTAAATAAATACTATTATGAAAAAAGGATTAATTGCTTTACTAGTACTTGGGGTATTAGCATTTGGAATTTACCAATGGGCAGTAGGCTTTAACAATACAGCCGTACAACTAAAAGAAACCTCTACCAAAACATGGGCAAATGTAGAAAGTGCTTACCAAAGAAGGAATGACCTTATTGGTAATTTAGTAAAAACAGTACAAGGCGCTGCAGATTTTGAACGTGGCACGCTAAAAGATGTTATAGAAGCTAGAGCAAAAGCCACATCTGTATCTATAGACCCAACTAATATAACACCAGAACAACTTGCCCAATTTAATAAAGTTCAAGGCGGACTAAGTGGTGCTCTAAAGAGCCTTTTAGTTACGGTAGAACGTTACCCCGACTTAAAGGCAAATCAAAACTTTTTAGAATTACAATCGCAATTAGAAGGTACAGAAAATAGAATTAATGTAGCAAGAGACCGTTTTAATGCCACTGTAGAACCATACAATGTCTTAATTAAAAAATTTCCTGGCTCTATTTTAGCAGGTATATTTAATTTTGATGAGTTAGCCTATTTTAAAGCCGAAGCTGGTTCTGAAGATGCTCCAGATGTTAATTTTGATTTTAAATAATAATCAATGTCTAGAGTAGAGGATTTTTTAACAACAGAGGAAGAGCAAGAAATTGTTGATGCTATAGTTACAGCAGAAAAAAACACTTCTGGTGAAATTCGTGTGCATATTGAAGCACATACTCGATTAGATTTATTAGACAGAGCTAAAGAAGTTTTTCATTTTCTTAAAATGGATAATACAAAAGAAGAAAATGGAGTACTTCTTTATATTGCTGTTAATGACCAAAAATTTGCAATTTACGGAGATAAAGGTATAGATAAAGTTGTACCCGCTAATTTTTGGGACACCACTAAAGAAGGTATTCAAAAAGACTTTGTTGCTGGCAATTTTAAAGAAGGAATTATTAATGGTGTTCTAAAAGCAGGTAAAGAGCTAGAAGAACATTTTCCGTGGATGCATGGAGATACAAACGAACTTAGCAATGAAATATCTAAAGGATAGCCTTCTTTTACTTTTTTTATGCTTTTGGACCGTTTCTCAAGCGCAATTTAATATCCCAGAAAAACCTGGAAAGCAAAACCAAACTAGTGTTTATGATTATATTGGTTTACTATCTAAATCTCAAAACCAAACACTTACCAGAAAACTTACCCAATATGCAGATAGCACCTCCACACAAATAGTAGTTGCTATAATTAGTTCTACCAAAGGTGAAAACATAACCTACCTAGGAGCAAATTGGGGACAAAAATGGGGTATAGGTCAAAAAGGTAAAGATAATGGTGTATTAGTACTACTTGCTAAAGACGACCGTAAAATTGCGATAAATACAGGATATGGTGTAGAAGGCTCTTTAACCGATGCTATGTCTCGTAGAATTATAGAAACTGTTATTATCCCTAGTTTTAAACAAAACGATTACTATGGTGGACTAAATAAAGGAACTAATGCTATTATTAAGGTTTTAAACGGTGAATTTACCGAAGACCGTTCTTTTAATGAAGGGATACCTTTTGAAGCTTTTTTACCTTTCATTATCTTCTTTATTATTCTTATAATTTTATGGAATAGAAAAGGAAATAACCGTAATAATAGAGGCGGAAAACGAGGTTCTGGATTAGACTTTAGAGATATTATTATTCTAAGTAATATGGGACGTGGCAGCTCTTCTAGTGGCGGTTTTGGAAGCGGTGGCTTCGGAGGCGGTGGCGGTTTTAGTGGTGGCTTCGGAGGCGGTGGCTTTGGCGGCGGCGGTGCTTCTGGCGGATGGTAATTTTTTTATTAAGGCAACGCTATCTCAATATCTTTTATAGACACTCCTAAAACACTTATCGAGATTTTATTTAGCTCCTTTTTAGAACCTTTAAAATGATACACTTCTTGAAAATGACTTACACTCTCTCCTACTTTTAATTCTTTTGCAGGAGAAGATGTCTCTAATTCATAAAAAGGACCAAAAGGACCAACTTCTCCCCATTTGCCATCATTAAAAACATTAATTACATCTCCCCTATATTGATTTTCTACATTCACTGGATGTGCATTTACATACTCTTTATCTAAAGAATTAAAACTAAATTTTACAATGGTTAAAGAATTTAATTCCGGACTGTAACTACCAAAATAAGGTAATGTATACTCTGGTAGCGTTCCAATTTTATTTAAATAATTCGCATCTGCCTTATAATAGAGAACTTTATCTTTTACAACAATACGTGTACTATCTATCTCTGTAAAATAAACGGTTGCATTATCTACATTTTCTTTTAAGGGTATTATTACTGTTGTTTTTGGTGTTGGATGGTAACACCCTAAATCCCATAAAGATAGAAGACCCGTTTCCTTAGACCAATCTTGCTCACCAACATTTGTCATTTTTGTGTTGGTTTTATAAGCTACATAAGACAAATTATTAGAGAAAGAATTACTTAAAAAATTAGAAACATAATCTTCTTTAAGTAGTTCTATTTTTCTTTCTACTTCTATATTGAAATGAAATCCTTTTAAATTTTCAATATGTAGTTTATTTCCTAATTTTACCGATCCAGAAGACTGTGCTAGAATATTAAATGAAAGGGTATTTAAATCTTTTGGAGCAGCATGTAACTTCTCTCCTGTTTTTTCATCAATCTTAAAAAAAATAGTATTTGGCCCTTGGTCTGGACCAAACCAAATACGACCTTCTCCTCCTATTTTACTTCTATTTACAAGAACACTATCACTAAGTAAAATATTTTTATTGAACCATCCGTAACTCGTTCCTCCTAAACCCTGTGATGTACTCGTAAATATTCTTCCCTGAAACTCACTTGAAACAACTATTTGCCTTTCTCTATCTTTTAAGATAACAGGAGAAATAACCGAGTTTATAACTTCTAAATCTTCACCAAAAGTAGATATTGGATAAACATCAGAATTATTACATGCGCTAATAGTAATAAAAAGAATTACACATAAAAGACGCTTTAGAAGTCTGCACATATCTAGAAATTAATTGAATCCGTAATTAACACTTAAATGTAAAACAATTACGGGTTATTCGTTAACTTCTGTATTAAATAATTTTTATTTATCCCTCAAGGCCTACTAAGCCTCAAGGGGATGTTTTTCCAAAATTGTTAGTCCGCAAAAAATACTAAGTATACTCCCCATAAAATACAAAAAGCACAATACGAATACACTAGGTAATCATTAAAAGTAGATTTATCTTCCATAATACTTGGGTTTATTAGTAAAACGAGAAGCATGGAATATTTGGAATTAAGATTCGAGCAACGTATAAAATATTCGATGGATTATAAAATATCCGCTAAGCTGTATTTTTTCTTCCACGTACAGAAACATCTAAGTTTTCATATATCCCTACAAAACAACACTTTACCGATAATCAAATAAAAAAAATACCACAAAAGTGACTTAAAAAATCATGCTTATTTATTTCTTACGCATAAATACGCTAATAGGAACTCCAGAAAAATTAAAATTTTCTCTTAATTTATTCTCTAAATAACGCTTATATGGCTCACGTACATATTGCGGTAAATTACAGAAGAATGCAAATTGCGGATATGGTGTTGGTAGTTGCATACAGAATTTAATCTTCACAAACTTACCTTTATATGCTGGCGGCGGGTAGTTTTCTATAATAGGTAACATAGTGTCATTAAACTTACGTGTAGGAATTTTAATATTTCTATTATTATACACCTCAACAGCAGTTTCTATAGCTTTAAAAATACGCTGTTTAGTTAATACCGATATAAATAGAATAGGAACATCCGTAAATGGCTCTATTGCTTTTTTAATTTTATCGGTGTAGTGTTTTATAGTATTTGTCTCCTTGTCTTCTACTAAATCCCATTTATTTACCAAGATTACAATACCCTTATTATTTCTTTGCGCTAGCCAGAAAATATTTTCTACTTGTCCATCAAAACCACGAGTGGCATCTAACAACAACAAACAAACATCACTATGTTCTATAGCTCTTACAGAACGCATAACCGAATAAAATTCTAAATCTTCTTTAACTTTTGCTTTGCGGCGAATACCTGCTGTATCAACCAAGTTAAACTCAAACCCAAAGCGATTATATTTTGTATCTATACTATCTCTAGTTGTACCTGCAATATCAGTCACTATATAACGGTCTTCTCCGATTAATGCATTAATAAAAGAAGATTTTCCTGCATTTGGTCTACCAACAACTGCAAATCTAGGAAGGTTACTTTCCTCCTCTTCTACTTCTGGTAAGACTTTTACAATGGCATCTAATAATTCTCCAGAACCACTACCATTTATACTAGAAAGTGTATAAAAGTCTCCTAAACCAAGGTTATAAAATTCCACAGCGTCTTCTGCACGCATAGCATTATCTACCTTATTGACTGCTAAAAAAACTGGCTTATTTACTCTTCTAAGTAGTTTAGAAACATCCTCATCCATACCTGTTACACCAGACTCCACATCTACCATAAAAATTATAGCGTCGGCTTCTTCTATGGCAAGTTCTACTTGTTTATCTATTTCTTGTTCAAAAATATCATCACTACCAACAACATAACCACCAGTATCTATTAAAGAAAATTCTTTTCCATTCCAGTCGCTCTTTCCATAATGACGGTCTCTTGTAACACCACTAACAGCATCTACAATAGCCTCTCTTCTTTGAATTAAACGATTAAAAAATGTAGATTTTCCAACATTTGGCCTCCCTACAATAGCAACAATAGCACTCATAATATAAAATTAAGCCACAAAGGTAGTGCTAATACTTAAATAATAAAGTGATTTAAACTTTCTCTTTATGAAAACTCTTCTTGATAACGATATTGTATTAATGCCTCGTTTTCAATTATATATAAATGAATCTAAAAAATAACTAATTTTAGCTTTTATCACGAAGTTTACAACTTCATTTTTAAGAAACTAACTAGAAGTTAATATCTTTATTAAATTTAATAAAGAAGAAATGCATGTACTATGTTCAATTTACACATTAAACTTTATAAAAAAAATCTTCTAGCCTACTTTTAACAGTAAACTAGAAGATTTAAAAAAATATTAATCTATTTATTTAATTTCGTAGATAGTAATTGTATTAGAAACTTCATTAGTTACTACTAATAAATTTTCTTTAGTTGGACTATCCTTACTCGGAATTACTATTAATCCTTCTGGAGCAATATCTTCTGCGTTATATAACCAGTTTACAAAAACTGGCGCAGTTGGCGTTGTTATATCGTAAACCATAACACCTCCTGTTCTTTCTAATCCTACAAAAAGTAACGTGCTATTTCCAATTTTTAAAGTAGTAACAGATTCTGGCTCCGCTCCTTTATCATCACTACGATCATCTACTTCCCCTTCATCATTATTAAAAAGTTCTGGATTTAATTCAAATGTTTTCTTTCCTATATGGTCTCCACTATCATATATTTTTGACCCTGCAGTATCCCATATTGTAAAAGAACGGGCACCGTAACCATAAATTTGGTCAAAATCTCCATCACCATCCGTATCTCCATTGGCAGTTGTAATTTTTAAACGACCCAAATTTTCGTCTAATTGTAATTCTTCAGCATTAGGGTAAGCAGTTTCATCTAAAGTTAAATCTTTAACTCTTTCTTCCTCAGAATACCCATCATAATCTCTAGCATCTCCTTCATTTGCTGTAATTAAATACTCGGACCCACCAATTTTAGAAAAAGTCATAGCGTCTGGCATGTAATAACTTAATACAGGCCAGTTTTTAAAATTACCAACAATATCATCTTTATTACTAGCATCCATTGTATTTTCTGGTAAAGAAAAATCTTTAGTACCTAAACCATAAACATTTGTAATTGTCATGCTGCCTAAATCTACTACTGCAATACCGTTATTCTCTTGTAAAGTAACGTATGCATACTTACTATCTTCTGATACAGCAACGTATTCTGGCTCTACATCTTCGCTTAAAGAAGCTCCAGGGCCAAAAACACGAAAATCATTACCAATAGTTTGCCCATTATAAGCACCAAAGAACAATGTGTTTATTTCATTCTCCTTAATATTAACTACAGAAATAGAACCTTCTGGATCTACCGTATAATCATCATTTGGTTCTCCCTCATTTGCAGATATAATATATTTTCCATCTGGACTAAAGGTTACCATATCTGGTAAAGCTCCTGCATTATAAGTATTTACTTGAACTTGTGTTTCTGTATTAAAAGTAACTATTTGTCCATCTAATTGTTTTGGATCACTTTCTACAGCTACTGCTAATAAGCCATCTTGTGCAGCAACACTGTTTGGTGTTCCTGGTAATGCGATAGATGTTAATTTTATTGTTGCTGATGGATTAGATATATCCCATACAGATATTTCCTGCTCATTTGGATTTACTACAAATAGTTTTCCAGTTTTTGCATCAAAAGCACTGATTTCTGCAAATCCTTCATCTCCAGAACCATTAACAGAAGTGCTTAATTTTGTGAAAGTTAATGCAGATACATCTATATCTTTATCGCCATCAAAGTCTGTATTATCATCATTAATACAGGAACTAAAAATTAGGGCCATTGAAGCCGCTAGAATAAGTGATTTTTTCATTTTGGTGTTTCGTTGATTATTATAAGTCAACAAAAATGAACATCTTACTTAATTCTAAAGTAAAGAAAAGTATATCCTAAGGTTACTAATTACTTCTTATTGTAACCAAAACGTTTCAGCTGGCGAGAATCGCTACGCCAATTCTTATTTACTTTTACATATAACTCTAAATGCACTTGCTTACCAAAGAATTTTTCTAAGTCTTTTCTAGACTCTACTCCTACACGTTTTAACGCACTCCCTTTATGACCAATAATGATTCCTTTTTGAGAATCTCTCTCTACCATAATTACAGCACGCATGCGAATAATATCTTCATCCTCAAAAAATTCCTCAGTTTCTATTTCTACAGAATACGGAATCTCTTTTTTGTAGTGTATTAATATTTTTTCGCGAATAGTTTCATTTACAAAAAAGCGTTCTGGCTTATCTGTTAACTGATCTTTAGGATAATACGCTGGTGAAGCTGGCAATAATTCTATTATACGTTCAAAAACACCTGTAACATTAAAATTCTGAAGTGCCGATATTAAATGTATTTCTACAGTTGGTAATTGAGCTTGCCAATACTGCACCTGTTCTTCTATTATTTCTTGTTCTGTAACATCAATCTTATTTAACAACAACAAAACAGGAATTTTAGAACTTTTTATTTTATCAAAAAACTTTTCATCTTTAAGTGCCTTTTCTCCAATTTCTACCATGTAGAGTAAGACATCGGCATCCTCAAAAGCAGATTTTACAAAGTCCATCATAGAAGTTTGTAACTCGTAGGCTGGTTTAATTATCCCTGGAGTATCTGATAAAATCATCTGAAAATCATCTCCATTTACTATTCCCAAGATACGGTGTCTTGTAGTTTGGGCTTTAGAAGTAATAATAGATAACTTTTCCCCTACAAAAGCATTCATTAATGTAGACTTCCCTACATTAGGATTACCAATAATATTTACAAATCCGGCTTTATGCTCTGTCATTCTTTAACTTTTTAAAATATGCTTTTGCAGCTTCATTTACTTTTGGTGCTAATAATAATACTGCTATCATATTAGGTATTACCATTAAAGCGTAAGAAAGGTCTATTAAATTTTTGACTAAATCTAAAGAAGCTACTGCGGCAAAAATAATCATTATAACAAAGTAGACATTATATAATTTACCTATTCGTGCGTTTGTTAAGAAAGAAAGTGATTTTACACCATAATAAGAATAGGTAAAAAGGGTAGAAAGAGCAAAAGCAGATACGATAATCATTAACAGATCATCTCCATATCCAAAAAGAGTACGCCTAAATGCCTCTAAGGTCATAACAATTCCGCTCATATCTTCTAAATAAGCACCACTTAGTATAATCACAATAGCTGTAAATGTACATACCAAAATAGTATCTATAAATGGCCCTAACATAGCTACTAATCCTTCTTTAATAGGACTATCTGTTTTAGATTGCCCATGATACATTGGTGCACTACCTAAACCAGCTTCATTAGAAAACATTGCTCTACGAACTCCAATTATTACCAAACCCCAAAAGCCTCCTGTAACGACTGTTTTAAAGTTCCAAGCCTCTGTAAAAATCAATTTTAAAGATGGTATTATTTGGCTAGAATTTAGTGTCATAACTACAATTACAGCAACCAGATAAACAAATACCATAAATGGAACAATAGCAGACGCCACCTTTGCAATTTTTGTAAGTCCGCCAAAAATTACAAAAGAAGTAATTACTGCTAAAAAGATACCTATGGTCCATTTCCAACTCTCATCTCCCATGGCATACAAGGTTTCAGATGGCTCAATTACACTCATAAATGTCTCTGTAAATTGATTAGCTGTAAACACCCCCAAGAAACCAAACAATCCACAAACAGCAAAAAAGATTGCCAACGGTTTTGCTTTTTTTCCAAGGCCTTGCGTTATATAATACATAGGGCCGCCTTGCATTTTACCTTCGGAATCTTTACCTCTAAACATTATAGATAAACTACAGGAATAAAACTTTATTCCCATACCCAGAATTGCAGTAATCCATATCCAGAAAACTACCCCAGGGCCCCCATCATGAATAGCAATTGCAACTCCCGATATATTTCCTAAACCAACCGTAGCAGCTACCGCAGCAGACAATGCTTGAAAACTACTTACATCTCCTTTTGCATTTTTATCATCATATTTCCCTGCAGTTATTGCAATAGCATGCCCAAAAAAACGAAAAGGAACAAACTTAGAATAAAAAAATAAAAATAGACCTCCGCCTATTAAAAGAATAAACATGGGCCATTCTGTATATGGTAAGACGGAAGACAATAAATTGTTTAAATAATCCATAAATAACTATAATCTTAAAGATTGGGTAATTTAGGAATTTTAAAACGGATAGGCTTAAAATAAATATGTGTTTTTATTTTGATTGTATAGAAAAAGCATTGTATATTTGCAGTCCAAAATAAATCAGTCAGCATTATGAACTGAGTGCTTTTAAGCAAAGTTGATAGTTTTGGAAACCCATATCGCGGGATAGAGCAGTAGGTAGCTCGTCGGGCTCATAACCCGAAGGTCACAGGTTCGAGTCCTGTTCCCGCTACTACCAAAAAGCCCTTCAGTTTCCTGAAGGGCTTTTTTAATTTATTATCTTACCTACCTATCTTAAAGTAGTTACTTAATATATTAATCTATAGCATTATTCCTTAATTTTAAGTTTATTTAAATAACTTTTAAAAACTATAATTAAATTTCTAAAAAATATTACTGCCTACCTATTTTTGACGACACCTTAGAAATTACAAAAAAATACACGTAAACTTCTGAAAACAAAGTGATTACATTGTTTCTAAAAAAAAATCAACATTTTAACACGACATTATATTAGGAAAGAGCAAAAAATTACAACAAGTATTATTCTATTCTTATAATTAAGCTTTTTTATTATTGAATAAACACAAACATTTATCTGTTTGTTTTATAACTTCATAAGCATCAAAGAACAATGATTATGGAAAAGAATTTACCTATATTTTCTTCGTATACTTTTGATGATAAATTATTAGATGAAGTTTTTGATAAAAATAAAAATGTTAAAGAAATATATCAAACATTATTTGACATATACAACAAACATTCTATTTCTGATTTTGAAGCATTAAACGAATATGCCAAAACATCTTTTTTTAATCAAGGCATAACTTTTCAGGTATACGGAAATAATGAAACTAAAGAGAAAATTTTTCCTTTTGATTTGTTTCCACGAATAATAGACAAAAAAGAATGGGATCATATTGAAAGTGGGGTTTTACAAAGAAGTAAAGCTTTAAATTTATTTTTAAGAGACCTATATCATGACCAAAATATAATAAAGGATGGCATTATTCCTAAAGAGCTAATAGAGTCCTCTGAAAATTATTTAAAACAAATGAAGGGGTTTGATCCTCCAGGTGGAGTTTACAATCATATATCAGGAACAGATTTAATAAAACATTCTGATGGAAAATACTATGTATTAGAAGATAATATTAGAACTCCTTCCGGGGTTAGCTACGTTATATGCAATAGAACTGCACTTAAAAGAGCTTTATTTGGTGTCTTTGATAAGTATAAAATACATACGGTAACAGATTATTCTCAAAACCTTCTTGAGATAATGGAAACCGTAAAACCTAACGGAGTAGACAAACCAACATGTGTAGTACTTACTCCAGGTATTTTTAATTCTGCATATTATGAGCATTCTTATTTAGCTAAAGGCATGGGTGTAGAGTTAGTAGAAGGAAGAGACCTTTTTGTGAAAAATTCATTCGTTTATATGAAAACTATTAACGGGCCAAAAAAGGTTGATGTAATTTACAAGAGAATAGATGATGCTTTTATTGACCCTGAAACTTTTAATCCAGAATCTGTTTTAGGAGTTCCAGGACTATTCTCTGCATATAAAGAAGGTAATGTGTGCCTAGTTAATGCCCCAGGAACAGGTGTTGCTGATGATAAAGCTATTTATGCCTATATGCCAAAAATTATTAAATATTATTTAGATGAAAAACCAATTCTAAATAATGTACATACCTACCATTGTAGTATACCTGAAGATTTAAAATATGTTTTAAAAAACATTCCAAAACTAGTTGTAAAACCTGTTGATGAAGCGGGAGGATATGGAATTTCTATTGGTAGTAAGTTATCTAAAAAAGAAATAGAGGAAGTTAAAGAAACAATACGTAAAAGCCCTAGAAAATATATAGCGCAACCTATAATGTCACTATCGGTTCACTCAACCTACATAGAGGATAAAAAATCTTTTGAGCCTAGACATGTAGATTTACGAACATTTACATTATTAGGTAAGGATAAAAATTATGTACTTAAAAGTGGTTTAACAAGAGTGGCGCTAAAAAAAGGAAATTTAATTGTTAACTCCTCTCAAGGTGGTGGATCAAAAGATACTTGGGTATTAAAAAACTAAAAAAATATGTTAGCAAGAGTAGCAAATAATTTATTTTGGATGGGAAGGTATATTGAACGCTCTGAGCATGTAGCTAGGTATTTATGCGTTAATTACTTTTCATCTTTAGATGCTCCAAACGAGTTGTCTCAATCTCGTCAATTTGTATTAAAATCAATGCTTTTTATGGTTGGCGATCCACATAATGATGAATCTGACCTAAAAGAGTCAGATGTATTATTTAATATAGGTTTAAATGCAGATAAACCATACTCAATTATTAACTGTGTAAAATTAGCTCGTGAAAATGCTAATAGTGCTAGAGATTTAATTTCTACCGAATTATACGAAGCCATTAACAAATTTTATCATTATGTACTAAATTACTCTGCAGATTTTTTTGTAGCAAAAGGCCTTTATGAATTTACAACACATGTAATGGAATTTACCGCCGTTTTAAAAGCTAAAATTACAAGTACTTTACTCTATGATGATGCTTATTCTATTATCCGTCTGGGAATTAGTATGGATAGAGCTACGCAAGTTATTAGAATAATAAACTCAAAATACAACGACATTCAACTTATAGAAGCTAAAAAAGAAAAAAGCACTTTACCTTCTTCTAGCTTGGAATGGTGTACGCTATTAAGGTGTATAGAATCTTATGATATGATGAAGCGCTATGATAAAGATGCGCCAAAAAGTATAAATACATTAGATTTTTTAATTCTAAATCCTAAATGCCCAAAGTCCGTAATTAATAGTTTGGCAAAAATAGTGGATCATATTCAGGTATTATCAAATGATAGAAAGCCAGCTAAAGACTCAACAATTTTTTTAGTAAATAAAATATATAACGATTATAAATACAAATACATTGAAGAAATTGAAATAGATTTTAAAATTTTTATTGAAAAAATACTTACAGATTTAGTTACGATTAGTAAAAAAATGGAAAAAGAATTTTTCTACATTTAATTACTTTAAGTGCTAAAACATACTTAAAAAAATATGCAAGAAGCTATACAGCAAATACAAAAAGTTACGGATGAAGAACAAAATTTAATTAACCAGCAACAACAACAATTGCAACAATAATAACAACTTAATTAAATTATGTTCTATTGTGATTGGGATTGATTCATTGCTATAGTAGGTTCATGATACTGCCTAATATCAACAGAAACTTTAAGCTTACTACTTCCAGAACTATAAATTACCCCTTTTAAAGGAGGAACATCATAATAATCGCGCCCCCAGCCAACAACTATATGTTGGTTTTCTGGGATTTTATTATTGGTAGGGTCAAAATCTACCCAACCAAAACCTGGGATAAATACTGCAAACCAAGCGTGCGAAGCATCAACACCAACTAATTTAGGTTTTCCTGGGGGTGGTAAAGTTTCAATATACCCGCTAATATACCTTGCCGGCAACCCCACACTACGTATACAGGCTATAGCAATTTGCGCAAAATCTTGACACACTCCCTTTTTTTCATCCATTACCACATCTAGAGGAGTAGATACATTGGTAAATCCAGAAACAAAATCAAAATCGGTAAAAATACGTTGCATTAACTCATTAGTAGCTTCAAAAACAGAACGATTTGGTTTAAAAGAAACCAACGCATATTCTTTAATGTTTGCTTTGCTATTACGTATTAAAATAGAATCTAAAATAAACTGTTTTGCCTCAAAATTATTAGGATTGTTAGTTTTTAAACTCAATAAAGCATCTTCTAAAGTAACTTTTACGCAATCATCAGAATTGAAACTTTCTTTAATAGATGTATAATCTCTAGCTATTTTACATTTGGAAGTTACGGAAAGTTTTTTATGTTCTTCTTGGATAGAAAAACGAGTTATATTATTTCCGAAAAAATCTATTCTTTCAGAAAATTCGCTAGGGTTAGGACTAATATCTATATTGTAATCCAAAAGTTTTTGACCAACAGAAACTCTGGGTTTTATCGTTGCTATATTATGACAAAAAACTACCTCTTCATTATAGCTATACTCTGTAATATGTGTTATTAAAAAATTCATTTGTACTAGCTAAAGTTTTGTGAAGTAAGTTGGCTTTGATTTTTAATGTGATTAAAATAGGTGTCACTGATACCTTTAGAAGTATCATAAAACAACTCACTTAATTCAGATAACAATTGTTTTAAATTTTCTCTAACAAAATTATTCTCATACGAAACTAATGCTAAATTACTTGCTGTAGAAGAATTTAATTTAGTGTAGGCTTCAAATATAGATTTTTCATATCCTTGTAATACTTGTTCTATATTAGAATTTGGCAAACGTTGCACATCTTTTTTAGTCCTGCCCACTAGATAAGTTATTGATCTTGCATATTTTGAATCTAATAAGATTAAAGATAATACGCTTTCTATAGTAATATGTGAGCGATAGCTGTAACGATAAATATTTAAACTTTCATGGCTCTGCAATATGGCTTCTAAAATTTCATATTGAATATAATCATCAGAAGTTACGGTTAACATACTTTGACAATTAGTAACATGTAACATGGCTCCTTCTAAATTTAACCCAATAAAATAAAGCAATAGCCCCTGATCCACCAATATACTTTCTTCTATTAACCCCATAAAAGCAATTAAACGAGTTATTAGTTGATCTAATGTTTTAATAAGCCTTTTGTATGTAATTATTTCAAAATCTTCATTTTGAATAGTACTCCAAAGCTTATGAATACTATCAAAAACGCGCCACATATCTGTAGACCATAAGTTTCTAATAGTATAATAAGAATTATTAAACATAGAAAGCGTATATGCCAAACTTCCACTTTTTTCTTTATCAAGTACTACAGCTATGAGTTCTTTTCTTACATCCTTCACTGGCCCTTCTGAACTATTACCAACAAAACCAGGAAATGTATTTGTTAATTGTGTAACTGACTGCAATAAAACACTAATCTTAGGATTATCATAAGGGTTTATATTGTCATCCATATTCATCATTTGCTTTAATACCATTCGCAAATGCCTACTAGTAACTAAAGCCCTATTTATGTAACGCCCTGCCCAATATAAGTTTTCTGCAGTAAGACTTGGTAAATCATTTAAACCTGTTAAAACAGGAGTGTTTTTAACATTGTAAAATGCATTTTTTACTTTCTTCGCATTTTCATCGATAATACAAAAGTCCTTACTAGTACCTCCTCTTTGATTACTTACGCGTAAATTTTCTGTTGTTGAAGAAACTCTTACTAGCCCTCCCGTCATTACCTTGTAAGTATCGTTTTTTGCTATTGTAAATGCTCTGCACACCATATTTCTAGGCTCTAATTTTCCTTTTGAAAAATTAGGTACTGTAGAAAATTTTATTTTTTCTTGAGCAACATAAAGGTGTGGCTGACTTTTTATTTTATTTTTTAATACTTCCAGCTCTTTGTTGTCTAAAAATTCTGCAAAAACAATACTTTCTCTATTAGAACGGTCAATACGTTTAATTACTAGATTAGAAATATTAGATAACACTACATCTAGCTCCTTTTCCTGACCACACCACCACGTTGCTATCTGAGGTAAAACTAATTTTTCATCTAAAAAATACTTTGCAATTGCAGGCATAAAAGGGATTAAGCCTGAGTTTTCAATAATACCAACACCTATAGGATTAATAACACTTACATTTTTATTTCTAATGACATTTAATAAACCTGCTACCCCTAAATAAGAATCTTCACGTAGCTCTAGTGGGTCTACAAAAATATCATCTACCCTTCTATATATAACATCTATTTGTTTTAACTCTTTCAAGGATTTCATCCAAAGTTTTCCTTCACGTACAACTAAATCACTTCCACGTACTAAAGGATATCCATAATACGAGGCTAAATAGGCATGTTCAAAATAAGTTTCATTATGTGGCCCTGGAGTAAGTACTACAATAGTTGGGTTTTGCTTTTTCTCAGGAGCTGCATTAACTAATAATTGGTCAAAATCATCAAAAAACCAATCCTCTACTCCAACATGAATATTTTTATACAAATCTGGAATTACCCGTTTTGCAATGGTTCTATTTTCTAAAGCATATCCCATTCCAGAAGGCGCTTGCGTACGATCATTAACCACCCACATTCTTCCATCGGGGCCTCTAGATAAATCTGCTCCATAAAGAGATAAATATTTTTCTGTATTTAGCTCTATTCCATCACATTGCCTAAGAAAACCTCTATGTCCAAAAATTACTTCATGCGGTATAATTCCTTTTTTAAGCAATTCTCTTTTTCCGTAAATATCTTTTACTACAAGGTCTAATAAATGGGCTCGTTGTTTTAATCCTCTTTCAACTTCTTGCCATTCATTTTTATGCATGATAAATGGTACAATATTTAAATTCCAAGGACGATTTAGTCCATTAGGGTCATTATAAATATTATAGGTAATTCCGTTTTCAGATAAATTCCAATCAATTTCTTTTTGGCGAGATATTAATTCCTCACGCCCTAATGATTTTAGATTATCATATATTTTTATCCAAGTTTCCTTAATTTCAGTTTCAGATTGAAACATTTCATCATACGAGACATTATCAAAATAATTTTCAATTAATGATTGGGACACTATTTTCATTAGATTTTTATTTCTTACGCAAATCTAAGGTATTTGGAAATTCTGCATCTACAGGAATGGTTTTATATCTAAACTTTCTTTGACTTCCTTGCTCCTGAACAGTTCTTGAAGGGGCTGCAATATCACTTGCGGTTATTTCTTCAATTATATCTACTTCAGTCTGGGTTTCTCCAATATCCCAAAAACGGTTTATTCTTCTAGATTCTGCTTCAAAACTATTAACAGGGAATGTATCATAAGACCTTCCACCAGGGTGGGAAACAAAATATTTGCATCCTCCTATAGATTTTCTATTCCAAGTATCTACAATATCAAACGCCAATGGTGTATCTACACCAATAGTGGGGTGCAACGCAGAATAAGGATCCCAGGCTTTGTATTTAACACCTGCCACATATTCACCTTTTACAGAAGTTGGTTGTAATTGTACCTTTACCCCATTGCAAGTTAAAACATAACGCTCACTTGTAAAATTAGAAACCTTTACCTGTAGCCTTTCTAAAGAAGAATCTACATACCGAGCTGTTCCGCCCACACTCATCTCTTCTCCTAATACATTCCAAGGTTCTATTGCTGCTCTTAATTCTAAATGTATATTATTTATTTCTACAGTTCCATGTAGTGGAAACCTAAACTCAAAGAAAGGATCAAACCAATCTTCTTGAAACTTATAGCCTGCTCTATTTAATTGTTTTACAATATCCTTAATATCTTCACGCACATAATGCTCTATTAAAAACTTATCATGTAACTCTGTTCCCCACCTTACCAATTCATGCTCATATGGTTTTTTCCAAAACCAAGCTACTAATGCTCGTACTAGTAGCATTTGTACTAAACTCATTTTTGGATGCGGAGGCATATCAAAACCCCTTAGCTCTAAAATACCCAATCTTCCTGAAGAAGAATCTGGAGAATATAATTTATCTATACAAAACTCAGCACGGTGAGTATTTCCAGTTAAGTCTGTTAAAAGATGCCTAAACAACCTATCTGTTAACCAAAAAGGAACCTCGCCATCTTTTGGTATTTGACTAAAAGCAATTTCTAATTCGTATAAATTCTCCATTCGGGCTTCATCTATACGAGGAGCTTGACTAGTTGCGCCTACGAAAGCACCAGAAAATAAATACGAAAGACCTGGATGGTGTTGCCAAAAAGTTAATAAGCTTCTTAATAAACTAGGTTTACGCAAAAGAGGACTGTCTGCAGGAGTAATTCCTCCTAGGGTTACATGGTTACCTCCACCAGTACCAGTGTGCTTACCATCTAGCATAAATTTTTCTGTCCCTAAACGTGATTTTTTTGCTTCATCATAAATAGTAAGTGTATTTTCTACTAATGCATCCCAATTATCTATTGGGTGTACATTTACTTCAATCACCCCAGGATCTGGAGTAATTTTCATGGATTCTACTCTATTATCATGTGGCGGGTTGTACCCTTCTAAAATCACAGGGATATTTAGCTCCTTGGCAGTAGCCTCAATGGAAGCAATTAAATCTAAAAAGGCATCTATAGAATCTAAAGGTGGCAAAAACAAATACAATTTACCTTCTCTAATTTCTACACTTATAGCTGTTCTGACAAAATACTTTGGTTTATTAGTATCTAATCCATTACTTAAAAAATCTTTATGGCGAATATTAACTAACCTTTTAAAACTTGGAAGAGGTTTTCTTTTTTTGAATAAATCTGGTTCATATACTGGAAAAACACCGTATTCTGGTTTTGTTTCTAAAGAACTTAATGGAAGCCTTAACCCTAAAGGTGATGTGCCAGGTGTTAAATACAAATGATTTCTTCTAAATAACCAAGCGCTAGTAAACCATTGCTCACCAGATTTATTTAATGGTAATACATAACCAGCGGCTTTGTTAGTTCCTCTTTCTAGAATTTCTGCTAACCGTTTTCTAATTAAATCTTCGCTATCCTCTTTGGTAATATCTATATCTGTAGGCAAATTACCTTGTTCCCACAACATATAAAAAGCATCTTCATAGGCAGGTATTATATGCTCATCTGAAACATTTAAATAAGTACTTAAGGTTTTTAAAAACAGACTATCACTTCCTTCTGGCACTATTGGGTTTGGAGAAAAACAGGATAATAAATGCTGATTGTGCCAAATTACTTTACCATCTTTTCTCCAATACATCTGAATTTCCCATCGTGGCAAAGGCTCTCCAGGATACCATTTTCCCTGAGCATGGTGTAGCATTCCTCCTTTTCCTATTTTTTCTAATAACCTTTTCGTTAAATCATTTGCTAATCTTTGCTTATTAGGTCCATCAGCATCTGTATTCCATTCTGCAGATTCCATATCGTCTATAGAGACAAAAGTGGGTTCTCCTCCCATAGTTAATCTAACATCGCCCTTTTGCAAATCTCTCTCTACCTTTTTTCCTACCCTTTCAATAGCTTTCCATTGTTCTTCAGTATAAGGTTTTGTTACTCTAGGAGATTCTAATATTCTAGTTACAGAGTTACTAAATTCAAATTCTGTTTCACATGGGTCTGACATTCCTGTAACAGCTGCCGCACTTTCGTAATGAGGAGTGCAAGACAAAGGAATATGCCCCTCACTAGCTAACAATCCAGAAGTAGAATCAAAGCCAATCCAACCTGCACCTGGTAAATAAATTTCTGTCCAAGCATGTAAATCTGTAAAATCTTCTGCTGGACCAGAAGGCCCATCTAAGGAAGGCTCATCAGATTTTAATTGAACAATATACCCGGAAACAAAACGAGCTCCAAAGCCTAAGTGCCTCATTACTTGTACAAATAACCAAGCATAATCTCTACAAGATCCTGTTTTACTCTTTATGGTTTCTTCTGACGTTTGTACTCCAGGCTGCAGTCTTATATTGTATTTTAAATATTCATATATTTTTCTATTTAGATCTATTAAAAAATAAATAGTTTTTCTCGGTGTATAATCAATAGTTTTGATGAATTCATCTAATAATGCTCCCCTATCTACTATCTCTAAATATGGAGCTAATTCTTTTTTAACTCCTTCTGCATATTTAAAAGGATATTCCTCTGCACTTTCTTCTACAAAAAAATCAAATGGATTAATGGTTTTTAAATCCGCAATTATCTCAACATCTATAGATAATTCTTTTGTTTTTTCAGGAAAAATCACTCTTGCTTGGTAGTTACCAAAAGGATCTTGCTGCCAATTAAAAAAGTGGTCTTCGGGCTTTATTTTTAAAGAATACGCCTCTATTGGAGTTCTACTGTGTGGAGCAGGCCTTAACCTAAAAATATGGGGAGATAAATTTACATTCCGGTCATATTTATAAACAGTCTTATGAGAAATTACTACTTTTAATGCCATACTACAATTGAAGTTTAAGAGAACTTAAAGTTATTTTTTAATTTCTTAGCAAACGATTTTTAGGGAGGAATTATATCATAAAATTATCCTGTTTTTTTTTAATAATTCTTATAAATGGGTTCTTATTTTACGCATTTTTTAAAAAAAATTATGATTAAATCACATATTAATTATTTAAAACTAGCTTTAATTTATCGGGTTCTTAATATACTCTTTTACAAATAACAATTATTATATCCTTATTCCCTTATATAAAACAATAGTTTGTTTTCACATTTATATCGTATTTTAGATTTTTATATTACTAATTATGCATTTTAAGACCCTATTCTATAGCCTTTTTTTTAGCCTAATCTTTTTTTCTTGCCAAGAAAAGAAAAAAGAAACCGCAGAACATAAATTCACGAACTCTTTAATAGAAGAAACAAGCCCATATTTATTACAACATGCACATAACCCTGTTAACTGGAGGGCTTGGAGTAATACTGCTCTTGAAAATGCTAAAAAAGAAGACAAACTAGTTCTTGTTAGTATTGGCTACTCTTCTTGTCATTGGTGCCATGTCATGGAAAAAGAGTCTTTTGAAGACGAGGAAGTTGCTAAAATAATGAATGATAACTTTATTAATATTAAAGTTGACAGAGAAGAAAGACCAGATGTAGACCAGGTTTACATGACCGCTTTACAACTAATAAAAGGTAGCGGAGGCTGGCCTTTAAACGTTATTACCTTACCTAACGGAAAACCTATTTATGGCGGTACATACCATACCAAAGAAGAATGGTCTCAGGTTTTGGAAAAAGTAAGCTCTTTATATAAAAACGACCCTAAAAAAGCAAATGAATATGCCGATATGGTTGCGCAAGGCATTCAAGAAGCAAACCTAATAACACCCACTAACAATTACGAAAAACTTACTAAAGCAGTTGTTACAGAAAGTGTGCAAAGTTGGAAAAACTCATGGGATATAGAAAAAGGAGGAGACCAATTACAACAAAAATTTATGCTACCAAGTAATCTTAACTTTTTATTAGATTACGCAATTTTAACTGGTGACAAAGAAGCTAAAAATCATATAAAAAACACTTTAAATAAGATTGCTTTTGGTGGTATTTACGATTTTGTAGGGGGCGGATTTTATAGGTATAGTACCGACCCAGATTGGAAAGTTCCTCATTTTGAAAAAATGCTTTATGACAATGCGCAATTAATAAGTGTTTTTTCTAAGGCTTATAGTATTTTTAAAGAGCCTATTTACAAAGAGGTTGTATATAATACTATAGCTTTTCTAGAGCGAGATATGAAAAACCCTAATGGAGGTTATTATGCTGCTATAGATGCCGATAGTGAAGGGGAAGAAGGCAAATATTATGTGTGGACAGAAGAGGAATTAAAGCAAGTTTTAGGTAATAATTTTGAATTATTTAAAAATTACTTTTCTATAGAACCCAAAAATATTTGGGAACACAAAAATTATGTTTTACATAGAAATAGTACAGATGCTGAATTTTGTTCCAAAAACAAACTAGTAAATAGCTCATTACAAGAATCTAAAGAACAATGGAAAACACTTCTTTTAAAAGAAAGAACAAAAAGAATAGCTCCAAGGTTAGATGATAAAATTATTACCTCATGGAATGCCTTACTAATTTCAGGTTTTGTTGATGCTTATAAAGCGTTTGGTGATACTTCTTTTTTAGATCAAGCCAAAAAAACTTTAATATCTGTCAAAAAATTTAGCCTTACAACTAATGAATTAAGACATTCTTATAAAGAAAACTCAAAACAATCTAAAGGGTTCTTAGAAGATTATTCTTTTACGGTAGATGCTTTAATAAATTTATACAGCGCTTCTTTAGATACTAAACATCTAGACCTAGCAAATAGTCTTAATACAAAGGCAATGACAAGTTTTAATGATACTGCTTCTGGAATGTATCGCTATAATGAAAACAAAGATTTAATTGCGCAAATCATTAAAACTAATGATGGAGTAATACCATCTCCAAATGCTATAATGGCTCAAAATCTTTTAAGATTAGGACATATAAATTATGATAAAACTTTTATAGAAAAATCTAAATCTATGGTAGCGGCAATGATACCAATGATTACTCCCAATGCCTCTAGTTATGCTAGGTGGAATTCTGTTTTATTAAATACTACTTATACTTATTATGAGATAGCTGTAGTAGGGACAAATGCAAAAACTTTATCTAAAAAAATACACAGCAAATATATTCCTAACACTCTTCTTGTAGGAAGTACTGAGGACAGCAAACTCCCTTTATTTGAAGGACGTTATACCACAGATGGCACTTATATTTATGTATGTAGAGATAATTCCTGTAAACTCCCTGTTGCAACAGCAGACGAAGCTATAAAACAACTAAATGGTTTTTAAAAAAGCTCTACTATTCCTAAAACTCCATTATAAGAAACAACACAAGCAAAAATAAGTGCAAGCCATAAGCCTACTTTTATCCAAATACTAGTCTTATGTCCTTTCATAATTGTCCTATTGTTTAGGATTAACAATATTCCTATAATTACCATTGGTAACACAAACACATTAAACACTTGAGATAATATTTGCATTTGTATTGGATTAGCTCCAAAAACAGGCACTATTAAAGCAAATAAACATGCTACAGCGGTAATAATTTTAAATTGCTTAGACTTGGTATCTAATTCTCCAGATTGATAGTCTGCCAATAGTATTGGCGCTATTAAAAGACATGGAAAAATAGAAGAAAGCCCCGCACTTAAAGTTCCAAAAAAGAAAAGAGTAAGTGCAAATTTACCTGCAACTGGCTCCAGAGTATTTACCATATCTAAAACCTCAACTACTGGTTTACCTTCATGAAACAAAGCTCCGCTAGCTACTGCCATTACAGCTCCACTAATAAGAAACACTAATATTGCAGCGGTTATTGCATCTTTCGTTTGCTGCCCTCTATTTTTAATTGTCCATCCTTTTCCTTTTATAAATAATGGCCTTGATAAAAACGTTGCTGCAGCCATAGTGGTACCTACAAACGCTGCAACCATCATTTTACCTCCCTCAACCCGTGGTATAGAAGGAACAAGTCCCTGAACAACCTCTATTGGTAATGGATAAACCATAAATAAAGAAACTAAAAAAGAAAGCCCCATTATGGTAACAAAAATTACAAGAATTTTCTCAAAAAAAGTGTACTTACCTACTAACAAAAGAGCATACATAATACCAATTACAACTACTGCTATAGCCAATACGCTTTCATATTTATACCCTTCTATTTGTGGAAAATAAATATAAAATATTTCATAAATAATATTTGCAGATATACCTAGAATACCCATTAAAGAGTTCCATTGACCAAAGCTTATTCCAAGAATAATAAATATGGCAATAAACTTACCTCCTTTAATATGTTTTTTAAAACTGTATAAGGCAGTTTCTCCTGAGATTAAGGCATAATTGCCATAAGCATACATTAACAAACCAGAAAAAACACAACTAAGTAAAAGCACCCATAAAAGCTGCATACCATAGGTACTTCCTGCAACAATCATAGAAGTTACACTACCTGTGCCTATAGTATAACCAATAGCAAATATTCCAGGTCCAAAAGCTAAAATAAATCCTAGTATTTTCTTTAAAAGCGAATTTTTAGTTGCAGAGTTATCCATAATTTGTTTTTAAATTATTATAAAAAATTTAGCCTATAGTCACTATTTTATTAAAATCATACGCAGAAGGATTTTTTACATATTTTAATGCTGATGTATAATCTTCTTCTGTTATATAATCTAAATTTTGAAAGCAAAGATTTGCAAATTCAGATTTTACATCAACCAATCTTGGTTCAATTTTCCCTTCACCGTTTTGTATATCTGTAAGGTAAAGAGGCGCTATTTCTCCTCTAGAGTTTGCCGTTACCATGCAACCGCTTATCCCTTCATCAAACAACTTTTTAACCCCTAAACCTAAGAGCGTACAAAGGGTTAAATCAAAACCAATAGGCCTACAGCAGCGAAGCTCATAACCCAATTCTACAGGTCTTGTTTTTACTTCTAATTGAAGTTCTTCTAATTTTTTTTGAAGCAACATATTAAAGATATGTGACTTACTAACATTACCTAATTCTGGATGCCCGTGATCATCATATGTAAACGCAATCCCTATTTTATCTAATTCTGTTTTTGGCATGTTATGAAAAACTCCTTCACTAATCATTGCCACTCCGTAATTTATATTTTTAGATTTCCGTTTTACAATCGTTGATACTAATAGGTTAACTACTTTTTCTAAAGTAATTTGCCCTTCTTTAAACATTTCTGGTATTATTAACATTGGAAAATGGCAACTTGTAGCTATCCCAAAAGCCAAATGACCGGCAGACCTTCCCATAGCACACATTACAAACCAGTTTTGACTTGTTCTTGCATCTTCATATGTTGTATTACCTATACGAACACCTTCATCTTTAGCAGAGTGAAACCCAAAAGTTGGATTCCTATCTGGTAAAGGCAAATCATTATCAATTGTTTTAGGTACATGTATGTTAGAAATAGAAATATTTTCTTTTTCTAAAAAAGATACTATTCTATTTGCTGTAGAAGCTGTATCATCGCCTCCTATACTAACCAACAATTTTACATTATTCTGTAAAAATAATTGTGTATTTAGTTTTTCATTCTTAGGCTTAAACCTACTCATAATTAAGGTTGACCCTCCTCTGCTAAAAATTCTATCGGCATGATCAAAATCAAACTCTTTAATTTTTGGATTTTCACTAAAAAGCCCTTTAAAACCTTCATGTAATCCTAAAACTCTATACCCATCTTTTAAGAATGCTTTAGCAACTGTACTAATTACAGAATTAATTCCTGGTGCGGGACCACCTCCGCAAATAATAATGATGGATTTTTTATTGTTTGCCATTTTGACTATTAATTATCCTATTTAAAAGAATTGGCAATACGAAATGTCGCATTGCCAATTACGTAACAATTAAAATTTTAAAACCAATTATTAACTAAAGACTAAGCTTCTATTACTATTTACATTATTTCCTGCCATAAATAAAAACTTATCACTAGCTAAGTATGTACCTAAATTGACAACTACTACTACAGAACCTTAACAGTATAATAATTAAGCGTTTTCTGTAGCTATACATAAACGCTTAACTATAGGTATAATCGGGGGAATTATTTACTATTATATTCCTAAAGCCTGACCTCCACCAATTTGGATAGTCTCTGCGGTTATAAAAGATGCATCTTTACTTGCTAAGAAAGAAATAACACCAGCTACATCTTCTGGTTGCCCTAATCTTCCTAGCATAATGTTATTTGCCCAAGAAGCAAAAACCTCTGGTTTTGTAGCTTTAATTTGTGCATGGAAAGGAGTATCTATTGTACCCGGAGATACTGCATTTACTCTTATACCATATTCTGCTAAATCTTTAGCTAATGCTCTAGTTATTGCATGTACGCCAGCTTTAGATGTTCCATAAATTCCTGCTCCTGGGCCACCTGCTGTCCATCCTGCATTAGAGGTATAGTTAATTATAGATGGGTGCTCTCCTTTTTTAAGAAAAGGGATTGCTGCTCTAGATGCAAAGAACACAGAATCTAAGTTTAATGCCATTACAAATCTGTAAAAATCTGTTGTCATTTCTTCAAATCTAGATCTACCTCCTAGTCCTCCTGCATTATTAACAAGAACATCTATTCTTCCATATTTTTCACCTATTGCGGTAATGTTTTTAGTTACAGCTTCATCACTGGTAACATCAAATCCAAAATACTCTGCAGTAATACCTTCTGCTGTAAGTTGCTCTACTCTTTTTGCTCCTTCTTCATCTTGTATACCATTTAGAACAACTATATATCCGTCTTTTCCTAACCTTTTAGCCACTTCAAATCCAATACCTCCTGTAGCACCTGTAACCACTGCAACTTTTCCTTTTGTACTCATCTTTATTCTTTTTTAATCTGTTTATTCTAATTTTTAACTTCTTCTACTTTCCTAACTGGCCCAATATTCTTTATTAATATGAAAATGGATAAAACTCCTAATATAACCGCTACACATATTGCTATAAATGCTGGTGTATAGGAGCTTGCCGTTATTTGTCCAATAAACCAATTCATAATCATTGGCGACACTGCTGCAACTGTTCCTGCAAGACCTGCCAATGTTCCTACAGAAGGTCCTCTAAATAAATCGCTTGAAATTGTTTGTATATTTCCAATAGCAAATTGAAATCCAAATAATGCTAGGCCTGCAAAGTAGATAAACTTCATAAAGTCATCTTGCCTTACTAATGTAATTATACATACAAAGCCTATTACTATTAAAAGCCCTCCTAATGCTATGGTTAATTTTCTTGAAAAATCTACAGAACTACTCTTCATTATTTCTTTTGTAAATATGCCTCCTACAATACTACCTGCTGCAGCCATTAAGTAAGAAATCCACATTGTAGCAGCAATTTCTTCAATACTTAAACCAAACTTATCATTTAAATAAATTGGCATCCAAGCTGCAAAAAACCACCAAATTGGCTCTATAAAAAATCTGCATAATAATACTCCCCAAGACTGTTTATAACTTAATATTGCACCTACACTTAAACTTTTTGCTTTAGTTAAACTATCTTCCTCTGGTTGTTTATCTATTCTACTATTAAGAATTAAGTTTCTTTCTTCTTGTGTAACCCAAGGATGTTTTTCTGGTGTAGATTTATTTAAAAACAACCATGGAATAACCCATAACATACCTACAAAACCTAGAATGATATACGTTGTTTTCCACCCAAACTGGGTGTATAAAAATATAATTACAAATGGTGCTATTACATTTCCTATAGAGGCTCCTGCATTAAATATACCTTGTGCAATGGCTCTTTCTTTAACCGGAAACCATTCTCCATTACTTTTTACAGCCCCTGGCCAATTACCTGCTTCTCCTAAACCTAATAAACCTCTAAAAATAGATAAGGAAACTAGTCCGCCTGCAAAGGCATGTAAAACAGAAGCAACAGACCAAACAATAATGGACACTGTAAAACCTAAACGTGTTCCTATTTCATCGTATAATTTACCTGATGCGAATTTACCTATAGCATAGGCTGCTAAAAATATATTGAACATAAAAGCATAGTCTGACTTATCCATGCCTAAATCTTCGCCCATTTCTGGCCACAATAATGCAAAGGCTGTTCTATCTATGTAATTTATAACTGTGGCAAGAAATATTAGTACTATTATCCACCATCTTAACCCTTTTATTTTCATGCTTTTTTATTTAATTCTTAGCAATATAAAACCACAACCAAACCACCCAATAAAGGGTCTTGATTAAATTAATTTCTTAAGATAAATGATACTATAAGCTATAAACTATGAAAAGTGTTCTATGTAAAAAAGCATAGAAAATTTAATAGTATAAGTCTTAAGTAACTATCCCTCCTTTGTAATTATATAAGAATATAAAAGCGTGCAATTTTATACTCCTAGTTTTTAAATTTACTCGATAATCGAGATTTAAATGCTCCGAGACTTATCCCGAATTTTATATGTTATTTACTATAACAGTATTGGTATAATGTTTTAAAATGTATTTTCATTTTTTCTTTTGCTAATTGAGGATTCTGGTCTCTAATAGCATCATAAATATCTTGGTGTTCTTGAATACCCATAAAAGATTGGTTTTCATTACATACATGATACTTTTCAAAATTTGTAATTATCTCTGGTGTTATTATTAACATTAAAGTATTCATGGTACCATTTCCGCTTGCTTTGGCAATAGCTAAATGAAAAAGTAAATCTTCTTGAACAGCATCTTCTCCATTTAATGTTTTATCACTATATGCTTCTAAAGCTGCTTTTAATCGTATTAAATCTTCTTCTGTTCTTCTACTAGCCGCTAACCTTACCGTTTTTAATTCTAATAAAATTCTTGTTTCTACTAAAGATTTAAAATCTGGCTCTTCTAATTCTAAAATATCTTCTAGCATTCCATTCATAGCAACAACACCTATGTCTGCTACAAAAGTTCCACTTTGAGGCTTAGAATGTAATATGCCATAGAATTCTAATTTTTGAATTGCTTCTCTTATATTACTCCTACTTACACCAAACTTCTCAGACAGCATTCTTTCTGAAGGCAACTTATCTCCAGGTTCCAAGTTTTTATAGTTAATTAACTCTCGGATACTCGAAATAATTTTACTTTGAATTTCTTTATTATCGCTTTTAGTATGTAGTTCTAATTTCATATATAAATAAGTAATCTAAAATTGGTTAACCAGATTGGTTTGTTAAATTTATGAAAATATTTATAGTTACAAAAGTATTCTATACAATTAATATTTTTTTTATAGCATATTAAATTTACACGATACTTTTTTAAGATGTACCAACCTAAAAATTAGGTTGATACACTTTAAAAAACTAACTCAACAATATATTACTTATTCTAATATTAATACCCAGGGTTTTGAGTAATTACCCCATTAGTTGCTAAAACTTCTGATACTGGAATTGGGAATAAATAATAATTAGTATTAACTGCTTCTCCCATTTCTACATCAACAGCACCTGCTCTAATTAAATCAAACCATCTATGTCCTTCCAAAGCTAACTCTAGTCTTCTTTCGTCTAAAATTACTTGTCTAACCTCAGCTTGTGTTGTTGCAGTTCCTGTTAAGCTTGCTAAACCTGCTCTAGTTCTAATATCATCTAATAAAGGTAAAACTGTGGAAGCAGGAGAACCTGTTTCATTTAAAGCTTCTGCGTATAATAATATAACATCTGCTAACCTTAATTCTATCCAGTCATGATCATCTGCTCCATCAATAGGGAATTTTATTGCCCTAGTACCCACAGCGTCTAGAGTTACTGCTTTTCTAGTAACATCTCCAGCAGCATCAAACGCAGCAATTAAGTCTGCATCTATTGGAAAGTCAGATTTTGAATCGTTTCCTGAAAACCATCCTGAAAAATCTGTAGCAAAATTATATTCATCTGCTATAGAAGCAGACTTTTGTGTTGCAAAAATAATTTCGGTATTACCTACTTCATTTGCCACACCAAAAATTTCGCTAAAGTTTGGTTCTAAAACAATTCCTGCACCTGCTGCACCATTAACAACATCGGCTAAATGTGGAACAGCATTAGAATACTCCCCCATAGTGGCATATACTTTACCCAATATTCCTTGTGCAGCATATTTAGATGCTCTACCATCTACAATTTCTGTACTTAAAACAGCCATTGCATCTGTTAAATCTGGAATAATAACATTAGAGTATATACTTGCCTTAGGTTGTCTTGCTAACGACTCCGTATCTGTTAAACTAGGCGAAGCACTCAAATTTACAGGAACATCACCAAAAGCTGTAACGAGTTTAAAATAAGATAAACCTCTCAAGAATTTTGCTTCCGCTACATCTGTCTCATTAGTAGAATTTTCAATTACAATATTAGCACTTAGTATAGACTTATATAAAGCAGTATAAAAAGGTCCAAAAAATTGATCTTCTTGCGATGGTAAAGCATTATTAAAAACATCAATATCTGCATTAGGCGATTCTAGCATTAATGCATTATCTGCTCTAAAGTCTCCCATTAAAGCCATTGGCGCAGAGGTAGACAATTGATAGTAATAGGCTGCATTTAAAACCCCTGTAAAATCTGTTAAAGAGTCTGCGCTGGCAATATTAGATGGGGATTGGTCCAAATCTGTTGAACATGCTGTCATAAAAAACAGCGATCCCAATAGTATATATATTTTTTTCATTTTTTTTTATTAAAAGTTAACATTTAAACCTAAAGTAAAGCTTTTTACAACTGGACTAGCACCTACTTGCGCACCATATGTTGTTGGCCCTAAATAATCACTACCTGAAGTTTTTACACCTTCTGGGTTGTAAGAGGTATAATTGCTTGCCATAAAGTATAATAAATTAGATGCAGCTCCATATATTCTTACAGAATTTAAACCAATTTTATCTGTTAAATCAGATTGAAAAGTATACCCAAGAGTTAAGTTTCTTAAGGCAATAAAAGAAGCATCTTGTATCATAGCGTCTGTTCTATTTCTAGTTAATGTATAATGCTCTCCATTATGATCCGCAATACCATCACTATTAGCATCAAAAACACTATAAGGCAACCTTCTTCCCCACTGCGAATTGTAATAAAGTGGGTCTATATTATAAAGTTCTGCTCCATGAGATCCTTGAAATTGGAACGAAAGATCAAAATCTTTGTAGTTAAAGTTTTGCGTCATACCCCAGTAAAAATCTGGTGTAGCTTGTCCTATTTTAACTAAATCTCCTCCATCTTCAACAGTTCTTGTAAAATCAATTTCGCCAAATCCATCTTCTCCTGGTGATTGTTGATCTACAACATATTGCTCTCCACTATTAATTCCTATGTTTAAAGTAGGATCTGCAACGTGTATCATTTCCACTTCTCCAATAGTTTCTAACCCCCACATTTCACCAATTTCACCACCAACATAGTTTCTAAATACTGGCCCTCTTCCACTTTGTCCATAAACTGCTTGAGGCAATTCATCTAAACCACCTAAGTCTGTAATTTCAGTCTCTACAGTAGATAAGTTAGCTCCCATACTCCATCTAAAGTTTTCGCTATTAACGATACTTGCATTTAGCTCAATCTCTAAACCAGAGCTTCTTACATCTCCTGAGTTAAGTACTATAGAAGGTGTACCTAACACTTCTGAAACACTTTGATTAATTAAAATATCTTCAATATCTGATGTATAGTAATCTACACCTATTCTTAAACGATTATTAAAAAATCCTAAATCTACACCGTAGTTAGTCTCTGTGTTCGTTTGCCATGTTAAATCATCATTTTGTACGTTATCAGGTATTAAAAAACCTGTACCAAATGCTGTTGGTGCAGCTTGTAAAAGACTTTGAGAATCATACGATCCTAAAAAAGAAGCTGTCCCTAAAGAACCTGTACTAAATCTTAATTTTAATTGGCTTAACGTTTCATTGTCTTCTAAAAACGATTCATTATGTACATTCCAACCTAAAGAAATGGCAGGGAATGTTTCATATCTTTTATTAGCTCCAAAACGAGAATCACCATCTCTTCTTAATGATGCAGATATTAAATAACGATCATCATAAGCATAATTAACTCTTCCGAAGATACTTTCTCTTGCTCTAGTCTCATCTCTCTCTGTAACAACAATATCTGCAGGTGCTAAAAGATTAAAATTTTGAATAGCCGTATCTGGCACATTTGATCCTGCCAAAGCTGTTCCTCTTATTGAAGTAGATTGGTATTCTATACCAGCAACTGCAGATATATCATGATTACCTATCACTTTAGCATAACTTAATGTAGTTTCACTTAATACTGTAGATACTTTAAGGTCTGTTTGATTCATATATGTTTGAGAATCTCTAGCTCTAGAATCAAACCCAAGTAATCTATGAGAATATGCTTGTGTATCTCTTAAATCTCCTCCTAAAACAGTTTTTAAATTTAAACCATCTATAATGCTGTATTGTAAATACCCGCTAACATTACCAAAAAATGTTTTTTCCCAAGCATCTGTATTATCTAGCTTAGCTGCAGGACCTGCATCACCAGAACCACCAATACCATTAGCATCCCTTCTACCTAAACCATCATTACCTCCATTTTGCGCTCTACCATAATGCCAATCTTGTGCTGCCATACCTGGCTCTAATTCATAAATACTACTAGCCTCATAACCAGAACCTCTATAACCTGCATCCATTCCTGCAAGTCCAAGCGCTTGTGCATCACGGTCTAATTGTTGTACAAAGGCAATAGACTCTGCTGTATGATAAACAGGGTGAACACCATAAGCTCTTAGTAAATCTCTCATGTCATGACCCAAGATGTCTCTCTTAGAAGTAAACCCATTAAAACTTACTCCACTTTTAAACTTCTCCCCTAATTTAGCGTCTACATTTAAACGAGCATTTAATCTCTCATACCCTTGCGTTCTTACAACACCTTCTGCATTTTGGTATCCCATTGAGGCAAAATAATTAACATCGTCATTACCTCCACTCATACTAAAATCATGACTTGTAGAACTACCATTTTGAAAAAGCCACTCTTCTGGGCTTATAGCTCCAGGTGAATTTTTAAGAGCATTTAATCTATAATCATACATACCTGGGTATGTATTATCTACATTAGATATGTCAAAAGTACCGTTAGCTACGTTTGTTTCTATAGTATTAGCCCACTCACTAGCATTCATAAGTATATTATCTGCATACTTACTTGATGTACTTGTGTAAGCATTATAGCTAAATTTAGCTTTACCAGATTTCCCTTTTTTAGTAGTAACTAAAACAACACCATTTGCACCTCTAGAACCATAAATAGCAGCAGAAGCAGCATCTTTTAAAACTTCTAAACTTTGAATATCATTTGGGTTAACGGTGTCTAAACCTCCAGAAATTGGATATCCATCTACAACTATTAAAGGATTAGATGCACTTGAAATAGAGGAAGCTGCTCTAATTTGAATTTTTGGAGCTGCACCTGGAGAACCGTCTTGATTTTGAATTAAAACCCCGGGCAATTTACCTGCCAATGCATCATCTACACGAGCAGTCTGCACTGCAGCAACATCATCACCACCTATTTTTGCTACCGCTCCTGTTAAATGTGATTTTTTACGAGTACCATAACCAACAACAACAACCTCCTCTAACTGGGCAGCATCCTCTGCCAAAATCATATTTAAACTTTCTTGGCCGGTTACTGAAACGCTTTTTGTTACATACCCAATATAAGAGAACTGAAGTTCATCCCCACTTTTTACTGTAATTTGAAAATTACCATCAAAGTCTGTTGCCGTACCTGTTGTAGTACCCAAAATAATAACGTTTGCACCTGGAATTGGCACATTGTCCGCATCTGAAACCGTACCAGATAGTACGTAGCCGTCTTGTGCAAATAATGTTATGTTAAATAACAAGATTGCAATTAAACTTAGTTTAGTTTTTAAATTCATTTTTGATTTTATTATATTAATAATGTTAAACTAAAATGCTAATGAGAGCATTTATTTATGAGAACAGAAGTCTCATTACCCACTATTTATGATAGAACAATGCTTTTCAACTTAATCAAATGAATTTTTATTAATTTAGCAGAAATTCATGTTTACCTAATAGTTTACATGTTTTAAGTATTACTTCCCTCCGACAAGAGGTAATGTTCTAAAAGGATAGGCGTGCACCTATCCTTTTTTTTATTTTAAAAAGAGAATAGCTTTCATAGTTTTTTGAGTTTTTGTTAGATTTAATAAGTTAGTATTTTTTGGTAAACCAAATTGGTTTCCCAAATTGGTTTACCAAATATATGTTATTTTTTTGTTAACAAAAAATATATTCCAAATATTTACATTGTATTTTTATAAAAACCGCAATATTATAAGTGAATTATGTTAATTGTATAATTCAAAAAGATGTTTTTTACCAAATCTAATACAAAAACACTAAATAACTACTTTTATTGTAGTAATTAACTTACATTTTTTATTACTGCGTCTGAACCATTTTTTTTTAGTTGCCCAGTTGAAAACACTTCTCTTATAATCAATACATTAAGGCTTTTTTGATTTTCTATAAGTATGTTTTTTTCGCTACTGATTTAAAAATTAAAGGGCATCTGCAATCTTTACAGAAATCTGACAGCTTACCTAAAAATCTGTTACTGTTACAGTACCATGTTCGTAAAGGGACATAGTTTACATAAGTTAAAGATTAGGGGGTTTACTTTAAATTAGTTTCTAACCTTGTGGAATGTTGTTTGTTACTAAGATGTTTTAAAAAAACAAATCCCAATTAGTAATACTGTGTTTCTTACACAAATTTTAATAATTGGGACTAATGATCTTAATTTAAAAAAACGAGAGTTCTATTTCATAAATTTATCACTTATAAGGAAATTGGTTTTATTATTTAGAGACTATTTTTTATCTCCAAAATAAGATGGTCCATCACCAGTTAAGAAATCTTCTCTTACAGGACTAAATGTATCAATCAACTGTCCTTCTTCCAAGCAAACTGCACTATGTAATAAATTGGGTTCAATATATACCCCATCTCCTGCTTCTACAATTTGTTTTACTCCATCTATTTCAAATTCAAATTTACCTGAAACACAATAAGTAGCTTGTGTATGAAAATGTTGATGCGGAGCACCTAATGCTCCTTTGTCAAATTTTACGCTTACCATCATGATTTGATTATCGTACCCTAAGAATTTCCTTGATACTCCTCCTCCAAGTTCTTCCCATTGCATTTCTTTTGCAATTACATATTTTTCACTAAATCGTTTCATTTTTTTTTGCTTAATTAATTATAATAATAAGTTCCCAACCAAGTATAATTCTTGTTGTTAATTTTTAAACTATGGTTTGCCTCTTTTGAAGCATTTGTATTTGCCATGATAAACAGCTTAGTACCACCATTTATAGTAGTTACAGAAATAGCTGTGTAATCTGCTGTATTTAAAACTACTTTTATTTCTTTAATAGTACTATATGCATTTACTGCAAATTCTGAAACGGGACTATAATTACCATGTGGCTCTATTGCCGAAACAAAAAGTGTATTTTGTGTATTTGTCCTACGAATTAGGAATCCAGCATCTCTTCTTAAATTAAATTCTGGATCATTAGCGCCTAATCTAGAGAATATTAATTCATCTGTATCTTCTGTTATTGTAGTAAGCGAATAAAACTTACCGTTATTTAGCCACATTAGTTTACTATTGTTTTCGCTAGGGACACCTTCTGCTTCTTTCCATAAATGTTGGTAACCATTATCTACTCCTAATGGATTTAGTGTAGGGAAAGAGGAATACTTAAAATTTGTTTTCATTACTTGTCCCATATAATAAAAAGGCAAATCGTATTGATTTTTTTGAGCCGATTTAACTTTTAGAATATCTAGTAGTATTGGTTTTTCATAATCCTCACTTTTTAGCATTACTAAAGTTCTATGCATTTGTGTACCTGGATATGCATTATTTTCTTTAGCACTAACAATTTGTAATTCTGGGTTATCTTCATTAAAAAAGTACAATTCTGAATGATGTTTACTACCAATTTCATATTTTCCAGAAAAATGAGATGTTTCATTCTGTACCAATGTATTATGCGCAATTGTTTGCTTTGCCCAGGTAGTATTTTCTTTTAAATAATTACCACCACCTTTATGCTCTATATTTACAAACCTTGCTAAACCATAATCTTGGAGAACCTCATCTCCTTTTTCATATAAAGAATAAGAAAGTTTATCATAATGGCCATGACTAAGGCCTTGTGCCGCATATTTAAATACAGCCGTTAATTCCTCATTTCCATATCTTAAAATACCAACACCACCTTGCTTTCCTTGGGCGCCATCTCTAAGATTAATAGATTTTTTAATAAATGGTTTTACTTTTCCTTCTTTTATACCAAGAGCTATATCTAAACCAGAATCATCTAAAACTACTCTATTTTGCTTTTCTGCCACACTAAGTAATTCTGGATTATTACCTCCAAAGTGATACGCAATATCTACAGCAGTAACTAATTCTCTTGAATAATAAGACATACCTTTTTGCCCATCATTTAAAGGAAAAAACTCTCCGTCTGCATCTGTTAAATTAAGTAAGGTTGTAACTGATTTTAATAAGACGCTATCCTTATGCTCAAAGATTTTTAACTCTGGTTTTACATTATGCAATCCTTGTGCAAAAATTAAAAATGGATACATTGCATATCTCTGGTAATAAGGACCTTCTGTGTAGTAGCCTTCTGGAGAAAAAGGTTCTTCTAAGTTTGCTAAAAAACCTGCTTTTCCTGCAGTATATAAAAAACCTCCATCATTATCTTTAGCATTCATATCTATATTAGACTCACTTATACCATATAAAGCTCTTTTTATTAAATCATCATCATTCATTACAAGGCCAATCATCCCAACAGCAGCATTACCCCATGTACTATGGTTGTGTACTCTATTATAAAACTGTGGATTACCAACAGAAATAAAATCTGCAAATGGCCTAAATAAGTTTTTTTCTAATTTTTTTCTTTCCTTTTTACTAAGCCAATCATATATGCAATCATAAGCCTGACTAACATAAACCAACCAATTAGAATCATTTAAACACTGCCAAAATAATTTTCCTCTTGCATATGACCTTTCTTGAGGGTGAATTGGTAAACTTTTATACATTTCTTCATACTGGAACAACATATTTTTAATGTATATAGCATACTTCTCATCTTCTGTAATTTGAAAAAGCACTCCTGCTTTCTGTGCTATTAAAAAATTTCGCTTATGTCTTTCGTGTGTATAACCTCCAGAAAAATCTTTTGGAGTTGGTGTAAAAATTCCTAATGCAATTTCTGCATCTACTTCTTTTTGTACTGTTTGTAAAGTGGCATCAAAAATTGGAATAGTACCCAGTTCTTTCTTAATTAATGCTACCCCTTTTTTTGTTAAAATTAAATTAGGGTGCTCCACTTTATCCTGAGCATTACAAAATATAATTGTAATAAAGAATAGTAAAGCCAAAACTGGTTTTACTATTCTTATATTTTTTTTGAACTTTAAACTCATATAATAAAATCTAAAATTATTTATATTTTGCTAGGTAAAATCCCTAAATTAGAGGCATTGGTTCCCTTTTTTATTAGTGGAGAATCTTCTTCTAAAGTATATTCTCCTTCTTTAAAACCTGGTTTTAATTTCCAATTATTTTCTAAAGTATATTTTTGGTCTCCCGTAACTTCTATTCCAATAGATTTATAAAAATTATTGTTTCTAACAGATACAAGAGGCTCCCCAACTACAAGGTGCATATTAAGAACTTTACTGTTCTTAAAAATATTATTCTTTATGTCTGTTTCTTGTACTCCATACAATGATATTGCAGCATTATATTTATTGCGTTTCCCTTGTCCTACATTATCAAAAACACAATGATCTATTTCTAAAAATGGTCCAAAAGTACTTTCATCTTTTCCTCCTCTATGCAACCTTAATGCTGCTCCTTTTACATCTGTAAATGTGTTATTCTTAAGTATTACATATTCTACATTATAAATACCAATATCATCAGTCTCTTTATCTAATGCCATAACAGAACCAGATATAGTCTTAAATTTTGAGTTTTTAATACTTATAGTATCTGCAAACGTATTTTTATATACACGAATAGCATCAAAAGAATGATTAACATCTAGGTTAACAAAATCACAACTCTCTACAAAAAGTTTGTAATTATCTGTCATAGAATATTTACTTGTAGCTATTACAGAGTTACCTGTTCTATCTGGAGATGAGGCACCATCAAAAACTACATTTTCTACCTTTAAACTTCCTCCATTTTTAATTTCAAATAAATTTTTCTTTTCAAATAGAATAATGGGTTTATTTGTAGATTTTCCTCTTATAGTTAATGGCTTATCTATTGCAACCGTTTTAGTAACTGCATAAGGACCTTCTGTGTTTAATTCTATAATATCTCCTGCTTTTGCATTTTTAACAGCCTCATACAAGGCATTTAACTCCTTAGAAACCTCAATAGTTTTTCCAGAAGATAACGCTACCTTTTTATCTTCCTTAGAATACCATGCTACTCCAGTATTTTCTTTAGTAGCTATAGTTTCTCTTAATTTTGCCCCAACATTTTTTGGCGCATTTACTGGCATTAATAACCCTGCATTATTTTTTTCTAATTGTAGAGAAACACTTTCAAAACCTTCTTTTGCTATAGTCTTAACATTAGGGCTTATTATATTATCCTTAAAAGTAATTCCACTTATATCATCATAAACGGTGAATAAATTATCTTTCTTTTCATTATAAAAAATATTATTATTCACTATTGAGTTAATAGGAGCTGCACTACGCTCTGCATCACTACCAGCACATAATTGTACATGATCGCAATTAATAAATGTATTGTTAGATACTTTTGCATCTTCTACTTGAAAATATCTATTTATAGGAGAATTTGGGACTCCGTTCATTATAACAAAAGCACCTCTAAAACGGTAACCAGTTAATCCTACTCCATAATTATTAACAACAGTTTGCTGCCCATTAATAACGCGCACACCACCTGTACTTGGCTTATTGTTTCCTATAAATACATTCCCATCTACTAATGTTTCATTTCCATGACGCATGGTTAATGTACCTGTACACTCATAAAAAACATTATCCTTATAGGTGTTTTGATTAGATTTATTAGATATAATTTCATGTTCGCCATTACATCTATCAAAGTAGTTAGCCTCTACTAAGGTTTTAGAATTAATCATAGAATAATGACTAGTTCCTATTCTTAAAGTCTCCCCCCCATTAGACCCTAAATTAGGTCTTGGACCAAAATAATTATGATCTATTTTATTGTTATTTTCTTGACTTTCTTTAGAGTTTAAACGAACAATCATAGTAACTCCTCTGTTAGATTTACCCTCTAAATGATTGTGATCTACTCTATTATTTTTGCCATAAATTGCTACCCAAGTGTCTGGCTCATGACGCTCTGGGTTAGTAAAGTTATCTATAACGCATTCTGTTAGTCTACAATTACTAGATAGGGTGTTGTTATCTTTTTTAAATGAGATAACTTCAGTTGTTGGTGTATATCCATTTTTAAAAACCAAACCGCTTACCACTAAGTGTTCTCCAGCAATTCTTAAATTAGACTCCCCTTCTAAAATAACTTTTCCTTTTTCTTCTACAGTTAAAATAATTGGTTTTTCTGCTGTTCCTTTTGCTTCAAATAATAGTTCTGTATTTTTCCAAACTCCATTTGCTAATGTAATTACATCACCAGGTTTAGCTTCTTTTACAAGCGTATTAAAATCCTCTATAGTATGCACTAAAGATTTTCCTTCTTTTTTCTTTGAGCAAGAAGAAGTTAAGACTCCTAAAAATAATACGGATAAAATGAGAATTTGTTTCATATTTATAAATTGGTTTACCAAATTGGTTTACCAAATATATAGTTATTTATTGATTAAGCAAAAAATATGCTTGAAAATTACTTATTTTATAAAGTCAACAAGCATATTATAGTATATATTAATACATCGTAGTAATTGTATTATAATATTCTTTTCCAGTCACGATTGAAAATTAATTTTTAAATTCTTAATAATCTTATCTGTAAGAGGCTTAGCTATAAAACCCTCTACCAAAGAATATTGTTTAGCACGTTCTATATCTCTAGAATCTATAGAAGAACTTAGAATATAGATTTTTGTATTTACATCTTTATAAGATTCATTAAATGCATCTAAAAACCCCCAGCCATCTAAAACAGGCATATTTAAGTCTAAGAAAATTAATTCTGGAAGTTTATTTTTTTCTTTTAAAAAAGATTCTAAACACTCTACCCCTTCTTGCCCATTATTGCTAACTAATATTGTATCGCAAAATTCATTGTTATTTAATAAAATCTTGGTTCCAAAAATAAAAATTGGATCATCATCTATTATACAAATGGTTTCTATACTCATCCTATTTTAAAATATGTTGTAAACTTGGTTCCTATATGCTCTTTACTTTCTACTTTAATTTTTCCTCCCATTGCCTCTAGTTGGTTCTTAACAAGAAATAACCCAATTCCTTTGGCATCTTTATGAGCATGAAAAACTTTATATAATCCAAACAGTTTATCACCATGCTTATTTAAATTTATTCCTAAGCCATTGTCTTCTATACTAAAAATTACATTGTCCCACTCTATCTTTGCGTTAATATATATTTTTAACCGGCGATCTGGCATTCTATACTTCACCGCATTTGTAATTAAATTAAGTACAATACTTTCTAAATAAGCCTGTATTGCCAATACAGATACGTCTTTGGGAACATCTATAACTATTTTTGCATTTGCTTCTTTTATTAATGAATTAATATTTTGAATGGATTTGTTTACAAAATCTATAAGTTTATAAGAAGACAAACTTGCACTAATGTTAGATTTTATTTCTACAATTTTATTTAGATCATAAATAGTATCATTCATATTATCGGATACTATTTTTATATTTTTAAGAAAATCGTTCTCCATTAACTTAGGATAATCCTTGCTAGTTAAATCTAAAAGCATAGATATATTACTAGCGTGCGACCGCAAATTATGAGAAACAATATGTGCAAAATTTACTAGACGATTATTATGTTCTTTTAAATTTTCTGTTAGGGATTTTGTTTTTGTTACATCTTGAATTTGCAATAACATATGTAACAACTCTCCTCTATCATTCTTTACGGCAGAAATTACAATAGTAACCCAAACTATATGTCCTTTTTTATGAATAGCTCTAATTTCTCCTTTTACTGCATCTTGTTTTTTTAATAAAATTTCATCTAATAATAATTTAGTTTTGGATTTGTCTTCTGGGTGAGCTAATGCTCCATAAGAAAAATTATACATTTCTTCTTTTGAATACCCAAAGATTTTAATTAGCGAGGTATTTACTTTTAGCACTTTACTATCTGGTCCAATAAATGCCATTCCTATATATGCTTGATTAAAAGTGTTACGAAGTTCTTCTTCTTTTATTGAAAGTTCTTTAGAGTTTTTAGTTTCAGTATCTACATCTTGAAAAAAACCATATAAACGGTTACAGCTCCCATTTTTAAATTCTACTATTCCTGTGGTACGAGTCCATAAATATTCATTTCGGGATACATTTTTAGCCTCTAAAACCACATTAAAACCCTTCCCTATATTCATTGCATTATTTAACACCTCTCTAAAGGTTTCCCTGGAATAACCCTCTTTATAAAAATTTATATCCTTTTGAATACTTGCCATATAATTCAATGGCACACCTAATATTTTTTTTATAGTATCATCCCAAAAAATTTCATGTGTTTTTAAATCTATTTCCCAAATCCCTATTTTAGCTGTTATATTTATTCTAGACATAAGGTTAGAAAAATCTGCTAACTTTAAAGCTGTTTCTTTTTTCTCTGTTATGTCTTGATTTTGGGTAAAAAAATGTATTATTTCTCCTTCATCATTTTTAATAGAAGAAGCAATAATGTTTAACCATATAATATGTCCTTTTTTATGAACACATCTAATCTCTTCTTGAACAGAATTAAGCGCCCCACTTGAAACCCTCTTGAACATTAATTTAGCTTTTTCCTTATCCTTTGGATGTGCTAGGGATCCAAAAGAAAACTTATTGTAAAAATCTTTTTCTGAAAAACCTGTAATATTAAGCAAAGCTTTATTTACTCTTTCTGGCTTTCCCTCTAAATTTATAAAAGCCATTCCCATTGCAGATTGGTCAAAATTGTGTCTTAGCTCTTTTTCTTTTAGAGCTAATTCTTTGGAAACTCTAGTCTCTTTATCTACATCTTGGAAAAAACCATATAAACGAGTACAAACGCCATTAGTAAATTCTACAATACCTGTGGTTCTTGTCCATATGTACTTATTTCTTGATTTAGAAAAGACTTCTAAGAAAACATCAAAACCTGCTCCATTTTCTAAAGCATTTTTAACCGCAAGTGCAATTGTATCTCTAGAATACCCTTCTTTAAAATAAGATATATCATCCTCTAATGTTGCGGTATAATCTGCTGGCACCCCAAGCATTTTTTTTATGTTAGTATCCCAATAAACTTCATTATTTTCTAAATTTAACTCCCATATACCTATTTTAGCAGCAGTATTTATACGTTTCATTAAATTAGAGTAATCGGCTAATTTAATTTCTGTTTCCTTTTTTTCTGTTACATCTAACATTTGGATTAATAAATGTATAAGTTCTCCTTTGTCATTCTTTATTGCCGACAAATTCATAAACACCCATATTTCTTTTCCAAATTTGGTAACCCCTCTTACCTCTCTAGAGAAAAAATTTCGCCTTCCTTGTATTACTTCCTGAATCAATGGCATTGTAATATTATAATCCTCAGGATGTATTATATTCTCATAAGGTACTTTATAAGCCTCTTCTTTAGTATACTCAAATATATTAACAAGACTATTATTGGCTTCTTTTAAATTATTTTCTAAATCTACAACCCCCATTCCTATGGCAGCCTGATCAAAGGTTTGCCTAATCTCTTCTTCTTTAAATGCTAAGGTTTGAGATAATCTTGTTTCCTTATCAACATCTAATAAAAAACCAAATAAACGGTTACATTTCCCATTTTCATATTCAGATATCCCTATTACCCTAACCCATTTTGTTTTCTTCGTTACTCTTGTTACTATTGGGTAAATAACATCATAGTCCTCGCCATATTTAATTGCTCTCTCAATAACAGCCTTATGCTCCTTTTTGTTTTCTTTTCCTTTTATTAAATTTATAGCTTTACTAAGCGTTGGATGAAAATCTTTTGGAATCTCTGTTAGTTTTTTAAAACTCTCGTCTATAGATATGGAAGATTCAAGTATTTTATTATAATTAATATTTACCTCCCATATTCCAATTTTTGCAACATGATTTATTCTTTTAATAATATTAGAATAATCTAAAAGAAGTAATTCGCCTTTTTTCTTAGAAGTAATATCATATAAAAAGCCAGATGCTAATTTTCCTGACCCATCCTGATTAATGTCTGTTAACTTTCCAGAACTTAAAACCCAAACCCAATGTCCTTTTTTATGTTTTAGTCTAAATTCAATCTCAAAAGAACCTTTATCTTCTAATACGGAAAAATAAGTTTTATCAATAAGGCTTTTATCATCAGGGTGTACCAGATTTACCCAAAAACCTTTTGTTAAAGGTTGTAATTCAGAAACAGAATAACCAATTATTTCGGAATATCTTTCATTAATTTCTACTAAACCAGTATTAAAGTTAAGTTCCCAAATTGCAACCTTACCTCCTCCAATAACATTTTTATAATACTGTACTTTACGCTCTAGGATTTGCGTTTTTTCTTTAATATCACTTACAGAAATTGCAGAACCTACTATTTTACAATTCCCTTCTTCTTGATTTATTATTTTCCCTCTCAACTTCATCCAAATAATTCCGCTTTTGGCATAAAATCTTACAGTGCAATTAAGAGCATTAGAATTATTTTTAATATTATTACAAGCAGAAATAAAATATTCTATATCTTCCTTATGAAGGATAGAATGTAAGGTTTTTTTAGTAGTAAATACTTCTTCTGATGTATACTCTAAAGTGTTCCAAAATTTTTGACTAAACCAAAAATCTTCTGAAACGGCAAGATTTATTCCCCAAAGACCATCAAAAAAAAATTCATCTATTGTAGCACCTCCATCAAGATTTCCTAACCAATTTGAAATATTGCTCTTTGTTTGAATCATACTTACCTTTTAAAGCGAAACACGCCTAGTAAATGTAAGAAAATTATGCTATTAAATTTATGAGTTGTAGAGCAAAACCTCCGAAAAGGATATGATAAGAGGGTAAAACCATTAAAAAAGAAATAGAAGACCCCTTTTAATGTTAATTTTAACTCTAAAATGCCTTTTATAAAACTATAATATTTGTACTCTTTATTATTAGAAAAATAAAATCTAATTATAGACAAATGTATTTTCCACAAGTAAAAGTGTTTAATTTTCTAATTATCAAATACTTAAGGTTTTTTAAAGTTTATTAACACATAACTTAAAAAAAAGGACAAATTATTTAATAAATTTTCTTTTAAAAATCTATATTTTTATTACCTTCGCCGCACCATTTAAAGCATGGTGGCATAGCTCAGCTGGATAGAGCACCTGCCTTCTAAGCAGGCGGTCGAAGGTTCGAATCCTTCTGCCATCACAAATAATTGGAAAAGCCTCAGAAATTATATACTTCTGGGGCTTATTTTTTATAACATGTTTTTTAAAAATTTGTTAATATTCCCACATAAATTAAATCTACTTTAATAAATTGTAAATTTGGTATTCTACTTCTTTTATAGAGCGCTTGTAAATATTGGAACACAATTTGCAATTACTCACTATTAAGAACCTAAATGAAGAATAAAATGAAAAATATTTTAAGCCTATTTTTAATTACACTTATTACTTTTACAGTTACTGCTCAAAGAAAAAATACCAAAGATTTAAAAAAGTTTACCCAACTAAAAGTTTATGATCGCATAATTGTAACTCTAGTAAAAAGCAATGAAAATAAAATAGTAATTACTGGTGATGATAAAGATGAAGTAAGCATATCTAACAAAGATGGATTATTAAAAGTGCGTATGGAATTTGATAATTTTCTTGATGGCGGGGAAGCAAAAGCAACTTTATACTACACTGAAAGCCTTAGTTTAATAGATGCTAATGAGAATGCTAAAGTTACTTCTGAGGAGACTTTTAAAGGGAATTATGCCCAAATAAAAGGCCAAGAAGGAGGGAAGGTAGATTTAAAAGTAAACTTGGAAAGTGTGTATATAAAATCTATCTCTGGCAGTGAAATTACACTTTCTGGAAATGCTAACAAACAAGAAATTACTGTAAACACAGGTGGCAAAGCATTTAACAAAAACTTAGACACAAAAGACACTAATGTAGTTGTTATGGCAGGCGGAAGAGCAGATGTTAAAGCTAGTAACAATGTAGAAGCAAAAGTAAAAGCTGGAGGCTATATTTATATTTATGGTAACCCTAAAAACATTGAAAAAAACAAAATGTTTGGTGGTAAAATAAAAATAATGGATTAAAAATATTTGTTTACTCGATAATAGAGATTTAAATGCTCCGAGGCTTGCCTCGAAATTAAAATTTGTTTCCAAATAAATGCCTCGTGGGCTTGCCCCGAGGTAGTTTACTGCTCTATACTATTTGCAATAAAGCCTTGTAGTTCTTTATTTAAAAATAGAGGTTTTATTTCAATAGGGTTACAACACACTTCACAATCTTCTACATATGTTTGGCTGCTTATAGATGAATCTAATAGCATGGAAATCTCTTCCCAGCAATGCGGGCATTGAAAAAAATGCTCTAACATAATGTATAATTAAAAAGGAACATTTAAAAGCTGTCCTGTTAATTGTAGTAATTGTAATTCAGATAATTTTGCATCATACTTTGCTAAATTTTTATTGGTCTGCGCATTTAATAAATTAATCTGTGCTTGTCTAAATTCTATAGATGTTATTCTTCCTAATTGAAATTGTTCTTTAGAGCGCTCAAAATTATTTTGATTTGTAATTACATTTTGTTCTTGAATTTTAAATATTCGCAGTCGGTTTTCATAAATTCCTAGTGCATTTTCAATATCTCTATTAACTTCTAAAGTTATTTGTTTTTCTAAAAGTGCTTGATTTTGCTGTGCTATTTTAGCATTTTTAACTCTAACCGTAGTTCCTCCACCATCAAAAAGATTCCAAGATAAACTTGCTCCTAATGCTATATTATCTGAAGTCCTATTGGTTCCTGGAAATACTTGTCCTGGAATAAATGAAGAAGGTGCACTTTGATTTAAATTCCACCCGTAAGAACCTGTTAAACCTACGGTTGGTAAATATCCAGATTTATTAACCTTAATATCATAGTCATTAATTTTTAGCCCTTTATTTACAATTAATAAGTTAATATTATTTTCCTGAGCCTTTTTTATATATTCTTCTAATTGCAGCTTAGGTAAAAATTGGATTAAAGTGTCTACCATATAAAAAGCGTTTAGATCTTGATTAAGAACTACATTTAAATCTCTCTTTGCATTGTACAAAGATTGTTTTGTAGTCATTACATTTATACTATCATTGGTAACATCTACTTGCGCATTTAATACATCTAACTTAGTACTTTGCCCATATTCAAAACCGTATTCTTCTCTTGTAATTCTTTGCTTAGAAATTTTTAGCGCTTGTTCTAAAACTTTTTTATTTTCTTCTAACCTTGCTACCTCATAATACACACTAAACAATTGTATTACTGTGTTTTCTATAGTTTCTCTTGCCTGTAATTCACTTAAGGCGTGTTGCTCTTTTAATCTCTTATAATTGTAAAAACGACCTAAACCATCAAAAAGAGTGTAATTAATTGCTATACCTGCATTATAGGTCTGAGATTCTGCATCTCTAATTACAATATCTGCCCTTGGTGTTCCGTCGGTTTCAAACTGACCAGGGTATTCTGTGGTACTATTTATTAAATCATTATAATTAGCTCCAGCATTTCCTGTAAGTGTTGGTAAATATCCTGAATTAAGAACGCTTTTGTTATTCTTAGCAATTTCGGCTCTGTTTTTTGCCATTTTAATACCATAGTTATTTTCTAGGGCTATAGAAACTGCATCTTCTTTTGCTAATATATTTTCTTGTCCTATTATTTCTAAAGGAAAATATACACTAAGAATAATAAAAATTATACTTACTTTTTTCATCTTTTTAATATCATCTAAATACAAAAACATACACTACGTTAAGAATTATGTTCTTGCTCTTTTTGTTCTTTTATTGTACTCTCTACTTCTTCTTTAGAGACTTTATTACCTGTTGCTAACCATTTAGTGCTAACTTTTAATTTATTACTAAAGGATAAGAATATTGGTAACATTACAAGGGTTAATACGGTTGCAAATCCAATACCATAAGCTATAGAAATTGCCATTGGCTTTAAGAATTGTGCTTGCCTACTAGTTTCTAACATTAAAGGTGCTAGACCAGCAATTGTAGTAACCGATGTTAAAAATATGGCTCTAAAACGAGATTTTCCAGCATCAAACAAAGCATCGTCAAAAGCCATTCCTTCTCTAAGGTTACTATTAAATTTACCTATTAACACTAAGCCATCATTCACCATAATACCTATTAAAGCAATAATACCCAACATAGATAAAATGTTTACAGGAAAATCATGAATCCAATGTCCCCAAGCTACAGCTGTTAAACTAAAAGGAACTAGAAGTAATAACATTAAAGGCTGACTAAAGCTCCTAAAGGTAAAAGCTATTGTTATATATATTAAAACTAACACCGTAATGCCTACTGATGTTAAAGAATCTAACATTTTACCAGCTTCTCTATTTTGCCCTTCGTATAATGGGGAGACCGTAGGGTATTTAGAAACAATATCTGGCATAATATTCTTTTGAATATCTTCCATAATATCTGTACCACTAGTTTCTTTTTCATTAACTAAATCTGCAGACACTTGTATTTCTCTACGACCTTCTAACCTATTAATTGCCACATCGCCACGTTCTATAACATAGTTTGCAATTTCTTTTAAAGGAACACGACTACCACTAGGTGTAACAATTCGCATTTCATCTAGGTTTGTTATTGATGATCTATTATCCCTATCATACCTAACCCAAACACGAATTTCATCTTGCCCTCTTTGAAAACGCTGTGCTTGTACGCCAAAAAAACCAGCTCTTACCTGAGACATAATATCTCTTAGATTTAACCCTAATAAATACGCATTTTCTTTAAGCTCTAATCGTATTTCTTTTATTCCTTCTGGGTCATTATCTGCAATATCTTTTAGATTGGCATTATTTATAAGTGCGTCCTTTAATTCCTTTTTAGCAGCTTTTAATTCTTTTATATTATTACTTAAAAGCGATACTGCTACAGGAGAACCTCCAAAATTACCTCCAGAACCATATACTAAACTTTCTACTCCTATTACTGGCCCTACAAGCTTTCTTAAGTTTCCGGTCACCATATCTGCTCGTATTGCATCTGGCCTTTCTTCTCCTGGAAGCAGATTAATTGTTAAGGTTGCAGAGGAAGACCCTGGCCCTAACCTTTTAATCATATTCTCGAAAAGCATTTTATCTTGCCCGTTAAGGTATTCTTCTGATAAATTCTTATTTACAATTGCAGCTTTTTCTTCTATTAGAGAAATTATAGAATCGGTAACTTTTTCATTTGTCCCGTTTGGCATTAACAACTTTACGTCTATTCTATCACTAGCAATTCTAGGGAAGAAAGCAGTTCTAATTGTTCCACCACCAACAGAACCCAAAGTTAAAATTAGGGTTGCTGCAAAGATTGCAAAGGTTAATAATTTATATTCCATTGAAAACTTAAGCAAAGGACTGTACATGTTGTCTCGCATCCATTTCATGAAACGATCTCCCATCTCATTAATAACCCTTAACCTTGCAAATGCTTGCCCAATCCGCGTTTTTGGCTTTTTAGCCATGGGCTTTAACGCTTTAGAATGGGCTAAATGGGCGGGCAATATAATTAAAGCTTCTACTAAAGAAACTACAAGGGTAAGTATTACAATAACAGATACTTCTCCAAAAAACTCTCCTATTCTACCATCTAAAAAAAGAAAAATAGAAAACGCCAAAATAGTAGTAATAATTGCAGATACTATAGGAGGAATTACTTCTAAAGTACCATCTATTGCTGCTTGTACTGGAGATTTTCCTTTTTCATAATGTTGGTAAATATTTTCCGCTATTACAATACCGTCATCTACTAAAATACCAATAACAATAATCATCCCAAAAAGAGACAACACGTTTATTGTAACATCAAAAAAGCCTGCAAAAACAAACATTCCTAAAAAAGAAATTGGTAAACCAAATGCTACCCAAAATGCCAATCTAGTATTTAAGAATAGGGATAAAAAAATGAGTACCAATAGCATTCCCATTACTGCATTTTCTGTAAGTAACTCTGTTCTTTGCGTTAACGTTTTAGATTGATCGCTTACAACGTTTAATTGTATGTTATTGTGCTTCTGGTTAAAGGTTTCTATATACACTTTAACTTTTTCGGCAGAGTCTATTAAATCTTCCGTATTTGTACTTGTTATACTAATATTTACTGCTAAATTTCCATTAAAATAAGACCCATTTGGAGTTTCTGCAAAACGATCTCTTAGTATAGCTACATCTTTTAATCTAATTGTTCTCCCAAAAGCATCTGCCTTTACAATTAAATTAGAAAGTTCATCTCCATAATATGCTCTATTATTAGCTCGTATTAAGTATTCTTCCGCATCTGTTTTTATATTTCCTCCAGTAACAAGAATGTTGGCATTACTAACAGCTTGCGCAACCTCGGAAAAAGAGATGCTATATGCCAGCAAACTATTTTCATCTACAGCAATTTCTATTTCTTCATCCGGATAACCTGTAATAGTTATTTGTGATATACCATCAATTGCTCTAATATCATTTTCTATTTCTCTTCCTATTTGTTTTAAAGTAGCCAAAGGGACTTTGTCTCCGCTTACTGCAAAACCAATAGTTTGTCTTATAGCTTCTAATTTAGATACAATTAAAGGTTCCATACCTGTTGGAAAGGTTGGCACACGATCTACAGCATTTTTTACTTCTAAGAGCATAAAATCTATATCTCTACCTTTTTCTATTTCTACATTTATATTTCCACTATTTTCCTTAGAGGTTGATGTTACACGATCCACCCCTTCTAAACCTTTTAGATTATCTTCAATTTTTAAGACAATACCCTCTTCTATCTCTTGCGGAGATGCTCCAGGGTAGGTTATATTAATAGATATGTTTTTAGAATCTGTTAATGGAAAAAAAGAAGACTTTAAAGTAATTGCTCCTGCAATACCAAAAACAGTTACCGCAATAATTAACACACTTACGGCAACATGGTATTTTATAAAATACTCAATTATTTTACGCATTATTCCTTAGATTTAGCTTGCTTCTTTTTATAAACTTTAACCGCCATTCCTGCATAAGAACCTACTACAGGTTTTGCTAAAATTACTGCTTCATCTGGAACTTGTTTTAGTACTACTTTCTTATCAGAAAAATATATAGGATTTACATCTATAACATCTAAAATTGAATCTTTTACAATGTATATTTTGTCTCCTTCTAAAAGTAAACTTCGGTCTATTTCTATAGCATTTTCTTCTGCTTTTGCATTAAGATTAGCCTCTAAGTACATACCTTCTTTTAAGCTGCTATCTTTTATTTCTATAAAAGCTTTTATGGTTTGCGAAGCTACATCTACCCTACCATTAACTCTTACTACTTTTCCTATATACGTTTGTGTTTTATCTAAATTACTAAGTGTTACTTTTTCGTTTATATTTAGTAAATCACTATATTCTTTACTAATAGAAACTTCTAACTCATAAACATCTGTATTAATAAATTCTCCTAATTTTTGCCCAGATCTAACTAAAGTTCCTTCGGTTACTAAAGCTTCTGTTACTACTCCTTTAAAAGGAGCTACTATTCTATATTTAGACAATCTTTGCTCTAAATTTTTGACATTATAATAACTCGTTAAAACACCTCTCCCAGAAATAAAAAACTTCTCTTTTTCGGAATTCATTTCTGGCAATTTTGGTGTAGTTTTATCTATATCAAAACTCGCTAAGTAAGATTGCCATTTAGGATAAATTTCTGGATAATCTAAACGAAGATCTGGCATTATAGAAGTAATTTGGTTATACAAATTACTTTTAGCAGATTTTACAGAAGCAATATATTCCGCGTTATCTATGTTTATAATAGTTTCTCCATTACGGTATACAGTTCCTGCTTTAAAAAGTTTGTTTCCAGTTTTAAAAACGCCTTGAACTTCTGCATAAATATCTACCCTCCTTTTTGCTATTAAATTTCCATTAGCAGGTATTATAATTGGTATTGTTTTATTCTTTGCTTTTTGTACAAAAACAGTTTTTACTACCTTTTCTACTTTAGGCTTAGGTTTTGTTTTGTTCGCTATAAGCGTTTGCGCAAGAAAAAATGCACCAACAATTAGCAGAACTCCTATTACAGATAAAATTATTTTTCTCATAGTTGGTTGTTATAAAGGCTCCTTTTGTAATGTAATATTATATTGAATTTTCTTTAAAATTTTAATAGCAATTTGTTTTTCCTCTGCAGAAATACCGTTTTCTAAAAATGAAATACAATTTTTTAAAACAGGGATTGTTTTTTTATAAACTGCTCTACCTTCATCAGTTAAAAAAACATGGCTTATTCTCTTATCCTCGTTACTCCTTTTTCTCTTTATATAATTTTTTGCTTCCATTTTAGAAAGCAATCTCGTTAAGGTAGATTTATTTCTGAGGGTTAAAAAAGCTAACTCATTTTGATTTAACCCGTTTTTTTGATGCAGTTTTTTTAAAACAATCACTTGTTCTTTACTTAAATCTAAATTGTGTTTTTTTAAATCTTCCTGGAAATAGTAATCAACAATCTTAGCTGTTTTTCCTAACCATGGAATTATCGCGTTTTCAAAATCCACAAAATCTTCTGAAAATTTCATGCTACGAAACTAACACAAAACTATTTAGTTGCATACACAACTAATGTTAAAAAAATCCTAAGACATTTTAGAAAACAGAAAAGGGATGCTAATTAGCATCCCTTTTCTAACTCTTTATTAATTAAAAATTATTCTTTAATTCTTTTGTCTTCGTATTTAGTATCTGCTAAACGAGAAAATGAAAATCTTGGGTTATTATATTTAAGGTTTAAAGCATCATTATCACTATCAAAAGTTAATAGTGTTTCACTTTGCATATGATTTAAGCCTCTAAAAGAACTAAAATTATTTCCTTGAATTTGAACAAATTTTAATTTTGTTAAATCTTTTAAACTTTCTGGAGCTACACCATCAAAATTATTATACGCTAAAACTAACGATGTTAAAACAGATAATTTTCCTAAATCTATACTTATTTGTCCAGAAAATTTATTTCCAAAAAGTTCTAACTGTTCTAATTTTGTAAGAGACTCTATTGCTTTTGGTAAATTTCCTGTAAGATAGTTACTAGATAAATTAAGTAATTCTAAATTTACTAAAGCTCCTATTCCACTTGGAATTTTGCCTTCTAATTTATTATTAAAAAGGGTTAATTCTTTTAATTTATTCCATTTAGAATAGTCTTTAGGTAAATTCCCTTTTAAACTATTCATTTCAAGTTTTAGGATTTTAAGATTTTCTAAATCTGTTATTTCATTTGGTATTGTTCCATGTAAATTATTAAAAGCTAAATTTAATTTTTCTATGTGCTTTAATCCTTTAATGCCTTTTGGAAGTTTACCATCTAAATTATTTCTATGTAGATTTATAGAAATAACGTGGTTATTTTCTACTTGCACTCCATACCATGTAATAACTTGGTCATTTAAATTCCAAGTATTTGTCCAACCTTCACCGTTTGTAGCATTATATAAACTTAGTAATGCGGCTTTTTCTGCTTTTGGAATCTGAGCATATATAGCACTCGTAAAAAATAAAAATAAAAGAACCTTTATCGGGGAAAAAATTCGTTTCATAATATAGACTATTAGTAGGTTGGTTTAAATATAGAATGAAAAATTGCAAATCTGTTTTTAGGATAGGGCAATTACTAAACTACATTAATATACTACTAACGTAAAATATATAGTTTTCTGATAAATTTTACATTATTTTTATTGATTTAACAATACTAAATAAAAAAAGGGGTGCACCACACACCCCCACCATTAACCAAACTAACTAAAATTATTTTTAATCCTCATCATTAAACTTTGTATCTGCCATTCTAGACTTACTAAAGTTTAAATCTTTAAATTCTAAATTTTCTTCATCTTTATCATAGTCAAAAACCAAAAACTGTTTACTATCCATCATTTGTAAATTCTTAAAAGAATTAAATTCATTATTCTGGATTTGCAGTACTTCTAAACTTGCTAATTGACCAAATTCTTCTGGTATAGCCCCATTTAATTGGTTATTTGCTAAAACTAATTCTTTAAGTTTACTTAAGTTCCCCATTTCATTTGGGATAGAACCATATAAAGAGTTTTCAAAAAGACCTAAAACTTCTAAGTCTTCTAAACTTCCTAATGAATTTGGAATTTCTCCTCTTAAATTATTACTAGATAAGTTTAATACTTTTAAACTTGCCATTTGTCCAATACTCTCTGGAATTTTACCACTAATAAAATTATTAAACATTGTTAATTCCTGTAAACCTGCTAAATTTCCTAATTGCTTAGGTAAATCTCCTTTTATACGGTTCATCTCTAATTTTAATGTCTCTAAATTTTCTAAAAACACTATTTCTTTTGGAATTTCTCCTGTAATAGAATTAAAAGCAAGATTTAATTTTGTTAAAAAAGTTAGCTTACCAATACTCGTTGGAAGATGCCCCATTAGATTATTCCTAAATAAACTAATTTCTACTACATGATTACCTTCTACAGTAACTCCATACCATGAAGATACCGGTGCATTTAAATCCCATTTTTTAATCCAATGCGCTCCGTTTGTACTTTCATACAAATCTAATAACGCCTTTTTTTCTTTTTTAGAAACTTTAGCTAACATTAAATTTGAAGTTATAAATGCCAGAAATAAAATATATAATCCTTTTTTCATATCTATTTTTTTTCGCTTCTTGTAAATCTAAACAATAATTAAATACTGATGATTAAGAATTGCCTTACAAATATGAAGTATTAACAGCTAAAAATCAAAAAAAATCGGTGAACTACTGTATTTTGTTGTGTAGACTCGTTTTTTTGTGGTGTAGGAATTTTACTACCTTTGTATTTTATTATGTTTAGCTTATTTCTTCTAACTCTGTGGTTAAATTTTCCCAGTTCTGCATTAAATCTTCTAAAGATTTTTTCTTTTTTTCATACCCATCAAAAAAATTAGGCTTTGCTATAGTTTCATCATAATTCATTAATAAGGAATGGTCAATTTCTGCAATCTCCTTTTCTAAACTAGCTATTTTACTTTCTACAGAACTTAATTTGTTCTTTAATGATTTAACTTTTTTCTGATATTGAAAGTCATTTGTATTCTTAGAAACCACTTCTTTTTTCTTAGGGTTGGTTTCTTTTTTTTCTATATTTCTAAAATTCTCTTCTTTACGCTGCTCTAGATAATAGTCTACATCTCCAAGATACTCTCTTATACGCTTATCCTTAAACTCATATACACTATTGGTTAAGCCTTGTAGAAAATCTCTATCGTGAGATACTAATATTAAAGTACCTTCAAAATTTTGTAACGCTTGTTTTAATACATTTTTAGATTTAATGTCTAAGTGGTTTGTTGGTTCATCCATCACCAAAACATTAAACGGTTGCAATAACATTTTTGCCAATGCTAACCTGTTACGCTCGCCCCCAGAAAGTACTTTCACATATTTTTCCACATCGTCTCCACGAAAAAGAAAAGAACCCAAAATATCTCGAACTTTACTTCTATTCTTTTCATTGGCGGCATCTATCATAGTATCTAATATGGTTTTATTACCATCTAAATACTCCGCTTGGTTTTGCGCAAAATATCCTATTTGCACATTATGCCCTAGTTTTAAATGCCCATCATACGTAATATCGCCAACCATTATTTTTGCTAAAGTAGATTTTCCTTGGCCGTTTTGCCCAACAAAAGCGGTCTTGCTATTTCTTTCTATTAGCAAGTTTATATTTTCTAAAACTTGTTTTTCTCCATAGCTTTTTGCCAAATCTTCTATCTCTACTACAACTTTCCCTGGAGTTATAGATATAGGAAAACGTAAATTCATAACACTATTATCATCCTCATCTACCTCTATACGGTCCATTTTATCTAACTTCTTCATTAGGGACTGTGCCATGGATGCTTTTGTAGATTTTGCTCTAAACTTTTCTATAAGCCTTTCCGCTTGCTGTATTTCTTTATCCTGGTTTTTCTGAATACTTAATTGCTGATCTCTAATTTCTTGTCTTAAGACTAAATACTCTGTATACGGTTTATTATAATCATATATTCTACCTAAAGAAATTTCTATAGTCCTATTCGTTACATTATCTAAAAACATTTTATCGTGCGAAACTATAACTACGGCCCCTGAGTAATTATTTAAAAATTGCTCCAACCATATAATAGATTCAATATCTAAGTGGTTGGTAGGCTCATCTAGTAACAACACATCATTACTTTGCAGTAATAACTTGGCAAGTTCAATACGCATACGCCAACCTCCAGAGAATGTTTCTGTTTTTTTATCAAAATCTTCACGTTTAAAACCTAAACCTTGTAGAATTTTTTCGGTTTCTCCCTGGTAATTATAACCTCCTAATATCTCATAATGATGTGTAGCATCACTTAAATCTACTATAAGTTGGTTATAGCTTTCGCTTTCATAATCTGTACGTTCTGCTAATTGGTGGTTTATTTCATCTAACTTAAGCTCTAATGCTTTTATTTCTTCAAATGCTTGGTAAGACTCTTCTAATACCGTTCTACCCAATACAAAATCTATATCCTGTCTTAAAAAACCTATTTTAATATCTTTCTCTATTGCAATAGTACCAGAGTCTATTGGCATATCTTTAGAGAGTAATTTAAGTAAGGTAGATTTTCCTGCCCCATTTTTTCCTACTAACCCAACTCGGTTACCTCCATTTAATCTAAAAGATATTTCTTGAAATAAATATTCGCCTCCAAAAGAAACAGAAAGGTTATGGATATTAAGCATTTTTTATAATTGATTTATATATTAAATAGTACACATTCTTGTACTTTTGTAAAAACATTTTGCAAATGTTAAAAAAAGGAAACAAACTCTACAGTATTTTAACAGGAACTTGTCCTAAATGTCATGAAGAAAGCATGTATTTAGACAAAAACCCTTTCCATTTAGGTAATGTTTTAAAAATGCAGGAATGTTGCTCGCATTGTAACACCAAATATAAAATAGAACCTTCCTTTTTTTATGGCGCTATGTATGTAAGTTATGGTGTTGGTATTGCCTTTGCTGTAGCAGCTTTTATTATCTCTAGATTTTTTATCCAAACTACACTTTTAAACAGCTTTTTTATTATAATGGGTACTTTGGTTGTTTTTATGCCAATTATAATGCGCCTGTCTAGAAATATATGGATTAATCTTTTTATAAAATATGATGCAACTGCAAAGAAAAAAATAAGCTAAAGTGGTTTATAGTATTTTTTTGTAAATCTAGAAATATCAATTTCGGCTGGTAATGCCTTATTACTTTCTATATATTCCAATAATAAGTTTGATGCATAAGGAGAAATCATTACTCCTCTAGAACCAAATCCATTTAAAACATACATATTAGCATGTTCTGGATGCCTTCCTAATAAAGGTCTCCTATCTGCAACGGTTGGCCTAATGCCCGCAACATGATTTACAACCTCATAATCGCATTTTAAAAAAGTATCTAGTTTTTGTAATAACTCTTCTTTTGCCTCCTCAGTTGGAGTATTGGTCTTATCTTTCCACTTATAGGTTGCCCCTACACGGTATAAATCTTTTCCTAAAGGAATAATAAATACCGATGATTTTATTACGTTACTTTCCTTTAACTCTGGCGCTTTTATAGTTAAAAGCTCTCCTTTTGTTCCATTTAGTGGCAAATAATTAAAATATGGATTACTTTTTAAACCATAGCCAGTGGCAAAAACTATTTTTTTAGCTTTTATAGTTTTATAAAAAACATGGTTTTCCTTTAAAATAAGCGCATCATAATTAAATGTCTCTTCTTGTAAAATTTCTTTCCTTCTCAAGTAAGATTTGTATGCCTTTAATAACGCTTTAGTATCTATTCTCCCTGTACCTAATACCTCTCCATAACCAAAAGGAGCATCAATTGCAGTATTTGTATTCGTTTTTATTTGGGTTGATAAAAAGGGCTGTAAAGTACTTTTATCGGCAGCTTCAAACCACATATTTTGTTCTTCTATAGATGCAAATCTTCTATATACCGGAACTTTACTGTCTAATTTAATTTTTAGCTTCTGTTCTAAATTTTGATAAAAAGGTTTTGTTAATTCTAATTGATGTTTTGCATTCCAAGCTAAAGTAAATCTCTTTAAAATTACTGGATTATATAAGCCACCAGCTACTATAGATGATGTTTGAGAAGTATCGCTAATTACTTTAAACGTTTTATTATTTTTTTCTAATTGTTCGCAAAAAGAAATACCTGCCAGCCCTAAACCTATTACTAAATAATCTACCATACTACAAAGATATTATATCTTTAAACTAAATACCTGACCTATTTTAAAATAAAAAAATCCTCAGCTTTCACTGAGGATTTTCATCATATTATATTGAATTGGAATATTCCGTGGTTAATATGCCCACATATCTTGTTCCCTGTCTCGGATAACCTCTTTTATACGTTTAGCTTCCAATAATTGAAACAATGCATTATCTGCGATATAATCGCTAACCTTACGGTCTCCATGCACATTATCTTCTCTATAAATTACGGCATTAAACCTTCTAGCATTAAGTAACATATCAAAAGATATTGGTTGCGCGGAATTACGTTGGTTAAAAACTTTTGCTTCGTGCAAAATTTGTCTTGCACTTGGGTACCATACCCAAAAAAGTTCCACTTTAGCATCTCCTGGATCCATAGATTCATCATCTATAAAGTTAACATCTGGTGCAACTGGAGCAATACCTAGTAATCTGTATTTTAATTCTCCTTGTCTTTTGTCAAAATACCAGATTCCTTTAATACGGTACTCTTCAATATCTGCAGCAGTTAAATCTCTTCTGTTAATATATTCCTGAGATATTTCTTCTCCTGCATTTAATTGCTCGTAACCGTAATCTGTTGTATCTACTTTTTGTAATGTAGCTTCTAAATCGCTAAATTTTCTTTTCTCGGTAAAATAAGAATCCACATATACATCTTCTAGTTTCCCGTTTTTAATGTTTTTAATTAAAACATCGTATAACGATCTTCTATCTGCACCTATATCAATTGTATCTATTGGGTAGTATAATGGGAAATTTACACGCTCATCTAAATCTACTGTCTCCCATATGGTTTTAGACCAAAGAATATCTCTGTCATCTACGTAACCATATTTTAATGGAGCATCATTATCTAAAGCTTTTTGCTCTGTTGTTCTAATCCCAATATCCTGCGGCTTTTTAGCATTTAAAATGTTCGCTTGGGCCATCATAGATAAGGGCATAAAACTAACAGCTCCGATTAATAAAACTTTTTTCCAATTCATTTGTAACTATTTATTGTTTTTACTCGATAATCGAGATTTATATGCTCCGAGGGTTTTCTATAATTCAAAAGATTATTTTCTTATGAATATCTCATGGGCTTATCCCGAAATTATTTATTTAAATGTGATGAGCCAACTTTTGGTTTTTAACAAACCATTTTTTAAGGTGGCTCATTACATTTATGAGTTATTAATTATTAGTTAGTAATCTCAACAACTACTGGAGATACTTTCTTTAATTTATAACCTTTATTGTTTGTGATATATGCGTTAATATCAAATATTTGAACTGCATCACCTCTTTTAGCTCTCTTCAGCGCAGATTTAGCTCTTGAGTCTAATCTACTACCTTTAACGCTAACTGTTGGTTGTCCAGGAACTTTAAATTTAAATCCGCTTACTTTAAGATTTAAATCAAAATCAAAGTCTTCTAATAATGCACCAACTGTAGACATTTCTAAGTTTTTTCTTGGCATTTTAGCAGAACCAGATTCTCCTCTAATAGCTCCAGATGGTCTTGGAATATCTTTAATTCTAAATTCAGATTTAGAAGATACTCTTTGTCCGTCAGGTAATGTACCAGAAGCAACAATACTTACTGTTCTTCCTTTTCCTGGTGTCATAATATACTTGCTACCAGAGCTTTTTCTAAGACCAGCTGCAGATGCACTAACTTTATTGTTAGGTATACCAGGTATAGAGATAGACATTGGGTTAGGAACACCACGATAAACAACGTTCATCTTATCTGCTGCAATTAATGCTGCATTAGGCTTAGATATTGTAGCAAATGTTGAAGATACAGGTACTTCTGTACGCTCACCATCTTGCATAAATACTAGATTACCTTCAATTTTGTGATCTCCAGGAGCACCAGCACTAACTAATAACTTTACCTGACCATCTTTAATCTCGTAATCTTTTCCTTCTACTAATTTTCTACCGTCTAACTTTAAGTTAACCTCATTTGGCTTAGTAGTAGCATCTTTACGACCTAATACTACACTTCCTGAAAACTTTTCTCCAGAATAGAATGCAGATTTCTCTTGCTCTAATAAAGTAGTATAGTTTGTCATAGAAACTTCGCTACTTAATTGTCCTTGTAACATAGATTTTAAAGCATCTTCTTCTGTTGCCTTAATATCAGACTGTAAAGCTGTGATTTTAGCTAAAGAAGCAATTAATGGAAAACCTTCATAATGATAGTTAATCCAATCTTGCTTAGTACCATCTCTCTTTTCAACTTTACCATTAGCATCACCAGTTTCAAATCTAGTAACAACAGATGATTTAACATCTTTCATACTTTCTGGTAAAACAGCTGATACTTGTGTGCGGTAATCGTTAATTCTTTTTAAGAACTCTTGGCCACCTTCGGCAAGATTTTCTCCTTGAAAGAATTTTTGATCTAAGAAATCTGATTTATCCATTACTGCATAATCTGTTGGATCTTCTACGCCTGTCATCATTTCTGACTTAAGACCTTCCAAATAATCATAGTAATCTTTAGATAATTCTTTTATCTTCTTTGCATCCTTATATAAAGGACCAAATTTTTCAGCATTTTCTGATGCTTTTGTTTCTAAACCTGTTAAGAAAGCTAGGTTACTTTCTGTGGTTTTTGCATTAGAAGCTTCCATTTTTACATTCATAATACCGAATGCCGCTAGAACTTCTTTACTCATATTTAAGGCCAGCATACAAATGAAAACCAAATACATTAGGTTTACCATTTTCTGACGTGGTGACTGTTTTCCTCCTGCCATGTTTTTCTAATTAGATTTTGTTATTAATTTGGGGTTATTTACTAATCTCTAATTAGTTTTTGCTCATTGCAGATAACATTCCACCATATACTCCATTTAATGAAGATAAGTTTGTAGATAAAGAGGCCATTTGCTCTTTTAATGCACTTGCATTTTGCACTACTTCTTCATTTACAGAAGCTTGCTTACTTGCACTCTCTAACTGTACTTTATAAAGACTGTTTAAAGATTCCATTTGAGCGGCAGCATGTACCATTTCTTCAGAATACTTTTTAGTAGACTCCATTGCATCTACAGTAGGTGCAATTCCTTTTGCAGCTCCTTCAAAGTTTTTAATACTAGAACCTAAGCTCTCCATTAAGTTAGCATCTACACCTGCTTCTTGTAATAAGTTATCTAATTTTTTAGATAAAGATGCTTCTGCTTCTTTAACTTCAGCAGCTTCACTTGCAGCTCTTGGAGAACCTTCTCCACCTGCTAATTCTGGATATACTAAAGACCAATCGTACTCGTCTTCTATTGGTTCGAATGCACTAATAGCAAAAATTGCTGCCTCTGTAATAAGACCTATCGCTAAAAGAACGCCACCATTTAATGGTCCTAATTCCCAGTGAAGGATTTTAAATAATGCTCCGATAATTACAATAGATGCCCCAAGACCGTAGGCCATATTAAATAATTTCTTTGTTGATTTTGACTGTGCCATAATTTAATTTAATTTAAGGTTTAATAAATAATAAAGATTTGGTTAAAATTTGATACTTGTGTTTAATTATTATTGTTTAAAATAATTCTTATCTAGTTGAATCTTCTTCTCCCATGTAATCTTGTACGGTTCTAAAACCAACATAACTACGTGCAGAATCTGCGTATTCATAATCTCTTGTACTTACTTGTAGGAAATAAGCAACATCTTTCCAAGAACCACCTCTAATAACTTTTCTTTCGTTACTACCATCGCCACCATTAGGGTTCATAGTAGACACATATTCGTAAGAGTTTGGATCATAGCTAGAATTTGTCCATTCCGAAACATTACCTGCCATGTTATACAAGTTAAAATCGTTAGGTTCGTAAGATTTAGCTTCTACAGTATATAGTGCTTGATCGGCTGCATAATCTCCACGTTGTGGTTTAAAATTTGCCATAAAACATCCTGTATCACTAATTACATAAGGACCACCCCATGGGTACGTTCCTCCTTCAATACCACCTCTTGCTGCATATTCCCATTCTGCTTCTGTAGGTAGTCTAAATTTATTTACAAATTGTTTTCCTTTACTTTTTTGGTCATCATTTTTGTGTTTAGTTCTCCAGTTACAAAAAGCTTGTGCTTGCTTCCAAGAGATACCAACTACAGGGTATTCACTATATGCATCATGCCAAAAATAATCATTGTGCATTGGCTCATTATAAGAATACTCAAAATCGCGAATCCATACCGTTGTATCTGGATAAATTTCTAACTCTTCATGACGAATAAAGTCTTTTCTACTCTTATTTTCTTTTCTAGAAGAACGTGCAGCAGCTTCAATATCCATCCAACTATACTTATATTTAAGTTTAGTAACGTCTATTGTTCTTTGCCCATTGTATGATTCTTCTTCAGGAATATAAAGAGAGTCCATTACTTCGGTATAATATTCATCTGGATATTCTGAAACGTCCCAAATAAGATTTTCATCTTTATTAAGCGCTCTTCCTTCAAAACCAGTTTCGCCCATACCAGAATAATTGTCTAACATATACTTATCGTATACAGAAGCTTTTGTAGTATCTGCATCTTTAAATACAAAATCTCCAATTCCCCCTTCTTCTGGACCTATACCTAATTCATCAGCAAGAATAGCTAATTTTGTTCTGGTAATAGAATCTTTTACCCACTCTACAAACTGGCGATATTCGCTATTTGTAATTTCAGTATCATCCATATAAAAAGAACGAACGGTTACTGTTTTGGTTGGTGCGTTAAGAACTTTAGCTTGGTCTTCCTCACTTTTACCCATAATGAAAGATCCTCTTGGGATTAATTCCATTCCGTAGGGTTTTTCCGGATACCATTTCTTTCCTTGGACTCCGACTAGCTCTCCTTTAGTTTTAGACCCACAACTCGTGAGTAAAAAAACAAACGCTATAGATGATAACAATAGCTTCTTCATACTTTAGGTTAAATTTCGATTATGGTTAAAAATTGCAAACACAATTGTTTATTCTACTCTCTAAAACTACGTTTTGAGCAAATTATTGTATTGTACTTGTAATCCTTTTAAAAAAATTTTATGTTAATTAAAGCCTTTCTTATATGCTTTAAACCACCTTTCCGGAATATTTTGATTACATGCATCTAAATAGTCCTTTTCTGTGCATGGTAATAACGCAGGTGAATTTGTTTTAGTATGTGAAGATATTATTGATGGTACTTCTACCCACCATCTTTCTGTTAACAAGCTCTTATGAAAAATAAGTTCTTCGGTCTCATTAGGTACTATATACTTATTAAAGTCTGTATTTGAGTATGGAGATTCTTCTATTCTAAAGTTAAAACCTTCTACAAAATACCACATCATTTGTGCAATTAATTGGCTAGACTGCACTGTATTTTCCATTTCATAAATACCAAATACGCTAACTTTATCACTAATACCAGCGTATCTTGCAATGGCACAAATTTCTGGCCCACTAAATCCGTTTGGAGAAAAATTAGCAGATAAGCAAATTTCACTAGCTCTTATTGCTCTTGTATCTAAGCTTACCATATGTGCGTTTCTTAGCACAGGTTCTGCCAGAGTAATGTCGTTAACCATTTCTCCTAACCTATAGGAATCAAAAAAAAGACGCTCCATAAGGTCTAATTCTTCTTGCGCATTAAAATAACTTTGGTATCCTATGTTAGAGAAGTTAAATAAGTTATTGGGCTTATCTGTAATAATTTTACTCATATAAGAATGAGAAGAAATAAGTTCATCTTCCATTCCAAAATCAAAGCGGCTATCTACAGCCACTAAATTAATCATGTCTTTTATACCATCAAAAGCTCTGTAAGCTGCATAGGTAATATCTTGTGTTGCTCCTAAAATAATAGGAACTATATTTTCTTCTAGTAATCCTGCAACAATTTCTTTTACTACAAAGTATGTATCTTCAACAGATTCTCCTTCTTCAATGTCTCCCATATCTACAATGGTAGAATTCCAATTGCCAGACATTAATTTGTAAAACTGTATCCTTATAGCAGAAACATCTAACTTTTCTGTTTTTTTTTCAAAAGCATTTCTAGACTCTTTTACACCTAAAAGGGCTATGGATGCATTTGCCAAGACCGGTAAACCATCTCTTTCTGTGTGCGCATAAATATTTTTCCCTAAAGATTGTTCTGGTAACAACTCGCAATGTGCCATTACTTTATCTTCTACAGGCACTAAAAAATCATACGCCATATTTATTTCTTAGCTTTTGGTTTTGCTTTTGCTTTTGGCTTTGCCTTTGCTTTTTTCTTAGGTGTTTTTGCCTCTATTAAAGCTTTTGCTTCTTCTAAAGTCATAGCTGCAGCATCTACAGTTTTTGCGAGTTCTACTTTAATTTTTCCTTTTAGAACATTATGCCTTCCCCATCTTGCCTTTTCTACACGTATGCCTTCTTCTTCCCAATTATGAACAACTTTATCTATTTCTTTTTGCTTTTTAGTTTCAATAAGTTCTTCAATATCTGCTTGAGAAAGATTATCAAAATCGTATTTCTTGTTTACGTTAATAAACATTCCATCCCATTTAATAAAAGGTCCAAAACGACCCACTCCTTTCTGCACATCCTTATTTTCATAAGTTGCAATAGGAGCATCTGCTTTTTGCTTTTCAATAATAAGTTCTATGGCTCTTTCCATAGTAACATTCATAGCACTTTCGTCTTTTGGAAGAGAAATAAATTTCTTTCCAAAACGAACGTATGGCCCAAATCTACCAACATTTGCAGCAACTTCTTCTCCTTCATAAACTCCTAATTCTCTAGGTAATTTAAAAAGTTCCATTGCTTCTTCATAGGTAATACTTCCTAAATTTTGTTCTGGAAGTAAACTAGCAAATAATGGTTTCTCTTCTTCTTCTGCGGTACCAATTTGTACCATAGGTCCAAATCTTCCTAAACGTACAGAAACCTGTCTGCCAGATTTTGGGTCTTTTCCTAAAATACGTTCTCCACTTGCTCGCTCTGCATTTGCTTCTACATCTAAAACTGTTGGATGAAAATCTTTGTAAAAAGTTTTCATTACTTTTTTCCAGTCTTCTTCGCCTGTTGCTATTTCATCAAAATCTTCTTCTACTTTTGCTGTGAAATTATAATCTAAAATGTTAGCAAAATTACTTACTAAGAAATCGGTAACAATCATTCCAATATCTGTAGGTACCATTTTACCTTTATCTGACCCTACAGTTTCCGTAAGGTTCTTTTCCTTTACAGTATTTGCCTCTAAAACTAACTGGGTGTATTTTCTTTCTACACCTTCTATAGTTCCTTTCTCAATATATCCCCTATTTTGAACTGTAGAAATAGTTGGGGCGTAAGTAGATGGTCTTCCTATTCCTAATTCTTCTAATTTCTTAACCAAAGAAGCTTCTGTAAATCTATATGGTGCTCTAGAAAAACGCTCTGTAGCTGTAATATATTTGTTGCTTAAAGCTTCCCCAACTTGCATTGCAGGCAACATACCTTCTTGCTCTTCTGCTTGATCCTCATCATCAGAACTTTCTAAATACACTTTTAAGAAACCATCAAATTTTATAACCTCTCCATTTGCTGTAAACTCTTCAGAATGGGTATTGGTTTTTATTTTAACATTGGTACGTTCTAACTGAGCATCACTCATTTGAGATGCTATAGTACGCTTCCAAATAAGTTCATATAATTTAGACTGATCACGTTCTAAAGAAACAGAAGACTTTAACATATCTGTAGGTCTTACTGCTTCATGCGCTTCTTGTGCCCCTTTAGTTTTCCCTGTAAAATTACGTACTGTACTATAGGATTCTCCATAGTTTTGTATAATAGCATCTTTTGCAGCAGTAATAGCTTCACTAGAAAGATTTACACTATCCGTTCTCATGTATGTAATAAGACCTGCTTCATATAATCGTTGTGCCACTTGCATGGTTCTACCTACCGAAAAATATAATTTCCTAGATGCTTCTTGCTGTAATGTAGATGTTGTAAATGGTGCTGATGGCGACTTCTTAGCCGGTTTTTTATCTAAGTTTCCTACTGAAAAATTAGCATCTATATTCTTATCTAAAAACGCTTGTGCATCTTCTTTAGAAGCAAATGTTTTATTAAGTTTAGCAGTAAACACACTACCTTCTTTGGTAACAAATTGCGCTGCTATTCTATAGGAAGCTACTGGCGTAAACGCTTCAATACTACGTTCCCTTTCTACAATTAGACGTACTGCTACAGATTGCACTCTACCTGCAGAAAGTCCTGGCTTAATTTTTTTCCAAAGTACTGGTGATAACTGGTACCCTACCAAACGGTCTAACACCCTTCTGGCTTGTTGGGCATTTACCAAATTATAATTTATTTCTCTTGGATTTTCAATTGCTTTCTGAATTGCCGATTTAGTAATAGAGTTAAAAACAATTCTTTTTGTTTTATCTTTATCCAATTTTAGTTCCTCTGCTAAATGCCAAGAAATAGCTTCTCCCTCACGATCTTCATCACTCGCTAGCCATATAGTATCTGCTTTCTTTGCTAAATCCCTTAGTTTTTTAACTAAGGCTTTCTTATCCTTATCTACTATATATTTAGGTTCAAAATCTTTATCGACATCTACACCTAATTCTTTAGAAGGTAAATCTGCAATATGCCCAAAACTAGACTCTACTTTAAAATCTTTACCTAAAAACTTCTCTATGGTTTTTGCCTTTGCTGGCGACTCTACTATTACTAAATTCTTAGCCATTCATTCCTTTTTGAAGCAACAAAAGTAGTCGAAATTTTTAATAAAATGTTATACCTAATATATATGTATAAAAAAAAGCTCCTTAAAAAGGAGCTTTTTACTAGGTATTACTGCACTCTAATTTAACTCTAAAGTGCTTATTAACTTTATGTTATTATTTAAATACTCGTATTGATATAAGATTTCATCGCCTACCATTAATAATTGGTTTTCTAACGGAATTACATCAAAAGTATCTATATCTTTAAAATGATTTAACTCTTTTAAATTTTCAATATTAGTCTTATCGTATACTTTTAATCCTGCTTCACCATCACAAATAAATAATTTTTCATCTTTTATCCCCAGGCCATAAGGTCCCTCAAGAGGATAATTTTCCACTAAAACAGGATTAGAAATCACAGAAATATCTACAATAAATAAACCGCTCTCTGTTGCACCACAAGCATTGCCTCCTCTTAAAGTAACATACGCATAATCGCCATCTACTACAACAGGATCACATGCGGTACCATGCTGAAATTCTGAAACAAAAGTAGGAGTAGCTGGTGTAGTAATATCATAGATATACATACCGCGCATGCTTCCTAAAAAAAGATGATTCCCTCTATTAAAAATAGTTTCTATATCAAAACCTGCGAATACATCTTCTAAATCTTTTGGCGCACTTAAATCCTCAATATTAAAAACATTTATAGTATGACTATCTACCGCATATAAATAATCTTCCACAATCTTAAAACGTGCTAAAGACCCTCCTTGCCCTACGGTACGAGCATTTGCATCTTCAAAAAGAGCAATATCTGGCCCTCCAAAACGCTTTTCGTACTCTTCTACCAAACGTCTTTCTGTTACTGTTTCCCATCCAATTATAATCTCATTTTCAATATCTACCTCTCCATATTCATAAAAATCTGCTACTGGCCACACCACATTATCTCTTAAAACATTCTTTAAGCGATTTACAATTTTAATAGTATTTATATCGGATATATCTAACACCATTAAATCTGTAATACTATCTGCATATAAATAATCATCTTTTATAGATATATCTACATTACCTGCGATTTTAATAAAGGCTATTTTCTTTGGAGAAGCCGGATTAGTATTATCTATTACATGAACCCCTTTGTACTTGTCATTTATAAAAATATACTCTTTATATGCATATATTTTACCAGACTCATCTATTGGCATAGGAGCAATAATATCTACGCCATTATTAAATTCTGTTTTAGATATTTTTAAAGGTCTTGCTACTAAATAATCGGCATACTTACCATCTTCCTCTTTTTCACAAGAAAAAAAACTAAAGGTTAGAGCAACTATCATTAAAGCAAATCTAATTTTCATAACTATTTATTTTTAAGTGGTTATAAATTAGATGCATTACTTAGAAATTGGTTGCAACATTTTTTTATTTGTCCTTAAAAATTCTGATACAAATTGGTGAAAATTGCACTTTTACTATCGTATGAGGAGGTTGTTAAATTTTTAATTAATTTGGTTTTTGCTAAAAAAGGAGGTTGTAAAATATCTACCCCACTATTCTTTTTTAATCGTATTCCTTGACCAGATATAATGTCTTTATTTGGAACAAAACTATCTAAAGGCAAGTGCTCTGTAATTATAAGATATTTGTAATTCTTTAGCTTTTTAAGAAGACTTAAAATTTCTGCATTACTTATGTGTTGCATTACCTGCCTAACAATTGCACAATCTGCATTTGGTAATTTATCTTTACTAATATCTAAACATAGAAACTCTAAATTTTCTTCTTTAAAAAGGCTTTTATTTCTTTCTATAAGATTAGGAACAATATCTACAGCAATATATTTTTTAGATAGCAGCACTAATTGTTTTCCAACATTAAAATCTCCGCAACCTAAATCACAAACCTCCAAACGTGTACTAAAAGAATTTAAAAAAAGAGAAACCTCTCTTATATAAGGACCAACAATTTCTGGAGAATGAGAACCCAGTCCTGAATAAAAATCCACAGCTCCACCCCACATCTTTTTTTCATAAATCTGATGCATTACTGCCTTTGTAGGCCATGGCTCTTTTTTACGTTTTATTGTCATAAACAGATTTAATCTTACATATTTTTAAGTAAACTACCTGGCGGCAAGCCCACGAGGCATTTATTAGGAAACTAATTTTGATTTCGAGGCAAGCCTCGGAGAATTTAAATCTCGATTATTGAGTAAAAGTATCTTTTATTTTATAGATAATTCTTTATACATCGCAACATTTAAGAAACTCTCATCTATTTTTATAAAAACTTTACAACTGTCAATTTGTCATAATTTTGATTTTAGCGTTATCTTTGCAATTCTTTTAATCTAAAACGAAGCCTAGTAATTATATGGAAAAAACCATAGACGAATCTATACAAGGAACCACAATTTCTTTAGATAACGCCGACACTAATAGTCGTAAACTATATTTAGAAAGTTATGGCTGTGCTATGAATTTTGCCGATAGTGAAGTTGTAGCTTCTATTTTAACTAAGGAAGGTTTTAGTACTACTCAAAAACTAGAAGATGCAGATTTAGTTTTAGTTAATACTTGTTCTATTCGTGATAAAGCAGAACAAACGGTTCGTAAACGTTTACAAAAATTTAACGCCGTAAAAAAGGACAGACCACATTTAAAAGTTGGGGTTTTGGGCTGCATGGCAGAAAGACTAAAAAGTAAATTTCTTGAAGAAGAAAAAATAGTAGATATGGTGGTTGGCCCAGACGCTTATAAAGACCTCCCTAACCTTATCCAAGAAATTGATGATGGTAAAAATGCAGTAAACGTAATTTTATCTAAAGAAGAAACTTATGGAGATATTGCTCCAATACGTTTACACACCAATGGTGTAAATGCTTTTGTGTCTATTACACGTGGTTGCGATAATATGTGCACCTTTTGTGTAGTTCCTTTTACTAGAGGAAGAGAACGCAGTAGAGAACCACAATCTATTTTAGAAGAAGTAAACAATTTATGGAGTAAAGGATATAAAGAAATTACCCTTCTTGGTCAGAATGTAGATAGTTACTTATGGTATGGTGGCGGATTACGAAAAGATTTTGAAAATGCTTCTGAAATGCAAAAAGCTACCGCTGTTAACTTTGCTAATTTATTAGCAACAGTTGCAGAAGCACAACCCAAAATGCGAATTCGTTTTTCTACTTCTAATCCGCAGGATATGACTTTAGATGTTATAAAAACTGTGGCTAAATATAAAAATATTTGCAACCATATTCATTTACCTCTACAGAGTGGAAGTAATAGAATTCTTCGGGAAATGAATAGATTACATACTATAGAAGAGTATTTTAAATTAATAGATAATATTCGTGAAATTCTTCCTGATTGTTCTATTTCTCAAGATATGATTATTGGCTTTCCAACGGAAACAGAGGAAGACCACAAAGATACGCTTAAGGCCTTAGAATATGTAAAATATAATTTTGGATATATGTATGCCTATTCCGAAAGACCAGGAACTATGGCAGCAAGAAAATTAGAAGACGATATTCCGCAAGAAATAAAACAAAGAAGACTTGCAGAAGTAATTGCCTTGCAAAGAGAGCATTGTCATTATAGAACGCAAACACATTTAGGAAAAGTAGAAGAAGTTCTTATAGAGGGTTCTTCTAAAAAATCGGACAAACATTGGATGGGAAGAAACTCGCAAAGTACCGTAGTTGTTTTCCCAAAAGAAAATTACAAAATAGGAGATTTTGTAAATGTAAAAATTGAAGATTGCACTTCGGCAACTCTTAAAGGAACTGCTGTAGGGTATTCTGAAAATAATTAAAATACATGGAAAATATTCAAGCCATAAAACAGCGATTTGAAATTATTGGTAATGACCCAAAACTAAATCGTGCTTTAGAAAAAGCAATACAAGTTGCCCCTACAGATATTTCTGTTTTGGTTACAGGAGAAAGTGGTGTTGGTAAAGAATCTATTCCAAAAATTATACACTCTTTATCGCACAGAAAGCACGCAAAATATATTGCAGTAAACTGTGGAGCCATACCAGAAGGAACTATAGACAGTGAACTTTTTGGACATGAAAAAGGTGCCTTTACTGGAGCTACATCTACTCGAAGTGGGTATTTTGAAGTTGCTGATGGCGGTACCATTTTTTTAGATGAAGTTGGCGAATTACCCCTTACCACACAGGTACGTTTATTACGTGTTTTAGAAAATGGCGAATTTTTAAAAGTAGGCTCCTCCCAAGTGCAAAAAACAGATGTTCGTATTGTTGCCGCAACAAACGTGAATATGTTTGAAGCCATTAAAAAAGAAAAATTTAGAGAAGATTTATATTATAGACTAAGCACGGTAGAATTAAATATTCCGCCTCTTAGAGAAAGAGAAGGTGATATTCATTTACTATTTAGAAAATTTGCTTCAGATTTTGGTCAAAAGTATAAAATGCCAACTATTAGGCTAGATGATAATGCAATACAATTATTGTTAAAATATAGATGGCCAGGAAATATACGTCAACTACGTAATATTGCAGAACAAGTTTCTGTACTTGAAGAAAAAAGAAATATCACTTTAGAAACACTTAACGGATACCTTCCTAATGCTAGCAAAAACAATTTGCCGGCTGTAATTGGGCAAGATAAAAAAGAAAGTGATTTTAGTAACGAGCGTGAAATTCTTTACAAGGTTTTGTTTGATATGAAAGGGGATCTAAATGATCTTAAAAAACTAACCATGGAGTTATTAAAAAACAACGACACCCAAAAAGTACAAGAAGAAAACGAGCACCTTATTCAAAAAATATACGGTGATGCTAACGCTAATGACAACGAGGATTCACAAACAGAAGATTCTATTTTACCTATTTTACAATTGCCAGAACCAACTACTGAGAAAGCAAATGTAGCAAGACCCCTACCAACTATAGATGACAAATACCATTTTGCAGAAGAAATTGAAGAAGAAGAAACCCTATCTTTACAAGAAAAAGAAATAGAATTAATTAAAAAATCTTTAGAACGTAATAGAGGAAAACGCAAAGCTGCCGCATCTGAATTAGGGATATCTGAAAGAACATTGTACCGAAAAATTAAACAATACGATTTATAAAAAATGAAAGTATTACTTAAAACAAAAAATAGCGTATTACTTATTTTCATTGCCTTACTCTTAAATGGCTGCGGTGTTTATAATTTTACAGGTGGTAATCCTGGTACTGCAAAAACGTTTCAAGTAAACTATTTTCAAAACTATGCTTCTCAAAGTCCAGGCTCTACTTTTGAACCAGGTATGGATCGTGATTTTACATTAGCATTACAAGACCGTATTTTAAACCAATCTAATTTAGATTTAGTAAATAATGGTAACGCAGATTTATTATATGAAGGCGAAATAACCGAATACCGTATCTCTCCTATGACTGCTACAGCAGAACAAACAGCAGCACAAAATCGCTTAACTGTTCGTGTAAAATGCCGTTTTTTTAATAACACTAAAGAAGATGTAGATTTTGAACAAAATTTTTCTTTCTTTTATGATTTTGATGCCAACTTACAGTTAATTAATGTAAAAAGTACTGCGCATGAAGTTATTTTTGAACGTATAACTCAAGATATTTTTAATGCCTCCTTAGCAGATTGGTAATTTTATGAATGTAGAAGATTTCACATATTTATTAAAAAATCCGAATAAGGTTGTTACCCCTATTCAAACAAATCAATTAGAAGAAATTCTTGAAGAGTATCCGTATTTTCAAGCTGCAAGAGCATTACACTTAAAAGGACTAAAAAATTTAAATAGCTATAAATATAATAATGCATTAAAAATTACTGCTGCCTACACTACAGATAGAGACGTTCTTTTTAATTTTATAACGAGTAAAAACTTTTTACAAAGAACAAAAGAATCTAACGCTCCTGTTAAAGAAGTAGAAATAGCCGATTTAAACGTTAGTGCCGAAGAAATAAAAATCCCTGAGAAAAAAGAAAAACTTCTTATAGAAAAATCTGAAGACAAACCACTACCGCAAGACAAAGAGGACGCTAACAAAATATTAGACCCAAAGCTTTTTAAAAGTAAAGAAACGCCAAACAGCTCTACTACTGAAAAAGAAAATACAGACCCTATACAATCCTCCAAAGACCAATTAGAAATTGGAACTCCACTACCTTTTAATAAAAAGGAAAAGCATTCTTTTGCACAATGGCTTCAATTAGCATCTTTCAAAGAGATTAATAGAACAGAAGACACCCCAAAACAAAAAGAAACAAAAGAAGCACCTAATAAGGAGACCGAAAAAAAGACTCCAAAAAACAATAAATTTGACCGTATAGATACATTTATTGCTAAAAGTCCTAAAATAGTTCCGCAAAAAAACAGCACCAAAAAAATAGATATAAAAGCCTCTACAACCATTAATCAAAATGAATTAATGACACAAACCTTAGCCAAGGTTTACCTAGAGCAAAAAAAGTACAAAAAAGCAATACAGGCCTATAAAATATTAAGTTTGAAATATCCAGAAAAAAGTAGTTTCTTTGCAGACCGAATTAAAGCGGTAGAAAAATTACAACAGGATAATAATTAAGCACAATGAGCACCTTTTCCATTTTTTTGATTCTTATAATCATCGTATGTTTCTTACTAATATTAGTAATAATGGTACAAAACCCTAAAGGAGGTGGACTTTCTTCTTCTTTTGGTGGCGGTAGCACACAAGTAGTAGGTGGTGTTAAAAAAACTGGTGACTTTTTAGACAAAAGTACATGGACTCTAGCTGCTCTTTTAGTTGTTTTAATACTAGCGTCTAACATTGCTTTAAAAGGAAACTTTGGCGATGCAGATTCTAAATTATTACAAGGAGATGATATAGAAACTGTTGTTCCTGAAGAAACAGCACCTATAGAAACAACCACTCCTGCTCCAGCAACACAAGAGACTACTCCAGCAGAGTAACAACATAAAATATAATTTTAAAAAATGCCAGCTTTTATGACAAGCTGGCATTTTTTATTTAAATATGGCAGAAAAATAGCAATGGCATAATTACTGCCTAAATAAATCTAGAATTTAATAAACCAATTTAAAAATTTATATAATGGCAAAAGTAAAAATTCAACCATTAGCAGATAGAGTTCTTATAGAGCCAATGGCTGCTGAGACTAAAACCGCTTCTGGAATTTATATCCCAGACACTGCAAAAGAAAAACCTCAAAAAGGAAAAGTTGTTGCAGTTGGCCCAGGCACTAAAGATGAAGCTGTAACTGTAAAAGTTGGAGACTCTGTTCTTTATGGAAAATATGCTGGAACAGAATTAAAATTAGAAGGTACAGATTACCTAATGATGCGCGAAAGTGACATTTTAGCTATTGTTTAATTACAATTAGCTAGTAACTATATTCTAAACAAAATTTAACATTAAGCCAACAGCAAAATGCTAGAGGCAAAAAGCATAAATAAAAATGGCAAAAGACATAAAATTTGATATTGACGCAAGAGACGGACTTAAAAGAGGTGTTGATGCTCTAGCAAATGCAGTAAAAGTTACCTTAGGACCTAAAGGTAGAAATGTAATTATTAGCAAATCTTTTGGTGCTCCTGCAGTTACTAAAGATGGTGTTACTGTTGCAAAAGAAATAGAATTAGCAGATGCTCTTGAGAACATGGGAGCTCAAATGGTTAAAGAAGTTGCATCTAAAACTAATGATTTAGCTGGTGATGGTACTACTACAGCAACTGTTCTTGCACAAGCAATTGTAAAAGAAGGGTTAAAAAATGTAGCAGCTGGCGCAAATCCTATGGATTTAAAAAGAGGTATAGACAAAGCCGTGGAAGCTATTGTTGCAGACCTTGCTAAGCAATCTAAAAAAGTAGGTGATTCTTCAGAAAAAATTAAGCAAGTTGCTTCTATTTCTGCTAACAATGACGAAACTATTGGCGATTTAATTGCTAAAGCTTTTGGAAAAGTTGGTAAAGAAGGTGTAATTACTGTTGAAGAAGCTAAAGGAACAGATACGTATGTAGATGTTGTAGAAGGTATGCAGTTTGATAGAGGATACCTATCTCCATATTTTGTTACAGATTCTGAAAAAATGATAGCAGATTTAGAAAATCCTTACATCTTATTATTTGATAAGAAAATATCTGCAATGAAAGATTTACTTCCTGTGTTAGAGCCAGTTGCTCAATCTGGAAAACCTCTTTTAATAATTGCTGAAGATGTAGATGGTGAAGCTCTTGCAACTCTAGTTGTAAATAAATTAAGAGGTTCTCTTAAAATTGCTGCTGTAAAAGCTCCAGGTTTTGGAGACAGAAGAAAAGCAATGTTAGAAGATATTGCAATCTTAACTGGAGGTACTGTTATTTCAGAAGAAAGAGGTTTTTCTCTAGATAATACTACATTAGAGATGCTTGGTACTTGTGAAAAAGTTGCTATAGATAAAGACAACACTACAATTGTTAATGGTGGTGGCGATGCTAAAGTAATTAAAACTAGAGTTAACCAAATTAAAGCTCAGATAGAAACAACAACATCGGATTACGATAAAGAAAAATTACAAGAGCGTTTAGCTAAATTAGCTGGTGGTGTAGCTGTTCTTTATGTTGGTGCTGCTTCTGAAGTAGAAATGAAAGAGAAAAAAGATAGAGTTGATGATGCATTACACGCAACTAGAGCTGCTGTAGAAGAAGGTATTGTTGCTGGTGGTGGTGTTGCTTTAGTAAGAGCTAAATCTGTTTTAAGCAAGCTAAAAGCAGAAAATGCAGATGAAGAAACTGGTTTACAAATTGTTGCTAGAGCTATAGAAGCTCCTTTAAGAACTATTGTAGAAAATGCTGGTGGAGAAGGTTCTGTTGTTGTTTCTAAAGTATTAGAAGGAAAAGGAGATTATGGATACGATGCTAAATCTGAAAAGTATGTAGAAATGATGAAAGCAGGTATTATTGACCCTAAAAAAGTAACACGTGTTGCTTTAGAAAATGCTGCTTCTGTTTCTGGAATGATACTTACTACAGAATGTGCTTTAACAGATATTAAAGAAGATGCTCCTGCTGCTATGCCTCCAATGGGTGGTGGCGGAATGCCAGGAATGATGTAAAACATTTTCCTAAGAAGCACTAAAAACCCGCTTAATAGAGTCTATTAAGCGGGTTTTTCATTAAAAAAGCGTATTTTTTTAAAGATATAACCCAAAGATAACATTAGAGCCCATTTAAAAGTGCTTTTTTTGCAAAACCAAACTAAAAATACAGTAAATGGATTTTTCTCTTGTTGTTATATATTTAGGGTTTACCCTAGCAGCTTACTCTGTAGTTGGAAATGACACCATACAAACACTTGGAACATTCTTAAGTTCTAATGAAAGAAAAAAATGGTGGGTACTATGGTTATTTGCAGGCGGTATACTAAGCGCTACTCTTATTTATGGGTATATTACACATGCTGGTGATGTCTCCTACGGACGTTTAGAAAAATACCCAATGCCAGACCCTTTTGCATGGTATTATATACTCCCTCCAATAATCTTAATGCTCTTAACAAGAACCGGTATCCCAGTTAGCACCTCTTTTATGGTACTAACTTTCTTTAATCAGAAAAATTTAAATGACATGGTCATTAAATCCATTTCTGGGTATGCCGTTGCTTTTGTTGCTGCAATTATTTTATATGCTATTGTAGCTAATTTATTAGAAAAGAAATTTATTGAAAACCCAATAACTCCTAAACAAAGAAAAATATGGACAACACTACAATGGTGTTCTACAGGTTTTTTATGGTCACAATGGTTAATTCAGGATTTTGCCAACATATATGTGTATTTACCAAGAGAATTAAAAGTATGGCAGCTACTATTTTCTTTAGTTATTATTCTAGGAATGTTAGCATTTATTATAGCCGAAAAAGGTGGAGAAATTCAAAAAATTGTAAAATCTAAAACTAACACTGTAGATATTCGTTCTGCAACATTAATAGATTTATCCTACGGTATTATTCTTTTCTATTTTAAAGAGTTAAACAATGTTCCTATGAGTACTACATGGGTTTTTATAGGTATTCTAGCAGGTAGAGAAATAGCATTGAACTTTATGCTCAGAAAAAAAGAAAACCGAAAAAAAATGTTCAAAAATTTAGGAATGGATTTATTAAAAGTTTTTATTGGTTTAATAGTAAGTATTGTTCTTGTATACGTAGTTAAATATTTAGCTACCCTATAATTAGAAGCACTATATATTTTATTAAAAAGAAAAAAGATGAAAAGCATATTATTCCCTACCGATTTTACAGAGCTATCCTTAAATGCTTTTACTTACGCAATGGAATACGCTCAAAAATCTAACTCAAAACTTATTGTTTACCATACGTATTCTGAAGATAGTGATATCCCGGAAGAAGCACAACAAGTTTACGATAAAGTAGATATACAAAATTTTAGAAACAAAAAAGATAAATTCCCTCCCTTTGAAAAATTAATTAAAGAAAGTAAAGCTGGTAATTTAAAGGTAAAATATGTTGTTGATGAAGGTAATTTTATTGATTCTTTAAAGAAATACATTACTCGCAAAGAAGATAAAATAGATTTAATTATAATGGGTACCCAAAACAAAGAAAATAGTTTGTTTAATATTTTCATGGAAACCAATACAATTAAAATACTTCAAGAAATAAATAAGCCAGTTATTGCCATTCCTGAAAAAGCTACTTTTGATGGCTCTCTAAATAATATTGCTTTTTTAATAGATTATCGTGAGGACGAAAAAGAACCTTTAGAACAAGTAATTTTAAAAACTCAAGAATTTAATTCTACATTACATGTTATACATTTTGATTTAGCTCATGGTGAATCTATATCTCCTTTAATGAGCTCTTTTAAAGATTCATTGCAATTAGAAGATTTAAATAACACCAAGTTTATATCCATTGACACTATTAATCTAAAAAAATCATTATCAGAATACTGTGTTACTAATACTATTGATATGATTTGCCTAATTAACCACAAACGTAATTTTTACCAACGGTTATTTTCTCTTAGTTTAGCGGAAGATATTTTAAATCACTTAGACATCCCAGTAATGGCTATCTATAGTGAATAAATAAAATCCACATTCATACATGTATGAATGTAGATTTTATTTAATAATACAAATTAATGTGCCGCACCATCATCTGTGTTATCTTCTCTATATTTACAACATGGATGAACACCGTTATAAGCTTGTTCTGTAGCTTTTAGCTCTTTTGTATCATGCCCAACCCCAACAATTGCCGTTTTAATTTTCATGGCATCTGTTTTACGCTCATCCATAATAATAGATAATTGATGCGATGGAATATCCCAATTTGCATACTTTACCCCTTTTACATTCAACGCTGCTTTTTCTATACGCTCTTTACACATACCACACTTTCCATTTACATCAAAAGTCATTTTTTTATTTTTCTCCTGCGCAAAACTTATTATAGTAAACAAAGCCATTGTTAGGGTTAAAATTGTTGTTTTCATTTTTTCTATTATTAATTGTTAGTATTAAATTTTAAATCTAAATCCGCCATAAAACATTCTACCCATTATTGGTGCATATACAATAGTAGTATCAAAATTAGAGCCAAAAGGATTATCTGCTCCTAAAACAGGACTAGCTTGTTGTACATTAGAAAGGTTTTCCCCTCCCAAATACACTTCAAATGTATTAGAGAACACTTTTGTTATTTGCGCATTCATATGATTATAGGGCAATGAATACTCTCCTAATTGGTACTTTTCAGGATTACTACTGGTATCTGGCAACCTTTTTTTTCCCATACTATGAAGCGTATAGTCAAATTTCCACTGCGTGCCATTCTCTTTCGCTTCTGTTTCATATCCTAAATTAACAAAGAAGCGATGTTGCGCTAATAAAGGTTTTTGGAGATTACCATTCTCATAATCGGTAGAAACATCATAAAACTTATAGGATGTTCTTAAGTTTAAACGAGATAGCAATTCATAATTTACCTCCACCTGAAAACTCTTAGCGCTACTCTTTCCATCTAAATTATAAAAGGAAACCTCCTGCGGATTTTCCCAATCTACTACTATTTGATTTTTAAAATCTGTAATGTAATAATCTAACGAAATATCCCCTTTTTTATTTAGGAAATTAAATCCTTGTAAAAAGCTTAGTCCATAGTTCCATGCATCCTCAGGCTCTAAACCATAAACACTACCACCGGTATCTGCTATATTAATGGTTCTAGCGGATCCAAATAACTGCTGATTCTCTGCAAAAATATTGGCCGCCCTTTTTCCTCTACCAAAAGAACCTCGCAAGCTTCCTTTTTCCCATGGTGTATATCTAATATGAAATCTTGGCGTTACAAAGGTTCCTAATCTATTATGATTATCTACACGTAACCCCGCAGTAAGACTCACTTTCTCCAAATTCTCATAGCTATATTCTAAAAAGGCTCCTACAGAATTATCTACTCTGGAGTAATCTGCTGTACTTACCATTTCATCATATCCATCATACGCAAAAGTGATTCCTGTTTTAAACTTGTTTCTAGTATCCCCAATAATGGAATTAAATAGCAGATTACTATACAAACTTTCATGTTTAATATCATAGGTTCTAAATCCAAAATAAGAGTTTTGTTTATGCAAGCTATAGGAGGTTTGAAACCCAAAACTTTGAAATGGAAGCTCTGGAAAAACATAGCCTAATTTTACAGAGGTATCAAAACGGCGGGTATCTATCTCACTTCCCCACACTTCGGCTCCGCTCAGTGCAGGATCTTCCGCATTATACATATTGGTGGCTGAGCGTAGTCGAAGCCACTCTTCCGGGTTAAAATCCACTTGCCCAACTTGTTTTTCATCGTTTAGAAAACGAATATTAAAAAAACTTACCCATCCTTTTTCTACGTCTTGATATTGCCAACGGTTCATTACATTTATTTGATTTGCCAAAGGCGCATCTAAAAATCCGTCCTTATTATCATCTTCCTTTTGGGTTCGCTTGTTGCCATGTATGTATAAACCTGAACTTAACTTATTACTAAGTTTTTTATTGAAATGGGTGTTGAGCTCATAACGCCCATTTTGATTGGCATAACCATTCACAAAAACAGCATTATTCGTTAGTGGTTTTACCAACTCTGTGTTTATTTGCCCAGATATACTCTCGTAACCATTAACCACACTACCAGCACCTTTGGTAATCTGAATACTTTCTATCCAAGTACCTGGTGTAAATGTTAATCCGTATGCTTGTGATGCGCCACGAACCATAGGAATATTTTCTTGGGTAATTAGTAAATATGGACTAGTTAAGCCCAGCATTTCAATTTGTTTTGTACCAGTTAATCCGTCTGAGATATTTACATCAATTGCCGGGTTCGTTTCAAAACTTTCGGCCAAATTACAACAAGCAGCTTTTAACAGCTCCGCACTATTTACCGTAACCACATTTTCTGGACTAAAATAGGTTTTCTGAATAGCATCCCGTTCTTGTTGTACTACCACCTCATCTAATTCGTTTGATGGCTTTAAACTTACGCGGATAGCTTTGGGTTCATTAATAGTCAGTGTATCCGTCTTAAACCCCACATAACTAATTATTAATTTATTAAAATCCTTCTTATAAGGAATTGAAAATTCACCTTCAAAATTAGTTACTACTCCTATTTGGGAATCCTGCCAATACACATTTGCACCAGATAAACGTAAAGCATTTTCTTCTTTAGAATCTAACACCACCCCTTTTACTTTCTCCTGAGAAAAACAAAATAAAGGAGCTATTATTACTAGTATAAACACTCTTTTCATAATTTCTAAATCCAAGTGTTTAGTAACATTATAATTGCCATAACAATCATAATAGCATTCTCTATAAAAGTAGCTTGGGTCATTGGTAATTTAAGAACAGTACCCAAACATGCGCATTGTATAGTTTGCTTATTTAATAACGATTTAGTTACGCCTACAGTAGTTATGCCTAATATTAAAATTGTCACTATTAAAGCTGTAGTTATCTGGAATCGCATTAAAAAACAAAGCCCTAGAACCACTTCTATAAAAGGATAAATTTTACCATACGCAGGAATTGCTTTTGCAATAGGGTCATACATTTTAAAACTCTCGGGAAACCCTTTTAAATCTAGCATCTTAAAAAAGCTAAATACAATATAAAATATCCCCATAAAATCTAACATAAAACTAGTAGTGCTCCACGCTTTTATGTTTACTAATATTGCTGTAACAAGTAAATAAAGAAAAATAAGTAACAGTGGTTTTAACTGCTGAATTTTAGATTTTTTACTTATTAAATTTTGAGCATTAAAATCACCTTTAGCCTGTTCCCATTTTTCAGAAATAGTGTATTTATTTCCTAGTGTAGATTGAAGTATTTTAGTTTCTAAAGGACTTTCTAAATGCATTGTAGCTTCCGAGGTTTCTAAAGAAACGGTTGCGGAAACAACACCCTCTATCTCTTGAAGCTTTTTCGTAACGGATGCCACACAACCACCACACGTCATTCCATTAATAATATATATTTTTTTCATCTTTTTCTTTTTATTGATTTATTATTTGTTTCCTAAAAAAAGGAAACAACAAAACATACTTACGCTATCTTACAATTAAGAAAATAACGGTATTGTTTAAAATCAAATTAAGAAAACAGCATCAAGCAACTGAATGTTCTTGACAATTTTGGGAGGTATATATTTTACATAGGATTGCCTTTTTTCCGAAGAAGGAACAAACAAACCTATGTAGGATTGAATATAGGTAATTAAAAATCTTTGATGCTCTAAATCAAAATCATTAAAAGAAGGCTTAACATTGTTTTGCCCCTCAAAAGCTATTAATTCCTCATCACAACAAGATTTTTTTTCAACCTTAGCTATTTCTTTAGAATTAGAAGACATATCCATTCCGCAATCTTGAGCATCCACAAAAAAGGCAACATCTACCAAATGCCCCATACAATAATGCTTTTCCACTTTCCATGAAGTAGTTGAAAACAAAATAATAACAGCCATAAGGCAAGAAAAATAACTATGTAGTTTCTCTTTCATTACTACAAAGGTACTAAATAACAATATTCAAAATAAATTTTAGCATTCTGTTAACTAATTATTACTTAACAAATTCAAAAACAACACCTTATACAATCTTTATAAAAAAGTAATAAAAAAACCATCCCACCAATATACTTTAAACCTAACATTAAAGTTAATAAGGCTATATACATATAACCGCATTTTAAAACTATAAACACATAAGTATGAGAAAGAGTATGAAATTATTTTCAAAAGTAAGTTTAGCTAGTATTGTTTTTAGCTTATTTCTAGTAAGTTGTAGCAGTGACGATAGTACAGTTTTTGACTCTCCAAAAGACGATAATGATGACGTTGCAACGTTGATTATAAACCAAGGAGATCCTTCAAAGGACATTTTTACCGCGAAAGCCAATGGCGAAGTTGGTACTTCTGTTCCTGGTAGAGTTATCTACACTTCTACAGATATTACACAACGTAGATTATATATTACGCAAAACATTTCTGGAGCAGGAGATATGCCTTTTAATGATTTTGCACTAACCAGTAAAGATTTAAAAAAAGCATTAAAAGCAGATGGTTCTATTGATTTAGATGGCGCTACCAAAAAAGAAATAGATTTTACTTTTGACCTACCTGTACCAAATATAGATAATGGATCTATAGTTTATAGCTTTTGGACAACTACAGGAAAAGGAGATTTTAGAGACCCAAATAAAAGAAAAGCACTTGGTGTTGGTACTATAACAGTAACAGTTGGTACCGGTACTAACCCTAAAGCAGAAGTACATTCCTATACTGGTATCAAACTATTTGCTCCAGATTCTGAAGGAAAGACCGAAACTTTTTTCTCTCTTTTAAATGAGACCGTTTATAAAATTAATGTAGGCTCAGAATTTAGAGCATTTTGGGATTTTGGTTACTACTATGGTGTATCTAGCCCTTCTGATGGTCATTTTGCCTCTTTTTGTTCTACAGCTACCTATGACGCTACTTTTGGCTTTCCTGTAGAAGGACTTAAACCTAGTGATAGTGAAGACGCAGACGAAACGTTAAACGAAATGTTCTTTGGATCATCTAACTTTGATGTTACTGCCTTTGATAATGTTGCACTTTCTGGAGATTTAGATTTTATAGTTAAGACAAACAATCAAAACATAACAAACTTAGAAGTTGGTGACATTGTGGAATTTGTAGACAATTACGGTAAAAAAGGCCTTATAAAAGTAACCTTTATAAAAGCTGGTTATGGTAATGAAGACTATATTGAGTTTGATGTTAAAGTACAGCCGTAACAAAACAAAAGACTATTTTAAAATAATAAAAAGAGGGTATCTATATAAAAGTAGATACCCTCTTTTTCTTTAAAAAAAATTAAGTACAGCCTTAAAAATTAGCCTTAATAAGGTAAAGAGAACTAGCGTCTACCTCTTCAGTTCCTGGAAGTATTTTCTGGTCAATAGTACCATCACCATCTATATCCGAAACAGCAAAATCATCATCATTAATACATCCTAAAGTATTAGAATCTATTAACCAAATTCCTTCAAGTTTATCATGTGGGTAGCCAGCTACTTGTACTAAGTCTACAACCAATGTTTTAGAAACAGGTTTTATTCCTTCTGCTGTTAATTCTTCCCAAGAAGACTCTTCAATTATTTTATCCCCTATCATTCTACCAAATTCTGCTTTAGGGTCATCACTACTAACATCTGTAGCGTCAGAAATGTTTATTTTGTAAATATGTTTTTGCGCTTCTCCTGCACCAGAAAATTTACCATCTCTTTCTACTACTAAAAACTCTGTATTAGATAATGCCACAATTTCAGAATTAGATAAATTATCTTTTTCTTGCTTATACAAATATTCCTTTGTTTTACCTGTTTCTAAATTAAAAGCAACTATTCTTGTTATATTATTTTTAATATTTACCGGATTATACATGGTAGATTGCATAATACCATATAATACTTTTTCGTCTGGAGTAATTGCCAAACCTTCCATTCCTCTATTAGCTCTTCTTTTTGCATATACCGCAGGTAATTTTCTTCCTCCATTACCATCATTTACTCCTATTGGAGAAATACGTTCTATTTGTACTCCATTAACAGAATAATGTACTATATGTGGGCCATATTCATCCGAAACCCAAAAAGTTCCATCTTTTAAAGCTACTAATCCTTCAGAATCTAATCCAAAATCATCAAAATTCAATTTATTTCCAGATGCATCATAAGGAATTTCTCCTGTAGCTCCTTTACCTTCTGGATTTGGCAAACCAGAAATTAATTTTCCAGTAGGGTCTTTTAAAAGAATGGTTTTTAATAATACAACCTCTCCTTTTTTTGTTACTTTAAAATGACCAATACGAGGTGTATATTCCGAAACAGGAAACTTTTTCCCTTCTAAAAAACCTGTATTAGGTCCACGATCCGTTATTGCATAAAATTCTGCTTCATTAGTAGGGTGCGCTGTTGCGGCAGAACCGTAACCGCCATTCCTAACCTCTACATTTTGATTTATTACTTTTAATGTTTCATAAGGCAATTCATATTGCTTATTTGGTTCTAAAACCTCAGCAGGAGATACTTGCTCTTGATTACCATCTCCTGAACCAGTAAAATCGTCTAAATGTTGGCAAGATGTAATAGTTATTAAAACTAAACCTAGTAATAATAATTTTTTTAAATTTTTCATTTTAAATATTATAGTGATTATTATTATTACAAAACAAAAACACTCCTATTAGTAAGCAGTTATTTAAATCTAATATTTTAGTGAAACAATTGTTAATTAATTGAGGAGGAAAGAAAAGTTAACTTTAAAAGATTGTAAATTTGCGCTTTATTTTTACACGCTTATAATGTTCAAGAAATTAAAAAATCAAGTTGCCACTATTACAAACTCCTCTGAGAAATCTATAGACGAAAAATTAAAAGAAATCTGTGAACTCTTAAAAGAATCTATTAGATATTATGACTGGGTAGGGTTTTATTTTAAAAATGGAGATAAAAATGAACTTAAATTAGGCCCTTATGCTGGTGCCCCTACAGATCATACTATTATTCCTTTTGGCAAAGGTATTTGCGGACAAGTAGCAGAGAGTAATGAAAATTTTGTTGTTCCGGATGTGCAAGCACAGGATAATTATATTGCTTGCAGTATTACTGTAAAAGCAGAAATAGTTATACCACTCTTTAAAAACGGAGAAAACATAGGGCAAATTGATATAGACTCTAACACACCAAACCCGTTTTCTGAAGAAGATGAGCGCTTTTTAGAATACGTAAATGAAAAAGTATCACAAATTCTTTAAAACTTTAGGTTTATTGTTAATAAACTACCTCTTTTTTTAGTTTCAAAAAAATTACTTTTGCAAGCTTAGAACTTTAATTTTAAGCAAAGTAAAAATGAGTACCAAAAAAGCAACATCAGCCTTAATATCTGTATTCCATAAAGACGGATTAGAACCAATTGTAAAAAAGTTTAATGAACTTGGAATTACTATATACTCCACAGGCGGAACAGAAAAATTTATTAAGGACTTAGGAATAGATGTTGTACCTGTAGAAGACGTTACAAGCTACCCATCTATCTTAGGTGGTAGAGTAAAAACACTACACCCAAAAGTTTTTGGAGGAATTTTAAACAGGCAAGACCATGACGGCGATGTTGCGCAATTAAAAGAGTTTGATATTCCACAGATAGATATCGTAATTGTAGATCTTTATCCTTTTGAAAAAACAGTTGCAAGTGGTGCTCCAGAACAAGATATTATAGAAAAGATAGACATAGGTGGTATTTCATTAATACGTGCTGCTGCTAAAAACTTTAAAGACGTTCTTTGTGTTTCTTCTATGGAAGATTACAGTGAGGTTTTAGAACTAATAACAGAGGGTAACGGAACTACGACTTTAGAAGATCGCAAGCGCTTTGCAGGAAAGTCTTTTAATGTTTCTTCGCACTATGACAGCGCTATTTTTAACTACTTTAACAAAAATCATGAAGAGGCTGCTTTAAAAATTAGCGAAACAAAAGGGAAAGTATTACGTTATGGAGAAAACCCACACCAAAAAGGATTTTTCTTTGGCGATTTTGATGCTATTTTCAATAAACTTCACGGTAAAGAATTATCATACAACAATTTGTTAGATGTAGATGCCGCTGTAAATTTAATGAACGAATTTAAGAATGATGCCCCTACATTCGCAATTTTAAAACACAATAACGCTTGTGGTTTAGCGCAACGCGACACATTACACCAAGCATATGTAGATGCCTTAGCTGGTGATCCTGTTTCTGCTTTTGGAGGAGTTCTTATAAGTAACAAAGAAATAGATAAAGCTACTGCCGAGGAAATTCACAAACTTTTCTCTGAAGTTGTAATTGCTCCTAGCTATGCTCCAGATGCTTTAGAAATTTTAAAAGGTAAAAAGAACCGCATTATCTTAATACTAAATGATATTGAGTTACCAGCAAACAATGTACGCACATGTTTAAATGGGATTTTATTACAAGAAAAAGATGCTAAAACAGATGCTCTTGAAGATTTAAAAACCGTTACAACTCTAACACCTTCTAAAGAAGATTTAGACGATTTAATTTTTGCTTCTAAACTTTGTAAGCACACAAAAAGTAACACCATTGTTTTAGCAAAAAACAAGCAATTGTGTGCTAGCGGTACTGGACAAACCTCTAGAGTAGATGCCTTAAACCAAGCAATACATAAAGCAAAATCTTTTAATTTTGATTTACAAGGTGCTGTAATGGCAAGTGATGCTTTTTTCCCATTCCCTGATTGTGTAGAAATTGCAGGAAACAGTGGTATAAAAAGCGTGATACAACCTGGAGGGTCTATAAAAGACCAATTAAGTATTGATTATTGTAATGAAAATGAAATTGCAATGGTTATGACAGGCACACGTCATTTTAAGCATTAATTTTAGTACCTTTATCGACGAAATGCACTTTTAATCGAAACCAAACTTTAAACTATGGGATTTTTTGATTTCTTGACAGAAGAAATAGCAATTGATTTAGGTACTGCCAACACCCTTATTATACATATGGATAAGGTTGTTGTAGATAGTCCATCTATTGTAGCACGTGATAGAATTTCTGGAAAAATTATTGCCGTTGGTAAAGAAGCCAACATGATGCAAGGTAAAACCCATGAAAACATAAAAACTATACGTCCTCTAAAAGATGGTGTAATTGCAGATTTTGATGCTTCTGAAAAGATGATTAATATGTTCATTAAGAACATTCCTGCATTAAAGAAAAAATGGTTCCCGCCAGCTTTACGAATGGTTATTTGTATTCCTTCAGGAATTACCGAGGTAGAGATGCGTGCCGTAAAAGAATCTGCAGAGCGTGTAAATGGTAAAGAAGTTTACTTAATTCATGAACCAATGGCCGCAGCTATTGGTATTGGTTTAGATATTATGCAGCCTAAAGGAAACATGATTGTAGATATAGGTGGTGGTACTACCGAGATTGCAGTAATTGCTCTAGGGGGTATTGTTTGTGACAAGTCTGTGAAAATTGCAGGGGATGTTTTTACCAATGATATTATTTATTATATGCGTACGCAACATAATTTATATGTTGGAGAAACAACTGCTGAAGCAATAAAAATTGAAATTGGTTCTGCCACAGAAGATTTACAAACACCTCCAGATGAAAAATCTGTACAAGGAAGAGATTTACTTACCGGTAAACCAAAACAAGTACAAATTTCTTATAGAGAAATAGCAAAAGCATTAGACAAATCTATTTTACGTGTAGAAGATGCGGTTATGGAAACACTATCTCAAACGCCTCCAGAACTAGCTGCCGATATTTATAATACTGGTATTTATTTAGCTGGTGGTGGTTCTATGTTACGTGGGTTGGATCGTAGATTATCACAAAAAACAGATTTACCTGTTTATATAGCAGAAGACCCGTTAAGAGCAGTTGTAAGAGGAACAGGTATTGCACTTAAAAACTTAGAGCGTTATAAGAGTATATTAATTAAATAAACTTTAAGTATATTCTTTTGTTTTTTGTTATCAATTTCCCCAAATTGAAACATACTATTTTTGATAGTATATAATTTTGAACTGAATGCGGCAGATAATAAATTTTTTAATTCGATATAAAACTTTTTTGCTTTATATCTTTTTCATGATTATTTCATTGTCTTTCACTATTCAATCGCATTCTTTTCATCAATCAAAATTTTTTAATTCTTCTAATTGGGTAACGGGGGGAATTTTTCAAACCTCCTATAATATTACTTCTTATTTTGATTTAAAAAGTGAAAACCAAAAATTAGTAAACGATAATAAAAGGTTACGTCATATATTATATAACAGCAAGATAAAAGACACCGTTCGTATAGATTCTTCCAATATAAATTATACTGTAATTTCTGGACAAGTAATAAAAAATAATTATGCCGATCAGCGCAATTATATTACTATAAATAAAGGTAAAAAAGATAGCATAAAACAAGATATGGGTGTTATAACCGATAAAGGTATATTGGGTATTGTAGAAAACACTTCTAATAAATATGCATCTGTACAAAGTGTTTTAAATGAACACTCCAATATAAATGCTAAAATTAAAAATACGGACCACTTTGGCTCTCTAATATGGAATACAGAACACTATAACACGGTACAATTAATAGATATTCCTAGATTGGTACCTATTACTATTGGAGACACTATAGTAACTGGAGCCATGAGTAGTATTTTTCCTGAAAATATTCCCATAGGAACCATAAAAAAGTTTGACCTAGATGACTCTAAAAGTTTTTACTATATAAATGTTTCGTTATTTAATGACATGACTAACATTAAAAACGTTTATATAATTAATAACCCTAATAGAGAAGAAATACTAAAATTAGAACAAGAGACCATTTCCAATGATCAATACTAATTTTTTTATAAATATTTTACGTTTTACACTATTAGTCTTAGTGCAGGTTTTGGTGTTTAATAGACTCAACTTTTTTGGGTTTATTAATCCAATGGTATATATCTTATTTTTATACTGGTATCCTATAAAGGAAAATAGAGCAACCTTTATTGGGTTAAGTTTTTTACTTGGTCTATTTATAGACTTTTTTTCAGACACTATGGCCATAAATGCAGCAGCAACAGTTACTATAGCATATTTAAGACCTGTTATTATGAATTTTGTATTTGGGGTAAATTTAGAATTTCAAAGTTTTAAACTTGGAAACACAACTAAAGTACAACAAATCACCTTTTTAGCGTTATTAATAGTAGTGCATCATTTCGTATTTTTTACATTAGAAATTTTCAGTTTTACTAATCTATTATTAATACTTAAAAAGGCATTAGCCATAGGCCTAGCTACTTTAATACTTTGCTTACTATTTAGCACTTTATTTAGCGTTAAAAAAGAATGAAAAGACTATTATTATCCTCTTTAGTTATACTTATAGGAATTACCTTTTTGGGTAGGCTTTCTTATTTGCAAATATTTAGCTTTTCGCCAGACCAAATAGCAGAAGATCCTGCAATAAAAACAATCTATGATTACCCAGAACGCGGTTATATATATGATCGAAATGGAAAACTATTAGTTGGTAATGACCCTGCTTATGATGTAATGGTAATCCCTAGAGAAGTAAAACCTCTAGATACATTAGAATTTTGTAGTTTATTAAATTTAGAGAAAGAAAAATTTATAAAACAACTTAGAAAGGCAAGAATATATTCTCCACGTTTACCATCTGTATTAGTACATCAGCTTTCTAAAGAAGACTATGGCAGACTCCAAGAGAAAATGAGAAAGTACAAAGGGTTTTATATTCAAAAACGTTCTCTAAGATATTATGACACCAATAGTGGAGCAAATGTATTAGGGTATATTAGTGAAGTTAATGAAAGAGATTTAGCCAAAAACAAATACTACGTACAGGGAGAATTAACTGGCCGTACAGGAGTAGAAAAACAGTACGAAGAAATTTTAAGAGGTCGTAAGGGAGTACAATACATTCAAAAAGACCGTTTTAATAGAGATATAGGCCCGTATAAAAGTGGTTCTCTAGATACCATTCCTGAGCAAGGAAAACAAATTAGCCTTACTATAGATAAAGTTCTCCAAGAATATGGAGAGCAGCTAATGATTGGTAAACGCGGCGGTATAGTTGCTTTAGAACCTTCCTCTGGCGAAATATTGTCTATGATTTCTGGACCAACCTATGACCCCGCTTTATTAGTTGGCAGAAAACGTTCTAGAAATTACACCAAACTTTATAATGATACTATTGCAAACCCAACATGGGATAGATCCATCCTAGCACAACAACCGCCAGGATCCCCATTTAAAACCCTAAATGCTCTTATTGCATTGCAAGAAGATGTAATAGAAGAAAACACAACCATACGTTGTTACAATGGTTTTTATGTGGGGCGCTCCAAAAAAGGATGCCACTGTGGGGGTGGTTTACGAAATGTAAATTCTGGAATCTACAAATCTTGTAACGCTTATTTTGCTGGAACGTTCAGAAAAATATACGAAAAATTTGAAACTACCGATGAAGGCATGGATGTTTGGGAAAAACACATGAAGAGTTTTGGTTTAGGAAATTACCTAGGATATGATTTACCGTATGGTCAAAAAGGAAGAATCCCTAGTAAAGAATACTATGATAAATGGTATGGAGATAATAGATGGAGCTCTTCCTATATAATATCTAACTCTATTGGCCAGGGAGAAGTATTGGCTACGCCAGTACAACTAGCAAATATGACCGCAGCAATTGCTAATAGAGGACATTACTTTACACCTCATATTTTAAAGAAAATTGAAGGAGAGGCCATTTCTAACCCAAGATTCACAGAACCTAAACATACTACAATTGATCGTAAACACTTTGAACCTGTAATACAGGGTATGGCCGATGTATATAGAAAAGGTACCGCAAGATGGGTACAAATACCAGATATAGAAATTGCAGGAAAAACAGGAACAGCAGAAAATTTTACTAAAATTGATGGCGTAAGAACCCAACTAACAGATCATTCTGTTTTTGTTGCTTTTGCCCCTGTAAATAAGCCTAAAATTGCAATTGCTGTGTATATAGAAAATGGGTATTATGGGTCGCGTTACGCAGGACACATAGCTTCTTTAATGATAGAAAAATACATTAAAGGGAACGTAACTAGGAAAGACTTAGAAAAAAGAATGTTAGAAAAAACTTTGGAGCGCGAATATGCTAAACCATATAGTGGCGAAGAGTTTAAGATTAATGAGTATGTCTGGTAATAGTGTTCTAAAACGTATAGACTGGCTAAGCGTATTATTCTACTTTACTTTAGTGCTCATTGGTTGGTTAAATATTTATTCTAGTACGGTTACAGAAGCAGAACCACAAATATTTAATTTTAACGCATTACATGGCAAACAGCTTTTTTTTGCAGGTGCTAGTATAATTGCTATTATGTTAGTTCTAGCATTAGAAGTAAATTTCTATGAGCGCTTCTCTAGTCTTTTTTACCTTATTGCCATGGTAATTCTCCTTGGCTTATACCCTTTTGGCAAAACTATTGCCGGGGCAACCTCATGGTACGACTTAGGTTTTTTTAACCTACAACCCTCAGAGCTTGCCAAAGTAGCAACCGCACTGGCCTTGGCTAAATACTTAAGTGATATACAAACAGATATAAAACGTAGAAAAGACCAGCTATACGCCATTTTAATACTCTTAATACCCGCTATTCTAATTATACCGCAACCAGACCCCGGTAGTGCTTTAGTATTTTTTGCATTAATTTTTGTAATATTTAGAGAAGGTTTACCACTATATTATTTAGGGATTTTATTTTTAGTTATTCTCATATTTGTAGCTACCTTAAAGTTTGGCACTTTATGGCTTACCATTTCCTTAGCTTTATTTACTACCATTTTCTTTTTAATAAAAAGAAAAAAATTTAAAGTACCTATTATACCTTTTGCTTCTGCATTAGTAGCTATTGTGTTATTTTCTCTATCGGTAAATTTTGTTTTTAATAATGTTTTTGAACAAAGGCACAGAGACCGTTTTAGTCTTTGGCTACGTTTAGAAAAAGACCCTAAAAAATTAGAGCAAATACGAAAAACTATTGGCTACAATACCTACCAGTCTGAAAAGGCTATTGAATCTGGCGGACTAATAGGAAAAGGGTTTTTAGAAGGTACACGTACCAAAGGAGATTTTGTACCAGAACAACATTCTGATTATATATTTAGTACTATTGGCGAAGAATGGGGCTTTTTAGGAACCTCTTTAGTAGTACTCACATTTACCTTTCTTTTTTTAAGATTAATACACTTGGCAGAACGTCAAAAAAATCCGTTTTCAAGAATGTATGGCTATGGGGTAGTTTCTATCCTTTTTATACATTTTTTAATTAATGTAGGTATGGTAATAGGTATATTACCAACTATTGGTATTCCTTTGCCATTTATGAGTTATGGTGGTTCTGGTCTACTATTTTTCACCATATTACTTTTTATTTTTTTACGATTAGATGCTAATAGACTAAAAGAAAGTTTTTAAAATTTCCAACCACTAGAAGTAACTTTCCGCTCTATTTTATCCTGTTTTTCTTTAGAAAGTGCTGCAAAAAAATCTATTCCAGTACGTTTTTCAATAACATCTACTGGCACTAAAAATTGTTTTATAGAAGAAGAGCTCTCTTTATTTTTCATTAAAAAAGCTACTACACTTAAATTATCTTTTTCTCCTTTTGCAATAATTTTATAAAAATAATCTGGCACAGCAACATCTTCCTCCCCTATTTCCTCTAAACCATTTTCCAAAACCCCACCAGTTATTACAAATATACTCCCGTACTTTTTTGCCCAGTATCTTGTTTTCATTTCTAATTTATTCCAAATACCAGCATTAAATTCTCTGTCTTGCGGACTTATATTACTGGTATAAAACGTTTCGTCATAGGCTTGTTTAGAAAATCTGCGATCCCCAGCAGGACACAAATGGCCACGATCATAACCAGAGCCTTTGTAATTTCGCCAATCAGCCGATTTTGTTTTTACCATTGGGTCCTCAATAAAATAAGGCCTCTTTCTATCCTCATACGTTAAATCCTTTTTATCCAGTTTATAAGCTACCCACTCTGCTTGTTCATACGCTTCATTATACGATAAAGAATAATACGAATGTTCTACAATACTTCCTGTGGTAGAAGTTGGCATTAAATATTTAGAAACTTCTTTTTTTAAACCTTCAGAATTTTTATCGGAATAGGTAGCTGGGGTATAAAAATTTTCAAACAACCAAAAACCAACCACACAAATAAGCATTAAAACAGAATATATAGTTTTATTAGAATAGCTTTTTCTCATATTTCAAATTTAACCTAAATTAGTGGTTTATATAACCCAAAATATAGTAAGGTTTATATCTTATTTAAGACTACTATAATAGTCAAATATTCAGTATTAAAACAGAAAGGAAATATACCATGCTAACCTGGAAAGATGTAATTAATTATAGCGTTAAAGGAAACCCTACTCCAGATAAAAGAGTAGAAAAGTCTGATGCAGAGTGGCAACAACTTTTAACCCCTGAACAATATAAAATCACAAGACAAAAAGGAACTGAAGCCCCACATACTGGAGCACTCTGTAGTGCGCACGAGGCTGGTGAGTACAATTGTATTTGTTGTAACACCCCTTTATTTAACTCTACCATTAAATTTGAATCTGGTACTGGGTGGCCTAGCTTTACACAACCTGTTAAGGATAACGCTATTAAATATAAAAAAGATACCACTTATGGTATGATTAGGGTAGAAGTTATGTGTAACACTTGTGATTCCCATTTAGGACATATTTTTCCAGACGGACCAGAACCTAGTGGCTTGCGCTATTGTGTAAATTCTGAATCTTTAAAATTAAACAAACAATTAAATGAGTAATTCTAATATACAAACAGCTACCGTTGGTGGTGGTTGCTTTTGGTGTGTTGAAGCCGTTTTTAACGAAATAAAAGGAGTACATAAAATTGTGTCTGGCTATAGCGGAGGTACTGCTCCAGGAAAACCAACTTATAGAGAGGTTTGTTCTGGACTTACTGGTCATGCAGAAGTAATACAAGTTACTTTTGATGCTACTAAAATTTCTTATAAAGATTTATTGGTAATTTTTATGACTAGCCATGACCCCACCACTTTAAATAGACAAGGTGGCGATGTTGGTACGCAATACCGTTCTGTAATATACTATCATACTGCAGAACAGGAAAAAACGGCACTAGAAGTTATTAAAGAAGTAAGCCCTTATTACGAAGACCCAATAGTAACCGAAGTGAGTGAGTTGCCTATTTTTTATGAAGCAGAAGACTACCACCAAGATTATTATAGAAACAATACAGAACAAAGTTTTTGTAGCGCTGTTATAACCCCTAAGCTTGCAAAACTTAGAAAAATGCATGCAGATAAGTTAAAATAAAGCGGTTTACCACTGGCCTACACTAAATAGTAATTGGGCGATATACCCTAAGTAAATGAGGTTTAAGAAAGTACTTTAGTACAACAATCTTAAACCCCATTACTATGAATACTACAAAAACATACTACCGTATAGCAATTACATTATTTTCTATAGCAATACTATATGCTGTAGCAAATTCTTTTATAAACTATGATGCTATAGCACTTAAGTTTCAAAAACTAGGGTACCCTACCTATTTAATATCTGTTATTGGTGGCGCGCAATTACTTGGCCTAACCATTATTTTATTAAATAAAGGAAAATGGCTAATAGAGTGGGCGTACGCAGGTTTTTTTATGAATTTTTTATTTGGCATTATTGCGCACTTGTTAGCCAAAGATGGTAATGGTGCAGCTGCAGTGGTTTGCTTAGTACTTGTTTGGACTACCTATATTCAGAATAAAAAAATGAAATACCATAAAGAAACTACTACCACTAAAAACAAAGAACCAAAATCTTATATAAAAGTAGCATAAGTAAGATTTATACTTTTATAACAGAAGCCTGCTTTGTAAAAAAGTAGGCTTTTTACTTTATTAATCGTTGCGAATTACTTTATTTATAAATTTGTTATAATTTTTTATAGCTATACACCGATCGCTACGCTCGGTCAGTTCTTATCTTTATAGGGTAATTCACAGTGTAAGAAAAATAACCACAAAAAAAAGCCGTTTAAATTTTATTTAACCGGCTTTCTAAATATTTTGGAAAAACTACTTTAATCTTTTACACTTGCTAATTTTGCATGCTTAATATTATTTAGTTTAAGGTCTTGCAAGACATTAACAGCTTCTTCTACATACACATCTTTTGCAAGATTTTTATGCCAGCGGTTTCTTTTTTCTCTTAATAAAGAATCTTTAGTAAATAAGCTTTCTTCATATTTTAAAGAGGTAAAAGTTAAATGCGAGTCATAGTCTGATAAGTTTTTAAAATAATCGGACTTTTCTTTGTCTTTAGACTCTTCTGCTTTATACACCTCATAATTTAAAGAAATCTCGGTTTCTCCTTGTTCCGCTTTAAGCCACTTTGCATTTTCCTCAATTAACTTAATCTGAGGGTGAGCAGCCATACGCTTAGTACTACTTTCTACTGTTTTGTCATAATCTATATACCCATCCCAAATTTGGTAGTCTGCAGGTGTAATTTTATCCCACTTTAATGGGTTACTCTGATCTCTTTCTCCTAAATCTATATAGCTATACTTGTCTGGCACAACCACATCACTCTTTACACCTTCTAATTGTGTAGAGCCACCATTAATTCTATAAAATTTTTGCGTGGTTAATTTTATAGCTCCTAAATCTCCATGCTCATTACTACGAACTATATTATCTAAAGGTATTACGTTTTGTACGGTTCCTTTACCAAAAGTTTGCTTACTACCAATTACAATAGCTCTTTTATAATCTTGCATTGCTGCTGCCAATATTTCGGATGCCGATGCAGATAATTCATTTACTAAAATTACTAGTGGCCCATCCCATTGTATTCTTTCATCTTTATCATCATACACATCTTTTCCTTTTCCGCTAGAACGTACTTGTACAATAGGGCCTTCTTTAATAAATAAACCAGCCATTTCTACTACTGTTTTTAAAGAACCGCCACCATTATCTCTAAGGTCTAAAATTAAGCCCTCGGCACCTTCTTCTTTTAAACGCTCTACTTCTTTTGCTACATCTGATGCTGCATTTCTATTACTATAATCTTCAAAATCTACATAAAATTTTGGCAGATTTATAAGTCCAAATTTTTGGTCTTCTTTAATAATATTAGCAGATTTTGCGTAAGACTCTTCTAATTCTACCACATCTCTAGTAATAGAAATAACTTCTATAGAACCGTCTACTTTACGTACGGTTAAATCTACCACAGTCCCTTTTGCTCCTTTTATTAGTTTTATAGAATCGTCTAAACGCATTCCAGAAATATCTATAGGGTCTTCGCCATCTTGTCCTACTTTTGTAATTTCATCACCAACTTCAATACGTTGGTCTCTCCATACTGGGCCACCTGAAATAACTTCTACAATTTTGGCGCCCTCTGGCTTTTTTTGCAAACGTGCCCCAATACCTTCAAACTTACCAGACATACTGGTATCAAACTTTTCCTTTTCTTCTGGTGCAAAATAAAAAGTATGTGGATCAAACTCATCTACAATACTATTTATATACTGTACAAACCAGTCTTTACGCTCTAAATCGTCTACAAAATCAAAAAACTCATCTAATGTGTTCTCTGTTGTTTTTCTAGCATCTTTTTCTGCTTCTTCCGGAGTTCTTTTTTCTCCTTCTTTTTCTCTAGTAAGTTTAGAATCATATGTTCCTAAAGTTGCATATTTTAATTGTTTTCTCCACCTTTCTTGTAATTCTTTTTTAGAATCGGCAAAATACTCTTCATCATACTTAATATTTATAGTTTCGTTCTCCGTATAATCAAAAGGAGTTTTTAGTATGGTTTTATATATACCCTTTGCATCTTTCATACGAACCATTAAACGTTCATAAACTGCATTAAAAAAAGTAATGTCTGTATTTTTTATTTGATCATCTATCTGAAACTTATACTGTTCAAAATCTTCAATATCGCTTGCTAAAAAATAACGTTTTGTTGGATCCAAAATATCTATAAAATCTTCAAAGACTTCAACAGAAAAATCATCATCAATAGATTTAGGTTCATAATGCCCTTTTTCTAAAACATAGGTAATTAAATCTAATAACAATTTATCTTTATCATCATTCTCAAAAGTCCTGTTTGTAAAACTACAGGAAGCTACAGCTATCATTAAAACTGTTAACACATAGACTAAATTCCTTTTCATAAATTCAATAATTTTATTTTTGCATTTTGTACGGCAATAAAAAACACCTGGTTTTTGTACCAAAATACATACAATTCTCTAAGATACTGAAAAAACCATGCCAGCAATATGCTTCTTAGTTATTTTTTTGTTAATCGAGGTGGGTGCCATATCTTTTTTAAAAACGTATTTTTACTCTATAAAGTATAACCTATGAAAAAACCTCTAATTCTTGTTACTAATGATGACGGTATTACTGCGCCTGGTTTACGTAATTTGGTAAACTTTATGGCAGAAATAGGAGATGTTGTTGTAGTTGCTCCAGATAGTCCGCAATCTGGAATGGGACATGCCATTACTATAGATAATACGCTGTATGTTAAACAAATGAAGATAAATTCGTTACCCAATTTACAGCAAGAATATAGCTGTAGTGGTACTCCTGCAGATTGCGTAAAATTGGCTTTGCAAGAAATTTTAGATCGCAAACCAGATATTTGTGTTAGCGGTATAAACCATGGATCCAATTCTTCTATAAATGTTATTTACTCTGGAACTATGAGTGCTGCTATTGAAGCTGGCATAGAAGGGGTTCCTGCAATTGGATTTTCTCTATGCGATTTTTCTTGGGAAGCCAATTTTAAAGCCGCAAAAAAACATATTATAACAATTGTTTCCGAAGCCCTTACCAATGGTATTCCAAAAGGCGTTGTTCTTAATGTGAATATTCCTAAACTAGAAGAAAAAGAAATTAAAGGAGTTAAAATTTGCAGACAAGCAAGAGCAAATTGGAAAGAAAAATTTGATAAACGCACCAACCCAATGGGGAAAGATTACTATTGGTTAACAGGAGAGTTTGAATTATTAGATAAAGGGGAAGATACCGATGAGTGGGCTCTTTCTCAAGGGTATATTTCTGTGGTTCCTACCCAATTTGATTTAACTGCCCACCATGCTATTCACCATATAAATAACTGGAATTTAAATGAACACTAAAAAAGAAATTTTAATAGGATTTATTGTTGGTATTATTGCGAATACTATAGGCACTATTTTATATATACTTATTTTTTCGGATTTTGGAATTGTAGAAACTTATAATGCAGCTGTTACGCAAGGGCATGTAGGTAGTTTACTTGCTTTAGGAGCTATTCTAAACTTAATAGCATTCTTTGGGTTTTTAAAAATAAAGAGAGACCAAAGAGCACGTGGTGTATTATTAGCAACCTTAATTACTGCCTTAGCTATTTTATATTATAAGCTTTTTTAGTGGTTGATGGTTAGAAAAAGGAGTTAAGAGTTAATCTAAGAGAAAAGAGAATGGACTCAAAAACCAAGACTAATTACTTTGTACTTAGAACAAAAAAAACAAAAGCCAATAGCTAAACTTTAAAAAATGAAATATTACATAATTGCTGGGGAAGCTTCTGGAGATTTACATGGCTCTAACTTAATTAAAGCATTACGTAGTAAAGACCCAAATGCTAGTATTAGGTGTTGGGGAGGAGATTTAATGCAACAAGCTGGTGGCACTTTGGCAAAGCATTATAAAGAGCTTGCTTTTATGGGGTTTTTAGAGGTGTTTACTAACTTAAATAAAATCTTTAAAAATATTGCTTTCTGTAAAGAGGATATTACAAACTTTAATCCCGATGTATTAATTTTTATAGACTATTCCGGTTTTAATTTAAGAATTGCTAAATGGGCAAAAGGCCATAATTTTAAAACCAATTATTATATTTCTCCGCAAATATGGGCCTCTAGAGAAGGACGTATTGAAAAGATAAAAAGAGATATAGATAATATGTTTGTTATACTCCCTTTTGAAAAAGAGTTTTACGAGGATAAACATAATTTTCCGGTGCATTTTGTTGGTCACCCACTATTAGATGCTATAGAAAATAGAACAAAAACAGAAGCATCTGTATTTAGAAAAGAAAATAAATTAGACCCTAAAAAACCAATAATAGCTTTATTACCAGGTAGCAGAAAACAAGAGGTTCAAAAAATGCTAAACGTTATGCTTTCGCTCACGCCTTCTTTTAAAGACTACCAATTTGTAATTGCTGGAGCTCCTAGTTTAGAGTTCAATTTTTATAAACCTTACCTAAATACCAACGTTGCTTTTGTAAGCAATAAAACATACGATTTACTCTCGCATGCAACTGCAGCTTTAGTTACTAGTGGCACTGCAACTCTAGAAACCGCATTATTTAAAGTACCACAAGTAGTTTGCTATAAAGCAAACTGGATATCTTACCAAATTGCAAAACGTATTATTACTTTAGAATATATTTCTTTAGTAAATTTAATTATGAAAAAAGAAGTGGTTAAAGAACTTATTCAAGACAATTTAACTACTAAAAATTTAAAAGAAGAATTACACAAAATTCTAAAAGGAAACTTCAGAGAAGAACAAATTAGTGCTTACCAACAATTAGAAAAAATGCTTGGCGGTGGTGGTGCTAGTGTAAAAGCTGCTACATTACTAATAGAAAATAACTAACTTTATACAACTATTACCTAATTCATGTATCGCAAAATCTACTTTATTTTTATATTACTATTGCTAGGAAGTTGCGGTGCTTCTAAAAAGAAAACAACTACTAAAAGTAAAACCTATAAAGTGTCTGTTGCTGGAGACCCAGAACCAACTACTCCCACACCTAAAAAAAATACCCCTAGAATAGTAGAAGAAACAAATTCCAAAGCAGATGCTATAATAAATACCGCTCTTACTTTCTCTGGTGTACGTTATAAATATGGTGGCACCACTAAAAAAGGAATGGATTGCTCTGGCTTACTTTATGTTTCTTTTGCAGAACATGATATTGCTATACCTAGAGTTTCTTATGCTATGGCTAACGAAGGCAAGCGCGTTAAAATTAAAGATGTTGTTAAGGGCGATTTACTTTTTTTTAAAACCAGTAGAAAAGGTAAAAGAATAAACCATGTAGGTATGGTGGTTTCTACAGATAATGATGAAATAAAATTTATACACGCCTCTAGCTCCAGAGGAGTTACTGTTTCTTCTTTAAGAGAAGGTTTCTGGAATTATTCTTTTGTAAAAGCCACCAGAATATTATAATGTGTATTGATGGATTTCCCCTCGTTTTAATAGCTATTACATAAGATACGTGTAAAATAAAGTATTTTAGAAGGATACATTTTCCTTTATGCCGCTTTTAAAATTTGCCTCTATAAAACTCACCTTATTATTAGTTGTGGGTATTCTTATTGGAACTCATACAAAAATTACTATTCACGGCGCTTTTCTTTATACTGGTATTTCTTTAACTCTATTAGGAATTTGCTTTTTTGCCATAAAAAAAGACATAAAGCACTTTCTTTTTACTGTTTTTATGGTTTGTACCACCATAAGTTTAGGAGTGCTAACAACAACACTTAATAACCCTTTAAATTACTCCTCGCACTACAGCCATAACAAAACTTCTTCCTCAAAAACATACACATTAAAAATTACGGAAGTTTTAAAACCCAATACCTATTACAAAAAATACATTGCCGAAGTACAAGCAATAGAAAACAAAAAATCTTCTGGTAAAATTTTAGTAAATATTAGTAAAGATTCGCTCTATTTTCCTTTACATGTTGATGATGAAATTAAAACTGTTGCCTCTCTTAAAGGAATTAGTGCCCCATTAAATCCATATCAGTTTAATTTTAGAAAATACATGGAAATATCAGGAATTTACCACCAAATAAGCCTGAAACAAGAAGATGTAATTCGCAATAAAAAAAATAGGAGCACACTTTATGGTTTTTCTTCCAAAATAAGAAATCATATAATTAAAAAACTAAAACAAGCCCCTTTTGGCTCGCAAGAATTAGCAGTTATAGAAGCTCTTTTATTAGGGCAACGCCAAGATTTATCGGACACTACTTATGATAATTACAAAAAAGCAGGAGCGGTTCATATTCTAGCGGTTTCTGGTTTACATATTGGTATTTTATTACTCATTCTAGAGTTTCTTTTGCAACCCTTAACCTATTTACCGTATGGCAGAAAAATAAAATTAGTAGCATTAGTTTTTCTCTTATGGTCTTTTGCTTTACTAGCAGGTTTTAGCGCATCAATAATAAGAGCAACTACTATGTTCACTTTTGTGGGGTATGCATTATACTTAAATAGACCCAGTAACACCTTTAATATTTTGGCCTTGTCTATGGGCTTTATATTATTGGTTATTAACCCCAACTTAATTTTCCAGGTAGGGTTCCAAATGAGTTATGCTGCTGTTTTTACTATTGCTTGGATATTTCCTATGCTTCAGCGTTTTTGGTTTCCTAAAAACATAGTACTAAATAAAGTTTGGCAACTCTTATCGGTTAGTATTGCTGCACAAGTGGGCGTGCTACCCATCTCACTCTTTTATTTTCATCAATTTCCCAGTTTGTTCTTTATTTCTAACATTCTTATTATTCCTTTTTTAGGAGTTATTTTGGGGCTTGGAATCCTAGTAATTTTACTAGCAGTTGCTAATTGCCTACCAAATAGTATTGTTCTTGTTTACAATACTATAATTTATTGGATGAATAGTATAGTTGGTTGGGTTGCAAAACAAGAAGCATTTTTATTTTCCAATATATCTTTTAATCAATTACAACTTGTTCTTAGCTACGGAATTTTGATTTTATTGGTTACTATGCTAAGCAATACTACTTTTAAAAAAGTAGGTTATTTTTTAGCTAGTATACTGCTTTGGCAACTACTACATATTTATCAAAATAATAATTTACAAAAGGAACAACAGTTATGGGTTTTACATGAAAATAGAAACTCCGTTATATACCATCAAAATGGAACTAGTTTAACTATTATTGCGTCCAAAGAAAAGGTAAATTCATCTACCTTAAATAATTATAAAATTGAAAAAGGAATAGACTCTGTAACCTACAAGACTTTATTAAATTCTTATGTATATAATTCATTGGCTCTTAAAATAATTGATTCTACTGGTATTTACATACCTAGAAAAGAATCTGCTATTTACCTATTATCCAACTCACCTAAAATAAATTTAGATAGATTTATAGATACCGTACAACCTGTAAAAATCATAGCCGACGGGAGTAATTACAAAAGTTATATTACGAGATGGAGAGCCACATGTAAAAAAAGAAAATTCCCTTTTCATTATACTGGTGAAAAGGGAGCTTATTATTTAGAATGATTTTTTTAATGAATATTACCCATTAACTTTTTAATAATTGGTGAAGTTATTAAAACCAATATACCTGCTCCTATAGAATATTTAGCTATTAACAAAAAACCATCTGTATAAACAGCTAATGTTTCAAAACCTCCTACATTTTTATCTGTACTCTCAATAGCCAATTGCTTACCAATAAAACCTACAATTTGGAATGCAAAAGCAGAAGATAAAAACCAAACTCCCATAATAAATGCAATTAAACGCAATGGAGCTAAATCGGTCATTTTTGATAACCCAACAGGAGACATAAACAACTCTCCTACTGATAGTAAAAAATACATTAATAATAAATAAGCAAAGGGTACTAATCCACCTTCATTAGCACTAGCACCACTTATTGCCAGAACATAAAAACTTATACCTGCAAAAAGTAAGCCTAGACCAAATTTATAAGGTGTTCTTGGGTTTTTATTACTCTTACTTAACCAAGTCCACATCATTGAGATGGGAATAGCCAAAATGATTATAAACATAGAATTTAATGAGTTTGTTTGCGCTGCAGACATAATAGACAATTCTACATTACGAGCTGCAAACAAAGTAATTACACTACCTGAAAGCTCATGAAAACCCCAAAAAATTGTCATAAAAAAAGTCAATAAAACAGCTACAAATAGTTTTTTACGCTCATCTGCAGTTGCTTTAAACATTTCATAAGCCAAATAAAGCAAAACTAGTAACCCAATAGCTTGAAAAATGATATTTACAATATTCTTATCTGCAAAAAAACCATCTGTAGCTACAGATTTGTAAGAGGATAAGAGGAATGCAATTAATGGCGCTGTTAAAACCGCTATAACAGGAATCATAACACCTTGCTTAACACCTAAAATTTTCTTATTCATTACCTCTTCATTTGGAGGCAAACCTCTATTCCCAAAAACGTTCTTTTTAATTCCGCTCCAGAAAAAGATTAAACCAGCTAACATTCCTATACCTGCCAGTCCAAAACCATAATGCCAACCATATTTATAGGCAAGCCAACCACAAAGTAGAGGAGCTATCCATCCTCCAATATTAATACCCATATAAAATATGGTAAAACCAGAATCTTTTTTAGGGTCTCCTTTTTCATAAAGTGTACCCACAAAAGTGGAAATATTAGGTTTAAAAAAGCCATTCCCTACAATTATTAGGGATAGTGCTAAGAAAAAAGCTATGTTATTTTCTATAGCGAGCACAAAGTGCCCTATAGACATAAGAATACCTCCTAAGAAAATAGAATTACGCATTCCTAAAATTTTGTCCGAAATTTTTCCGCCAATAACAGTAGATGCATAAACTAAGGAACCATAAGAAGCATATACTGCTGCAGTAGCAAAATCTCTTTCTACCAAAGCTGCAAAAATAACCTCCACCATATAAAGTGTAAGTAATGCTCGCATTCCATAGAAACTAAAACGCTCCCATAATTCAGCAAAAAATAAATAAAAAAGCCCTTGTGGATGCCCAAAAAGTTCTTTCTGTGGTGTTACCTCATTTATATTTGACATATTCTAATTAGTTAGTTTTTTTATTATTTATTAAGGATTGTTTATAGTCTACCCTTTTACTTTAGTCGAAGTTTTAATAGACTTTTCTTTTGTGCTAGTTCTTGGCTTATCTCTTAAGTTTTTATTCCAAAAATTAGTCATCTTATTGTATAAATGAATTCTTGTATTACCGCCATATATACCATGGTTTTTATCTGGATACACAGACCACTCAAACTGCTTATTTGCTTGTATTAATGCTTCTGCCATACGCATGGTATTTTGCACATGTACATTATCATCTCCAGTACCATGGAGCAACAAATAATCACCCTTTAAACGTTCTGGATAATTTAATGGTGAATTTTCATCATAACCACTGGCATTTTCTTGTGGAGTTTGCATATACCTTTCTGTATAAATAGTATCATAAAAACGCCAAGAAGTAACTGGTGCAACAGCAATTGCAGTTTCAAAAACGTCATTACCTTTTAAAAGACAGTTGGTAGACATAAATCCGCCATAGCTCCACCCCCAAATTCCTGTTCTATTTGCATCTATATAAGGTAATTCGCTTAATTTTTCTGCTGCTGCAATTTGGTCTTGCACCTCATACTTACCTAATTCTTTTTGAGTTACTTTTTTAAAGTCCCTGCCTTTATAACCAGTACCTCTACCATCTACACAAACAACTATATACCCTTCTGAAACTAGCATTTGATGCCAATAATCATTTGCTCCTAACCAACTATTAGACACATTTTGAGAACCAGGTCCACTATATTGATACATTATCATTGGATACTCTTTAGATGCATCAAAATCTAGTGGTTTAATCATATACATATTAAGGTCATTCCCGTTAACAGATAAAGTAGAGAATTCTTTTTTACTTATTTTATATTCCTTTAAAGTAGTTAAAAGAGCACTGTTGTCTTTTATATCTTTTACTTTTTTACCACTCAAAGCAGTATGTAGTGTATATTTTGAAGGCGTTGTTGCGCTAGAATATGTATTAATGTAGTAGGTAAAATCTGCACTAAAATCTGCAGAATTATGCCCTTCTACAATAGATAATTCTTTTTTGTTTTTACCATTGCTCTCTGTACTATAAACACCACGATTTATAGAACCATTTTCGGTAGATTGGTAATATACTTTATCTTCATTTTGGTCATACCCATAATAACTAGTTACTTCCCAATCTCCTTTTGTAATTTGATTTACCAATTCTCCTGAATCGTTATAAAGGTAAATATGATTCCAACCATCTTTTTCGCTAGTCCAAATAAAGCTATCGTTTTCTAAAAAAGTTAAGTCATCTGTAATATCTACATAAGCAGCATCTTTTTCTTCTAATAACACAGATACCTTATTATTTTTAGCATTAACAGATAGCAACTGTAAATTATTTTGATGACGATTTAAGGTCTGTACACTTAAATAATTAGCATTATGCATCCACTTAATACGTGGTATGTAATAAGGATTGTTAAGATTTACTGCTGCTGTTTTTCCAGATGTAACATCAAACATATGTAAAGTTACTTTAGCATTTTCTTCTCCTGCTTTTGGGTATTTAAATACTTCTTGTGTTTGGTACAACGCTGCACCATACACATCCATAGAAAATTCTGGAACGTTTGCTTCATCAAAACGTAAAAAGGCAATTTTTGTGCCGTTAGAATTCCACTCAAAAGCCCTTACAAAAGCAAATTCTTCTTCATAAACCCAATCTGTAATACCATTAATAACTTCATTTTTCTTACCATCTGTTGTTATTTGCTTAGTGGTATTTGTGGCAATATTAAATAAGAAAATATTATTATTTTTTACATAAGCTACCTGCTTACCATCTGGAGATAATGACGGTTCTTGAATTTTATCTTCTGCTATTTTTACAATTTGCTTACTTGCAACATCATATATAAAATAAATTCCTAAAGTAGAATGTCTGTAAATAGATTCTAAATCTGTAGCTAAAATAATCTTTGATTCATCTTTACTAAATTCATAAGACGAAAAATAATTTACGTCTTTTAAATCTGATGAAGAAACAATAGTTTCTACCTTCTTTAAGGTGCTATAATTATACGTATCAATAGATGTTGTTCTTGTATTTCTATCAAAATTAAGAACCGTATACTGCTTTCCATTTTTTAAAGAACGTAATACATCCATCCCTTCTGTTCTAAAAGCACCTTGATAAATTTCTTCTACTGTTATTGTTTTGTCCTGCGAAAATGCGATTTGTAAAAAACCAACTACAAAAAGAACAAAAATGTAATTTTTTCTCATAAATGTTTTAAATTTTAATAAATCCATCAAGAATACTAATAATTTTACTAAAAAGAGCATTTTACAAGAAAAATATAACAAAGAAATGTGTTAAATAGATTTTTCCGAATCTATTCCCTTTATCCTTATATTTACGCCTATTTTAATAGTTTTTTACATCTAGATGTAAATTAAAATAAATACACCTATGACCAAGCCTATTACAGGTTTTTCTAAACTTACCAAAGCAGAAAAAATAGATTGGATTGCTAACGAATACACCAAGCATCCAGAAGCCACTAAAAAAATACTTTCTGATTATTGGAATACAGACGCCCAATTACAAAAACTGCATGATGAGTTTATAGAAAATACTATTTCTAACTTTTATTTACCGCTAGGCATTGCTCCAAATTTTTTAATAAATGGAAAATTACTTTCTATACCAATGGTTATAGAAGAAAGTTCTGTTGTAGCAGCAGCCAGTAAAGCAGCAAAATTTTGGTTAGAACGTGGTGGTTTTAAAACTACCATTATTGGTACTGAGAAAATTGGGCAAGTACATTTTATGTATTCGGGAGACCTTCCTAAATTACAAGGTTTTTTTAAAACAGTACACTCTAAACTTATTAATGAGGCTTCTTCCATAACAAAGAATATGGAAAAAAGAGGAGGTGGCATCACTAAAATTGAATTAAGAGACAAAACAGATAAATTAAAAAATTACTACCAGTTACATTGCACTTTTGAAACCATGGATGCTATGGGTGCTAATTTTATTAATAGCTGCTTAGAGCAATTTGCTACTACTTTTAAGAAGGAAGCTCAAAACTATGCGTTGTTTAGCGACAAGGAAAAAAATATAGAGGTAGTAATGAGTATCCTCTCTAACTACACTCCTAATTGCTTAGTAAAAGCAGAAGTTAGCTGCCCCATAGAAGATTTAAACTTACATAATAAAGTATCCCCAAAAGAGTTTGCTCAAAAAATGGTTAGAGCCATTGCTATTGCAAAATCAGAACCGCATAGAGCTGTTACACACAACAAAGGTATTATGAATGGTGTAGATGCTGTAGTGTTAGCAACTGGTAATGATTTTAGAGCTATAGAGGCTGGCGTACATGCCTATGCATCAAAAGATGGTTCTTATAGCAGTTTAACACATGCTACCTTAGAAAATGGTGTTTTTAAATTTTGGATAGAAATACCCCTTGCATTAGGAACTATTGGTGGCTTAACTAATTTACACCCCTTAGTAAAACTAGCTTTTGAAATTTTACAAAAACCATCTGCCAAAGAACTTATGCAAATTGTTGCAGTAGCTGGTTTGGCTCAAAATTTTGGCGCTGTTAGCTCTTTAGTTACTACTGGTATTCAAGAAGGACATATGAAAATGCATCTTCTTAATATTCTTAACCAATTAGGAGCCACAGAAAAAGAAAAAGAGGCTATAATTAATCATTTTAAAAATAATACCGTTTCCCATAGTGCTGTTTTAGAAGCTTATGAGAATCTTAAAAAATAAGAAATGAACTCCACTTTCTATAGCAATGGTAAATTACTATTAACGGGTGAATATGCTGTTCTAGATGGAGCTTTAAGTTTAGCTATACCAACTAAATATGGGCAATTATTAACGATTAAAAAAAATGATACTCCAAAAATTATATGGACTAGTTTAGATGAAAAAGGAGACACATGGTTTAAAGCAACTTTACTTATAAAATCTGATGATTCTACAAATTCCATACGCTTAGAGGTTGAAAATAAAAATAATTTAGATATTGATGCATTATCTACTGCAAAAACTTTAATTAACATTCTAACAGAAGCACAGAAGCTCAACCCATTTTTATCTACGACAAGTGGTCATTTTGTTGAAACCAAATTAACATTTCCAAGAAATTGGGGACTTGGGTCCTCTTCTACTCTAATTAATAATATTGCTAGTTGGGCTAAAGTAGACGCCTACAAATTATTATGGAATGCGTTTTCTGGAAGTGCGTATGATATAGCGTGCGCGCAACACAATTACCCTATAACTTATAAATTAAACCAAGGAAAACCTGAAGTTAGCAAAACAGATTTTAATCCTCCATTTATAGATAATCTCTATTTTGTTTATTTAAATAAGAAGCAAAACAGTAGAAAGGGTATTGCTAATTATAAATCTATAGCTAAAGATAAAACTAACTTAATTGCAAAAATTTCTGAGCTTACACAACAAATGCTCACGACTGAAAGCCTAACTGACTTTAACTCTTTAATTTTAACTCATGAAAAACTTCTTTCTAGCTTTCTACAAACACCCACGCAAAAAGAAGCTTTATTCTCAGATTTTGAAGGACACATTAAAAGCTTAGGAGCTTGGGGAGGCGATTTTGTTTTAGCAACTGGAACTCCAAGACAAATGCGTTATTTTAAAAGAAAAGGATATTTAACACTAATACCTTATAAAGAAATGGTACTATAAAAAAAGCCTTCCAATTTGGAAGGCTTTTTTTTATATATCTTGTGTGATATCTTTTATTAATAAAAAGTAGCTCTATTATCTTTAATATCTGCACCTTCTTTTAATGCATTATAAACTTCCGTAGTAACTTTTGTACCATTAGAGTTTTTTAAAGAATTTGCATACGTACTATAGTTATCTAATTTAATAGCATCTGTCTTTTTAGTAACCGTAACCATAAAAACACCTGTATTACCTTCTATTAATTTAGAAGTTTCATTTTCTGCTAAACCAAAAGCATTACCAACAACTACAGGCTCATTACCAGCCCCAGGAATTGTAGGAGATTTTACTGTTAAAGCAGATGCTGTAGAAACAGAAATATTATTATCCTTTGCAAAAGCATCTAAAGCTTTACCACTGTTTGCACTAATAATTTGTGCTGCTTTTCTTTGTTTACGTAATATTGGCAACACAGAAGCAGAAGCATCTTCTGGAGACATAAGTCCCTTTTTATACTTTGCAGTTAATTGTGCTATAACATAGCCATTATTAACGTTAAACCTTTTAATACTCCCATTATCCGTATCTTCATTAAATGCCCATTGCACTATACTACGTTGTGTTCCTAAGCCAGGTAAATTTTCATCCATAGCTTTTATTTTATTTACAGGACGCACACTATATTCATTTTCCTTAGCCAAATCTAAAAATGCTTTAGACCCCTCTATAGATTCCATTTCAAATTTAGTAGCATCTGTAAATAACGTATTAATAGTTTCTTCTGATGGTAAAATTTCTCTGGTAATAGTTGCTATTTGGTAAATATCTTGTTTATCATCTATTTTAATTACATGAAAACCAAAGTCTGTTTCTACTAATCCAATAGCACCTACTTTATTGCCAAAAGCAAAATCATTAAATTTTGGCACCATAGTACCTCTTTGGAAATATCCTAAATCTCCACCGTTAGCAGCAGATGGTCCGTCTGAATTATCTCTTGCCAATTCTACAAAAACAGTTCCTGTCTTTTTAGCGTCTTTTAAAAGCTCCTTTGCTTTTTCTTCTGCTTCTTCCTTAGTTCTTTTTACTTCTGGGTTAGCTCTTGTTGCTCCTTCATAAGCAATTAAAATATGACTTGCTTTAACAGAGCCATTTGTTTTTTTAGCAACCATCTTAGATAACTTATAAAAGTTACCATCTTTATAAGGGCCATATATATTCCCAACACTTAAAGTTGCTAATGTATCTGCAAATAAAGCTGGTAATTGCTTTTTATCTTTATAAATAGTATCAAACTTAGTATCTGAATTTCTATCTAAAAACGCAGCAACATTTTTTGTGTTTCTAAATCCTAAGATAGTATCGTTCCTATCTGTTTGCGAATTATACTCTACCGTGTTATCTAATAATTTTGTAATTTTTTCTTTTACGGCAGTTTCATCTGCAGCAGATGCTTTTTCTTCAAAATACACAAATTGAATGTCTCTTGCATCTTCTTGTTTATACTCTTCTTTATGCGCATTAACATAAGAAGAAATATCGCTTTTAGAAACTGAGATAGTACTGTCTGCTATAGAAGAGTAAGGAACTCTAGCATATTTTATATCTACTTTATCATTAGCTAACTTATAATCTAACTCTCCTTCTTTTAGAGTTGCACCTACACCTGCTTTTATAAGGTTGTAATAGGTTTGTTCTTTTGCTAATTGAATAATTGTTTTTTCTGTCTCTAACCAAGCATCATACTGTGCTGGGCTATTAGATTTCCAATCTGCAATAGTATTTTTAAATCGGTTAGGGTCAAAAACTCCATTTTCATTCTGAAATTCTGGGTTTTGAGCATATCCCGTAGTTTTAAGAAAATCTATAATTTGATCTTGCTCAACACCAATACCTAAATCTTCAAATTGTTCTCCTAAAATAGTATTTTTAACTTCCTGATCCCAAACTTGGTTTACAAGTTGTAAAGAGGATGTAGTTGGCCCAACACGTCTAGATGCAGCTTCTACTTTAGATCTAAAAGCATCTATAGAAACTTCTTCTCCATTTATCTCTGCAACAGCAGAACCTACTTTTCCACCGCCCATATTACTACTAGTAAAAACACCTGAAATTACAAATGCGAATAGTGCTAAACCAATAATAAGGATTAAAACGGTTGTTCTTTTTCTTATATTTTCTAAAATTGCCATTGTTTGGAATAATTAAAATCAGTTCGCGAAATTACCATTTTTAATTGAAATAATAAAACCTAAAAAACACCATAAGACACTTATTCTTTCTTCTAGTCTTCTTCTGTTATTTTAAGAGCTACTAAATCTATTTTTGTATTAGAAACTTCGAGAATTGTAAATTGAAAATTATCTATTATTATTTCTGAATCTTGTTCCGGTATTTCTCCTGTTTTATATACTATAAATCCGCCTAAAGTCTCATACTCATCACTTTCTGGCAATTCTAATTTATAGTTTTCATTTATATAATCTACATCTAACCTAGAAGAAAACAAAAAGTTAGTTTCATCTATTTTTTCTTCTCGTAAATCCGTAGAATCATGCTCATCTTCAATCTCACCAAAAAGCTCTTCTACAATATCTTCTACAGTAATTATTCCAGATGTTCCGCCATATTCATCTAAAACTACTGCTATACTTTTTCTTTTTTTAGTAAGTATTTTAAGAATGTCATGAATTAAGATAGTCTCTGGAACTAGCTCTACAGGCAATAGAATACTTTTTAATGTTTTCGGCTTTTTAAATAACTCATACGAATGTATATACCCAATAATATCGTCTATAGTTTCTTTATATATTAATATTTTTGAATACCCTGTTTCTGTAAAAAGTTTAGCCAAATCTTTAGGAGATTCATTTAATTCTACCGCAGTAATCTCTGTCCTTGGCACCATAACTTCACGAGCCTTAACAGCAGTAAATTCTAATGCATTCTGAAAAATTTGAATTTCAGAATCTACCTCATCATTAGCCTCCACAGTCTCCATTTGTTCTGTAATATAGTCTCCTAATTCCATTTTACTAAAAGCTAGTTGTACCTCATCCCCATCGGTTTTAAAAAAGGTTTTTAAAATAAAATCGGATACCTTCAACACAAAATCAGAAATTATTGAAAATAATATATAAAATATATAAGCTGGAAAAGCTAATACTTTTAATAGGGTATTAGAATAAATTTGAAAAAGAACTTTTGGTAAAAACTCTGCAGTAACAAGTATAACAAGGGTAGAGATTAGCGTTTGTGTAAACAAACTAAAATCGGTTAAGAATACATGAAAAAAACCTGTGGTTGTTCCTTGGATATTTAGGAAAATACGCATTAAAAGTTCTCCCATATACAAACCATAAATTACTAATGCTATATTGTTGCCAATTAGCATGGTTGCTATGAACTTTGATGGTTTTTTAGTTAACAGTGTAAGTATTTTTGCTAAAAAACCTTCTTGCTTTTTCTCTATTTCTATATGTATTTTATTAGCAGAAATAAATGCAATTTCCATTCCTGAAAAAAAAGCAGAAAATAAGAGAGAAATGATTATAATAATTAGGGAAGTTTCCAAGACATTTATTGGTTATCGCGTTTTCTTTGCTCAAATTTTTCACGGTAGTTTCTTCTAAAAAAGAACATTCCAATAGATACCGCAGCAAAGAAAATAAATAAATATGCAGAATTTTTATCTATACTCCAATCGGTAAACACTCTATACACAGAGAAAAAAAACACTATTAAATATAAATACTCTGTATAACGTAAAATCTTAATCATCTTTTTCTTCTTTAATAAGCATTAACCCATAGGTTTTATGAGCGTTTAAGAAACTTAAATCTTTATTAAAATCCATCCCTTCCCCATCCATTACGGTACCATCTTCTGGATTTGTAAAAGTAAACTTCTCTTGCGTAAATATCCACTCATTAGATTGATCCCAATATAATTGAGGTGTTTCTAACAATTTACCATCATGACTTTTTATAACCACATTCCCTTGTAAATCTATAACATTTGTTGCACTATAAATAATACCATAATCGGCAGTAATGGTGCTCTTTTTTTTGTTTTCATCAAAAAAATCTACATGTACTCCGTTTGGAAAAGTTCTATGTGGAAATTTTAAGTTATCAAAATCTTCACTAATAGCACTAGTTAAAATAGCTAAAACCTTTGATGCTTTTTTATCGTCGGAATCTAGTTTTTCTTTTGTTTCTGTATAGGTAAGTACAAAATTTTTAGCAACACCTTGAGGAAATATATTAGGCTTAGCCTCTTCTCCTACTCTTTTATAATTGTCTTTACATGAAAAAAAAAGCATTGCCATGGAAAATACCATGGCAATGCTTTTTAAATTATCTGTAAAAAAATTTCGCATCTTATAAATTAGGAACTTTTACGCTACCACCTGCCCAACACTTAAACGTAACGGTTTGGCCAGCTTTACCAGCTGTAAAAATCATTTCTTTTGTTGGTGCTTTTGCAGAATAACTTGCTGCAGATTGGTTTGCTCTACCACTTAGTGATGGATCTACTCTTCCAGCTTTTCTTGCCATTTCTGCTGCTTTCCAATATATAGCACGTTTTTCAAAAGTTGTTGCTCCACAACTGTTTGCACTACTTGCATACAAACTTGCAATTAATAAATACGCTTTACCATTAGATGAATTAGCATTTATTGCTTTTTGCGCATAGCTTCTAGCTGTAGATTTGCTTCCTCCTTTTTTGTAAATAGTAGCTATTTTATATAATAAGTTAGATTTTTTATAAGAATCATTCTCTAACTCACCAGCTTTATTAAAATCTGATATTGCTCCATTCTTGTCTCCAGACTTAAGCTTTAACATACCACCGTACATATAAGCATCTGCAGATGGATCTAACTTTAATTGCTCATCAAATAACTTTTTGAACATTGGATCTTCAGTACATTCTTTACTAAACATTCTTCCTACTGCTCTTTTTACCCATTTAACATCACCCTTTTTTTCTTCAAAGTTTTTCTCGTATAATGGTATTAAGTTTCCACAATCTGCAAGAGCTCCTAATTTAGAATCTATACTTCCTGCAATTTTACCAAATGATTCTGAATTTGTTGTTGCAGAACTTAAACGTTTCTTCTCTTTAGAAGTTAAAGTACCTGCTTCTTCTTTAGGTAGTAACTTTGTAATAATGTTTGTTAATTTAAGATTTTCATCTTCTATTTTTTCATTAACATCATCATAAACATCAAAAACTTCTTGAAGTTCTTTAGCACCTGAGTTATGTAAATCTACCAAACTAGAAAAATATAAGTATAATGCTTTAGGGTTTTTAAAGTTTGCTTTATCATTAACAAATGCATCTCCTAACATAGAATATATTTCTGCATCATTAGTCATTTTGTTATCATACTTTAATAACACTTTATCTATTGCTACAGCTGCAGGAGTTGCTTTTTTAGGAAAATGTTTTACACTATTGTCATACAAACTTATTAAGTCTGAAATTAATGCATCTTTATCCGCTCCAGAAGATTTTTTAATTTTGTCTTTTAAAATTCTTTCTCCATAGGCAAAATTTGCCCAGTTTAAAGACGGGCAATTGTCATATACCATTTTCCATGGTGTATATGCCGCTTCATAATTTTTAACTTTAGCATGCTCAACATATATAGATAAGTTGGTCATACATTCTTGATTTTGAGCCTGAGCATTGCTTACTCCTATTGTTCCCAAAAACAATATTGCTGCGAAGTAAAGTTTCGTTTTCATATTACTGTTTTATTTTAAAGTGGTTAATGTACTATTTTTTAATTAATTTTTCTTTTCTGGAACCACAAATCGTTTAAAGAAAGTCCTATATTAATTTTAAAGTAGTTTTCTTCTATTAAATTTGCTGTAGAAGTCCCTCTTTTTCCTAATTCAAAACCTAGGTTAATATTAGAAAAACTTCTTCCCAGTGGTAGACCTAAACCAAAAGTTATGCCAAAATCTTTAATTTCTTTATTATTTACAATCATTCCAGAGTTATCTGCACGCAAACCAGCCCTGTAAGTAACTCTTTTTAAGTAACTTGTAAATGATGAATATTCTGGTATATAAAAACCTCCAAAGGAGAAAGCAGAAGCATCTCCGTAAGTAACATTTGTTGCTCCAAGGAAGTCATTAGAAAAAGAATCTAAAGATTGTATACTATATTCTGCTCCTAAAAACCATTTCTTTTCTTCTCCAAAACCTACTCCTAAAGTAGTTGCTGGAGCAATTTTAAATTCTGTATTTCTTAAGCCTTGCGCATCTAAGTCTACATCAATTAATTCTATATTTATTCCATTATCTGGTGAAAAAGAACCAATTTCTTGGCTATTACTTGAGGTTAAATTACCCTGAGTCTTAACCCTTAGAGAAGTATATAGTGTATGCTTTTTTGTTACCTTAGGTGTATAATTTACTGCTAAATTAAAATCTATTCCATTTATTTTAGATTCTCTACGGTCAAAGGTTCCAAATTGAATACCTTCTGTAGATTGTACCCTACTACTATTAATAGTACCAAAATTAAAATTCGCAGTTGCTCCAAAGCTAAGATCTTTCATAAACTCATAGCCTACAGAAAAATAAACTTTATTTAACCCACCTTCACCTGAATATACATTTGACACAGCCCCTTGGCTTCCAGTTGTTCCTTGTTCAATATTATACCCTACAGAGGAGTGGGGCATTAATCCAAAACCAATACCTAGTCCTTTTCCTAAACTAAAACCAAGTGCTAAATAATCTAAATTTGTTAAAGCGGTTTCTTCTTCTTCAGTAAAACTACTAAGTGTTATTCTGTTATGAGAAATACCCGCTGTATACGTTGTTAAACCAACCTTATCATTACCGGAAAGTCCTAACTTACTATATGCTGCAGGGTTTTTAAGATTTACGTGTATACTATCTGCATAAACTCCTAAGCCCCCCATCATTTGGTTTTCTACAGTACTTGTAGTTCTTAACTCTCCTATTCCAAAGTAAGAATATGGAGAAACTGACCCTTCTTGAGCGTACATACTAACCGAAGCTATGCACACAATTGCAATTAAAATTTTCTTAATCATCTAGTGCTTGTTGTATTCCAACAAATAGTTTAGTCCCTTTAGCAGGAATTTGGAATCCGCAAATATGGTATTTTTTAATCGTTTTGACAAAAAATGAGTATCTCCTCCTGTTAAAATAACTGTTAAATCTTTAAATCTGCTTTTATATTGACCAATTATCCCTTCTATTTCTGTACAAACACCATTAACTACGCCACTATGAATACTTGTTTCTGTAGAGTTTCCAATAAAATCTTCGGTATGTTTTTTATCTAGCAAAGGCAATTTTGCCGTTAAATTATTTAATGCTGTATACCTCATAAGAATTCCAGGAGAAATGGCTCCTCCTAAATATTCTCTATCACTATTCACAAAATCATAGGTTATACAAGTACCAGCATCTATAATTAACACATTCTTATTAGAATACAAGAGTACTCCCGCCATTGCTAGGGCAATACGGTCTACCCCTAATGTTTTTGGACTACTGTATTTATTAACAAAAGCAGTTTTAGAACTAGATGTTAACTCATGTAACTGTGTTCTTTTTGCTATTTTTTTTATAGATTCATTATCTAACCTACCAACAGAAGAAACTATAGTTCTACTAATATTGGGGTAATCTTTAAATATATTTTCTAAATTTTCTGATAAAGAAATTAACTTAACAGAAACCACATATAGCAAGCTATCTTCCTCGAAAACAGCCAGTTTTACATATGTATTACCTACATCTACAATTAAATTCATGTTACAAAGATTAAGAAATGTAAAAAAACAATCGTCTTTTTTTTCATTTTTGTTTGTATATAATAAATTTGAACATATATTTGCACCCGCTTAACGGCATGGTGCCTTAGCTCAGTTGGTAGAGCAATGGACTGAAAATCCATGTGTCCCTGGTTCGATTCCTGGAGGCACCACAATTAAACCCTGCATACGCAGGGTTTTTTGTTTTTAAGAACTTATCATGCATTATTTATATATTATTTACTCTGTTACATTGGATAAATATTATACAGGTGAATCCACCGACCCAATAACTAGACTTGAGCAACACAACGCACATTATTTTCAATAACCTGTAATTTTTTTAAAGTATTCCCGACAAATTTCACATAAAACTTTAGACAAAAAAACAAGTTTTCTATCAAATAATTCTAATCAAAATTAAGCTGATATTTGTAAAACAGTATATTTGTTATACTCATTAAACCTATAAAATAGTATGCGAAATATATGGTGTTTTTTATTTTTAATTTGCAGTTTTTTTAGTTTACAATCACAATCTAAGCTAGATAAAACTCTAAAAAACTACAACAAAGAATCTGTACCCTATATTCAAGTTGCTAATTTAATTCCTAATGATAGTATTGTTTTATTAGATAGCAGAGAAGAGGCTGAGTTTAACGTAAGCCATATAAAAAATGCTATCTGGGTTGGCTATGATACTTTTAATAAAGATAGTATTTCAAAAAAAATCACTAATAAAAACGCTCCAATCGTTGTGTATTGTTCCATTGGCGTTCGCTCAGAAAATATTGGAGAAACGTTACAAAAAATGGGGTTCACTAATGTTAAAAATTTATATGGCGGAATTTTTGAATGGAAAAACCAAGACCAGCCTGTATATAATTTAAATCAAGAAAAAACGGAAAAAGTACATGCTTACAACAAACATTGGGGCAAGCTTTTAAAAAAGGGCGAAAAAGTTTATAAATAAATACAAAGTCTGCATAAATAATGGGTGTATTATCTCCAAATGAAAACAAAACCGATAAAAAAGCAATTCGTTTTGAACTTGTAAATTCTAAGAACTTACTTCTAATTTTTACCAGAAATCCAGAATTAGGAAAATGTAAAACTCGTTTAGCTGCTACTGTTGGCAAAAATGCAGCTTTAGATATTTATAAATTTCTATTACAACACACAGCTAACATTACAAAAAACATATATGCCACTAAACAAGTATTTTATTCTGAAGAGATTTGGGAAAAAGATACTTGGAATACTACCATTTACAATAAAAAAATACAAAAAGGAACAGATTTAGGAGAGCGAATGTTCAATGCTTTTAATGATGGATTTAATTCCGGTTTTGAACATATTGTTGTTATTGGTAGTGATATGTATGACTTATCCCAAGAAGATATTGAAAAGGCATTTATTCATCTAAATACTAACGATTATGTTGTTGGACCAGCAATAGATGGCGGGTATTATCTTTTAGGAATGAAAGCTCCCAACTCCAAATTATTTAAAAACAAAGAATGGGGTACAAATACCGTTTTACAAGACACATTAAATGATTTAAAAAACACAAAAACACATATTTTAGAGGCAAAAAATGATGTAGATGTTTATGAAGACATTAAAGACATTAAAGCCTTTAAACCATTTATAAAAATCATATGACAATTACAAAAAAACAGTTACAAGAGTCTGTAGACTTTCTTGAAAAAAAAGGATTTTTAAACCCTGAAATAGGTATAATTTTAGGAACTGGCTTAGGCAAGCTAGTAAATGAAATAGAAGACCCAATAACAGCTCATTATAATCACATTCCATTCTTTCCATTAGCAACGGTAGAATTTCATACTGGAAAATTAATCTATGGCACTATAGAAGGCAAAAAAGTAGTGGTTATGGAAGGTCGCTTTCATTTGTATGAAGGATATGATTTTATGGACATTACCTACCCTATTCGTGTAATGCACCAATTGGGAATAAAAAACCTTTTTGTATCAAATGCAGCAGGGGCAATAAATTTAAATTACAAGAAGGGAGATATTATGCTTATTGAAGACCACATAAATCTTCAGGGTGGCTCTCCTTTAGCTTTTAAAAATGTAGCAGAATTTGGGGATCGCTTTGTAGATATGCTAGAACCCTATGACCTTGCTATGCGTAAAAAAATAGAAGCTATTGCTATTAAAAATAATATCTCTATACAAAAAGGAGTTTATGCATCTGTAGTAGGTCCGCAATTAGAAACCAAAGCAGAATACCGTATGCTAAAAATTATTGGTGCAGATGCGGTAGGAATGAGTACCGTGCCAGAGGTAATTGTAGCAAACCATTTAAAACTACCCATTGTAGCAGTATCTGTACTTACCGATGAATGTGACCCTGACAATTTACAACCAGTTAATATTCAAGAAATAATAGAAGTAGCAGGCAATACAGAACCTAAAATGATACTGCTATTTAAAGAATTGATAAAGCAATTATAACTTAAAAATCACCACTGCATTGTAAGGTTTTAAAACTTTTAACAACTAAAAAATAAAGCTTTACAATGCAATTTTATAGCTACACATTTTTATTACTATTTTCTCTTTTTAGCAACCTAGTAAACGGGCAATCTAATAAAATAGAGCATAGTAGTTGGGATTCTCTTTTAAAAACTCACGTAGATCACAATGGAAATGTAGATTATAAAGGGTTTTTAAAAGACACTACTACTTTATCTAATTATATAAACAAATTAGAAAGCAAACCTATAAATAACACGGCTAATAAAAATGAAAAATTAGCATACTATATAAACCTTTACAATGCTGCAACTGTAAAACTTATTTTAGACAACTATCCTACAAATAGCATTAAAAACATTTCAAAACCTTGGGATAAGCAATGGATAAAAGTTGGTAACAAAACTCTTTCTTTAGGAGATATTGAACATAAAATTCTAAGAAAAATGAACGAACCAAGAATTCATTTTGCTATTAACTGTGCTTCTTTCTCTTGCCCAATGCTAAAAAATGAAGCTTTTATTGCTTCAAAAATAGAAACACAATTAGAACAAGCAACTAAAGACTTTATTAACGATTCTAAACGAAATAAAATCTCCTCATCAGAAGTAGAATTGTCTCAAATTTTTAAATGGTTTAAAAAAGATTTTACAACAAAAGGGACTATTGTAGACTTTATAAAACCATATACTACTATTAATTTTTCTAAAAAAACAAGTGTAAAATACCTAGACTACAATTGGAGTTTAAATGAAAAATAATCCCCCACAAATATCTATTGTTATTCCCGTTTTAAATGAAGAAAAAAGTATTCCTAAATTACTTTCTCATTTAAAAACCAATATTTCTAAAAGTAATTTTATAAAAGAAATAATTATTGTTGATGGCGGCAGCACAGATAACACTGTTTCTATTGCAAAAGAAAATGGAGCTATCGTTATTTCTTCAAAAAAAGGCAGAGCCAAGCAAATGAATACAGGAGCAAAAAAAGCTACTGGAAATATTTTCTATTTTTTACATATTGATACTTTTCCACCTAAAAATTTTGATGCCTTAATAGCAAATGCGTTTCTTAAAAAACAAAATGTAGGATGTTTTCAAATGAAATTTGATAACAACCACTTATTTTTAAAATTCTTTGCATGGTTTTCTAAAATAAACCATAAAATATGTAGAGGAGGAGACCAATCTTTATTCATTTCTAAAGAACTCTTTAATTCTCTAAATGGTTTTAATGAAAACTTTATTATTTATGAAGATAATGAGTTTATCAGTAGAGTTTATAAAGAACATACTTTCACTATTTTACCACAAAAAGTAAAAACCTCGGCAAGGAGGTACGAGAAAATTGGAATCTACAAACTACAATATTACTTCGGCATTATTCATTTAAAAAAACACTTTGGAGCAAGCCCATGTGAACTACACGATTATTACAAGAAAAAGATTGCTATTCACTAATCCTTACTAGTTGTTTCCCAACATTCTTTTTTTGGAACAAACGATTAAGAGCAATTGGCATATTTTCCAATCCTTCTAAAATATCTTCTTGGTAATCTAACTTTCCGTCTTTAATCCATTGCGACATTTCTTTTTCTGCTATTGGAAATTCATTTTCAAAATCATATATAAAAAATCCTTCCATTTTAGACCTCGTAGCTCCTATTCTATGCCAATTTTTTAAAGGATAAACAGAGGCGTCTTTACCCTCTAAATATTGAGAAATTCTTCCACAACAAACCACTCTAGCGTATCGCTTTAACTTTGTTAAAGCAATATCTAACAAAGGCCCACCTACGTTATCAAAATAAACATCTATGCCATCAGGAAAAAAAGTATCAATTTGAGCCCCAATATTTTCACTATTATAATTAATAGCCCCTATATAGCCCAATTTCTCTACTAACAATCTGCATTTTTCATCTGTACTTGCAAAACCAACTGCCTTAGCTCCTTTTATTTTTGCCAAACTACCTACAGAGGAACCTACACCACCAGCTGCTGCTGAAACCAAAACGTTTTCTCCTTTTTGTAAAGCCCCAACTTTATACAAACCAAAATAAGAAGTAAAACCTGTCATTCCCAAAACACCTAGTGCTGTAGAATAAGGTAAAATTCGCTGTTCTACTTTATACATCATATGGTACGGACTTCCATCACAAATAACATATTCTTGCCAACCACATTTTCCTTGTACAATATCTCCAACACTAAAATCTGCATTTTTACTTTCCACTACTTCGCCAACACCTCTACCTCGCATTACATCTCCTATTTGTAAAGGACTTTCTATACCTGCGCCATCTAACATATAAAATTTCATCACAGGAGCTACAGACAAGTAAAGTACTTTAATTAAAAACTCGCCAAATTTAAGTTTTGGCAACTCTACTTTTTCTAATTTAAAATTATTAGAAGAAATAAAATCTGTAGGACGAGAAGCTAGAACTAGTCTATTATTTTGCATAACTAAAATGGTATATTTTTTGAATTAAACATTTAATTAACTATATTAACAATTAATTAAATTAACCATTTTTTATTACCTAAACAAATTTAACTACTCTAATATGTTTTTAAATAGTATATATACATTTCTATTTTTACTACTAATCCTTTTCTCATGCAGTTCTAAAGAGGAATTTTTCGAGAACGCTATCTGCATAGAAAACATTAATACAATAGACCCTCTAGAGGGTTTAAAAGAAAAGCAAACTGTAGTTTTAAAAGATGGTAAAATTTTTAAAATAGAACACAAAAAAAACATTGTTCTTTCTAAAAAAAACACAATTATTGATGGCACAAATAAATACTTAATCCCTGGTCTTTGGGATACTCATGTGCATTACGACTATATCAAAGAATTAACCCCAATAATGTCTTCTTTATTTTTAAAATATGGTGTTACTAGCGTTAGAGACACTGGTGGCAAAATTAATATAGTAAAAAAATGTAAAGATCATTCTATTGCTAATCCAACTTTAGCTCCAAGAATATTTATGGCGGGCCCTTTATTAGATGGTATCTCAAATGTATATGATGGTAGTGATGCAAGACACCCTGAACTTTCTGTAGCTCTAAATTCTAAAGAACAAATTACTAACCAGATACAATACTTAGAAAAAATGGGGGTAGATTTTTTAAAGGCTTATGAGATGCTAACCCCAGAACAGTTTAAGCATATTATAAAGATAGCAAACCAAAAAGGTCTTAAAGTAACTGGTCATGTTCCATTAAGCATGGATGTTATTAGCGCATCTAATGCAGGCTTACATAGTATGGAGCATATACGCAATCTAGATTTATCTTGCGCCTCTAACTCTCAAGAGCTATTAAGAGAAAGAAGAGCTCTATTAAAAAATACAATACATAGCCATGGTGGAGAATTACGGCTAAACATTCATAATGCCCAACAGAAAAAAGCTATTGCTAATTATGATGATACTAAAGCCGATTCTATTTTAACTATCTTAAAAGAAAATGATACTTGGCAAATACCAACATTAGCGTTAAATACTTTTTTTAGTAGAAGATATTTTGAAAAGAAAGAATGGCAGAGTAGCTATTCTGCCTTACCAGACTCTATTGCAAATTATTGGCAAAATAGATCCAAAGCTTTAACACAAATAAAAGCCTCAGATTTTAGAAAAGAGTATGATGAATGGCATATAAAAATGGTAAAAAAAATATATGATAAAGGGATTCCAATTATGGCAGGCACAGACACACCTATAGCTTACTTAACTCCCGGGTTAAGTTTACATGAAGAACTAGCTGCATTAGCAGAAACTGGCATACCAATATTAGAAGTATTAAAAACAGCAACAACAAATCCTGCAAAATATTTTAACTTAGAAAAAGAACTAGGCCAAATTAAAGAAACCATGTGGGCAGATTTACTTATTCTTAATGCCAACCCTTTAAAAAACATAGAAAATACTAAAAAAATTAACACCGTAATTAAACAAGGGAAAATATACAAGTAAAAAAATATCCTAACATTTTAACATTCAGATTTTTGTTTATTAAATTATTTAGTTAACTTTATTAACTATTAATTTAATTAATTAATTATTCCAATTACTTAAAAACCCAAATATGATTACACTTAAAACAAAAAATAAGAAATTAAATTTAAAGACAAGTAAAATTTTCTATCCACTATTTTTACTTACATTTTTACTAATTTCTTCCTGTGGACAAAAAGAAAAAAAAGAAGAACCAACCTTTAATATAAAAACTGAATCAAAGACCACTCCTATAGCCGAAACTAATTCCGATAAAACGCAAAATACAAACGTTCTAGGAAAAAGAATGTTTATTGCCTGTGCTGCCTGCCACAATTTAAAAAAAGGGGAAGCGCATAAAGTTGGACCTAATTTATATGGCATTTTTGGCAAAAAATCTGCGACTACAGAAGGTTTTGAATACTCTGAAGCACTCAAGGCTTCTGGAATAACATGGAGCGAAGAGACCATTCGTAAATGGATGCAAGACCCTGCAGGTTATGTTCCCCAAACTAAAATGGCTTTTGTTGGTATTAAAAAAGAAGAGCAGCAAACTGCTTTAATTGAATACCTCAAAGAAGAAACAAAAATAGAAGAATAATTAATCTACCATGTCATGAAAACGAATAGAAGAAAGTTTATTCAAGGAATTGCTGGTGCATCAGCAGGTTTAATATTACCGGCAAGTTGTACTACCAACTCCAAAAAAGAATCGGCTTCTTCTGAAGCTCCTGCAATTCATATAAAAAACAAACCTATTAAAGCCTCTCATGATGTTATTGTTGTTGGCGCCGGACTTTCTGGTTTACATGCTGCAATGCTTCTAGAAGAATCTGGTTACGATGTACAAGTAATTGAAGGTAGACAAAGATTAGGTGGTAGAGTTTACACGCTGTTAGATGTTCCTGGAAAACCAGAAGCTGCCGGGGAATACATTGGGGCAAACTATGCTCGTATGATCAGTACCGTTAATAAACTTGGTTTAGAAATGTATAATCCGGAAGGAGGAGGAAATAATAGACCATGGTTATATAATATTAAAGGAAATTATATAGATGCTAAAAACTGGGAATCTCATAAGTTAAACCCTTTAGAAGGAGAGGATAGAACCTTATTACCGCACCGCTTTCTTTCTACTATATCGCATAGAGACAATCCTTTATCTGGAAAACCTTTAGATGCTTGGTTAGAACCAGAATTTCATAAATACGATATTCCTCATGATCAATACCTCAGATCTAAAGGCGTAAATGAAGAAACTATTCGCTTAATGAATGTTGTTATACATTCAGGAGGAATGCACAGAACCTCGGCAATAAATGAACTGCGCCGTTATCACGTAATGCATTTTAGTAGTGGTAAAATTAGTTTTCCAGATGGTACAAATTGGAAAATGGTAAAAGGAGGAAACTCTTTGTTACCAGAAGCCATGGCAGGTAGCTTAAAAAATGAACCTCATTTAGGTAAAACTGTAGTAGGTTTTAAAGAAGAAAATGGCATTGTACAAGTGAGTTGCGCCGATGGTAGTGAGTATAGAGGAAAGCACATAATCTGTAGTATTCCTATCTCCGTTTTGCGTAATGTAACTTTTGAACCTCATATCTCTGGAGTTACTAAAGAAGCTATTGATCAAATGGATTATGGACTTTCTGTCCAAGCTCATTTCTTAGTTAAAGAGCCTTTCTGGGAAAAAGATGGTATGGAGGCTAATATGTGGACTGATGGTCCTTTAGAACGATTTGCAGTACGTACCAAAAGAAACAAAACTGACCCAGATGCTGCAATAGCTTATATAAACGGGCCCGAATCTAACAAATTTAGATTAATGACGGATGATCAAGTCTTTAATTATGTAGAAATGAAATTGGCCGAAATGAGACCCTCTACAAAAGGAGCTCTAGAACGATTAATAATTCAATCCTGCGAGAGAGATGTTCATGGAGCTGGGGACTGGGTATACTGGCAACCTGGCCAGGTAAAAAAATTCGCAAACCACATGCGAAATAACCATGGTAATATTCATTTCTGCGGAGAACATACTTCTATTATGGAAAGAGGAATGGAAGGTGCTTTTGAGTCTGGAGAAAGAGCCGCTCTAGACATTATTCTTAATGCTTAATAATAACTTTATGAAACTCTATACTTCTTTAATTTTATTTACAATCTTTAGTATACAACTAACAATAGCTTCGCCAAATATAACTTTTGATTTAGGAGACCCAAATACCCGCGACCTAGAAGTTATGGCAAATTGGTTTGAAGGCGAATTTGATAATGACGATCAAATGTGGGTAGAAGCGCGTGGAGATTGGTGGGGAAAAGCAAATGAAAAACACCAACAAATGCATGCCGTTCATAAAAGAGTGAAAGCAGATAGCGTAGGGAAATTTGTTTTTTACGTGGAAGAATATCTTGATAATGACCCAACAAAAATTAGCAGACAAAGGCTTGTTTCTTTTGAAAGCTTAAAAAACAAACCAGGGATTACCATGAAAATTTACTTTCTAAAAGATGCCGAAAAATATAGCATAGGAAGTGATACTCATGAAAATATGATTGCAAATATTACCCCCGAAATTCTATTTGGCTTAGATGGTTGCGATGTAATATTCCAAAGAAAAGGAGATCAGTACCACGGAAGCATGGAGAGCAAAGCCTGCCAATTTGGGAAAGGAAAAGAAAAAAGATATTCTGTCCATGATATTATACTATCAGAAAAACAATACTGGCGTGTAGACCGTACTTTTTTGGTTAAAGACGATTCATTTCATAAAGGGCATCCTAATGCAGAACCTCATAAAATGAAAAAGGTAAAATACTACACTTGCGATGTTTCTTTTTTTGAAACTGCATACTATGCACCAAGTGAAAAAGATAAAAGTTTTAAAAACCTAAAAGTACATAATCAAGGAGGTATGGCTACCATGTTAAACCCTATTAATGGCAAAACTTACTTTATTCAATTACGAGATAAAGAGTATCCTTTTTACAAACTAGAAGATTCTAATTTTTTCTTTTTACGTCTTAAAGAAGAAGGCCAAAAAGCTTCCGTAGCTTTAGCTTTTGCAGAACCAAAGGCTAAAAAAATAGGATTTCAGTTGGGATGGGTCTCTGCAGTATGCGAATGTGAAAAATAAAAAATACTTAAGTCTTTTTTAATATCAAATCAATTAAAAACAATTAGTTATGAATTTCTATAAAATAAAGCATATTTCTAAAATAGTATACGGACTATTCACTCTTTTACTAGTCTTTAATTGCTCCCCTAAAGAATCCGCAAAAAAAGAAATTAAGGAAAATAATATAGATATTAAGAAGATTGATTATGACCTTAACGACCCTAAGGATCAATTATTAATTTTTGAAAAAATACAGGGAGACATATCAGGAAAAATAACCTATTCTTATTCAGAAGGACGTGTTTTTGGCATTAGACCAGATAAGCCCGATAGCCTAAATGTTTTCGGAAAAGAAGTATTTAGATATTCTGGTTGTGGCATAAAAATAATGCGTTTACTAGAAAATGGAAATATAGAAACCAAATCTAAAGGTTGGTTACTTTATAGAGACCCAAAAACAAATGCTTTTTTAAGTAATATGGTTAATCCATATACAGGGAAAGAAGTAGAAGTCCCTCCTTTTAGAGCAGGAATTCGCGGAGGAGAAATGACGCCACTTGGGCCTGTAGTAGATGCTAACTTTAATATGGAAAGTACCGCTTTTAATGCTCCTCTTAATTTGGTTTTTACAGAAATGGGTGATAAAATTCATATTACCAGACATGCTTTTACCAAGTGGTTCGAAAAAAAATCGCAAACTTGGAGAACAGAAATGACACTAGATACTTATGATGTTGATAGAAAATATTTAACAGATAGGTCCTATACCCACATTCCATCTGAATTTCATTGGACAAGTGAAACCTCTTGGCTTTCTATTTTAAAAATGCAAGGAACACCTGGACATATGATATGGACATCTAGTGGGTCTACTTTTTTTAACAAAGAAGATTTACCAAAAGATTTTATCGCTGCTACGGAAGAAAAGCAACCTGGTATTTTTACAGAAGAACTTAAATGGGATGAAAAATGAAAAAACAACATACAAAAGGGTTAAAAAATATTGACCGTAGAGATATGCTTAAAAAGAGTAGTTTACTCTTAGCTGCCGCACCTTTTTATTTTGGTTTAAACTCTTGTATCTCTGGAAGTAAAAAGAATTTAGATGCCGATGTTATAATTATTGGTGCTGGATTATCTGGCTTAAACGCGGCACTTATTTTAGAGGGAGCTGGTTTAAAGGTGAAAATTGTAGAAGCTACTGACAGACTTGGTGGTCGTGTACATACTGCTAAAGAAAAAGATGTACCAGGACATCCTGAACTAGGGGCAAATGGTATTGGCGGAGGCTATGCCAGAGTAATAGATGCTGCTGAAAAACACAACGTTAAAATAGGTTCTGATCGTCCTAGAACTGAAGCAAGAAAAGGGGAATTAATTTATCATATTAAAAATAATTTTATCCTTCCAGAAAATTGGTCAGAACATTCGCTTAACACCCTGCCAGAAGGGTTTAGAAAATCTTTGCCAGCGTATACTACCTGGCCTATGTTCTCTAAAATAAACCCGTTACCACCAAATGATTTAGCAGCTTGGAGAAACCCTAAATATAAAGATTGGGATAAATCTGTTTACCTTGTTCTTAAAGAAAAAGGATTCTCCGATGATGCTATAAAATTATGCATGGGCACAAACTCGAGTTATGGAGTTGATGCTAAAAACATTTCCATAATGATGTATTTTCAGATATTAACGTGGATAGGGCAACAGACTGCATCAAACGGTAAAGGAGGTGCCATTGTAGGCGGAAATCAGCGTTTACCAAAAGCTATGGGTGCTGCATTTAAACAAGATATTCTATTAAATAGTCCTGTTAAAAGTATTTCTGCCGAAGCAGATGCTACTACCATAACATTAAATAATGGCAACAAATTAAGAGCTCCATATACTTTGGTTACACTACCAACCTCTGCATTAAGACACGTTAGTATACCTTCTTGTAGTACAGAAAACCAAAAAAGAGGCTTTACTAATTTAGAATATACACCTGTAGTACAACTACATTTTGTTCCTACCAAAAAATACTGGGAAGAAGATGGTCTCCCTCCAAGTATGTGGTGCGATAATTTGGCAGGGCGTTTTATGGCATTAAAAAATGATATTCAAAACCCAGATAAAGTAACTAGTTGCGTTGCTTTTTTAAATAGTAATGTTGCTATTGAAGTAGATAAAATGAATCGTAAGGATGCCATTACTGCTGTAACTAAAGTTCTGGAAGATATACGACCAAGTTTAAAAGGAGCGTTACGTTTTACCTATTATTGGACTTGGATTAACAACCCGTATGCTGGTGGTGCCTATGCCTACTGGCAACCTGGGCAAATTACAGATTTTGCTAACCACTTAGCAAAACCCATAGGAAGAATACATTTTGCTGGGGAGCATACCGCTATAATGAATAGAGGTATGGAAGGCGCTATGGAATCTGGCGAACGTGCAGCATTAGAGTTGCTAAATTTAATAGGATAAATAAAACCCAAACACATGCTGAAGCATAATTTACATTTTAAAAATTCAGACTCTAATCTTAAGGGGTTTCAAGAAGTAGTTTTTAGTGTTTATAATATAGAAAAATGGGAGGCTTTTCTTAAAAATATTTGTGGTTGGAAAGTTGTATATAAAAATACTGCTGATAAAAATTTAAATACTTTATGGCATTTAAATGAAGATGTGAAAATTGAAGAAATTCTTTTAATTAATCCAGGAGATACGGATGGTTTTTTACGTTTAGTAAAGTTCCATAATGTGGCGCAAGAACAAATACGTTCGGGAGCTCAGATTTGGGATTCTGGAGGTATTTTTGATGTAAACACCAGAGTAAAAGATATGGAAACTATGTATCGTAACTTTCAGAACGAAGGCTGGAATGGGTTTACAGATCCACACCGCTTTACCTTTGGAAAATTTGATGTTGCCGAAGTACTTCTAAAAGGTCCAGACGGAGTTACCATTGCTATTATGCAAAGATTTTATCCTCCATTAGAAGGTTTTGAATTTGAAAAAACTAGCCGCTTTTTTAACTCAACAACCATCTGTAAAAACTATAAAAAAACCCTTTCTTTTTTTACAGATATTTTAGGGTTTAAATTTTATTTTGAATCGCCTGGCGATAAACGAGAAAACGGGAATAATGTTATAGGAATTCCTCCAAATATTAATGGCGGTATAACTGCTCCTGTTTGTGTAATTCACCCAGAAGGAAAAAATTTTGGTTCCATAGAACTTTTAGAAACCAAAGAATTAAAAGGAAAAGATTGTTCCCATTTAGCAAAACCACCTAACCTTGGCATTCTAATGCTTCGTTTTCCTGTAAAAGATGCAGAAACTTATGCTAAAAAAATAGTAGAAAAAGGTGGTGAACTAAATACAGAAGTACAAGTTTTAGAGATTAATCCCTATGGAAAAATTAAGGCCTTTTCCATAAGAACACCAGATGGTGTTTGGTTAGAGTTTTTAGAAATTATTGATTAAAATAAATTAACAAAACATCATGCTAAAAAAAACAATCTTGCTCTTACTGTTCATTTTGCTTACAAATGCTTGTGCAGATTCTAAAACGGAACAGACTTCAAATAAAACTGAAGATTCTAAAATTGTATTAGTAAAAGCAGATGGTTCCTATGATAAAGTCCCTTTAGAAAAGGATACTATTGTATTGAAAGTTATGCAAACCCGCGTAAAATCTTTATCTAGTTTTCCTTCTATTGGAGAAGGGCTAGATGAGAATATGACATATATGGAAGAGCTAGCGATACAAGCACAAACAGAAGGTGACAAACCAGATATTATATTATTTCATGAGTTTCCTTTAACTGGCTACTCTTCTGGAACCAGACAAGAAAAACTCCCTTTTACTATTGAGGTTCCAGGGCCAGAGACCAAAAGGCTAGGTAAAATTGCAAAATCTTGCGATTGTTATGTCATTTTTGGCAGTTATGTTAGAGACGCTGCTTGGCCAGATCATATTTTAAGTATTAATACCGTTTTAGGAAGAGATGGAAAAATTGCTAAAACTTTTTGGAAATCTAGAAATATAAAGCGTCTTTATAAAACTAAAGAAATAACAACAACTACTGTAGAAGGCGTTAGAGATGCTTATCGTAAAAAATATGGGGTAGAAGAAGAATTTCCTGTGCTACAAACCGAATTTGGAAACATAGCCGTAAGTACTGTTCAATTTGACCCTTTTATTTTTGCAGCCTTTGCTATGAGAGGCACCGAAATTATGCTTAGAACCGCAACGCTTTTTGCACAAGAAGATGTTGTTTTTACGGCTTGGAGTAATGATTTTTATTCCGCTATGGCAAATTTTACGCTTCCTGTGAGCACCGGTTATAATGCAGGTGAGTCAATAATTGTGAGTCCTCATGGAGAAATACTGGCAAAACATCCAAGTAAAGAAGAAGATGGTATTGTAGAAGCTAAAATTCCTATTGCAGCTTTTAGAAAAAATAGAACCATACCTAACTATGCCTTAGAAATTACTAAGCCAATTTTTGAACAATACCAGCAAGAAATACCTATTAATCATTTAGATATAACAAATGAAAAGTTACCCAAAACTGGTGAAGAAATGAAAATATTATTTGATAGTATTAGTCGTTACGTACCAGTTAAAACAGCAGATTAACAATATTCACTAAAAGAAAAAAATATGTCATTACTTTATAAAAGAATTACCCTTTGTGTTGCAGATTTAGAGCGTTCTCTTACTATTTACAGAGATATTCTAGGATTCACTATTAATTACATACAACCTTCAGAGAAAGACTCTTTCTCTTACCCAGTTTTTAATATTCCTAATGAAGCTGATTTAAACTTTGCTACCATGGATAGCCCTACCCAAGAGCGAACATTTGCTCTTACCGAAATAAAAGGGGTTCCGCTTCCAAAACAAGAAGGTATTCATATGACCGCATCCGTTATCAAGGTTGATGATTTAGCAGATGTTATATCAAAAATTAAAGATTTAGGCCTAAAAACTACCGATGTTAAAACAGATGAAAATGACTACGCCACTTTTATAGAACAAGCTTTTATAGATTATGATGGGCATTTAATTGTGCTTTATCAATTAATGGAAAAAATATAATCCTTTTGATATGCCAATACAGTTTAAAAGGGCGACACTGTTGGTTGCAGATTTAAAAAAATCTTTATCCATTTATAGCGATATTTTAGGGTTCTCTGTTAACTATATTAAAAAATCAGAAGATGACTCCTACTCCTACCCTGTATTTAACTTACCTAAAAATGCACAGGTTACTTTTTGTGCTTTAGATAGCCCTTCCCAAAAACGAACTTTTGCACTTACTGAAGTTAAAGAATATAAACTACCAGAACCAAAAGGTCCTAGAATGGCTGTTTTAGTTTTACAGGTAGATGATTTAAAAAAAATGATATCTAATATTGCTTCTTTAGGGTTAGAAACATTAGACTTTCTGAAAGATACTACCGATGGTGAATCTTATTTAGAACAAGCTTTTATAGACTTTGATGGGCACCTTATTTTACTTTATGAAATTTTAAAAGAATAATTACGCTATGAGTAACAAAACAATAAAACCACTTATTTCCGCAGAAGAACTTTTAACCATTAGTCAGAACAACAATTTAGTACTCATAGATACTAGAATGGGAAAAGATATAAAAGCAACCTATTTAGAAAATCATTTAAAAGGCGCCTTACATGTAAACTTAAACAACGACTTGTCTGATATAAAAGAAAACCTTGCAAATGGCGGTAGGCATCCGCTACCAAGTATAGAAAAATTCTCAAAAGTAATAACCAATTTAGGTATTTCTCCCGATAGTCACGTAGTAATTTATGATGATAAAAGTGCTGCTATTGCTTCTGCCCGATTATGGTGGATGCTTACTGCTATTGGTCACAAAAACGTACAAGTATTAAATGGTGGCTTAAAAGAAGCCATAAAAGTTGGATACCCTACAAGCTCTGGCGAAGAAACACCTGTAAAAGTTCCTTTATATGTTATTGATAAATGGAAACTACCAATGAAAACAATGAACGAGGTAGAAAAAATTTCACAAGACAAAGACTACCTAGTTATTGATGTTCGCGCCAAAGAACGTTATAACGGAGAAGTAGAACCAATAGATTTAATTGCTGGGCATATTCCTGGAGCTACCAACATTCCTTTTACTAGCACTAATTTAGATGAAAACGGACTATACTTAGAATCTTCTATTTTAAAAAAGAAATATGAAAAAATAATAGGATCAAAACCTTTGAAAAACGTAACTGTACATTGCGGGTCTGGAGTTACTGCTTGCCATACGCTTTTGGCAATGGCACATGCAGAAATAGAAATTCCTAATCTTTATGTTGGTTCATGGAGCGAATGGTCTAGAAACAATAAAACTATTGCAACAAATCTAAACGAATAACTCAATTTTATGAAACATGCTGTCTTACTATTTTTTATTATCGGATCAACATTTTCTAATGCACAAGAGTCCCCTAAAAATGATTTGTATGATTATGATGTAGAAGAACGGTTAAAAGAGCTGGGAATAGAATTAACGGAACCTAGTGAGCCTACGACCTATAAAATATCCTTAGCAGTTAAAGTAGATAATATGCTTTACTTATCTGGGAATGTACCATTTTCTAAAACTAAAAACTACACAGGTAAACTTGGCAAAGATTTAACTACTGAAGAGGGGTATGAGGCAGCTCGGCTAGTTGGAATTAATCATTTATCAACGTTAAAAAAATATCTTGGCGATTTAAATAAGGTGGAAAGAATAGTAAAGGTATTAGGCATGGTAAATTCAGAACCTAATTTTACTGATCAATCTAAAGTAATAAATGGATTTTCTGATTTAATGTTCGAAGTTTTTGGTGAACGTGGTTTACACGCTAGGTCTGCTGTAGGTATGGCAGCAATACCGTTTAATGGAGCTTGTGAAATTGAAATGATTGTTCAAATTAAAGAATAATAACTACGTATTTTTTGGGGTTATTATATAGGTTATCTATTTTTTATAACTTGTTTCAAAGCCTCTCCAAATTTCACCATATCTTCCATGTTTCCCATACTTATACGGCACCAATTTATATGCGGTAAAAAAGGGCGCCCAATAGCTATTCCTTTATTTCTCATTTGTACTCGAAGTTCTCTTATATCTAGACCCGAATTAAAGAAAATAAAATTGGTATGCGAAGGAATATAATAGAGATTAAGTTCTTCTAATATTTTATACACATACGCTTTGCATTCCATGTTAGAAGCAAGACTTTTAGCATAAAACTCCTCATCTTCATAAGATGCTTTTATTGCCGCTATGGCCATCATATTTGGTCTTGCCATTATATTTTTCCTAATCCTTGCTGCAATATCTGGTCTAGCAACTAAATAGCCCATCCTAAGACCTGCAAGCGCGTATACTTTAGAGAAAGACTTAGACACAATTACATTTTTTCCTTCTTTAACTAAATTAATCATGGAAGGGTAATCTGGCTCAGTTATATAATCACAATAAGCTTCGTCAGAAAATACTATTGTTTTTTCCGATACAGAAGTAAAGAAATCTAGCAACTCTTCTTTTGGAATTAAATCTCCTGTTGGGTTATTAGGATTACAAACAAAAACTAAAGAAGTGTTACTCGTTATTCTTCTTTTCATTTCGGCTAAATCATGTCGCATATTTTTAGCTAAGGGCACTTTATTAATAAAAGCCCCAAAACGTTCTGCATAGGTCATTAAAAAATCATAGACAGGATCTGCTGTTATAATTTCTCCGCCATTAACTCCATAAGTTAACCCGGTAGCATTTAAACCTTCTGATGAACCTACACAAATAACAATATGCGCTCTAGAAACCCCTTCTTTTCTTGCAATAAGTTCTGCTAAAGCCTCTGTTTCTTCATATGGATAACGACACCCTTTATCAAAAGCAGCTATCATGGCATTACGAACCTTTTTTGAAGGCCCTAAAGGATTCTCGTTAGCACTAAGTCTAACATAATTATATTCTGTTTCAGTAATTACCTTTTCTGGATCTCTATTATTTAAAATATCTAATAACATAGGCACAAAAATTAAGAAGCTATTTTTCCTGTTTCTTGAACAGAAACAATTGGTTTTATAAAAAAGGAAACAGAAATTGCTATACAAAGTATAATCACAACCACCCAAAAACTCATACTATAAGAACCAGTTTGGTCCGAAATTAAACCTGTCATCCAAGCACCTAAACCAGCTCCAAGGCCTTTAAAAGCTGCTATTATTCCTCCAATTTTACCTGCAGATTTAACCCCAAATGTGGTAATAATAATATAATTAATTATAGTATAAAGGCCTCCCCAACCTAAAGCATACAAAATTAAAGCTGGCCATACTAAAACAGGAGAATCAAGAGCAATGCACAAAGCACCTAAAGCCATTAAAGACACCTGAATTTTAAAAAGTTTATGTTCATTTATGTATTCTGCAATGGCGCCAGAAACCAATTTAGAACCCAAAATTATCATAAAGAAAATACTCAACGTATTTCCTGCTGAAACAACTGAAAAATCTTGCTCTCTTAGGTAAAGAAAAAGATTTGTTATTAATCCCATAATACTATAAAAGCAACATGCTCCTGCTATACAAATAGCCCAAAAAACAGGTGTTTTTAAAGCTTTTTTAAATTGAACCTCAATTAGGCCAGTTTCTTTATCTTTTTCAGAGGTATCTGTAGTTGTTTTCTCTTTAAACGTAACAGGTTTTATAAAAATAAGTAATAGGATAGCTACTAAAATAGGCAATAAAGCTTCGTACTGAAATGCAGTACGCCAACCAAAATTCTTTAATAACGGAATTCCTATTTGAGGAATAATAATTCCACCTGCAGAAGTTCCTGCCAATGCTATTCCTATTGCAATTCCTCTTTTTTCAGTAACACGCTTTGAAACCATTATCAAAACCGCAAGAGCCCCCGCACCTGAGAGAGCAATAGCAAAAACAAAATGAATTAAGTATACATGCCAGGTAAATTCTATCTTAGAATAAAGATATAGCATAGCTGATATTACGAGCAAACCAATTATCATTAATCGTTTTGCTCCATATTTATCTATTACGGCTCCTACAAAGGGAGCAAGTAAGGCTGCAGATACTAAATTAATAAAATCTCTAAATTTTAATTCAGATTTAGTCCAATCCAAATCATTCAAAATTGCTTCATCAAAAATTGTAATTCCCGAAATAGTTAAACCATTAGATACTATCAATAAAATTGTTCCTAAAATAGCTACTCCAAGTACCTTTAGGAAAGAGTTTTTATTTGCCATATTTTAAGTTGTTATAGCGTTAAGGGCTTACTCGCCAATTTTTTAAAACATTTAATTGGACAGAATACTTTTATTTTCAGGAACTATAGGTTTAATAAAAAACGAAATAGCTAAAGCTACACATAGCAAACCAACAATAAACCAAAAACTTATACTATAAGACCCTGTAGAATCTGCAATTACGGCAGTTAACCACATTCCTAAACCAGAACCTACACCTTCAAAAAAGGAAATAGCACCACCTATTTTTCCTGCAGATTTTACACCAAATGTGGTTATAATTATATAGTTAAATAGCGTATAAAGACCTCCCCAACCTAGTCCTAATAAAATTAGCGAAGGCCAAATAAGGTCTGCAGAATTTACGGCCAAAAGTGCTGCTCCAGATATCATTAGTACCAATTGTATTTTAAATAGCATGTGCTCATTAATATAATCTGTAGCAACTCCAGAAGACAGTTTTGCAATAAGAATTATGGCAAAAAATATACTAAATGCATTCGTAGCCTGTTCCGTAGTAAAATTGAGTTCGCTTAGATATAAAAACAAGTTATCTATAATACCAAGAATACTATAAAAACAGAAAATGCCTGCAAAACAGATTGCCCAAAATACAGGTGTTTTTATAGCGTCTTTAATGGTAAACTCCACGAGCCCTGTTTCTTCATCTGTAACTGCTGTATCAACACTCTTATTCTTATATTTTATAGGTTTTAGTAGAATGAAAATTGCAATAGCAATTAATACCGGTACAATAGACTCCCATTGAAAAGCCCCACGCCATCCGAAATTATTAAGCAATCTTAAACCAATTTGGGGTACAATTACACCACCTAATGAAGTACCAGCTAAAGCAATACCTATTGCGGTTCCTCTTTTACTCTTTACGCGTTGCGATACCATTATAATAACCGCAAGAGTACCTGCAGCAGAAACTGCAAAAGCAAACAAGAAATGTATAACATACATGTGCCAGGCAGCCTCTACTAGTGAGTAAGAATAAAGTAAACCTGCAATGAACAACAACCCAATTACAAGCATCTTTTTTACTCCAAAACGGTCAATAGTAGCACCTACAAATGGCATAATAACCGAAGAAGCCACCAAATTAATCAAACCTCGAAGCTTAAGTTCAGAACGTGTTAATCCAAATTCTTCAAGAATGGCAGTATCAAAAACACCAATACCTGAAATGGTCATTCCGTTAGTAACTACTAATGTTATAGTTCCTAAAATAGCGATGCCAAATAAGACGCCAAATGTCTGTTTTTCACTCATAGTTAAATTTTTATATAGTGTATCGGTGTATCGTATGGGGTTAGTTTAACACCATCTTTTTTCACTTGTTCCATAACAAAAAGCTCTCCTTGCTTTAACGTTTCTGTTAGTCTAAAGGTCATTCCAGGACCTATTGGATCTTCATGATCTACAGTGAAACATTGTTTGTCTTCGTGCCAAGTATATTCTGCAGGACCCCAAGGTCTCATTTCTAATTCATTGAAATCAAAAACTAAATCGTCATTGGCATTAATAACCTCTTCAGGTTTCATATGAAGCGGAACTTGCATTGAATGCAATAAAGCCGAATTTTCACCTTTTGCAGTGATATAAAAAAACAAAGGTTTTATTTCTGTTTCCGATTGCCCCGGCTTTATGTAATAACTTTCCTCTAGAATATATATACCCGGGTGCCCTTCTGGCCTATTTATAATACGATGGTCACAAATATCTGTAACATGTTTTGCATACGGATGTATCTGCTTTCTTTCGGAAATTTCAGCCTCTATTTGTGCCTTATTGTCTAACGTACCGCAGAGTATATCTGCAAACTTTTTTAGTATTGGATTCATTTAATCTTCTTGAAAAATTTCTACATATAGTCCATTTGGTGTTTCTAATACACAGGCTTTCCCATCTCCTAAAATATAATCAGAAACTTTCTGTATTTCTGATTTAACTGTAATACCTTTTTTCACCGCATTGGCCATAACCTTATTAATATCACTGGTTTGAAAAGAGTACATACCCAAGCCTTGGTTTGGAACACAACTTTGCACCCCAGTATCAACCATATTACCATCTTTAAAATCTAATAATAAGTAATGATTTTGTTTTGCTTCTGGAGCATAAATACCACAAAAACGAAATGGTGTATTAGCGTTTACCCCTAAAGCACCTTCATCTGCCGCTTCCCAAACCGAATCAAACAGTACATAATGCTCTAAAACATCTGTGTAAAAAGCCACTTCAGCATCAGAATCTTTAGCCACAAAAGCGGAATATCCTGGCCCCCCAAAACCATCTACCGGATCGCAAGGTGCCAGTTGAGGAAAGTTTACACGCTCAATTCCTACACAATGTAAATAATCTGGCCCTTTATAAATTGTTTCAAGATATTGTCCTTTTTCGCCATCTGCTCTTACAATATCTCCTAATTGCATTGGTGCCATTGCTTGAACATTATATTCCTGCATTCTTTTATCCATGTTCTTGGCATTAGACGTTGGAAAACCTAAAGAAAAACTACCAGTTTCATAAGAACTATAACTATTATGAATTTTTGGTGTAGCCGTTTTTAAATGTAGTATTCTTAACTGTATTAAACTGGGTACTGTTGCTCTGTAACAATGATATAAATCGTAGTCTATCTCTTCTGGAATATTCCAAAACTTTTTTTGTTTATTCTTATCTTCCTGATTGAGTTCTACTGCATCTATCTGCATTTTCATAACCTCTCCATAGAAATGTTTATAGGTATCTAAATCTACCGTACATAATGTTGCTGTATGTATATAACTTGTTAAAGCTCCTTCTCCTATACCTGTTGGAATATTTCTTGTCGTTTTTTTCATAATCTTTTTCTTTACTCCTTTTACTTAATTCTATCTAAATCATGATAGGCATAATTAGCTGCCGTTGAAACTGTTTTCCCTGTAGATAGTATTGTTATTTTATCTCGATAACTAAAAATATTTTCACTTAAAACTACTTGATAATTAAAGCACTTATCTCCAAAAGAACAGTCGGTACCATTCATATACATATTAAATTTTTTGCCTACTTTCTTTACTAATAAGTCGCATTTATCTGGATAGGCACTGATCTCATCCGTAGTTATAGAAGCTAGTAATTCTGGGTTATTATAAGCGCCTACATACTTCTTCTTATCTTTAAAAGGCCACATTTTAACACGAATAATATGTAGACTATCATCAATAGAAAGCGTATAAATTCGTTGTCTATAGGTACTATCTGGTTGGTGGTCTCTATATTCTTCCACATATATTACATGTTCCCCTATATCTGGGTTATTTAACTTTACATAATGCGATTCTATTTGTAAATAACCATCTTTCCCTGTATCATCTAACAACCAAACATCTCCTCCTTCTTCTTTTACCTTTTTAATTTGTTTATCATTGTTATATTTTCCAGGCCAAATATTCATGATGCTATTTAACTCCGTTTCCAAAGAATCTATAGCTTTGTTTTGCGCATAACAAGTAGACACCATACTTATTATAAAAAAAATGCTGGTAATAGTTTTCATTTTTATTTTGTTTAATTATTATTTTTTGATTTCTGCAGCTACTCTAAAACCTAACATAAAACTTTTATAATCTGCACCATCTCTAGATCTTACTGCTGCTCTTCCCCAAGAGATTCCACTTATCCAACTACCACCTTTTGGGGTTCTTGCATCACATTCATTATTCTCATTATCTACCCAAGCAGAACCATCCACAGGAGCATTTGTTAAATCATTTTGAAAACAATCGCTTGTCCATTCCCAAGCATTACCAACCATATCAAACAATCCAAATTTATTAGGTTTAAATCTTCCAACTCTAGTAGTAAAAACATACCCATCTGTACATGGAAAAGAAGCTCTTGTTGGAAATTTCTTAGCAAATGCCTTATCACCAACATTAGCATAATCACAAGCCTCCGCTGGGTCTGTACCCCAATACCAAGGAGAGGAACTTCCTGCTCTGGAAGCATATTCAAATTCTACTGCAGAAGGAACTCTATATGTCCTTCCTGTTTTTTTACTTAACCATTGCGCATAAGCATTAGCATCACTCCAACTAACACAAACAACGGGATCCGTTTCTCTTTGCGGATACCCTGGGTTTTTCCAATTATGTTCTGCAACATACCCATAGCTTTTTCCATCAAAATAATTACAGCCAACCAATGGTTCTCCTTTATAAAAAGCTTGCTTAGATTTGTATTTTGTTTCTTCCATAAAAACTCTATACTGAGCTAACGTTATTTCTGTTTTTGCAACTGCAAAAGGTTTCTTAATTGTTGCTTTTACTCTGTTTCGCTCTCCTTTTTTTCTTCCAATTTCATCTTCATGAGAGCCAATGTAAACGGATCCTTCTGGAACTTCTACCATTTCTGGGCAGTTTTCACAATCTTTAAAAGATTTTATCTCTTCTATAGTATTACTTTTTAAAGAAAATAATACTGGTATAATTACTATTAAAAGATATTTTTTCATAGGAGTATTATTAAACTATAAGCTAGCTAATGTTTCTTTAATTTTAGTAAAATCTGGAAGTGTTTTACCATCTGTAGTTTCTGCATAACGTATTACTCCTGCTTTATCTATTACAAAAGCAGAACGCATTGAAAAACCAGTCATTCCTGCAAAATCGCCATCAAACAAAACACCATAATCGTTACTTACCTTTCTATTAAAATCCGAACCTAAAGGAAAATTTAAATTGTTTTCTTTAGCGAACTTATCTAAAACAAAAGGAGAATCAACAGATACCCCTACAACAGCTGCATTAAGAGAAGCATAATCGTTATCTTCTCCATTAGCTGTACATAATTGTTCTGTACAGACACTGGTAAACGCTAAAGGAAAAAAGTGTAGTATTAAATTTTTTCCTTTAAAATCACTTAGTTTAATTTGTTGTAAATCGGTTCCTACTAGTGAGAAATCTGGCGCTTTTTTTCCTACTTCTACTATCATTCTAATACTATTAAAGATTATTCTTTTTTACTTTCTTCTTCCTTTTTCTTGCTAGCTATATATTTTTTATATACCGTCCATGAAGTTTCATTAGGTCTTTTATCATCTTTAGCAGGAGGATTCCTATATAAAGGATATCTCTCTTTTAATATTGTTTGGATTTTAGGCCATATTTGATCTTTATCAAGAACACTTTGTCCTGTTGAGTTTACCACCATAATTCCTTGTTTACCGCCCATATTCATCCATGGTAGCCATTGCGAAATACGAGACCAAGAAATACTTGATGTTTGTAAATTTTTAATTTTGGCGTTGGTAATTTCTTCAGTACTATAATAAGTGTTGAAGATTTCCATAGCATGGTATTTACCACCTATTGCATTTTGATATTCGCCAGCTAATGGGTTATTATAAAAAAGCGGATATTCATAAGAGGTCACCGCAACATCACCATATTGTCGAAAAGAAAACGTAGCTCTTTCTTCACCTTTTTCATCATTTTCGTATATGTAACTGCGCATACTAACCGGGTCGTTTGCTACATGTAAAACCTCAACCGTTTCTCCGGTCCAAGGGTTTTTCCAAGTATCTAAAATCTCCCCTGTTTCAGGGTCGAGATAAAGCATTATTTCACGACCAACACTTCGAAATCCTTTTCCTTTTACGTCATCCTCAACACAATCACATTGCCGTACATTAATACCAATCACATTGAAAATATTTACGTCTTTTTCACCTTCAATTCGACTATACATGCGACCCTCCCACATGCCATAAACGGGCTTACCTTCTTCTAAGGTATTACATACTGTTTTTTGAAGCATTTGAAGTGCTTCTAATCCTTTAAATTCTCTCTTTTGAGCATACAGGCCAAGTACAAATAATAAACTAAATGTTAAGCTAAATTTTGTTTTCATCTCTATAATATTTAATTAGTTTTTTCTAAAAATTCCCACCAAACCCCATCTGGACTAGGTAGCGCAAAACATTTTACACTGCCATAAGGTTCTATAATTATTTCTTGTAGTTCTCTATATATTTTTACTTCCTTTTTTAATAAATTAGTGTAATAAGATTCTATATTTTCTACTTCACAGCGATATAACAATAACCCTTTATTGGGGGGGATTGCTAGATTAGAAAAATCTTTACCATCTACACCCTCAAACTCGCATAATTGAAACATTACATCTCGTGTGCCATCTAAAGAAAAAATATTGGCTTTACAAGTAACATCTGTAATCATATTCATAGGTATACCAAACATATTTTCTACAGCTTCCTCCTTTTTAACTTCGTATTCATTTAAAAGTATAAAGCCCAATTGATTCTCATAAAAATCTCTTGACTCTTCTAAACTTTTAACAGTTAAAGAAGAATTGTAAATATGAGAAGGTATTTTATAGCCTTCTGGCAATTCTAAAGACGGCTCTACCCTATGCGTAAATGCTACAATAATATCATCATACCCTTGCATTAAAATATCATACAATTTAAAAGGACCCATTGTTTGTAACAATGGATCACTTAATCCATGCCAACCTAAATCTCTTATTTCATTAAAAGTTTTAGCTACTTCTGGTACTCGCAAATTAATATCCATAATACCACCAGTATCCCATGGCTTTTGAGAAGACCTAATAATTTCTTGCGATACATTATTAAACTTCACCAATCGTAACTTTCCCGAAGAGTGCTTATTAAATTGAATCAAAACTTCATCTGCAGTAGCCTCTTCTTTAAGATTCCAAAATTTAAGTACAGATGCATTTGTTTTAAATACCCCAACAGCAGACAATCCACCATAATCACAGAAAAAATTCTTAACTTTATCTATGTCACCTACACTGTAAATTACTTCTAAAATTGTCTTTAGTTGATGCATTCACTTTGGTATTATACCAACAAGATACAAAATAATTAACATAGTTAACTGTTAATTACATTAATTATTTGAATATCTTTAAGAGAATTAATTTTTAGTACTATGAAAAAAGACAGAAAAAATATAAGTAGGCGTTCCTTTTTAAATACCTCAACGGCATTATCTTTTGCGGCTATTCCTGGAATAGGTTTAGCCACTCCTTTTATTCCTGAAATAAAAACAAAAGAAAGTGCAACACTTTCCTCCTCTAAAGGAGAAATTTTTAAATCACATATTCGTTTAATGGGAAGCCTAAAACCTGCCACTATATACAACTGGTTTTCTGGACATTTATGGGGCATACTACCTGGAGAAGCTCCTAAACCATTAACAACTTTGCAGGGTTTAGCTAAAAGTAACTGGAAAAAAGAAGGAAATAATTATACTAAAGAAAGTTTTGATTTAGGTTTCTTTGGCGACTTAGAAACTGGCAAAGTTCTAGATACATGGAAAAATCCTTATACTAATGAAATTATAGAACCCTTTCATTTTATGTATGGCGGAGGGAGTAATACAACATATACCCCAGATGGAATCTTATCTGGCGAAACCATTAAGCCCTATAAAGAGAATTGGGTACAATCTGGAGAGCAAATTTGGTTAGATGAATATGGTTCTGCAAGTTTTAAAAATCCGCTACAACCTGAAGAATGGCCAATTTCATCGGCTGGTGAACAAATGCATTTTGGCTCTTCTACAACGTATGTTACAGATGCAAAACAACTATTTAACCCAAACATAGATTCTTGCGAACAAACTTTTTTCTGGACAGCAATAAACTCCTGGGAACCTTGGTTACATATGGGGCAAAAACCTGGATTTGTAATGTGGCGCGCTACAGGCAAAAAAATAGTAGATATTTCTGAAATACCAGACTCTATGCATGACTATGTTTCTAAAGTACAACCCAATTATTTTGATAATGAACAACCTTGGAAAGGTAGAAGAAGCACCTATACAAGCTACAAAGAAGAGCGTAAGAACAATGAAAAGTAACTTTTAAGAACCAGGTCTTAATTCCTGTTGCATTTTTACATTTCGAGGCGTTTTTAAATCGCATTGCACACGAATCCACCCTGGGTTAAAACCAATGCGATCTGCACCTGGATTACCCCAAGAATATATTAATGTTTTATTTGTTTCTTGATCTAATATATATATTACAAAGGTTTCTCTGTGCATACCAAAAGACCAAGTATTTCGCATTCCAAGTAGCATATTACGGCCATCTGGATACTTAAACTTAAAAGATCCTCCTTGATCTAAAATATCTATATAATGATTAGTCACCGTAGACCTCCCATTTGTATCATTCGGAAAATCTATCATACAAGTAAAACAACGTGCTTTTTCTAATTGATATGCAGTCTTTATACCTTCTTCTGTAAAATGAAATGAATTTTCTGTAACACTAAATTGATACTCCTTTACTTGTTTATCTGTACAGCTATCTAAAATAGTTTTTGCAAGAAAACCATCTCCGTTTCTTCTAAGTATCATGGAACAACCCTCTTTTAAAAGATTAGAATTGGGGGTTAATACAGACACTGCTTTAAAACTATCCCTTTTTGCTAGTATTGGTTTTTTTGTTTTAAAATGATATACTTTAACCTTAATTGCATTTTCTTTATCGTCTGGTACTAATTGATAAATACATTGCCTTGTAATTATATTTACATTGTCTTCTCTATATTCTTCAACATACACAGCCCCAACACCAAAATTAGAATTTTGAAATTGACGTATAGACACATGAACTCTATCATGCTTTTTACCTTCAAGTTTCTGTATTTTATCAAAATCTAACTGCTCAACATTGTCATATTCTCCTTTCCAAATATGCATAAGATAATCTAACTCTCTTTCTGGATAAGAAAATTTTCTATTTGGTTCTACCGTAGTTGCTAACCTTTTAATAGTACTTTTTGATGTTTCTCCCATGGCTGGAGAACTAGACGCTTTATTTTCTTTTTTTTGCTGACTATTACCTACTAAAAAACCCATTAAAAAAATTAGGGTTATTACTATTTTCTTAATGGGTTTCATATAATTAAGTTTGATGTTTTATTTTTTTAGCCAATCTCCAACACCATATGGATCAGGGTGTGGAGCAGATACATGCTCATGACGAATTTTCCAATCATTATCTTCTTTCTTGAACACAAAAGAAGATCTAAACGTATTAAACACCTCTTTACCTCCTACATTAAGATAAAGCTCTGTAATTCCACTAATCCATCCCATGTCTCCTACAATTTCTTCAAAAGGGCCTTCTGTCCAAACAATTTTGGTCATGGCAATAGGGGAGTTTTTAAAGTCTGACCATCCTTTAGCTATCATCGTATATCCTTTGGTACTAAAACGAGGGCCTTCTAATACAACATAAGTTTGTTCATCTTTACAATATCCGTTTTTTATCTCCTCTATATCCTCTTGAATAATAGCATTAAAAAATTTTGTAATTCTATCGTGTAGTTCTGCCATTACATTTTATCTATATCATTAGCAATATCTGCAATAGACTTATCTGGATTCTCTAGTTCTTCCATCTCCTGCTGCACTATACGCAATACTCTAGAAATATACTCACTATGCCATTCCTGTCTTTGCGTTTCTTCTTCTTTAGATTCTGGCACGTAGTTATCTATTTCTTCTTGAGAAACTAATCCTTTTTTCTCTAACAAGCGCTCTATAGTGTCCATACGTTCACGCATTACCGCTAATTCACCAGCAATAGCCATGGTTATATTTAATACACGCTCTACTGCAGGGTCCTCATGAAAATAAGGACGTTTGCCTTTAGATTTGCTAGATGCTAATTTTATATGATCAATCATTGGTTTTCTTTTTTAATTTTTTATTGCGCCAAAAACATTCCAAATTGGTGATCGTCCATGATCTTCTGGTTCATCTGCTTTTTGAGTACCATCATCCAAATCGTTTTCTGCTTTTGCTCCTATTTGCATAAAATCTTCCTTTCTAAAGCCAGATGCTTGCATTAAATCTATAGGTTCTATATCATGCATTTTAGACCAATAAGGCTCACTGTTATTAAGTGCATCCCAATCCCTTATAAATTTTTCGAATAGACTCATATCCTCTGTATATTGGGGTTGTTCTATATGTAATGTAAGTCCGCCTGGTTTTAAAAGACGATATACTTCTTCCATAATTGTGTAGATAGATTTTCCTCCGGTTTCATGAAAAAACATAGTAGATTGGATCCAATCAAAAGATTCATTTTCAAATATTGTTTTTGCTGCATCCATTTGCATGAATGTAACATTTGTTATGCCTAAATCTAATGCACGTGCATGTGCATAACGCAGCATTGGGGCTCCTGTATCAATTGCAATTACCTCGGCATTAGGAAAGGCTTTTGCAATTGGTAATACATTATGCCCCATGCCACAACCAATATCTAAAATTCTTTTTGGGGCAAAATCTGGGTAGGTTTTTTTAACCCAACTTGTTATTGCTTTACCTCCACCGTCATTATACCTGCCAAGTAAACCAGCAGTAGTAACAAAAATTCCAGAATCATAATTTGCTGCAGGAGTAACATCTCCTTCAATTAATTCGGTATGGTAACTTCCTGGCATTAAATGATTATCCACTGCCAATAAATATTCTGGAACTTTACAGTTAGGATCTAATACTAAGGTAGATTTTCCTTTATTAAACTCCTCTGCTTTATCTCTTAATTCTTCTGCCTGTCTTAGAACTATAGAGCGCCCTGCTTGTTGGCGCATTTCCATAGTACTTCTACGTAAAGAAGACCAAATTTGATAATGAGCATCTTTACTTATAGCCTCTTGTAATTCCTCTACAGATGCTATATCGCGACCATTTTTGGCTTTAAAAGCTGGTTCTACCCTTTTTTCATAAGCCATTTTATTTCCCTGCGAAACATGTGCCAAATGCTTATTTAAACTCGCTAGAAAATTATACCTAGCTCTCTCATCATGATTCGTTTCTGGCATCATAGCATGTTTTGCTATCTTGTTCCATACTGGTGGTAAATTCTTTGCAGCCATTTTTTTTATATTATATATCCTAAAGCTTTATCTTCTTCTATTAACGCCTTATCTCGTTGTGCTGGATCCCCATAACCTCCTCCTCCCGGAAGTGTTAATATTAATTCTTCTCCTGGATGTAATTTATCTAATCCTTTTGGTGGAAAATCTCTATGCGGAATAATTTCCATTGCTCCCATTTGCCCATCCTGACCTAATAAAATACCCTTAGCAGGAGTTTGTGTTTTTTCTGTTAGTAATGATAAATTTAAGGCATTTTCTCCTACATTTTTAAAGCTAAAACGTTGTCCTAAACCTCCTCTATACTTTCCTTCTCCGCCAGAGTTTGGTACTAGCGATTTTTCGGTAACCAAAACAGCAATATCTGTTTCTAAAACCTCTATAGGAACATTTGCTACATTGGTAGGAAAACTAAGTACATGCTCGCCATCCATAGTTGGTCTTGCTCCATAACCTCCATTTAAAAAGAAATATTCTACAAACTCTTTTCCTTTATGTTCTCCATTTAAAACAATACACCAACAAGCACTCCCGCAATCTGCTTGTACTTGCTCTGGAACTGCTTTTGCCAATGCTCCAAAAACCACTGAGTGCAACATATTACCTGTAATATTACGAGCTCCCAGAGGGGATGGTTTTTGCGCATTTACTAAACATCCTTTTGGTGCCGTAACCTTTATAGGGTAAAAAGAACCATCATTATTTGGTACATCTGGGCTAAAAGTACATTTAATAGGATACGCAGTATATGCATATGTATAATTTAATACGGCATTGATACTTAATGGGTGCGCACCTGAAGTACCTTCATAGTCTGCATGGATTTCATCCCCTTTAATCGTTACAGTAATCTCAAAATGACATCCATTTCCTCTACCATCACCATCGGTATCATAACTATATTGGTAACTACCATCTGGAGCCGCTAATAATGCTTCTCTCATTGCCTTTTCTGATGCATTTATAACTGCATCTGCCAAATCTTGAAGGTCTTCTAAATTATTTTCCTCCATTAATTTCATCAAAGATTTTATTCCTTGATCATTAGCCGCAATTTGTGCTCTAATATCACCTATTGTTTGATCGGAGGCTCTAACATTATGTTCTAAAATATTAAATAATGTATGGTTAGGCTTTCCTTCGGATATAAGTTTGGTCGGGGGAACCATTAGCCCTTCTTCATATAAATCTCTAGAACCAGCGCCCCATAATACACCTCCCATATCTGGAGAGTGTGCAATAGTGCCTATAAATCCTATTAGTTTACTTTCATGAAAAATTGGGGAAACGATACCAATATCGGGTTTATGACCAGCACATAACCATGGGTCATTTGTCATAACTACATCTCCTTCTTTCCAAGTATCTAATGGAAAATAATCTGCCAATAATGCTTTTGTAAGCATGGGTAAAACTCCTAAGAATGAAGGAACAGAAACACTAGATTGTGCTATAGACCTTCCTTTCCTATCCATTAAAACCACTGCAAAATCATTAGATTCTCTTGTTACTGTAGAGAATGATGTTCGCTGCAAGGTGGTTCCTGCTTCATCTACTATACTTATTAGCCGAGACCAAAGAATACTCAGCGCTATTGGGTCAAAAGTTGTTTTTGTTTGCATGAATTAACATGTATTACAATTAGTTAACTAAGTTAACTAATTTTTGATTACTAATCTTAATTTGAATGTTAAACTTTGAAAAACTAGCCCAAAGTTTTTCCTAAAATTCTTCCAAAACTTAATGCAGGTGTAATTGCCATACCGCTACAAAAAGAACTTCCGCTTGTTGCTCCTAAACCTAAAAATTCTCCTGCAGCATACAAACCCTCCATTGGATTATTTTGTTTATCTACTATTTGTAATTCATTATTTACCTTAATTCCTCCAAAAGTTACAAGCACAGATGCATGTAATTTTAAAGCATAAAAAGGAGCTTTTTTAATTGGATCTTCTAAATATGTTCTTCCAAAATCGGGGTCTTCTTTAGTTACAACCATTTGGTTATAACTTAGAACAGTTTCTTTTAAATTAGCTACAGGTAAGCCAGTTTTTTCTGCCAATTCTTCTATTGAATCCGCCATAGTTAAAGCTCTATTTTTTAGAGCTTCCTCTTTTATTTGCTCTACCGTCCAGCCAATAACTATAGGATTATGATTCCCATTATTATCCATTGCAACTAAAGCATTTTCATCAAAAATTACCCAAAAACACCAATCTGGTTGTTTCATTACGGTAAGTTCTCTTGTTTCTGGACTTACCTCATCTTCTTTAATAAATCTTTTCCCAAATGCATTTACATAAATATCTCTTGGTTGACGATAAATTGAGGTTAATACCATTGCCCAAGCTTTATTAAAATCTACTCGGCCGCTCCCTTCTTCCTCTTCCATACCACCCAAGCTAGGTAAATGAAAATTTGCTAATCTAAAATTAGCGCCTTGTTTTTCTACTATTATATGACCATCTGCAGTAGCGTTTGGATGCGCACTACTAACTAAGGGTATATCTCCATGTTTTTCTTTAAAATAAGCAGGGTTGCTACCATAGCCTCCTGTAGTAATTACAATATTATTAGCTGTGTATGTTTTTTCTCCTTCGGCAGAATTACAAAGAACAGCATTATACCTATTCTCCGTTTTTCTTAAACCTGAAAAAGAATTGTTAAAATGAATTTCTATTGCTCCACTTGCAATATGTCTCTCCCATTGAGGCAGTAAAACCTTGTATATGCTTAATGCTTTTTCTGGGCCATAAATAGTCCTCGCAGTTTCATAAGCTACATGCCCATAAATTATTCGAGGGCAATCTGGTGACCATTCCATACCTAAATCATCTAACCATTGAATAGTTTTTGGTGCTTCTACAACAGCTTTTTCTGTAAGGTCTAAATCTCCCGATTTATTATTAATTCTATAAATATCTTCTAAATGCTTTTCTGGAGAATCTTCAATACCTTTTTCTTTTTGCAAATGTGTACCTCCAGCACTCATATGCCCACCAGACCAGTGTAATGCTCCGCCAACATAATCTGCTTTTTCTACTACCCCAACTTTAAGCCCTCGTTCTGCTGCAGTAATAGCACAGCTCATTCCTGCTGTCCCTGCTCCTACTATTAGAATATCATATTGCATAATTAATGGTGTAAATCAATAATTATATTTTTGTCTTTATCTACATGTACAGAACTATTTACTCCAATTACTGTAGTACTTTCTGTTTCCTCTATAATGGCAGGGCCGTCAAATTTTTCGTTAGATTTAAGGGCGTACCTATCATAAACAGGGCAATCTAAATATCCTGTTTCTTCAAAATAAACTTTTCTAACTCCTTTGTATGCTTCTGCATCTGTAGCTGTAGTAGAAAATTGTTTTACTTTCATTTGTGGTATTGGCCCTTGCACTACTACACGCCAAGTTACCATCTCTAAAGACATCCCTTCTATAGACCTGTTATATCTAAACTCGTATTCTTTAACAAAACGTTTCTCTATTTCTGGAATAGATTTTTCACTTAATTCTCCTTTTGGAATTTCAATTGTAATTTCATGGCCCTGACCTGCATAACGCATTTCAACAACGCGTTCTACAGTAGCTTCTTTTTTATCTATTCCAGATTGTGCTAAAAAGTTATATCCATCTTTCTCCATATCTGCCAAGAAAGTGTTTACTTCTTCCCAATTTATTTCTTTTACTTCTGAAATAAAACTGTGAATTTTTTCACTAGCAACAGGCGATACTAAAAAGCCTAATGCAGATGTTACTCCTGCTCCCACAGGAATAATTAAGCGTTTTGTATTTAACAACTTTGCTACTCCAAAAGCATGTACTGGGCCTGCGCCTCCAAAACCTATCATATTAAAATGACGAGGATCCATTCCTTTTTCTAAAACATGAACTCTTGCGGCATTAGCCATATTTTCGTTCACAATTTTATGTACACCCATTGCAGCTTCTTCTATAGAAATATGTAATGGATCTGCTAATTTTACTCGTATTGCTTCTCTTGCTGCATCTACGCTTAATTGCATATCTCCTCCTAAGAAATAATCAGCATTTAAATACCCTAATACCAAATCCGCATCTGTTACTGTTGGGTCTTCTCCTCCTAAATTATAACATGCAGGACCTGGAGTAGAAGATGCACTATCTGGACCAACAGTTAATAAACCTATATTATTTACACGAGCTATACTACCACCACCAGCACCAATTTCTATTAAATCTATAACAGGAATACGCACAGGTAATCCACTCCCTTTTTTAAATCGTTTTACTCTACCAGCTTCAAAGTGGTTGGTAATTTCTGGTTTTCCTTCATAAATTACACAGGCTTTTGCTGTGGTACCCCCCATATCAAAACAAAGTAGGTTTTCTTCTTCTAAATGTGTTCCGTAAAAAACCCCTGCCATTGCTCCACCAGCTGGGCCAGATTCTAATAAGTGAATTGGCGATTTACGAGCACCGTCTATAGTAGTTAATTTTCCACTAGAAATCATAATATTTATGTTTCCAGAAAAACCTGATTCTCGTAATTGTGTTTCAAAATCTTTTAAATACTTATCTGTAATAGGCTGCACATAAGCGTTCATTGCTGTTGCCGAACTACGTTCATATTCCCTAATTTCTGGCATTATTTCCGAAGAAAGACTATAATAAACGTCTGGTACATTTTTAGATAAAAAGTCTCCTAGTACTTTCTCATGTTTTGTATTCGCAAAAGAATTTAATAAACAAACGCCTACTGCCTCAATACCATTATCTTTTAAAGCTTTTGCTAATGGTTGTAAGTGAGTTTCATCTAATTCTGTCAAAATATTTCCATGCGTATCTACCCTTTCAGAAATACCCATTCGTAAATTTCTTGGAATTAATGGCTTGGGCATGGTTAAAAAGATATCGTAAATATCATAACGCATTTCACGACCAATTTCTAAAACATCTTCAAAACCTTTGGTTGTTATAAATGCTGTCTTAGCTCCTTTACGTTCTATTACTGCATTAGTAACCAAGGTTGTTCCATGTACAATAGCATCTATCTCTTTTACTGGAAAACCAAATTTAGCTTCCAGCTCCTTTATCCCGTTAAAAATACCTACTGTAGGGTCTGGGTATGTTGTTAGTGTTTTTGCAAAATAAAGTTGATTACTTGTATCTTCAAACAACACAAAATCTGTAAATGTTCCTCCTATATCTATTCCTAATTTCATTGTAGTAAGTTCTATTGTAGGTTGATAATTGTATTACTTGTTGCAATAGAAATTGTAAGCAAGCTAAAAAATCACCTCTGCATTATACATTCCTCTTTTTAATGGTACTCTTCTCCTCCTGTAACATTCATAGCCTCACCAGTAATATAATCTGCTTGATCAGACGCTAAAAAAGCCACCGCCTTAGCTATATCTTCTACTAATCCTGTTCTTTTTAAAGGGTTTTTATCTACAATAGATTGTAAATATTTATCATAATCTAACCCCATTTTATCACTAAAAAATTTATTTTGCCAATGTCCTAAGCCTGTAGTAATATGATTTGGACACACTGCATTTACTCTAATTTTATACGCTCCTAATTCTACGGCATTGGAACGTGTTAAGCCAATCATTCCATGTTTTGAAGCTGTATATGCTGCCGCAAATGGAAAGCCTGACTTTGCAGCCTGGCTCGCTATATTAATAATACAACCGCCATTACCCTGTTCTATCATTTGTAAAGCTGCATGTTTGGAACATAAAAAAGCTCCTTTAAGATTCACATCTAAAACAGCATCCCAACTTTCTTCTTTAAATTCTGTAAAAGGTTCCATAATGTAACCAATACCAGCATTATTAACCAAAATATCTACACTACCAAAAGCCTCTTTAGCTTTTTCCATTAGGTGCGATACTTGATTTTCCATACGTACATCACAAGAAATACCCACTGCATTTACTCCTAACTTTTTAATTTCAGAAACAATAGTATCCATTTCTTTAGTGGTACCAATATGTTCTGCGCTGAACTGTTCTTCTTTAGTTATACCAATATCTGAAATTACTATATTACAACCTTCAGAAGCTAGTTTATACGCAATAGCCTCTCCAATAGCTCCACTTTTTCCTGAGCCTGTAATTATTGCTGTTTTTCCTTTGAGATTATACATATATTAAGCTATTTGTTCTGATATAATAAACGTAGGATTATCTGCAAATTCTTGAAATTCTGCTGCTACTTTTTGCATTGTTTCTGAGGTTACCTCTTCTCCTAATTTTGTCATATCATTAATTTCTAAAACCTCGCAATATTGAAAAGGTGATGTATTATTAGTACCCATTATAGTACCTAATTTGAATACTTTAAATGAATCTACAGAAGACATATTTGAAGCGGTAGGGACATCGGTAGTTATTGCCCACTTTTCATATGCCTCCTGTGAAGCGTTATTTTTTAGATTAAATAAAACTACTAATGCTGCCATATTTTCTACTTAAAAATTAAACTCTTTATAATAACATGGAATATATACTTGTAGTACTTATACTACAAATTATTTTCTTGCTTCTAAGAAAGCATTTCCAGAAACTTTTATAAATCCTTGAACAGAGTTCATTATAAAAGAAGCTCCTTTTTCTATTAATCCTTCTGCTTGTGCTGCATTACCGGCTACTGTACCAAACCATTTACCAGATTCTAAAATGGTAGCAAATATTTTATCTAGTACTTTTTTAACTTCGTCATGCCCTGGCCCATCATAATACCCCATAGACATTGCCAAATCTCTTGGACCAATAATAAAACCATCTACACCATCAATCTTACATAACTCAGGAAGGTTCTTTACACATTCCATAGTTTCTATTTGTGGCAATACTAAAGTTTGTTTATTAGCGAACTTTACATACTCTGCTTGACTCATAGGGCCTTGCATATAATCTGCAGCTCTTACAGGACCTAACCCTCTTTTTCCTATTGGCGGATATTTTACAGCCTCTACCAATTTTTTTACATCATCTACATTATCAATAGTTGGCATCATGACTCCCATTACACCTGCATCCATATACTGTAAAATAAGCTTTGTATCTACACTTCTTATTCTTGCTAAAGGTGTTGTATCTCTAAGTTCACAGGCACGTACCATATTGGTAATATCTGAAGCCGTTATTGCTCCATGCTCCCCATCTATCATATAAAAGTCCATTCCTAGTAAACCAATATACTCACATATAGTAGGATCTATTGTAGGCGAAATAACTCCAAAACCTACTTTATTTTCTTCAATTCTCTTTTTTAGTTTATTCTCTTTCATACCACTATTCTATTGGTTCTCCTTTTGCAATTTTTTCACGAACGTAATTCATTAGTCCGCCAGCCGCACCTACCTCCGCTACGAAAGGAGCAGCAGGTACAGATTGGAAAGAGGTGCCTTTAGTAATATTGTTAATAATACCTGTCTCTGGGTTATACTCTAACTCATCTCCTGTTTCACATCCTTTATCAATATCATCACAAGTAACAAATGGTAGTCCGTAATTTATAGCATTACGAAACTGCAACCTTGCAAAACTTGTAGCGAATACTGCTTGTATTCCTGACCCCATAAGACCAGTAATTACGTGCTCTATAGATTTACCTCCTCCTGCAAAATTATGAGCAGCTACAATAAAAGTAAACCCTTGATCTTTAAAGGCATTTTCTTTATTAAACTCTTCTTTTACCCCTGCCATTACCCACTTACTATTTTCCTCAGGGTCTATTGCAGATGTCCAATATTCTTGAATGATAATATCGTAGGCCATTACATAATCGTCCGCTACCCAACATTTTCCTTTTATCATTGTTTTTTATTTTAATTTATTAATTCAAAAAATACTCTTTTGGCAGATTCCGCTGCCGCTTCCATACCTCTAGACATATGGGCTGTATGTTCTCCTGCAAAATGTAAATTGCTTGCGGGTTTTATCATATCTTCAAACCAAGAAGCTTGCCCTACACCAAACTCTGCATATGCTCCTTTGTTATATTTATATTTCCCCCAATTTTGCATTCCTAAATATTCTATTTTTCCTATTGATGCTGGACGAATCTCATTCATTTTTTTAATGGTATACGCTGCAACTTCTTTCTCTGACATAGTATCAAAAAAATTGGTTCCTTTTCCATTAACCCAACAAGCTATTTGTTTTTCATCTTTATGAGAACTTAAATTCATAACACGTTCTAGAGGAGTATCTGTCCACATAGCTGCAGGACTACCATCCTCTTCCCAATAAGGTGCACTATGTGTTAAATGAATTTGTGTTATTTTGGTGTAGTTTAAATTCTGAATAGCCTTTTCTTGGTTGCTATTAAAACTAACATTCATTTTTACATCTCTCAATGTAGAAAATGGCATTGTAGAAACTACTTTTTTACTTTTATAATTTGTACCATCACTGCAAGTAACCAAAACACTGTCTCCTGAATCATCAATAGAGGTAACCATTTTGTTCTTTAAAACAGGTTTTTTAAGTGTTTTTACTATAGATTCTATAAACGGAGCTGTTCCTCCTTTAAAATTAAGAACTCTCTTAGAAGTGTTATACTTTATAAATGCGCTACTATGGTACGCATTCATTACTGAAGTTTCTCTCACATCATTGTAGTTAGCAGATATATTTACTAAGTCTATTTCTGTTTCAGATAAACCATTACGTTTTAAAACTTTACTATAAACTTCATCTAACTCTGGTCTTTTATACCATTCATCTAAAGCGTCTAGTTTTTTTTCTTTTCCAAATGCTATATATTGTAGCATTCTTGGGTTTGGCTCTTTACTGTCCCAAGTATTATGCAATACACCGTCTTTATAAATTGCCGTAGGCGAATTCATATAATCCGTTATATCTATCATTTCTGTATTAAGTTCCTCTATAAGAGACATAACTTCTGCATAACCATCTCCCACACCTTTTCCACCCACATCTCTATCCATATCCTTGCGCGTAAACATTCTTCCGCCAATTCTATTACTGCCTTCTAATAATATATAATCTCTTCCTTCTTTTTCTAGTAAGTATGCTAAATAAAGACCAGATAAACCTCCACCCAAAATAAGAATTTCGGTATCTAAAGCATTAGTACATGCTAAAGGGGTTATAGCTAAACCCAAACCAACTATTCCTGTTTTTTGTATAAAGGACCTTCTTTTCATATATCTTTTATTTATACACTAAGAGTTCTTGGGTCTGTAACTACTGCTGTTAAAGCAGATGCTGCAACCACACTTGGCGATGTTAAATAAATTTCTGCTTTTTTACTTCCCATACGCCCTGTCATGTTTCTATTTCCTGCACTAAGAACTATATCACCATCACCAGCAACACCCGTATGTATTCCTGCGCATGCCGCACAACTTGGAGTATCTACGGCTACTCCTGCTTCTATTAAAGTCTCTATATATCCTTCTCGTAATGCTTGTAAATAAACGGTTTGACTAGCTGGTACTAAAATCATATTTACATCTCTATGTACTTGTTTCCCTCTCAAGATTTTTGCGATTGTTGCAATATCTTCTAACCTACCATTGGTGCATGTACCTACAAATGCCTTATTAAACTTAGTTCCAATAAGTTTCTCTACAGGCACTGTATCATCTAACTTTCCTGGCATAGCAACTGTTGGTCCTAAATCGGAAATATCGATAGTATATACTTGATCGTATTCTGCATCCTCATCACTAGCAATCATATCCCAATCTCCAATAGCTCTATCTTTTAAATATCTTTGAGTTATTGCATCTGGAGCTATAATTCCATTTTTTGCACCTAAATCAACCGTCATATTACATAGCGTCATTCTACCTGCCATGCTTAAACTTTCAATTGCTGGTCCTGTAAACTCTATAGATTTATACAATAGATGTCCATTCCAATTCATCATCCCCATAATATGAAGACTTAAATCTTTTGCCATTACCCACGGTTGCCACTTTCCTGTAACATGAAACTTTACTGTTTTTGGGATTCTAAACCATGCTTTTCCTGTAGCCATAGCCACAGCAGCATCCGTTACTCCTATTGCATTACCAACTGCACCTACGGCACCATATGTATTCGCATGAGAATCTGTCCCAATACTTATAGTTCCAGGGAGTACATGGCCTTGCTCTACCATAATTTGGTGTGCAATTCCTTGTCTTCCTAAATCATAAAAATTAGTAATATCATGTTGCTTTACAACTTCTCGCCACTCATTTAACATAGTGGCAAATTTTTGGTTTGGGGGAGGAACCAAGTGATCCGACACGCATATTACCCTATCTTTATTAAACACTTCAGTTTTACCAAGTGATCTAAATTTATCAAAACAAGTTTTACCAAGGTAATCCATTGTCATTACTGTATGCACATCTGTCCACACTAATTCCCCAGGCACTACATGGTCTCTTCCGCTATTGCGGGCCATAATTTTTTCAGTAATGGTCATTCCCATATTATGAGTATTTTAAATTTTATTAGCTGATGTTAAATATTAACTATCAGATCTTGAAGCTTGTCCGTTTGTTCTTTTGTTAGGAAGGTCTACCCAGAATTGAGGGTCTATTTCTTCTTCTGTAGCAACTTTACGCTCTTCAATCATGGTTACTCCATTGAAGGTGTCTTTTTCAGACCATTTCCAAACTCTTATTCTATGATCGTCATTACCTATTAAATCTATTTGTTCAAAAAGAGTCATTCCTGGTCTGTGTTTATAGTCCCATATAAGAACCACACTCCTACCTGTTTCCCATGCTTTTCCTGATAATCTTGGATTTTCAAAAATTAGCTCTCCTTTATCATTAAAACTATTTATTCCAAAGTCTAAACATTCTTCAAATCCATCTTCCCAGAAATATTGATTAACTTGATGGTATCTTCCATCTGGTAAAAATCTAATTGTTAGTCTACTTTTCCATTGATCTATAAGAATTCCATCTGCTCCTATCCTTCTATATGTTCCTTCCCAAATTCCTGTGTGCTTAGGAAATAATTTTAGTTCATAATTCTTCATAATTAATTTATTTAAATGTCAGGTGTTTTGCATTTACCTCATAAAAATAGTTAATTTTATTAATAATTAACATACTTAATTATTAAATTTATAAATAATTTTAGGTCTAGCAGCATTAAAAAAGACATCAAAAATAAACCTAAAATATTAATTTTCAGTTAATTAAACCCAAAATTAGCATGATTAAAAAAATATAATAAAATCAAAAAAAATAGTCATTATTACCTTCTTTTGATTAAAATTGAGTAATTTTTTAATCAAAAAAGACTTTTAAAAATAAAAAATGAACTACTAATTAAATAGATAAACTATGAATTTTTCTAACCTAAAAGAATTTAAATTTGGCTGGCCCGTTATCCTTTCATCAACTTTTGGAATTGGTTTAGGTATGTCGCCATTACCATTTTATACTATTGGTGTTTTTGCAATTCCTTTATCTAAAAATTTTGGTTGGGGCATGGATACTGTAATGGGAGGGCTTACCGTTTTTACCTTATCAGCATTAATAGCCAGTCCTTTAATTGGATATATTGCAGATAAAGTTAGTGCCAGAAAAACTGCCATGTTATCTTTATTATTGTTTGGAATCTCTTTTATTGCTTTTAGTTTAAATACAGGATCAAAGGTTTTATACTATACTTTGTGGGGTGTAATGGCCTTTGCAGGTGCAGGAACCTTGCCTATGACTTGGACAAGAGTAATAAACAATTGGTTTAATGAAAATAGAGGTTTAGCACTTGGGCTTTCTTTATTAGGAACTGGATTATTTGGTGCCTTTGCCAAACTATTTGCTTTTTCTTTAATTGAAAATTTTGATTGGAAAACAGCTTATTTAGGGGTTGGCTTACTCCCTATACTTATTGCTTTACCTTTAGCCTATTTCTTTTTTAGAGATATTGATGATCCTAAAGTTGCTAAAAAATTAAAGAAATTAAAAGATGAAGTTCCCAGCCATGCTACCACTACCAAATCTGGAATGACCGTAAAAGAAGCCTTTAAAGATTGGAAATTCTGGTTACTTGCATTTTGTTTTATTCTTATATCCTTTGCTGTTGGAGGACCAATACCAAATTTAGAAAACTTGCTTTCAAATAAAGGTTTTAACACTGGAGATGCTGTTATTTTAGCAAGTGTTATTGGGTATTCTGTATTAATGGGACGATTAATAGGCGGATACTTACTAGACCGTTTCTGGGCTCCTGCCGTTGCTTTTATTTTGTTGAGTATTCCAGCTATTTCCTGTTATATTTTGCAAGGAGCTGATTTAACTTATGCCAATGCACTCATTGCTGTAGTAATTTTAGGTTTTGGAGCCGGTGTAGAATATGACCTTATGGCCTATTTAGTTTCCCGTTATTTTGGAATGAAGAATTACGCTGCAATTTATGGGTTCTTATATGGTTTTTTTGCATTCGGAGCAGGTTTTGGCCCAGTAATTTTTGGTAAATTTTTTGCATCTACCGGTAGTTACGATTCTATTTTACACTATGCTATGATGGCATTTTTAGTAGGCTCTTTTCCTTTACTATTACTAGGAAAATACAGAAATTTTGATGTAGAGAAGAAATAGCCTAAATAATGAAAGCCACAAAAAATATTCGCTGGTGGATTATTGCTACTATTTTTTTAGCTACAACTATAAATTATATTGATAGACAAGCACTTTCTGTTGCCGCTCCAGTTATACGCGAAGATTTAAATTTATCTAACGAACAATATAGCTGGATTGTTAGTTCTTTTTTATTAGCATATACCATTATGCAAATAATTTCTGGAAGATTAATAGATGTTTTAGGTACAAAAAAAGGGTTTTCTATCGCTATTGTTTGGTGGTCCATTGCGAATATGCTGCACGCATTTGGAAGTGGAATGTTAAGTCTTGGAATTTTTAGATTTTTATTAGGCATTGGCGAAGCTGGTAATTATCCTGCAGCCATGAAAGCAATATCGGAATGGTTCCCAAAAGAAGAACGTTCTAAAGCTGTTGGCATTGTAAATATGGGCCCTGGTCTAGGTGCTATTATTGCTCCTCCCTTATTAGCCTGGCTTATTATCTCTTTTGGCTGGAAAATGGCATTTGTAGTAACTGGTGCTCTAGGATTTTTTTGGCTACTCTTATGGCGTTGGATTTACTATGAACCTGAACAACATCCTAAAATATCTAAAGAAGAATTAAAGCTAATTCAAGGGAAAAAGGAACTAGAACAAACAAAGGAAAAATTGCCTTGGGTACATTATTTTAGATATAAAGAAGTCTGGGGTTTAGCATTAGCAAGGTTTGTATCAGACGGTGCATTTTATTTTTTTGTTTTCTGGCTACCATCATGGCTAGCAGATGAAAAGGGTTTTAGTTTAACTGAAATTGGAATGTTTGCTTGGATACCTTTTCTTTTTTCAGATATTGGAAGTTTTGTTGGTGGTTGGACCGGTGAAAAATTAATATCCAAAGGGTTTTCCTTAAATGCTTCTAGAAAATGGGTGTTATGGGTTGGTGCTATCTTAGTTGTTCCTGTGTTAGGTTGTTTATACGTAGAGTCTCCATACATTGCTATTACACTTATTAGTATTTCACTTTTTGCTACGCAGTTTAAACAATCTTCTTTATTTACTTTACCAATTGATGTTTTTTCCAAAAAAGATGCTGCTTCCGTTTGGGGTATTACTGGTTCTGCAGGTAGTTTTGGCGCCATGCTTTTTACCCCAATTATTGGCTGGCTAGTAGACACTATTTCTTATTCTCCGGTCTTTGTTATAGTAGCGTTTTTACATATTATATCGGCATTACTTATAATGGTTTTTATCCCTAGAATACAACCAATATTTAATAACAAATAAATCATATGAAAAAATATAAAACAATTTTCTTTTTACTTCTTGTAAGTACTCTAATTAGTGCTTCAAAAACAAAAAATAGTAATACTAACTCTTCCAAAAAAAGTGGTTATAACAACTTACAACAGGACTTAGATACCTTATTAGCATGGTTTCCTGGAGAGTATGACAATCATCAACAAGTCTATAAAGAGGCTGTCACTAAAATAGATGCCGAAAAAAAACATAGACAAACACATCATATATTCCATGAAGTAGAACTTCCTTTTATTCCCGGAAGAACACTTTACGCACAACAATCTCAACATTATGATTTAAATGATTTATACCGTCAAAGAATATATGCTTTTGAGATTGTTGAAAAAGAACAAGCTATTAGACTAAGAATTTACACCCCTAAAGAGCCTAAGAAACTCAAAAACGGCCATCTAAATTCCGAAGTGTTTGAAGATTTAACAGAAGAGGATTTTTTTCTTAAACCAGGATGTGATGTTTTTTGGAAAAAAGAGGACTCTTTTTTTAAAGGGTATTTAAAGAAAAATGAATGTAATTATTACTCAGATAGATTTGGAAAACAAGTATACCTAAATGAAACCTTAATCTTAAGAAAAGACGCTTTATTATTAGAAGATACTGCTACAGATAGTGATGGAAACCCTGTTTTTGGCGTACATGATAAAGGCCCAACAATTAACCTTAAAGAACAACCTTGTAAATAAAACTACAATTTATGAAAAAATTACTCTTACTAATTTCTTTGGCTATAGCATTTTTATCTAGTTGTAAAGAAAAAAAAGAAACTAAAACTATAGAACCGCTAACTGCAACGCAAATAATGCAAAAAGCACATAAAAAAGCAGGCGGTACATTTTGGCAAAAACCTAAAAGTTTAACTCTAAAAGGATATGGAATTTTCTATTATGAAGGAAAACCTGTAACTCATGAAACTCATAATATGTGGCGTAAATTTGCAGAAACAAAAAATGCTGCACATAAAGCAAACGGAAAAGTACGCATAGAATCTTTTAGAGATAGCACCCCAGTTTTTATGGTTAGCTATGATGGCGAAAACACATATGACCTTAACGGAAAACAAGAAAAATCTGCAGCAGATAGCCGTTGGGCATCTAATTTTGGGTATGGAGCAATACGCCATGCTCTAGACAAAGGCTACTCCTTAAAAATTATGCCAGATGATACTGTAAAAACAAAGCCAGCATATACTATACAAGTTACAGACCCAAATAAAGGAGAAACTTTCTTTGGTATTGATAAGGAAGATTTTAAAATAGTAAAAGTAGCTTTTAACACCCCTCGTGGATGGCATCATAGGGAGTACTCCGAATTCTTTAGTAAAGATGAGTATTCCTGGCTACAAGCAGGAAGAGTAGAACTTTTTTATGATAAAAAAATAGCTAATGAAGTTATTTGGAAAGACTTTGAAGTAAACGAAAACTTGCCAGACAGTCTATTTATTCTAAAATAACTTACTTATGGTTCTAAACAAACAACTTGTATTACAACAATTTTCAGAATCTATTCATGAGGCTAGTACTATAATAGAATCTCCCATTCCCAAATTAAAAGGCTCCGAGGTTTTAATTAAGAACACTTTTATTGGTATTAATGCTATTTATGACAGGGAACTTTATAAAGGAAAAGTGCCTTATATAAATGTTCAATTTCCGTACGTGTTTGGTGTAGAGTCTGTTGGGATAGTTTCTGATATTGGTACAGCTGTAAAAAATATAAAAATAGGAGATGCAATTTCCACAGTAAAAGTTGGTACTGCTTACCAGGAATATCAAGTTGTATTAGAAAAAGATGCTATTAAAATTCCAGAAGCTTCACCAGAATATTTAACTATGAATCCTACTGGGGTTTCGGGGTATTTAGCTTTAAAAAACACCGCAGAATTAAAAGAAGGAGAAACTATAGTAGTCTCTGCAGCTTCTGGTGGTTTAGGACATATTGTTGTTCAACTTGCTAAACAAAAAAACTGTCATGTAGTTGCTATTTGTGGTAATAATAAAAAAGTAGAATTATTAAAAAGCCTTAATTCTTGCGATAGAATTATTAACTATAAAAAAGAAACTATTTCGGAAGTACTTAAAAAAGAATATGCCAATAAAATTGATGTTGGTTTTGACTCTGTTGGTAGTTATATGTTCGATGCTTTTTTAGAAAACTTAGCTCCTTTAGGCCGTTTAGTAGTTAGTGGTTTAGCTACAGAGTTAACTGCTCCTGAGTTTGAACAAATTACCGGACCAAGAGTATACGAAAGCATCTATTGGAAAGGAGCTTCGGTTCGTTGTTTTATGAATCATTTGTACAAAGAACAACACCCAGAAGCACGTAATTATTTATTTAATTTATACCAACAGAAAAAAATTAAAATAAAAGTTGACCCCACTGTCTTTAATGGAATTGAATCTATTATAGATGCGTCTAAATACCTACTAGAAGGTAAAAGTTGCGGTAAAGTTGTTGTTTCTCTTTAGCTAAAATAAAATAACCCTTATGAATATTCTAATAATTCACGCTCACGAAAACCCCGATTCCTTTTGTTCCGCTCTAGCAAATACAGCTACATCTACTTTTGAAAGAGAAGGGCATACCGTGACTATTTCAGATTTATATAAAAAAGATTTTAACCCTATTGGCGGTAAACACGATTTTAAAAAGACTTCCGATGCTTCCTATTACAAATATGCTTCGGAGCAAATACATGCACATCAAAATAATTTATTTTCAGATGAAATAAGAGAAGAAATGGAACTCTTGATTAAGGCCGATGTTCTTATTTTTAACTTTCCTCTATGGTGGTTTGGTATGCCCGCTATTTTAAAAGGTTGGGTAGACCGTGTTTTAGCATATGGTTTTGCTTATGGAGGAGAATATGGATTTTACAAGGAAGGTCGCTTTAAAAATAAAAAAGCATTGCTTAGTATAACAACTGGAAGCCCTGCTGATTTTTATTCCAAAAATGGTGCACATAAAAGAACTATTACTGATATTCTAAAAAACATACATCAAGGAATTTTTAATCTAATTGGTTTTGATGTACTTCCAGATTTTGTTGCATATGGTGCTTCTAGGATTAGTGATGAAGACCGAAAAAAAATATTAGAAGATTATGCTTCTTACATCAAAAAACAGCTTTTATAATTTTCATTAAAAAGAATAAATTAATTAAAATATTCCACACTCTCTAGTTCATAATGTGTTTGCATATACCCTGCCGCATTTGCTTTTAAAAAAAGATAATCCTCATCTGCAGTAACCCAAACATGGTAAGGAGGATGCTCCTCTAAAAGACTCCCTGCAGTATCTCCCACAGCAAAATGACGCGCTTTAAAAGTACCAGCCGCAATAGTAATTTCTTCCTCTCCAATATATTCAATACTCATCTTAGTCATCTTAAAAAGCAATGGCCCAGTAGCCCCTCTATGGTCTGGAGATGTTAGCATAAAATCTTTTAACACCTGTTTGCCTGGTCCTTTAGATATATCATAAGCTTTCATTAAAATACCGTCGCCAACAATAGGATGTGCTTGTAACCAACGCACAGGCGTAGTAACTTCTATTTTTTGAGAAATACGGCCATCACTACGGTTAATCATTTCGCACTCTGCATAAGAAGGTGTAATACGAAACCATCCTGAGCCTTCAAATTGATTCCCTACAGATAAACGAACACTACAATCTAAAGGCGTACCGTCTTTTTCCATTGCCAAAACAACATCGCGTACAACATTAGGAGCGTCATCTATTTCGCAATGTGCTTGCATAACTACTTTTGCATCACTCTGTGTTGTAATAGTAAAAAACTCTCGTCCCCTCTCTTTGTCTAATCTTTCTGGTTTTTTACTGGTGTATCTAATATAGCCTCTTATGGTTTTATGTTTCATGTTTGTCTTATATTAAGTGTACTCCAAAAGCAGCATTAAGTAATAAACCAATCCAAATACCATAAACGTAAGGTAAGCATTTATCCATTCTGGTTTTCATAATAGCATTAGATTCCTCTATATTTTTTCCTTGCATTAGATTCACAAATGCAGGTGTAAATATGCCTAACTGGTATCTTATGCCTAAACCAAAAAGTATTAATGCGCAGACAATTAATAGTTTATACGATATCCAGGGCGCTATAATATATGTTGGAACAAATAAGGAATATATGGCAAAAACAGATACTCCAAATACAATGATAGGACGTATCCAAAAATCTATTTCTTTTAGATTCTTTTTTTGCTCTTCATCTTTTCCAAAATGGACTTTTAAAACTAAAAACAGCCAAAGTAACGCTCCTCCCCATAGTAATCCAAGTCCAAGGTTACTAACTTTTACAACTCCCATTATACTCGCCATATGAATACCTGTTGGCATTATTAAAGGCATAGCCATACGGGGACCCAAATCACACCCTAATAAAATTTGTAATGCAGTTGCTCGTTGCGGAGCACTAAGCTTTGGGTTTATTACAAACTTGCTAGAATAATAAGTTCCCATATCTGTCCCTAACCAAAATACAAATAGTAGAATATGAAAATACTTTAAAATTAAAAATAGGGTCATTTTACTCTTTTTTAAATTACTATAAACTCAATAAAAACCAATCTTCTAAAAGCTCTTTAATATGCTTTATAAAACGTGCAGCGTCTGCTCCATTAATTATTCTATGGTCAAAACCAATAGTAATTGGCATTAGTAGTCTTGGTTTAAACTCTCCATCTACCCATACCGGTTCCGTTGCACTAGCGGCAACTCCTAAAATTGCAACTTGCGGAAAAGCTACTAAAGGAAAAATAGCAGTAGTTCCAATGCCTCCAAGATTAGAAATAGTAAACGTAATACCTTCTAAATCTTCTTTAGAAACTTTCTTTTGTTTTACCTTGGTAGAAACCTCTGTTAATTCCATAGCTATTTGGCTAATACTTTTAGTATTTGGGCTTTTTAACCCTGGCACCAAAAGTCCTCTATCTGTGTCTACGGCTACGCCAACATTTATATACTCTTTATAGATTATTTCATTAGCATTGGCATCATAACTACAATTAAAAATAGGATAACTTTCTAATGCTTTGGCAACCACCTTTACCAAAATACTAGTAATTGTTAATGCTCCTCCTTTTTCTTTTATAGCAATTTTATGCTGTTGACGTTTAGCTTCTAAATTAGTAATATCTACTTTTTCTTGTAACCAAGCATGTGGAATAACAGACCAAGATCCACTCATGTTTTTACTTGTAGCTTGCGATATTCCTGAGAGAGGTTTTTTAGAAATACTACCCCATTTACTAAAGTCTGGTAAATCTGGGGTGTTCATAGTTCCTACTCCTTTTGTTCTACCTTCATTTAATTGCTTAGCAAAATCTTTTACATCTTGTAATGAAATCCTTTTTGTTTCTCTGGTTAATGGAACATCAGCCAAATTAATGCCAATTTCTTTTGCCATTTTTCTTGCTAAGGGAGATGCTCTAAAACCTTTTTTAAGCTGCGTCTCCACCTCTATTTTAGGTAATGCAACAACTGGTGCTGCAACCGAAACAGCTGGCTCTTGTATTGCTGGCTCCTCTTTTGCTTTGGTTTCTTCCTCTTTATCTACTTTCTTTTCTTCTTTAGTTTCGGAAGTATCGCCTCCTGCCAACTTTAAAAAAGGTGTTCCTTCTCCTATTTCATCACCTATAGCAACTAAAACAGAAGTTATTACACCCCCTTGTTCTGCGGGTACTTCTACAACTACTTTATCTGTTTCAACCTCTATTAAAGATTGCTCTGCCTCTATGGTATCCCCTTCTTTTACTAAAATAGAAATTATAGTTCCTTTTTCTATGCCTTCTCCTAAGGATGGTAATTTAAATTCAATCATCTGTCTAGAATTTTACTTTATTACAATGCAGGGTTAATTTTAGCACTGTCAATATTTTGTGCTTTAATAAAATCTTTAACTTCTTTTGCTGTAACCTCTCCTTCTTTTCTTAGTAATTGAAGTGCTGCTAAAGCAATGTACTTAGGACTAATTTCAAAATAGTCTCTTAAATCGGTTCTAGATTCGCTTAAACCATAACCATCTGTCCCTAAAACATGGTATGCCTCTGGCATCCATTTAGAGATACCCATACCCCAAGATTTCATATAATCAGATACGGAAACAAAAACACCAGTTTCCTTTTCTAATATTGTCTCTATATAGGATTTAGGCTTCTTTTCTGCTGTAGATAATAACGCTTCTCTTTCTGCATTTAAAGCTTCTCGTTGCAGCTCTGTATAACTTGTAACACTCCAAATGTCTGTAGAAATATCCATGCTCTCTAATAGCTCTTTTGCTTCTAAAACCTGACTCATTATAGAACCACTACCCATTAAATGTGCTTTTCTTTTAGATTTTTTTGTTGATTTTTGATAGCGATACATTCCTTTAATTACACCTTCTTCTACACCTTTAGGCATAACTGGCATAGTGTAATTCTCGTTAGTTACCGTGATATAGTAAAAGATTTTTTCTTGCATCTCATACATTCTATAAATACCATCTTTAATTATAATCGCCAATTCATAAGCAAAAGAAGGATCGTAACTTTTCATATTTGGAACTACACTAGAAAGCATATGTGAATGTCCATCTTGGTGTTGTACTCCTTCACCATTAAGAGTTGTTCTTCCTGAAGTTCCTCCAATTAAAAAACCTTTACAAAGCATATCTCCACATGCCCAAATCATATCTCCCACACGCTGAAAACCAAAAATGGAATAGAAAACGTAAAAAGGAATCATTGGCAAGCCATGCATCGCATAAGCAGAACCTGCTGCCATAAAAGAAGCTATTGCACCAGCTTCACAAATACCCTCTTGTAGTATTTGACCATCTACACTTTCTCTATAATACGAAACACTACCAGCATCTACTGGTTTGTATAATTGCCCTTTAGGCTGATAAATTCCTGCATAACGGAAAAGGCCATCTAAACCAAAAGTTCTTGCCTCATCCGGAATAATAGGAACTATATATTCTTTAATACCATCATGACGAATTAGTTTTGTGATTAACCTTACCAAAACCATAGTGGTAGAAACCTCTCTATCTCCTGTACCTTCATAAAACTCGCCAAACAAATCGTCTCCGGGAGTTTTTATTGTAATACTTTCATCTTTACGCTCTGGTAAATACCCTCCTAAAGCTTCTCTTTTTTCTTTAAGGTATTTAATCTCTGGACTATCTGGAGATGGTATATAAAATTTAGCTTTTGCAGCATCTTCTTTACTCATTGGAATACCAAATCTTGCAGCTGCGTCTATACGTTCATCTGCCGTCATGCTTTTTTTCTGGTGCGTCGTATTTTTTCCTTCACCAGAATCTCCCATGCCATACCCCTTTAAGGTTTTCATAAGTATTACACTAGGCTTTCCATTTGGTTTTGCTGCTTTATCAAATGCTGCAAATATTTTTTTATAATCATGCCCTCCACGTCTAATAGTTCTTATTTCTTCATCAGATAAAGATTGCATTAATTGTTCTAACTCTGGGTTATCTTTTATCCAATGCTTACGAACTTCATCTCCTGGCAACACAGAGTACATTTGGTAATCGCCATCTAAGGCTTCATTCATTCTATCTACCAAAATACCTTTATGATCTCTTTCTATTAAAGAATCCCACTCGCTTCCCCAAATTACCTTAGTAACATTCCAACCTGCTCCTAAGAAGCTTCTTTCCAATTCTTGAATAACTTTTCCATTACCACGAACAGGGCCATCTAAGCGCTGTAAATTACAATTTACTACAAGCACCAAATTATCTAGCTGCTCCCTTACGGCAATATTTAAAGTTCCAAGAGTTTCTGGTTCATCCATTTCTCCATCCCCAACAAATGCCCAAATTTTACCTCCTTTTTTCTCTTTTAATCCTCTATTTTCTAAATATTTTTGAAAACGAGCTTGGTATATGGCGCTTACCCCTATAAGTCCCATTGAGGCTGCAGGTATTTCCCAAAAAGATGGCATTCTTCTTGGATGCGGATACGATGGTAAACCACCTTCTGCTTGTAGTTCTCTTCTAAAATTTTTAAGATTATCTTCTGTTAAACGTCCTTCTAGTAATGCTCTTGCATATATTCCAGGTGCGGCGTGCGGCTGAAAAGAGACTAAATCTCCTCCATAATCTTCCGATTTTTTTCTAAAAAAATGATTTAAACCAACCTCGTACATACTAGCTGCCGATGCGTAGGTGGCAATATGCCCTCCTACACCTGCTCCACTATCATACCCCTGTAATACCATTGCCATAGCATTCCAGCGATTAATATTTTCTATTTTAGTTTCTAATACCGTATCTCCAGGGTATGGAGGCTGGTGTTTTACGTTTATAGTATTTATGTACGGAGAGTTAAGAGCTTCCCCAGCCAGTTTTACTCCTTTTTTAATTGCGAATGCTCGTAAACGGCGTATAAGTTTTGCAGCCTGTTCATCTCCTAAATCTTGAATAACTTCATCTAAAGATGCTATCCATTCTTGTAACTCTTGACCCCATTCTAAATCGTTAGCTTTTACTGTTTCATTCATAGCCTTAATATTGAGTATGTTAAATACCGTCTAAAGATAATAAATTTTAATTAATATTATTAACTATTAATTATGTTAACTAAATTTATTTTAAAAAAAATATTTTTAATAAAAGTATTTTTACTTCCCATTTCTACTTATTATCAATATTTTACACCTAAAATATGTGAATATAAAAGCCCTTGTTCATATATAAACAAGGGCTTTTTTACTAAAAATTAATCTTTTATCTTATCTAAATCATGAAAATCGTAATCTGCAAAGGTTGTTAAACTAGAATCATCAGTTTTAGAAGTACTCCTAACTCTATATTTAAACTTATCTGCACTTTATAATTACATGGCGAATTATATTAAATTCCCAACTAAATTCCATGTCAATCCATCAGGGGAATTAAATGAAATACTGGGTTCTTTAAATTCATTTTCATAGATTTCTGTAACATTAGTAGCTCCACCTTCTATAACCTTTTTTCTATACATTTCAATATCTCTCACTTGATAAGTTAAAAGAGACATTCCAAGGGAACCCGGTCGAGAAAGGTCATGAACATCTTTCATTTCTGAAGAAGTGTACATTCTAACAATTTTTAAACGCCCAGACAAATGACCTTTAACATCTAAAGAAGATCTTGGGTCATCAAAATCATGAATACTATAAACCTCAGAACTGCTAAGACCAAAAGTCTGTTGGTTACCAGATGAACAAGTAGGTTTTCCTCCTAAATTTTGTTCTTTTTGTCTTAACAAACCAAGACATTCATCATAGAATTTTAATGAACTAATGTCATCTGTACGCAATAAGATTCCATGATGTGTAAATTGACTAGATTTTAAAAAAGAATTTTCATCTATATTACCATAAGTCGGTTTTTCATAATTATATCTTTCAAAAATTGCTAATCTGCAATAAGGGTGTAAAGCAATTCCTTCTCTAACGCCAAGTGGTCTATCAAAAAATGGTTTTCCTTTTTCCATTTGATACACCTGTAACCAATGCGGCATAATAAAAGACCATAAATCTCCTTTAGCAATAGCATCTTCTACATGGTTTAAAATATTAAGAACACTTTTTGTTAATAACACACCCCATCTACCACCGTTATAACGGAGATTAGCAGTATAACCTATACCTTTATTTGTTGGTTTATCCCATTGCATTAATCGTATAAAACTATGATCACTATCTAAATGTTGTAATTGAACTGACTTAACTTTTGAGTTAACATTATAAAGTTTTTTTGCGCTTTCTGCAGATAATTCGCCTTGATCTACAATTCGGTAACCAAATTGGTTCCAAAATGCAATTGCCGCTATAAGATCGGGAACCCCTATACATGATTCATAAACTCCTCTAATTTCTTGCTGCTTAATCATGATGTTTTATTTTTCAGTTAAATTGTAAATTAGTTTTTTGCTTTATACATAAAAAAGCAATTAGAATTACCTTCCCCAACCAGCACCAGCTTTACCTTTTTGTAGCGCTCTTATCTCTGCTACATCTTTTGGAGGATTAAGCCATTTAGGTTTAACTTCTTTTGCCCAATTTAAAAGATTTGAAGGAAATTCTTCATGGCTTTCTACCCGCCAAGAATATAGTTGAATAATAGCATGACCATCACCAGCCCATTTTGGTAATTTGCCATAACGCTGCCAACTCATTTGATGTGGCTCCTCTACAGTAGCCTCTGGATGTATAAAAAAATCGTAATTTTCCCATGCTTGATATTGAGTTCCTGAAGGCAAAGGAAAATCTAAAAAAACAGAAGCATTGTACACAAATGTATTTCCCATTTTTCTATAAGGAATACCTTCTTTAGCTTTAATTTGTTGTACTCTTTCTCCTACTCCTTGTTCTACATCACCAAAAATTTTGTTGTTTTCTAATCTATAAGTTATCATTTGGTAAGGATATGCAATTGGCTCTACTTTATTACCATTGTACTCTGTAATAACCTCTCCTGTCTCTGGATCTGTATACGCAAAAGTTTTTCTGGTTAAATGGGTTATTTTACCATTTTCTTCTTCTGGCCAAATTATGGTGGAGCTATCAAAACCAATCATACCAAAAAGTTTTTTTCCAGACGGGTATTCATATACACTACCCTCTGCTATCCAGTGTACTGGTTTTCCTGTTCCAGCTCTAGCATTTACCCATGTTTTAAGAGGTTCTGGAGCATGTTTGTAAGATTTTTTATCTTGAGAAGGATGTAATACTTCTTTTTCCTCTTTCTGGGTTTCTAATTGTTTTTCATCTTTACAACCCATAAAAATAAAAAAGGCAAGGAATAAACTACTAATAAGTCTCATATCTATAATTTAAATTATATTAAGCATACTAAACGCTTGTACTAATTTTTAGTAAGCTCTAAACTACAAAAAAAATTAGTTAACTTAGTTAATAGTTTATTGATTTAATTAAATTTACTTTTAAAAGTATACTGTATAAACTATTTAAAAATAAAAAATTATACCTTAATATATATATGCCTAAATTTTATATGTTATTAGCAACACAATCTGCAGTACATTGATTAATTTTTAAATAAACGCAACAAAAATTACATATTTCTAAAAATTTAACTCAAAAATAACAAAATTCAATTTTTTTTGAAAAAATAGTTAATTTAATTAACAATTAACATTATTAATTATTATATTGGTGAAGAATTTAAAGCCCAATCTGTTAAAAACACATCTATAGAAAAGGCGAGAACTACCAAAAACACTATGTTAAACTAACTAAATTGAACTAATAATTAAACACCTATGAAAACGTACAAAATTTCACATTTGATTTGTTTCCTTAGTTTTTTACTGTGTTCGGCAGGAGCTTTTGCCCAAGGAACAGTAACAGGAAAAGTAACAGACGACAACAATGTTCCAATCTTAGGAGCAACAGTACAGCAACAAGGCACCTCTAATGGTGTAGTAACTGATGACAATGGTATGTATAGCATACAAGCAGCAAACGGAGATGTTTTAATATTCTCCTATATTGGTTTTGGCCGAAAGAAAGTTGAGGTAAGCGGATCAGTAGCTAATGTTCAACTTAAAGAAGATGTAAGTCTTTTAAATGAAGTTGTTGTATCCTCTACTAGGAAACCAGTAAGAAAACTACAAGCTACAACAGCAATTAATACTATTGGTACTCAGGAATTAAATATTTTAAAGCCTGAATCATTTTCTGAAGCAATTCAAAATACACCAGGTATAACCATTGATGAAACCCAAGGTAGAAAAGGTGGATTTAATATTCGCGGTTTTCCGGGGGGATCAAGTTATACTACTACCTTAATTGATGGTTTACCTATTACAGGTACCCAAGCATTAACTGGTGGGACCCAAGAGTTCTTTGGTATTGACCCAAGTGTTCAAACTATTGAAGTAGTACGTGGTGCTGCAGCAACTCTTTTTGGTAGAGCTGCAGCAGCTGGTGCAATAAATATAATATCTAAAGTTGGAGGAACGGAACATAAAGGGTCTTTTTCTTTAACAAAGTATAGCAATAATTCTAGAGAAGGTCACCAATTTGAAGATGAAGTAGATTTTAGAGCAGATTTTAATTTTAATGGGCCTCTTACTGAAAAGATTCGTTATAATATAGGTGGTTATGTTTTAGAAGATTCTGGTGTTAAGGAGCAGTTTGCTAAAGATAGAGGAGCCCAAATTAGAGCTAATTTTGATTGGCTTATTACAGAAACGTCTTCCATTCGTGTATATGGAAGTACTTTTAACAACCAATTTCAAAACATAACAGATGGTCCTTGGGATTTAGAAAACGGCAAAATATTAGAAGGCTGGCACCCAGCTAACACATTTTTTAATGATGCAGGAAACCTTACTACAGTTTTTGGTGAAATTGGGGTAAGAAATGCTTTCTTTGATACTTCTACGGCTACTGATGCTAATGGTGTTGCTCTTAGAGATAATCCAGGACGAAATAAAGAAAAAACAATAGGTACGACTGTTGGAGTAGATTTTAATATTGATTTAGGAAACGGATGGTTCTGGAATGAAAGGTTTAGATATAATGATTTTAAATATCTAGATATAAATGAATTTAACTTCTCTACTTTTTATGACGTAAACACAACAGTAAGTAGATTTAATGGTGCAGCAGATAACCAAAATAGAGATTGGATTACTGAACATAGAATTTCTAAGCAAATTAAAGGAGCTAACGCTGAGCATAATATTAGTGGAGGTGTGTATTATAGCACAGCAGAAAGAGATCGTTTGGGTTTAAATTTCATATATGGAACAAACGTAACCTTTAGAAATCCAAACGTAGCAAGTGCTTTTGGTTTTTCTAATGGATCTTTTAGCGACCCTTCCTTACCACCAACTTCTTATGTTTCTAATACTTCTTCTAATAGACAGGAAACAAGTACAGCCTTTTTTATAGGAGATGAAATGGTATTTAACGAAAAATTAAGTGTTAACGTTTCTTTTCGTTACGATTGGTTAAAAACTAGATTCAACAATGATCCACAAGAAATAAGACTAACAGGTGTTGATTACGATCCTGCTACATTTGAAGAAAACGAATTAAAATTTAATGATTTATCGTATTCTATAGGTGCTAATTATTTATTAGGAGAATCTTCTGCTATTTATGCCAATTATGTTAGAGCGTTTTCATTACCAGGTTCTATTAACTTGACAACTATTTTACCAGATGAAAATGAAATTGTTAATAATCTAGAAATAGGTTATAGAGCAGGTCTAGGTGATTTAACTTTAGATATAACCATGTTCAATACTACTATAGACAATAGAACCGCAACTATTTTCAATGGTGATCTTGGTGAATGGGTAGAAGAACCTGCTGGTTCTAATAAAATCTTTGGTGGAGAACTTTCCGCAGTATATACACCAAAAACGATAAAAGGGCTTTTATTAAGGGGAGCGGTAACACTTTCTAATTCTGAATATAAAAAATTCTTAGTACCATTAAGTTCTAGCACAGATCCTGATAACATATATGGGCTTAATCTTGTTACTACCGAAAATGGCTTACAAGCCTTTGATATTGGTGGATTAAAGGCGCAAAATAGACCTTCTACCATTTATAATTTAAATATTGGATATGGTACAGATAGATGGGGTGCAGATTTTGGAGGTGTAACATACTCAGGAGCTTATGCAGATGTATTAAATCTTGTTGAACTTCCTACAATGTCTGAATACAATCTTGGTGCGTATTATACATTCCCATTAGGCACAGATGAATTAAAAATTAGCATGCGTATTAAGAACCTTTTCGATGGCGCTAATGCAAGACAACTTGTAGTTGGCGGACAGGATGGAGATGCTAGTTTAAGAGAGTTGCAAGCTAATCCAGATGGTATAGGAAGAATATCTTCTGCAGTATTCCAAAACCCAAAAAGGGTATTATTTACCTTAGGGTATACATTCTAAAATTATTTTTTTGAGTTAATTAGTGCTAAAGACATCTTGTTTATGATTTTCAAGGTGTCTTTAATTTTATTACTCTTTTTAAAACAAAAAAACATGGACAATGTCCATGTTTTTTTGTTTCTAAATTAATCTTGATAAGCTGATTTTTACAACTTTATTTCTTCAAAATCTTTTATGCTCTGTGGTTTTCCTGTCTGGATAAGCAATGTACGTTTTCTAAAGAACCTTAATAATCCAGCATCTCCCATTCTAGAACCATTTAAACCAGATTTTTTAAAGGCATTTTTCTCTGCATCAAAAATCCTATTTGTTAAACTTCCATCATTTATACTAATTGCACCTGCTTCAATTTCAAAAGACACTTTATTAATTACATCCGTATTACTAGAAAATAAAGATGCAGATAATCCAAATTCAGAATCGTTTGCCAACGTTATTGCCTCTTCTATTGTAGAAAAAGACATTACAGGTATTAGTGGTCCAAATGTTTCTTGGGACATCACATTCATGGTATGATTTACATTAGACAAAACTGTTGGTCTACACCATAATCCTCCATTATGATTTTCTATTTTACCGCCACAATGCACAGTAGCTCCTTTATTATTTGCATCATTTATTTGGTCTTGAATTGCTGTTGCTTGCTTTTCAAATATAATAGGACCTATTTGCCCTTTAGATTTTTCTTCGGTATTTAATGTAGCCTGTTCTGCTTTTTTAATTAATAATTTTAAAAAGTCATCATAAATTTTATCTTGCACATAAATTCTTTCTAAAGATTGGCATGCTTGCCCTGTTGCTCCTACTGCAGAACGTAAAACAGCATCGGTTGCAATTTCCAAATCGGCATCTTCCAAAACTATTGCTGGGTCTTTTCCTCCTAATTCTAAAAAAGCAGGAATTAAACGCTTTGCACATGCCATGGCAATATGCTCACCAGTAGCAACACTCCCTGTAAAACAAATAGCATCTGTACTATTTACAACTTCTTTGCCAACTTCTGCTCCTCCTCTTACTAATTTTAATACCCCATCTAATTCCGGAACCTCTTTTATACTTTTCTCCAAAGGATCTAAATATCTTGGTGTAACTTCACTTGGTTTTAATAAAACCGAAGAACCAGCCATTAGTGCCGGTATAGTATCTATAAGAGAAAGTGTTATAGGAAAGTTCCAAGGTCCTATTACACCTACTAAATCAAAAGAGACTCTTTTTTCTACAATTTTTACCGCTGGGTCAAAAACAGAGGGGCGTGGTTCTATTTCTTTCATAATTAACGGGGCTTTATAACACCAACCATCTATCATCCCTAAAATACCTTTTACTTCATATTTAGAAATATAATTTCTACCAGTATCTTCACTTAAAGCTAATACAATTTCTTCTTCATATTTTTCTATACTCTTCTTCCACTTTTGAAGAATTTGTGCTCTATATACTACCCCAGCATTTTGCCAAGCCTTTTTATTATTTCTGAGTTCTTTTGATTTATCTTGAATTTCAGCTATAGTATCAGTCTTTAAATTATAATCATAAATTCCAGTATATGGATTTCTTATTTTCATCATTTTAAATATTTTTAAATAGCTCTCATAAAACTATTTCTTAATTAGAATATCAATTAGTTAACTAAGTTAACTAATTTTTAGCACATTAGCTTATTATTATACAAAACATACTACATACAACTTAATTTTTTTTCATTCAAAACCTACTTTTTCATTTTAAAATAGGCTGTTTCAATAAAATTAGTTAACTTAGTTAACTAATTTAGTTGTTACTATTTATTATATGAATAATAGACACATTATTATAGAAGAACAGGGTTTAAGAGACGGTTTTCAGACCCTATCTAAAACTATTCCTACGCAAAAGAAACTGGATTATATAAACCAGTTAGTGAATGCTGGTGTTAAACGCATTCAAGTTGCTTCTTTTGTACACCCTAGGCTAGTTCCACAAATGGCAGATGCAGAAGAACTTTGTAAACAATTAGTTAAAAAATCGGATGTTATTTATAGCGGTTTAGTTTTAAATGTAAAAGGAGTAGAACGTGGTATTGCTGCTAGACTAAATCATCTTTCTTGTTCTATATCTGCAAGTGATACACATAGTCAAAAAAATGCACGACTAACACTTTCCGAAGCAAAAAAGGCTTTTCGTAACATGGTTAATTTATCCAAACAAAATAATATAACTGTTCGTGGTGGTATTCAGTGTGCTTTTGGATGTAGATATGAAGGATCTATAGATGAAAATCATGTATTAGATATGGTTGACCATCATTTGGATACTGGAATAGATGAACTAGCTCTTGCAGATTCTACAGGAATGGGAAATCCTAAACAGTTAGGAAATCTGATGCAAAAAGTTGTAGAAAAAGCAGGTAATATTCCTGTAGTTCTACATCTACACAATACAGAAAATAAAGGTTATGCGAATTTGTATGCTGCAATAGAAGCTGGAGTTCAAATTTTTGACACTGCATTTGGAGGTCTAGGTGGCTGTCCATTTATTAAAAATGCTACTGGCAATATAGCTACCGAAGATAGTGTACATATGATACACCAAATGGGTTATAAAACAGGTATAGACATTAACAAGATAGCTGAAATTAGTAGAGAATTGGAAACTACCATAGGAAATAAATTACCAGGACAGTTATACCAATTATTAAATAACAAAGACATTAAAATGAACTAATGGGACAGACAATTTCAGAAAAAATAATATCTAACCATGTAGGTAATAAAGTTTATGCTGGTGAACTTGTAATTAGTGATGTAGATGGTTGTATGGCTAGTGATACTACTGGCCCCTTAACTATTAAGGCATTTAAAGCAATGGGTGGAAAAAAGGTTTTTAACCCAGAAAAATGTGCCTTAATTATAGATCATGCTGCACCATCTCCTAATGAACGCATAGCAAATCTCCATAAAATGATGCGCGATTTTGCCAAAGAACAAGGCATGCGATTGTTTGAGATTGGAGAAGGCATATGCCACCAAGTAATGGTAGAAAACCAATATGTAAAACCGGGAGATATTTTTGTAGGTGCAGATTCTCATACTCCAACATATGGCGCTTTAAATGCATTCGCTTGTGGAGTAGGATCTACAGATTTAGCAGCCGTTATGATGACCGGTAAAATATGGTTAAAAGTGCCACAAACTATAAAAGTTCATTGTTCCGGAAAATTACAAGATGGTGTTACTGCTAAAGATTTAATTCTATTCTTAGTGGGTAAAATAACCGTTTCCGGAGCTACCTACCAAGCCATTGAATTTTGTGGTGAAGCTTTTGAAGGGTTAAGTCTTGCTAGTAGAATGACTATTGCTAATATGTCTTCAGAAATGGGTGCAAAAACTGGAATAGTTCATCCTAAAGGTTTAGAGTTAGACTATGATTTTAGTGGAATTACACCGGATGATGACGCGGAATATATTAAAACTTTTGATTTTGATGTTTCTGATTTAGAACCTCAAGTTAGTGCTCCAGAATCTCCAGATAATGTACATAATATTTCTAACTACGAAGGAACAAAAATTAACTATGCCTTTATTGGAACCTGTTGTAACGGACGCTTAGAGGATTTTAATATAGCTGCCAAAATATTAAAAGGCAAGAAAATACATCCAGATGTACGTATGGTTATTGCTCCAGCATCCCAAAGTGTATTATTAGATGCTATTAGTAATGGGTCTATGACCACCTTAATAGAAGCAGGAGCATCTTTAATAACTTCTGGCTGTGGCCCTTGTGTTGGTACACACCAAGGAGTACCTGCAGATGGAGAAGTAGTAATTTCTGCTGCCAATAGAAATTTTAGAGGTAGAATGGGAAACCCAAAATCTAATATTTTCTTAGGCGCCCCGTCTACTGTAGCTGCATCTGCAATTGAAGGAAAAATAGTGAACCCTAAAAAATACCTTATATAATATGAGCACAATAAATACTAAAATAGAGGCGAAAGCACATGTATATGGTGATCATATTGATACCGATCGTATCATCCCAGGAAAATATACCAAAACATTAGATTTATCAACCTTAGCTAATCATGTATTAGAAGATTTAGACCCTAATTTTAATAAAATTGTACAACAGGGAGATATTTTGGTTGCTGGTATAAACTTTGGCTGTGGCTCTTCTAGAGAACAAGCTCCTTTAGCACTAAAACAATCAGGAGTTTCTGTTGTTATTGCAGAAGACTTTGCTCGTATTTTCTTTAGAAACGCAATAAATATTGGACTACCTGTCTTAGAAATTGGCAAACACAATATTCAAAAAGGAGCAGAACTATCTATAGATTTAAAAAATGGAAAAGTTACAGACCTTTCTGCTAATAAAACATACGCTGCTACCAAATTGCCAGATATAATGATTGCAATTTTAAAAGAAGGTGGATTAGTGAACTATTTAAAGAAAAACGGAACTTATACCCTATAAAAATGAGTAGAATAGACCCTATAAATAACCCTAAGGAAAGTGAATTAGGTTCACTTTTTACAAATGCTGAAAAATGGATGGGTTTTTTACCTAATGACGGATTAATAATGGCGCATAAACCAGATATATTATCCTCCTTTTTTCAGCTAGCAAAAGCTGTTTATGCAGAAGGAAAAGTTAGTGGCGGACTTAAAAGAATGATTGGCCATTTATCTAGTAAAGTAAGTGGTTGTCAATACTGTAGCGCACATACCGCTTATGGTGCCAATGAGCAAGGTGTAGAAAAAGAAAAATTAGAAAACCTATGGGAATATAAAACCTCTCCTCTTTTTTCGGAAGCGGAAAAAGCTGCTTTAAATATTGCTGTTACTGGTAGCATGGTTCCCAACCAAACCACTGATGAAGATTTTACAGAACTAAAAAAGCATTATGACAGTGAGGCAATTGTAGAAATAGTAGGTGTTATTTCTATGTTCGGGTTTCTAAATAGATGGAACGCTACACTAGATACACAAATTGAAGATGCTCCAGAAACTTTTTATAAATCTTTAAATAAAAAATAAATGAGTGGTCCTTTAAAAGGTATAAAAGTATTAGAATTTACACATGCAGTTATGGGCCCTTGTGCCGGACTTATGTTAGCAGATATGGGTGCAGATGTGTTACATGTAGAACCTGTTCATGGAGACAGTACACGTAGACTACAAGGTTTTGGTACAGGTTATTTTTGGTTTTATAATAGAAATAAAAAAAGTCTTGCTGTAAATATTAAGTCTAAAGAAGGGAGAAAAATAATCTACGATTTAGTAAAAGAATATGATGTTGTTGTAGAAAATTTTGGCCCTGGAACAATGGATCGTTTAGGACTTGGTTATGAAGATCTAAAACATTTGAATAAAGGCCTCATCTATTGCTCTCTTAAAGGTTTTTTAAGTGGTCCTTATGAGAAGCGTCATGCAATGGATGAGGTTGTTCAAATGATGGGAGGTCTAGCCTATATGACTGGTAGAGAAGGAGACCCATTACGTGCAGGAACATCGGTAATAGATATTACTGGCGGGATGTTTGGTTATATTGGTATTCTGCAAGCATTATACGAACGCGAAAAAACCGGAGAAGGTGGTTTTGTAAAATCTGCTTTGTTTGAAACTTGTGCTTTTTTAATGGGGCAACACATGGCATATTCTTCTCAAATAGATTATAAAATTCCGCCAATGCCTTCTAGAGTAAGTGCATGGTCTATTTATAAAGTTTTTGATACCAAAGACAATGACAAAGCATTCATAGGTATTATAAGTGAAAAACATTGGAAGCGGTTTTGCGAAGTATTTAACTGGCAAGATTGGCTTTCAGATGAAAGGTTAAAAACAAATAATCTGCGTATTGATGAACGCGAATGGTTTATACCTGAACTAGAAGAAAGGATTAGACAATTTACCAAACAAGAAATTATAGAAAAATGTGAAAAAGGACATATTCCTTTTGCTCCAATTAGCAGGCCAGAAGATCTTTTTGAAGATGAACAACTAAATAAAGGTAATAGCCTTATGGAAGTAAATTTAGGAGACGGTAAAATAACCAAGCTACCAAAGTTTCCAATAGAATATAAAGGTACCCGTGTAGAAAAAAGGTTAGATCCTCCTAAAATTGGAGAACATACGGCTGAAGTTCTAAAAGGACTAAATATTGATGATGCTACTATTGAAAAAATGATTGCAGAAGGAATTATTAAAACTGATTAAGCTATGAGGTTACTTGTTATTTTATGTACTTTATTTATTTCTACATATTGTATATCTCAAGAAATAAATGCAATTGAAAAAGAGGAAATACAACTTCAGATTACAAATTTGAAAAATGCGCATCTTAATAGTGATGTAGATTTAGCTAATAAAATATACCATGAAAACCTTATTCTTACTTCCCAAAGCGGAAAAAAATATAGTAAGAAAGAAGCTTTAGCAAATATTACAAATGCTTTTGAAAGTTATGAAAGCGCAGACATAGTCTTTTTAAAAATTGATACTAATGTGGTTTTAACCAATTACATCAACAAAAGAAAATTTAAAGGGTTTGATGAAGGAGAATATAGACTTACCGCAGTGTGGAAAAAACAAGCTAACAATTGGGTTATTATTTCTATGCAATCCTCTAAGGTTAAGAAAAAAATTAAAAGGTAATTACCCACTTAAAAAAGAAAAACATGCAAACCACAGATAAAACCGCAAAAGAACTTTATTTTGAAGTAAAAGCAAACCCAGCTCGTAAGCGTTTTGGTTTTGGAAAAAAAGCAGCTTTAGTTAATATAGATATTCAGAAAGCCTATACACGCACAGATCTTTTTAAAACTGCATATGAAAATGACCCAAAACAGTTAGATTATGTAAATGAACTAGCAGCAAAATTTAGAAAATTAGGCTGGCCCGTAGTTTGGACCAATGTTGCTTATATGGATACTGCAGCGGATGCTGGTATCTGGGGAACCCGAACAGATACACCCGATAGTTTACAAAATATAAAATTTGGTTCTGAAAGGTCTGAGCTAGATGATAGGTTAATTTTAGACCGAACAACCGATGTTTTTTATGAGAAAAAAATGCCTTCTCCATTCTTTGAAACTCCTTTACAATCTTTATTAGTTTGGCACCAAGTAGATACTATTATCCTTACTGGTGGCTCTACTTCTGGTTGTATTAGAGCTGCTGGAGTAGATTCTCTATCCCGAGGATATAGAACTATAATCCCTGAAGAATGTGTTGCAGATAAACACGAAAGTTACCATTATGCAAATCTTACTGATTTGTCTTTAAAATATTGCGATGTTCGTGAAGTGAATGAAGTTTTTACTTGGTTAAATAGTATATAATTATGAAGGAAGACCCAGGATATTACGATTATTGGCCTTATGAAAACAGACCAAAAATAAAATGGCCAAATGGAGCTAAAGTTGCCTTTTGGGTGGCTCCAAATATTGAGTTTTATGAACTAAATCCGCCAGATAATCCTTTTAGAAAACCTTGGCCTCAACCTAGCCCTGCTCTACCCGGATATACTAGCAGAGACTGGGGAAATAGAGTTGGGCATATTCGCCAAATGGAACTTTTAGAAAAGTATGGTATTCGTGGTTCAATATCTCTTTCTACTGCCTTATGCGATCATCATCCAGAAATAATAGAACTGTGTAAAGAACGTAATTGGGAATTCTTTAGTCATGGTATATATAACACAAGATATACTTATGGAATGTCTGCGTCTCAGGAAAGAGACATGATAAAAGATTCTATAGAAACTATATACAAACACACTGGACAAAAATGTGCTGGTTATTTAGCTCCTGCTCTTTCTCATTCTGAGAATACTTTAGATTTATTTGCAGAGGTAGGCACTGAACTTTTTGGGGATGAGGCTGGCTTTTATTCTTGCGATCTATTCCATGACGACCAACCTACACCTATAAATCTAAGAAGTGGAAAACGTTTTGCTTCTATCCCCTATTCTTTAGAAATGAATGATACTATAGCTTACTTGGTACAGAAAATAACTCCACGTAGGTATGGACAAGAACTTAAAGATAATTTTGACCGTCTTTATGCAGAAGGAGCAGAAAGTGGCACTATAATGTGTATTCCAACGCACAATTATCAGGTTACAAATGCACATCGTATCAAAGCATATGAGGAAGCTTTAGAATATATAACAGGACATCCAGATGTTTGGGTAACTACAGGAAAAGAAATTGCTTCTTATTATTTAGATACTTATTATGATGCATCTTTAGAAGACATCAACCAAAAAACCAAAAAATATGGCGCTAGATAAAACCTACCTAGAGTATCCAGAACGTTCCTATGGTATGGATCACAATCGTTATGATTGGGACATGCTTAGCAATAGAAAACCTATTATTTGGCCTAACGATAAAAAAATAGCGCTTTGGGTTAATGTGGGAGTTCAATTTTTTCCGCTAAACCAAAAAGGAATTCCTTTTAAAGTCCCTGGGGGAATGACAAAACCGTATCCAGATTTAAGACATTACAGTTTAAGAGATTATGGGAATAGAGTTGGTATCTACCGCTTTTTTAAAGCGCTAGATAAATACAATGTAACTTCCACTTTTGCTATGAACACCAGATTAGCAGAACGTTTACCTTATTTAACAGGAACATTAAAAGATAGAGGAAATGAAATATTGTGTCATGGTTATGACATGGATAAATTACATTATGGAGGTCAGAATCTAGACGAAGAAAAAGAATTAGTAAAACGCTCCTTAGATGGACTAAGAAACCTAACAGGACAAGACATTAAAGGTTGGGTTAGTCCCGCTAAAAACGAATCGGAAAACACTCCAGATATATTAGCTGAAAATGGAATAGATTATTTTTGCGATTGGGTAAATGACGAAATGCCTTATAATTTTAAAACAAAAAATGGTAACTTAACAGCCATGCCATTAACTACAGAATTAGACGACCATTTTATAATATTAAACAATCTTCATTCTGCTGAAGATTGGGCACATCAAGTACAAGATGCATTTCAGTTTCTATTACAAGAAACCAAAACACAAGGCGGAAGAATATTAAGTTTAAATATTCATCCATGGGTGCTAGGACAACCACATAGAATTAAATATTTAGAACAAATTTTAGAGTATCTTGGTAGTCATGAAGCGGTTTGGTCTGCTTCTTCCAATACCATATTAAATGCTTGGAAAAACAACTAGAATAAAATATAAATGACAGCGCAACTCTTATCTTATATCCCTGTCATTTTACAGACTATCTTATTTCTTGTTATGTTAGGAATGGGGTTAACACTTACTATTACGGACTTTAAACGAGTAGGTATAGCTCCTAAAGCAGTATTTATAGGGCTCTTTAACCAAATAGTATTTGTTCCCGTTATTGCATTTACAATTATTGCTATTGTACCTATGCAACCTATGGTTGCTATGGGATTAATGATTGTTGCTTGTTGCCCAGGCGGCGCTGTATCTAATTTATTTTCTCATTTAGCAAAAGGAGATACTGCTTTGTCTATAAGCCTTACCGCAATATCTAGCTTAGTAACCATTTTTACTATTCCCTTTATACTAAATTTTTCTTTGGATGCTATATTAGGAGCAGCCTTTAAGAATATACAACTCCCTTTTGGAGCCACAGTATTTAATATTTTTAAATTGACAGCTCTTCCTGTTCTTATCGGAATGTATATTAATCATAAATTCCCTCTTTTTTCTAAAAAAAGTAAAGCAGCTATTTCTTGGGGCTCTATAATTGTTATTATTCTAGCACTTGTTTTAATGATTATGAAGCTAGAAGAAATAGGAAATAGTTGGTATTTTATTAAAGCATCTTTTTTAGGCGTAATTTTATTAAATATTGCAACGCTTTCTGTTGGGTATTTTAGTGCTAAATTTTTAAAAATATCTACCAAAAGAGCTGCAACTATTGCTATTGAAAGCGGTATGCAAAACAATGTATTAGGAATGACAATAGCTTTATCTGCTAACTTACTAAATGAACCTAAAATGGCAGCAACTGCTGGCGTTTATGGGGTAGTTATGTGTATTATTGCAGTAGCTGTTATTTTTATTTTTAAAAAATTAATTAACAAACAACATGAACCTACATCTTAAGGATAAATTATTTTTAGTTGGCGGAGCCACTAGTGGTTTTGGTAAAGCAATTACAGAACAGTTAATTGCTGAAAATGCGACGGTAATTGCAGTTGCACGAACTCTTGAAAAACTTAAAGAGCTACAAAAAATAAGTGCTACTATTGAAATAATTCCTGGGGATTTATCAGATGAAAAAGTACTAGATACTATTCTACATGTAATTGGAGAACGAGTTTTAACCGGAGCTGTTATTAATTCTGGCGGGCCTCCTGCAATGCCTGTTTTAGATACAAAACTATCGGATTGGGATGAAGCTTATAAAACTGTTGTACGCTGGAAAATTGCTTTAACACAAGCTTTACTTCCTAAAATGATAGAGCAACAATATGGTCGTTTGCTTTATATTGAAAGTGTTTCTGTTAAACAGCCTGTAGAGAATTTAGTATTAAGTAATTCTATGCGATTAGCTGTTGTTGGTTATGTAAAAACATTATCCCAAGAAATAGGAACCTCCGGTGTTACACTAAATATTTTAGGCCCTGGGTTCCACGCTACGCAGCGTATGGAAAACTTGTTTAAGAAAAACAGCGAACTTAAAGGAATTCCGGAATCTGAAATTAGGGCTTCTGTAGCGAAACAAACTGCTATGGAAAAAATTGGAAAACCAGAAGATTTTGCATCCCTAGCGCTTTGGCTTTTATCGCCGCATAGTAGTTATATTTCAGGGCAAACTATTTCTGTAGATGGTGGTTTGGTAAAAGGCACTATGGGATAAATTAATGCATTCCTGCGCCACCATTAACATGTAAACATTGCCCTGTCATATGTGTTGCACCGTCACTTAGTAAAAACAAAATAACAGAACTAATTTCCTCTGGTGTACCTATACTACCTAGGGGAACAATTTTTTCATATTGTTCTTTATTAAAACGAGTGGAACCGTCTTCTTTATAAATGAAATTAGTATCTACCGCTCCAGGAGCAACTGTGTTTACTCTAATTTCTGGAGCTACTTCTGCTGCTAGAGTTTTACTAAAAGCAATAACCGATGCTTTCCCTGCGGTATAAGGGCCATAGTTTTTTTGCCCTATAAATGCTAGTCCAGAAGACATATTTACAATTGCAGAATTCGGTGTACTTTTTAAAAGTGGTAAAAATGCTTTGCAAGAGTTAAAACAGCTTTTAAAACTAATATCATACGTATGGTTCCACTCTTCTATACTTATTTCTTCAATAGATTTAAAATGGGTAATTGCGCCAGATAAATTTATTAAACCTACAATTTTATTCGTTTTTTCTTTTACAAAATCTACTAAACTTGTAACAGAATTATAGTCTAGAGGATTCACTTTATAATACAAGTAATTTTCATTGAAAGGCACTTTAGATTTCTCCTGTATATCTGCTCCAATAACTATTGCACCGGTTTCTAAAAGTTGTTTTACCAAAGCTATTCCAATACCACTATTACTCCCAATAACAACTATATAATTATCTTTTGATTTATAGGAAACTTTCATTCTTCTTTTTCTCTCCAAGTATTTTGATTACCAAAACCTGGCTCAATAAGCGTCCACCCAGAAATAACTTTTCTTAGGTTTATACCTATCCTTTTTGCATCTGGGTTTACCCATGTATAACTAATAGAAGTACTATTTATACCTACTTTATCTAAAGGCATGTCATAAATAGCAAGCTTCATTATTTCTAATTTTTTTCCATAAATTAATTGGGTTAGTTCTACTGTATAATCTACACCATCAACATCTAACGCTGCCATACCACCCTGATCATGTATTTCAAGATTTCCTTGATGATGCATATTATCCTCTGTAATAGGATATTCTATCCAACCAGAAAATTTTCTTACCCTAATAAATTTATAGGCGTCTTTATTTTTAAAATGATTTTCGCCCTGTATAAAAAGAGTATCCCCTTTAAGTTCAACATTATTCTTATTTATATCTTCTTGGGTAAAATGTAAGTTTTCAATAAAAACAGTTCCGTTTCTGCCTTCTCTTACTTCAATTAAAAAAGTTCCTTTTTCTACCTCTTTTATTTTTAATGACAAGTGTCTGTGTTTATCATCTGTTTTAATACCATGAATTTCTTCCTCCGTATTTTCTTGCCAGTATTGTTGAAAATTATCCCACTCCCCTATTAACAGAGAATCCTTACCTAAAACCTCTTTTTTACTTTTTCCAGAGGCACTAGAACTAAGAAAGACAGGAAACTTTATTCCTAAGAATTTATATATAGATTTCATACTTCTAATTTTTGCTTTTTGTAAACCAATCTATCATTAAATTTTGTAATTCTACAGCATTTAATTCTGGATTATATTTCTTAAGTAGTATCCAAGCTTCCATAAAATGAGATCCATTTTCTAAAATGTTCGGAATATCTTTTCTTGGTATTAAACCAATACTTTTTTCTTTTTCATTGGGCTCTATATTAAATGCATCTGGCAAATTATAATTAGGCAATCCATTAACTTTACTCCGTAATTGCTTAATCATTTCTATGTTTCTTTCTGCATGCCCCTCTGGAATTGAAACAGTTTCTACACAACTTGGAAATTCAAAAGCTAACAAGTCATCTATATACTTTTTAATGATACTTCCTTTCCACCTAAAAATTGTAGTAGGGACTTTTAACTGCTGTACATACTCAGCCTTTTCATGCATAAAAGCAGTTTTATACGCTAGAAAATAATTTTCTCCTGCTTTAAAAAAATCTAGTGCTATGGTATGTAAAACTTCTTTTGGTACTTGTGGTCTATGTAGCGCATACTCTTCTTCATTAAAACACCACGGAAAAAATTGAAACATTTTATTTGTAATCTCCCATATTTTCCTAATATGACTCCCGTTTATTTCTGGTGTTAAATCTGGAAAATAATGTTTTAAAATGCGCTTTCTTAAAACCTCATTAAAATGCGCAGCATTATCTAAAAAGATATGAGAAACTTCATTAGGAAAATCTAAAGCATAACGTATTGCTAATTGCGCACCTGTTGCAGAACCATATAAAATAGGGAGTTCTATACCCATTTTTTTAAAAAAATCATGTAACACCTTTGTATAATCAGATAAGTTATTGGGTGTATTAGGTAAAGCATCCGATTTTCCATAGCCAGGGGTATCTACACAGATTACTGTATAATCTAAAGCCAACTCTTTAGCCAATGGCAAAAGTAACTCTGCCGAATGTGGAGACGGATGAAACATAACCAACGCAGGACCAGCACCCAAAATATAAAAATTCATGGTTTTATTCTCTACGGTAACTTGTCTTCTCCTTATCAAAATAAAAGTATTAATTAAAATTTTTAGTTAATATAGTTAATTATTTACAATGTTAACTATTTTTTTGTAAATTTAGAATAAATTGAAGCACTTTTAACATGCTTCTATTAAAAATGAAGTAAACAACCCTACTTATATAAATAGTAAACAAATGAAAAATACAAAAGTAATTTTAGCGAATAGGCCAAAAGGAGAAATAGAAGATACAAATTTTGATATAAAAACAGAGGAGTTAAAAGAAATTAAAGAAGGGGAAATATTAATTGAAATTCATGATATTTCTCTAGACCCAGCTATTAGAGGATGGATGAATGAAGGAACCACATATATTAAAGGCATAGAAATTGGAGCCGTTGTACGAACGTTTTCTGCAGGAAAGATTATACAATCTAAAAACCCTAAATTTAAAGAAGGGGATTATGTTTCTGGTTTATTAGGAGCGCAAAACTATTGTATTTCTAATGGAGAAGGACTAAGCCACATAAATATTTCTGGAAGTAAACTTTCACACCATTTAGGTATATTGGGTATGCCAGGAATGACCGCCTACTTTGGACTCCTTAAAAGTGGAGAACCTGTTTCTGGTGATGTTGTATATATTTCTGGAGCAGCAGGCATTGTAGGTTCTACGGTTGGGCAAATTGCTAAAATTAAAGGCTGTACCGTTATTGGTTCTGCAGGAAGTGATGCTAAATGTAAATTCTTATTAGAAGAATGTGGATTTGACTATGCAATAAATTACAAAACAGAAGACATTGACCAACAATTAAAAAAATATGCTCCAAACGGGGTTCATATTTACTATGATAATGTTGGCGGGCCTACATTAGATATTGCCCTTTTAAACTTAGCTCGTGGTGCGCGTGTAGTTATATGCGGTGCCATTTCGCAATATAATGATATGGCAAATATTTATGGTCCAAAAAACTATATGAAAATAGTTACTGCTAGAGGAAAAATGAATGGCATAATTGTTTTTGACTATGTAGAGCAATGGCCATCTGCAGTTAAGGAAATTGCTGAATGGATTAATGACGGACAAATTAAAGTAAAAGAGCATACTGTTCTAGGGTTAGAAAACTTTTCTAAAACATTACAAATGCTATATACTGGAGAAAATTTCGGGAAATTAATTCTTAATATTCACTCTTAAAAACACTAATTATGTTTTTAAAAAAATATGCCTTATTATTAACAATACATTTTATGACTACAAAAACTATGACCCAAGAGATTCCAGATACTGGTATTAGTGGTCTTTATGAAGTAATGATAGGTGTTGAAAACGCAAATCATGCAAAAAAATATTTTGGAGATTTTGGTTTTAAAGTAGTAGATAGTTCTTCTTTTTCTGCTAAAGATGCTAAAAAATTATATGGGGTAAACTCTAAACTTACTTCGTATCGCTTACAAAATGGAGATATAGATAGCCATGGCTTGTTACGTATATTAGAATGGGAAAAACCTCTTGGAGATGGTATTGGTTATGCTCCTGTAGAAACTATAGGAACAAGAATTGCTGTTATGCGTACTAATGATATTTTTAGATTGTACGATATTTACCAAACAGCAAGAGAAGTTGGGAAAAAGCCATGGCTGCCAACAGAACCAGTCGCAGATGACTTATTTGGATTAAATACTGGCGAAAGAGATTTTTTTAATAGACCCGTTATAGTACGTGAAAATGCAGTTTATGGCGAATTTTTTAACCATATTTTCTTTCAACGATATGGGTATAAAATTCCTGGTTATGGCACCATTAAAGAAGACACACCACTAAAAACAAGTGAGTTTACCCATCATGACTTTGTAATTAACGCCACATCCTTAGAACAAATATCCTATTTATCTTCCGCCTTAGGTTTACAAGCAGAAGATAAACCTGCAATTGATGGCGATTGGCTAAAAGGCCCTAAAAGAGTTTTTCAAATGGAACCCGGTTATAGTCATTGGTACCAAGGTTTTGTTTCACCAAATAATATATGTGGAAAAATGAAATTCTTTATTCCAAGGGGAGATAAAACAAACAAATCTGCAAAGCAAAGAATAGGAGAAAAAGGAATAACACTACATTCTTTTTATACTCCCAAGCTAAAAATGGTTCATAAATTAGTTTCTGAACACGAACTAAATCCTACCCAAATACTAAAGAATGAATTTGGAGAAAATGCTTTTGTTTTTAAAGATACTGCAGGAATAAGTTGGCAAATTATTGAAAAAACAGAGCCTACAAAAAACACCCCTATCCAAGAATTAGAATTTAAACTTACAAATTAAAAAACTTACAATTTTTTAACACGAAAAGAATTGAATTTCTTAAGCAAAATAGTTAATAATGTTAACTATTTTGTGTAACTTTAAGAAAATCATATAAAAATATACCCATTGATAAAAAGATACAAAGCTTTAGCGCTACAAATAGAATGCGCTGCTATAAATTCTTGTAAAGATAAGAAGACAGCCCATGCTTTAATGCAAAAAACATTAAACACCGTATTAGCACAAACTAGTGGCTCAAAAAAATTTATAGGACCAGATTTAAAGCTTGTGGTTCTACCAGAATATTTTTTAACAAGCTTCCCTTTTGGTGAAACTATAGAAGAGTGGCATACTAAAGCATGTATTACCACAGATGACATTCTCTTTACTCAAATGAAAGAGTTCTGTAAAAAAGAATCTATTTTTTTATCTGGTAATTTTTATGAATTAGATGAAAATTTTCCAGACTTATATTTTCAAAGTAGCTTTATTATAGATGATGAAGGAGAACTTATTTTAAAATATAGACGTTTAAATTCTATGTTTGCTCCTACTCCGCATGATGTTTTAGACAAATACTTAGAAATATATGGGGAAGAATCTTTGTTTCCTGTTGCAGATACAAAACTTGGAAAACTAGCCTGTATAGCATCTGAAGAAATATTATACCCAGAAATTGCTCGTTGTTTAATGATGCGAGGAGCTGAAATATTTTTACATTCTTCTTCTGAAGCTGGAAGCCCAAATTTAACCCACAAGGATATTGCAAAAAGAGCACGTTCTATTGAAAATATGGCCTATACCATTTCTGCAAACTCTGCAGGTATTTCTGGAATAGACTTTCCGTTTGCAAGTACTGATGGGTTATCTAAAATTGTACATTTTGAAGGAAACGTACTTTCTGAAGCAGGTACAGGAGATAGTATGGTAGCAAACAGCTATATAGACATTAATGCACTAAGAGATTATCGTTCTAAAATATCTATGCAAAACTATATTGCAAGACAAAGATTTGAATTGTACGCACCTTCCTACACTAATATGAGTCATTATCCTTCAAATTCTTTTGAAGGAAAAAAACCTAATAAAGAGTTATTTATTAAAACCCAATTAAATGTAGTTAACAAACTGTATAATTAAGTATATAAATTATATATTTGCTCGCCATTTTTACTAAAAACTAAACGCGCCATGATTAATAAAAGTATAGAAGAATCAATAGTATTAAGTATTTTTGACTTAGCAAATCAGCTCAAAAAAATAGGGGATGATGTCTATTTAAAAGTTGGTCTTACCACACAACAATGGCTTATCTTATTACACCTTTCAGGAAATCCGAACCTTCCTTTTTTTAAAAGAGAAAAACACGTTAAAGACCTTATGGCTAGTGAACTAGCAGAGTCTTTAAACGTTTCTAGAGCAAATATAACTAACCTTATCAATGTACTTTTAGATAAGAAATTGATAAAACAGTTTGAAGATAACGAAGACCGTAGAAAAAAACGTCTTAGATTAACTAAAAAAGGAATTGCTTTAATAGATAAAACACAACCCTCTAGACTAGGTGTTATTCATTTCCTTACCGAAGGATTCTCTTCTGAAGAAAAAGACTCATTTCTTAGGTTTTTAGAACAATGCACTACTAAATTAGTTAATGAGGATGAAAAGATTAAATCTTTTCACAAACTTATTGATGCAGAGAAAGCCTAAAAACAAACTTAATCTTTATCTAATAAAATTTCTAATATCTGTATTGCAGCGGCACTTATTTTTGTGCCTGGCCCAAAAACGGCTACAGCTCCTGCATCTAGTAAAAAAGGATAGTCTTGCTTAGGTATAACTCCCCCAACTATTACCATAATATCTTCTCTACCATATTTTTTTAATTCCTCAATAACTGTAGGAACTAGTGTTTTGTGACCTGCAGCCAAGGAAGATACTCCTAAAATATGAACGTCATTCTCTACCGCTTGTCTTGCTACTTCTTCTGGAGTCTGAAAAAGAGGTCCTATATCTACATCAAACCCAATATCTGCATAACCTGTTGCAATAACTTTTGCTCCACGGTCATGACCATCTTGCCCCATTTTGGCAATCATAATTCTTGGTCTACGTCCGTCTTGCTCTGCAAAAGCATCGGTCATTTTTTTGGCTTTTTCAAAACCATCATCGTTTTTAATTTCTTTAGAATACACTCCAGATATTGCTTTTATTATTGCTTTATGGCGCCCAAAAACTTTTTCTAAGGCATCACTTATTTCTCCTAATGTAGCTCTTTCTCTTGCTGCATTTACAGCTAAAGCTAATAAATTAAATTCATCTTTATTTGTAATCTTAGAAGGGGAATTCATTTTATAGTCTGCCGCTTGTGTAAGCTTATCTAAAGCCTCTTTTACTTTTGCAGAATTCCTATTACTCCTCAAGGCAGCTAATCGTTCTAATTGCTTACGGCGTACCTCAGCGTTATCTACCTCTAATATTTGAAGTTCATCGTCCTCTTCTAATATATATTTATTTACCCCAACAATAATATCTTGTCCACTATCTATACGCGCCTGTTTTCTTGCAGCAGATTCTTCTATTCTCATTTTAGGAATACCAGCTTCAATAGCTTTTGTCATTCCTCCAAGGCCTTCTACTTCTTCTAACAATTCCCACGCTTTTGCAACAAGGTCATTGGTTAAACTTTCTACATAGTAACTACCAGCCCATGGATCTACTGTCTTCGTTATTTTAGTTTCTTCTTGTAAATATATTTGCGTTTCTCTTGCTATTCGTGCCGAGAAGTCTGTAGGGAGTGCAATTGCCTCGTCTAATGCATTTGTATGTAAACTTTGTGTGCCTCCAAAAACAGCTGCCGCAGCTTCTATAGTTGTTCTTGCCACATTATTAAATGGGTCTTGCTCTGTAAGGCTCCATCCACTAGTTTGGCAATGTGTACGTAATGCTAATGATTTTTTATTTGTTGGATTAAATTGATTTACCAATTTTGCCCATAACATACGACCTGCACGCATTTTAGCAATCTCCATAAAATGGTTCATTCCTATACCCCAAAAGAAAGAAAGTCTTGGCGCAAAGTCATCTATTTTCATTCCTGCAGCAAGCCCTGTTTTAATATATTCTAAACCATCTGCTAAAGTATACGCCAACTCTATGTCTGCGGTAGCTCCCGCTTCGTGCATATGATAACCAGATATACTAATACTATTAAACTTGGGCATATTATTACTGGTATATTCAAAAATATCGGAAATAATTTGCATAGATGGTTTTGGCGGATATATATAGGTATTACGCACCATAAATTCCTTTAAAATATCATTCTGAATTGTTCCAGAAAGCAATTTAGCATCTACCCCTTGTTCTTCCGCCGCTACAATATAAAACGCCATAATTGGTAATACAGCGCCGTTCATTGTCATAGAAACAGACATTTTATCTAACGGAATACTGTCAAACAAAATTTTCATGTCCTCGACAGAATCTATTGCTACACCTGCTTTACCTACATCACCAACAACCCTTTCATGGTCGCTATCATATCCTCTATGTGTTGGTAGATCAAAGGCCACAGATAATCCCTTTTGACCTCCTTTTAAATTTCTTTTATAAAAGGCATTACTTTCTTCTGCAGTAGAAAAACCTGCATATTGTCTTATTGTCCAAGGACGTTGTACATACATTGTTGCATAAGGACCTCTAAGAAAAGGGGCTGTTCCTGCAACAAAGTTTAAATGCGGAACCCCTTTAATTGCATCTTCTTCATAGTGCTTTTTAATTGCAATACCTTCTGCAGTAGTATGTTTTTCTTTCTCCGTTATAGAAGTTGATTTTTTAGATTTTGCCTTTAAGGTTATATGTTGAAAATCTTTTCTACTCATCTTTTAATATTTCTTGTTCTAGTTTTTCTGCTAACCTTCTCTCTACAATAGGTTCTACCTCGGTATTTTTTAAAATATCTGATGCGAATGGTTCAAAATCTAAATTTTGTTTCATTTTATCCATAAGATTTCTGTACTTGTTAGTGCCAACTAAAACCTCTTCATTTGTATTAAATTTTTCTTGTTCCTTTAATGAACTATTGCTTATTAACTTCTGAAGTTCTCCTTTTTGCAAGGATTCTAAAAAGCCGCCACCTTTTTCTATTTCTTTAAATAACTCTAATGCTTTTTCTGCTAACTGATTTGTAATATTTTCTATGTAATAAGAACCATCTGCAGGGTTATTTACTTTATCTAAAGAGCTTTCCTCTTTTAATAACAAAAGTTGATTTAAGGCTATTCTATCTCCAAAATCATTACTATTATGAAAAATAGCATCATAAGGCATATTAAATACTGTATTTGCCCCTCCTAATACTGCAGACATTGCCTCTGTTGTAGTTCTAAGCATATTTACATTATAGTCATATAATGTTTTATTTCGTTTCGTAGGCTCTGTTATAATATGTAATTGCATTGTTGTATTATAACCCTCTTGCAAAACATTCCATAAAATACGAAGTGCTCTAAGTTTTGCTATTTCAAAAAAATAATTGGTGCCAATAGCAACTTTTATAGTAACTGTTTTTATTTTCTCTAGGCTTTCTCTTGTGTCAAAAAAAGATAAATATTCATTTGCATGCGCTATTGAAATTGCTAACTGCTCTACCATATTTGCTCCTGCATTTTGGTAAGGCGCTGCATTAACCATTAAAACATTTGACACTCCTAAATCTACAATTTCATCTAAAATTTTAAAATCGGTTTCTTTAGATGTATACCAGTTTCCTGTCTTAGCAAGATTACTTAATACCGAAATATTAAAAAACACATTATTTATAGATGTTCCCACAAAATTTATGATGTCTTTAATATAATTTGAGGATAAAAAAGGAAGATTAAAGTAAATTGAAGTTTTATCTAAATCGATTTCGTAAAGTAATATACTTATATTTATTTCTTCGGATGTAATATAAAAACTCAAATTTTCTGCGCCACTATTTAAAAAATTTATAGCTTGTTTATTTGCGCTAACTGCATCTATAACAGAGATTAACTGACCTATTTTCCAAGTTTCAGTTTGTAGTGGTGTTCGTGTTTCTGCACCTATTAAATCTTTATGGTAAAAAGGAGCTACTTGTATCCCTTCTGCAGATTTCCATACCAAAGTTTCTTCAAAGCTAGCTCCTTTTAAATTTCCCTCAATAATAGAAGTCCATTCTTTAGAAGATGTTTCCGAAAATTCTTTAAACATCGTTTTTGTATTCATTCTATTCTTTTTACTCAATAATCGAGATTTAAATGCTCCGAGGTCTGCCTCAAATTTTATTATTTAAAAATGCAGGGAACTCTCCTCTAAGTTATATACTTATAAAGGAATATTTCCATGTTTCTTCTTAGGCAATTTAACGCTTTTATTTTCTAACATTGCAAAAGCTTTAATAAGTTTTCTACGTGTATCTTTAGGCAAAATAACCTCATCTATAAAACCTCTTTCTGCTGCACTATACGGATTTGCAAATTTATCTGCATACTCCTTTTCTTTTTCTATAAGCTTTGCTTCTGGATCTTCTGCAGAAGCTATCTCTTTTCTAAAAATAATTTCACTAGCTCCTTTTGCTCCCATCACAGCAATTTCTGCTCCTGGCCAAGCATAATTCATATCGGCACCTATGTGTTTAGAATTCATTACATCATAGGCTCCGCCATATGCTTTACGAGTAATTACAGTGATTTTTGGTACAGTAGCTTCACTTAAAGCATATAATAATTTTGCCCCATTAGTAATAATCCCATTCCACTCTTGATCTGTTCCGGGTAAAAACCCTGGAACATCTACTAAGACCAATAAAGGAATATTAAAACAATCGCAAAAACGCGTAAATCTTGCAGCTTTTTTTGAAGCCTCAACGTCTAACACCCCTGCTAAACTTATTGGCTGATTTGCTACTATTCCTATACTTTTTCCTGCAATTCTAGCAAAACCCACAACTATATTTTCTGCATAATCTTTATGAATTTCAAAGAATGACTCTTCATCAATAATACCGTTAATTACATGGCGCATATCATAAGGCTGATTTGCATTTTCTGGTACTATTTCTTCTAAAACATCTCTTACTTCTTCTCCTAACTCATAAGGTAATTGTGCTGGGGTATCTTCACAATTTTGGGGCATATAACTCACCAATTGCTTTATTTGGTTTATACATGCAATATCATTAGCTGCAGTTAAATGGGTAACTCCAGATTTAGTAGCATGTGTACTTGCTCCTCCTAATTCTTCTGATGTTACTTCTTCATTAGTTACTGTTTTTACTACATTAGGGCCTGTAACAAACATATAACTAGAGTTTTCTACCATTAACGTAAAATCGGTCATTGCAGGGGAGTAAACTGCGCCACCTGCACATGGTCCCATAATAGCTGAAATTTGAGGAATTACCCCAGAAGCCATTACGTTTTTATGAAAAATATCGGCATACCCTCCCAAAGATCTAACGCCTTCTTGAATACGTGCCCCGCCACTATCATTTAATCCAATTAATGGCACACCTATTTTCATAGCCATATCCATTACTTTGCATATTTTTTCTGCATGCGTTTCGGATAAAGCCCCTCCAAAAACAGTAAAATCTTGTGCAAAAACATATACCTGCCTATCATTAATTGTACCGTATCCAGTGACTACACCATCTCCATAAAAAACCTGCTTATCCATACCAAAATCCTTAGTACGGTGTGTTACTAAAGCTCCCATTTCTTCAAAAGAACCCTCGTCTAATAAAAAATGTATTCGCTCATGCGCTGTTAGTTTCCCTTTTGCATGTTGTTTTTTTATACGCTCTTGACCTCCACCTAATTTAGAGGCTTTTAACTTATCTTGTAATATTGTTTGATTGTCTTTCATTGTATGCTTTTTACCTTTCTTTAGAAAAACTAGATTCTATTTTTTTTCCAGTTAGATGCTAGTACTTTGCTCGTTTTAATCTTTTTCTGATTTTCTAGATATAACCACAAACCAACTTCGGCAGCTACTTCTCTCTCTTCAGAAAATTCTTTTTCTAAACTTTCTGGATTATAATATTTTTTTACAAAATGTGTATCAAAATTACCAGATTGAAAAGCCTCATGTTCGCAAACAAATTTTCCAAAAGGTAAGGTGGTAGAAACCCCTTCTATCTTATACCCTTCTATTGCTTTTATCATTAACTGTATTGCCTCATCTCTATTTTTGCCATAAGTAATAAGCTTAGATAACATTGGATCATAGTAAATAGGAACTGGCATACCTTGTTCAAAACCATCATCTACACGAACGCCTTCTCCTGTTGGCCTTATATATGTTTCTAATGTTCCTATACTTGGCATAAAATTATCTAACGGGTCTTCTGCATAGACTCTAATCTCTAAGGCATGACCGTTTATACTAAGGTCTTCTTGGGTAAATTCTAACTCTTGATTACGGGCTACTTTAATTTGTTGTTCTACCAAATCTAGTCCTGAAATTAACTCTGTTACAGGGTGTTCTACTTGCAGCCTAGTATTCATTTCTAAGAAATAAAAATTCTTATCACCATCTAAAAGAAATTCTACCGTACCTGCCCCAACATAGTCACAAGCTTTTGCCACTTTTATAGCCGCCTCTCCCATTTGTTTTCTAATCTCTGGAGTTAATACAATAGATGGTGCTTCTTCTACCACTTTTTGGTGTCTACGTTGTACGCTACATTCTCTTTCAAATAAATGCACAACATTCCCATGATTATCTGCTAGTACTTGTATTTCTATATGTCTTGGTGAGGTTACATATTTTTCTATAAAAACAGCTCCGTCACCAAAAGCAGCAATGGCTTCACTAATGGCTCTTTCCATTTGTTCTGGAAGTTCTTCTAATGTTTCTACAACACGCATTCCTTTACCACCACCACCAGCAGATGCTTTTATTAGTATAGGAAAGCCTATTTGTTTTGCTATTTTCTTAGCTAAGTCTATATCTGTAATGGCCTCTTCTATGCCTGGAACCATTGGAATATTATAATCTTTTACCGCTTCTTTTGCTGCCAATTTATTACCCATAACTTTTATAGCATGAGGTTTGGGGCCAATAAAGATTAGTCCGTTATCTTTTACCATTTGCGCAAAAACAGCATTTTCACTTAAAAATCCATATCCTGGGTGAATTCCTTGCGCTCCTGTTGTTTTTGCTGCATCAATAATTTTCTCCATTACTAAGTAAGACTCTGATGATGGTGCTGCTCCTAAAAGAACTGCTTCATCTGCAAATTTTACATGAGGCGAATTACGGTCTACATCTGAATATACTGCAACAGTTTTAATACCCATTTTTTGGGCAGTTTTCATGATACGCAATGCTATTTCTCCTCGGTTGGCTATTACTATTTTCTTCATGCTATATATTATTCTACCTCAATTATTATTTGACCCTTTTCTACTGCATCTTCTTTTTTAACAGAAATAGATGTTATAGTACCTTCTCCTTGCGATAAGATTATATTTTCCATTTTCATTGCAGATAATACTATTAATGGAGTTCCTTCTTCTATTTCTTGTCCTTCTTCTACCAGAATATCTATAATAAGACCAGGCATTGGAGCTTTTACATTATTTAATTTTTGAGAAGCATTAGAAAACAATCCCATCTCTTTAACCATTTGATCATAACTATCTTCTATTTTAAGAACATGTGTATTCCCATTTACAGCAATAGTTACTTCCTTTTCTAAAAAATTAGAATTAATTAACTCTACATTATACGCTTTTGCATTTTTTAATACATGAAAATGAGTATCATTAATACTACTTACATCTATTTTTTCTACTGCTTGTTTATCAATTAAAATTTCTTCTTTATCAATAGTGATACGATAGTTGCCCATATTTTTTAGGTTTATTTTTTTACTTCTATCTTTTTATACAAAATATAACTATAGCAAAAGTACTTAAAAATTAGTTAACTAAGTTAACTAATTTTTGTTAGAGACACTAATTCTTTATTAAAAAGGTAATTTTACCCTCTTAAAATTTAATTTTTATTATCTTTTTTGGAAATCTAAAATAGCTCCTTCACTTATCCATTTTGCAAGTGCTTGTCTATTATCTGGTTCTAGAATTCTTTTTTGGTCTTTCTTATTTCTAATATTACCAATTTCTATAAAAGTCATTGCCGGCCATGTTTTTCTTACCATGTATAACTCTGTTCTATGCTCAAAAGTACCTGAGTACGTTCTATTTGGCTGGTACTTTTTATATTTTTTTTGGAAAGTCTTATGAATATTCTCTGCTAAATTTTTACCACTTTTACTTTTTTCATGGTGGTAAAAGAAAACATCTATATTTTGACCCTTACTTCTACTATCTACATGTGTAACAATTAAACGTTGGTATTGTCCTTTATGTTTTGTGTATAATTCATTTACAATATCTACACGCTGTTTTAATCTAGCAACTTGGTTTAGCGGAATAACTTTATTTTGGTACGCAACCTCATCATGGTCTATTTTTAGAATCCGTTTATCTCTTATACCGTCATTATTATCTCTTATAATAATATAAACAAGTGCTCCATGCGAAATTAATTCTCTTGCCAATCTTAAAGTTATATCATAAGCGTATTCATCTTCTGCAATAGGCTTACCTGCATAAGTTGCCATAGCCCCTGGATCTGGCCCTCCATGACCTGCAACTAAATAAAAAACGGCATTTTTTAATTTGCTACTTTTAATAGGTACTTTTCTATACTTTTTTCCAAAAATAGCATATCCTTTTCCTGTCTTTGGTAGAACATTAGGGATTGCTTTTTTTGTTTCTTCTAACGCTACTTTTGCTTCTACATTTGGTATTTTATATGTACGCCCTTCGTATACATGAATACTATCTCTAATATTATCTATATTAAGCGCTACAAAGGCATCAAAAGTTTCATATGGGTTAACTCCTTTTTTTCGTAACAGGGCATATATACCTTCTCCTTTTTCTGCAATAACAGTCTCCAAAGAATCTTTTTGAGCTACAACACTAAAAGAGAAGCATAGAAGAACAAACGTTATTACGTTTTTTAAAAAAAAGAGAGAGATAAATTTCATATAAAAAAGGATTCAAAAATGATGCCTAACTTTTTAAAGTTCTACATCAAAATTATATAACTTTTTTAAATGTAGTATAGGTTTTAAAAAAAGTAATTAAATTTTTATTCCTATTAAAAATATTGGCCAATACCAAAAACCAATCCGTGAGAGGAATTTTTAGTAATTCCGTAGCCATAATCTATCCTAAAAATGGCATTAAATATTTTTTTATGCATAAAGCGCAATCCTACTCCTGGGTAAATACGCAAGTTTTGGTCGTCACTAAAATCGCCGAAATCTCCTCCCGGATTTCTCCAAGAACCGCCATCTACAAATATATTACTTTGCAGAACAAACCAATCTTTATCTATTAGGGTGTGCCTATACTCTGAGTTAATAATTATTGCCGCGGTACCACGATCTATAGTATTACCTACTCCTCTTATATTTATGTTATTATCTACTGTAAATGGTGCAAAAGGTGTATTTACATTGGTTGCCAATCCTAAACGAACTCTACTGGCCCAGTTACCTTTTTCTTTAATTCTTTTATAGAAAGCAAAATCATTAAAACCTATTAAAAATTCTGGCAAATTTATATTTGGACTACCTACGTATTGAAAATTAAGATTACTTCTAAAACCAGATAAATATTGATAATGATATTTTATGTCTGAATAATTATAAATAAACTTAAATAAGTGCTTATTTACCTTTAATTCTTGAGGCACCGAAGCGTTTGTTGCTCCAGAAATATAATTATAATCTTCTCTAAACAGACTAAAACCAAGCTCTACTCTATTTTTAAAGTTTATTTGATATAATCCTAAAAGCTCTGCACCTTTATTATTATACTTATAATCTGCAGTAGTATCATCAAAAAAAACAGGTTCTTGTGTAGTTAAGTCTTTATAGCTAAATGCTAAACCTAATTTAGTACTAAACAAATATGGCGCTCTAATATTAACACCATAAGAATTAAAAACATCATATTGATAAAAACCACCTAAAGTAACACCACGGCCAAATAAATTAAACTCCTGCAAACCAAGCCTGAAAGCAAAATTATCATTAGATGAACTAAATAAATTTGCAAACGGAATTAAAGTTATATTCTCTTCTAAATGATAAATTACTTTACAGGTATTATCTATACTTTTAGTTACCTCAAAAGTTGCATTTGCTATAAAAGCTAATCTTTTTAAATGTGCAATGTCTTCTACTAATTGAGTAGAATCTAAACTTACACCTTCTTTTACTTTTATTAAGTTCATCACAAAAGAAACCTTGGTTCTCTTTGCTCCTGTTATTTCTACTTTAGAGATACTAAGCTGCTCTTCTTGAGCGTTACCTATGGCTACCATAAAAAATAGGAATAGAACAAGAATACTTTTATTCATAATTAAAATTGCGTGGTAAAAGGTTTTTCAGAAAATAAATTTACCCAATTATCTTCACTTACCCCCATTAAAGTAAAATTGTAATTGGTATTATTATTTAATTCTGGCGGATTATCTCTGGTTACATTTAATACTACATTATCTAAATTATAATAAATAAAATGGTTATTAAAAGTATAAGTACCAGACAAAAGGTTGTTTTCTGCGCTAGAGACAACTTGAAAATAAATTTTAGTATCTAAAAGACTACCATCTTCCCATGTAAAACTTGGCATTTGAGTACTGGCATCTATGGTAACGTTGTCTGTTAAATACTCTGTAGGTTTTGTAAATTGCTTTAGCCTTATAGGATTGCATAAATGCGTTTTCCCTTCTTCCTCAAAAGTAACAATAACCCATTTTTCGGAATCAAAATCAATATCAAACTTCATTAAATATCCATTAAAAACATTGGATAATGAGCTTTTTATTTTTGTGTAGTTTCTATAATTGTTCTTATCGTGGGTTTCTGTAGGTGTTGCATAACACTGTATGTTTATAGCCCTTGGTCTAGGGTATAAAAATATACTTACTTTAGATTCATTTTTGCCACTAGCTGCACAGGCAATTACATTATCAATAACAAAATCTTTTCCTTCTAAACTACTTTGTAATGTTTCCTTTGTCTCTTCTAAATCTTCAGAACAACTAACTAAGAAAGCACAGAATATAAAAAGAATGTAATTTTTCATTTTAATTATTCTTATAAAAACTTTTTATTATTTTTTCGGCTGGTTTATTCTGAGGTGTAAATCTATTATCCTTTTCTCCTCCTACATTTTTATAATCTAAAAACCATTTCCACACATAACCTCCCGCAAACCAATCTTCTTGCCAAAATTCTGAAAAAATTGCTTCTTTAGCATTGGCTTGTGCTTTTAAATTAACTGCTTCATCTGTACGATCTACAGTCCACGGTTTTTTAGCAGTATAGTCTACACTCCTATACCCGTATTCTGTAAAAATTATAGGTTTATTGTTACTATCAGATATTGCTTTCATTTTAATCTTCCAAGGTTGCCACCCTTGCTTTAACTCTTCTACAGTGGGTGTTTTAGACTCACACAGGGGGAAATAAGCATCTACCCCTATAAAATCTAGCTCTTTCCAGAAAGGTACTTTAGGGTACTCATCCCAATTTGCTGCGTAAGTTAATTTACCTTTATAAATACTTCTAATTTTTGTAATTAGCTGTCTCCAATAATCAGGTCTATGCACAACAAATTGCTCTAATTCTGTACCTATACAAAACAATTCTATTTTACTTTCTTTAGCTAACTGGGCATAGGTAATAATAAATTTCTCGTAAGAGTTTTCTAATGCAACCCAATCTTGCTCCGTTTTCATTTTAAGAGTTCCTGTAAACTCTCCTCTCCTTATCCAAATTTGAGGCTTAAGCATTACTTTTACCTTATTCTTATGTAAGATATTTACATATTGTTCTGCTCCATTTTTTGTTTCTCCAAACCACTGTCTTTCTGTATTAAAAAAAATCTCGGGAGAATTAATGTCTCTTATAAAACCAAAAGGCATTACTGCAGCATGGTTCGCATAAATATTTAAAACATTATTTACATTTTCTTGTGTAGCTTTTTCTCTTGAAGAGACAAAACTTACCCCATTAATTTTAGCACTTTTTTGACTGGCGCAAGAAATTTGCAATAACAAAAAAAGGAGCCCTATTTTTTTCATTCCTAATGATTAAGACTCCTAAAATACAGTAATTATTTTTTTCTATAAGATAACTCTAAGTCCCAAATTAAAAGTTTGTCCTAAACCGGTGTTGCTTCCTCTTAAAAAATTTGTGTATAAAGCTTCTAAATTTAAAGCATCTGTTAATTGGTATTTAACACCACCACCAGCTGCAGTAAAATCTTGTGTAAAATTATTTCCTAAATCTATTCGTTGGGAATGTTGTACTAATCCTAATATTGTAAACTTAGAGCTTGGAAAATAACTTAAAAACACACCTGGCGTAAGGTTTAAACTGTTATTTGCAAAACTCTCCTCTTTATCTCCAAAATTTAATTCAGAATTTAATTCTGTAAATAATTGCCATTTATCTCCTGGGAATGTATAATCGTAAAAGAATCTATTTTGCCATGTATACCCTTTTTGGTCAAGAAAAACACCATTTTCTGTCTCATTATCTACTAAAGGAATAAAAATAGAACTCTGAATACTAAAATTACTTACCGATTTAAATGGTACAAATTTTATAGAAGGTGCAATAGAAGTTAAACCAGAACGGGCTGTATTGTCTTCTCCATCAAACTTAAAAACATCTAATGCATCTCTACCTCCAATAACGTTTGAACGAAATTCAAAAATTGCCCCAACATTCCACCTATTATTTTCACCAACTCCTGTATATGCCTCTAATGTAGATGTAAAAAAAGTTTGTCTTGCTTCTTTTCCGCTACTAAAAGTACTTTCTGTTTGTGTGTACAAATTATTAAACCATTTAATATCTAATTGTCCTTTTCCAATTAATTTAGAAGGGGTGTATTGTTGAATATTACTTTTTTCCTGATCATCATCCTGTGCTATATTTATACTAGTAACTAAAAGAGCTGCTAATACAAGAGCATATTGTTTAACTAATTTCATTATCTTTTTTTTAGGTTGTTAATTTTATTTTAAATCGTTCAAGGTCCAGTCGTAAGGGTAATAAGATACCTTAGCTTTCATTGGCAATTTTTCTTTTTTATATTGATTAATGTAATCTACTAAAGAACCATTTTTAGTAAAATCTCCTTTATACCATTCAAAAATCTGAGAGATTTTCACTTTATTCTTATTTACCTGAATAAAACTGGGATCATTTAAAGCTTTGTTTGTTTGCATTTGCAACTGCTTTTCTAAAGTACTAGGTTTATATGCTTTATTAATTATTGGAGGGCATCCTAAACCAGCACAAACTAATACAAAATGAAAACGAGGTTCCATAGGAAAATTTCCTCTTAATAGCTTATTTTCAATATCATTAAGTGTAATGTTTTTACCTCCTACGTTGTGCTTTTTCTTGTCAAAAAAACCTGCTTTATCTAACGGTGATTTAATTGGGTAATTTTCTACAACACTATTTATTACATTAAGATTATAAGCATTTATCCAAAACGCTTGGTACTCTTTAGCATTCTCTTTATCTAACTTAAGACCATTTGCTATATTTAAGATTTCATTTAATTCTTTTGTATCCTTTTTTATTTCTGAATATGCTACTCTTCCATTTTTTACATGCTTACTAAAAAAATTATCTGCTTTTGTAAAAAATACATCTGTGCTTTGGGCATTACTTTTATAGCTTATTAGACATAATACTGCCAAGATTACTACTTTTTTCATTTTAACTATTTTATATTATTTATTTGCTTTTTAAAAGAAAAACACGACTAAAACTATAATTCTAGTTGTAATAATTCACATTATATTAAACTTAGATGTAAATTTCTTATAGCTCTGTCGTTCTAAATTTTAAAACTTAACAAAGCTTCGTTTTTCTTTCTGTTGCCAAAGAAACTTTAAAAGTATCACACAGTTATCACAAAAATAATTTCTAAAATTTAGTTAAGTTTTTATAAGTAACTTCGACTTAAACCAAATAACCAATCAAATTTATGGAACATATAGTCATTATAGGTAATGGTATTTCTGGGGTAACTGCTGCCCGCCATATTAGAAAATTATCCAACAAAAAAATTACTATTATATCTGCAGAGACAGACTATTTTTTCTCTAGAACTGCTCTTATGTATGTGTATATGGGTCACATGAAATTTGAACATACGCAACCTTATGAAAACTGGTTTTGGAAAAAGAATAGAATAAATTTAGTTAAAGGCTACGTAACCTCTATAGACCATAAAAACAATACCCTAAAAATTAAACATAACACCGATATAGTTTATGATAAATTAATTATAGCCACAGGCTCTAAACCAAATAAATTTGGGTGGCCAGGGCAAGATTTGGGTGGTGTACAAGGGTTATATTCCAAACAAGATTTAGATACTTTAGAAAAAAATGCACCTAATAAAGAAACTTGCAAAAGAGCTGTTATTGTTGGCGGAGGCTTAATAGGTATAGAAATGGCCGAAATGCTTCGTAGTAGAGATATTCCAGTTACATTCTTAGTTCGTGAAAATAGTTTTTGGAACGGGGTTTTGCCTAACGGAGAATCCCAAATGATAAATGAACATATTTTAGAACACCATATAGACTTACGTTTAGAAACTAATTTAGTTGAGATTTTATCAGATGAAAATGGCAATGCCAGAGCAATTACTACCGATAAGGGTGATACTATAGAATGTACTGTAGTTGGCTTAACTGCTGGTGTTTCGCCTAATATTAATTTTTTAAAGGATTCTGGAATAGAATTAGGTAGAGGCGTAAAAGTAAATAGAATGTTAGAAACTACAATTCCTAATATTTATGCCATTGGCGATTGCGCAGAACAACATGAAGGCATTGGTAACCGAAGACCTATAGAAGCAGTTTGGTATACTGGTAGAATGATGGGGGAAACTCTTGCGCAAACCATTTGCGGCAACCCTACAGAATATAAACCTGGCCATTGGTTTAACTCTGCTAAATTTTTAGATTTAGAATACCAGACTTATGGTTGGGTATTTAGCGAACGTGGAAAAAAAGAAGAAGAACAACATTTTCATTGGAGACATGGAAAAGAAAAAATTTGCGTAACCATTGCTTACCATAAAAACACCAAAGCCTTTCTAGGTATAAATACTTTTGGCATTCGTATGCGCCATACCATTTTTGACCGCTGGTTAACTGAAAGCAGAAGTATAGAATATGTTTTAGAATATCTTAAAGATGCAAATTTTGACCCCGAGTTTTACGCAAAATACGAAAAAGAAATCCTGCAAAAATATAATCAAGAAAACGGTACAAACATAACTCCAAAGAAAAAAAGCTGGAAAAGAATTTTTAGCAAAGCCTAAACATAACTATTTACAATAGGTACAACAATAAAGCATTTAAAATGAAAGCAATAAAAAACATAGGTCTTGTAGTATTCCTAATTGGTTTAGGAATTTTTACTGCCTTAACTGTAATTGGGAAATTTACGGTTAACCAACAATTATTTGATGAAATTCTAGTAGAGAAAAAAATAAAAAGCGAAATTTTTATTGAAAACTTACAGAAGAATTTAGTGGATAAAGATTTTAACAGCATGTTATCCTTATCTCCTATTGTTGTAAATGCTTTAGAAAGTGCTAACGCAAAACACAAAAAAAACAAAGAATACAAAAAAATAATATATACCAACCCTCATGATATGGCTGCCTACATTGGCAAAAAATCTGGCAGCGGCTATATAGCAAACAATAAAGGTACAATGTGGTTTTTAACCTTTGGACTTGGCATTATTGGCGCGCTTATGTTTATTTTACCAAACGTTATTTTACTAGGAAAAAAAGGCATTAAAAATGACGGAATTTACCACGAAAGTGCAACAAATCGTAAATGGATTGCTTGGATGGTACTTGTCTTTTTAGTTGGTTTTTATCTAATCCTTTATTTCCGCTCAGAATATGCTGTAAATTGGACATTCATTGTAGATCCAATTAGTGAATTTCTTAGTGGTAATCCTGCCGGGCATTGGTTTGTTTATGGTTTTATGTATTGTGCGGTTATGACCGTTATGGCAGTACGTATGTATATAAAATACCGCCATAATATGTATCAAATTGTACGTACCACATCTGTATTATTTTTTCAGATTGTGTTTGCTTTCTTAATTCCAGAGATAATGGTGCGTTTGCAAATGCCTTACTACGATTTTAAAAATGCCTTTCCTCTAGACTATGATTTCTTTTTTCAATGGAATTTAAAATCACTAATTAATAGTGGAGGTATAGGAATGTTTATTCTTATTTGGGGTATTGTTCTAACTTTAGTTATAGTTCCCGTAATGGTATACTTTTTTGGAAAAAGATGGTATTGTTCGTGGGTTTGTGGTTGTGGCGGACTTGCAGAAACTTTAGGAGATCCTTACAGACAACATTCTAGTAAATCTTTATTTTCCTGGAAAGTAGAACGTTGGCTAATACATGGAGTGCTACTTTTTGCAGTGATAATGACGGGTTTAACCCTGTATAGTTTTTTTGCAGAAACTGGAACTATAGTAATAATCAAAGATATACTTTCCTTAAAAGTACAAAGCATTCAAAATCTATATAGTTTATTAATAGGTGCTGTATTTGCAGGAGTTATCGGTACTGGTTTTTATCCTATTTTTGGGAATAGAGTATGGTGTAGATTTGGTTGCCCCTTAGCTGCATATTTAGGTTTTGTACAACGTTTTAAATCTCGTTTTAGAATCACGACCAATGGAGGTCAGTGTATTTCTTGTGGCAACTGTTCTACCTATTGTGAACAAGGTATAGATGTTAGAGCGTATGCACAAAAAGGAGAAAACATTGTGCGTTCTAGTTGTGTAGGTTGTGGGGTTTGTTCTGCGGTATGCCCAAGAGGAGTATTAAAATTAGAAAATGGTCCTGAAGAAGGACGTATTAATCCTACCGAGGTGTTACTAGGGAATGATGTTGATTTAATGGAATTAGTTAATAAAAAATAAAATGATTTTTAAAATACCAATGATGGCTCTTCTTTGCCTTTTTCTTAACCTAAAAGAAAAAGAATACGCTACTTATCAAAAGGAATTTTATAAAACAGGAAAAATTAAGTCCGAAGGTTGGCTCAAAAACAATACAAAAACAGGATATTGGAAATTTTACCATGAAAATGGGGTTGTTTCTAAACAAGGACATTATTACAATGGTAAAAAAGAAGACTATTGGTATTTTTACAGCAAACATAATGTTCGTTTAAGAGAAGGTAATTATGAAAACGGACAAATGATTAAATGGTGGCTTTTTTATGATACTAAAGGAGCTATTGTCCATAAATGCCAGCTTACCAATGGAGTAAAAAATGGGTACTGTTTAAAGTATAAAAATCAAAAAATAACTGCTGCCGTAAGATATTCTAATGGTAAAAGAATAAAAGAATGGACTAGCTTTTCAAGTTTTAAGAAAGAAAATAAACTATCTGATTTGTATTAATGACCAATATAAAAGTTATTATCCCTGCTTTTAATGAAGCAGATTCTATTGCACATGTAATAAAAGAAATACCATCTTTAGTCTCCGAAGTTATTGTGGTTAACAATAATTCTACAGACAATACCGTAGAAAATGCTAAAAATGCAGGAGCTACGGTTTTAACAGAAACAAAAATGGGTTACGGTTATGCCTGTTTAGCAGGTATGAAATATGTAAGTACGCAAGAAGTAAAACCAGATATAATTGTATTTATAGATGGTGATTATTCAGATTACCCTGAAGAACTCACTAAAATAATACAACCAATTATAGATAAAAAAGTAAACTTTGTGGTAGGTGCTAGGGTAAAAGAATTAAGAGAAGAAGGTAGCATGACACCACAACAAATTTTCGGCAATTGGTTAGCAACCAGTTTAATGAAGTTGTTTTTTAGGGCAACATTTACAGACCTAGGGCCGTTTAGAGCTATAAAGTACCATACACTATTATCTTTAAATATGGAAGATAAAACCTATGGTTGGACCGTAGAAATGCAATTAAAAGCTTTAAAAAAGAAAATAGCATATACCGAAGTACCAGTACGTTACAAAAAAAGAATTGGCATCTCAAAAGTGTCAGGAACAGTAAAAGGTAGTATATTTGCAGGCATAAAAATATTAGGTTGGATATTTAAATATAGTATGAAATAAAATGGGACTAACAATTGCTTACATCATTATTGGTATTTACAGCATTGCGTTATTGTTGATATTCTTCTACAGTTTAGCTCAGCTTAACCTATTAGTTAATTACTTAGGTTATAAAAGAAGAAACCAAACCGCTCCAAAATACAACCTATTAGACCCAAAAGAAATTCCGTTTGTTACCATACAACTTCCTGTTTATAATGAGGAATATGTAATGGACAGATTGTTAGAAAATATTGCAAAATTAGAGTACCCAAAAAGCAAATTAGAAATTCAGGTTTTAGACGATTCTACAGATGAGTCTGTTCACGACACAGCAAAGCATATAACAAAATTACAAGCTACTGGCTTAGACATAAAACACATTAGAAGAGAAAACAGACAAGGATTTAAAGCTGGTGCTTTAAAAGAAGGGCTAGAAATTGCAAAAGGAGATTTTATTGCCATTTTTGATGCCGATTTTTTACCAGACCCAGATTGGTTAAAAAAGACTGTCATCTATTTTAAAGATGAAGAAATTGGTGTTGTACAGACGCGTTGGGGGCATATAAATAGAGACTATTCTACCTTAACTCGTATACAAGCTTTTGCTTTAGATGCACACTTTACTTTAGAACAAGTTGGCCGTAACGCAAAAGGACACTTTATTAATTTTAATGGTACTGCAGGTATTTGGCGTAAAGATTGTATTCTAGATGCTGGTAACTGGGAAGGAGATACACTTACTGAAGATTTAGATTTAAGCTATAGAGCCCAATTAAAAAACTGGAAGTTTAAATATTTAGAAGATGTAGAAACTCCGGCAGAATTACCTGTTGTAATTAGCGCTGCTCGTTCCCAACAATTTAGATGGAATAAAGGTGGTGCAGAAAACTTTAGAAAAACCGTTACAAGTGTTGTTTCTTCTAAAAACATTCCTTTTAAAACTAAGTTTCATGGTGTAATGCATTTGCTTAACAGTTCTATGTTTTTGTGCGTTTTTATAGTTGCTTTGTTAAGTATCCCTATGCTTTACATTAAAAATAGTTATGGACATTTAGGGTGGGTTTTTGAAGTTACAAGTTTCTTTATTGTAAGTACTATAATTCTATTTATCTGTTATTGGTTTACCTATAAAAGCATACAAGGCAGTAGTTTTGATAATTTTATTGATTATATAAAACTATTTTTTACCTTTTTCTCTATTGCTTTAGGCTTTTCTTTACATAATTCTATTGCTGTTTTAGAAGGGCATATGGGAAAAAGGAGTGAGTTTGTACGTACTCCTAAATTTAACTTAAACAACCTTACAGATAGTTGGAAAGGAAATAAATACCTAACCAAAAAACTTTCTCCAAACATGATATTAGAAGCGGCACTTATGTTATATTTTCTTTTTGGAATGTATAGCGCTGTACCGTTAAATGATTTTGGTCTTTTTCCTTTTCATTTTATGCTATTTCTAGGCTTTGGCTACGTCTTTTTTAAATCGCTTACTGCTAGAGCATAAATTGGATTCCTTTTAACCATTCTTTTTCTTAGATTGCAATAATCTAACGCTAGAAAATGGATTTATTTAATACGGATTCTACTCCAAATATTTTACCTTTTGATGGTGAAGTATTTTATTATGGTACTATTTTAGACCTTTCTAAATGTCAATATTATTTTAATACTCTCTACAATACCATTGAGTGGAAACCAGATGAAGCAGTAATTTTTGGAAAACGCATTTTTACAAAACGTAAAGTAGCCTGGTACGCAGAAAAATCTTTTGAATACACCTATTCTAATAGCACAAAAATTTCTTTACCATGGACAAAAGAGCTTTTAGAACTAAAAAATCTTGTTGAAGATAAGACTGGAGAAACTTATAATTCTTGCTTATTAAATCTTTACCATAATGGCGAAGAAGGCATGGCGTGGCATAGTGATGGTGAAAAAGATTTAAAGAAATATGGCACTATAGCCTCTCTTAGTTTTGGAGCCGAAAGAAAATTTCTTTTTAAGCATAAAGACACTAAACAAAAAATTAGTATTGTTCTAGAAAAAGGGAGTTTATTAGCAATGAAAGGAACAACCCAAAAAAATTGGTTACACTGTTTACCACCTACAAAAAAAGTATTTACCCCTAGAATAAATTTAACTTTTAGAACCATAGAAGCTTCTTAAAACAAAATTAGAATATAATGGAATACCAATTAGCAGAAATTAATGTTGCTAGAATAAAAGGAGTAACTATAGACGACCCTATAATGAAAGAGTTTGTAGATAACTTAGATACTATAAATACCCTTGCAGAAAATAGTGATGGCTTTATATGGCGATTAAAAGACGAGACTAATAACGCAACAAAACTTAACCCATATAATGACGTTCAAGTTATAATAAACATATCTGTCTGGGAAAATGTAGAAGCTTTAGGAAACTATGTTTATAAGACGGTACACAGTGATTTTTTAAGAAGACGTAAAGAGTGGTTTAAAAATTATGGAAATGTAAGTACCGCTATGTGGTGGATTCCTGAAGGAAAATATCCAACAGTAGAAGAAGCAGTAGAAAAACTTGCCGAGCTTCAAAAAAATGGAGCAAGCTCTAGTGTTTTTAATTTTAAAAATCCATATTCAAAACCTAACTAAAAAACAATCTCTATTATTGGGTTATTCGTATATTGCAATAAACCAACTTACGTATGTGGAGGCAACTCACTTCCCATTGGAAGCTACATAAATATTCTATCCTACTTGTACTAGCAAGCATTACTTTATATGCATCCTTTGCTTATAATTTACATAGAGAAGACTTTATAAAACTTCTTACCCTCAGTATTGCATTATTTTTCCTCTGCTATAAAATTATACAATTTCAAAAATGGAATTTTAAATTCTTATTAGGTGCAGGAATCCTTTTTAGGCTCGTTTTTCTTATAGCTGAACCAAACTTATCTCAAGATTTTTATCGTTTTATTTGGGACGGAGAACTAATAAACAATTTTAAAAACCCTTATTTATATTTACCTAAAGTACTTATCGAACAAGAAGACTTAATAATTGCTAATGCTCATGAGTTATATAAAGGCATGGGAGATTTAAGTCCAAAATTTTATAGTAATTACCCGCCTTTAAACCAGCTAATATTTGCAATTACAGCTTTTTTGGGTGGTAAAACAATACTTGGCTCTGTAATTGTAATGCGAATTACTATTGTTCTTGCAGATATTGGTATTGTTTATTTTGGACGTAAACTTTTAAAAAACCTTAATCGTTCTCCGCATTTAATATTCTGGTATTTTTTAAACCCATTAGTACTAATAGAACTTACTGGAAATTTACATTTTGAAGGTGTTATGCTCTTCTTCTTTATCTGGTCTTTATATTTATTATCTATAGACAAATGGAAATCTAGTGCTATAGTCTATGCCCTTTCTATTATGGTGAAATTGGTTCCTCTTTTATTTTTACCATTGTTTTTAACCCATTTTAAATTTAAAAAAAGTGTCCAGTTTTACGGCATAGTTGGCATAACCACTGCTACTCTTTTAATGCCTTTTTATTCTTCTGAATTTATTACTAATTACTCCGAAACTGTAGGGCTTTGGTTCTCTAATTTTGAGTTTAACGCAAGTATTTATAATACTATAAAATATATTGCTATAACATTTTTAGATGCTAAGCCTTGGGAACTAATAAAATCTTACGGAAAAATAACCCCTATAGTTACCATAATTACGGTACTCCTTTTTACTTTTTTAAAAAAAAACAAAGATTTAAATACACTTATAGCCTCCATGTTATTTACGCTAACTATTTATTATTTTATTTCTCCAACAGTGCATCCTTGGTATATAATTTTTTTGGTTCTTGTTAGCTTATTCACTAATTATAAATATGCCATAATCTGGTCTGCTGCAGTAATTTTAAGTTATTGGGCTTATGGTCAGCCAGATTTTAAAGAAAATTTAAGCCTTCTTAGTATTGAATATATTACAGTATTTGGAGTTTTCATTTATGAATTAGTAACACAACGTAACAAAAAGCGCCTTTTTTGTAAAAATTAAACAGTTAGTGTTGTTGTTTCAGTATAATTTGTACATTTGGTGTCTAATGAAAACAAAAGCACATACATATGTAAACATCTGGGCAACTGCTTCAGCATGTTCTTTTGTTCCCACTCGCCGCCGCCCGTAGGGGTGTGTAATATTTATGGAAATAGGTGAGTCCATTTCCCTTCTCGAAAACAATAAGTTATTCATTATTTTTAATAAAACAAGCATTCAATGAAAATTGTAATTGCTAATACATCACATTTTAAATACGCTCAACTTATTTGCGATACCATTGGGGAATCTGCAAAAGTAAGAGGTACCGGTATTGCAAAACGTACTCCAGAATATATTCAAAAAAAATTGGAGAATGGTAATGCTGTAATTGCTTTAGATGGCGATAAATTTGCAGGTTTCTGTTATATAGAAGTTTGGGGGCATGAAAAATTTGTTGCCAATTCTGGACTTATTGTTCACCCTGACTATAGAAATCAAGGGCTAGCAAAAAAAATTAAAAAAGCGGTTTTTGACCTCTCTAAAGAAAAATTTCCTGATGCTAAAATATTTGGTATTACTACCGGATTAGCGGTAATGAAAATTAATTATGAGCTAGGATATAAACCTGTTACTTTTTCTGAGCTTACCGATGACCCAGAATTTTGGAAAGGGTGCCAAACCTGTAAGAATTTTGACATCTTAACTCGTACCGAAAGAAAAATGTGTCTTTGTACCGGAATGTTACATGACCCAAAAGCAACATCAAAAAAAGAAAAAATACAAGAACCAGAAAAAGTAAATAGCAAGGCTTTTCAAAGGTTAAAAAAGATTAAGGAACAATTATTCCTAAAAAAGAAACAAAAATAGATTTTCCGTTTTACGGGAGTAAATAATATATAGAATGAAAAAATTAGTTTTAGCATATAGTGGAGGTTTAGATACATCCTACTGTGCAAAATATTTATCAAAAGACAAAGGATTTGAGGTACATGCTGTAAGTGTAAATACTGGTGGTTTTTCTAAAGAAGAAATAGCTACTATTAATTCTAAAGCTATAGATTTAGGAGCTACTAGTTATACTTCTTTAGATGCCGTACAGACTTTCTATGACAAAGTGGTTAAGTATTTAATTTTTGGCAATGTATTAAAAAACAATACATACCCACTTTCTGTAAGTGCAGAGAGAATAGTACAAGCTATTGAGATTGTAAATTATGCTAAAAAAATTGGTGCAGAATATATTGCCCACGGTAGTACTGGCGCTGGAAATGACCAAGTAAGGTTTGATATGATTTTTCAAATCATTGCTCCAGAGATTGAAATTATTACTCCAATTAGAGATAACAAGTTATCTAGAGAAGCTGAAATTGCTTACCTAAAAGAAAACGGTGTTGACTACTCTTGGGAAAAAGCAAAATATTCTATAAATAGAGGGCTTTGGGGAACTTCTGTTGGTGGTGAAGAAACCTTAACTTCTAAAAATGCACTACCAGATAGTGCTTATCCTAGCCAATTACAAGAGAAAGAACCTACAGATGTAAAACTTACTTTTGAAAAAGGAGAATTAGTTGCTATTGATGGAGAAAAAAATAACCCAGTTGCAAATATTGAAAAACTAGAAGCAATGGCTTCTAAATACGCTATTGGCAGAGATATTCATGTTGGTGATACTATTATTGGTACAAAAGGTAGAGTTGGTTTTGAAGCTGCCGCTGCATTAATAATAATAAAAGCACACCATTTACTAGAAAAACACACACTTAGCAAATGGCAACAATACCAAAAAGAACAACAGGGTAATTTCTACGGAATGTTATTACATGAAGGAAATTATTTAGACGAAGTAATGCGAAATATTGAAGCCTTCCTTACAGATACACAAAAGAATGTTTCTGGGGATGTTTTCTTAAGCTTATACCCTTTCCAGTTTAGATTAAACGGAATTTCTTCTAAACACGATTTAATGACCGATGCCTTTGGTAGTTACGGTGAAGTTAATAAAGGATGGACAGCAGATGATGCTAAAGGATTTATAAAAATACTTTCAAATTCTGGTAAAATATATAACCACGTAAATCAACAAAATGATTAAAGTAGGAATTATTGGTGGCTCTGGTTATACGGGTGGAGAGCTCATCCGAATTTTATTAAATCATCCGCAAGCAGAAATAGATTTTGTGTATAGTACCACAAGAGCTGGTAAAAAAATCACCAGTGCTCATGGCGATTTATTGGGTGTTACTGACCTTGCTTTTACTGGTGATGTAAATCTAAATGTAGATTTGGTTTTCCTTTGTTTAGGACATGGTAATTCTACCAAGTTTTTAAATGCACATGCATTTTCTAAAGACACCAAGATTATAGATTTAAGTAATGATTTTAGGTTAAATGCGGATGAAACTTTAAACGAAAGAACGTTTGTTTATGGGCTTCCAGAATTAAGAAAATCGGAAATTCAGAAAGCAAAGAACATTGCTAACCCAGGATGTTTTGCTACTGCTATTCAATTGGCATTATTACCATTAGCAAAAGAAAACAAATTACAACAAGATGTACATATAAATGCAGTTACTGGCAGTACTGGTGCAGGAGTTAGCCCATCTGCGACATCCCATTTTAGCTGGAGAAATAATAATGTATCTTGGTACAAACCGTTTACACACCAACATTTAGGAGAAATTGGTGAAAGCTTAGAAAGCTTGCAAGAAAATGTTGGAGAGTTGTTTTTTCTTCCTAATAGAGGAAACTTTACAAGAGGAATTTTAGCAACTGCTTATACTAAATATGATGGAGATTTAGAAAGTGCCAAAGCTATTTTTAGTGATTTTTATAAAGATGCACTTTTTACACAAATTTCTGATGAAGCTATTAATTTAAAGCAAGTTGTAAACACCAATCAGTGCCATATTCATTTACATAAACATGGTGATACTTTATTAATTACTTCTGCCATAGATAACCTTTTAAAAGGTGCATCTGGGCAAGCAGTACAGAACATGAATTTAATGTTTGGGTTTAATGAAAGTGAAGGACTTAATCTAAAAGCAGGAGTATTCTAAACGAGTAAAAAAATAAAATTTAAACCATCAAAGTTGTACAATTTTAAGGTATTAAAAACTTAATACTCTGTACTAACCACTTAATACTAAAAGTATGAAAGTAGCAATCATAGGAACTGGGAATTTAGGATTAGCCATTGGTAAAGGAATATTAGATAGTAACGGAGCTAGCTCTATGTACCTTACCAAAAGAAATCTAGATGACATTAAAGAATACGCTAGTTATGATAAAGTAGTTTTAACAAGTGATAACAGAGAAGCTGTTAAAAATTCTGACGTCTTAATATTTGCTATTCAGCCACGTCATTTAGAAGCTATACTAGAAGATGTAAAAGATTTATTGACTGCAAACCATATAATAATTTCTGTAATTACTGGATTTAGCATTTCGCGTATAGAATCTATTGTTGGAAGTGATAAAAATATTATTAGAAGCATGCCAAACACTGCTATTGCGGTAGGTAAATCTATGACTTGCATGTGTAGTAATGCTATTGGCAAAAGCAAAATTGCTATTGCACAATCTATTTTTGATAAGGTAGGAGCTTCTATGGTTATTCCGGAAGAGCAAATGCAAGCAGCTACCGTAATATGTGCAAGCGGAATTGCTTTTTGGATGCGTTTAATACGTGCTACTACCCAAGGAGCTATACAATTAGGTTTTGAAGCTAAAGAAGCCCAAGAACTAGCAAAACATACTTGTGATGGTGCTGCTGGTTTATTATTAGCATCTGGCAATCATCCAGAAGAAGAAATAGACCGTGTAACCACTCCAGGAGGATGCACTATTGAAGGATTAAATGAAATGGAACACCAAGGCCTAAGTTCTTCCTTAATTCAAGGAATTGTAGCATCATTCGAAAAAATAAATCAAATTAAAAAAGGGTAAAGTTGCTCACAGCGCACTCTTAAAAAGGAAAGTATATATTATGAAATTATTTGATGTTTACCCACTTTACAATGTAACTCCTATTTCTGCAAAAGGAATGGTCGTTACAGATGATAAAGGGCAAGAATATTTAGATTTTTATGGTGGGCACGCTGTAATTTCTATTGGTCATGGGCACCCTCATTATGTAGAAAAAATAAAATCCCAATTAGATAAAATTGGCTTTTATAGTAACGCAGTACAAAACCCTTTACAGGTAAAACTTGCTACTAAATTAGGAAAGTTATCTGGTTGTGAAGATTATAATTTATTCCTCTGTAATTCAGGAGCCGAAGCAAATGAAAATGCTCTAAAAATGGCCTCTTTTAAAACAGGAAAATCTCGTGTAATTGCCTTTAAAAACGGCTTTCACGGAAGAACTTCTGCTGCCGTTGCAGCAACAGATAATGAGAAAATAAACGCACCTCTTAACAAGCAACAAAAAGTAACTATTTTACCTTTTAATGATATTACTGCTTTTACAGCCGAAATAGAAAAAGGAGATGTTTGTGCTGTTATTTTAGAAGCTATTCAAGGTGTTGGTGGTTTAGAAGAACCTACTTCAGAATTTTTTCAAAAAATAGCTACGTTAGCTAAAGAAAATGGTGCTCTTCTTATTGCTGACGAAGTACAATGTGGCTTTGGAAGAAGTGGTAAATTCTTTGGTTTTCAGCACCATTGGGATGCTGAGCGTAGCCAAAGTATACAACCAGATATTATTAGTATTGCTAAAGGAATGGGAAATGGTTTTCCTGTTGGTGGAGTACTTATTCATGAAAGCATAGAAGCTTCTTATGGTATGTTAGGAACTACTTTTGGTGGCAACCATTTGGCTTGCGCTGCTACAACAGCTGTTTTAGAAGTTTTAGAGAATGAAAATTTAATAGAAAACGCAGCTAAAATTGGTGCTTATTTTAATGAAAAAGCTAAAGAAATTCCGCAAATAAAAAGTATTAAAGGGAAAGGTTTAATGCTCGGAATCGAATTCGATTTTGAAGTAGGAGAACTACGCAAAAAAATGATTTATGACCAGCATATTTTCACAGGAGGTGCTATGAATAAAAAATTACTACGTTTTTTACCAGCCCTAAATTGTACCAAAGAACATATAGATATATTTTTTAATGCACTTAAAGAAGAATTATAGTGAGTATTCTATTAAACATACAAGAACGTAATGCTGTCCTGCTAACTATGGCAGAGCTAATTCTAGAGCATAAATCGGAATTATTAAAAGCTAATATCACAGATTTGGAATCCTATAACGGCGATGATATTTCTATGCGTGATCGTCTAAAGGTAGACCAGGATAAAATAGACGGCATGGTATTATCCTTAAAGCAACTTGCTAACGAGCCAGACCCTTTAGGGGTTGAACGTTTTGCCTTCACGCACGACAATGGTATTCAAGTAAGTAATAAAACAGCTCCTTTTGGGACTATTTTAATTATTTACGAATCTAGACCAGATGTTACTATTGAAGCTGCAGGTATTGCATTTAAATCTGGAAACAAAATACTTTTAAAAGGTGGTAAAGAATCCGTAAACAGTAATTTGGTGTTAGTAAATTTATGGCACAAAGCTTTAGATGTACATAATTGCGCCAAAGACTGGGTTACTTATTTACAATTTGATAGAAAACAAACACAAGAATTTTTAGAAAATCCGACCCAAAAACTAGATCTAATTGTACCAAGAGGAGGGGAAAGACTAATTGCTTTTGTAAAACAATATGCCACTTGCCCTGTTATTATTAGTGGGCGTGGCAACAATTTTGTTTATATAGATACTGAGGCAGATTTGCAAATGGCACTAGATATTATCATAAATGCAAAAACAACAAAAATATCGGCATGTAATGCATTAGACAAAGTACTTATAGCAGCAAATTTACCAAGAAAACAACAATTTGTGCAACACTTAATGGCTGAACTTAAGAAAAGTAACGTTGAAATTATTACAGACGAAGCTTTCTCATCACTAGAAGGAACATCAACCATTAAAGATGAAAATATTTGGTATCAGGAGTTCTTAGATTATAAAATTGTTTTTGGTCAAGTCCCTTCTTTAGAAGATGCAATTACTAAAATTAACAAATACGGAGGCGGTCATTCCGCAGCAATTATAACCGCAAATAAAGATACCGCTAATACCTTTATGCAGTTGGTAGATACTGCTGCTGTGTACCACAATGCATCTACAAGATTTACAGATGGTGGGCAATTTGGCTTAGGAGGAGAACTAGCGATAAGTACCGATAAATTACACCAACGTGGACCAATAGGATTACAGCATTTAGTAACCAATAAATGGTACATTTTAGGTAATGGGCAAATAAGATAAAGGCATTCTCTTTATAATCAAGGAAGATGAAAAAATAGGCATGAAGAAAAAAAGAATCTTACTTAAAATTGGTTCTAATACCCTAACTAAAGAAACCGACCATATTTCTAGAGGTAAAATCGAGGATATTGGAAGGCAAGTTGCTAGTTTAAAAGAAGACTACGAATTTATAATTGTTAGTTCCGGAGCTATTGCTGCAGCTAAACAGTTCGTAAAACTAGAGCATAACGGAGAAGAAATTAATGTTAAACAAGCTTTAGCATCTATTGGACAACCCCACCTTATGCGAATTTTTCAAGAGAACTTTAGAGAACTAGGCCTTTTTACATCGCAATGTTTATTATCTTATTCAGATTTTGAAAAAAAAGAATCGCAAATCAATATTAAAAACACTATTGATGTATTAGTATCTAACAACTTTATTCCAATTATTAATGAGAATGATACCGTTTCTACCGATGAAATAAAATTTGGAGATAATGATAAGTTAGCAGCACTTACGGCAGCATTATTACAAGCCGATTTGTTACTAATTGCAACCAATACAGACGGTATTTACACAAAGGAATCTATTAATAATAACCTACCAAAAACTATTACTGCGGTTAGTGATTTAACTATATTAAAGAATGAAATTAGTGATGAAAAATCATCGCATGGTACTGGCGGAATGCAATCTAAAATTGAGGCTGCAACCATAGCTCAAAAAGCGAATATTGAAACATGGATTGTAAACGGATTAAAAGAAAATTTTATTCTAGACGCCATTAATAATAAAAGTAATTTTACAAAAGTAACCCAAGAATAATAGGTTACACTTTAATACCTTTTAAATGAAAAACTATCTTTCTATAAACGATATTGATTCTCTTCCAAAACTAGTAGAAGAAGCTAAAAACCTTAAAAAAAACCCAAAAGCCAATGTTGCTCTTGGTGCAAATAAGACTATTGGTCTTCTTTTCTTTAATAACTCTTTACGTACCCGTTTAAGCACGCAAAAAGCTGCAACAAATTTAGGTTTAGAAGTAATGGTTATGAACTTTGGTAACGAAGGTTGGGCATTAGAATATGAAGATGGTACTATCATGAACCAAGGCACATCAGAACATATAAAAGAAGCTGCTCAGGTTGTTTCTCAATACTGCGATATTATTGGCATTAGAGCATTTGCAGGACTAACAGACAAAGAAAAAGACAAAGCCGAAGTGGTTTTAAATGGCTTTAAAGAATATGCTTCTGTTCCCATTTTAAATATGGAAAGCTCTGTTGGGCACCCTTTACAGGGCTTAGCAGATGCTATTACCATAGACGAAAATAAAACAAAGAAAAGACCCAAAGTAGTTTTATCCTGGGCACCGCACCCTAAAGCATTACCACATGCAGTAGCTAATTCTTTTATAGAAATGATGCAGTTACAAGATGCAGAATTTGTTTTAACACACCCAAAAGGATACGAGTTAGACCCTAAAATTACAAATGGTGTAACCATAGAAAATAACCAAGAAAAAGCTTTAGAAAATGCCGATTTTGTTTCGGTAAAAAACTGGAGTAGTTATGCCAATTATGGAAAAGTTTTAAATCAAGATGAATCTTGGATGATGACTAAAGAAAAATTAGGCAAAGCAAAATTTATGCACTGTTTACCTGTTCGTAGAAATGTCGTAGTTAACGATGCTGTTTTAGACAGTGAACAATCTATAGTTATACAACAAGCAAATAATAGAACGTACGCTGCACAAATAGTACTTAAAAAAATATTAGAAAACCTATAATGAAAGAGAAACTATCTATCGTAAAAATAGGAGGTAATGTAATTGAAAACAAAACAGAACTTGCTAAATTTTTAACCTTTTTTTCTCAACTAAAAGGAGCAAAAATACTAGTACATGGTGGGGGTAAACTAGCTACGCAATTAGCATCCAAACTAGGAATAGAATCCCAAATGGTAAATGGTCGTAGAGTTACAGATGCTAAAAGCTTAGAAATAATTACCATGGTTTATGGCGGGTTAACTAATAAAAACATAGTTGCAAGCTTACAAGCAAATGGAACTAATGCTATAGGTTTAAGTGGTGCCGATGGTAATGTTATACAAGCTCATAAAAGGCCTGTAAAAGAGGTAGATTTTGGTTTTGTTGGCGATATAGATGGTATAAATGCAGATTTTTTAAACACACTTATTACCTCTGGTGTAACTCCTGTTTTTTGCGCCTTATCTCATGATGGCGAAGGAAACATCTTAAATACAAACGCAGATACTATAGCATCTGAAGTAGCAATTGGGATGAGCAAATTATATAATACTACTTTATACTATTCCTTTGAAAAAAAAGGAGTTTTAATGCGTATTGAAGATGAAGATTCTGTGGTAAAACATATAGATTCTAACAAATACAAAGAGCTTTTAGAACAAAAAATAATTGCAGATGGCATGCTTCCTAAACTAGAAAATTGCTTTCATGCATTACAAAATAACGTTGGTAAAGTCTGTTTAGGAAATATTGAAATGATACAACCAAATGCTAGCTTATTTACAACAATAACATTATAAGATGGAACAGAAAGCACTAACAGAAAAAGCCATTTCTTTATTAAAAGAGCTTATAAGTATAGAATCTTTTTCTAAAGAAGAAGATAAAACTGCCGATGCAATTGAGGCATGGTTCACTAGTTTTTCTATTCCTTTTACTAGAGAAAATAATAATGTTTACGCAAAAAACAAATATTGGGATGATAGCAAACCAACCTTATTATTAAACTCACATCATGACACCGTAAAGCCCAATAAAGCGTACACTAGAGATCCTTTTTTACCAGAAGTAATAGATGGTAAATTATACGGTTTGGGTAGTAATGATGCTGGTGGATGTTTGGTGTCACTACTCGCTACATTTGTTACTTTTTATGCCAAAGAAAACCTCAGCCATAATATTTTAATGGTGGCTTCTGCTGAAGAGGAAAATGCTGGAGTAAATAGCCTACGCGGCTTACTACCTAGTCTACCAAAAATTGATGTTGCTATTGTTGGCGAGCCAACACTAATGCAATTAGCAATCGCAGAAAAAGGGTTGGTAGTTTTTGATGCTGTTGTAAAAGGAACACCATCACATGCAGCGCACCCTAATGATAATAATTCTATTTATAATACTATTGAGGTTTTAGATTGGTTTAAGAATTATAAATTTGAAAAAACTTCTGAAGCTCTTGGAGATGTAAAACTTACGGTAACACAAATAAATGCCGGTAGTCAGCATAACGTAGTTCCAGCACAAGTAGAACTTGTAATAGATGTTCGTGTAAACGACAGCTACACCAATAAAGAAATTGCAGATTTATTAAAAGCTGAAGCCCCTTGTGAAATTCAAGAACGTGGACTTAAACTAAACTCATCCAAAATAGATAAAGACCATGCATTGGTAAAAAGTGGTGTAGCATTAGGAAGGAGTACCTATGGCTCCCCAACCCTATCCGACCAAGCAGCATTAACTTGTCAATCTGTAAAATTGGGGCCAGGAGATAGCACCCGTTCACATTCTGCCGATGAATTTATTTATGTAAATGAAATTGAAGAAGGTATAGATTTATACATTAAAATATTAGAAGGATTTTTAAAACAGAATTAAGTACTAAGTACAAAGTATTAAGTTTTTCTTAATCACTAACTTTGTACTTAGTACTAATTACTTAATACTTAAAAAAATGAAACTCTGGGATAAAGGATTTAGTACCGATAAAAAAATAGACCACTTTACAGTAGGTAATGATAGAGAACTAGATTTGCAGCTTGCTAAATATGATGTAATCGCCTCTACTGCACATGCTAAAATGCTAGGAAAAATAGGCTTACTTACCCAAAAAGAGACCGATGCCCTTGTAAAAGAATTAGACCTTATTGCTAAATCTATAGAAAAAGGCTCTTTTACTATTGAAGATTCTTTTGAAGATATGCACTCTAAGATTGAGTTTTTGCTAATTGAAAAGCTCGGCGATACCGGTAAAAAAATACACACTGCACGTTCCAGAAACGACCAAGTTTTGGTAGCTATGCATTTGTATTTAAAAAATGAATTAGAAGAAATTAAGGAGCAAACAAAGTCACTTTTTAGTCTTTTAATTAATCTTGCAGACAAGTATAAAACTGTTTTATTACCAGGATATACACATTTACAAATAGCAATGCCATCTTCTTTTGGGCTTTGGTTTTCTGCCTATGCAGAAAGTTTAGTAGATGATTTATATTTTATTGATGCTGCCTATAAAATTGCTGACCAAAATCCACTTGGGAGTGCTGCTGGTTACGGTAGTTCTTTCCCAATAGATAGAAGCTTTACTACTAAAGAAATGGGCTTTGCTACACAAAAGTACAATGTAGTAGCTGCACAAATGGGAAGAGGAAAAGTAGAAAAGGCTACTGCTTTTGGAATGAGTAGTATTGCCGCTACCCTCTCTAAAATGGCAATGGATATTTGTTTATATATGAGCCAAAATTTCGATTTTATTACCTTCCCAGATGAACTTACCACAGGAAGTAGTATAATGCCTCATAAGAAAAATCCAGATGTGTTTGAATTGGTACGTGGTAAGTGTAATAAAATACAAGCAGTACCTAATCAATTAATTCTTATAACAAATAACCTTCCTAGCGGTTATCATAGAGATTTACAATTAGTTAAAGAAGTACTAGTCCCTGCGATACAAGAATTAAAATCCTGTTTAGATATCTTAACTTTTAGTCTAAAAGAAGTAAAAGTTAATACTGGCATTTTAGAAGATCCTAAGTACGATTATCTTTTTAGTGTAGATACTTTAAACGAGTTAGTTCTTAGTGGCATACCTTTTAGAGATGCCTATAAGAAAATGGGAATGGAAATAAATGAAGGTACTTTTTCTCCTAAAAAAGATATTAAACACACGCATGATGGTAGTTTAGGAAACCTATGTTTAAATGAAATTCGCGAGAAAATGAATAAAGTGTAAAGCATCCATTTTTAGGGCTTTAAAAAGCGTTAATTAAATAGAAATTTCTATTTAATTAACGCTTTTTTTGTGTGCTAAAAAGTTAAAAAAGGCTACTTGCAGCCTAATAACTACCCCTGTTTTCAGTCTGTTTTACACGCACATCTACTCTTACTTTTGTCTTGTTTACCTATAAAAAAACAAGGTTCACAACAAAAACTGTAAATCATCTAAAGGGTTTATCATATTTGAAAAAACTAATCGTTACCACATAACATCCAAACTTACCATGATAAAACATATACTCACCACACTCTTCTTATTTTTTAGTTTTTGCGTTTTAGGACAAAATTTTGAATCTACTTGGAATACCAATAATACCGAGACTGGCTCTTCTGCCAATAACGAAATTACTATACCTACAAACCCTGCATACACTACCTATAATTATGATGTAGATTGGGGAGATGGATTATCGGACACTGGAGTAATTGGTACTATTACACATACCTATGCAACTGCTGGCAGTTATACCGTTAGCATTAGCGGTACATTCCCATCTATTTATTTTAATGATGAAAATGCTAATGATAAATTAAAAATTATAGAAATACTTGCATGGGGAGATATTCAGTGGCAAACCATGGAAAATGCTTTTTATGGTTGTGAAAATTTGAATTTTGATTTAATTGACGCCCCAAATTTAAGTCAAGTTACTTCTCTAAAAAATATGTTTAGAGAAGGTACTTCATTCACCGGAATTGTGAATAATTGGGACGTTTCCACAATAACAGATATTTCAGGAATCTTTTCTGGTTGTTCCATTTTTGATAGACCTGTTGATACATGGACAACAAACTCCGTTACCGATATGTCCGAGACATTTAAAAGCACAGCTTTTAATCAACCCTTGGATAATTGGAACACTTCATCAGTTACCACTATGAAAGGAATGTTTATAGCTGCAGGACGTTTTAATCAAAATATAAATAATTGGAATGTTAGCAATGTTACTGACATGTCTCAAACATTTTCCTATACTAATGCCTTTAATAGACCTTTAAATAACTGGGACGTTAGCAGTGTTACAGATATGACAGCTATGTTTGATGGTTCAGGTTTTAATCAACCAATAGACAACTGGAATGTTAGTAGTGTAACCACTATGTCCAGTATGTTCAGGCATGGCCAATATAACCAACCCTTAGCAAGTTGGAACGTTTCTTCTGTTCTTGATTTCTCATTAATGTTTCAAAGAAATAGAACATTTAACCAACCTTTAAATAGTTGGGTTGTAACAAATGCCACAGATATGTCTAGTATGTTCGATGGTTACATTTGGGGACAAGTTTACAACCAACCACTAGACAATTGGAATGTTAGTAACGTAACGAACATGAGTTACATGTTTAGAGACAACTCTGGTTTTAACCAAGATATTAGCGGATGGGATGTGAGCAATGTCACCAATATGCAAGGTATGTTTTCGCAAACAGATGTTTTTAATCAAGATATAAGTGGGTGGAACGTTAGTAGTGTCACAAACATGTCTACAATGTTCCAACGGGCACAGGTATTTAATCAACCTCTAAACAATTGGAATATAATTAATGTAGATAATGTTTCATCAATGTTTGATAGGGCTTCAAGTTTCAATCAACCATTAAATTTATGGAACCTCAGCAATGTTACTAGTTTCCAAAATATGTTTAATCGTGCAAGTTCTTTTAATCAAGATATAACGGGCTGGAATACATCTAGTATCACCAATATGTCTGGTATGTTTACTTCTGCCAGCACTTTCAACCAAAACTTGGGTGTTTGGGATATTTCTTCTGTAACCAACATGGCAAATATGTTGTCAAATAGTGGTTTATCACAAGAAAATTATGACAATACTTTAATAGCTTGGTCTGCACAAACTGTAAACTCCGGAATAAATCTAGGTGCAACAAACTTACAATATTGTGATGCCTTAAGCCAAAGACAAAGTTTAATAGATGATGATGGGTGGACCATTACAGGAGATGCCGTTAATTGTTCTTATGTGTTATGTACTGAAATTACCATGCCACATGCCAGTGATACAGCTACGCCTGCGAATAGTGATATTCGTTGGGATCCTGCTCCAAATGCTACAGGTTACAAAGTTACTTTAGAAATTGAACGTGGTGGCGTACGAAATTATGCCACTATTGGAGGAAACACCGCTAATAATTATGATGTAGGTAATACCGTTGGTTTAGATTTTACCAATGAATTTATGGCTAATGATACAGTATATGTTACCGTTGTACCTTATAATGGAGAAGGGGATGCCGTAGGCTGTCAAGAAATTAGTTTTACTGTAGTTGAGAGTTGGGTAAACAGAACCGATGTTTTTAAAATCACTATTGATACTAGAAATTTAGATTCCAATTCTACCGCAGCTAATCAATATAGAATTGAGCTAAATGATGGTTATCCTGATTATTTAACCTATGATTTCAATATTGATTGGGGAGATGGGCAATATGATAATAATGTTTCTACAGATATAACACATACTTACTTAACTCCAGGAATTTATACCATTGCAATTATTGGAGATTTCCCTTCGTTCCGTCAAGATTCAAGTAATAAAGATAACCTTAAACTTATTTCTATGGATCAATGGGGTGACCAAGTCTGGCAAAGTATGAATCAGGCTTTCTATTTCTGTGAGAATATGGAGTACAATGCTACAGATATCCCTAATTTAACTCAAGTGACAAACATGTCTCGTATGTTCAGAAGGGCATGGCTCTTTAACAATGACATTAATAATTGGGATGTTAGTAATGTTACGAATATGAGCAATATGTTCTATCAGGCATACATTTTCAATCAACCATTAAATAATTGGGATGTAAGCAATGTAACCACAATGGATAATATGTTTAACGCCGCTCAGGCATTTAATCAAAATATTGATACTTGGGATGTTGAAAACGTTACTTCAATGCAATACATGTTTGCTAATACTGATGCCTTTGACCAACCCCTTAATTCATGGAATGTTTCTAATGTAACAGCAATGAGATCTATGTTCCAAAGGGCAGAATTATTTGATCAGCCACTTAACAATTGGATTGTTACAAATGTTACCAGTATGGAGGAGATGTTCAATTCAGCCGAACTTTTTAATCAAAACATAGATAATTGGGATGTAAGTAATGTTACCAGTATGAGAGGAATGTTCAATACAGCAAGAGCATATGACAGCCCTTTAAATTCATGGGACGTTGGCAATGTAACCAACATGGAATCTATGTTCAGTACTACACCATTATTTAATCAACCATTGAGTAATTGGAACGTAAGTAACGTAACCAATATGAGAAGTATGTTTAGCGGCTCTACGCTTTTTGATCAAGATATTGACAGTTGGAACGTAACCAATGTTTTAAACACATCGTACATGTTCAGCTATGCAACTGCGTTTAACCAGCCCTTAAATAGTTGGGATGTAAATTCTGTTGTAAACATGTCAGCCATGTTCAGAGGTTCAGGAACTTTTAATCAATCTTTAGATAATTGGGATGTGAGTGCCGTAGCAAATATGAGCCAAATGTTCGAAGATGCTACATTGTTCAACCAACCTATAAATACATGGAACGTTAGTTCAGTAACACTAATGGAATCTATGTTTGAAGATGCTGCAGTATTTAACCAAAATTTAAATAATTGGAACACTGCGGTAGTAACCAATTTTGAAGCCATGTTTAAAAATGCCTTGGCTTTTAATGAACCAATATCGAATTGGAATACAGGCGAAGCTTTAACTATGCAAGAAATGTTTAGTGGAGCAACAGCATTTAACCAAAACATAGACCCATGGAATGTTTCTTTTGTAACTACTATGAGAGCTATGTTTAATGGTGCTACCAGTTATAACCAAACCATGAACTCTTGGAACGTAGCTTCTGTAACCACTATGGAAGACATGTTTAAAGATGCAAGTACTTTTAATGAGAACATTGGTGATTGGAACGTTAGAGGCGTAACCACCATGGAAGAAATGTTCAGTGGCGCAACTGCCTTTAACCAAGACCTAAATAACTGGCGTATAGCGGGTGTAAGCAATATGGACTATATGTTTAGAAATGCATCGGCATACAACCAACCTATGGATTTATGGAATCCTGGTAATGTAACTATGCGTTCTATGTTCGATAATGCCATTGCTTTAAACCAAAGTTTAGCGGATTGGGATGTTAATGGTGTTACCGATATGCGAGATATGCTGGATAATACTGCACTCATAAGAGAAAATTATGATACTACTTTAATTGCTTGGTCCGAGCAAAACTTAACTACTGGTATTACACTTGGTGCAGAAGATTTACCGTATTGCGATGCACAGGAAGAAAGACAGTCTATGATCGATAATTTTGGATGGACGTTTGACCAAGATGTTCGCGATTGCCCAATACCAGATTGTACGCTACTAACATCTCCGCTCAATGGCGATACAGATGTACCTGTAAACACCAACATTACATGGGAGCATGCCTTATATGCAGAAGGATACCGCTTAACGGTGGGCACCACTGCAGGCGGAAATGATATTGTAGATAATATTACCATTACCAATGAAACTTCATACGAATTTGCATCAGATTTTAATACTGGAGATACTATCTACGTAACCTTGATTCCTTTTAATACAGAAGGAGATGCTGTGGGGCCTTGTGCCGAAGAAAGCTTTACTATTTCCAGTAGTCCTGCTACCATACCTGAATGTACCAGTTTAACCGAGCCGTTACATGCTGCAACAGATGTAGCCGTAACTAGTGATTTGAGTTGGAATCCTATTTCCAATGCGGATGGATATAAAATTACAGTTGGAACTTCTACTGGAGCTAGTGATATTCTTAATGCAGAAGATGTAAATAATGTTACTAGTTATGATTTTACTAGCGACCTACCTGAAGATAGTGATATTTTCGTCACTATAATTCCTTATAATGATGAAGGGGACGCAGATAGCTGTACCGAAGAAAGTTTCCATACCGAGATAATTCCTGTTCCACCAACTTGCACAAACTTAACTAGCCCTGTTAACGGTGCTACCGATATTGCAATTGACACCCATTTAAGTTGGACAGCCGTTTCTAATGCTACAGGTTACCTAGTAATTGTAGGTACTACCTCTGGCGGTATAGAAATAGTAAACAATGCAGATGTTGTTGGCGCTAATACCTATGATATTCCTGTTGATTTACAAGAAGCTAGAATGCATTATGTAACCATTATTCCTTATAATGCTGAAGGGGATGCAACGGGTTGTATCGAAGAAACTTTTACCACTGGCGACTCAACTAGTCCACCATCTTGCACTACGCTAACAGCACCAATTAATGGCGCTACTGCCGTAGACCCAGCAACTAATTTGAGTTGGACGGAGTTAACATCGGCTACAGGGTATAAATTATCTGTAGGTACTTCTAGTGGAGGTTCCGATATTTACTCTGGAGATGTAACTAATGTATTAACACATGACCTTGCTTCCGATTTACCGGAAAGTACAGTTATTTATGTAACAGTAACTCCATATAATACTAATGGCGATGCTGTTGGTTGTACTGAAGAAAGTTTTACTACCGATGGTGCTCCTTTATGTACCACACTAGCAACTCCAGCAAATGGAGCTACAAATGTTCCCGTAGACACCAGTATTGAATGGAATGCGAGCAGTAATACAGACGGCTATAAATTAACCGTAACAGCAAGTAATAGTACTGCAAATAATTTGACAGATTTTGATGTAACTACAGGTACTACGTACAATTTTGCTAATGACTTTGAAAGAGGAGAAACCGTTACGGTTACTATTGTACCTTACAATAGCACTGGTGATGCTGTAGGGCCTTGTTCTTCGGAAAGTTTTACAATTATTCCTCCACCGGTACCAACATGTACAACTTTAACAACTCCTACCAATGGAGCAGTGGATGTTGCTCTTGCTACTAATCTGGAATGGAACGCAAGCGCAAATGCAGATGGCTATAAACTTACTGTTTTAGCAAGTAGTAGCACTGCAAACAATATTACGGATGAAGATATAACTGCAGGCACTACTTACATTTTTGCAAATGATTTTGAACAAGGAGAAACCGTTACAGTAACCATTATACCTTACAATTCTGTTGGGGATGCTATAGGTTGTTCTTCAGAAAGCTTTACCATAAAAGCTGTTCCAAACTGTACTAATTTAATAACACCAGCAAATGGCGCTACAGATGTAGCTGTTAATACAACTATAGAATGGACTTCTATTACTGATGCTGATGGTTATAAGTTAACAGTTAATGCAAGTACTAGTACTGTAAATAATGTAACCGAATTAGATATTACTTCTGGAGCTACTTATACTTTTACAAACGATTTTGAACAAGGAGAAACTGTTACTGTAACATTAGTACCATATAATACAGCTGGTGATGCTATTGGATGTACTTCAGAGAGCTTTACCATAAAACCCGTTCCAACCTGTACTAATTTAATAACACCCGCAAATGGCACTACAGATGTAGCTGTTGCTACCAATATAGAATGGAATGCTGCCAGTAATGCTAATGGATACAAATTAACTGTTACCGCAAGTAGTAGTACTGCAAATAATGTGACCAATTTAGATATTACTACAGGTACTACTTACAATTTTACAAACGATTTTGAACAAGGAGAAACTGTTACAGTTACATTAGTTCCTTATAATGAAGTTGGGGATGCCATAGGTTGTACCGCAGAAACATTCACTATTAAATCTGTACCACTATGTACTAACTTAATCGCTCCATTAAATAACGCTGTGGTAACAGAAGTAAATGAAATTACTTGGAATACGGCAACTAATGCAGATGGCTACAAATTAAGTATTACGGGAAGTAATACAACTGCCAATAACCAAACCGACTTAATAGTAACTGGTAATTCACATACTTTTTCTGATGATTTTGCTCCAGGAGAAGTAGTTACAGTTACCATTATACCATATAATGAAGTTGGTGATGCTATTGGTTGTACCTCAGAAAGTTTTACGGTAAGGCCAATACCACCTTGTACAAATTTAATGTCTCCATTAAACAATGCAACTGAAGTTTCTGTTTTGACTGACATTTCCTGGAATCCGAGCTTTGACGCAGATGGATATAGAATTTCAGTTGGCATATCTCCAAACGGAACAGAAATTGTAAATAATGAAGATGTAGCTTCTTTAACTAGTTACACTTTTGCCGAAGATTTACCTTCTGAGAGTTTAATATACGTTTCTATTGTTCCTTATAATACCTCTGGTGAAGCCGTTGGATGTACATCCGAAAGTTTTGAAACCGAAATTATAGTTCCTACATGCTCCCAATTATCCAGTCCTTTTAATGGTGAAAATGAGGTGCCATTAGAAAGTAGTATTTCTTGGGAAGAAGTAGAAAAAACTGATGGTTATCGTTTATCGTTAGGGACCTCTCCTGGCGGAACTGACATTGTAAATAATTTGGATATGGGAACTAATACAAATTATGCCCCAATGGAAGAATATCCTTTTGATACGCAAATATATGTGACTATTACACCATACAATAGTAAAGGAGATGCCATACAATGTGAAGAACAATCTTTTACCACAGTTATTCCAGAAGATGAAACTAAATATGGTTTTTCTCCAGATGGGGATGGCATTAATGATTACTGGCATATTGATAATATAGAATACTACCCTGAAAATATAGTGATGATTTACAATAGATGGGGAGATGCCGTATTTGAAATAAAAAATTACGATAATAATTCTGCCGTTTTCCGTGGCGATGCCAATTTAAAAACAAAAATGGGTGCTGGCCAATTACCAGAAGGGACCTACTTTTTTAATATTCAAGTTGAAGGAGAAACTATTCTAGGAAAAACAAAAGGATACGTAGTAATAAAGCGTTAAACCAATGAAAATAAACAAAACTATTGGCACGCTAGCACTAGGTGTTTTGCTGTCTATCTTATCAAGTAATGTAATGTGGAGTCAACAAACACCAACATTTACAGAATATAATTATAATCCGTTTATCATAAATGCAGCCTATGCTGGCTTAACAGAAAATACAGAACTCTCCATGAGTAATTCTGGTTTTTTTAATCAGTTTGATGGTAGTCCAAGAACATTTTCTCTAAGTGGTCATGGCTCTCTTAATCGTAACAAAGTTGGTTTAGGAGCAGGTATTATTAGAGATCAAATTGGCGTGACTACGTCAACCAGTTTCTTTGCTTCTTATTCTTATAAAATATTTTTCGATTTTAAGAGTAATAGACCCTATTGGCAACTTTATGATGCTGGAGTGTTATCTTTTGGCATTACAGCTGGTTTACAACAATACCAAGATAATTTAACCCAGCTAGGTATTATTGGAGATCAAAATTTTGCACAAGATATTAATGGTTCTATACCTACTATTGGTTTAGGCTTCTTATTTAATCATGCTTCTTTTTATGTTGGCGTTTCTACTCCAAATATTTTAGGAGATGCATTAGCTACAGATGATAATATAAACTTAAACAGCCCTTATTACGGTTACTTCGGATATCGATTCTTTAACAATCGTTTTCAAGATTTAATGATAAAGCCTAATGTATTATTAAAATATGAAGATGGTGCCGCGTTACAAGCGGATATTAATGTCGCCGTAAGTTTTAGAAATAAATTTGAAATTGGTACTGGCTATAGAACCAATAACTCTATAAACATATTAGCAGGTATTTATGTCTTTGATAATGTAAGAGCAATCTATAATTACAATCTGGCAACTAATGATTCTCCTCTAGGAAATACCCATGGACTTATTTTAAGTTACCAATTTGGAGATGGGTATGCAATAGATTAAATTACTTTTTATGAGTTTAAAAAACATAATTATTGGAACACTAATTATTGGAAGTATACTAATTGCTGGGTCTTTTTATTTAAGTTTTAGAACAAAAATTAAAGACCTATCTAACAAGCACCCTTATACTACTATTATCAATAAAGCCTTAAAAACCAAACAAGAATGCTATATAACCATACATAAACACTCTTTAGAAAACCCTTATATTATAGACCTGACTAATTCTAATTTCTATGAATCTTCTAACCCAATTTATAAAATCCCTCTTGGTACAATTTTAAAAATTGAAGGCGCCAAGGCATTTACTGCACCTGTTAGCGGATCTACCCACCATGTAATACTTGGCAGTGTATATCTTAATGAGATTAAGGAAACAGTAAAGTTTGAGTTCTTTTGGGGAGATAACCCTACGTATGGTTTATATGATTTTAAGGACAATTACGATATATACCCATTAGCGCCATGGCAAGAAAGTGCCTTACCTTTTAAGTATTTTTGGGATGGAAGAAAAGAACCTCATAATTGGGAAGAATGGAACTCACTCTAAAAAAATATACATTGAAAACTTATCTGTTTTTACTATTAATTTCTATGCTGTTCCAGAGCTGTAATACAAGTAACAAATCCAGGGAAAAAACAGGCGTTACTATTTCTTATGAGAAAGAAATTATAGATGTAAAGGACTTTTTTGAAAATGGAGATGTAATGCTAACAGGACAGCTCATTAATAATAAAAAAAACGGAAAATGGACTCGCTATTATAGCAACGGTAAAGTATTTAAAATAGAAACTTTTAAAGATGATATTTTAGACGGAGAATGGAAAGCCTACCACTTTAACGGACAATTATACTTTGGAGGAAACCATATAAACAATAATAAAGATGGTGTCTGGAAGCATTATGCGAAAGACGGTACGCTAAAATATATAAGAATCTATAATCCAGAAGGAGCTACAGGGGAATGGAAATCTTATTACGATTCTGGAGAAATATCACATATAGAAAATTATGTAAATAATAAACCTAACGGTAGGTGGACGTCTTTTTACAAAAATGGTAAAATCCATGACGAAGGAAATTATCTTGATGGTAAAAAAAGTGGTGAGTGGAAAATTTACAATGACAAAGGTCTTTTATTAAAGGCTACTGTTTTTTAAAAGTTTCCCTAATTGTTTTAAAGCTTTTTCAACTTCAATACTCCACGGTAAACCATAACTAAGACGCATACAATTTTGATACTGATTTTGTAGTGTAAAAATAGTACCCGGACTAAAAACCACCCCTTTTTCTTTTGCTTTATTAAATACCTCTTTTACATTTATTTTAGGATTAAGTTCTACCCACAAAAGAAAACTTCCTTGTGGTTTTGTTACTCTTGTATCTTTTGGAAAATATTCTCCTATTGTAGTAATATATTTTAGGCTATTGGCGTGTAACGTTTGCCTTAACTTTCTTAAATGATAATCATACCTTCCTTTCATTAAAAAATTAGCAATTGTTTCTTGCGTAATTGTTGTTGTAGAAGAAGATAAACAGAGTTTTAAACGCAAAATTTCTTTTAAAAATCTCCCTGGTGCTACCCACCCTACACGGTAACCACCTGCTAAAGTTTTAGAAAATGAACCAACCCACATTACTAATCCACTGTCGTCAAAAGATTTACAAGTACTTGGCCTATTTTTTCCATAATAAATTTCACCACAAATATCATCTTCTATTAATGGTATTTGGTATTCTTTAATAATTTTTACAATTTCTTTTTTATGAGAATCGGGCATAATACTCCCAAGTGGATTATTAAAATTAGAGATTAAAACTATGGCCTTAACATCTTGCTTTCTCAATACTTTTTTTAAAACATTTAAATCCATTCCAGAAGAAGATTCTGTTGGTAACTCTATAACACGTAAACCCAAAGTATTTGCTAATTGCAATATTCCAAAAAAAACTGGGCTTTCTACTACAATAGTATCTCCTGGATTAGTTACTACCATTAATGATAAGGACAGTGCGTTAGTACAACCTGCCGTAATAACTATATCTTCTTCCTTTAAATTGCCTCCCCATAAGAGCGTTCTTTGTGCAATTTGTCTTCTAAGGTTTTCACTACCCTGTATTGTATCATAATATGTGCCTCCTGCTTTTAAATGTATTATCGTTTCATGCATTGTTTTGCTCAGTTTGGCAACTGGTAAAAGTTCAGGAGCTGGTACTCCTAATGAAAAATTTACAATGTCTTTTTCATTTATAGTTTGGTAAAAATCTATAATTATTTCTGCTTTACTTTTATGAGAAGCTTTAGAATTAGGTGCAGTCTTTTCCGGGCTTTTTAATAATTTATCTTTTGAAAAAATAACGTAATAACCAGATCGGGGTCTAGATTCTATTAAACTTTTAGCTTCTAGTCTATAATATGCCTCTAAAATAGTACTTACACTTACCCCATATTCTTTTTTAAGAATCCTAACAGATGGTAATTTGTCCCCCAATTTTAAAACTCCACTATTAATTTGTTCTTCAATTGCGGAAGCAATATTGTTATATAAGAAGGTCTTGGAAGTATTTTTCATTAATAAAAATTATCTGTACTGGTTAAAATTACAAAAACTGCATCTGTTATGGTATTTTTATTTAAAACATCTTTGATAAGAATTTATTATAATCTCTAATTATGGAAAAAAAAGGTACTATTCAAGATAAAATGTATGCCGATATACAAGATGTTAGCATATACCAAACCGCTCAAAAAAAAGGATACGAGTATTTAACTAATGTCTTCGACAGAAATGTATATCCTACAAAAAAAGCCTTAGAAGATTTAGCCAATTTTGATGAAGATATGCCAACAGCAACTTCAGAAGCAAATACTATCTTAGAACATTTAAATACCTATGGTTCTCCGGCCACAGTAGCCAATATGGGCGGAAGATATTTTGGGTTTGTATGTGGTAGTTCTGTTCCTATAGGTTTGGCGGCAAAAAACCTTGCTACGTTTTGGGACCAATCACCAACCATGAATGTGTTATCCCCTATAGGTTCAAAACTTGAAACCGTAGTAGAAAATTGGTTAAAACAACTTTTTAATCTTCCGGAAAGTACGGTAGCGGGTTTTGTTAGCGGTACTTCTATGGCTACCTTTTGCGGGTTAGCCGCTGCAAGATATAGATTGCTTTCTAACCAAGGTTGGAATATTAATGACCAAGGCTTCTCAAACGCTCCAAAAATTAGAGTAATTACCGGAAAACATGCGCACTCTACCGTTTTAAAAGCCATTAGTCTGTTAGGCTTTGGAAAAAATAATATAGAATGGGTAGATGTTGATAATCAAGGTAGAATAATTCCGGATAGGATTCCCGAAATGGATAATGCAACTTTACTAATTCTACAAGCAGGAAATGTAAATAGCGGATCGTTTGATGATTTTGAACAGATCTGCAAAAAAGCCAATAAAGTTGGCGCATGGGTACATATTGATGGTGCTTTTGGAATGTGGGCTGGCGCTGTAAACCAACTTAAACACTTAACTAAAGGGGCAGAAAAAGCAAATTCTTGGGCTGTTGATGGACACAAAACATTAAACACTCCGTATGATAATGGTATTGTTCTTTGTGAAGATAAAGAAGCTTTAATGAGTGCCTTACATATGTCTGGAAGTTACATTGTAACCAGTAAAGAAAGAGATGGTACTTTTTATACACCCGAAATGTCTAGACGTGCCCGAATAGTTGAGCTCTGGGCAATTTTAAAATACTTGGGTAAAAATGGTATTGATGAAATGATTCTAGAAATGCATAAAAGGGCATTACAATTTTCTAAAGAGCTAAGTAATATTAATGGGTTTACAGTACTTAATGATGTGGTGTTTAACCAAGTTATGGTTTCTTGTGAAACAGACGATCTTACCGATAAAACTTTGGCTAGAATTCAAGAATTACGAAAATGTTGGGTTGGCGGTTCTACTTGGAAAGGCAAAAAAGTGATTCGTATAAGTGTTTGTTCATGGGCTACAACTAAAGAAGATGTAGACATCTCTGTTTCTTCCTTTAAAAAAGCTTTAGAAGAAATTAATATTGAACTATCCTCTTAATTTGTGGTAACTTTAGAATTCTTTTTACAACTATTCTTAATAAAGAAATAAATGATTACTAATTTAATTGAAGCTGAAGAGAAGGCATCGGAATTATTTGTTCAAATTGAAGAAAAAGGGCTTATAGTTCCTGGCAAGTCAGAAAAAGAATTGAATACGGAGATATTTAATTTGGCCTTTGAATTATATGGTATTAAAAAGTATTGGCATAAAAGAATTATAAGGGCAGGAAAAAATACACTAAAACCCTATGACGAAAATCCTGAAAATTTAACAATCCAAAAAGATGATATTTTATTTATTGATTTTGGGCCAATATTTGACGAGTGGGAAGCAGATTTTGGAAGAACTTATGTTTTGGGCACAGATATATTAAAACATAAACTAAAAGACGATATTCAATTGGCTTGGAAAGATTGCAAGGCCTTTTTTACATCCAAAAAAGAAATAACAGGCGCTGAACTTTATAATTATGCAGTACGGACTGCTAAAAATTATGGCTGGGAATTTGGTGGAGAAATAGCAGGTCATATAATTGGCCATTTTCCGCACGAAAAACTAGAAAAAGAAGATAAATCCAATTACATTCATCCAGATAATCATCAAAATTTAAATGAGTTTGATAAAAGCGGTGCCAAAAGAGAATGGATTCTTGAGATACACTTTGTAAATAAGGAAAAAGAAATAGGTGGTTTTTTTGAGCAATTACTAACATAAAACCCAAATATATAAAACGACAAAACCGATACGAATATCGGTCTTAAGGCTTGCTTTTTTATCTACTTAATACGCTAAGTAGCACTGCAAATATCTGGCAATTATACTATTATAAAGTTATCTTAACCTTACTTTTTTGTTATTTAATCATTCCCAAATTAATAATTTCTTGCTCCGTTAAATAGCGCCAGTGCCCTCTTGGTAAATCTTTTTTGGTTAAACCAGCATAAGCTACTCTATCAATCTTTTCTACTTTATAATCTAGCTCTTCAAAAATACGCTCTACTATACGGTTTCTAGAACTAAATATTTCTATTCCTACTTCACGTTTTGGCGAATCATCTATAAAACTAACATCTTGTACACGAACTACTTTTTCCTCAACGGTTAATCCTTCTTTAATTCGTTTTAAATCTACACTTCTAAGGTCTCTATCTAAAACAACATGATATATTTTACGAAGCCCGTTGATTGGACTTTTAAGCCTTTTTGTTAAATCTCCATCGTTTGTAAATAATAAAAGCCCTGTAGAACTTTTATCCATTTTATCTATAGGAAGTAACTTGGCATCAGATGCAGCAGAAATTAATCCTGCAACATTTCTTCTACCCCTATCATCTCTTACTGTAGTAGAAAAATCTTTTGGTTTGTTTAATAATACGTATTCCTTCTTTACAGGATTCAGAAGTCTACCATCAAACTTAACCTCATCGGTAAGTTTTACTTTGAATCCCATTTCTGTAATAGGTTTGCCATTTACAGTAATATTCCCTGCAGAGATATAGATATCGGCATCTCTTCTAGAGCATACGCCAGAATTTGCTACATATTTATTTAAGCGAATAGAGTTTGGGTCCGATGGTTTCTTTGGCGCAGCTTGCTTTTTAACTGGACTATTACCATACGTTTTTTTCTTAAAAGTTCTATCTCCCTTTCCTGAAAACTTCTTTCTATCATTTGAACCTGACTTTGCCATACTAATAATTTTTTGCAAAGGTATATAAATGGATGTTGCCTATATAGTTATACTTAAAAAATAAAATTTTTAAACTATAATATCCTGTTTAACACCAAATCAATGTCAATTAACAAGATACTAAAAACACCTACTATAATAATTAGTTTTAGAATATTATGAAGCCACACAAAGTGTTTTTTTAAATGTGCATTTAATAATAATACTAGAAAGAAAATTAATAATACAACACAAACTATAAAGTAAAAATTCATGTAACCAACACTAAATTTTGTAATTAATAATAAAGACGGTATTAGCGTTAATACTATTAAAGTAGCAATTAAAAATTTTGACACTCTTATGCCATACAAAATTGGAATAGTCTTATACCCTTGTGCAATGTCTCCTTTCATACTTTCTAAATCTTTAATCATTTCTCTTGCTAATATTAACAAGAAAAGAAACATAGCATGTACAAAAATTACACTTTCAAAATTTTTATAATACACAAAAACTGCAAAAAAAGGTGCAATTGCAAGGGTTGCCGAAATAAAATTACCAATAAATGCTATCCTTTTTAGTTTATGAGAATAAAACCAAATGCCAAATATATAGGCCGAAAAAAATAAAACTGCCTTAAAGGACACATAACTTGCTGCAAAAGCTGCTAAAAAATTTAATATGAAATAAGTAGTTAATTTAAAACGCTGACTTACCAGCCGATCTAACATTGTTTTTCTTGGTTTATTTATTAAGTCTTTTTCCGAATCGTAAAAATTATTAATAATATAACCACTAGCTATAACTAATGCAGATCCTAGAATAATAACAAACAAATCTATATCTAAAACTACTTCTCTAACAGGTAAATTTGGTGCTAAAATGTAAATAGAAGCTAAGTATTGCGCAAGAACTACCATTAAAATATTGTAGCCACGAACAACTGAAAACAAACTTAATAACTTAAGAAATAGTTGTTTGTTTTTTCTAGAAAGCATGTGTTGTATTTAGAAGTTATAAACCACTTCTAATTGATGCCCTTTAAGTGCTTTTTTTGCTTTATTTATATCTTGTGTAAATCCTAAAATATAACCGCCACCACCAGAACCACAAAGTTTTAAGTAGTAATCGTTTGTTTCAATTCCCTTTTTCCAAAGGCTATGAAATTTAGAAGGAATCATTGGTTTAAAGTTATCTAATACAACATGAGAAAGTTGCTTTAAATTACCAAATAAAGATTTTACATTGCCATTAATAAAATCTTCTACACAAGCATCTGTATGCTTTATAAATTGGTCTTTAAGCATACTTCTAAAGCCTTCACTTTTCATTTTATCCATAAAAAGCTCTACCATAGGAGCTGTTTCTCCAATAATACCACTATCTAGTAAAAACACAGCACCATTACCTTCTTTATTTTGTGAAGGTATACTTGTAGATTCTATATTGTCTTTAGAATTAATAAGAATTGGCAAACTTAAATAGCTATTTAAAGGGTCTAATCCTGAAGATTTTCCATGGAAAAAAGACTCCATTGTTCCAAATATAGCCTTAAGAGTTAACAATTTTTCTCTTGTTAAATTCTCTAATACTGTAATTTTATTTGTGGCATATTTATCATAAATTGCAGCTACTAAAGCTCCACTACTCCCAACACCATATCCTTGTGGTATAGAGCTATCAAAGTACATTCCTGCATCTACATCTTTAGTTAAAGCCTTAAAATTAAATGAAAATAATTCTGGACTCTCTTTTTCTATTTTCTCTAAGTAGGCAGCAAAATTCTTTAAATGAAGATTAGACTCTATTGCCTCTTTTGATGGGTTTTCATCCATCTTTAAAGCTCCCTTGAAAAAATTATAAGGTATGGACAAGCCTTTGGAATCTTTTATAATACCATACTCTCCGAATAATAATATTTTAGAATAAAATAAAGGTCCTTTCATTTTATAAAAATTGATTCAAAACAGACTTTATAACGTTTACCATACACTTATATGATAATAATTTACACTTTTTTTGCACCAAAACCTATTTGATCACAAATATACTGCCCGTTTTGGCAAAATGCAACTAACTCATCTTTAATAAACTGCATTATTTCTTCTTTTTCAGATTCTGGATATAACACATGAACATTAGCTCCTGCATCTAAAGTAAAACAAACATGTGTATTTGTTCTTTTTCTAAAGTCCCATATTTTATTGATAATCTCTAATGTATTTGGCTTCATTAACACAAAATAAGGCAAGCTCGTCATCATCATGGCATGTAAGGTTAATGCCTCACTTTCTACAATTTCTATAAAAGTTTTTAAATCTCCTTCTGCAAATACCTCTTTCAACTTTGTTAAATTATCATGTGCCTGAGCAAATCTTTGTTGTGAAAAAGGATGCCCGTGCATTAAATTATGCCCTACGGTACTGCTCACCTCTTTTTGCCCTTTATCTACCAACAAAATTGTATCCTGGTATTTTTTAAAATTTGTATGCACCTTATAAGGGTATTTTACGGCGTACAAATTAGAACTATTTGTAGTGCCTTCATGGTTTCCCCATTGCACTACATCGCCTTCTATACTGCGTGCTGCACTACCAGATCCTAAACGTGCTAAAAAAGAAGCTTTTTTAATAAAATAGTCTTCGTTTATATCTGGATTTAGTTCTTTTTCTAAAGACATAAGCGCTAATGCTAAAGCAGATAATCCACTAGCAGAGGAAGCTATACCACTGCTATGCGGAAAAGAGTTGGATGTTTCTATCTTAAAATGATAGTTTTTTAAAAAAGGCAAATAGTCTTCTATTCTCTTAAAAAAAGTTTGAATCTTTGGTTTAAAATCTTCTTTAAGACTTCCTTCAAAAAATAAATCAAAAGAAAAATCTTGTGCTTTATTTTCGAGTTTTTTATAAGTTACTTTAGTAGTAGTTGCACAAGTATCTAAAGTAAAACTTATAGACGGGTTTGCTGGAATTTGATTAGCTTCTTTACCCCAATATTTTACTAAAGCTATATTACTTGGCGATTTCCAAGTTACTTCTCCTTTCGCTATTAATTTTGTATACTCTGAAGGAATAAAGTCTTTTTCGGTCATTCCGTTTATTTTTTAACAAAGATAGTTTAACCACTTATAAATTGGCAACTAGTTAAAATAAATTACTATTTTAGACATAACCAATCCCATATGAAAAAGAAACTACTTTATATTGCAATTAGCGTTCTGCTTTGTCTTATAATAGGCTTTTTATCGAGTTTTGCCACGCAAAGTTCCGTGAATGATTGGTATGTTACTTTAAACAAACCTAGCTTTAACCCTCCTAACTGGATATTTGCTCCTGTATGGACAATTCTTTATATTTTAATGGGAATATCTGCTGGTTTGGTTTGGGCAAGAGGGTTTTATCATATATGGGTAAAAACTGCCCTATATCACTTTGGTTTTCAACTATTATTAAACGCCTTGTGGAGTATTGTTTTTTTTGGACTAAAACAGCCATTATGGGCTCTTTTTATAATTATTGCACTAGTAATTATGCTTCTAATTACTTTTAAGTGGTTTAAAATTGTAAACAAAACTGCTGCTTACATGCTTATACCCTATATAATTTGGGTAAGTTTTGCTACCATCTTAAATTATAAAATATGGGAATTAAACTAATGCCATCTCTTGCAATTTTAGCATTGTTTTATAATTCCTAGTAGTTGCAGATACTTTAAGCTTTTTCTCTATTAGATTATTGGTACACTTAGCTTTACCTGCTCCTAAAGCACATCTTAAATACACACAGTTAGGAGTAATTACTAAAGTCTCATTTGCAAAAGAAATAGCGTTTAATATTGCTTTATTTTCGTCTTTTGATTCTTCTTTTAATAAGACAAAGTAAATTTTATTACTATTTAAATCTTCCGGGTTTTTATATGGGTTATTTGTAAGTATATATTGTATTTCTTCTCCTGTTTTTACTACCACAGGAACCTCAAAATCATAGGTTTTCTTAATTATTTCTGCTATTCTATCTTCTAATTTACTTTTATTTTCTTCTGATGTGTTAAAAACAATATTGCCACTCTGAATATAGGTTTGTACATTATTAAAACCATTTTTCTCTAAAAGAAGTCGCAAATTGGCCATTATAATTTTCTTTTTGCCACTTACATTAATTCCTCTAAGTAAAGCTATATAGGTTTTCATATTTTTAAAATTCTGATGTAATTCCTTGCGCTGCAATATACCCACTAGTCCATGCATTCTGAAAATTAAACCCTCCAGTAATAGCATCTACATTAATTACTTCGCCAGCAAAATACAAGTTTTGCAAATTTTTACTTTTATAGGTTTTAAAATTTATTTCTTTTAAATCTACCCCGCCAGCAGTTACAAACTCTTCTTTAAAGGTACTTTTACCATCAACCTTTATTTTACAGTTCGTTAATTGATCCGCTAAAAGTTGTAATTGGTTCTTAGTAACATCTGCCCATTTTAAGGTCTCGTTAATTCCTGATGCTTTTACAAGATTAACCCAAAGTCTGCGAGGAAGCTCTACAGCTTTTGTTCTAAGGATAGTTTTTTTTGCTTCTACCTCTTTTATCTGCATTAAATAATCTACAATAGCCCCTTCATGAAAATCTGGCAACCAATTTACGACAATCATAAACTTATAATCAAAATTGTTTAAAATAGTTGCTCCCCAAGCCGATAATTTTAAAATTGCTGGGCCACTTAATCCCCAATGTGTAACTAATACTGGACCCTCAGTCTCTAATAAAGTTTCTTGTTTTGGAGCACTTTTTAAAGGTACCGTAATCTTTGTAGAAACCTTATTTTTAGATACTACTTTTACTTTTGCATTTGTACTTACTCCTGGGATATTAGAAATACGACTATCTTTTGTGTTAAACGTAAATAAGGATGGAACTGGAGGCACTATTTTATGCCCAAGTCCTTTTAAAATAGACCATATTTTAGGGCTACTACCTGTAGCAATTAGTAATTTTTTACACTCAAAAATTTCTTTAACACAAGTTATTTTCCAACCTTTTTCTTGTGGTAAGGTTTCTAAATTTACCACAGCATTTTGTGTAATAATTTTGATTCCAAGTTTGGTGGCTTCGGTTAAAAAGCAATCTATTATAGTTTGTGAAGAATTAGATTCTGGAAACATTCTGCCATCTTCTTCTATTTTTAAATTAACCCCTTTTTCTGAAAAGAAACCCACGGTATCTCCACTACAATAGGTATGAAAAGGCCCTAAAATTTCTTTTTCTCCTCTTGGGTAATTCTTGGATAATTCTTTTGGGTCAAACTCGGCATGTGTAACATTACATCTACCTCCACCAGATATTCTTACTTTAGATAAAACATCTTTTCCTTTCTCTAGGATTCCTATTTTTAGATTAGGGTTATTTTCTGCAATATGTATGGCAGCAAAAAAGCCAGAAGCTCCGCCTCCTATTATTAAAACATCAAACATTAGTTAACTCGTTCTGGAAAGTTCGTAATTATACCATCAACAGCCCATCTTTTTGACAAATTTATATCGTTCGGACTATTTACTGTCCAAGTATAAATTTTAAAACCTGCATCTCTTATAGTATTTGCTATTTCTAAGGATAACATTTTAAAATTAGGGTTAATTGCTTCTGCATGTAACTCCTTTGCTATTGGGATTGCAGCTACTGGGGTTTCTTCTGTTAAAACTGCTATACGAATACTACTATTGGTATCTCGCATTATTTTTAACTCTTCCCAATTAAAACTAGAAATAATAAAATCGTTTAATATCCAATCTTTATCTTTTACATATTCTAAAACAATAGTAGTAACATCTTTGGCGGTATTAGCCCCTTTAAGTTCTATATTTAAAGGTACTTGTGCGTCTATTGTTTCTAAGACATCTGTTAACAATGGAATTTTATGATTTCCTATTACAGTAAGTTTATTTAACTCTGTTAAAGTATACTCTTCTATATTCCCTTTTCCATTGGTTAGTCTTTCTAAAGTATCATCATGAAAAACAACAATTTCTCCGCTTTTAATTTTAAAAACATCAATCTCTATCATATCTACCCCCATCTCTAGGGCTTTATTAATAGAGGCTATGGTGTTTTCGGTTTCGTGACCCATGGCGCCACGATGCCCTATCACTAAAGGTTTATTCATTGGTATACAGCTAAATGAAAATAATAAAACAAGGTTAAACCAATATTTTAACATCTGTTTTATATTGTTTATTGAAGCTGAAAGATAAAAGATTCTAATGGAAGTAATTCTATTTTAATATGACCTTCTTTATTTTTTACTTCTAAAGGAGGTTTAATTTTTCCGTATAGTTTTTCTACAAGTTCATACGTATCATCTGTTAAACCCCAAGAAGTTACCATACTTTCTGGCAGCTTTAAATCTAAATTATAGGTTTTTTCTGCATCAAAATTAGAAACAATTAGCAGTTTTTCTTCTTTATCCCAACGTACAAAAGAAAATATGCGATGATCATAATCTTTAGTAGTTTCTTTATTATAAAAATGTATTTCTTGATAAAACCCCATTAAAGCACTACTGTTTATAGTAACATTTAATAGTCTTTTATAAAAATCTCTTAGTTCTTTTTCTTCTTTTGTAGATTGCCCGCCATCAAACTTTTTATTGTTTACCCATCTTTGAAAAGTTGGGACTCCTACATAATCAAAAATTGAGGTTCTAGAAGCGCTTCCAAAACCTGTATTTTCTTTTGCTGGCTCCCCTACTTCTTGTCCAAAATAAAGCATAGTTGGTGAAGTACTCAATGTTGCAGAAACTACCATAGCTGGTTTTCCTATTTCTGCTTTACCTGCAAATTCTGGACTTGCTATTCTTTGCTCATCATGATTTTCTAAAAAATGAAGCATGTTATGCTCAATATCTTTTAGATTATTTTGAACTACAGCGATATGGTCTGTCCAGCCATAGCCTTTCATAATATGTTTAAGACCATCATAGAGCTCTACTTTATCATACAAATAATCCATTTTCCCAAGGAGAATATAATCTCTATATAAATCTGGATTATACACTTCTGCCATGATAAAAGCATCATTTTTTTGCATTTTTATGTGGGAGTTTAGGTAGCTCCAGAACTCTACTGGAACCATTTCGGCCATATCATACCTAAAACCATCTACACCAAAATTTAGCCAGTATAAGGCAATATCTTTAAATTTTATCCAAGAATCTGGCACCTCTTTATTTTTCCAAAATGTATAATGTTCCTCGTAATTTTTATGAAAAAAATAGTCTGGTAACGTATCAAAATCATACGTACCATCGGGTCTTATTCCATAATTTATTTTTACGGTCTCATACCAATCATTTATGTTTGGCTGTGCTAAACGAGACCCATTACCTGTCCACTTGGCAGGAACCTCTTTAAAGGGTTCTATTTTATCTTCTGGAATTTCTCCTCCTAAAGGTAAAAGTCCGTCTTTCCAGTTTGGCGATTTGTACTCCTCCCCAGGAATGTAATAAAAGTTATTATTCTTATGATATTCTACAGAAGTATCATCATTTGCACCAAAATCTACAATCCCATCTGGATTAGTTTCTCCTTTATAATTGCGAGCCACATGGTTTGGCACTATATCTATAATAACGTTTAATCCTGCTTTATGAGAACGGTCTATTAAAGCTTTAAATTCTTCTAACCTATTTTCTGGATTTATTGCCAAATCTGGGTTTACATTATAATAATCCTTAACTGCATAAGGAGAACCTGCTCTACCTTTAACAACTTCTGGATTATCATTAGAAATTCCGTATTTAGTATAATCTTTAATTACAGCATGGTGTGGCACTCCTGTATACCAAATATGGGTAATTCCTAAATCCTTAATGCTTTTTAATGCTTTTGTGGTAAAGTCATTAAACTTACCCACACCATTTTCTTCTATAATTCCCCAAGGTTTATTCGTAGTATTTGTATTCCCGAATAACCTAGTAAAAACTTGATATACTGTTGCTTTTTTCCTCTTTGCCATGTGGTTATACTAATTAGTAACTTTTACTACTTCTCCGGGAATAAGTACTACCTTTTTATGATTCACTTGTATAGTAACTTCTTGATCTCCTAAAATACTAAAGCTTGTTTCTTTAGTATTTACCGTAACTGTAATAATGGTGTTTCTAAAGTTAAGCTTAAAAGAATACGAAGACCATTGTTCTGGAATTTGTGGTATAAATGAAAGGGCGTTATCCTGTATTCGCATACCACCAAAACCTTCTACAATACTCATCCAAGTACCTGCCATACTGGTTATATGCAAACCTTCTTCTACTTCTTTATTATAGTCGTCTAAATCTAAACGGGATGTACGTAAATAAAAGTTATATGCCTGCCCCATTCTTCCTAATTTAGCAGCTTGTATGCTATGCACGCATGGAGACAAGGAGGATTCATGTACTGTAAATGGCTCGTAAAAATCGAAATGTTTCTCTAGTTCTTCTTGTGTAAAGTGGTCTTCAAAGAAATAAAAACCTTGTAAAATATCTGCTTGTTTTATATAGGGTGAACGTAAAATTCTGTCCCAACTCCATTTTTGATTAATTGGTCTTTGAGATGTATCTAAATTAGATACTTTTATTAATTCTTTATCTAAAAAACCATCTTGTTGTAAGTAAACATTATTTTCTTCTGAATATGGGAAATACATTTTACCAGCAACCGTTTTCCAATCCTTAATCTCTGCATCTGATACCGCAGTTTTATCTATAATTCTAGCATACTCCTCTGCGTATTCTTCTTTTACTTTTTGCAGTTGTGCTGTAGTAAAATCTAAACACCATTTAGCAATATAGTTAGTATACCAATTGTTGTTTACATTATTCTCATACTCATTAGGACCTGTAACACCTAGAATTACATACTTTTCTTTAGCAGAAGAAAAGTTTGCTCTTTGTTGCCAAAAACGGCTAATACCAATTAACACCTCTAGACCCATTTCTGGGATATAGCTATAATCTCCCGTATACCTGTAATAATTATAAATGGCAAAAGCTATGGCTCCATTTCTATGAATTTCTTCAAAAGTAATTTCCCATTCGTTATGGCATTCTTCGCCATTCATAGTTACCATTGGGTAAAGGGCAGCACCTTTTACAAAACCTAATTTTTTGGCATTTTCTATAGCTTTCTCTAAATGGTTATATCTATATTTTAATAATTTTCTTGCAACTTGTTGGTCTTTTGTTGCCATATAAAACGGAATACAATAAGCCTCGGTATCCCAATAGGTACTGCCACCGTATTTTTCTCCAGTAAAACCTTTTGGCCCAATATTTAACCTAGAATCTGTTCCTAAATATGTTTGGTTTAATTGAAAAATATTAAAACGAATGGCTTGTTGCGCTTTTACGTCGCCAAGGATAGAAATATCACTCATTTCCCAAATACTAGCCCAAGCATTTTTCTGCTTTTCTAATAATTTATGAAACCCTAATGCAGAAGCTTTGTCTAAAGCAATATTTGCAGCTTCTTGTAATTTCCCATTCTCATGATTTGTTGAAACGGTATAACCACCAAACTTATATAAAGTAATTTCTTCTCCTTTTTCTACTTCTTTTTCTATAATTGCACTTATAAAAGTCTCTGAACTATCTCCTTTAGTTGCGATAATTTCATTGTCTTTATAAACTGCATTAGCTTGCATAAAAGTACATACCTTAAAATTGGTTTTCATGGTATGAGAAGTAATAAAAGCTCTATTTTCAAAGTCCTCTACTACAGTTGTGTTCCAAAATTTGTCGTCCCAATTACTATCTTCATTTGTTATACCACTATCTAAATATGGTACAAACTTTACATTAGCATCTTGGTTTATTACTTTTATGGAATACGAAATTGCACCTACCTCATCTATATCCAAACTTAAAAACCTAGTAATAGCAACTTCTACTTTAATAGTATTGGGTAGTGTAGCTTTAAAGGTTCTTTTATACCAACCTTCTTGCATGTTTAACTCCCTTTTAAAATCGGAAATTTCTTTACATGTGTTTAAATCTAAAGGTTCATTATTTATAAAAACATTTATCCCTATCCAGTTAGGTGCATTTAAAACCTTGGCAAAATATTCTGGGTATCCATTTTTCCACCAACCTACTCGTGTTTTATCTGGATAATATACTCCTGCAATATAACTACCTTGAAAAGTTTCGCCAGAATAGTTTTCTTCAAAATTTGCACGTTGCCCCATGGCTCCGTTGCCAATACTAAATAGGCTTTCAGAGGATTTTACTCTTTCTGCATTAAAGCCTTCTTCTATGATAGACCAATGGTCTGATTTTATATAATCCTGATTCATTTTTTACCTATTAATTCTTTAATGAAATCTAAAGACATTTCTGTAAAATCTTTAAAATTGTACTTAGCTTCTACTAGAATACTAGCATCGCCAATACCAATACTTGTCATCTTTGCATTATTTGCTGCTGCAATACCAGCAACAGCATCTTCAAAAACAATACAATTTTCTGGAGCTATATTTATTTCCTTTGCCGCTAATAAAAATACTTCCGGGTCTGGTTTTGCTTTAGTTACATTATTACCATCCAAAATAGCATCAAAATACGCTAACAAACCTACTTTTTTTAGAATTGGTCTTGCATTTTTACTGGCAGAACCAAGCGCTATTGGTATTTTATTTTTCTTTAAAAATTCTAATACTTTAGGTACTTCTGGAAGAATTTCTGAAGCATCCATTTTTTCTATATATGCTAAATAATCTACATTTTTATCATGCATCCAAGTATTAAATTGCTCTTGTGTTGCGGTTACTTTTCCTATATCTAATAGTATTTCTAAACAACGCTTTCTACTCACCCCTTTAAACATTTCATTTTGCTCTATGGTAAATTCAAAACCCAGCTCATTCGCTAGTTTTTTCCAAGCTAAAAAATGATATTTAGCAGTATCAACAATAACACCATCTAAATCAAAAATAAAACCAATATTTTGCATAAAATATATTTAAAAATAAGTATTTAAACTCCTTTAAATTCAGAGATGTAAAAGTCCGAACTTTTTAGTTAGGAAGAAATAAGAATTTACTATTTTTATTCATTCTTTAAAAGAAAATATTTTATAATTAGTACTGATTTTTAGCGATTTACAATCTTCCACATGTAATTTTCTCTTTGTTTTTGTATTAAAGAGCTTAGATATTATGAATTGACACTAAAAAAGTTAAAAAAAAGACCAATATGTTAATTAAATCGCTTAATTTTTACCATTATTAATATTAACCGTATATTGTACATTTATTACCCCTTTTATATAAGCCTCAACACTTATATAATTTTTTAAACAATTTAACAACCAAACAAGAAATTATGACCACTGCATTTGAATTTTGGGATTATTTTATTTTTACTGCATATGCTGTATTAATTTTAGGAGTGGGTCTTTGGGTATCTCGTGATAAAAAAGGCCATCAAAAAAACGCTGAAGATTATTTTTTAGCAAGTAAATCTTTGCCTTGGTGGGCAATTGGCGCATCATTAATTGCTGCAAACATCTCTGCAGAACAGTTTATTGGAATGTCTGGTTCCGGTTTTGCATTAGGCTTAGCAATAGCCTCTTATGAGTGGATGGCAGCCCTTACTTTAATTATAGTTGGAAAATATTTTCTTCCCATTTTTATTGAAAAAGGACTATACACAATTCCTGAATTTGTAGAAAAAAGATTCTCTACAAACTTAAAAACCATATTGGCTGTATTCTGGATAGCTCTTTATGTTTTTGTAAACTTAGCTTCTGTTCTATATCTAGGTTCTTTAGCCTTAGAAACTATTATGGGAATACCAATGGTTTATGGTGTTATAGGACTAGCTTTATTTGCTGCCGCTTATTCTTTATACGGAGGATTATCTGCCGTAGCATGGACAGATGTGATACAAGTAGTATTTTTAGTTTTAGGTGGTTTAGTAACTACATACCTTGCTTTAAATACCGTATCTGGTGGAGAAGGAGTTATAGAAGGTGTAAAAGTTGTATATAATGCTGTTCCTGATAAGTTTGCTATGATTTTAGATAAATCTAACCCACAATACAAAAACCTACCTGGAATAGGAGTATTAGTTGGTGGCTTATGGGTAGCAAACCTATACTATTGGGGCTTTAACCAATACATTATACAAAGAACACTTGCTGCTAAATCATTAAAAGAATCTCAAAAAGGTATTCTTATGGCAGCTGTTTTAAAATTAATAATACCTGTTATTGTTGTTTTACCTGGTATTGCTGCATATGTAATGGTTAACGACCCAGAAATTTTGGCAAGCCTTGGAGAAGCTGGTTTAAAGAATTTACCTTCCTTGGATCAAGCCGATAAAGCATACCCATGGTTATTACAATTTTTACCTACAGGATTAAAAGGTGTTGCTTTTGCTGCACTTGCTGCTGCTATTGTTTCTTCTTTAGCATCTATGCTAAACTCAACATCTACCATTTTTACAATGGATATTTACAAGCAATATATTGACAAGAATGCTAGCGACAAAAAAACCGTAAATGTTGGTAGAATTTCAGCTGCAGTTGCATTAATTATAGCTTCTATTATGGCTCCATTACTTGGAGGTATAGACCAAGCTTTTCAATTTATTCAAGAATATACAGGTATTGTAAGCCCAGGTATTCTTGGGGTTTTCCTTTTAGGGCTATTCTGGAAAAAAACAACAAACAAAGCTGCCATTATTGGGGCATTAGTTTCTATTCCTATTGCTATGTACTTTAAAGTAGCACCTAATGGTTGGTCTACAAGTGCCTTATTTGTTGATGTTCCTTTCATGGATCAAATGGGATATACTACTTTATTAACTATGTTAGTTATTGCTATATTAAGTTATATGCAGAATAATGGAAAAGACGATGAAAAAGGAATTAACCTTTCTGGAGATCTATTTAAAACATCGTCTTTATTTACTATTGGTTCTTTTGCCGTAATGATTGTCTTAGTAGCTCTTTACGCTATGTTTTGGAACTAATACATAAAAATAGTTTTATAAAAATGGGATTAGTAAGTGTACTTACTAATCCCATTTTTATTTTAGTTGTCTATAAAATGAATTTGTCTTAAAAAACCATATTATTTAAAAACTAAAATTGTCACAAACTTGTATAAATTGATGTTAAACAAAGTAGAAACTAAAGCCCTTTTCTTTTTTATAAATTAACTTTGGGTATGTTATCCTAAAAAAACAATGCAATGTTCAAGTTTCTACTTTTTCTTATTACAATTTTTAGCTTAAATACTTGCAATAATTCTGACAAACTAGTTTTAATTACGGAGTTACCAAAAGAACTAAGCGAAAATTCCGGTATTGTTTCTTTCTCTGATACTCATGCATGGTTTGTGGAAGATAGCGGAAATAAAAATAAAATTTATCAAACAAACTTTAAAGGTAAAATTACCAAAACACTAGAAGTAAAAAAACGAAAAAATAAAGATTGGGAAGATCTTACTAAAGACAATAAAGGCAATGTTTATATTGCTGATACTGGCAATAATGAAAATAAACGTAAAGATTTAGTTATTTATAAAATCCCAAATCCTGAAATAGAAAAAGGAGATAAAATTAATGCTGAAGCAATACACTTTTATTATCCAGAACAAGAAAAATTTCCTCCTAAAAAAACCCATTTATTCTATGATGCTGAGGCTATTTTTTATTACAACAACTTTTTATATTTAATAACTAAAAACCGTGCTCACCCATTTAATGGGGAAGCTTTTGTTTATAAAATACCTTCTATTGCCGGAAATCATAAAGCACAATTAGTAGATACATTAAACTTTTGTAATGATTGGAACACCTGCCAGATAACTTCTGCAGATTTAGCTCCAGATGGCTCTAAATTAGTTTTATTAAGCTATGGAAAGTTATTTATTATAACCGACTTTAAAGATGCTAACTTTTCTAAAGGAAAAGTAGAAACTATAGATTTAGAATCTACAAACCAATTAGAATCTGTTTGTTTTTTAAATCAGAGTACCTTATTATTATCTGATGAAAAAAAAGGGCCTACAGGAAGAAATATGTATTCCTATAAACTTAAATAACTTTTAGAAACCAAACCCAATTCCAAAAGAGAAACGGACACCATCTTCACTATTAAAAAGAGCAAATCTAGCTGAGGCTACATCTGAAGCATTTAAGAAAAAACCTCCACCTGCAGAAGTATGCCATTGGTTAGAACTTAATCCAGGAAACCATACCCTACCGTAATCATAACCACCATAAACCCCTATAGTAATTGGTATTATTCCTGTTTTCATTGTTCTTAAATTGTATCTTATATCTGTATTTTGATAATAAGCAGTTTTCCCAGTAAACCTTTGGTTTCTAAAACCACGTAACCCATCTAAACCGCCAATACTTGCTGCTTGGTAAAATTCATACCCATTTCCAATATTAAAATGAGCTTTCCATTTTGTTGCAAATACCAAACTACCACTAGGAACTAATTTATAATTAAAAGAAATACTTGGTATAACAAACCCATAACTCTCCGCTTTACCATCTACACTTGTTGTATAACCTGCATGTAATGATGTTGCCATCCCCATAGTTGGAAACGCATTATTATCTATATTACTATAGGTATATTCCCCATCTACTCCTACAAAACTTTTACTATTATCAATATTAGTAGAGGTTAAAAATGTATTTATAAAACGATTTTCTGTTTCTTCTACCTCAATAGATTCATAGGTAACTCCTGTTCTAAATTTTGAACCAAGTTCTCCCCTCCAAACTAAGGAAGGAGCGGCTTTAAATGTTTCTAATTTTACACGATTAAAATCTAAGTCTAAATCATTATCTAAATTTTCTGAATCGTTACCATAACCAAAGAAATTAACACTAAAATTTGGGCTAGTTAACTTTGCTAATACTTCTAAATTTGCATTTCCAAATATATTTGCAAATTCCCCTTTATATAAAATATCAAAACCACTAGTTGCAAAATAAAATTGTGCGTTTAATATATGCCTTCTTGTAAAAGGGTTTTGTCTAAGTCCGTTATAAACATAAGTGTTAGAGATGCCCAATCTAAACCCATCATCTGGGTTATAGCCTGCCATTGGAATTAATTGGTTATTACTAGTTTTATATTTTATAGGCTGGTATGTATTAGTTTCATAATCTGTAGTAAAACGTACTTTAGCCCCCTTTATACTTTTTAAAGTATTTTTTTTAAGCTTATTATCATAAAGGTAAACTCCTTTACTATTTACTACATCATAAATATCATTATTTTGACCTCCAACAATACGAAGCTTAGGCATACTTTTAGTTATATTTTTTACATCAAAATAATCATCATCATCTAAGCCATAAATCCAGATTTCTTTAGAGGTAGACTTACTGTAAACTTTACTAAAAAATTGATCTGTCTTTTTTCCTTTCTTAATACGATGCCCTTCTACTTTTATACTATTACTTCCCTGTCCTGTAATCGTAAAATAGTCATCTTTATCTGTCCCAGTAATTGTTGAAAATTTATTCAATAAATTAAAATAGGCTTTAGCAGTTTCTATTAAATGTTGTTTTCTAGAAAGCAAAATGCTTTTTAATTCTTCTGTTTTTTCTCCTCGTACTTCCTTCGGAAAATTTAAAAAAGCTTGATCTATTACTTCTTCTGTAATATTTTCTTGTAAATATCTAGCTTGTTGCAACCATAAATCTAAGGTTGTTTCTGGCAACAAAGTCATATCTAAAGCAAATGTCATAGGAGAGCCATTAAAACCCTTTACATTTCTTATTTCATTATTAAAACCCTCCATTAAACTTAAGGATGGTATTGCTCTTGTTGCGAAACTCATAAAAGCACCGTCTCCCATTATAGAAAAAGCTTGATCGCGGTCTCTAGGCACAGGTTTATATATAGTTTCTCCTGTTTCTTTATCCTTAAATTCTGCCCAACGCCACTGATCTGTATGCCTATCCCAATCTCCAATAAGCATATCAAAAAGGCGAACTTTTACATAAGCTTGTTTATCTATTTTAAAGTCTTCATCTTTTCGTAACTTTTTAAGTAAGTCATCTGTGCTTTTCATTTTATTAGCGAAACCAAAGCTTTTTTTATCCCCATGATTATCATCTGTGCGCTCTTCTATCATATACAACGCATCGCCAAACTCATCTGTATACTCTTTAATTGCCGGTTGTTTAGGAATATAATATAAAACAGGATTTGTATGGTATATACCAACCGCATCAGACAAAGTACCAATAGTAAATGGCGCATATGGGTGTGAACCTGTATAAAAATCCAAAAGTGTTTTTTGTACATAGGTATCCTCAAAATCTCCAATTATATATTGGTCTTTAAAAGCTGCAGCTTGCAAATAAACTTCGGCACTTTTACGTAAAGCGCGCATAACATATTCTTGCCCTTTACTATTTACTAGTCGTAATGATTTAGATTGGTGGCCTCCTCCTTTTCGCATTACTTTTAAACCTCCAAAAAGTGTGTCTAGATTTACAGTAGGAGCTGCTACTTTTTGTCCGTAAATATCTCTATAACGTTCTCCCCAAAACCATGTATAAAATTTAGATTTTTCCACCTCTTCTTTACTATAAATAGATGCTTCTACTAAAGGAGGAAAAGAGGTGTTATATGCTCTTTTATTTTCTTTTCTTTGCGATGGCAAAACTTCTGAAGTATATAAAAATTTCTCTGTGTTTTTTTCAGAAATACCATAATAACGCACTCTTGAAGAGCCATCTTTATAAACTTCTAATACTGCATATCCATTTTTTCCTGTAGAAAATTTAGCGCCATTTAATAACTTAGATGCTTCCTCTTTAGCCCCAGAACCACTTACTATCTGAGGTATGTTTTCTTCTACTATGTACTGTAAGGTATGTTCATGACCTGAAGCAAAAATAACTTTATTAGAGTACTGTGCTAAAGTTACTATCCTTTTTCTTAACTCTCTGTATTTACGGTTGTTCATATCTTGCATAGAAGCCCCTGTTGTTCTTCGCAAAACATTAATAAAAGAACCTAATATTGGAAGTGGAATTCTTGTATGTCCTGGATATATATTCTTTTTAAAAGAAGTTTGCCCGCCATGTACACCATAACTAAACATTGGATGATGTATAGCTATTATGGTGGTTTTATCCTCATTCTTCTTAATTAACCCTTCTAATTCTTGAAAAAACTTTTCACGGTCTTTAATCTCACAATCATCATTCATTGTTGGGTGTTTATCCCAATTGGCTAAATACCACTGAGAGTCTATTGCTATTACTACAACTTTCTCATTAATCTCTATTTTTTCTATAGGACAACCATTTTCAGGAAAAAAAACTTCTTTGCTCTTTAATGCATCTTGTATGTATTTTTCTTCTCTTTCTAGGCCTTTTAATCCATCATTATACCAATCATGATTCCCAGGAATAAAAATTGTATTGCCCTTATAATTAGAAAGTGTTTTTAATTGTGCATCTAAATGATTTTTTGCAATCTTATGACCTTTAACATCTTTGTCTTTATCTGGTAAACCTGCAGGGTAAATATTATCTCCCAAAAATAAAACGGTGCTATTATCTTCTGCTTTTTCTAGTCTTTCTTTAAATAGTTTTAAGGTTGGATTAAGCTTATTTTCTGGAGATAAACCTGCATCTCCAATTAAATAAAAGGTATGCGATAATTCTTTATTTGTAGCTACATCAATAGCACTATCATTGCTAACATACTTTTCTTTTTTTGTAGCACAACTTCCTAAAAGTATTATAAATAGTAATCCTAAGTAATATTTTTTCATAACTATGCTCTTCAATATAAAATTTGTACTTTGTAAAAATATTATAGCTTAGGATTATGACAGGAATAATTGAAAAAACACAACATTTTGTCGAAGAATTATTATCTAATAAACTGGATACCAATTACCTTTATCATAATCTACGCCACACCCAACGAGTGGTTAAAAGTACTAAAGAATTATTAGATTCCAGTGATTTATCTGAAACTGAAAAAGAAGTTCTAATTTTAGCATCATGGTTACATGATACTGGCTATACTTTAGGTAAAGATAACCATGAGGAAAATAGCTGCAAAATTGCAAGAGATTTTCTTAATACCCAAAACTATAACACAGAACTATTAGAAAAAGTTAGCCAGTGTATAATGGCAACACAGCGCTTAGCCGTTCCTAAGACTTTGCAAGAAAAAATTCTTAGAGATGCAGATGCTTCTCATTTTGCGCAAAGTAGTTATTTAGAAACTTCTGAGTTTTTAAGAGAAGAACTTCGTTTGTTAAACATTGCCACATACACCTATAGAGAATGGTTGAATCTAAATATTAAAATGTTTAGAAATGAACATAGGTATTATACAGATTATGCTATAGAAAATTGGCAGCCAAAAAAAGACAAAAATTTAAAAAAACTTATTAAAGAAAAAAAGCAAGACAAAGCTATTGCAAAAAAAGAAGCATTAAAAGCTTCTTATAAGAGTGAAAGCCCAGATAGAGGAATACAAACATTATATAGAGTTACGTTAAAAAACCATATAACCCTAAGTAACATTGCAGATACTAAAGCAAATATTTTACTGTCTGTTAATGCTATTATTATTTCTTTAGCACTATCTAATCTTATTCCTAAATTAGATAACCCTTCTAATAGTTATTTAATTTACCCTACCATAATTTTCGTTATTTTTAGTGTAATTTCTATGGTTTTGGCTGTTTTAGCTACTAGACCTAATGTTACCAGTGGAGAATTTACCGAAGATGATGTGAAACAAAAAAAAGTAAACCTTTTGTTTTTTGGTAATTTTCATAAAATGAAATTAGAACAATATGAATGGGCAATTAATGAGCTAGTAAAAGACAAAGATTACATCTATTCTTCTTTAACCAAAGATTTATATTTTCTTGGATTGGTTTTAAATAAAAAGTACAAAATTTTAAGATGGACCTATACCATTTTTATGATTGGTATGGTATTATCTGTTTTAGCCTTTGCTATTTCTTTTAAATACTTTGTGCCTGTAGCAAATTAAAGTTTTAATTACTCTTTTAATTCTTCCATTAAATCTGCATACGTATATGTTTTTTTGGAAGATTTATCTGTTTTATATAAAATCTCTGCACGTATTGCTTTTAGACCAGAAACCCCCTGTAACCCTTCTAAGTCTACTATTTCTACTTTATCTGTAAAGTATCCTTTAGACTTTAAAAACTTAATATATCTTAAATACTCTAACTCGTCTTTCTTTTGAGAATACACAATAGAAATTTTTCCGGTTTGTGTTAGCCTTTCATTTGTTCCTTTAATGTAAGATTTATCTATTCTCTTTTTAATTACTTCGTAACGTGCATTATAAGTACCATCTACATCAAACTTTTTCTCATCCATTCTAAACCTTATAGACAAAGAGGAATTATGTACTAAAATTAATGAGGCAGCATCTAAAGGTACCGGCAATTCCTTTTTTAATTGGTAGTGCTTATTTTCCATTTCACACATTACCTGTAATTGCCACAATCTTAAGTTATTAAGGTATATATGATTATACTCTTTACCTTCAGAAATAGAAGCACCAACATACATGTTATGCTCTACGCCATCTGTTTTATAACGCTCAAAATAATGTGGAAACATTTCTTGTGCTTCTACTTGTTTTTTATCTAATACAGATGCTAATTTCTTATTTATTAAAGTTACACTATTATCATATTGTTTTCTATGATCATAGTATGAATTAGTTTCTAAATCTATTCCGCTTTCATATTTTAAAACCTTTTTTTCAAGATCTTTATCTAAACTTTTAATATGATTAAAAACTGGAACTATTTCATCTTGAACAAAATCAAAAATAGATTGCTCACTATTGGTGTAGAGCATTTCTTTTATACTATCTAAATGATTTGTTACTCTAAACAATAACTCCTCGTAGACTGGTAATTTATATTTTTCCCAAGTATTTTCAAGAACCTTACTAATTTGTGTAAGTTGTATAAGTAAATCCTTTTGAATAGCTATATTTCTTGCTTTAGAAGAATCTTTTATATCTATTTGCCCATAAAGAGGAAATACATCTTTAAATGTAATTTCTTTAAAGGAAGGTTGCAAACCTTCTAATTGGTCTTTAATAAAGAATTTTGCTTCTTCTCTAAATCTCCAATACACAGAAGAATGTACAGAGGTACATTCATTTTGTATAATAGCGTCAATATAATTTTCTTCTTCATTTTTAGATCTTACTACCGCAGATACTATAAAGGGCATAATATCATCTAACCTATTAGCATTAACACCATTAAGAACATTCTTTTTATTAGAAACTACTTCTAAAACACCTAACAATTCTCCTTCAGATGCAATTGGTGCAAAAATTACACTTTTTACTCCTTGTTTATTAAGAACCTCATATGGTGCAGCTCCATTTGTAGCTTTGTTATACTCTTCAAGATTAGGAATTGTAAAGTAGCTATTTTCATTAAGTAGCTTAGAATAAGACTCTTCGCATAGTATATCTTTACATTCTGCAGACCTCATACCGTTTAATATAAAACTCTTTACATTTTTACCATATACTGGCTCTAATTGGTTGTCTCTAGAATTATATACTACAAAACCTACTTCTATATCGGGTAACCTAAAAAATGATCTAAAAATTTCTTGTAAATTATCTATAAAATTTTCATTTCCTCTTTTATCACTAGCTATTAATTGTGATTTTATTTGAGATATAGAATGCTCCGTAGTAACATCAAACATATTAGAAATAACAAAGCCTTTAGAAATAAAGCTTTCTGGTGGTATTTTCTCCATCCATAACGCTACATTATCAGGATTTGCCAAAAGCTCATCTACATCTTTTCTAGTAATTTCCTTAGCTTTCTCAGTAGGCAATAGTTCTAAAAAATCGGCATTGTAAAGTATTCTATAATGGTGCATAACACCATTTTTATCCGGTATATTATAAAAAAATGGTTTTCTAAAATCTAAATTATACCCATAGTAAAAATTTAAAATAACTATACATGCCATAATATAATCATTACCATTATCTATATTGCTTATAGATGGCTCGTAATCTTCCCCAGCATCTCTTAGTATATTCTGGAACCTTTTAGAAGAATTAAAAATTACGTTATTGTATGGTAAAGAGGCTACTTTTATTTCATTCCCTGTTAATACTTCAGAAAAGGTATCCTGTAATATTTTTTTTATAATATCTCTGTGTTTTAGTAAGAGAGATACATCTGTAAAACCATCTCTAAGCTCAGGAAATGGCTCTTGAGACTTTAAAATATGAGAAGCTCTAGCAGACAAAAATGCATCATCTCCTTTTTCTATTTCCTCATAATGCGTTAAAAGTTTGTTAAAACTAATAACATGCTTTATTGGCATTAACTTGTCTAGAGTTTTTATCATATCCCTTTGAGTCGGTTATTTACTTACAAAATTACAAAAAACACAGGTTTTAACTATGTTAAAAAGGGTGTTGTTACCTAGTTTTTCGGATATTTATCTAAAAATTAATACTATGTCTTCTTTTTCTAGATTAACAAAAGCTTATAAAAATGCGAAAATTGTCCCTTTTGATGATTCTTCAAAATTTATACTATTTAGTGATTGTCATAGAGGAGATAATAGTTTTGCTGATGATTTTGCAAACAACAGAAATATATATTACCATGCACTAAGTCATTATTACAGAGAAGGGTTTAATTATTGTGAATTAGGAGATGGAGATGAATTATGGGAGAACATACATTTTAAATCTATTTTTGAAGCGCATAAAAGTATTTTTAAACTGCTTAAAAAATTTCATTTAACTAATAGATTACATATGATTTGGGGAAACCATGATATGGTTTATAAAGACCCTGAATATGTAAAAAAACATTTGTCTAGTTATTTTGAACCTATTGATGCAGAAGACAAAGAACTTTTTAAAGACATTGTATACAATGAAGCCGTTGTTCTAAAACACAAAGAAACTAATCAAGAGATTTTTTTAACTCATGGACACCAAGCAGATTGGTGGAATTATATTTTTTGGCGCTGGGGTAGGTTTCTTGTAAGGGTACTTTGGAAACCACTGCAAATATGGGGCATAGCAGACCCAACAAGCCCGGCAAAAAACTATACCGAGCTTATAAAAGTGGAGAAAAGAATAAAAAAATGGATATTAAAAAATAATCTAAAAATTACTGTTGTTGGGCATACGCATAGACCCCGTTTTCCAGAACCAGGAGACATTCCCTTTTTTAATGATGGTAGTTGTGTACATCCTAGAAGTATTACTGGCATTGAAATTGAAAATGGAAAAATAGTTTTAATAAAATGGCAAATTGCTACAAAAGAAGATGGCACTTTACAAATAGTTAGAATAGTTTTAGAGGGCCCTCAAAAAATATCCCAATACCAAGCAAAAAATCATTAATGTTATTATTTTAAAATAAAATTTATAGGAATACTATATGGTACTGTAACAGGTTTTCCTCTTTGCTTTCCAGGTGTCATTCTTGGCAATGTACTAACAATACGGCTAGCTTCTTTCTCCAACCTTGGGTCCGGCCCCCTAGTTTTTACTCCAGTTATATACCCTTTGCTGTTAATAGCAAAAATTACAAAAACTCTTCCTTTTACACCCATATCTGCAGCACTCTCTGGGTATGTAAATTGTTTTACAACATGTGCTTGTATTCCTTTTGCAAAACATTTTTTACGTTCTGCATTTGTAGTATACTTTTCGCATCCTGGAAAAATAGGCACATTCTGTATAACTGCAAAAGGCACTACTATTTCCTCTTCTACCTCTTCTCCTACTTCAACATCATCTACATCTAGTATTGGAGAATCTACAATAGTATTTTCGCTAGACTCTGTACTTTCTATTATAGTTTCTTCTATATCTTCTGTGTCATCTACTATCTCTATAATTTCTGGAGCAGCAGGCGGTGGGGGTGGTAATTCTGCTCTTAATTCTTTTGTTTGCGGCACTTCTTCTTCTAAATCATCTGCAACATTAAGCATCTCAACAATTATGTCATCTTTAGTATATGTTTTGTATTCCAAGGCTCTCCAAGTTACAAACAATACTATAGTTAGGCCAATTACAAAAAAGAGGCCACTGTCTCTATTTAAATCTGCTTTTGGGTTTTTTTTGACTTCCATAACTCACTAATTTTATTCACAATAAATTTAGATAGTATCTAAGTCCAAGAATATGATATTTGTCATTTTTAAAAAAAATATTGCTGTTTTATTATAATAATATAATTTTATAAGCTGTTTATTGTCAATATAACAATGTAATGATTACTTACCCTGATCTAACAACCTTCATTATTTTTAGTACTATTACCTATTTTGCCCTGTTAATTTATTTTAACCGAACTTTGCAATCTTTAATAATAAAACACAAACCATGCTTAAAAAATCATTCTTTATTGTACTAATTTCTTTATTATTTGTTTCTTGTTGGAAAAATAAAAGCCCAGAAGATTTAATACGTTTAAAAGACAAGTTTAAATCGCAAGTTTCCACTTTTGAAAAGAAAAAATCTAACGCAAACAAAAATGTTAACAAAGGACTAGAGTCATTAAATGCTTTAAAAAGTGCTTTAGAAGACACAAAAAATGAAGACAAAGAATTTGCAAAAGTATATGGCGATTGGGAAAAAGTAAATAAACGCGTAGAAAATCTTAACAAAGAGTATGAAGACTTAAAAACAAAAGCTTCTAATCTTTTTGGAGCAATGGAAAAACAAACCAATAGTCTTAGTGATGAAACCAGTAAAAAAACATTATTAAATGCTATTAGTAAGGCAAAAACAAAATATAATGCCACTTTAGAAAACACCTCTAAAGCTATAGGGAAACTTAGAATATTACATGGCGATGCTGTAGAAGTTGTTAAAGCTTTAGAAGTTGCTGCTGCTCTTAACTCTTTTGATAATATTAATGATCAAATGAAAAGCATAGAAGGAAGAGTAGAAGGTATTATGCAAGAACTTAATGTTGCTGTTGTAGAAAGTAAAAAACTTTACGAAAAGAAAATTACAGAACTAGGAGAGTAAACAACCTCGGGGCAAGCCCACGAGCATTTATTAGGAAACTAATTTTGATTTCGAGGCAAGCCTCAAAGCATTTATATCTCGATTATCGCGTAAAGCCATACAAACAACTATTTTATACACTGCAATTGTTACACTATATTTTCATATATTTAAGTACACTAAACATATAGTAATCATTAACTTAAATAAATAAACATGAAAAAATTAGTAGCAGAATTTATTGGAACATTATGGCTAGTTTTAGGTGGTTGCGGTAGCGCAGTTCTCGCAGCAGGTTTCCCAGAATTAGGTATTGGCTTTGTAGGGGTTTCTCTTGCTTTTGGCTTAACTGTTGTAACTATGGCGTACGCTATAGGGCATATTTCTGGGTGCCATTTAAATCCTGCTGTTTCGATTGGCTTATGGATTGGAGGTCGCTTTAGTAGCAAGGAGCTAATTCCATATATAATAGCTCAAGTCCTAGGAGGTATCACTGGTGCTGGAGTTTTATATATAATTGCTACTGGAAAACCCGGTTTTGAAGTTGGTGGCTTTGCAGCTAATGGTTTTGGAGAACATTCTCCAGGAAATTACACTATGGCTTCTGCTTTAATTACAGAAATCGTAATGACATTTATTTTTCTATTTGTAATTTTAGGAGCAACACATTCTAAAGCGCCAAAATATCTTGCTGGTTTAGCAATAGGGCTTTGCTTAACGCTAATTCACTTAATTAGTATTCCTGTTACAAACACCTCTGTAAACCCTGCAAGAAGTACAAGTCAGGCTATTTTTGCAGATGGCGGTTGGGCAATGGGGCAATTATGGTTATTTTGGGTAGCTCCCATAATTGGCGCAATCTTAGCAGGAGTTGTTTATAAATACTTATCTCCAGAAACAAATGACTAAAATATTTTACCACTATACTTTTTTACAAAAAAAGAAAGTATAGTGGTATTTAACTATTTGTAAAACATGCAATGGCAGGGTATTTGCTATCTTTGTTTTAAATTTTACACTTTAATGAAACCCCTGCATAAAATATTTTTTATTTTCTTTTTTCTTCTGATATTTCAGTTTGGGAATGCACAGAGTGATTTACCTACCCAAAATCCATTAAGTATAAAAGCCGAAGAAAATAATACAAAAAGTAAAGGTCCCGTATTAAACATCCCTTCAGTAATTAACAAACAACCAGATATAAATATTAAAGATTCTCTTGGTCGTAGACCTGTAAAAATGCTACCTGAAAGGGAATTAGTGCAAGCAGGACACGACCTTAAAATAGATCCCAAAGTTGGCCCTAGAGAACCTAAAGAAGGCTCTAAAGATTTTTTTGGAGATCAGTATTTAGGAGATGTAAAAAACAATGGAAAGTTTATAGGTATTGTTTGTCGTGATCATGAATATGTAGATGGTGATCGCGTAAAAATTTGGGTAAATGATGTTGTTGCAGACCCAAACATTCTTTTAACTAGTGCCTTTAAAGGTGTAAATGTAGATTTAAAAAAAGGGTTTAATAGAATAGATTTTGAAGCATTAAACAATGGTTCTTCTGCTCCTAATACAGCACAAATAAATGTGTATGATGATAAAGGGGAATTAATCTATGCTAATAAATGGCTCTTATCTTCAGGTTCTAAAGCCACTTTAATTATTACAAAAGAATAAGTGCTAATATTTACTTAAAATTAACCTCGTAGGTATTCCATAACATCTCTTCTCCATTTTTTAAGTTACCTTGCAAACTTTTGTAATTACATTACTATGGCAGCTAAAAAAGTTAGCATTTATTCCGCATTTAAAACCATTATTTGGCCACGAAGAAAATTGGTGTTTATTGGTTTATTATTAATTGTAATAAGTAAAACAGCAAGTTTTGTAGCACCACTTTCTCTTAAATATTTAATGGATGATATTATCCCTAACAAGGATATTGAATTTTTAAAGCTTTTAGTTGGGGCAGTAATTTTGGCTATTACAGTACAAGCAATTACTTCTTTTCTTTTAACTAAAATACTAAGTGTACAAGCACAATATTTAATATCTGAACTTAGAGCACAAGTACAAAAAAAAGTGCTTTCTCTTCCTATTCGTTTTTTTGATAATGCTAAATCTGGAGCATTAGTTTCAAGAATTATGAGCGATGTAGAAGGGGTACGTAACCTTATAGGAACAGGCTTAGTACAACTAGTTGGCGGAACAATAACAGCTGTAGTATCCCTTATACTATTATTGCGAATTAGTGTTAGCATGACTTTGTTTACTATAATTCCTTTAGCCATTTTTGCGGTTGTTGCTTTAAAAGCTTTTAAGGTCATTAGACCAGTTTTTAGAGATCGTGGAAAAATTAATGCCGAAGTAAAAGGTAGGCTAACAGAAACACTTAGTGGTGTTCGTGTTATTAAAGGTTTTAATGCTGAAGAACAAGAAAACAAAATATTTGAAGAAGGTGTAGAAAAACTATTCCAGAACGTAAAAAAGAGCTTAACAGCTACTGCTTTTATGACAAGCGCTTCTACCTTTTTATTAGGAATTGCAACCACAGGAATAATGGGGATTGGTGGTTATAAAATTATGCAAGCAGAACTTAGCTTGGGAGACTTCTTAACCTTTACTTTTTTACTTGGTTTAATGATTGCTCCCATTGTGCAAATGAGTAATATTGGCAGCCAACTTACCGAAGCTCTAGCAGGTCTAGACCGTACCGAGGAATTAATGAATATGACTCCTGAGTCTGATGAAGAAAATAGAACTAACGTTTTAGACACTATTAAAGGAGATATTGTTTTTAATAATGTGTCTTTTGCTTATGAAGAAGGTAAAGAAGTTATACATAATATTAACTTTGATGTGAAACAGGGTAATGTGGTAGCTCTTGTTGGTAGCTCTGGCTCAGGAAAATCTACCATAGCAGGATTGGCGGCAACTTTTTTAAATCCAGAATCTGGAACTATTACGGTTGATGGTAATGATATGTCTAAAATAAATTTAAATAGCTTTAGACAGCATTTAGGGGTTGTATTACAGGATGAATTTTTATTTGAAGGAACCATACGTAATAACATTCTTTTTCCAAGACCAGATGCTTCTGAAGAAGAATTACAAGAAGCTGTAAAGGCTGCTTATGTAAACGAATTTACAGACCGTTTTGATGAAGGTTTAGAAACTTTAATTGGCGAACGCGGTGTAAAACTTTCTGGCGGACAACGTCAACGTATTGCCATAGCAAGAGCAATTTTAGCAAATCCTAAAATTCTAATTTTAGACGAAGCAACCTCTAACTTAGATACCGAAAGTGAAGCGTTAATTCAAAAAAGTTTAGCAACCTTAACGGAAGGAAGAACCACTTTTGTTATAGCACATAGACTTAGTACTATCCGTAAAGCAAATCAAATTTTAGTAATAGAAAATGGGCATATTGCAGAACAAGGTACTCATGACGAACTTATTAAAAAAGAAGGAAGGTATTACAACTTGTTTACCTACCAAGCTAGAATATAAAATTTGGACCTAACGTACTGTTTTACACAAAAGTTATAATTATTATCCAGATTTTAGCCCCCCTATTTTTACTAAAAACTATAATAAAATAGCCTGTAATTTTCAAAATCGTATTTATGTATAGGTAAAGGGTCTATTATTTTTAGTTCTTAACTAATTTATTGAAGTTAGTAGGAACCAAAATTATTCTAAGATTGGAAAACAACGCTCATTTCAGACAATTAAAAGCCATTTTTCCAGAAGGAAAAACTAAAGAATATCCAAAAAATCATGTCCTTTTTAACATCCACAGAGAGGTAAAAAAATTTAGATGGATTCTTAAAGGTTTAGTAGATTATTACATTGAGTTTGAAGAACCAGAAAAAGACATTTTAGTTTGCCAAATTTCTGAACCCATGAGCACACTTGGCATTAATGGTTTAAATAATCCTAAAAGATATAATTACAAAGCAGTAACCTCCTCCAAAGGCGCTACTTTTTTTGAAATCCCCATAACACAACTAGAAAATTATTTAGCAAAAGACAGTAAAAATACATTGCTAAAAAATATTGCTTCAAAATTATACCATCAACAAAAATCGGCTTTATTAAAACAAATAGAACTATTACAACCTGTACGTTCTAGACCATTTGAAGATGATAGAGAGTTTTTTATGACTCCTAAGACCAAGCCGTCTGAAATAATTAACTTAATGCGCTGTTCGCCTTTTTTAGACCAATTTTCGGAAAAAAAGCTATCTAAAATAGCAGCTCTTGCAGAACGAAGAGAATATGAACCACATGAGGTTCTTTATATACAAGACCGCTTTACAAATGGCCTATCAATTTTAATACATGGCGAAGTAAGTATTAAAAGAATTGAAGGTAATATAGAAATTAAACAACGTTCTATAAGAGATGCTGGTTTTATATTTGGGTGGTCTAGCTTTTTAGGAGATAAAGATATTTGCTCTGCTATTACGGATAAAAAAACAGCCATATACTTTATTCCCTATAAAGAACTCTCATCACTTTTTACTTTAGACACTACATTTGAAAAGCAATTTTACAAACAATTATTATGGCTTATTGGCAACCAAATTAACGCCGCTTTTTTAAGATATGTTGGGCTATTAGGAAAACATAACTTACAAGCCGTATTCCATTTAATAGAAAACAACAAATCTAGACTTCCACTATACTCTAAATTACACCAAACAATTCATCTTTTAAATAATGTAAACACTAAAGAAATAGCCTATAACGGTCTAAAAAACATATTGGTCAATGGCACCTCTTTAGAACGTCATATTGCCTCTTTAAGCTTAGAGCTTTTAAAGGATGATAATGAAGAATTGCAATTTATAAAAGGATTAGAAAACATATACAGCACTGTTGTTAACAGCAATACCAAATCCGTTTTAGAAGTTAGAAAACAATGTGCAGAAGCCACAAAAAAACTGTTTAAAAATCAAAACTATCATATTGATGGGTGGGAAAATTTACCCGAAGAAAGCGGCAATATTTTTATATACAATCACCTTATAAATGATTCACAATATACACTAAATAATAATTTTCAAATAACACTAGACTCGCATTTTATTAGTGCCATGGTGTTACAAGAAAAATATAATGATTCTGGTATACGAACGGTAAGAATAGGTCGTGGTCAAGAGTATGGCCACCAAAACTATTACAACAAACTAGGGCATATAAATGTATATACAAAGGAGTCCGAAAAATCTACTAAAGAGAGCAAAAAGCTATCTCGAAGTATATTTTATAGAGAAGCAGAGGAGCATTTAAAAAATGGTAATAATTTAATTATAAGTCCAGAAGGAACTTCATATAGTACAGAAAACTCCCCAGGACCTTTTAAATTAGGCAGTTTTAAACTAGCTATGAATATGAATACTGAACCTAGTATTGTTCCCATAGTAATTGTAAATTTTGATAACAGAATAAAAGACAATCTGTTTTATTGTAAAATTTACCCTCCGTTTAAATTAAGCCAACATGTAAAAGGAAAAGACACAGAAAGCCTAATTACCTTTGTAAATAAATATCAAAAAAAATATGCCGAGTATGTAAAAGAAGCACGTAAAACAGTTGATAAACTTGTAAGTAATGTAACGGATATTACTAATTTAAGTGAGCCCCCTGCAATGTGGTCAAATGAAATTAAAAGATTAAGAAAGCGTGTTACCAAACTAGACCACCAAGAGCAACTTTTTGTATTTTATGGTAGTTCCTCTATACGGTTGTGGGTTAGCATGAAAAAAGATTTAGACCCCTTAAATAGTATTAATCTTGGTTTTGGCGGCTCTACTTTTGCCTGGTGTATTCATTATTTTGATGAAATTTTTACGGCGGTTAACCCAAGCAAAATTGTTCTTTATGCAGGAGAAAATGATTTAAGTGAAGGTAAAACACCGCAGCAAGTTTTAGCAGATTGCCAAGAACTGGTTCGTTTAATCTACAACAAATACCCCGAAGTTAACCTAGCGCTCATAAGCCTAAAGCCAAGTGTGGAGCGCGAAGCTATGATTCCCAATATTATAGAAACCAATTTACTATTATCAAAATATATTATTGGAGAACTAAAAGCACAATTTATTAATGTTTTTGCACAAATGATTAGTTCTGAAAATAGACCAAGACCAGAGCTCTATATTAGTGATGGCTTACATTTAAACAAAAGAGGTTACAGTATATGGAGTAATGCAATTAAAAGTGCCTTACTTATACCAGAAACCTGCCCTGTTTAGATTTAATAAAATGTTTTAGAAGTTAAAGGTCTTCTGGAGCTAGCTCTACTTCTAAGCCATCCATATCTTCTGTTATGTGAAGCTGGCATCCTAAACGAGAATTGTCTTCTACATTAAAAGCTTCTGCCAACATTGCTTCTTCATCATCAGACATTTCTGGAAGTTCGTGATCGGACTTTATATAACATTGACAAGAGGCACACATAGCCATACCGCCACATACCCCTATGGTACCTTCTGGAGCAAGTTCATAGGAACGTACAACCTCCATAAGATTCATATTCATATCTGTAGGAGCATCTACCTCGTGAGAAACACCATCTCTATCCGTAATTTTAATTTTTACGTCTGACATTAATTTGTATTCTAAAAGTTAATCTTTTAAGCAATTGCTAATAAATGGCAAAAATACCTTTTTTTAAAATAATTGTCGCACAAAAAAGCCCGCCTTTACAAGGCAGGCTATATTATTTTGTTATAAAAATATTATGCAATGTTAATTACCTCTTCAATTTGTGGCGCATATTTTTTAATAGTCATTTCCACACCGCTTTTTAATGTCATTTGATTAACACTACAGCCAACACAAGCACCTTCTAATCTTACTTTAACAGATTTATCATCATCTATAGATACTAAAGATATATCACCTCCGTCACTTTTTAAAAAAGGACGAATTTCCTCTAGGGCTTTCTCAACGTTTAGTTTTACTTCTTCTGTAGTCATTTCACTTACTTTTTTACACTAGAACAACCTGCCATAGTTGTTATTTTAATAGCATCTGTAGGAGGTAAACTTTTGTTTCTATTTACCACTTCTTGTGCTACGTTTTTTGTTAATTCTTCAAAGGCCGTTTCTATTGCTGTGGCGGTTTGTAGCGCTGCTGGCCTTCCTGCATCCCCTGCTTCTCTAATACTTTGTACTAAAGGTATTTCTCCTAACAATGGTACCTTTAAATCCTCCGCTAAATTTTTAGCTCCTTCTTTACCAAAGATATAATATTTATTATTTGGTAATTCTTCTGGAGTAAAATAAGCCATATTTTCTACAATTCCTAAAACAGGTACATTTATAGAATCTTGCTGAAACATTGCTACTCCCTTACGAGCATCTGCTAAAGCAACTTCCTGCGGTGTACTTACAATTACAGCACCAGTTACTGGCATTGCTTGCATAATACTTAAATGTATATCTCCGGTTCCTGGGGGTAAATCTAATAGAAGAAAATCTAACTCGCCCCAATGTGCATCAAAAATCATTTGGTTTAATGCTTTTGCTGCCATAGGCCCTCTCCAAATTACTGCCTGACTTGGTTGTGTAAAGAATCCTATAGATAGCATTTTTACCCCATAACTTTCTATTGGTTTCATTTTGGATTTTCCATCTACATTAACTGCAAGTGGTTTTTCATGTGCTACATCAAACATAATTGGCATAGATGGCCCGTAAATATCTGCATCTAACAAACCAACTTTAAAGCCCATTTTTGCTAAGGTTACGGCTAAATTAGCGGTAACTGTAGATTTTCCTACGCCACCCTTACCAGAAGCTACGGCAATAATATTTTGTATTCCTGGAAGTGGCTTCCCTTTTATTTCATTAGGTTTATTAGCTTTTGGAGCTGGTGCATCTACTTTTATGTTGATTTTAATTTTAGCTTTTTCATAAACTTCTTTATGAATAATCTTTAAAATCTCTACCTCGGTCTTTTTTCTTGCTTGCAGACTTGGGTTATTTATAGTAATATCTACCTCTACCTCATCCCCAAATACTTGAATATTTTTAACCGCCCCGCTTTCTACCATATTCTGACCTTCTCCGGGTACAGTTATTAACTCTAGGGCTTTAAGGATGTCTTGTTTTTTCAACGTCATAATCAAACTTACTTTGTATTCATTCTAAACAACAAAGATAGTGCTTAGGGCTGAGAATTTAATGGTATTCTATTGAAAAAGACGCGCTTGTAAAATAAAAATAGATACCCTAATATTTACTAATTCATTAAAAAATAGGAAATATTACTTTAATGCTTTTAAAGGATCCCAAAAATGTTTTTCTAAATTCTGAATTTGATTGTCTACTATTGTAATTCCTTCACTTTCTAATAACTGCTGCATAAGGTTGGTACCATCAAAATGATGTTTTCCTGTTAAAATCCCTGCTTTGTTAACTACTCTATGTGCTGGAACATCTTCTTTAAGATGAGAACCATTCATAGCCCAACCAACCATTCTGGCACTACGAGCTGCTCCTAAATATTTTGCAATTGCACCATAAGAAGTTACTTTCCCCTCTGGTATTAAACGTGCAACCGCATAGACCCTTTCAAAAAAGTTTTCATTATTTGCCATTTACGCCGTTATTAACAATCTAATAAGTGTAATTATAAATAATACCAGCATTAATCCACTTAAGATATAATTAGAGTTTTTAGAGAATTTATTTGTCTTATTTTCTAATTTATTAAAATAGATGGTATATAAATAGAGTACGGAGAAGGTTGCCAACCCTGCTGCAAAAACAAAAACTACAATATCCCAAAGCTGAAATTTTATCCAACCAGATGCATTCCACATAACATTAAGTCCACTGTAATAAGGAATAGTTAATAGGTTTAATGAGGCTAATAACATCCCTTTAAAAAAACTATTCTTTTTACTTATTTTAAGAACTTTTTTCTTCTTTTTCTTATTCTTACGAGCTGCAATGAAAAAAAACACAGCAAAAAAGGCAAATACTACTAAAGCAATTTGCAACAAAACTTCTATTACCTCTGGGTTATTATGTAAAAACTTAGAAATTAATACTGCAATATAAGCTTGAATAAAAACAACTATAGAAACGCCTAAACTAAATATAATACCATTTAATTTTCCTTTCTCTACACTTGTTTTTGCGGCATTCATGTTTAACAAACCCGGAGGAAGTGTAGCTATAAATGCTGCAAAAAATGTTGCAAAAAAAAGAATTAATAAGTGCCCCATAACTAGTAAGCTACTCTAAATTTAATGTAGGTAATTGGCTTTTCTTTTTCAAGATACTGATTTTCGTAAAAAGTTTGGATTTTTAAAACCTCATCTGGGCTACCACTATTCTTATAAACATCATGATTTGCATATAAAACCTCTAATCCTAACCCATGCAACAACCCTAAAGTATAACCATGCATAAACTCAGAATCGGTCTTTAAGTTAACAGTGCCTTCTGGTTTTAAAATTTGCTTATACTTAGCTAAAAATTCTTTATTTGTCATTCTATGCTTAGTGCGCTTGTATTTTATTTGTGGATCCGGAAAAGTTATCCAAATCTCGGATACTTCGTTTGCAGCAAAAATTTGATCTATTAATTCTATTTGAGTTCTTATAAAAACAACATTAGACAAATTTTCTTCTATAGCAGTTTTAGCACCTCTCCAAAAACGTGCGCCTTTTATATCTATTCCAATATAATTTTTATTCTTATCTCTACGAGCTAAACCTACAGTATATTCTCCTTTACCACAGCCTAATTCTAAAACTATAGGATTGGTATTACCAAAATGTTTGCTCCAATTTCCTTTATAAGAAAAAGAACTATCTACAATTTCTTCTCTTGTTGGTTGTATAACATTAGAGAAGGTTTCGTTTTCTTTAAATCTTTTTAGTTTGTTTTTGCTTCCCACAGAAGTAGTATTTTTTGTGTGGCAAAGCTAAGAAAATCAATTCTTAAGCAATTAAACAATCGTATCTATTTCATTAATACTCTTTTCCAGGGTAAAAGAAAACTCAGAACCTACATCTTCTACACTTTCTACATAGATTTTTTCTTCGTGTGCTTCTATAATATGTTTTACAATAGAAAGCCCTAAGCCTGAACCACCAACAGCCCTATTTCCACTTTTATCTACTCTATAAAAACGCTCAAACAAACGAGGAATATGAGATTCCGCAATACCTTCGCCGTTATCTGTTACCCGAATAATAACTTTGTTTTTAATTAAATTTTCTACGCTTACTTCTGTAGTACCATTATCTTGCCCGTACTTTATAGAGTTTACCAATAAGTTAGTTACTACTTGTTGTATCTTTTCTTGATCTGCGTATACTTGAATTGGTTCTGGGTAATCCATATCAAAAGTTAATGTAATCTTTTTTTTAAGGGCTTTCATTTCTAAAAGATCAAAAACATTTTGAATAAGCTCTATAATATTAAAAGATGTCATTTCAAGATTTAAATCTCCAACTTCTAATTTGGTAATTAAATCTAAGTCTTTAACAATATAAATTAAACGATCTACTCCTTTTGCTGCTCTTTGAAGGTATTTTTTTCTAATATTAGAGTCATTCATTGCACCATCTAAAAGGGTTAAAATATAACCCTGAACAGTAAATAATGGTGTTTTTAACTCATGGGAAACATTCCCTAAAAAATCTTTTCTATACTCTTCTCTAATTTTTAGTGTGTCAATCTCTATTTTTTTGTCTTTGGCAAACTTTTCTATCTCTGCAGTTAGGGTTCGCATATCTGTAGTAATAGGGTCTACAGATAAAGAAGATGATTCTAGCAAAGCAACATCATCATATATTTTTTTTATTCTTCTATAAATAAATTTTTCTATTCTTACTTGTAACACTATAAATGAAAATCCAAATAAAAATAGAGCAACTGTTACTAGAATATAAAAATTTAGGGTATTAAAATATTTTTGCAAACAAAATAGAAAAAAGGCAGAAGTAAGGGCAATAATCGTAGAGGACCTTAATGCAAATCTATATGACCTTTTTAATTTTATTGGCATTATAAAACAAACTTATATCCTACCCCTTTTACGGTTTTAAAGTGGTCATCTCCTATTTTTTCTCTTAATTTACGAATATGTACATCTATAGTACGTCCGCCAACAACAACCTCATTACCCCAAACTTTATCTAATATTACTTCCCTTTTAAAAACCTTACTTGGTTTAGAAGTTAGTAATGCAAGAAGTTCAAACTCTTTTCTTGGTAAAATAATTTCCTTACCGTCATTAATTATTTTATACTCTTCTCTATTAATTACAATATTACCAACCTTTACAATATCTTCCGATGCAGCATTCTCTTCTTTTAACCTACGTAGTAATGCTTTTACTTTGCTAACTAAAACTTTTGGCTTTATTGGTTTGGTAATATAATCATCTGCACCAGCATCAAAACCAGCGACTTGGGAGTAATCTTCTCCTCTGGCAGTTAAAAAAGTAATAATTGTATTCTCTAACCCTTTTGTATTTCTAATTATTTCACAAGCTTCAATACCATCCATTTCTGGCATCATAACATCTAAGATTATTAAATGTGGTGTTTTCTTCTTGGCTATTGTAACAGCCTCTACCCCATTTTTTGCTGTAAGCACTTGGTACCCTTCTGTAGATAAATTATAGCCAACTATTTCTAGAATGTCTGGCTCATCGTCTACTAATAGAATCTTAATGTCTTTCTTTTTCATTGGTCTTCAAATTGGTTAATGTGCCAAATGTAAAGATAATACTATTACACTAAATACCTCTTAACGTTGATTTAATATAGTAACAATAAAGTAACACTAAGGCAATAAATGTTTAACATGGGGGTAACTCGACTTTTACACCCTAGAACTTTCTTTGCGCCAGAATAGAACAAACTAAATTTTTTAATGAGAAAATTACTTACGTGTCTTTTAATATTTAGCGTAGCGCTAGTACAGGCACAGGAAACAGGGAGTATTGTTGGTACTCTTACAGACAAAGAAGTTAATAACGAACCTTTAGCATTTGCTAATGTTCTAATTAAAGGCACTACAAAAGGTGCTACTTCAGATTTTGATGGTTTATACGAAATAGCTAATGTAGAACCTGGAATATATACTATAGTATTTAGTTACTTAGGGTACGAAACTGTAGAAGTTCCTAATGTAACCGTAGAAAGTGGGAAAGTAACCACTATAAACGCACCAATGAGTGCTTCTGAAGGTATGTCATTAGACGAAGTTGTTGTTACTACAACAGCCAGAAAAGATTCTGAAGCTGCTTTATTACTAGACCAGAAGAAGGCTCTTGTTATTAAAGAAAGTATTGGTGCAGAACGTCTTTCAAAGATTGGTGTTTCTAATGCTTCTGCTGCAACAACTAAAATTGCAGGTGTTTCTAAAAGCGAAGGGTCAGGAGATATATATATTAGAGGTCTAGGAGATAGATATTTATCTACTACAATGAATGGCTTACCAATACCTTCTGATGATGTTAATAATAAAAACATTAATCTAAATTTATTTTCTACTAACATTATTGAAAATGTTGGGATTAGTAAAACCTATTCCACTTCTAGTTACGCTGACCAGACTTCTGGTAATGTTGATATTTCTTCTAAAAGCTATTCTAAAAAAGGATTATCTGTAGGTTTAAGCTCAGGGTACAATACTAATGTTCTAGGTTTAGATGGAGATTTTAAAAGAAGTATTGCTACTGAAGATGTAACTTTAGGTTTTCACAAAAAGCAATATGCTCTTGTAGATTTAATTACAAGACAAGGATGGGATCCATTGAAACAAAAAAATACTGGAAATTACGGTATAACTCTTTCTGGTGCTGAGAAATTTGAGATATTCGGAAAAGAATTAAAAATATTTGTTGCTGGTTCTCACTCTAAATCATACCAATATCAAGAAGGTGTTTTTAGAAGCTACCGTTCTAATGTTTTAGATAACGAATTTACAGATACAGAGTCTTTTAGCTCTAGAACAAATACTACGGGATATTTAAATTTAGGTTTAAAATTAAGTGATAATCATAGACTTAAAATTAGCAGTTTAGCCGTTAACACAAGTAATGATAATGTTTATGAACAAGGTAGAAATGGTGAGGGGTACGTTTTTGACCAGGATCCACAAGAAGATGGTGCATTTGTAAGAGACCAAAACTTTAAACAAACTATTTTATTAGTAAATCAAATAGAAGGTGTTCACAATATTAATGAGAACAACAAATTAACTTGGGCTGGTGGTTATAACTATGTATTAGCACAAGAGCCTAATAGAGTTAGAAACGAAGCTAATATACTAGACCCAAATACAGTACAATATGCACACGTTGGAGATTTTCAACAAAGAAAATCTAGTCAAAAAATTGAGGATACTGAATACAACGCATATATTAATGATGCTATTTCTTTTGGAGCCTTAGATGAATATGACATCCATAAATTTAAATTAAATATTGGTGTAAATTTTCGTCAAAAAGATAGAGTATTTAACTCTTTATTCGCTGGTGTTAGAGCAAGAGACTTTCAAGTTCCTACTGTAGATCAATTTTCTGAAACTTTTACAGCAGAAAATTTTGATAATGGTTTAGTACTAAGAGAAAGAGAAGCGGATAGATACGATGCAGATTTAAATGTTTTAGCAGGTTATGCTAACTTAGACTTTCATTTAGGCGAAAAACTTTCTGGTAATGCTGGTGTAAGATTTGAGCGTGATGAAATAAATGTTCTTTGGGATGTTGCTAACTTTGTTGGAAGAGTAGGTTCCATTAAAAAGGAATACACAGAACTATATCCAAGTTTAAATTTAAAATATGCTTTAAACGAAAAAAATGCTATTCGTTTTGCATCAAGTCTAACACAAACTTTACCTGAATTTAAAGAGCTAGCTCCTTTTGAATATGTATCCCCAACTGGTCGTGTTACTAGCGGTGATCCAGATTTAGAAAAATCTGATGTATTAAATGTAGACTTAAAGTATGAGTTTTTCCCTAGTAGAGGTCAATTACTTTCTGCAACTGGTTTTTACAAAAACATTAAAAACCCTATAAACTTAGCACAAACTAGAGGTTCTTCAGGAAACTTTCAATACGCTAACACTGGAGAAAAAGCTACCATTTATGGAATAGAACTTGAAGCTAGATTAGGTCTTCTTAAAAACGAAGATGAAGAAAGTATTCTAGATTTTAATACAAACATTACTAAAATGTGGTTTAACCAAGATTTAACTGAGTTTTTTCAATATAAAAACAAAACTGAAACTGATTTACAAGGTGCTTCCGATTTAATATTAAACGGTTCATTAAGCTACAATAGCAAAACCGAAAAAGAGTTTAATGCCACTTTAACCGGTAATTATTCTTCAGATAAAGTATTTGTTTTAGGTTCTCCAGAAGATTTTAACAATAGTGATGTTCTATATAATGATGAAATAATTGAAAAAGGCTTTTTTACTCTAGATTTAGTTTTAAGCAAAATGCTAACTAAAAAACTACAGCTTAAATTAGTTGGAAGAAACTTACTTAATCCAGACATACAACAAACACAATTAATACAAGATCTTAATACAGGTGTTGAATCTGACAAAGTAGTTTTATCTTATAAAAAAGGTGCTCAATTAAACCTAAGTTTAAAATATAATTTTTAATCCTTTACAACAGCAGTCTTTAGGTTTAAGTAAAAACCAAAAAATCCTTAATACATATGCGTGTTAAGGATTTTTTGGTTTTAAAAAAAAGGGCAAAAACACGATTAACATTAGCTTAACACAACCGCTAGTTTACCCAAACAAAGGTAACATATGCTTAATATTTAATTAAACACAGAGCAACAAAAATCCACTTATTTTGCACTGATAATAAGAATATTGAACCAAATTCTAAATTAAAAATTGAAATGAAAAATTTATTTGTAAAACTTTTTAGTATAACTGCAGTATTTGTAGCTATTACATTAACGAGCTGTAGCTCTGATGATCCAGCCCCAATAGGAAAAGAATCAACAGAAGTTATCACTAACTTAGAAGCAGGTATTTTAAAAGGAACATTAAAAGAGGATTACACTCTTACTGCAAGTACATCTTACAATTTAACTGGTCAATTTATTATTGACGATGGTGCTACATTAAATATTCCTGCTGGAACAAAAATTCTTGCAGATAATGGTGGTACAGATGTTTATATAGCAACACTTATTGGTGGTACAATAAATATTAATGGATCCGAAGGAAATCCAGTTATTATGTCTTCTGCAGATGGTAATCCTGGTGACTGGGGAGGATTAACATTATGTGGTGATGCTTCTACTAGTGCTGGAGTTGGTGCTACTGCTGAAGTTGGTGGTTTTATCTATGGAGGTACAGATGATTCTGATAGTTCTGGTATAATAAGATATTTACAAATATCAGGTACTGGAGCTCAAATTAACTCTGAGTCTCAATACAATGGTGTTTCTTTTTATGCTGTAGGATCTGGAACTTTAGTAGATAATCTTGCTGTTATAAATGGTGATGATGATGGTGTTGAGTTTTTTGGTGGAACAGTAGAAGTTTCTAACCTATATTTAGAAAATAATAGTGATGATGCTATTGATTGGACAGAAGGATGGAGCGGATCTGTAACAAATGCTTACATTTCTAATACAGTTGCTGGTTTCTCTACAGTTTTTGAAGGGGACAAAGATAACGGTAACCCAGAATTTAATAACATTACTGCTGTTTCTACTGTAGGTGGTACTGCATTACAATTCAAGAAAACCTCTGGTGGTACAATTGACGGTCTTTCTATAGTAGGATATGATGTTGATTTAGATATGAAAGATGCTGGTGATGTAGCTAACGTAACTTTTGTTGATGGTTATACTCCTGTAGCAATGAATGAAGATGATGAAACTACTACAGATGTTGATGAAAGTAAATTAAAATATTCTTTAAATACAACTGCAGTAGCTAATACAACTGCAGAAGACTTCCCATGGGTAAGCTCAGATATCTCTTTTGAAAGTAGCTTATTACAAGGTGCAGTTACTGGTGACGTAACTTTAGATGCTTCTGTAGCATATACTTTAAACTCTTCTTACATTGTACAAGATGGTGGTAAATTAACTATCCCAGCTGGAACTAAAATTACTGCAAGAGATGGTGGTACTGGAGTTTATATCGCTATTTTACAAGGTGGCGAAATAGACATTCAAGGTACGGAAGCTAACCCAGTTGTTATTGCTTCTGCTGCAGGGGAACCTGGAGATTGGGGAGGATTAACAATCTGTGGTAATGCAATAACATCTGCTGGTGTTGATGCTACTGCTGAAATTGGTGGATTCATTTACGGTGGTACTGATGCTACTGATAATTCTGGATCTGTTAAAAATTTAGTTCTTAAAGGAACAGGAGCTCAAATTAACTCTGAATCTCAATACAACGGTGTTTCTTTATATGCTGTAGGATCTGGAACAACTTTAGAAAACATTGCTGTTATTAATGGTGATGATGATGGTATCGAATTTTTTGGTGGAAGTGTTTCTGTAACTAACATTTACTTAGAAAATAACAGTGATGATGCTGTTGACTGGACAGAAGAGTGGAATGGATCTGTAACTAATGCTTACATTTCTCATACTGTTGCTGGTTTCTCTACAGTTTTTGAAGGAGATAAAAATAACGGTAACCCAACTTTTACTAACATAACTGCTATTTCTTCTGTAGATGGTACTGCTTTACAGTTCAAGAAAACTTCTGGAGGTACAATTACAGGGTTACACCTTTCTGGTTATGCTGTAGATTTAGACATGAAAGATGCTGGAGCTCTAGCTAACGTACAAATAGAAGGTGCTGATGCGGATGCTACTCTTATAACTGGAGAAACTAGTAAATACACACTAAATTCTGGTAAAGATGCTGCTGCTTTAGATATTTCTACTTGGACTTGGAAAGATGCTGGTTTATAGAAAATATAAAACAAAATAGTATATAAAAGCCTCGCAAATGCGAGGCTTTTTTTATTCTATAAAATTATGGAACGCAATGAAAAGAATACTTTCAAAGTAAGAAAAGATGGACTTTATGTCATTTTTTGTGCATTTCATCGATCATTTTGCATTTCATCGATCTTTTAACAATATCTGCTCTTACAAAAATTAAACAGGCATAAGAATTTATATATTTGTGGTACACTGTTTGTATACCATTACTTATGAAGCACTTTTACCTACTAATTTTCTTTTTATTCTTTTCTTTTAGCTATGCGCAAAGCTCAAATAGCAAGGGAGAAATTAATGGGTTTAAATTATATCCTAATCCTGTTACAAACAGTAAAGTTTTTATTAGCACTTCAGAAAATGGCCCCAAGAAAATTTTAATTTTTGATGTCTTTGGTTCTCAAATTCTTAAAACAACCATATTAGGAAAAGAGCTAGGGTTAAATAATATAGATGCCGGGGTTTATGTTCTACGCGTTTTTGAAAAAGATAAAGTTGCCACTAGAAAACTTATTATTAAGTAAACTACTTCGGGGTAAGCCCGCGAGACATTTCTTAGGAAACTAATTTTTATTTCGAAGCAAACCTCGGAGCATTTAAATTTCGATTATCGAGTAACAAATCTTAATTTGCTCGCGTTGTTTTACCAACTTTATCGATGAAAAGCACTTTGTAATGTATTGACATACAATTTATTGCAATTCACAACATTTTATAACCACCAATAAAACAATACTATATCTTTACAGTATTGATCCCAAATCAATACTTATGAAAAAAATCTACTTGCTCCTACTTATAGTAGTATCCTACACTGTATCTTCTCAAGAAGATAAAAATTCTTTTAATAACTCTGGTAGTGAAATTGCAGAATTTAAATTATACCCTAATCCAGTGTCTAACGGATTGGTTTATATTACTACGAAAAATAATAACGAAAAAGAGGTTATAATCTATGATGTCTTTGGAGAAATTGTTTTAACAAACCGTATTAATAATAAAAACTTAGATGTATCTAGATTAGTATCTGGAGTATACGTGGTTACCGTTATTGAAAATGAAAAATCTACTAGTAGAAAATTGGTAGTTAAATAAAATTAGTAAACTACATACTATCTTATATATAAAGTACCTCTTGACATTTTTGGCTATTTTTGCAATAGCAAATGATAGACACAAAACACATTTTTACTATAAATTCTAAAGCAGATTTTAATGCTTTGGCAATACAAGTTTTTAAACATCAATACAAAACAAATTTGGTGTACCAAGAGTTTTGTAATCATTTAGGAAAAGACGTTTCCAATGTGTCCCAAATCCAAGAAATTCCTTTTATTCCTATAGATTTTTTTAAATCTAAAACTATACTTTCCGGAAAAGAAAAAGCAGGAACAATATTTACGAGTAGCGGTACTACTGGCTCTATTACCAGCAAGCATTATGTTACAGATACCAAACTATATGAAGAAAGCTATTTAAAGGCTTTTAAACACTTTTATGGTTCTATAACAGAATATTGTGTTTTAGCATTATTACCTTCTTATTTGGAGCGCAAAGGCTCTTCTTTAATTTATATGGTAGACGATTTGATAAAAAAAAGTGAACACCCAAAAAGTGGCTTTTTTTTAAATAATACGGATACTTTATTAGAAACTTTAAAAACACTACAAGACAGCAATACAAAAATACTTTTAATAGGCGTTTCCTTTGCTTTGTTAGACTTGGTTGAAGCCAACCAATTACATTTAAAAAACACTATTGTAATGGAAACTGGTGGAATGAAAGGTAGACGTAAAGAAATGATTAGAGAAGAATTACATGAAACTTTAAAAAAAGGTTTTGGTGTTTCTAAAATTCATTCGGAGTATGGCATGACCGAGCTATTATCGCAAGGGTATTCTAATGGTAATGGCATTTTTAACTGCCCTCCATGGATGAAAGTTCTTACTAGAGATACAGAAGACCCACTAACGTTACAAGGCTATGGAAAAACAGGAGGCGTTAATGTTATAGATTTAGCAAATATAAATTCTTGCTCTTTTATTGCAACACAAGATCTTGGTAAGGTTTATGAAAATGACACTTTTGAAATTCTAGGCCGTTTTGACCATTCAGATATTCGAGGTTGTAATTTGTTAGTACTTTAAATTATTTTTTTAGTTGCTTATATTCTAATATAGGACCGTCGCAATTACCCCAATTACCTCTTAAAACATCTCCTTTTTTATAAAACAATTGCTCTTTATTGTCTCCTGTACAATTACCTATAAGTTCTTCTCCCGAAGAGTAGACAAGTTCTAAATACTCTTGCCCATCAAGTACCTCTTTAGCATACTTTCCAGAGGCTTCTTTTACTGCATTATCCCAATCTCTAGATTTAAAAAAAGTAGCGTCGGAATTAAAAATATAATATTCTTGCCACTCCATATCTTCTCCTGTGGTTTCCGACCCCATGAAATTCCCTGTAGTTTTTACAAGTTCCCATTTTTCTGAGTTAACATCTAAAGTAGGCTCTTTTACTTCCTCTTTATTACTACAAGAAGTTACTAATACTGTAAAAAAAAGATACTTAATTAGAGATTTCATTACTGTTTTTCTTTGTTCTAAGATGTAAAAAACTAGTTTAAGTTGCGCTATTTAACTACCAACACAAAATAGTTTTTCTTACCTCGTTGTAACAAAACAAACTTATCATTAATTAAATCCGATTTTGTTATGGTATAATCTTCTTTAACTTTTTCTTTATTTACAGAGATAGAATTCTGCTTTAATTCTCTACGTGCTTCCCCATTAGACCCTAAAAAGCCTGTTTTTGCAGCTAAGGCTCCAATCATATCTAAACCTTCTTCCAATTCAGACACTGGTATTTCTGCTTGTGGCACACCATCAAAAACGTCTAAAAATGTTTTCTCATCTAATGTTTTTAAATCTTCTGAAGTAGATTTTCCAAACAAGATATTACTAGCTTTCTTTGCGTTATCTAAATCTTCTTGCGAATGTACAGAAACCGTAATTTCATCTGCTAAACGTTTTTGTAATAAACGCATATGTGGTGCTTCTTGGTGTTCTTTTACCAAAACCTCTATTTCATCTTTAGAGATAAACGTGAATATTTTTATATATTTCTCTGCATCGGCATCTGAAGTATTTAACCAATATTGGTAGAATTTATAAGGCGATGTTCTATTGGCATCTAACCAAACGTTACCACCTTCTGTTTTTCCAAATTTTGTTCCGTCTGCTTTAGTAATTAATGGACACGTAAGTGCATAGCCTTTACCGCCACCAATTCTTCTAATTAATTCTGTACCTGTAGTAATATTTCCCCATTGGTCACTACCTCCCATTTGTAGGGTACAATTATGCTCTCTAAAAAGGTGTAAAAAATCATATCCCTGCACCATTTGGTAGGTAAACTCTGTAAAAGACATTCCTTCTTTAGCTTCGGATGAAAGGCGTTTTTTTACAGAATCTTTTGCCATCATATAATTTATTGTAATATGTTTACCCACATCACGAATAAATTCTAGGAATGAAAAATTTTTCATCCAATCATAATTATTTACAAGAACAGCTGCATTATTAGCATCACTCTTAAAATCTAAAAAACGAGATAATTGTTCTTGTAATCCTGCTTGGTTATGACGCAATGTTTTTTCATCTAATAAATTACGCTCTGCAGATTTTCCAGAAGGATCCCCAATCATACCTGTAGCACCACCAATTAAAGCATACGGTTTATGGCCTGCTAATTGAAAGTGTTTTAACATCATAACCCCTACTAAATGACCAATATGTAAAGAATCGGCTGTTGGATCTATTCCTACATAAGCAGATTGCATTCCAGATAATAAATGTTCTTCTGTTCCTGGCATTGCATCATGCAACATTCCACGCCATTTTAACTCTTCTACAAAATTGGTAGCCATTATAATTCTATTTTCAATAAGTACGGTGCAAATATAAAAGTTATTACTACATTCTCCCATCTACATAGCTAATCTTATTACTCCTAGATTCTAAAAAAATCTATTTCTAAAAATTATACACAACATTATGCTAACTTCCCCTGCTTTTGCTACATTTGATATATGATTCTTGTTACTGGTGGTACTGGTTTAGTGGGCTCGCATCTTCTTCTGCAATTGGCACAGAACAAAGAACCTATTAGGGCAATATATAGAGATGGTAGTAACCTAAAACATGTTACTACTATTTTTTCATATTATGTGGAGAACCCTCAAGAGTTATTTGATAAAATAGAATGGGTAAAAGCCGATTTGTTAAACATACCTGCTCTTGAAATCGCTTTTTTGAATATAGAGTATGTTTACCATGCCGCTGCATTTATTTCTTTTAACCCAAAGAAATACCATCAATTAAAAAAAGTTAATGTCATTGGAACCGCAAATATTGTAAACCTTTGTATTGCAAACAGCGTTAAAAAATTGGCATATGTTAGCACCATTGGTACCATTGGCAGAAGCCCTAAAAACAAAAAAGCAACTGAAGAAAATGAATGGAAAGAAGACCATACAAATGTATATGCTTTAACAAAATATAAAGCAGAAATGGAGGTATGGAGGGCTTCTCAAGAAAATGTTCCTGTGGTTATTATAAATCCTGGGGTAATTATTGGCCCTGGTTTTTGGGAAAGTGGTAGTGGAGCTTTTTTTACAACTGCCAACAAAGGGTATTCTTATTACCCTCCTGGAGGAACTGGTTTTATAGCAGTTATGGATGTTGTTAAAATTCTTGAGCAACTAATGGTTCTCCCCATACAAAATGAACGCTTTATTACCGTTTCTAACAATTTAAGTTTTAAAGAAATTCTAAGTTTTATTGCCACTAATTTAGGTAAAAACACCCCTAAAAAAGAACTTAAAATTTGGCAGCTACAAATAGGGCGTTATGCAGATTGGCTTATTTGTTTAGTAACTAAAAAAGAAAGACGTATTACTAAAAACTCTATTTTTTCTTTACAAAACAGAGAAATATATTCTAGTGAGAAAATTTTAAAAACAATAGCCCTAGAGTTCGAAGACATTAAAAAAACTATAGATTTTTGTTCTGAACTTTATAAGAAAGAACGTTAATTATTCTACTTTTTCAAATTATCCTTTTTCTTTTTTAAGGCCTGCCTTTCAATCATTTTTAAACTATCCTTTTCTTTAATAAAGGCTTGCAATCTTTCTTTATCAATATTAAGTAAGGTATCTACTTCTTTATATATAGACTCATACTCTAAAGGCATTGCTGCATAATATTTATCGCTTAAAACAAATTGAGCACTATCTATCTTAAATTTATTAAAAACATAGGTTGTAGGGTCTATTTTATTATCCGTTAATAAATCTATATTCGTGTTCTTTGATGCATTAATAATAGCCATTTCTTTAAGAATCATAACCATTTTATCTCTAGGAATAAGATTTTTCGGCTTTTCTACTAGTTTTTCATTGCAAGCAAAAAAAGTGACTAGTAAAATAAAAATTCCTATTTTTTTCATGTTTACCTATTAAAAGTTAACCTTTTTCCGTTTCGCTTTTCTGAAAATTCTCCATTTTCATAAGCTAAATGCCCATTAACAAAGGTATGTGTAATTTTAGAGTTAAAGGTTTGCTCTTCAAAAGGAGACCAGCCACATTTGTATGCTATATTTTCTTTAGTTACTTTCCAAGCATCATTTGTATTTACAACTACTAAATCTGCAAAATAGCCCTCTTTTACAAACCCTCTTTTTTCTATTTCAAATAAAATAGCAGGATTATGACACATTTTCTGTGCTATCTTTTCTAAAGAAATAACACCCTCTTTATATTTTTGCAAAAGCGCAGGTAAAGCATGTTGTACCAAAGGTCCGCCAGACGGTGCTTTTGTATATACATTCTTTTTTTCTTCTAAAGTATGTGGCGCGTGGTCTGTTGCAATAACATCTATACGGTCATCTAAAAGTGCTTTCCATAAAGCTTCTCTATCTGTAGCTTTTTTTACTGCCGGATTCCATTTTATAAAGGTTCCTTTGGTTGCATAATCTTCTTCTGAAAACCATAAATGATGTACACAAACCTCTGCAGTTATCTTTTTCTGTTCTAAAGGAATATCGTTTTGAAACAAATCCATTTCTTTAGCAGTTGTTAAATGAAAAACATGAAACCTTGCCCCTGTTTTCTTAGCAAGTGCTATTGCTTTTGATGAAGAAATATAACATGCCTCTGCACTTCTAATCTCTGGATGGCATTTAATAGGAATATCATCTCCATATTTGGCTTTATACGTAGCCATGTTTTCTCTAATAGTAGTTTCGTCTTCACAATGTGCAGAAATTACCATTTGCGTACTGTTAAAAATACTTTCTATTACTTGTTCATTATCTACAAGCATATTTCCTGTAGAGGAACCTAAAAATAACTTTACACCTGAACAAGCATTTTTATCTAAACGCTTTATTTCTTCTAAATTATCATTTGTACCACCAAACAAAAAAGAATAATTAGCATAAGAAATGTCTTTTGCCAATGCAAATTTAGCTTCTAATTTTTCTATTGTAGTGGTTTGCGGATTTGTATTTGGTTGCTCCATGAAAGTAGTAATACCACCAGCTACAGCTGCTCTACTTTCTGATGCTATATCTCCTTTATGGGTTAATCCTGGTTCTCGGAAATGTACTTGGTCATCTATTACTCCAGGAAAAACATAATTACCTTCTACATCTATAACTTTAGCTGTAGCATCACTAATGTTTTTTTCTATTTTTAAAATAATAGCATCCTGTATTAAAATGTCATTTTCAGAAATAGTATTTTCATTAACTATTTTAGCATTTTTTATAATAATTCTACCCATACTTAAAACTTATTTTTTTGAAAAAGACTTCTTAGTTTCATTACTAAAACACCCCAAATAGCTTCTTTTATAATTGATCCACTCATTTTAGATTTTCCTCTTACACGGTCCCTAAAAACAATAGAAACTTCTTCTATACTATAATTTTGCACATACGCTCTAAACTTCATTTCTATCTGAAAAGCATACCCAATAAAACGAACAGAATCTAAATTTACATTCTCTAAAACATACCTTCTATAACATACAAAACCAGCTGTAGGATCATGTACCCGCATCCCAGTTATCATTTTCACATAGAAAGAAGCTCCATAGGATAACAAAACCCTATATAAAGGCCAATCCACAACATTTACTCCTTTTTTGTATCTCGAGCCAACAGATACATCTGCGCCATTTAAGCAAGCTCTATGTAATCTTATTAAATCTGATGGTGTATGAGAAAAATCGGCATCCATTTCAAAAATGTAATCATACTTTTTTTCTATAGCCCATTTAAATCCATGAATATATGCAGTACCTAATCCAGATTTCTCTTTTCTAACTTCTATAAAAAGACGATCTGGATACTTTTTCTGTAATGCATATACAGCTTCAGGAGTACCATCTGGAGAATTATCATCTACAATTAAAACATGATAATCTTTCTTTAACTCAAAAACAGCATAAATTATAGCCTCAACATTTTCTATTTCGTTATATGTTGGGATTATTACTAAACTATCGGACATTGAATTCTTTTGAATTTTAACAAAAATAGTGTTTTAATGTCTCTAGAAAAATGAGATTTTAGTATTTATACTTTTTTTAAATAGAAACATAAGTAGTAGAATTCGTAATTTTGACATAAATTATTTTTTAAAATGCTAAAAAAGCTTCCTAAATTACTAGTTATTTTATTAGCTAGCCTTCTTGTTTTAAACTTATTACAGGCGTATTTTACGGAACTTATTTATGATGAAGCTTACTATTGGCACTATGCTCAAGATATGGCTTGGGGTTACTTTGATCACCCTCCAATGGTAGCTTTTCTTATTAAAATTAGTAGTTTTTTCTTTAGTGGTGAGCTTGGGGTTCGTTTTATGAGTTGTATTCTCTCTATTGGCTCAATAGTTATATTATGGCTTTTAATAGATAACCCTAAAAAAAGAGAGCATATACTTCCTTTTTTCACATTTGCCTTTTCCCTAACACTATTAAACGCATATGGCTTTTTTACATTACCAGATACGCCACTTGTATTTTTTACTTGTGTTTTTCTTTTAGTTTACAAACACTTTATAAAAGACCCTAACTACTATAAAGCCATACTTTTAGGGGTTATTATAGCCGCTTTAATGTATAGTAAGTACCATGCATTTTTGGTTGTTTTCTTTATAATTTTATCTAATTTAAAATTAGCTATAAATAAATATGCATGGATTGCTGTAGGTATTGCTTTATTATGCTACACACCACATTTTTTATGGTTATATGAACACGATTTTGTTTCTATAAAATACCATTTGTATGAACGCCCAAATGGTGCTTATCACTTTGAAAAATATACTGTAGGTTTCTTCATTAATTTAGTAGCTATATTAGGTTTTACTTTCCCATGGGTATATAAAGCATTGTATAAAACTAAAGCGACAGACCTTTTTACAAAGGCTTTACTGTACCTAACCTATGGTTTTATTATATTTTTCTTTATTTCTAGTTTTAACAGAAGAATACAAACACAATGGGTTATAATAATATCTATACCTTTATTTATACTAGCATATAATTATATGCTAACTAATAAAAATGCATTAAAATGGATTTATAGAACTGCTATTATAAATACCATTGTTTTAGTTATTTTAAGAATAGGCTTAATTTACAAGCCACTTTTTCCTGTCTATTATGAAACACATGGAAATAAATTATGGGTTAATAACTTACATTCTCAAATTGGGGATACTCCAGTAGTTTTTGAAAATTCTTATAGAACCACGCCTATGTATGCATTTTATACTGGAAGTAACACCTTCTCTTTAAATAATATATATTATCGCCAAAACCAATATACTATTGATAAGACAGAAGCAACTGTTCAAAACAAAAAAGTCTTATATGTTTCTAAATACTATAAAAAAGGGGACATTAAATACAAGCGTATAGATGGTACTTTTTTGTACGGTAATTTTATCGAAAATTTTGAATCTTATAGAAAACTTAAGTGCAGTATAAAAGAAGACATAGAAACACTTAACCATACCACAGAATATACCTTACAAGTATACAACCCATATGATAAAGTAGTACCTCTTAAAAAATTAAAATTTTCCGTAGTATACTTAGATAAATACAAAAAAGTGAAAGATTTAATTTCTATTACACCAACTGCATTTAAAGAAAATATTTTAACTTTAAGTGCTAAAGACACTACCAACTTTAAAATAAAACTACCTAAATCTAAAATGGAAAAGCCAAGTTACTTTAAAATAAGTATCTCCGAGAATGGCCTTATTTCTGGATTAAACGGTTCCAATATAAAAGTAAACTAATGGAGCCTATTTATAGAACATCTGGAACTTTAGATTGGATTACTATTCTACTTTTTAGTAGTTTATTATTTATTATTATAGCTAAAAGTCTATTCTATACTAGATTCTTAAATTATATAATTCTTCCTTTTAATAATAAATACATTTTTATGTATAATAAAAAGGAAAAATTAATGAATTGGTTTAATGTCTTTTTTACACTATTTCAAATCATAAATTTTTCACTTTTTCTATATTTTGCCTGGTGTATTACTTGGCAACCGCATCCAGAACAACAACTATTTGGTTATTTTATAATACTAGGAACAGTATTATTATTTCAAATCATAAAATTTATTTTACAAATTGGAAATGGCTTTATATTTAGTAATATTAAAATCTTTTCTGAATTAATTTTTAAGAAAATTTCTTACTTAAACTATAGCGCAATACTTATGTTTATTGCTAATATAATCCTTTGTTATATTTTAAAAGAATCTACAACAGTAGTATATATAACTCTAATTTTAATACTAATAATTAATGGTATTGGCTGGATTACAGTACTAAAGAACCATCAAAAATTTATTACTCACAATTTTTTCTATTTTATTTTGTACCTTTGCGCACTCGAAATTGCACCCTTCGTGATTATGGGAAGCCTACTATAAAATAGTATAATGTATGAAAGTAAAAACGATTTTGGTATCTCAGCCAGAACCAAAAATGGAAAACTCTCCATATTCTAGACTTATTGACAAAGAAAAGGTTAAAGTTGACTTTAGACCTTTTATTCATGTAGAAGGAGTAAACGCCAAAAATGTACGCCAACAAAAAATAGATTTACACAAGTATACTGCTATTATTCTTACAAGTAGAAATGCTGTAGATCATTTTTTTAGAATTGCCGAAGAAATGCGTTTTAAAGTCCCAGACAGCATGAAATATTTTTGCCAATCTGAAGCTGTTGCTTATTATTTACAAAAATATGTAGTGTACAGAAAACGCAAAATATATGTAGGTAAAAGAAATTTTGATGAATTAGTTACTTTATTTAAAAAATATAAAGACGAAAAATTTTTATTACCATCATCAGACGTTTTAAAGCCAATTGTTCCTGAAACATTAGATAACCTAGGAGTACAATGGACACGTGGTATATTTTACAAAACTGTAATTAGCGATTTATCCGATTTAAGAAATGTTTACTATGACATTTTGGTCTTTTTTAGCCCATCTGGAATAGAGTCTTTATTACAGAATTTTCCTGACTTTGAACAAAATGACACCCGTATAGCTGTTTTTGGAAATTCTACCGTAACTGCTGCTAACGGAGCTGGTTTACGTATAGATATTAAAGCACCAACACCAGATACACCGTCTATGACAATGGCATTGCAGAAGTATATTAATGATGCCAATAAAAAATAGAGTAGTTTCTATTTTATTTTTTAGAAAACTATAAATTACAAAAAACCCTGAGAAAATTCTCAGGGTTTTTTCTTTTTTAAAATGCATATCGTTGTGGTCCACCACGCCTTATTTCTTCACTAGCATAAGATTCGAACTTTTCAAAATTCTTTCTAAATGCATTAGACAATTTAAATGCCGTTTTATAATATTTCTCATCATCATTCCATGTAGTTCTTGGGCTTAACACTTCTGTTGGAACCCCAGGACAAAATCTTGGTTGCGCTACCCCAAAAACTGAATGTATATGATATGTATCATAAGAATAAGAGCCTAAATCTCCATTTAAAGCAGCATGTATCATGGCACGTGTATATTTTAATTTCATACGGGTACCAACACCGTAAGGACCTCCTGTCCAACCTGTATTAACTAACCATACATTTACCCCTGCATCTTTCATTTTTTTACTCAACATCTCTGCATATTCTGTAGGGTGCAATGGCATAAATGGTGCTCCAAAACAAGCCGAAAAAGAAGGTTGTGGTTCTACAACACCTGCTTCTGTACCTGCTACTTTAGCAGTATAACCAGAAATAAAATGATATGCAGCTTGGTTTGGTGTAAGTTTAGATATTGGAGGTAAAACTCCAAATGCATCTGCTGTTAAAAAGAAAATATTTTTAGGGTTATGCCCTATTGAGGGTTGTTTTATATTTTCTATATGGTATAACGGGTAACTAACCCTGGTATTCTGTGTAATACTAATATCGGAGAAATCTACTTCACCTTCACCATCCATTACAACATTCTCCAGAATAGCACCTTTTTTTATTGCCCCAAAAATCTCTGGTTCATTTTCTCCAGATAAGTTAATTACTTTAGCATAGCAACCTCCTTCAAAATTAAAAACAGCATTTTCATTATTCCACCCATGCTCATCGTCTCCAATTAACTTTCTAGTAGGATCTGTAGATAATGTTGTTTTTCCTGTTCCAGATAAACCAAAAAATATTGCAGTATCTCCATCTTTACCAACATTAGCAGAGCAATGCATTGGTAATGTATTTTTTTGTACCGGTAAAATAAAATTCAATGCAGAAAAAATTCCTTTTTTAATCTCTCCAGTATAGCCTGTTCCTCCAATTAAAGCTATTTTTTTTGTAAAGTTTAAAATAGCAAAATTGTGCTGCCTTGTTCCATCTACATCTGCTACTGCCATAAAACCTGGCGCATTAATAACAGTCCACTCAGGATCAAAATTCTTAAGCTCTTCAGAGGTTGGTCTAATAAACATGTTATATGCAAACATGTTAGACCAGGGATATTCATTAATAACCCTTATATTCATTCTATAATTAATATCTGCACAAGCATAACAATCGCGCACGTAAAGCTCCTTTTCATTTAAATAAGAAATTACTTTATCATGCAACTTATCAAAAGCATCTGGATCAAACGGGATGTTTATATCTCCCCACCAAATTTTATCTTTTGTAATAGCATCTTTTACAATAAAACGATCTTTTGGAGACCTTCCTGTAAACTCGCCGGTATTAATTGCTAAAGTTCCACTAGAAGCCTCTACTCCTAATCCTTTCTCCAAAGTAACGGCATGCAATTCATCCGCAGAAAGTTGATAGTTAAAATTGTCATGATTGATTCCATATTTTTTTAACGAAATCGTTTTCGTAAATTGCCTAGTTTTATCCATGTAAATTTTAATTTAGAGTACAAACATATATAAATTTTGCGCCCTCCCCAATATAAAAACAAATTAATTAGACAAATTACCTAAATGTTCGATAGCCTAATACTACCCATCCAAAAATTAATATTGTCCCACCAATAGGGGTTAATAAGGCAATAGTTTTAAAATTAAAACCTGTAAGGCTATTTGTAGCTAGTAAATAAATAGAAAAAGAGAAGAAAATAATTCCTATGGTTAATAGATAATAAATTAACTTTTTTCTTTCTTCTTTGATTAGAGAAGTAGTACTTAAAAATAATAACAGTAAAGCATGATACATTTGATAACGAACCCCTGTCTCAAAACTCTGTAAACTATCTACACTTAATACTTTTTCTAAAGCATGAGCCCCAAAGGCTCCTAATATAACAGCAAGAACTCCTAATAGAATCCCAGTACCAAAAATTGTTTTGTTCATAACTTATTTTATTGTTATTTTTACATTTGTAACAATTATATATTATAATATTTGTCTATCTAGACACAAAATTACAAAAACCATGTTGCGAAAAATACTTATTGTAGGTGCTGGCAAATCTACATCCTATTTAATAAATTACTTTTTAGAAAAATCCGAATCCGAAAAATTACATATTACCATTGGAGACATTAACCCTAAAGCAATTTCTGAAAAATTCGCTAAACATGCTGCTTGTACTATTGTAAAGTTAGATGTTTTTAATGATGAGGAAAGGCAAAAAGCTATTAACAATAGTACTATTGTTGTTTCCATGCTCCCTGCACGTTTTCATATACTAGTTGCCCAAGATTGCATTACCTATTCTAAACATTTAATTACTGCATCTTACATAAGTAAAGAAATAAAGTCTTTAGATAAACAAGCAAAAGAAAAAGGGCTTGTTTTTATGAATGAAATTGGCTTGGATCCAGGTATAGATCATATGAGTGCTATGCAATTGTTAGATTCTATTAGGAATAAAGGTGGTAAAGTTTTGCTTTTTGAGTCTTTTACAGGTGGCTTAGTAGCCGCAGAAAGCGACACCAATCTATGGAATTATAAATTTACTTGGAACCCTCGGAATGTTGTTCTAGCAGGACAAGGTGGTGCAGCACAATTTATTCAGGAAGGAACTTATAAATATATTCCGTATCAAAAATTATTTAGAAGAACAGAGTTTTTTAATATCCCAGGATACGGGCAATTTGAAGGATATGCCAATAGAGATTCTTTAAACTACAGAGAGGCTTATGGTTTGCAAGATGTTTTAACATTATATAGGGGAACACTACGCAAAGTAGGTTTTTCTAAGGCGTGGGATATATTTGTACAATTGGGAATGACAGATGATAGTTATACTATTGAAAATTCTCTAGGCATGCGTTATAGAGAATTTGTAAACTTATTTTTACCATACTCCCCAACAGACTCCGTAGAACTAAAATTACGACACTATTTAAATATAGATCAAGATGATATTATTTGGAGTAAACTTATAGAGTTAGATTTATTTAATCCCAATAAAAAAATATCTCTTGAAAAAGCAACACCTGCACAAATTCTACAAGAAATATTAGAAGCAAGATGGACCTTAGACGAAGAGGACAAAGATATGATTATCATGTATCATAAAATTGGATACAAACAAGATGGTAAAAAATATCAAATTGATGCAAACATGGTTGTAATAGGAGAAAATAGAACATATACAGCTATGGCAAAAACTGTTGGATTACCAGCAGCTATAGCAACCTTATTGGTTTTAAATAAAAAAATAACTACTCCTGGAGTTCAAATTCCACTAACAAAAGAAGTGTATACCCCTATTTTAAAAGAACTAGAAAACTACGGAATATTATTTACAGAACAACAAGTTCCTTATGTTGGTTACAATACATAAAGATAAGAATTAATATGTGTTAGCTTTTTTTTACTTTTACTAGATATTTGAAACTACTTTTATGAAATCTGCTGATAAAAATGTTAAAATAGATGGAATAGACAAGAAAATTCTAAGATTTTTAATGTCTGATGCAAGAAAACCTGTCTTAGAAATTGCAAGAAGTATAGGTATTTCTGGTGCTGCCATTCATCAACGTTTACGAAAATTAGAGTCCTCAGGACTTTTGGCTGGTTCTAAATTTATTATAAACCCAAAAGTTATGGGTTATACCACTATGGCTTATATTGGTATCTACTTAGATAAAGCAATGAGTAACCCAGTTGCTGTTAAACAGCTAGAGAAAATTCCAGAAGTTTTAGAATGCCATTACACTACAGGAAACTGGTCTATATTAATTAAGATACTCTGCAGAGATAATGAACATTTAATGCATGTATTAAATAGAGATATACAGCAAATAGAAGGTGTTTCTAGAACAGAAACATTTATCTCATTAAATCAACAAATAGACCGACAAATTACCATATAAAAAAGCCTCCAAATTGGAGGCTTATATTTTTTACTACATCAAGTAAAATTAATCTCTACTTGCTACTCGCATAGCAAAATATAACAAAGTTGCCAGTGCTCCAATAGCAGCAACTAAATAAGTTCTTGCTGCCCATTTAAGAGCATCTTCTGCACCTGCATATTCTTCTTGACTTACCATATTTTTATTCTTTAACCAGGCTAATGCACGGTTACTAGCATCATACTCTACAGGGAGAGTTATAAAGCTAAATAATGTTCCTATTCCATATAATGCAACACCAACCCATGCTATAGTACCTCCAATAGCTGTAGTACTCATAAGTGCCATTCCTCCAAAAATTACCCACATAGAAAATCTAGAAGTAATATTTAAAACTGGTACTAGTTTAGAGCGCATTTGCAACCAACTATATGCTGTTGCATGTTGCACTGCATGCCCAACCTCATGTGCTGCTACTGCAGCAGCAGATGCATTTCTTTGCGCATAAACGCCTTCACTTAAATTAACTGTTTTATTTGCAGGGTTGTAATGATCCGTTAACATTCCCGGTGTAGAAATAACTTTTACATCTGTAATACCATGATCGGCTAACATTTTCTCTGCAATTTCCGCACCACTTAGCCCATTACGTAAATATACTTGAGAGTACTTTTTAAATTTACTTTTAAGACGGTTACTAACAAACATACTAAAAAGCCCAAAAGCTCCAGCAATTATTATATAACCTATATCAAATCCAAACATAACTTTCTATTTTTAATTTTAAATAAATATACTAAAGAATTATTCTTGCAAACAAATTCTTTTAATAATAGAAAGCAAAAACCCCGCCAATATTCCCGAATTAGCCAAAAGGAAAATTGACAAGGTTTTTAAAACTAACTTAATCTTAATTTATACCATAGAGGATTGCCAACCAAAAGCCTCTATAATTTCTTTATATACTACGCCACCATTTACAATATTTAAACCTTTTTGTAGTGCTTCATTCTTAGAACTAGCCACTTCCCATCCATCTTTAGCTAATGCTAAAACATAAGGAAGAGTAACATTAGTAAGTGCCATTGTAGAAGTATATGGCACTGCCCCTGGCATATTTGCCACAGTATAATGTACAACGTCTTCTATTATATAGGTAGGGTCTTCATGTGTTGTAGGCCTTGTAGTTTCTACACACCCACCTTGATCCACAGCAACATCTACAATTACTGTTCCTGGGTGCATTTCCTTTAACATATCTCTAGTTATTAGGTTTGGCGCTTTTGCTCCTTTAAGCAAAACACCTCCAATAATTAGATCATGTGTTTTTATATGTTTTCTTATATTAAACTCATTAGAAAACTCTGTAACAACGTGTGGTGGCATTACATCATTTACATAACGTAAACGTTTCATATCTATATCTAAAATAGTGACATGCGCTCCTAATCCTGCTGCCATTTTAGCAGCTTGTATACCTACTACACCCGCTCCAAGTACTAAAACTTTACCTGGCGCTACTCCCGGAACACCTCCTAAAAGAACTCCTTTACCTTTTACAGGTTTTTCTAAATATTTAGCACCTTGCTGTATTGCCATTCTACCAGCAACCTCAGACATTGGTGTTAATAAGGGTAAGGTACCGTCTTCATCTTCTACCGTTTCATAAGCTATACAAATAGCCTTACTTTTTATCATGGCTTTCGTTAAGGCTTCACTAGATGCAAAATGAAAATAGGTAAATACAATTTGCCCCTCTTGCACCAAAGTATATTCTTCCTTTATAGGTTCTTTTACCTTTACAATCATTTCACTCATAGCATAAACCTGCCCTATAGTATCTAAAATAACAGCACCAACTTGTTGGTAATCTTCGTTCGTAAAACCACTTCCTACTCCAGCGTTAGATTGTACATAAACTGTATGATTAGAACGAACAAGCTCAAAAACCCCTGCAGGAGTCATTCCTACACGACTCTCATTATTTTTAATTTCCTTTGGGACACCAACTATCATTTGTTACGATTTTAGTAATACTGAAGCAAATTTGTGATAAACTTTTGAAATAAAAAAATTTTTTTAACAAAATATTAGGGGTCAAGTACAAAATACATCGAATAAAATATAACAACCCCCTAATTTTTTAGGGGTAATAATAAAAATAATGATATTATTTATAAATATTTTATCATTTTACTAGGGTGATGCAAAAATAAGTGAGAAATTAAAATAAATGAATTACAGAATGAGAATACTATAAATAGGGAGCGAAAAAGTTAAAAAAGAAGAAAAAACACAGTACTTTTTTTGTGAAAAAAGGAATAACACACTTGAAAGAACAAAAACACAAGTAGTTTTTATGCCACAATTAGAATTTAAATACCCTAAAACTTGTCTTACTATTTAAGACGCTTTTTTTTATCTATGATTTGTGGACTTGACATGAGGCTTTTTTACCTATTTGTATTTAAACTTTAATACAATAACAATTAACACCAATACTAAAGTTACTGTATTGGCAATTACCATAGATATGCTATTAATATAATACCCATAAATTAACCAAAGTATTATCCCTATTAAAAAAGCAATATACATGGTTAAGGATATGTCTTTGGTAGATTTTTCTTTCCAAGCTTTATATACTTGCGGAAAAAAAGAGGACGTAGTAAACACGGCTGCTATTAACCCTAAAATCTCTATTTTTTCCATAGGAGTGATTTAATTAGAAAAATGATTTTTCTTAAAAATTACAAGTTAGGAAAATATAATCCTCTCTTTTAAAAGAGAGGATTTAAATACTACCCTACTATATTCACAATTTTACCAGGAACTATAATCACCTTCTTTGGTGTTCTTCCTTGTAATTGCTGTTGTGTTTTTTCATGTGCCATTACCACTTCTTCAATCTGGTCTTTGCTCATATCTAATGGTAACTCCAATTTAAAACGCATTTTACCATTAAAAGAAATTGGGTATTCTTTGCTACTTTCTACCAAATAACTTGCATCAAAAGCGGGGAAAGGTGCTGTAGAAATAGACTTGCTATTCCCTAATTGACTCCATAGTTCTTCTGCTATATGCGGAGCATAAGGCGATACTAAAATTGCCAAAGCTTCTAAAATCTCTTTACTAGTACATTTCTGCGTAGAAAGTTCATTTACACATATCATAAAAGTAGATACAGAAGTATTGAAAGAGAAATTCTCTATATCTTCTTCCACCTTTTTAATGGTTTTATGTAAGGTTTTTAAATTGTCTTTGGTTGGCTTCACTTCGGCTTCACTTCGGCTTCGCTCAGTGTCCTCGCTCAGTGACCCATCCATAAAAGGAACATACAAACGCCATAGTTTTTTTAAGAAACCGTGTGTTCCTGTAATACCTGCTGTATTCCATGGTTTAGATTGCTCTAAGGGGCCTAAAAACATCTCGTACAAACGCAAAGAGTCTGCACCGTATTCTTCACAAATTTCATCTGGATTTACCACATTGTATTTGGATTTGGACATTTTTTCGACTTCGCGACCAACGATATATTTACCATTCTCAACAACAAAAGTAACACCTTCATTTTCTGGTCTCCATTTTTGAAACGCATCCATATTCAATTCATCAGAAGAGTTAACCATAGAAATATCAACATGTGTTTTATGAATATTGATATTTTTATTCCAATAAGTTTTTTCTCCCCATTGTTCTTTATACTTATCAACAACTTGATCAATAACCTTCTGAACAGCAGGGTCTATCTCTTGATTTTCAAGCTTATCTATTAAGCTTTTCGTAAAATAATGAAAAGTCGGTTCGGTATAAAGAGTTGTAGACTCGCCATCTTTTAATTCAATACTTAATGTATAAACAAAAGCACTAGTCCCTGTAATCATTCCTTGGTTAATCAGCTTTTTAGCAAATTCATCTTTGGGTACAAAACCTTTATCGAACATAAATTTTTGCCAAAAACGGCTGTATAATAAATGCCCTGTTGCATGCTCGCTACCACCAATATATAAATCTACATCTTGCCAGTAGTTCATAGCCTCTTTAGAGAAAATTTCTTCCTCGTTCGTAGGGTCCATATACCTATTAAAGTATTGGGAACTTCCTGCCCAACCTGGCATCGTATTCAACTCCAAAGGCCACACTGTGTTGTTATTAATCTCACTATTGTTCACTACTTTATTTGCAACTGTATCCCATGCCCAAACCTCAGCATTTCCTAATGGCGGCTCTCCGGTTTCGGTTGGCAAATATTTTTCTACCTCTGGCAACGCAATTGGTAAATGTTCTGGCGCAATCATTTGTGGCATTCCGTCTACATAATATACTGGGAAAGGTTCTCCCCAATAACGCTGTCTACTAAAAACAGCATCGCGTAAACGGTAGTTTATTTTTCCTTCGCCTTGGCCTAATTTCTCTAATTCGTAAATCGCCAATTTCATGGCTTTCTTATATGGCAATCCGTTTAAGAAATCGGAATTAGCAATTACTGTTTTACCCTTATCCGCAAAAGCTTCTTCAGAAATATCTACACCTTCAAAAATATTAGGAATAGGAATATTAAAATGTTTTGCAAAATCATAATCTCGCTGATCCCCACATGGAACAGACATTACTGCTCCTGTACCATAACCTGCCAACACATAATCACCTATCCAAATAGGAATAGGCTCTTTAGAAAATGGATGTTCTGCATATGCTCCTGTAAAAGCACCTGAAATGGTTTTTACATCTGCCATACGATCACGCTCCGAACGTTTTGCAGTAGCTTCTATATAGGCTTCAACCTCCGCTTTTTGCTCTGGCGTTGTTATTTGTGAAACCAAATCGTGTTCCGGAGCCAAAGTCATAAAACTTACGCCAAAAATAGTATCTGGGCGTGTTGTAAATACATCTATAACCGCATCATGTTCATTTACATTAAATACTGCCGAAGCACCTTGAGAACGACCAATCCAATTGGTTTGCGAATCTTTTAACGGTTGTGGCCAATCTATCTTTTCTAACCCATCTAACAAACGTTGCGCATAGGCAGAAATACGCATGCTCCATTGGGTCATTTTTTTACGAACCACAGGATGCCCACCACGTTCGGATACGCCATTTACAATCTCGTCATTTGCCAAAACTGTTCCTAAAGCAGGACACCAGTTTACCTCGGTTTCCGCTAAATACGTCAACCTATATTGTAATAAAACTTCTTGCTTTCTTTTATCAGAAAAACTATTCCAATCTGCGGCAGAAAATGTTTCAATAGCATCATCGCAAACTGCATTTACAGCTGTATTCCCATCTTTCTCAAAAGCAGCAATAAGAGTTTCTATATCTTCTGCTTTGTCTGTCTCTTTATTATACCACGAATTAAATATTTGAATAAAAATCCATTGGGTCCATTTGTAATATTTTGGGTCCGATGTTCTTACCTCACGACTCCAATCAAAAGAAAAACCAATTTGATCTAACTGCCTTCTATAGGTTTTAATATTCTCTGCAGTAGTAATTGCAGGGTGTTGTCCAGTTTGTATAGCATACTGCTCGGCAGGAAGTCCAAAAGAATCATACCCTTGCGGATGCATTACATTAAAACCTTTGTGTCTTTTATAACGTGCATAAATATCGCTCGCAATATAACCTAGAGGATGCCCAACATGTAATCCTGCTCCCGAAGGATAAGGAAACATATCTAAAACATAGAATTTAGGTTTTTCTATATTCCCTTCGACTTTACTCTGGGCAGGATTATCCGCTTTAAACGTTTGGTTCTCTGCCCAATATTTTTGCCACTTGGCTTCAATTTCATTGAAATTGTACTGCATGATAGGTATACTTTTATTCTCGGCAAAAATAAGTTTAATAAAGGAAAGACGAAAGCTAAAGCAACAGCTTGTTTAAAGGCATAAATAATTTTCCTATTTTTACAACTCGGAATACCAATTATGAGCAAATCTTTTGAAAATTATCAAAAAAGAAAATTAATTTCTTCTTACTTCTCTGTAGTACTTAGTATAGCTTTAGTATTGTTTTTACTAGGTATTTTAGGGCTTTTGGTTTTAAATACTAAAAAAATGGGAGACCATTTTAAAGAACAAATTACTATTTCTGTATTTTTAAAAGATAGCGCTAAAGAGGTAGAAATAGACCAGATGCAAAAAAGCCTTTCTATGGCAGAGTATACAAAAAAAGCTATTTATGTTTCTAAAGATGAGGCTGCAAAACAACATACCGAGGAATTAGGGGAAAATTTTCAAGATTTTTTAGGCTACAATCCTTTAAAAAACTCTATTGATGTACAGCTAAATGCCGATTTTGTTTCTCCAGAACAAATTGCAACTATTGCCGAAGAAATTTCTGGAAAAGGATATGTAGACGAGGTTAGTTACGATAAACCTCTTGTTGGTTTATTAACTGAAAATATTAAAAAAATTGGCTTGTGGATTTTAATAGCAAGTAGCATTTTTACCTTTATTGCTGTTTTATTAATTAACAGCTCTATTCGCCTATCTATCTACTCTAAACGTTTTATTATAAAAACTATGCAAATGGTAGGTGCAACAAAGACATTTATAAGACGTCCATTTATTATAAATAATATAAAACTTGGTATTCTAGGTGCCATTTTAGCATTAATAGCTCTTGGCGGAGTACTTTTATACGTAAATGAGCATTTTAAAGAACTTGGCCTTTTTGAAGATTCTACCATTTTAATAGTACTTTTAGTATCCGTTTTTGTCTTAGGGGTACTTATTTCGTTTATTAGCACCTATTTTGCTACACAACGCTTCTTAAATCTTAGAACCGACGAATTATATTATTAAATTTGCCCTATGAGTAAAAAACAAAATTCTAATATAGGTAACTCGGAAAAACAAGAGTTTATTTTTCAAAAGAAAAACTACCTTTTCATGTTTATAGGTTTAGCCTGTATTGCCTTAGGTTTTATTTTAATGAGCGGTGGCGGTAGTGATGACCCTACTGTTTTTAATGACGATATCTACAATTTTAGAAGAATACGTTTAGCACCAACTCTTGTATTAATTGGCTTAGGTATTGAAATCTACGCTATATTGTTAAATCCGCATAAGAAAAAATAATTTGGAAACTTTAGATGCTATTATCCTTGGAATAATACAAGGTTTAACCGAATTTTTACCTGTTTCTTCTAGTGGCCATTTAGAACTTGGGAAAGCTATTTTAGGAGACAATTCTGTACCAGAAGAAAGCCTTTTATTTACAGTAATACTGCACTTTGCAACAGCATTAAGTACTATTGTTGTTTTTAGAAAAGATATATGGGAAATTCTTAGTGGTTTATTACAGTTTAAATGGAATGAACAAACCCAATTTTCTTTAAAAATTATTCTTTCTATGCTCCCTGCAGTTATTGTAGGATTGCTTTTTGAAGAGCAATTAGAAAGTTTTTTTGGAGGTAATATTCGCTTTGTTGGTTTTATGCTTCTTATAACTGCTGTACTTCTTTATTTTGCAGATAAAGCAAAAGATACCGATAAAAAAGTAAGCTTTGGCAATGCTGTAATTGTAGGTATTTCGCAAGCCATTGCAATGCTTCCTGGAATCTCTAGAAGTGGCGCTACTATTTCTACATCTGTTTTACTTGGCGTAGACAAAACCAAAGCTGCTCGTTTTTCTTTCTTAATGGTTATTCCTTTAATTTTTGGGAAAATTGCTAAAGATTTATTTAGTGGTGATTTAACTTTCTCTGGTGAAAACAATTTTGCCATGGGAGCTGGTTTTATTGCTGCCTTTTTAGCTGGTTTAGTTGCCTGTACCTGGATGATCCAATTAGTAAAGAAAAGTAAACTTTCTTACTTTGCTATTTACTGTTTAATAGTAGGTATTATTGCTATTACGTACGGATATATAGGATAAACCCCAACATATAAACCTATTGAAAACTAAAGAAGATTTTTTAGAAGGACAATTATTATTGATTGATAAACCATTAAACTGGACCTCTTTCCAGGCGGTTAACAAAATAAAATGGGGAATTCGCAAAGCTTTTAATTTAAAAAAAATTAAAGTTGGCCATGCTGGTACTCTAGATCCTTTGGCTACAGGTTTGCTAATTATTTGCACAGGTAAATTCACTAAAAAAATTACCGAAATTCAAGGGCAAACTAAAGAATATACTGGCACAATAACGGTTGGTGGCACAACGCCTTCTTTTGATTTAGAAACCGAGGTAAATGAGACTTTTGCAATTGAACATATAACTCCAGAACTTATTACTACTACTATTCCTAAATTTTTAGGAGAAATAGAACAAGTACCTCCTATTTTTTCTGCTTTAAAGAAAGATGGAAAACGCTTATATGAATATGCTCGAGAAGGTAAAGAAGTAGAAGTTAAAAAAAGGCAAATTACCATTTCTGAATTTGAAGTTACAGCTATTAATTTACCGGAAATAGAATTTAGAATTGTCTGCAGTAAAGGAACTTATATTAGGTCTATAGCAAATGATTTTGGAAAAGCACTTAACTCTGGAGGATATTTATCTGCCTTACGAAGAACCAAAATTGGGGATTACAACGTAAATATAGCAATAGACCCAACAACGTTTGAAGAAACATTACCAAAAAGAGAAAATATATAATACTATTTTTCTCATTTTTAAGGTCTTGTAAAATATTTTAGCAAAAAAGAGGTTATAATCCTATGCAATTAAATCGTAAACATTTATCCTTTTTAATTACTTTTTTCTCGCTGTCTATCATGGTGTTAGCATTATACAACATACATTTAGGCAAAGAAGAAGATAAAGAGGAATATGTTGTAGAAATGGTTATGCTAGATGAAGAGCTTGAAGAGCTCATTGAAGAGAAAGAAAAACTGGAAGAGCAGGCCAAAGCAGACCCTATTAAAAGTCATTTAGCTTTTAATGAAACTGCAAAACCTAGTTATGGCAATCCTGAACCTTTAAAAACACTAGATGAAATTTTAGAAGAAAGAGAAGTTGCTAGTAATAGTGATGCTCCTTCAGACAACTCGGAATCTGATTATAATGCCCGCGTAAAAGAATTAGCCAAAAAAAGAGAAGAAAAAAAGCAACTTTTAGGAGAAAGAGAAGCTCAAAAAGAAGAGTTTACTAATAATTTAGCGGCACGTAAAACCTCTGTTTCTTATTCTTTAGTGAATAGGAATAACTACAAATTACCTCCGCCAATATACACCTGTATAGAAGGTGGTAAAGTGGTTATTAATATTCAAGTAAATGTGGTTGGCAATGTTACGGATGCTTCTTTTAATACAAAAAGCTCCACTACATCAAATGGTTGTTTGGTAGATAATGCCATTACCTATGCCTTAAAAGCCAAATTTAATTCTTCAGACAAGGCTTCCCAAAAAGGAACAATTACGTATATTTTTCAAGGTAAATAAAACTACAGCTTCTTACCACTATTCTAAGTTTTCTAACTCTAAAACTATAAACTGATTTAGTTGTGGCGCAAAAGAACTAAAATTATCATCTGCTATAACTACTAAAGAACGGTTACCATTTTCAAAATCTGGTCCAAAAGTTATCCCTTCTATATTATCTACTGTATTGTTGGTTAATTTACTTCTAATAGATTCAAAATCGAATACTAATTTTTTGGTAGATGCTGTATAAACTGCTCCTTCTAAACTCGTAACGCCACTTACATTTGTTGCATTAGAAATATCTACACTATAAATTTTTACTGTATTACCTCCATTTGCATAACCAGAAGAAAAAGAACGTTCTAACGCTAAAAATTTATTAGTATCATATGCTAAAAGCTCTACAAGACCATTAACCTCTAAATTTGTATCGTTAATAGCAGGTTTAGGAACAGAATTGAGTTCATACACAAATTCTTTTCCAAAATTACCTTCTTCATCTATATTAATAATTCTCACAGGAGTTACTGCTTCTATTGTTGTAGGCACTGCTCCATCTTGTTTTAGTGGCAACTCTGTAGCGGTCCAATATCCCATAGCATTAGCATCTAAAGAAAGAGCTTCAAAAACACCATTATTTCTAGGCCCTATATTCTCTTCCGAAGAAACTTTAAACTTAGTATCTAAAGTAAAAGAACGTATAAAATCTCCGGTAAAAGAAGCTTCTCTAATAAAGGGGTTAATTCCGCTATTTACACCACCTTCACTACTCCAAACAATAGTATTGTTTTTAGTGATACGTATAGATTCTGGGTCTGCAACGCCGCTAGGTAAAGGCTTCCCATTTTCTCCTTTAAATGCTACAACATCAATTAAATTTAAAGTATTAAAGCCTTCTAAATCATAATCTATTTCAGCAGTATAAAACCTAACCGGAGCTTTAGAATCATCACAAATAAAATACCATGTTCCATTATGATAATCTATACCTGAGAGTCCGCCTACTAAAGTGTTCTTAAAAAACTCTTTCTCAGGAAATATGTATTCATCAATAAAATTTATTGAGGTTTCCTTAGTTTCTAATTTTGGTTTTTCTACTTTTCCACTAGAAGAGCTACATGCAAGAAAAATAAGAGAGAAAGCACAAAATACTATAGCTAATAATCGCATAACATATTAAATAATATTCAAATATCTTAATTTATACTATTAACTGCCAATACTAAACAATTATTTATCTTAAACATAACCACAACTCTCCATAAAAAGGTATTGTTACTTTCATAATCCTTGTATTAAAAAATGATTTTACTTCTACACATCTAATAGCATAACTAAATCTTCAATTGTATTTTGCCCTTTATCTTTATTATACCAAACCTGTAAATCTTGTTTAAACTCTGGAGTTAAAGTTCCGTGTTCTTTTTTATAATCTTCTACCATTTTTGTTGCTATTGTAGGTCTAGAACCCCATTCTCCAAGAACTTCTAAAGTAGTACTATCTAGCATTATTAACTTAGGAATAGAAAGTGTGCCATTTACTAAAAACCTATTCATTAACTCAAGGTTTTGGTCTCTTTGAATAACTTGTAAATTTATATTCGGGTTCAATATTGCCAACTTATTCATTACAGGCATAGTCTGAGCAGCATCGCCACACCAACTTTCTGTTAAAACTAACCAAGTAATTTTTTTTGAATATGCTTTTACTTTCTCTAATACAACTTCATTTACTTTTATAGTTTTATCTAAACGTTTCATACGTCTATTATTTAAAACAGTATAATTAGATAATGCTTCTGTTTGCACAGTCCCTGTAGATTTTTCTTCCTCGGCTAAAGACGCTACTAAATCTCTATATTCTTCATAAGAAATAGCTATATCTAGGGCTTCTTTAATTAGAGTTGCCGTTTCTTTCTCTATTGTATTATTGCTTAATGTTTCCATTCAAAATAATTTTAAATCCAAATTTACTTTAGTCCGCTTTTAGAAAAGCTGATATTGATCATATTGGTAGGATAAATTTTATAAAACTTACATATCTTTAGTTTTTAGAAAATAAACTATGGAAAAACATAAATGCGGTTGGTGTTTAGGAGATGAACTTTATGAGCAATACCATGACCTAGAATGGGGGCTTCCTGAGAAAGAGGATGACGCGTTGTTTGAGTTTTTAGTATTAGAAACATTCCAAGCAGGTTTAAGCTGGATTACCATCTTAAAAAAACGAGAAAATTTTAGAAAAGCTTTTGACAATTTTGAGTATCAAAAAATTGCAGAATATGAACAGCCAAAAATAGATTCTTTATTGCAAGATGCAGGAATAATTAGAAACAAATTAAAAGTTAATGCTACCGTTACTAATGCAAAAGCTTTTATGAAAGTACAAGAAGAATTTGGTAGTTTTAGCAAATACATTTGGGATTATGTAGACCATAAACCAATAAAAAACAAGGTTGTTAATTACAAGGAAGCCCCTGCAAACACTCCACTTTCTGATACGATTAGTAAAGATTTAAAAAAAAGAGGGTTTAAATTTGTAGGCAGTACTGTAGTTTATGCTTTTATGCAAGCAACAGGTATGGTAAATGATCATGAAATAAATTGTTTTAGGTATAATGAAGTATAAATTTCTATTAGTAATAGTCTTTTTTAGCGCTTTTAAAATACAGGCACAGTTAAAGTATGAAAGAGAATTTAGAATTAAAAAATCTCAATTTCCTACTAGTGCTTTGCAATTAGTTGAAGAAAAACTTCCTGGCATAAAAAAAGTTAAATTTTATAAAGAAATAGATAGCTCAATAGCTATATATGACGTTAAATTTAAAAAAGACCGCTTATGGTATAGTCTAGAATTTACTAAAGAAGGGAGTCTTAAAGATATTGAGGTAAAAATTAAAAATATTGATATTCCCGAAGAAAGTTATGAACGTATTCTTCTATTTTTAAAACAAACTTTTACTTCTTATAAAATAAAAAAAATACAACAACAATATGTGGTACTTAATAATGAGAAAGAAATATTAAAGGTTCCTTTTCAAAACTTAATTACTCCAGATATTTATTACGAGTTATTGGTAAAAGGAAAAAAAGAAACACACGGTAAAAAACTATATAAAATACGCTATAATTCCGAAGGAAAAAATATATCAATTAAAGAAACCTTACCACCTAACTACGACCACACTTTATACTAAGGTTAAATACGTTATTTTTTTAGGATAGAAATAAAATCATCTCTTGGTATTTCTCTTGCTCCCAAACTTTCTAAATGTGGAGTATACATTTGGCAATCTATAAGTTTGTATTCTTTTTTTTCTAGTTCCTGGGCCATTTTTATAAATGCAAATTTAGAAGCATTGCTACGTGTACTAAACATGCTTTCTCCGCAAAAAACAGTTCCTAAATCTATACCATACAAACCACCAACTAGCTCTTTATTTTCCCAAACTTCATAAGAAACTGCTTTGCCTAATTCGTGTAGTTTTACATAAGCATTTATCATTGCAGTAGTTATCCAAGTTCCTTCTTGCCCTTCTCTTTTTGCAGTAGCACAATGAATTAAAACATCTCTAAAACATTGATTTTTTGTCACAGAAAAAGTTTCTCTCTTTAAAACCTTACGCATACTTTTAGAAATTTTAACTTCTTTAGGAAAAAGAACCATTCTATGGTTTGGACTCCACCAAAGAATTTGTGACCCCTCATTAAACCAAGGAAAAATTCCAGATTTGTATGCTAAAATTAAGCGCTCTGGAGACAAATCTCCACCAATTGCTAATAGCCCATCTTCATGGGCATTTGCAACAGGGGGAAAAAATAATTCTTGATTTAAAAAATATAAAGACACTTTATGTTTTTCTTTATCGTATTAATAAATACTAAAAAACCTTCCTAAACTTATCTAGGAAGGCTTTAATTTTTATTTATCTTATATTAAAAAGGTAAATCGTCGTGATCTTCTTCATTTAAATTATCTGCAGGCTCAAAAGCATCCATTGGAGGTACTGGTGGTATATTAGCATTTGGTGCTTCAGATTGTAAGTTCTCTATTCTCCAACCTTGAATAGAATTAAAATACTTAACCTCTCCTTGCGGATTTGTCCACTCTCTACCTCTTAAATTAATACTTACTTTTACATCTTGTCCTACAGCATGTTTATTAAGTAAATCGCACTTATCCTGTACAAATTCAATCATTATACTTTGTGGATATTGCTCATCTGTAGTAACTACTAATTCTCTTTTTCTAAAACCATTGTTCCCAAAAGTTTGTTCTTGGTTAATTAGTTTAATTTTTCCTTGTACTTCCATATTCTCTTAGTTTACTGTACTTACTTTTTTCTTTTAAAAGTGATTGTTGTTTTTTCTATTTTTTAATTAAAATTACTTTTAAATATCTTAATTATATAGATTTACAAATGTATGAAAATTGTATCCTATTTAAAACTCTAGATTACTACCTAAAAGCAATATTATTGCAATTTAATGTATCTTTATTACCAGAAATCATGTTTCATGAATTTTAATTCTCGTAGAAAAACGTATAACCTCGTTTTATTAGCAATAGCTTTTGGTATTGTAAGTCTTATTTTGTGGAATACAAATAGTTTTTTTAAAAAGTTTAAAGAGGAAGAGCGCTTAAAAATGGAGATTTGGGCAACTGCACAATCTGAGCTTTTACAATCTTCAGAAAACATGGATTTAGGAAACTTAACTATAAAGGTTTTGCAAAACAATTCTTCCTCACCCATGATTTTAGAAAATAAAGACGGTTCTATTAGGGTAAATAATATGCCCAATAAAAAAATAGAAGATAGCCTTTATATTAGAAAAAAAATAATTCAATTTCAAAATGAAAACATCCCTATTTCTATAGATCAACAAGGAGAACATTTAGCAACTTTATATTATGGTAATTCAGATGTTTTAAATAAACTTAAATATTATCCTATTGCCTTACTTTTAATAATAATTCTTTTTGGCGCCGTTATATTTTTCTTTTTCAAGACCAATAAAGCATCAGAACAAAACAAATTATGGGCTGGGATGGCAAAAGAAACTGCGCACCAAATTGGGACACCACTTTCTTCTTTATTAGGCTGGAATGAGTTACTTAAAATGGAAAATATTAACCAAGATATTACTCAAGAAATAGAAAAAGATATTGCCAGACTAGAAACTATTACAGAACGTTTTTCTAAAATTGGCTCTTTACCTACCCTTAAAGAAGCAGATATTGTAAAGGAAACAAGAGAAGCTTATGAATATCTTAGAAGAAGAAGCTCTAAACTTATTCATTTTTCTTTTATTCCTAAAGTAGATAGTTTGCCTGTGCTTATAAATAGTTCTTTATACAATTGGACAATAGAAAATTTAGTAAAAAATGGCATAGATGCCATGAAAGGTAAAGGTAGTATTGCTATTGAAATAGTCCAAAACGGTAAAAATGTACATATTTTAATTGCCGATACTGGAACAGGAATTTCCAAAAATAATTTTCAAACTATTTTTAATCCTGGGGTTACTTCTAAAAAAAGAGGATGGGGATTAGGCCTTTCTTTAGTAAAAAGAATAGTTGAAGAATACCATAATGGAAAAATTAAAGTACTTTCGTCTGGTAAAGAGGGTACTATAATGCAAATATCCTTAAAAGTAAAAAGTACGTAATGGCTGAAATAAAATTAGTAGTTATAAAAGAAGCCGATATAACTAATAACTGTCCAGAATGTTTTAATCAAGATTTAAAACTTTCTTTTTATCAAAAACACAGTTATGGAAAGTTTGTGCGCAAAACAACTAATGTGGTTACACATAAGCTTACTTGTAACACTTGTAAATCTGATATTTATCCTGTAAACTGGACAGATGATATTGAGCGTATTTTTGAATATTACCAGAAAATGGCAATTCCGGAAAAAAATTCTGTAAAATATACTTCTGTATTTTACATTTTATTATTGTCTACTTTTACGCTAATAGGTGTTGGAATATATTTATTTACTTCGGGAATTATTAAATTTTAGCACGTATTTTAGTCGCAATAGCTTCAAATTCTTCTGTAGTTAATTTTACTTTGTTTTGAAAAGTTGCCTCTTTCATTTCATTAAGAGGAATAAGGTGCACATGGGCATGAGGAACTTCTAAACCTATAACTGTTATACCAACACGTTTACAATCTAATGCAGCTTCTATTGCCTTACCCACCTTCCTAGAAAAAGTCATTAAACCCATGTATGTTTCTTCATCTAAATCCATTATTTTATCTACCTCTTTTTTGGGGATACATAATGTATGGCCTTCTGCATTTGGGTTAATGTCCAAAAAAGCAAAAAAGTTTTCGTCTTCGGCAATTTTAAAACAAGGAATTTCTTTATTAATTATTTTGGTGAAAATGGTTGGCATATTGTTGATTTTTAGCTTTTTCAAAGGTACAAAAGTAGTCTTAGAGAGATGTAATTTGAGCTAAAAATAAATAGTAGAAAGAAAAATATTTGAAATTTGTTTACAATTAATTTACATTAGAGAAACATTTTAGTAACTTTGTAGCTCACATATTCATTAACCTAAAAAAAGAAAATGTCGAAAAAAAGTAAAAAAAAGGCTAGTAAAAAAGTTGACAAAAAGAAACTTAAGAAAAAATTAGCTAAAAAAATTGCTGCTAAAAAAGCTGCAAAGAAAAAGAAAGCTAAAAAAGCCTTAAAAAAGAAACTTGCTAAGAAAGTAGCCGCTAAAAAGGCTGCAAAGAAAAAAGCAGTAGCAAAGAAAAAAGCGAAGAAAGCAAAATTAAAAGTGGTTAAAAAAATTAGAAAAGCTAGTTAATTTTATCCCTTTTTGTAATTATAAAAATTACATTGAAAACAAAAACCCGGAAAAGTCCGGGTTTTTTTATGTCTAAAATTAAATGTTTTAAGCTCTAGTAATTTCTAATATATCAAATTTTAAAGTGCCATTGGGAACTTTAATTTCCGCAACATCACCTACTTCTTTTCCTAACAAACCTTTACCAATAGGAGAACTAACTGATATTTTTCCTGTTTTTAAATCGGCTTCGCTTTCTGCTACAAGTGTGTATTTCATTTCCATGCCATTGGTTTGGTTCTTTAATTTTACAGTAGATAAAACTAAAACCTTAGAAGTGTCTAGCTGAGATTCATCAATTAACCTTGCATTTGCTACAATCGCTTCCATTTTAGAAATTTTCATTTCTAATAAACCTTGAGCCTCTTTTGCAGCATCATACTCCGCATTTTCAGATAAATCTCCTTTATCTCTTGCTTCTGCAATTGCTTGCGATGCTTTTGGTCTTTCTATATCTCTTAATTGGTTTAACTCGTCTTTTAAGTTTTTTAACCCTTCTGCTGTATAATAGGATACGTTACTCATTACTCTAAATTTAATAAATCAGAAAATCCTCTACTTATACCGCATTATAAGGGTTTTTTAGCGAGGATTTAACGCAAATATACATATTTTTTGTTCATTTTTGTAAAACATTTCTTAACCTTATCTTAAATATGAAATATATCTTTTCCTTTTTTTTAATCAGTATTTTATTTTCTTGTAGTTCTGATAGAGGTAATAGAAACCCTTATTTGCAAGAAATAGGATTTAGATTTGAAATTAATTTAAACTTACCAAAATATAGCCCTTTAACCAATGTGGGAAATGCCGTTTATGTAAATGCAAACGGGGTTGGAACAAAAGGAGCTTTTGTCATTAATTCTGGCTTTAACCAATATTTAGCTTTTGAAGCTAGTTGCCCAAACCATGCCCCTAATGAATGTTCTACTATGACCTTAAATGGGCAAGAAGTTACTTGTTCTTGTGAAGAGTTTACCTATAATTTATTTACCGGACAATTATCTAACACTCCTAAAGATGGAGGGCGTTATTATGATATGCTAAATTATAATGCAACTGGAAGTGGCAATATTGTAAGTATATCTAACTAAATATTTCCTAAAATTTTATCCATAACCCAACTACAATGTAAGCCAGAATTCCCCAAAGATGGATGCTTTTTATTTTCTAATAGATGTTTTTGAATGTTCTTTACATGAAATTCTTGCACATGTTTAGGGTTTTCAATAAATAATTTTACGATCTCTTGTGTTGTGGTTAATTGTATTTCTTCTTCTTTAAATACTGAAAAAATTATTTTCCCTTTACTTCCTATAATTTCAACTTTATCTTCTCTGGAAAAACTTCCAAAATTCCAGCTTCCTTCTCCCGTAACTCCACTTTCATGAACCCAAGAAGCTGTTATAGCGTCTTTTGCTGAATATAGTTTTTGCTGGTTTGTAGCAATCCCTTTTACTTCTTTAAATTCTCCTAATAAAAAAGAAAAAAGGTCTAATCCATGACTTGCTAAATCATCAAAATAACCACCGGGAGCAATAGCTGCATCTGTACGCCAATTGTAAACTCCACTTATATCTAAGTCTGACGGTGTTTTGCTTAAATACCATCGAATATGACGAATATCCCCAATTTTATTAGTCTCTAACCATTCTTTTACTTTTAAAAAACGAGGTAAAGACCTTCTATAATAGGCTATAAACAACGGAATTTCTTTTTCATTAAAAGCAGTATATAATTCTAAACTATCTGCATAACTAGGCGCCATTGGTTTTTCTACACAACAAGGCTTACCAGCTTCTGCGACTTTTAAAGCATAATATTTATGTGTGTCTGGTGGTGTGGCAATATAAACAGCATCTACCTCATCATCTAAAATTAAATCATCTGCATTGGTGTAGTACTTAGGAACATTATGCCTTTTTGCGTAATCTGCTGCTTTTTCTTTATCTCTTCGCATTACAGCTACAAGCTCAAAACCATTTGTGTTTTTATATGTTGGACCACTCTTTACCTCTGTTACTGCTCCACAACCAATAATTCCCCAACGAATTACTTTTTCCATGATTAAATTTGTTTAATAAGTACCTACTAACAAAAATAGAAAAGGGAATTCTCTTTTTGCAAAGAAAAATTCCCTTTTTAAATAAACACTTATGTTTAAAAGTTAATGGTAGCGCCTAATAAAAAATTAGTTCCTGCTTGTGGGTAGTAGCCAGCACCCTCTATAGTTGTTGTTGCTCCCGGGGTAGACCAGGTATCGTCATATGTGAAAAAATATCCGTTTGAAATATATTTTTCATTAAATATGTTATTTACCAAACCAGATAAAACAATACTCTTTATAAATGAATTTGTATTAATCTCATATTGTACATTAAAATCGAACTGTGAATAACTATCTAATTTAGAACCTTCTGCATCTATATTACCCATATATTGCTCCCCAACAAATTTACCTAACAAGGCTAATTGCAAATTATCTTTAGGCATGTAGGCAAAAGCACCACCTGCAACTATACTTGGAGAAAAAGATATTTCTGTATCCCCTAAATTTTGTACCACACCATCTCTTTGGAAAATAAAATCTTTATTTTTATTCTGACTTAATGTAATATTTGGCCTTATAGCAAAATATTCTCCAAAACTAATATTGGCATCTATCTCTAGGCCTAATCTATAACTATCTCCAACGTTTGCTCTTAAAGGCGCACCAACATCATTAAGCTCTCCTGTAAGTACTAACTGATCTTTATACTTCATGTAATATACATTGGTATTTAACTGTACACTTGAAGAAACATAACGCCATCCCAATTCTAAATCGCCAAGACGTTCTGGTTTTGGGTTTCCATTCTCATAATCATTTCTATTTGGTTCTCTATTTGCAATGGCATAAGAAAGATAAAAGTTATTATTCCTATTCAAATCAAAAGTTACCCCTGCCTTAGGATTAAAAAATGTAAATGTATCGTCTACTATTCCTGTATCTTCACCATTTGCAGTATACCCAACAGTACGTAATTGTAAATCCCCATATACACTCCATTGTTCATTTAGACTATAATTAGCTTTGGTATAAAAACTAAAGTCTGTTTTTACTGAATTATCATCATAATAGCGATCTCCATAGTTAATATTATTAGCAATTTCTGCCCATATAACTTCTCCATAATGACCGCCTTCATATTTGTTCCATGCGCCACCAATTATTAAATTAATTTTATCATTAATATAATTTGCGGAGAATGTTGTTCCATAAAAATGGTTATCTAACCAACGTCTACGAATAATGTCTGTTTCACTTACCTCTTCTCCATTAATTGTTATTGGAGTAATTCCGTACGTAGCAAAATCTTCATCTACTTTGTATTGCTCAAAATATCCTCTTCCTCTTGTATAATGAAATGCTAAATTGGAACTCCAATTCTTGTTTAAATTTTGATTCCAAAGTAATTGTGCATGATTTTGCTTGTAATTATCTACTTCATTTTCATAGGTATAATAATTATATCTACGGTCAGAGTTTCTTAAATTTTCTGCTTCAGCATCAGAAAGAAAATTTTCTGCAATAAAATCTTCTACTCCAGTAGCGTCATTATTAATTCTTGCTAAAGGAGTACCATACCAAGCCTGATAAGTAACTTCATGCCCACCAAAAATTAAAGCTTTTAATAGGGTTTTATCACTCTTATAAGTTCCCTGTAAAAAATAAGAATCTAAATCTGATGAAGCTCTATCTATATAACCATCCGAAGAAATTCTTGATAAGCGTCCAGCAATTTCCACATGATCATTTAATAATCCTGTACTAAATTTTACCGAATTTTTTAACGTATTAAAACTACCTATAGAGGATGATAATTGTGCAAAAGCTTCTTCTGAAAATCCATCTGTAAGGAAATTTAAACTTGCTCCAAAAGCTCCTGCTCCATTGGTAGATGTACCAACACCACGTTGTAATTGTAAGCTTTGTGTAGAAGATGAAAAATCTGGCATATTTACCCAAAAAGTACCTTGAGATTCAGGGTCATTATAAGGTATCCCATTTATAGTAACATTTACTCTGGTAGCATCACTACCACGTACTCTAATACCTGTATAACCAATACCAGCTCCTGCATCTGATGTTGTTACTACAGATGGTAAAAAATTCATTAAAATGGGAATGTCTTGTCCTAAATTTCTAGGCGCAATTTCTTCTTTAGTTAAATTAGAAAAAGTTACTGGAGATTCTTTTGTTACTCTTATTGCTGATACAAAGACCTCATCTAGGACTACTTTTTTACCTTCTAGAGTATCTATTTGTTGCCCTTGAGCAAAAATGCTCCCTGTTAAGATAAAAACTGCAATTGTTATGAAAATAGATTTCATTCGTACTACTTTAGTTACGAATAAAAGGGGCAATTATTCTAATTGTTATTTTGATTTTTGACTTATTATTAGTCTTCTGAAAAAAAATTCAACGTATCCCTTAACAGCATTACCCGCCCAGGTTCATTGGGTATAATCTCAGCCTACTTTTGTAAGCACCCCTTTGAGATGCAGCAAATGTAATACTGCTTTTTATTTTATCATAATAAAAAGTTAAAAAAAGGAGCAAACAAAAAAGGAGCTGCCGAAGCAACCCCTAACAACCAACCAAAAATAAGTATAACTTTTATATGCAACTAACTCAAAAACCCTTTACTAATTAAATAACTTTTACTTAAGAAGAAATACGACTTTAAAAAAGGGGAACTTTGCTTAAAAATTAAATTTAATTGATCATATCCTTATAGCTCATGGTTAGTGTTTCTAAAAAGGACTCTTTGTATATCTTTATTGTTCTCCACAACAACTTTTTTTATATTTTTTTTATTATTCTCTACAGAATGCAATTCTGTACTAGCAAACAACCAAACTAGAATAGTAATTATTCCTAAAATTATAGATGTCATAAAATGTTTCATTTTTATTTATTTTATTTATTACCCTTAATCTTTTTCCCAACAAATTGCTGCAATTACACAAAGAGAAACGATAAAAGTTACACATCCAACTATTGCAAAAACTGTAGAAATCATTTTTTTTGTATTTAAAAAAGGTTATTGTTATTTGCCTTACATATAGTAAGACACAGGTGTTTTTAAAAAGTCACATTTTTGCACAAAAAAAAAGCTGCAAATGCAGCTTTTTCTTTTTTAAGTAGTAATTTCTATACCTGATGCGATGGTTTTAAAAGATCATTTACCGTTTTTACAGGGTTAAAGGTTTCTAGTGGAACCTCAACAAATATAGTATTCCAGAATGCCATTGCCCCATTCCACAAGCCAGGCAGCTCTAATGCTTTTAATTCTCTACCTTCTTTTGTTTTTCCTGTAATAAAGCCTTGCTTAATATCTACAAAATTTAATAAATTATATTTTTCACCTTTATAATTTTTAACTCCGCACACTAAATCTACTGGATTAAAGTGTGTTGCATTCTTTACTATTGCTGCTTGGCTTTCTATAGACATATCTATTTGTGCAGATTCTATTATTTGCAAAGATGTTCTTCCTGAAGAATCCTTAACCCAGAATGGTCCTCCTCCAGGTTCCCCTTCATTTTTTACCATTCCGCAAACACGTATAGGTCTATTTAATTTATCTTTTAAAACACTTATTTTTTCTTGAACAGTATAGGAATTAAAATTCTCTATAAATCTTACATTTAGCCTTTCTTCTAAAAATTTTTTAATTTTTTGTAATTCTTCCTCAGATGCAGTACTGTTTTCTAAAAATTCTATAAACTTAAATGCTTTTTGCTGTACTTGAAGTAAAACTCCAGCTAGTATCTTTTTACTGTTTGCAAGTGTTTCCATATTTTCAGGAACTACAACATTATCTATATTTTTTATGAAAATTACATCTGCATCTTGTTCATTTAAATTTTCTATTAAAGCTCCGTGCCCTCCAGGTCTAAATAATATAGACCCATCAGAATTTCTAAATGGCTTATTATCCATATCTACTGCAATAGTATCTGTAGCACTTTTTTGGAAAGAATATGATATATTATATTCCATACCTGTTTTCTTAACTACCCTATCCTTTATAGCAGTATATTCCTTTAAAAACATTTCTTTATGTTGCTCAGAAATAGTAAAGTGTAGGTTTGCCTTTGCTCCAGATTTAGCATAAACTGCACTTTCTAATAAATGCTCTTCAAAAGGAGTAGCGGTATATTTTATATAATCATGAAATGGAAGAAGTCCTTTAGGAAAAAAACCATAGTTTAATCCTTCTTCAGAAAGTAATTGTTTTACAAATAAGAAAATTACTTCATTTTCATTTGATGTTTTACCAGCAATTAATTCTTTTACTTTATTATAAAACGGAAAAGCTTCAATCTTATTTACAAAAGCCTCCATACTTTTATCATTAGTTCTGGTTAGATATTCTTTAAAGGTTTCTTCTTTATAGTTATAAGAATCTAAAAAATTAAAAAGCGCTTTAAACATTCTTGATGCAGCACCAGATGCAGGAACAAATTTTAATATAGAAAGATTTTCTGGAAAAGAATTGTAGTATTTAATTAACGTTTTTTCATCATTGCTAGAGAATTTATAAATTCCTTCTCCAACAATAGCCGCTTTTTCTAAATTAACAAAAGGTATTCCTTCCGAAAAAGTTTCTATTTGGTTTCTAACTTTTTCTGCTGATATCCCTTTTTTTTCTAATTGAACTTTATCATTATCAGTTAGTTGCATCATTTTTTTAATAATTTATCTATGTGATTAATTGCGGTTGTAAGGCGTTCTTTTTTATCCCCTTTTAAGGTAATAAAATTCTTGTTATATTTTTCTAGAGTTTCTTTAAAATATAAAAACATTTTTTTTCTTTCATTTGGTTTATCTCTAAGGTCATCTTTTTCCCAAGGAATATCTATATATGTTAATAAATATAAATCATATGAATTTTCAAGAGCGTATTTCTCCAAAATTGTGTCACAGTGCCCTATATAATATGCCTCGGAATACACTTTTGTCTCTAATAAGTCTGTATCACAAATTAAAACTTTAGTTGCTTTTTTTGTTAGGCTATTTTCTAATTTCATTTGCCCTTCTGCAATAGGAAGTAAATCTGAAGGTTCGCAAGTTTTTCCTTCATTATTCCATTTGTCCTGCAAATACTCTCTAGCGTATTCTGACACCCATACCGTATTATAATGTATAGCTAATTGTTCTGATAGTGTTGTTTTCCCTGTTGATTCTGGTCCAAACAAAACTACTTTTATAATATCTGAAGGTTCTTGTCTATACTTTTCTTCCATGCTTTATATCCATAAACAGCAATTATAGTAAATAATAAATATTGTATTGCAGTAAAAACTAATCCTTTATATAAATACAATGGTACTGAAATAACATCTCCAATGATCCAAAAAACCCAATTAGCTAATTTTTTCTTAGCCATTAACCACATTCCTACAAAAAATATTGCTGTAGTAAAACTATCTACATATGCCGTCCAACTATCAAATTTATTAAATACAAAATACACTAAACTTACAAATAAGATTGTACCAATAAACATAATTATGCTGTACTTCTTATCTAAGTTTGTCATTTTAGTTATAGGTGTATACGTATCCTTATCTATTTTTCTTGTCCAAAAATACCAACCATAAATACTCATTATAAAATAAAAAGCATTAATTAGCATATCTCCTAAAAGACCAAAAACTAGTAAAATATATACAAAAATGGCAGTACTTATAATCCCTGTTGGAAAAACTAATATATTTTCTTTTTTAGAATACCATACACTTAAAAATCCGAAAAAAACACCAACAAATTCTAATACTATTAAATAGGTTGGGGTACCTTGGTATTGGGCAAAAATCCAATCAAAAATGAGGTTCATATTCACTACGGTCTGTTTTCACTATTTTCATAAACAATAACCCTTTGTCCATCATTTCAAATGCCTCTTTTATATCTACAAAAAGAACTTTCATTACTTTATCGTAATCTCCATATACTTGTGTACTCAAAGGGTTTTCTAATACAGTTAAACCGGAACTTCTTATTTTTTTAATAAAATTAATTATGTGTTTTTCAAAATCGTCCTGTAAGGGTGAAAAAGTTAATTCAATAGATATATTCATAACTGTATTTAAAAAAATTATTCTTTTATAGCATAAACGCAAGTAAAATTTTCAAACTCTAAGAAGTTTATTTTATAATAGGTATGTTGCCTATTATAAATAATTTCGCCTGTAGTTTTTCCATCTGTCATATCAAAATCATTTACAATAATATCTTTTAAAAAACTAAGCCCTTCTTGTTCATAAATTTTATACAAAGATTCTTTACAACCCCAAACAATAGTAAGTTTTCTAATTAATGCCGATGTATTTGCTATAGTTCTATATTCCTTTATTGGTGTAAATTTATGGGCTATTCTTAATATTTTTTCGCGTTGTTTTTCAATATCAATACCAACCGCAGTTTTCGTACTTATAATAATGCCCGTAAAATGGTTAGAATGCGTTATAGATATTTTTTTTCCATCCTTTAAATGAGGTTTTCCAATTTCATCGTAATACATATCCGCATCTTCATAACCAGCCAGGGCCATTAAATGTCTTATACTCAAAAAACCTTTTCTATGCAATTCAGACTTCATTCTAACAAGTCTATCCGAACTATATTTAGATAGATTAATATTTTTAGAAAGCTCTTCCTCCGTTTCGTTAATTTTCCAAATATATACTATAGTAGATGTATTTATCTCTAATGTCTTATAAAGTGGCATCCTTTTATTTAAGTTATTTGTACATTTGCGCTTGGCAAAAAGGTCTATTATTAAGCCTAATAACGAAAGTAAAAATAAAAAACAATATGAGCACCAAAACTACTTCTTATGTGCCTTATAAGGTAAAAGATATTTCCCTAGCTGATTGGGGTAGAAAAGAAATTAATCTTGCAGAAGCAGAAATGCCTGGTTTAATGGCTCTTCGTGAGGAATACAAGGACAAACAACCTTTAAAAGGAGCAAGAATTGCTGGTTGCTTACATATGACCATACAAACTGCAGTACTTATTGAAACTTTAGTTGCTTTAGGAGCAGATGTAACTTGGAGTTCTTGTAATATTTTTTCTACTCAAGATCAAGCGGCAGCGGCAATAGCAGCAGCTGGTATTCCAGTATATGCTTGGAAAGGTATGACTGAAGAAGAGTTTGAATGGTGTATAGAACAAACTTTATTTTTTGGAGAGGATAAAAAACCTTTAAATCTTATTTTAGATGATGGTGGTGATTTAACTAATATGGTTTTAGACCAATTTCCAGAACTTGCTGCTGGGATTAATGGTTTAAGCGAAGAAACCACTACTGGTGTTCACCGTTTATATGAAAGAATGAAAAATGGCACATTACCTATGCCAGCTATTAACATTAACGATTCTGTTACCAAATCTAAATTCGACAATAAATATGGTTGCCGTGAAAGTGCTGTAGATGCCATAAGACGTGCTACAGACCTTATGCTTGCAGGTAAACGCGTAGTTGTTTGTGGCTATGGAGATGTTGGTAAAGGTTCTGCTGCTTCATTCAAAGGAGCTGGAGCAATTGTAACAGTAACAGAAATTGACCCAATATGTGCTTTACAAGCCGCAATGGATGGTTTTGAAGTAAAACGATTAGAAACTGTTGTTGGTAACGCTGATATTATTATTACTACTACCGGAAATAAAGACATAGTTCAAGGGAAGCATTTTGAAGCCATGAAAGATAAAACTGTAGTTTGTAATATTGGTCATTTTGATAATGAGATTGATATGGCTTGGTTAAATAAAAACTACGGAAATACCAAAGTAGAAATTAAACCTCAAGTGGATAAATATACTATCGCCGGTAATGATATTATTTTACTTGCTGAAGGTAGATTAGTAAACCTTGGTTGCGCTACAGGACACCCTAGTTTTGTAATGAGCAACTCATTTACAAACCAAACCTTAGCACAATTGGAGCTTTGGACAAACAGAGATGCTTATAAAAATGAAGTTTATATGCTTCCAAAGCATTTAGATGAAAAAGTAGCCAAACTACATTTGGCAAAAATTGGTGTTGAGCTTACGGAACTTAGAGAAGACCAAGCAGAATATATTGGTGTTACTGTAAAAGGCCCTTTTAAGCCAGAATATTACAGATACTAAAGCATGTAAATTTTATGACACAAAAGCCCTTACCATTTTGGTAGGGGCTTTTTCTTTGCATATATTTCTCTAACAATTTTAGAAATATAAACCAATAGGTTAAGCAATGACAGAATAAAATTTAAGGTGAAAGTTTACTCGATAATCGAGATATAAATGCTCCGAGGCTTGCCTCGAAATAAAAATTAGTTTCCAAAGAAATGCCTCTTGGGCTTACCCCGAGGTAGCTTACTCTACTTCATTTACGTAATAGATCAAGCTTTTATATTATAAATTAAATTTAAAAACAAAAAAATCCTCAACAATAAAATTGAAGAGGATTTTAAAAATATTATTAGGTTTTTTAAGCCTCAAAAGGCTCAATAGAAACATATGATTTTCCACCTACTTTTTTCTGAAACTTTACAATACCATCTACACGAGCGTGTAATGTATGGTCTTTACCTAAGTAAACATTTTCACCTGGGTTATGTACTGTTCCTCTTTGTCTTACGATAATGTTTCCGGCAATTGCTGCTTGCCCGCCAAAAATCTTTACACCTAAACGTTTCGATTCTGACTCTCTACCGTTTTTAGAACTACCTACACCTTTTTTATGTGCCATTTTGTTACGGTTTTATATTGTTTATACTTATGCTGGTTTCCCACCATCTAATTCGTCTTGCCATTTTTTCAACTCGTCCCATTTGCCGTCAGCTGCTAATTTAGCTTGAGCTGGCCAAGTATCTGTTACGTGATTTCCACGAACATCTGCAATAACTTCAGAAATTTTCTCTGCTTTTGTTTTTGCTAAATCAGCAAAAGTTGCAATTCCTGCAGCGATTAAAGTTTCGGCTATTTTTGGACCAATACCTTCAATCTTTTTTAAATCATCCGCTTTTCCTGCTGCTTTTTTAGGAGCTGCTTTCTTTGCTTCTACTTTTGGAGCTGCCTCTTTTTTAGGAGCTGCCTTTTTTGGTTCTGCTGCTTTTGCCTTTTTAGCACCTTTAGCAACAATACTCTCAATTACAATCTCAGTTAAAGACTGGCGGTGACCATTCTTTTTTCTGTAACCTTTACGTCTTTTCTTATGAAAAACGATTACTTTATCACCTCTAAGGTGCTTAATGACTTTAGCCTCAACAGCGGCTCCGTCTATAGCTGGGGCGCCAATAGTTACGTTCTTACCGTCATCTAAAAGAAGTACATTGTCAAAAGTTACCTTTTTTCCTTCTTCCGTTTGTAAACGGTGAACATACACTTTTTGGTCTTTTGCAACTTTAAATTGCTGCCCTGCCATCTCTACAATTGCGTACATAGCGTGTATTAATTTAATATTAAAACCTATTTATTTTTTAAATAGGCGGGTGCAAATATACTGCTAAATATATAATTTACAAGGTTTTTAGCGCTTTTTTACATTAAATTTAGCTAGTTCTTTTTAAGCTTTCTTCTTTTTATTAACTAACCATACTCCAAAAAGAATTATTAACCCTCCCAGTATTTGATATAAATTTATTTTTTCCCCATCTAAAACTCCCCAAACAATAGCTACTAGTGGAATAATATAAGTTACTGAGGCAGCAAAAACTGGGCTAGAAATGTGTATTAATTTATTAAAAAATATATTAGCCACCGCCGTTCCCAATACACCCAAAACAAATGTATACCCTAGTGCTTTTTGAACCTCAACTTGGTTAAAATTAATCTGAAAAATACCCGCATAAAATAGCATTATAAGAGCTGGTGTAATTACCACTCCAAAACTAGCCGTAGTAACTTGTAATGGTGTTAAGTGTGCTAAATGCTTTTTTATAATATTAATATTAAAAGCATACCCTAGTGCAGATAAAAACACAAAAATAGAATACCAATAATTTTGATTAGGGCTAAACTCCATACCAATAGCTATTAAAGCTATTGTTCCTAAAAGACCAATAAACACACCTAAAATTTGTCTTTTATTCATAGCTAAACCAAATAACCAAACCCCTACCAAAGTAGTTGCTAATGGTACTATAGAATTCAGAATAGATGTTATTCCACTATCAATTTCTGTTTGCGCTATAGCAAAAAAGAAAGGCGGAAAAAAAGAACTTAAAAACCCAGCTATAGAAATCCATTTCCAATCTCTAAAACTTAAGTTTTTTAAACTTTTTATTCCAAATATAAATAAAAATAGAGAGGCAAAAATAATTCGTAACCCACCTACTTGAAGAGAACTAAACCCTACTAAACTCTTTTTTATCAAAATAAAAGAAGAACCCCATATAAAGGATAATAATGCCAGATAAATCCATTTCTTTTTAATAATATTCACTCAAAAATATTTCTTACAAATTTGGCTCATTTTTTAATATTACTTACTCTAAAAACCTATTTTTTTTATCGATAATTGTGTCCTACTTTTACAAAACTTAAATTCTTAAGATTTAATATTGAAACTTTATTTTTCGTATTTTCTTGTATTACTTTATTTACTTGCTATGACAAGGCCTATCCTGCCTTTATTAGAATATATTTCTAATAAAGATTATATAGCAGAGGTTCTTTGCATCAATAAAGAAAGAACAGAACTTAATTGCCAAGGAAAATGTTATTTAATGCAGCAATTAAAAGCGCAGGAAGAAAACAAAAAAACTAATATCCCAAAAGTATCTTTAGAAGAATACCCAATAGGTTTTGTTTATTTAATAAAACTTGATTTGCTATACAAAAAGAACTTATTTTCAAACATCCAAAAAAAATATACGAAAGATTACCACTTTCTCTTCCATAAAGACACACTAAAACCTCCTATTTATTTAAGCTAATATATCCCAACCATCAATAATTACATTTAAGGTTTTACATTTTTATTATCAAAATAATTTTTAAGAAAAAGAAAAAGCTTTTACTTAAACTATAACATTATTATAAATGAAAAAAATTAGCATACTGTTGTTTGCATTAGCAATCAGCACAATTACATTTGCTCAAAACACATATAAAGGAAAAGTATTAGGAGAAAATAACGAAGCTCTACACGGAGCAACAATAATTTCGGAAACAAAAAAAGGAACTACAACAAATAAAAAAGGAGAGTTTTCTATTTTATTAAAAACGAATTCTAAGGTTACTGTTAGTTATATTGGGTACTCAGATGCAACTACAACTCTAAATTCTGAATTCAATACCATACAATTACAAATAGCAGAAGAATCTCTAGAAGAGGTTGTTATATCCGCAAGTAGAGAACAACAAAAACGAAAAGAAGTTCCAGCAGCCATATCTGTAATTAGTGCTCAAAATATTAAAGAAACCAAACCATTTGGCATTGAGCAAATTGTTAATCAGGTACCTGGCGTTTTTATGGCTACCTCTAAGGCTTCTAGTAATGAAGTTCACTTTATGTCCGTACGTTCTCCTATATCTACTAAGTCATTATTCTTATATGTAGAAGATGGTTTACCTATTAGACCAACAGCAGTGTTTAATCATAACGCCCTATTAGAAATGAATAACACTTCTTTTGAAAGGGTTGAAGTTTTAAAAGGACCAGCATCAAGTATATACGGAAGCGAATCTATTGGCGGTAGTTTTAACTTCTTAACCAAAAACCCTAAATCTGGATTACATGGCTGTATTGGCTTCCAAGCCAATGATATGGGTGTTAAAAAATACGAAGCAGAAATAGCTAACCATAACTCCAAAAATTTTGGCTTCTATCTTGGAACACACTATATATTTAGGGAAAATGGCCCAATTGAACATAGTGACTATGAAAAATTTGCTGTTACTTTTAAAACTATTAATGATTTTTCTGAATCTCTAAAATGGACTAATGCTATAACTCTTGTTGATTTTAGAACAGATATGACAGGTTCATTAAGTGAATCTGACTATCTAGGTGGTAATTATGAAAGTGATCAAACTTTTACAGAAAGAGTAGCTCTAGCTTTTAGATACAGAAGCACTTTAGATAAGTATTGGAATGATAACAACAAAACATCATTCAACTTTATTTACAGGGACAATAGAATGGACCAAATACCGTCTTATAGAGTTCGTCAGTTTAGGAATAATGGGCAGTTAACTGGGCAAGGTTCTGGAGAAACTAACTCCAATCAATTTGTTAGCTATGTTGGTTTAGTACAACATAAAGTCGATTTTAATTTTCTTAATTCTTCATTAATTGTGGGAGGATTTGCAGATTTATCTCCTCAAGACTATGTAGCCGAAAACATAAGTATTACGGTTGACCCTACTACCGGACAAAACCTTAGTTACTCCAAAAATTCTAATGATTATATTTTAAACTACGAGGCAGATATTTTAAACTATGCAGGTTATTTTCAATTTGAAATTTCACCTATCCAAGCTTTAAAAATTACTGCTGCCCTACGTTATGATAAATTTGTTTATGATTATGATAACCGTATAGACGGGCAAGCTGGAGCTCAGGATACAAAATCGGAATACAATAACATTTCCCCTAAATTAGGTGCAAACTTTAACTTTTCTAACACTGGGGGTATTTACGCAAACTATTCTAATGGATTTACTCCGCCCCAAACATCTGATTTATACAGAAACAGCCTTGTAGATATTGGAGGAGAAATTTTTGATTTAAAACCAAGTGACTATAACAACTATGAAATTGGTGGTTATTTTAAAAACAAAAAATGGAAGTTAGATGCTGCTTTGTATTTATTAGAAGGGAAAAATACATTGATAACACTTAGGGACCCCAACGACCTTTTCTACAATGCAAATGCAGGAAAAACACGTTCTACAGGAATAGAATATGGAATAACATTTTATGCCACAAAAGAAATTGCATTAAGCCATAATGGTAGTTATGCCAATCATAAATACATTAGCTTTTTTGAAAGGGGAACAGATTATTCTAACACTCCAATGGAGACTGCTCCAAAACTATTAGGCATGTCTACAATAACCTACAAACCCTCCTACTTTAAAAACTTTAAAATAGCTGCCGAACATGAATTAGTTGGCAAATACAATACTAGTTTTAAAGGTCAAATTGATAATCAAGACGGAACTTTTAGTACTGCTACCTATGATGGCCACAACATCATAAACCTAAAAGCAACGTATAACTACAAAAACTTTGAAATCTGGGCGCATGCACTAAACATCTTTGATGATTTATATTCCGTTAGAGCTTCTTACAATAGATTTAGAAGTGAGAACAGTTATATCATTGGAAACCCAAGAGCTTTCCATGGCGGAATAAAATACTCTTTTTAATTTATCTATTGGATGCTGATTTTAACAACCCATTTTTTAAAATTAAAGAAATGAAAAAAAATGATTTATTAAATAAATGGCTTTGGAAGTGGCATGTAATTGCAGGATTAATTTCTGCTCCTTTTGTAACCCTTTTAGCTATAACAGGTTTCTTGTATTTACTAAAAGCAGATTATGAAACTCCAAAACAAAAACATATTACAGAAGTACAAATACAAGGCACTCCAATATCTTTTGAAAAACAATTAGAAATTGCAAATAAAAACGCAATTAAAAAGCCTAACGCAATGGTAATCCCAACTCAGGAAAACCAAGCAACCGAATTTGTTTCTGGTAAATTTGGAGGAAAAAAATCGCTTTATATAAATCCATACAACGCTACTGTTTCTGGGGAAATTATACCCGCAACTACTTTAATGTTTAAAATAAGAAAACTACATGGAGAACTTCTATTAGGTACATGGGGCACTAAAATTGTAGAACTTATTGCCAGTTGGATGGTTGTTCTAATTATTAGTGGTCTTTATGTTTGGTGGCCTTCTAGACGTTGGAGCTTAAAAGGTTTTTTTATTCCTAGAATTAACCAAGGGAAGCAAATTCTCTTTAGAGATTTACATGTAATTTTTAGCTTCTGGATATCTGGGCTTTTACTACTTACTTTAGCTGGTGGTTTTCCATGGACTGATGTTTTTGGTGCTAATTTTAAATGGATGCAAAAAGTAACTAATACTGGGTATCCTGCAACATGGCAAGGTCATCATTTTAGATCCAACATTACTGGAGAAACACTTAGCCTAGATACTATGGTGAATAAAGCAAAAGCACTACAATTAAAAGGTAAAGTATCTATTGAACTACCAAAAGGGCCAAATGGAACATATACTGTTTCTAATGAGTTTTATTCTAATTTATCTGCGCAGAAAAAAATCTATTTTGACCAGTATAGCGGTACTATTATACACCAAGCTAATTGGGAAGATGTTGGTATTTTAATGCGAGGAAGAATGTGGGTTATGGCTTTTCATCAAGGACAATTTGGTGCTTGGAACTGGTGGTTAATGATATTTACTGCATTTGCTTTATGTACAGCAAGTATTTCGGCAATTATTTCCTATATAAAACGTAAAAGAAAAGGCAGTTGGAGTATTCCTAAAGTACCTAAAAAGTTTAATATTGGTTATGGAATTATCGGGGTTATAGTACTTCTTGCTGCTCTCTTTCCTTTATTTGGAATCAGTTTAATCTTTATTTTTATTCTAGAAAAATTTAGAAAAAGGAAGGTAACTACAAATTAGCTACCTACAACACATAGGTTAGTTTGTATCTTTATAAAAAAATTGAAATGAAAATAAAAGCACTTACGTTACTTCTTTTCATTGCATTTATTAGTTGCAATAGCTCAAAAAAGTCGATTTCTAGTTCCGATAAAACAATAGTCGCCACTACAAATAATACCGCTATTATTCTAATTGAAGGAATGGCGTGCCAAGAAGGCTGTGCAAATAAAATACAAACTAACCTATTACAAATTGATGGTATAGAAGAAGCTACTATTAGCTATGAAAAAGCTAAAGGAGAGGTGGTTTTTAATCCCAATAAGGTATCCTCAGAAACAATTTTAAAAACCATAACTAATACTAAGGTTAAAGACTATGTGTACACCATTAAAAATGTTGAAATAAAAAAGTAAGACCATGAAAAAACATCTTTTATTATTAACCGCTATTATCACCTTAACGTATACTTCTTGTAAAGAAGAAAAAAAAGCCCCTACAGGCCCTACACAAATGCAGCAAGTAATGGCCATTCATGATGAAGTAATGCCAAAAATGGGAGAGATAGGGAAATTAGTTAGTACTTTAAAGCCTTTGATAGACTCTACTGAAAGTGGAATGAAGTATGAAAAAGCGATGAAGGATTTACAAAATGCAAACAAATCTATGATGGATTGGATGCAAGGTTTTGGTTCTAAATTTGATTCTGATGAGATTCTTAATGGAAAAGAATTAAGTGCCGAAAAACAAAATTTATTAAATGAAGAAGAAGAGAGCGTTAAAGAAGTTGCAAATTTAATAAATACTAGTATTGCTAATGCAGAGACCTTGCTTAAAAAATAAGAGCTTTAATCTTTCCATTTTAGGCTCTCCATTATTTTTCCTATATCCTCCTTTAAATAAGCTGCAGCAGGATAAATAGAATCATAATTTGGTTTGGTATAAAAATACAAAGAGCCTGTTAAAAAGTGATTTGTACTATCTGTAGCAAAAAATTGAGACTGCGATGCTGCATTACCAACAACCTCAAACAAAACACCATGTACCTTTTTTTCTGGATTACTAAATACTTGCGGATGAATACCATCTGCCTTTACGGCATGCTCATAACTAAGTCTTTCTGCATCAGTAATTAATTTACTTAAATTATTATCTACTTTTTTATAGCTAATAAAAATTGCCCCTTTCATATCAGGATAAGAAATCACAAAAGAATTATCTTCCTTTTTATCTATTAAAGCATTATCATTATAAAGAAATTCAAAATTACTAGTCTCCACCTTTTTATCATTACCTAAAACATATTCCAAACGCAATTGCGCTTTAGGCTTAGGCAGAGGTTCTTTTTCTTGACAGCTTACCAAACAAATTAGTACTATTAATACGCTAAAGCTATATTTAAGAATCATGCGGTAGGGTTACTTTTATTTGTTTTAATCTCTTTTTATCTAAACTTTCTACAACAAATTTATAGTCCTTAAATTTTACTAGCTCTCCTTTTTTAGGAAAATTACCTGCTATTTCTAAAACAAAACCTGCTATAGTTTCCGATTCTCCTTTTTCTTGTTCAAAGAAATCTTCATCTTCAAGTTTTATAACTCTATAAAAATCTTTTAAAGCTGTTTTACCATCAAAAACATAATTATAAGCATCTAACTTAGAATAAATTAAATCTTCATCATCAAATTCATCACTAATATCCCCAACAATTTCTTCTATTATATCTTCTAATGTAACTATACCAGACGTTCCTCCATACTCATCTACCACAACTGCTAGATGATTTTTCTTTTCTTGAAATTCCAATAACAAATCGTCTAATTTTTTATTTTCAGGAACAAAAAAAGGATCTCGCATTAAGGACAACCAATTAAAAGTTTTACGGTCTAAATATGGCAATAAATCTTTTACATATAATACTCCCAAAACATTATCCATATTTTCCGAAAAAACTGGAATCCTAGAATACCCATGTGTTTTAATTTCTTCTAAAACCTCTAGAAATTTCATTTTCTCATCTAAAGCAAAAATATCTATCCTTGGGCACATAACTTGTTTCGTATCTGTATTACCAAAAGATACTATCCCTTCTAAAATTTTTTGCTCTTCTTTTGTTGTATCTCCGTCTGATGTAAGCTCTAATGCTTGAGATAAATGATCTACGCTTAAACTAGATTTTTCTTTGCCAAGTTTATTGTATAAAAATATAGTACCATAACGCATTGGCAAACTTAAAGGAGAAAATAGTACATCTAAAACCTTTAAAGGATACACCATGAATTCTGAGAAACTTATTTTATTCCTATTAGCATACACCTTTGGTAAAATTTCCCCGAACATTAAAATTAAAAAAGTAGCTACTACTACTTCTAATAAAAAACGAACAGAAACAATTCCAAAAATTACCGTTGTAATATTTGCAAATAAATTATCGCCAAGAACATTAAACAATAAAACTATTCCAATATTTATAGCATTATTGGCTATTAGTATGGTAGCTAGTAATTTTTTTGGCCTACTAAGTAGTTTTACAACTAAACTACCCTTGTTTGTTTTTTCTTCTTCAATATCCTTTACATCTGTTTGTGAAAGGCCAAAAAAAGCTACTTCTGCTCCAGAAATAAGGGCAGAACAAACTAATAAAAGTATAAGAATAGCTACTTTAATAGCAAAAGCACTATCCATTATAACAAAATTTAATACTAAACTAAGGGGGTCAGGGTCCAATAGTTACTATTTAGAGTTTAAAATGGTAAATCATCGTCTTCTTGGGGAGCAGCAGACTGTGCTGGTTGTTGTGGCGTTGGCTTAGAGGGTTGCGCAGCTTGTTGCTGTGGTTGGCTCTTAGCATTTGCCATACTTTCTTTCTTAGTAGATAAAAAAGTAAAATCTTGTACATGAACTTCCGTAGTATATCTAGTATTACCATCTTCTCCTTGCCATTGACGGTTTTTTAAACGGCCTTCTACATATACCTTATCTCCTTTACTTAAATACTTTTCGCATATTTCTGCAGCTTTATTACGAACAACAACATTGTGCCAATCTGTATTTGTAACTTTTTCTCCAGTTTGCTTATTTGTATATGTTTCGTTTGTTGCAATAGGAAAACGTCCTATACTATTTCCTCCTTCAAAATAGTGCATTTTTACTTCGTCTCCCAAATGCCCAATTAGCATTACTTTATTTAATGTTCCGCTCATAATTTTTATCTAATAATCAAAAGTACTAAAATTTATAGGTTTTAATAAAATCTGCGATTAAAACTGGTACAGGATATTTTTCTAATTCTTCTATTTTAACCATATTATCTATTTCCTGAGTTGTTTCTAGAATCCAAAATTTTGTATATAAATGTTGGTGAGATAATTTATGAACTATTGCAACATCTTTATAAACATGTAAAGATGCATTAATATTTAATAGGGCAGTTGCTTCCTTTTCTACTTCATTTAAACTAGCTTCTTTTGCTAGCTCTATTAATGGAAATTGCCACAAACCTTGCCAAATACCTTTTCCTGTTCTTTGATTAAGTACTGTGAAACTATCTTTAATGATAGGAATAATATAATTAAAATATCGTTTTTTTATTTTGGTCTTTTTTATTTTAATAGGCAAACCACTTACCATGTTTTTTTCCAAAGCAACACAACTATTTTTTAAAGGGCAAGAAATACAATCTGGATTTTTAGGAGTACACTGTATAGCTCCAAATTCCATAATTCCTTGATTATAGTCTCTGGTATTTTCTTTATCTAACAACTCTACAGCTAATTTTTTAAAATATTTAACTCCCTCTGTACTATTAATAGGAATATCTACACCAAAATATCTAGAAAGAACTCTATAAACGTTACCGTCTACAACAGCTTCTTGAGCATTAAAACAAATGGATGCAATTGCACTTGCAGTATAATCTCCTATCCCTTTTAATTTAATTAATTCTTTATAGCTCTCTGGAAATTTTCCATCCAAATTAGAAACAATAAATTTAGCTGCTTCATGTAAATTTCTTGCTCTAGAATAATAGCCTAAACCTTGCCAAAGTTTTAAAACTTTTTCTTGTGGCGCACTTGCCAAATCCTGTATTGTAGGAAAAGTATCTGTAAATTTTAAATAATATGGAGTTCCTTGTGCTACTTTTGTTTGTTGTAAGATAACTTCGGACAACCAAATGTTATATGGATTTCTTGTAGTACGCCATGGTAAAGTCCTTTTATTTTGGGCATACCAGTGCAAAATTTTATGCGAAAACAACATGTTCAATTAGAGTTAAATATAAAAGTAGTAGTTTAAATACTTAAAATTAGTTCTTTAGGGTGAAAGATTCAATTTAATTTATATATTTGCATCCCGAAAAAACATACAGAAAATCTAAAATTCAAGATGACGAAAGCGGAAATTGTATCGAAAATCTCAGATAAACTGGGAATTGAAAAAGGAGATGTACAGGCAACAGTTGAATCTTTTATGGAAGAAGTAAAGACTTCTTTAGAAAGTGGAGATAATGTTTACTTAAGAGGTTTTGGAAGTTTTATTATTAAAACTAGAGCTGAAAAAACTGGAAGAAATATATCTAAAAACACAACAATAAAAATACCTGCTCATAATATCCCTGCATTTAAACCTGCAAAGGTTTTTGTAGAAGGTGTTAAGAGTAATGTACAAGTTAAATAGAAAAATAACCTAAAAGTAGAATTTTATGCCGAGCGGTAAGAAAAGAAAAAGACATAAGGTAGCTACTCACAAGCGCAAAAAGCGTAGGAGAGCTAACAGACACAAGAAAAAGTAGTTTTAAAAACTACTTTTTCTTTTTAAATACGTTCATTGACATAGAAATCAGATGATTTCGGCGGGTTACATATAACCTGTTTATGGTATTATATAAACTATTAATCTGTATATTACAGATTAACCTTAAATAAATTCAGGTGAATAGAGAATTAATCGTAAGATCAAGTTCTGATTCCGTTGACTTTGCTTTACTTAAGGATGGAAAACTTACAGAATTACACAAAGAAGAAGACAATAATGATTTTTCTGTTGGCGATATTTTTATTGCCAAAATAAGAAAACCCGTTACAGGTCTTAATGCTGCGTTTGTAAATGTAGGCTATGAAAAAGATGCTTTTTTGCATTATCATGACCTTGGACCGCAGTTAGCTTCTATGCTTAAATTCACAAAACAAGTAAGTACCGGGAAACTTCAAGATTATTCCCTTAAAAATTTTCCAACCGAAAAAGATATTGACAAAAATGGTGTTATAACAGATGTTATTAAAGCCAACCAATCAATATTAGTACAAATTGTAAAGGAACCCATATCCACTAAAGGGCCAAGAATAAGTTCAGAATTATCAATTGCTGGACGTTATTTAGTAATGGTACCTTTCTCTGATCGTGTATCTGTATCACAGAAAATTGCGAGTTCAGAGGAAAAAGACAGACTTAAAAGGTTAGTACGCAGTATTAAACCTAAAGGATTTGGAGTAATTATCCGTACAGTTGCCGAAGGCAAAAAAGTAGCAGAATTAGACAAAGATTTAGAAAACTTGCTGAACAAATGGTCAGCAATGTGTAAAAAATTATATAAAGCACCAACACCATCCAAAGTATTAGTAGAACTTACTAGAGCTTCTTCTATACTTAGAGACATATTCAACGATTCCTTTACAGGTATTCATGTTGATGACGAGGTGCTCTATGAACAAATTAAAGATTACGTTCAAGAAATTGCACCTGCTAAAGAATCTATTGTAAAACAACACGCATCTAGTGTACCTATTTTTGAAAAGTACGGCATTGAAAGGCAAATAAAAACCTCTTTTGGTCGAACTGCTTCTATGAGTAAAGGAGCCTATTTAATTATAGAACATACAGAGGCACTACACGTCGTAGATGTTAATAGTGGTAATAGATCTAATAAAGCTAAAAATCAAGAAGATACAGCTTTAGAAGTAAATCTTTTAGCAGCTTCAGAAATTGCAAGACAATTACGCTTGCGAGATATGGGAGGCATTATTGTGGTAGATTTTATTGATATGGTTAAAGCACCACATCGAAAAAAACTTTTTGACCATCTTAGAGACGAAATGAAAGATGATCGTGCAAAACATAAAATTTTGCCACCAAGTAAATTTGGACTTATTCAAATTACTAGACAAAGGGTACGCCCAGAAATGAATATTAAAACAACGGAAGAAGACCCTAACCAATCTGGTAAACAAGTGGAAGCTCCTATTGTTTTAATAGACAAAATAAACTTTGCATTAGAGAAACTTTTAAAAGGCCCTGCAAAAAATAATAGTATAACACTAAATATACATCCTTTTATAGCAGCATACCTTACACAAGGTTTCCCATCTATACGTTCTAAGTGGTTTTTAGAACACAAAAGATGGATTAAAATACAACCTCGAGATGCGTATACGTATTTAGAGTACCGTTTTAAAAATAAAGACGGTAAAACCGTATATTAAAAGTATAAGCGACTTTCTTTTTTAAAGAAAGTCGCTTTTTTTGTGCCCTAAAGTTGATTTTTCTGCGCAACTAAAAAAGCCTCTTTATTCACCTTTAATATATATATACCAGTAGGGAGTCTTGGCAATACTATTGTTGTAATGTTAGAAGACGCATCAAAGTTTTTACCTATTATTTTAATATTTCGACCAATCATATTAAACAACTTAAAATCATCTAAGTCTTTAGTATTCGCAACATTAATCTCGTCATTTTCTACAGGATTAGGATATAAAATATATCTTTCTGTTTCTGTAGGAGCAATAACTTTGGCTCCTGAAAAATATGGAACTGCAAAATTATAGGCATCTACACCAACTTTTGCTCCAATTTGTCTTCCTAAAATATCATCCGCAGGAGGGTGAATTCCACCCCAAATTCTAGATAAACTAGTTTGATTAGAAGCATCTCTATATGTTGCCCATTGTAACACCACATCAATTGAAGGTCCTTTTTCAAAAACTAAAAACTCATCTTTTTTAGCCACAAATTCTCCAAGTCCTCCAGGAAAATATTCATCTCCTGTGATTAAAGTCAATACCTCAGCTGCAGCTCTAGAATATGTTGAATGACCGGACAAATATCCCGCAAATGGTGGAGTAACAAATGATGGTCGTTGGTAGGGAAACCAATCTTTTGCTAAAATCCACCCCACACCAGCTACATCTGTACTAGGGTTATTAATAAACTTATGTCCTCGCCATGCAAATAGTTTAATTTCTCCAACATTTTCATTGTTAATACCACTTAGTGCATCGCCTTCATTAACAACTTCAACATACCCTTCTTTTAAAGGTATTCCGCCTACATGATAATTAGATAGACTTTGATCACTACTTTGCCCTAAGGCACTCATATATCTAATAGCTGAAATTGGACGTATATAGTCATACCAACCTTTTATCCCCCAAGCAGTTATAGCTGCGTCATGCATTGCACCAGCTAGTATAAAATACGATTTTACATCCCACTCTAAAGGTGCTAACTCTTCTCCTTCACCGTTAAATTTACGCTGAAGCCGCTCATGATCACTAACATAATTAAGTATTGTGAACCAATGTCCTGGAGGAGTTTCAGAATCAGGACCGTCTGCCCAAAATTCGGCCAATACCCTTGCATAATCTGCTCTAGGCACCATTTGCGAAGCGTATGCTTCACCGGTTTTGGGGTTTACGCTTCGCCCCACACTTATATCTCCCCCTTCAATTTCTTTATAAAAATTAGGGTATTCATCAAACGAATTTGGAAATGAAGCAATATCTATATTACCAATATTTTTTGGAGAAATATCCCATAAAACCCCATCGGTGGGATCTAAATGAGCACTCCAAATAGAAACTAACGAGAAATTCCATTTATATAAATCACTTGAGGAATTCCCATTTTCTATATCTAATAAAGGAGGAGCACCAGGATCATGATATACTGTATAATCATCAGCTCCTCTTCTAAAAATAGTTTTATCTTCATTTGATAAGGCAAAGGGAGCTACTTTTCCCCATTCTGGACTTAAAAATTCTGGGGTATCTCCTTCAATTATATTTCCACTTTGATCTATAAATGTATTAAAAGTTAGAGGCTGCCAACGATTAGCATCTACCAAATTACTGTTCTCTTCAGAAACGCTTAATTCTAGCGGCTCATTTACAGGTTCGTAAAACGCATTATCATATGCGGTTCCCTCTCGTGATTCATCTGTATTCCCATAATTAATAATTACTTCAGCCACATAATTTCCAAGAGCAATAGCATTTCCAGATGTATATTCCGTAGTAACATCACCTACATCAAAACCTAATTCTTCCATGACATAATCAAAAAGCGCTAAACTTTCTTCACTACTAGGAGAATTTATAAATCGGTGTCTTAACACACGATAGGCAGCATAACTCATTGCTTTTTCCTGAGATTCTTTTGTGTCTTCTGAAGGAGTAAATTCTTCCAAGGAGCTACTAAATTCGCCAACTGTATTACCAATTAAATAGGGTCTTGCAATTTCATCATAAATAGCCCAACAATCATACAATGCAATGGACGTATGAAACAAGTTCCTGGCATGCACTGTAGGTCTAGCATAATCGTTACGAATTGCCTCTAATAGCGCCTCATTCCATATTCTTGCTATTGAAACATTTTCAGGAATATTACCAATAGACAGTGTTACATTTAGCTCTCTAGGTTCGCTAATGCAACTGTCTGTAATTTCTATTGCCTCTACCCTACCTTCGGCTCCTAAAGCCCATTTTACAAGTATTGCATTAGACCCTTGACCATCTAAAATTTCTCCTCCTTCTACCTGCCAGTTGGCCTTAACATTTACATCAGAACTAAATGTGTATACCTCAACTTTATTAAATCCAGAATTTGTCGCACCATCTACAGTATTACCTGAGGCATAGTACTCACAGTTACCATCGCTAGTAACAGCCATGGGGTTATAATTACAAGCATTGGGGTCTGTACAGCCTGATACTTTTACACTTGGTGTAATATTTAACACTTGAAAACCTTGCCCCTCTGTAACTTGTATAAAACTATTAGCACTAATATTTTGATGTTTTTCAATTAAACCAGAAGGCCACTCAATTGTTAACTCACTAATTAAATTACTTTGATTTAATCCAAAATGTACTGGTTTTAAACTCTGTGATAAAAAACCAACACCATTATAATACCTAATTATTCTACCTTCATCAGTATCTACTATTAGTTTTGTTCCTAAGGCATCTTTATTAGATGTTGTTCCTTCAAGTTTTACTTGAAGCCAGTTTAAATTACCTTCATTTTGATTTATTATTTTATTCTCATAAAAAAAAGGACCCCTATCGGTATTGGTGATAAACAAGTCCAAATCCCCATCAAAATCATAGTCAAAATCTACAACCTCAACACTAATACTTTCTTCATTTAGACCTAATTCTTCAGAGATATTTTGAAAACTATTTCCATTTTCTTTGAAAAGGTTTTTAAAATAATAATTAGGTTGATTACCTACATTCATAAATCCGTTTACGATAACTAAATCTTCATCCCCATCCAAATCAAAATCTGCAAACTTAGTTCCCCATGCCCAGTCTGTATTTTTTACGTTAAAGGCATCTGCCATTTCAGAAAAGCTATTAGAACCTTGATTTACCAATAAATCGTTCTCATTAATTCCTGTAGTAAAAAAATCGAAATCGCCATCATTCTCTATATCTCCAATAGTGATTCCCATATTATCAAGCATACTATCTAATCCATAGCTATTCGCCTGTTCCGAAAAATTAACTCCTTCATTATTAATGAATAGTCTATTTGCGTTGTCTAGATCATTACAAATGTAGAAGTCTAACCAGCCATCAGAATTAAAATCGTATGGAAACATGGTAAAACTTTCTAAGTTTGGTAAACTTCTAATTCCGGACTCCTCTGAGGCGTCCGTAAAAGTGCCATCTCCATTATTTTTATAGAGTGAATTTCCTCCGCAACTACCTTTCCAGTCTGAAACAAATAAATCTAAAAAACCATCATTATTGTAATCTACCCATGTTGCCCCGGTGTTATTACAATCATTATTTACCGGCAAACTAGCATCATTAGTAACATCCAAAAAAGTGCCATCCCCTTGGTTTCTAAAAAGCTGTATTTTCTTTAAATGCGTAAAAAACAAATCAGGAAAACCGTCATTATCATAATCTCCCCAAGAAGCCCCGAATTTATACCCTCTTAAACCAAAAAAAGTTCTTCCAACATCTTCTAGTGATAGTAAATCCCTAAATCCAGCTTCTGCAGTAACATCTGTAAAACTACCGTCATTATTATTCCTATATAGCCTACTAAGCGTATTGGGTTTCCCCTCTTCATCTGCATCATTAGCAACCACAAAAATATCTAAATCTAAATCTCCATCGTAATCCGCTACAGCTACACCACTATTTTTGTTTAAAAGTTCAAAACCAGATACTCCCTCAATTCGTTCAAAAGTTTGAGCTTGTATATTTACGTTAAGTAATAAAACAACTATGACAATTAAAAAACTATAACATTTTTTAAAATCTACCTTCAACATAACTTACATTTAAAAATTCTACCTTTAAGGGCAATTAACAATATAGTGCCAATTTTACAGTTTATTGAATTTTTCTACTCCACAAAACATGAACAACAACTCTAAGTTTTACTCAGTACAGGAGGCTAAAAAAAAGCTTGAAAGTTATTGTGCCTATCAAGACCGATCTCATAAAGAAGTTACAGATAAGTTAAAGGAGATGCGAATGATTCCTGAAGCTATTGACCAAATTGTTGGAAACTTACTTGACGATAATTTTTTAAACGAAGAACGTTTTGCCAAAAGTTTTGCTAGAGGAAAGTTTAATATTAAAAAGTGGGGTAAAATCAGAATCGTAAGAGAACTTAAATTAAGACAAATCTCTAAATACAATATAACTATTGCTTTAAAAGAAATTGAAGAACCTATTTATTTAGAAACCCTAGATATTTTAGCCAAAAAAAGATTATCTCAAATAAGAGAAACCAACATTCAAAAAAGAAAAAAGAAACTTGCAGATTATTTACTTTACCGCGGATGGGAAAGCCATTTAGTCTACGAAAAACTTAAAGAACTTATTTAATTAAGCCTTTGCTTTTGCCTTAGCAGCTTCGTTACGTTCTATCTTATGATCTGGTCTAGTCCACTTTGGCTTCTCTCCTAAAGAATTTAGTTTAGAATCTTCTGCTTCTACCGTTTGCGGCTGTGTAGATTTTTTAAATGGCTTTTGTGGATTTAAACCTAATGTTTTAAACATTTCCATATCTTCATTTACATCTGGGTTTGGAGTAGTTAATAACTTATCTCCTGCAAAAATAGAATTTGCTCCTGCAAAGAAACACATTGCTTGCCCTTCTCTACTCATTTCAGTTCTTCCAGCCGAAAGCCTTACCTGAGTTTCTGGCAAAACAATTCTAGTTGTTGCTACCATTCTAATCATTTCCCAGATTTCTATAGGCTTAATATCTTCCATTGGTGTGCCCTCTACAGGCACTAAAGCATTAATAGGAGTAGATTCTGGTTGCGGATTTAAAGAAGAAAGCGCTACTAACATTCCTGCTCTATCTTCTAATTTTTCTCCCATTCCTATAATACCACCACTACAAACTGTAACGTTGGTTTTACGAACATTCTCTATAGTATCTATTCTATCTTCAAAAGCACGTGTGGATATTACATCTTTATAGTAATCTTCTGAAGTATCTAAATTATGATTGTAAGCATATAAACCTGCTTCTGACAAACGTTTTGCTTGATTTTCTGTTACCATACCTAAAGTACAGCAAACTTCCATATCTAGTTTATTAATAGTACGTACCATTTCTAAGACTTGGTCAAATTCTGGGCCGTCTTTAACATTACGCCATGCGGCACCCATACAAACTCTTGAGCTTCCAGACGATTTTGCACGTAATGCTTGCGCCTTTACTTGTGAAACAGACATTAAATCGTTTCCATCAATATCGGTATGGTATCTAGCAGCTTGCGGACAATACCCACAATCTTCTGAACAACCTCCTGTTTTTATAGAAAGTAAGGTTGAAACTTGAATTTCATTAGGGTTATGTTGCTTACGGTGTATTGTTGCAGCATCATACAACAGCTCCATTAAAGGTCTGTTATAAATTTCTAAAATCTCTTCCTTAGTCCAATCATGTCTCACTTTACTCATACCTTTAGACGTTTTTATAATACTAACCAAAAATAATCTATTTAAGGTTCATATCCCAAGAAAGGAATTTCAAAAAAAAGAAAGACCCATTATACTTATACCTATAACAGGTCTTTCTCGTTAAAAAATAAGAAAAAAATTACTTTTCTTTATTATCTTCTTTTATTTCTTCTGGATTATTTTCTACGTCTACAACATCTTTTCCCTTTAAGTATTCTGGCAATTGCATTCCTGCCATATTAAACATTTCTTGTAATGGCGGTACAGACTTATACATTCCTGAAATAAAATTCGCTGTAGAACCTTTACCATCTGCCGTTTTAGCCCCAGAATCCCAAACCGTAACTTTATCAATCTTAATATTCTTAATTGCTTCTGCCTGTGTTTTTACTAATTCTGGTAATTTATCGGCAACTAATAATAAAACAGCATCCTTAGGATTATCGCCAGCAGCTTTTACAATCTCATCTAAACCGGCTGCTTGTTTAGTTAATACTTCATACAGACCTTTTGCTTCTGCTTGGGCTTTAAAAAGAATAGCATCTGCCTCTCCTTTTGCTCTTCTACGTATTCTCTCGGCATCTGCTTCTGCATCAATCTCTACTTTTCTTTTATCAATTTCCGCAGGTACTACAATATCTGCCATTTGAGAACTTCTTTCTCTTTCTGCCCTTGCTATTTCCGCATCTTTTTCTGCTGCATAAGACTCTTCTAGTGCTTTTGCAGACTGTACTTTTTCTGCTGCAATTGCTGTTCTTTCTGCTTCTGCTTCTCTTTGTCTACGTAAAGAATCGGAATTTGCTACATTAATTTTTGCTAGGTTTTCTCCCTCTACAGCTTGCGCATTAGCAGCCGCAACTTGTGTTCTCTCATCCTGTACTGCATTTGCTTCCCCAATAGAACCATCTCTTGTTTTTTCTGCTACCGATTTACGAGCTGCATTTATAGCATGAGCTGCTGCTTCTTTACCTAGCGCCTCTATATAACCAGACTCATCAACAATATCGGTTATATTTACATTGATTAATTTTAAACCTACTTTCTTTAACTCGGACTCTACACTTTTAGATATATTGGTCAAGAACTTATCTCTATCCGAATTAATTTCTTCAATATCCATGGAAGCAACTACCAAACGTAACTGACCAAAAATTATCTCCTGAGCTAAATCTTGGATATTATCTTGATTTAATCCTAACAAACGCTCTGCAGCATTTTGCATAATTCCAGGTTCTGTAGAAACACCAATTGTAAATCTTGATGGTACATTTACCCTAATATTTTGCTTACTCAGGGCATTTACCAAATTAACTTCTATAGAAATAGGTGTTAAATCTAAAAACTCGTAGTCCTGAATTACTGGCCAAATAAAAGCTGCACCACCGTGCACACATTTTGCAGAACTACCAGAGCCTACTTTACCGTAGACAACTAAAATTCTATCGGATGGGCAACGTTTATACCTGCGTATAAAAGAAATAATAATGATAAAGAAAAAAAGCACTGCAAAACCTATTGTTATTAAGGTTGGGCTTCCTCCTAATTGTAATGGTACTAATAGCATATGGTTATTTATTTAATAGTTCAACAATTAATATTCCGTTTTTGGTAACTTCTTTAACATTAACAACATCTCCTTGTACTAAATCTCTGTCTTCTTCTGTTAAAGCTTCTAACTCTCTTAAAGAGCCTTGCACTGTAATACTAACTTTTCCTATTTTGGAGCGTTTATTACCAACGGTTAAATACACTTCTCCTATTTGATTTAGTGCATTATTAAGTTTTAAAGTACCGCTACTTTGTAGTTTACCTAAATAATAAAATATAGATGCCATCGCAAACATCATTAATAAACCACAAAAAATAGATATAGTTATGGTAAGAGATTTAGACAAACCAGCATCTAAACAAGAAATTCCGGACCACCCAAAAATGGTAAGAAAACCCATTAAGTTTTTAAAAGATAAAAATTGAAATCCTATTCCAGTGTCTCCATCAATCTCTGCATCTACATCACCATCTATTCCATCTGCATCTCCGCCAATCAATGTCATAATTAATAATATAATGAAGATTACTGAGGAAATACCAGCAATAACCCAATAGACTTTTTCAAAAAGTGTAAGCGCAACAAACCATTCTTCCATAAATTTTTGTGTTTAGGTTAGAAATCCAAGATAGACTATTTTTTGAAAAAAGGATAAGAAAAATCCCTCTTATTTAGAAAGTAAAATAGAAACCGCATTACCGCCAAAACCAACAGCGTTTACTATTATTTTTTTAATTTTTGATGGCTTTGTACTTTCTATAAATGGAACACCTATAAACTCCTGATTTACCAACATTAGGACTGCAAACTCTAGACTTAAAGCTCCTGATGCTCCAAAAGTATGCCCTACTTTCCACTTATTAGTAGTCAACGAAGGGGTTTCGTTACAAAAAACCTTTTCTATGGCTTTAAATTCTGATATATCTCCTTTTATGGTTCCTGGTGCATGCATTACAATTACATCTACATCGTCTGGGTTAGTACCAGCCAATGCCATTTTCATAGAACGCTGAAAACATACTGCATCAGACGATATAGAAATATTATGTTTTAAAATTTCTGTAGCATAACCAATACCTTCTATTGTTGCCAAAGCGTTTTTAGAATTTCCGTTTTCTAGACAAGCTACCGAAGCGCCTTCTCCTAAAATCATGGTATTTCTTTTCTTTTCTAAATTTAAAGCTTGGCAAGGGTAGTCTTCTACACTATTAGAGTATATTTTTAGCGCTTTTATTTGTGCTAAAGTAAACGGTGTTAATGGTGCCTCACTACCACCAACCATAAATTTATTTACTAAACCGCTTTGTATCCATGCCACGCCATTAAGTAATGCATGTAAAGCTGTAGAACAAGTTATAGAGTGCGATATTTCTGGGCCTTGGGTTTGCAAATCATGCGCTATCCAAGAAGAAATATTACCTAAGGTAGTTGTAGGAGAACTTAAAGTAGAAGCTTTATTTTCTGTTATATATTCTTTATGATATTTTTCGAATAATGCAGTTGCTCCTCGAGAAGAACCCATATTTATTCCAAAATTATCTCCTGCTTTCCAGTGCGCCATTTTCATGGCTTTTCTAGCAGCCAACAAAGCAAAAAGAACTGTATTATCTAAATTCTTATACTTAGAATCGGATTGTTTTAATGCTTCAATTTCTTCTAGACTTTTTTGAGATAAACCAGCTATCCATTCTTCGCCACTTTCAAACTCTTTCTTTCGGAAAAAATGGCTATCCTTTTTATAATTACTCCATACTTCATCTAAAGAATCTCCAAGTGGAGAAACAGAGCCAATTGCAGTTATGGATATAGGTTTTATCAAATTAAAAAGTATTAAACAATTTCTAAAGCACTTTTAATAGTACTATAAATTTTTTGTAATTGTGCTTCTGAAATTACATAAGGAGCCAATATATAAATAGTATTTCCTAATGGACGCAAAAATACTCCATTATCCATAAAATGTTTAAATAATTTATCCCTTAGATTACCGTAACGTTCCATTTTAATAGCTAAATCTAACGCAAAAATTATTCCGCATTGTCTAGTACTGGCAACTTTGGAGTGGTCCTTTATTTCGGCATTAAACTTTTGATGCGATGCAATTATACGTTTTATATTTTTTTGCATTACATCCGTTTGCAGTAGCTCTATCCCTGCTATAGCAGCTGTACAAGCTATTGGGTTTGCCGTGTAGGTATGCCCATGAAATAATCCTTTTGCAATATCATCACTATAAAAAGCATCGTATACTTTTTGTGTACAACTGGTAATTGCCATAGGAACTAAACCAGCAGTAAGTGCTTTAGACATGCATATAACATCTGGTTTTACAGACAAATAATCTGAGGCAAAGTTCTTTCCTGTTTTCCCAAAACCTGTCATTACCTCATCTGCAATAGTAATAACGTTATGTTGTTTTAATACGGTAAGTATTTTATTTAATCCGTCTGCATCATGCATTTTCATTGCTGCAGCTCCTTGCACCAAAGGTTCGTATATAAAACCAGCAATATCAGATTTCTTAAGTCTCGTTTGTAAATCAGAAATAAGTACATCTATATTTTGTTTTGTAGGTACAGGAATACGTTCTACCTCAATAAAAAAATCTTCGAAAGGACCGTTATAAACAGAAAGACTAGAAACCGACATAGACCCAAAAGTATCCCCATGAAAACCATCTTCAAAAGCTAACATTACAGGACGTTTATTTCCTTGATTAAAATGGTATTGTAAAGCCATTTTAATCCCAATTTCTGTAGAGGTAGAACCATTATCTGACAGGAATAATTTCTCTTGATTTTCTGGCAATATCTTTATTAATGCTTCTGATAAAAGTACAGCTGGTTCATGGGTAAAACCACTAAAAACCACCTGGTCTAAAGTTTGCATTTGCTTGTATGCCTTTTCTATAATATAATCATTACAATGGCCATACATACACGTGTACCACGAAGCTATACCGTCTATATATTCTTTCCCGTCCTCATCATATAATAAAGCTTCTTTTGCTTTTGTTATTGCTAACATGCTGGAATGCAATTTGTGTTGCGTTAACGGATGCCACAAATGCTTTTTATCTCTTTCTGATAGATTTTTCGCCTTCATTATTTTATCTATCTTGCAAAGATGAATAAAAACATTTTTTTTAAGGTTATAAATTCAGATAAATTATACATAAAGCTATCTCTGTTTCTTTTTGTTTTGTATATCTTTTCTATATTTCTTAATCTAAATTACGTTCCGCTAATTTTAGAAGAACCTAGAAGAATTTTAGTAGCCTTAGAAATGCTTTTCCATAATAATTATATGGTAACTACCATTTTTAATGAAACCTGGTATGACCATCCCCCTTTATGGAATATTGTTTTAGCCACAAGCGCTAAAATTTTTGGTTCAGAATCTGAATTTGCTTTTCGGTTTCCATGTGCTTTATCCTTACTACTAACAGGAATTTTAATTTTTTTTACTGGAAAAAAGTACGTTTCTATTAAATTTGGAATACTTAGCGCTTTCTTTTATCTAATTTCTGCAGACTTATATTTTTTCTATTCTACTATTGCAGAGATAGATATTTTCTTTTCCTTACTAATTCTACTTAGTATTCTTAGTATTTTTTATTTTTTCGAAAAAGAAAATATGTACTTGCTTTTTTTAAGCACCTATTTTTTTGGCACCCTAGCTTTTTTTACAAAAGGAGTTGTAGCATTAGTTTTTGTTGGGATTACGTTACTTACCTATTTTATCTATAAACGCAAATTTATAAAGCTATTTTCTTTTGCTCATATTCTTTCTTTTTGTTTGTCTATTGGTGCTATAGTTACTTATTTTTATTACTATAGTTTACAAGAAGATGTTTATACTTATATCTTAGACATGTGGAGTTTAACTCAAAACAAAACTAGTGCATCTGGCAATAACCCATTTATAGGCTTAATAAAACACCTGTTTACTTTCCCCTTAAATTTAGTAGGCAACCTTTTTCCTGCCACTTTATTATTATTATTTATTTTTAATAAAAAGGCTATAGCCAAAATTAAAAATCACAAATACATCTATTTTTTAGTCTTGGCTTTCTTTTTTAATTTTATAATATACTGGATATCTGCAGGAGCTCGTATGCGTTACACCTATATGTTTTACCCAATGGTTATTAGTGTTTTGGTTTATATTTTCACTTTTCACTTTTCTAAAAAAAGTACCCTACTTACTATCTACTATACCATACTAAAAGTAATCATGATTATTATTTGCGTAGCTATATTTGTACTGCCTTTTATTTCCTATGTAAAGGTTAATCCTAATATAACTAGCCTATCTATTACTTTTGGATTGCTACTTATAACATGCTTATTATTTTCATTAAAAACCACTAATCCTTGGAATAAAAACCTTTTTATTATTAGTTTTTTTATAGTTACCAGACTTGCATATTCTTCAATAGTTTTTCCTATAAAGGCAATAAAATCTTCCAGTGGGCTATACAAAAAACAAGCTAAAGAAATTGCCTTAATTACGAAACAAAATCCTATTTATTTACTTTCTCAAGAAAGCATTAAAGAACATAAAAAAATTCCTTTTGATTTTTATAAAACTGCTGCATATTTAGAAATGCAAGGTACTAGAATAGATAAAATAAAAAGTATAGATAAAAAAGGGTATTATATTCTTAGAACTATTGACTTAGAGAAAAACTTACTCCCTATTTACACTTTTACAATAAAGAAAGAAGAATTAAACTTAATAAAACTAGAGTAGTTCTTTTCTTAAAACACTAAATTAGTTCTAAATAAATTAGCATACTTCTTAATTACTTCTTTAGTAAATTCATCCTCTTCATTAATTCTTCCAATTACAGGGATTCCAGTTTTTTTTAAGATTATTTCTTCAGTAGTTTTATGCTCATTTCCACTAAAAACCAAAGCAATATTCTTAAAACCTTTATTTTGCAAAACCTGCAAGGTTAATAAGGTATGGTTTATACTTCCTAGATAATGTCTTGAAACAACAATAATTTTATAGTCTAGTTTAATAATATCTAGTATTGTGTCCGTATCATTTAAAGGAACTAGTAGTCCACCGGCTCCTTCAATAACTAAGTGGTTATTTGTTTTTGGTTCTTTTATCTCTTTTAAATTAATAACAACGCCATCTATTTCTGCTGCTGCATGTGGACTCATAGGAGTTTTAAGAGCGTAACTATTTGGGAAAATTTTTGTTTTAGAATTAGATATAAATTCTTTTATTTTATGACTATCAGAATCTTCTAATTCGCCCGCTTGTACAGGTTTCCAATAATCTGCCTCTAGGGCTTCTACAAAAATTGCAGAAGCTACTGTTTTACCAACTTCTGTAGAAATTCCTGTTACAAATATTTTTTGCATATTATTCTGGCTTTGTTATTATACCACAATTAAGGCATTTGTATTTTCTTTTTTCAAAAAAGGGAAACAACTTATAAAGTATAGAATCTCTTTTATAAAAAACCTCAGACTTTTTTGCCTTGCAGTTTGGACACTCTATAGGGTTCCCATTTGTATCTATAGCATATGCTCTTATCTCATTATATACTTTTAAGGCACGTTCTTTATCTTTTGTATATACTTGTAGCTTTACACCTCCAATAGCGTTACTTATTAATGGGTCTGAATTTAAAGTGTTCTCGTCTCTTAAAAACACTGGAATACCTTCGGATTCTAATTTTCCTTTAATTATTTGCACATCTGCGGCAAACTCAAAAGAACCAAGCATATAAAACTTATCTTCCATACTATTTAAATACAGCTTGCTAAAATTTGAAGGACTAATCCTATTTCTTCTTTAGAGTTATGAGAATGTATACAAAAACGTAGTCTTTCTTGACCTTCTGGCACTGTTGGCGCCAAAATAGCTTTTACATTAAAGCCTTTTTCTTGTAATTTTTCTGCAACTTTTTTAACCTTTCCGTTACCTGGAATAAGACAACATTGTATTGCCGAATTACTAGGGATAAATAAATCCTGAAGTTTTAAATCTTTAACCTTCTTCTTAAATAATTCTATCTTTTCCTTTAAATCCTTTCTAGCCTTTTCACCTTCTTTTTCCGTTACAAATTTAACAGCAGCTGTAATTGTTGCTATTGTATGGGGAGGTAATGCAGTTGTATAAATAAAACTCCTAGAAAAATTTACCAAATATTCTTTTAACTGTTCGCTTCCTAAAACGGCAGCACCATGACTACCAAAGGCTTTTCCAAAAGTTACAATTCTAGCAAAAACATCTTTATATGCTTTATTTTGTTGCACCAAACCTTCTCCTTCATCTCCAAAAACACCAACAGCATGAGCTTCATCTACTATTAAATGGAAATCATTTTTTTTTGAAAATTTTAGTAGTGTTTCTATATCTGGACAATCGCCATCCATTGAAAAAATAGATTCTGTAACAATATATACTTCTCCTTCAAAATCTTTTTGAATAGCCTGATTAATCTTCTCTTCTAAATCTACTATGCTATTGTGACTATACTTATAACTTTTGGCATTACTTAGTAAAATACCATCGCGAATACTGGCATGTATTAAAGCATCAAACAAAATAATATCTCCTCTTTGAGGAATAGCACTAAAGAATCCCAAATTTGCGTCGTAACCAGAATTAAAAACCAAGGCACTATCCGATTTAAAGAACGAAGCTAAATTTTGTTCTAAATCAGTATATAAATCATGATTTCCAGAAATAAGTCTGGAGCCAGTAGCACCATTATGAGAAACTCCCTTATTCAATAAAAGCTGAAACGTATTTGCGTATAAAGTTTCGTTCGTTGCAAAACCCAAATAATCATTAGAAGAAAAATCTACTAAATTACTAGCAACAGGCAAACTCCGAAGAGCTGCTTCTTGTTTTCTTTTTTTAAGTTTTTTATTTAAAATAGTGGGGAAATTGCGCATACCCCAAATTTAATATCTTTTCCCTTTACAAAACACATTTTAAAACACTGAAATTATATTTTTTATTTAGATACTCTAAAGTTTAATAATAGTGGTAAGTCTTCTGAAATTATATGTTCTATCCCTACAGAAGGTTTATCAGGATTATAGTCGCTATACAAAGTTAAATAACTAAAATCTAATTGATATTCACCTTCTTCCACTAAAATAATTCCTATCCTAGATTCATAAATATTTGTATCAGGATTTAATATTGTAAATACTTGACTAGCGTAATTAACACTTCCTTTTTCTGACAATAAGTACTTTTCATTAATACTAACTCCCTGATAACTATCTGAAAATGATGAGTATTTTAACATTCCAAATCCATAAGTAAATTTATTTACTCCTGAGGTTTCATATACATCCAAATCTGTAGTTTGCCCATCTTCTGGTAAATATCTACTAAAATTTAGTTCAAAAAAAAGCGTATCCCCTACGGTGTAGTTTTCTTTGTTTTCTATTTTTAAGGCATTTTTTACCTTTAACTCTATAGTGTTCCAGTTTATATAATCATCGTCTGGAGGAGAACATTGTGTCCAAAATAAACTACCTAGAACAATCCCTATTAATGCAATATTTTTTTTCATAGTTTAATCTTTTAAAAACGATATCCGGCTTTAATTCCTGTTCTAACCAAACCAATATCATAAATCCATATCTCTTTTAAGTTTGTTCGTACTCCAAATTGCGCTTCTAAAACTAATCTATTTTTAAGAAGTAAAAACCTATAACCAACTCCTGTTCCTAATCCTATATTCTCCATTTTTTGAGCACCATAGTCATAAGCATAAACACCGTACCCTAAATTGTTTACTGTTCTAGAAATACGTCTTCCTGTATTCACTTCTGCTTCATTATAAGAACCTAAAACCTCTATGAAAAGACTCTTTTTTTGTGTGTTATGAACATATAATCTTACAAAAGGATTTATTTCTAGATTTACCTTATAATCACTATACCCATCGTATTTTTCTAAATTTAAATCATTATGACTATTACTATAACTGGTAACCCCTACACCTGCCGTAATATACTTACTTATAGTTCTTTCATAATTAATATCTAAACTGCCCAAAGTAGCATAACTAATATTAGAAGAAAATTGATTATAATATTGTAATACTATTTCTTCTTGTGCGTAATTACTAAGAGGAATAGATAAAATAAAAAGTATAGTTAAAAATGGTTTGGTCATTATTTGTGTTTTAAACATAGACAACAAAAACTAATTTGGTTGCTTTTATCAAAGTTATGGTAATGTTAATGAATATTATATTTGTGTTATATAATCTATTTTATCCATGATGAGTATGAATATAGTATACTGTAAGACAAAAACTAAAAATGAAATACAACAAATATTAAAACTTCAAAAACAAAACTTACCCAATAATTTATCTACAGAAGAAAAAATAAAAGAAGGTTTTGTATCCGTATCTCATACTTTAGATATTCTAGAAGAAATGAATACTATTTGTCCGCATACAATTGCAAAATATAATGGAAAAGTAATTGGCTATGCACTCTCCATGCATCCTATGTTTGCTAATAAAATAGAGTTATTAAAACCCATGTTCAATCAAATTAAAGAGTTACTTCCGGAGGAAAAAAATTATATAGTAATGGGACAAATATGCATTGACAAAGAATATAGAAAAAAAGGTGTTTTCAGAAATTTATATAAAGAAATGAAAGTTTTTTTATTACCCGAATATAGTTCTATTATTACGGAAGTAGATTTTAAAAATAAAAGATCATTAGATGCTCATATTGCTGTTGGATTTAAAGTTTTAGGCAAATACATATCTGCAAAACAGGAATGGGTAATACTAACTCTTAAATAAATACCAGCTAGTAAAACAAAAGAGCCATACAATTGTATGGCTCTTTTGTTTTAGTCTATAGTTATAACTTAATCTGCAAGTACAATAATTTTATTATTGTTCATTTCTATAGTTCCAGAACTAATCTTAATAGTTAAAATTTTGTCATCATCTATATGAGGAACTATTTCCCCATGAAGGTCATCTAGAACTAAATGAGACTGAGAATGGGTATGAATTTTAATAATCCCAGACTTTAAAATAGATACTATAGATGCGTGATTTTCTAAAATCTGAAATTCACCATTTACTCCTGGTAAAACTACAGAGTCTACATCACTACTAAATAATGTAGCTTCTGGTGATACAATTTCTAAATACATGTTTTTTAAGTATTAAGTAGTTAGTAAATAGTAATAAGTACTCTAAATACTTATTACTATTTACTTATTACTATTTATGCTTCCGCTAACATTTTTTCTCCAGCCTCAATAGCTTCCTCGATAGTACCTTTAAGGTTAAAAGCAGATTCTGGAAGGTGATCTAACTCTCCATCCATAATCATATTAAACCCTTTAATAGTCTCTTTAATATCTACTAAAACTCCTGGTATACCAGTAAATTGTTCTGCTACATGGAAAGGCTGAGATAAGAAACGTTGTACACGTCTTGCTCTACCAACAGCAGACTTATCTTCCTCAGATAATTCTTCCATACCTAATATGGCAATAATATCTTGTAATTCTTTATAACGTTGTAATAACTCTTTTACACGTTGCGCACAACCATAGTGGTCTTTTCCTAAAATTTCTGGAGATAAAATTCTTGATGTAGAATCTAATGGATCTACCGCTGGGTAAATACCAAGCTCCGCAATTTTACGAGACAATACTGTAGTTGCATCTAAGTGAGCAAATGTTGTTGCTGGTGCTGGATCCGTTAAATCATCTGCAGGTACGTATACCGCTTGTACAGATGTAATAGAACCTCTTTTCGTAGATGTAATACGCTCTTGCATAGCACCCATTTCTGTTGCTAATGTTGGTTGGTACCCTACTGCAGATGGCATACGACCTAATAATGCCGATACCTCAGAACCTGCTTGCGTAAAACGGAAAATATTATCAACAAAGAAAAGTACATCTTTACCTTGCCCTTCTCCTGCTCCATCACGGAAATATTCTGCAATTGTTAAACCAGATAATGCAACACGTGCACGTGCTCCAGGTGGCTCATTCATTTGTCCAAAAACAAAAGTTGCTTTAGAATCTTTCATTGCAGATTTATCTACTTTAGATAAATCCCATCCACCATCTTCCATAGAATGTAAAAAGTCATCTCCGTACTTTATAATACCAGACTCTAACATCTCACGTAATAAATCGTTTCCTTCACGAGTACGTTCTCCTACTCCCGCAAAAACAGATAAACCACCGTGTCCTTTTGCAATATTGTTAATTAACTCTTGTATTAATACGGTTTTACCTACTCCGGCACCACCAAATAAACCAATTTTACCACCTTTTGCATAAGGCTCAATAAGGTCTATTACTTTAATACCTGTAAATAATACTTCGGTAGAAGTAGATAAATCTTCAAACTTAGGTGCCTCACGGTGAATTGGAAGACCATCTTTACCTGCTTTTGGCAAATCTCCTAATCCATCAATAGCATCTCCAATTACATTAAATAGACGTCCGTAAACATCATCACCAATTGGCATTTGAATTGCACTACCTGTTGCAACTACTTCTGTTCCTCTACTTAAACCATCTGTAGAATCCATAGAAATTGTACGAACAGTATTTTCCCCTACATGGGATTGTACTTCTAATACAAGTTTAGAACTATCTTTATTAACAATTTCTAATGAATCGTAAATTTTTGGAAGGTCTGCTCCGGATTGAAATTCTACATCCACTACTGGCCCAATAATTTGGGAAACTTTACCTGTAACTTTAGACATTACTTACGTGTTTAAGTATTTAGTATTAATTAAGCCAAATTTGGCTTCTATTTTCAGGCTGCGAAGATACGGTTTAAACCTTAAATTAAAAACAGTTTAAACAAAAAAAAGGAGCAATAACAATATTGCTCCTTTTTGTATGCTATTTATTTTATGTTATTGTAATGCAGGGGAATAATTTGTTGGGTAATCTTCTATATTAACTAAATTACCAGATGCTTCAAAGTTGGTACCATAGGTAACATCTATAGCTTTCATAAATTCATTTGCAGCCATAGCATAACCTCTAGAGGTTAAATGAACACCATCTAAAGAAAATGCTCCACCAGTTACTAAACTAGAGGTAAGATTTAAGTTTCCTGACTCTATTCCTGTAGTTGCTAATTGAGTTAACAAAGCATTAGCATCCACAAATGCTAAACCTGCAGCATCTGTAGCTGCTTTGATTGTTGCATTAAAATCATCTGTAGCAATTCTAATTTCTTCTTGTTCACTAGGCAATAAAACCCATTTATCTATTAAAGGAAGAGAAACACCTTCAACAGAAAATTGTGCTGCTAAATTTGGTGGTAAATTAAAACCTAAAAGTGCTTGGTAAGAAAAATTATTAACCTCTCCTATTATAGAACTACTTGGTAACACAAGTAAATCATTTTCATTTGCTTGTCTTGCTTGACCGTAAGCGTTACCCATTAAAGTAGCCACTAAGGGAACACTTGACTCTGGTAAACCAAGAGACTGTACAAAAAGACTAAAGGTATCACTTACCGATAGTACTCCCGTAATTTGAGCTGATAAATCTGGTAATGTTTCATCATAAATTACAACCCCATTGGCTTCGGTCGTTGAAAAAGTTATTACACGAGAAGGATCTAATACTTCAAAAATTTGATTTAATGCCCCATATACCATATTTAATGTTGGTATTTGAGCTACAAGATCGGCGCCATTTTCTTCATCATTTGGGTCTAGAGCATTATATGCAACCGTAGTAAAATGAGGAATATCTGTTACATAAGGAATATTAGCTACAACCCCCTTAGCCTCACCAGATGTTAAGCTTGTAATTAATGTAGAAATAGAAAAATCGAAAGTTGCTTTATCTGTAATAGGGCTTGAACCATCTCCTCCGGATGTTGCATATCCTAGAACATCATTATTTCCTGCCCAAAGTGTAAAAAATGTTGGGTTTTGCGCCATTGCCAATTCTAACATACTTGCGTTTGGTGTTTCTCCCGTCATTCTAATAAAATACGGATTTGCTGCAGCAGGGAAATTCACAATATTTCCATAACCCTGAAAAATCATATGAAAACTTCTAGCACCTGGAACTCCAATATTATTAAAAGGGCCTGTTGGGTTATTAAGCACAAAATCTGTAGTTGGCGTTATTGGGCCAATAACGTCTGCTAAGTCTTTAGGTGCCCCCCCAGTAGTTACTAATCTTGGCATAAATAAAGTGTCTCCCTGTGGATTTATTACCAAGTTTCCACCAAGCACAAGTCCTCCAATATTATCATTCATTAAAGGCTGCGTAAATGTCCCCCCTCCTAACATTGCAAACTTTTTTGCTAATATATTTGGCAACGAATTTTCTTGAGACGCTTTAAATAAAGCGTTATCTGAAAAACCTGCTGTTAATGAGTTTCCCAAAGAAACATAGGTAGAGAAATCTACAGATCCTTTTGTTAATTCTGGCACTTCCACAGCTACTTCTGTTTCTGCTTCTAAATCAACATCTTCAATATCATTACATGCCACAAAAGCACTAATAACAAGTAATGGTAGTATGTATTTTATATTTTTCATTGTAATTTTTTTAAGTTTTTTAGTTATTTATAGTCCATGATAAATAGTACATAGAACCAATAAACCCTGTTCCAAAAGCTGTAAAGTACTCATCGCCTAACAAGTTCGTTGCTCCTACTTTAAAAGAAGATTTAATGCTAGGGACCGTATAATTTATTTGCGCATCTACGGTATGAAACTCTGGCACTACACCATTACCAAAAGTAGCTTCCCAGTAATAATCATCACTAAACCTGTAAGAAACGTTAAACCCTAAATTTTCAAACAATTCGGTATTACCAAATGATGCCTTAAACTTATGCTCTGGTGTGTTAAAGTTTGTTGCAAAATCTGGATAGGTTTCTCTATCAAAATCTAACTTAGCATAGGTATAACTTCCACTTAAATCAAAATTTCCAAAAACTTTAGCAGAAAGACCTAATGAAGCCCCATAAGAAGAAATGTCTGCCTCAGAGTTTGTGTACGTACTCCATGCCTGAAAATCTTCATTTGCTATTGCAGCAATAGATAAAGGTTCTCCAACATTTCCATAATATGGAGAAACTACCACTTCTTGAGATATAAAATCTTTATACTTATTATAATACACACTAAAGTCTATTATTAATTTATCTAATTTACCTCTATAGCCTAACTCTATAGACTGTACTTGCTCTGGTTTTACTATTCCTGGATTTGCTACTTCTAACACACTAGGGTCTCCTGTTTCTCCTAAGGCTTCTACAGAACTCCTTGTATAAGAATTATTATAAGCTACAGCTCCGGTTTGTGTAACCGTGGCAGGTTGCCCAAGATCATCTTGACCTACTTGACTTACTTCAAATTCTCTTGAATACCTATCTAAATTATTTGGTGCAGAACCTATTAAAATTGCACGACCTGCATCTAAACCAATAAACAAATCTTGCGTAGTTGGATTTCTAAAACCTGTTTGCGCAGAAACTCTAATGTTATGATCACGATTAAGAGTTAAACCTGCAGAGATTCTTGGAGAAAAGAATCCGTCAAAAAATTCAGATTTATCATAACGAACTGATCCTGTAATTTTTACACTCTTCTCTTCATCTAACTCAAATTTCTTTTGAATTTGTGTATATACTCCAAACTCAGAATAATCTATAGGACCATCTAAATCGGTATAAATAGTTCCTGAAGAATTTAAACTATATTGTCTATAAGACCCACCTACTTGTATATCTGCAAAATCTGTTAAATGTCCCAAATTATAATTCCCATCTGCATGATAATACTTAGAAGCATCTTGAAATTTAGAGCCTTGTGATAAATCTGGATTTTTTATAGATTGCTCAAAAGCTGCATTAAATTCCGGAGAACCTGGCAAATAACGTCCTGTATCTGCTACAGCTCTAGCGGCATCATGCTTTTGTTGGGTTGTTAAACCAGAAGGGTTTCCACTTAACTCAATCCCCGCATATGTTCTAATATAATCTCCAAACCAATCTTCATCACTTTTCCAAGCTCTATTAATATTTATTCCAGTGAAAACCATATCATAAGAATCACCTGCTTTATCATTTACAACATAGCCTCTAAGAAAAAAGTTATCATTCCTAACTTCTAACTTATGCTGTTGCTGAAAAAACCCGTTTATATTATACCTATTTGTTCCTTGGTATATAGTAGAACCTGTACCTACTTTTCCCACATAAGATATTTCTAAACTATTATCCTCTATTGGTCTATAGTATAAGCCCCAATCTGCTTTTATACTTTCTGCATTATAATTTGTTAATGTAGCCTCATTATACCCTGTTCTACTAACCTCTACATCAGGTATTATTCCTAAACCAGACTCCTTTCTTATATTAGCAGAAACCTCATCACCATATACATTTATACCATCATAATTTAAATCTGCTCTTGTTCCTCCTGGCGTCGTTTTATCTGCCTCACTAGTAGCAGCCCAATCTGTACCTTTTAAATATCCAAAATTTACTTTTGCAGCAAATTTATCATTAAACTTATGTGCTGCACGTATACCAAAATCTGTGTACGCATTATCTCCTGCAGCTTTTTGAGAGGTAATACCTCTTTTTATAGAAACACTTATACCTTCATAATCAAAAGGACTTTTACTTGTCATAAAAAGAATTCCATTAAAAGCATTAGCACCATAAAGTGCAGACGATGCTCCTGGCAGTAATTCCACACTCTTCACATCTGGCTCTATCATACCTACCAAATTTCCTATTGGGAAATTTAAAGCTGGTGTAGAATTGTCCATACCATCTACCAATTGCATAAACCTGTTGTTTGCAAAAGTTGCAAAACCTCTAGTATTTACAGATTTAAATGTTAAACTGTTTGTGTTAACATCTACACCTTTTAGGTTTTCTAATCCACCATAGAAATCTGCTGCTGCAGTAGTTTCTATTTCCTTTAAACCAAAGCGTTCTACCGTAACTGGAGATTCAAAAATACGTTCTGGAGTCCTAGATGCAGATATAACTACTTCATCTAAAAAGGTTTGCTCTTCATTAATTACAATAGAAATAGTTTGGTTATTTGTTGTAACATTAGAAGATGCCTCTGTGTAGCCCAAACTTGTTATTCTTAATTCGAAGGGGGGCTTCTCAGAAGTTTCTAATACAAAATTACCATCAAAATCTGTAACGGTTCCTATTGCTTTTCCTACAATTACAATATTTGCTCCCGGTACAGGATTTGCATCTTGATCGCTCACAGAACCTTTTACAATGGTTTGTGCATAACTACCCAGTCCTATAAAAAGGAAGGATAAAAAGAGTATTTTTCTCATTCTGTTCTTAATTTATTAAGTTATATAGTCAATTACAATATACCTATTTTTTTAAATTGACAATCACAAAATACAAAAAATTATGCATGCATAGTAAATTATTCTAAAATAAAGACCTATTATTTTCAATTTTTCGCAAAAAAAAGGGATTACAACAAATGTTGTAATCCCTTTCAATTTATTTATATGTTGAATATTACTCTACTGTAACTGACTTTGCTAAGTTTCTTGGCTGATCTACATTACAGTTTCTCATTACTGCTATATGATAGGATAGTAGTTGCAAAGGAATAGTAGTTAACAAAGGTGTTAAACTTTCTAAAGTTTCAGGAATTTCAATTACATGATCTGCAAGTTCTTTTACCTGCTCATCTCCTTCTGTAACTATAGCAATTATTTTTCCTTTTCTAGATTTTATTTCCTGTATGTTACTTACTACTTTTTCATAATGCCCCTTTTTAGTTGCAATTACAAAAACAGGCATTTGCTCATCTATTAAAGCAATAGGTCCGTGTTTCATTTCTGCAGCGGGATATCCTTCTGCGTGTATGTAGCTAATTTCTTTTAGTTTTAATGCCCCTTCTAATGCTACCGGGAAATTATAACCTCTACCTAAATATAAACAGTTTGTAGAATCTTTATAAACCTCTGCAACGGTTTCTACTAAATCGTTAGATTTTAAAGCCTTTTCCACTTTTGCAGGGATTGTTTCTAACTCTGTTAAATATTCATGGAACTTAGAACCAGAAAACTCTCCTTTTTCTTTTGCCAATTTTAAGGCAATTAAAGTTAACACTGTTATTTGTGTAGTAAATGCTTTTGTAGAGGCAACTCCAATCTCTGGACCAGCATGGGTATATGCCCCTGCATCAGATTCTCTAGCTATAGAAGAACCAACCACGTTACAAACACCAAAAACAAATGCTCCTTTTTCCTTAGCTAATTTAATTGCAGCTAAGGTATCTGCAGTTTCTCCAGACTGAGAAATTGCAATTAAAACATCTTTATCTGTTATTACAGGGTTCCTGTACCTAAATTCTGAAGCGTATTCTACTTCTACAGGAATACGTGCTAAATCTTCGAAAATATATTCCGCTACAAGACCTGCATGCCATGAGGTACCACAGGCAACAATAATAATCCTATTAGCATTTACAAATTTTTCAATATTTTGATCAATACCAGCCATACGTATTATACCTTGATCAGCTAATAATCGACCTCGATAGGTATCCATAATAGCTCTTGGCTGTTCGTAAATTTCTTTTAACATAAAGTGATCATAACCACCTTTTTCAATCTCTTCTAAATTCATTTGCAATTCCAAAATATTTGGATATGCAACTGCATCGTTCTTTATTTTACGAAGCTTAATTTCTTTACCTAATCGTACAATAGCCATTTCTTCATCTTCTAAATAAACAGCGTTATTTGTAAATTCTATAAATGGAGAAGCGTCTGATGCTATAAAAAATTCATCTTCCCCAACACCAATAGCTAAAGGACTCCCTAATTTAGCAACAACAATTTCGTCTGGTTTTTTCTTATCAAAAACAGCTATAGCATACGCTCCTACCACTTGGTTTAGTGCAATTTGCACAGCTTTTCCTAATTTAACCCCTTCGGTCTTTTGAACCTCTTCAATTAAATTAATTAAAACCTCTGTATCTGTATCAGATTTAAAAGTGTACCCTCTATTTATCAAAGCCTGTTTAATAGACTCGTAATTCTCGATTATTCCATTATGAATTATTACTAAATCTCCTGAATTAGAATAATGCGGGTGGGAATTAACATCATTAGGAACACCATGTGTTGCCCAACGTGTATGACCAATACCTAAAGTACCAGCTACAGATATTTCTTTTGACTTCTTTTTAAGGTCTTCTACTTTTCCCTTTGTCTTAGAAAGATTTATAGAGTTACCATCAAAAAGAGCAATCCCTGCACTATCGTAACCTCTATACTCTAATCTTTGTAATCCTTTAATAACAATTGGGAAGGCATCTCTATGGCCTATATACCCTACAATTCCGCACATATTTTTTTATTAGTTAAGGTTGTATCTTATTTGTTTGGTGCAAATCTATATTAAGTATTAATATAAAAATAGAGAAATTAGATATATAACTTATAATTCCTTTAAGATGCAATAAATACGTAATACAAGAACTATAACGTCTTAAAATTAAAATGTAATATACCGGATACTTATTTAATTAGTTTTTGTGTAAAAAATTTCTAGTTGTAATTTCTTGTCACTATTCTCAGAAGATACATTACTACCATACAATACAGTTCCTAAAGGCGAAATTGTAGGTGCTATTGGTAATTCTATTGACTCTCCGTTTACTTGAGCATTTAATGCTCTAGATATTCCAACATTTGGAGTTATCATTAATCCTAATGTTGGATTCTCATTTTCATCAATAATACTATTAATATAATCTGTAATACGAACAGTGTATTTATCCCCAGAATCTGATTCTTCTAAAAAGCCATCATAATTTAAATACAATCCAAAAGCAGTATTATCAAGAGAATTTTCTGTTGCTATATTATAAATACCAGTATTACCATCTGTATTAAATAAATATAACCTTGGAGGTTTAATATTACTATTAATACCTGAAGCCGTTTGGTCTACATAAAAAACTAAATTAGCTTCATTTATAATCCAATTATTTTCTTTTATTTCCTTAATTAATTCAGTTGTATTTTCCTCATTAAACAATTTAATTTTAGCATATGCTCCTGCCCCACCTTTTAGATATATTTTTTCGGCATCTTGCTCTGGAGCATTTAAGGCATCTAAAACTTCTGGAGGATAATTTTCATTTATAAATGTATTTACTGCATTACCAGAAAAATCTGTTCCAACAAATGAAAAAACAAAATCCTTTTCTTTTATTTCAATTTCATCATCAGAAGTATCTGTAGTACTATTTGTATTTACAGAATTATACGTATAAGTCATTGTAATATTTGCCTGTGATAAATTTAGGAGTGGCATAATATCATTTCCATTTGATGTTAATGATATATGTAATCCTCTAATGTATTCCTTGAAGTTTGCCTGACTTATAAGCTCTGTACTACCTTCTTTATCTAAGATATTATTCTGAAAAAATGCAGTATCTAAAGGGATACGTATCCCTGGAGCTAATTTTGTATTTTGTTTAGATTCATCTACATCTGTAGTACTAGTATCATCAACTTTTGGAATTAATATTTGATACTCACTAACAGTCTCTTCTTCATTTGCCAATTCTTCAGCTGTAAATGCAGGAGAAAATTCTTGCGTAGAATAGTACTCTTCTGCTTCTGTAAAATTTGCATCTGCATCAAAATCTCTTAAAAAGAAAGTAGATCTTTTTACGCTTACATTAAAAGAAGTTTCTCTATCTCCGTAAATACTATCTAACTCTACTCTAACAGCAAAGTTATTTGCTATTATTTCTTCCTTAGGGTCTACATCATTTATACCATCCAAATCTGCATCTACACTACTTGGGTCTAATGGATCTGTACCTGCTGTTCTTTCTTCATTATTGGTTCTACCATCATTATCATTATCGTTATCCGCATCTATATCATTGTCATAAGCATCAATAACACCATCCCCATCAGTATCTTCGGAAGAAGCCTTTGTTAAATAAGGAAGGTATAAATAAACCTCTTTTGTAGTTTCATTTTCTTCTATAGTTGCAACAACATCATCTGTATCTGATTCATCTTCTGTAGACTGGCTATATATACCAAAAGAAGGGTTTGCTGCAGATAATTGTATTTGAGAAGTTATTTGAGCTTCAGTTTTCCCATAAATAGGGTCGTTAAAAACTCCTAACTGATACACGGATAATTTATTAGTCTGTACTGCATTTATATTATTATTATATGCAAACACATCATAAACTTCTTTATCTGTTGTAAATGGAGTTTCGCCAACAACATCTCCACCTATAGTTGTTAAATCTTCTTCACAAGAAGACAATACTATTAAAATAAACATAGCCCCCGCTAGTGCAGGAAACTGTAATCTATTCAGTAATTTCATTTAGATTATTTTAAAACTTCTGTGTTATAAAAATTAGCATATGCTTCTTCAAATTCTTGAAGAGGAACAAAAGGCAACACTGGTTTTTCTAGGTTGGATATGTGGCTTTGTAAATCTTCTGGAATTTCTTCCGCTGCTAAAATAACAGCATCTGAATAATCTACTGCAACTTTTAACAAATTATTATAGTCTGGCTCCTTCAATGGAGTAATACTTTCTTCTGAAATACCATCAAAAGCAATTTTAGAAACCATTTCAGAATCTAACTCTCCTTCATAACCTTTTCCGTAAACAGAGGTAACTATTTTACTATCAGCAAATAAAGGTTCATCTGCGTAATACTTTTTTAAGTACAATGGTAATAAAGATGCCATCCAGCCGTGTACATGAATAATATCAGGTGTCCAATTTAATTTTTTAACCGTTTCTACAACTCCTTTTGCAAAGAAAATAGCACGCTGGTCATTATCAGAAAAAAGATTACCTTCTTTATCTGTAAAGGTGGCTTTTCTTTTAAAATATTCTTCGTTATCTATAAAATAAACTTGAATACGTTCTTTTGGGATAGATGCTACTTTTATAATTAAAGGCATATCCATGTCATTAATCACTAAATTCATCCCAGAAAGACGAATTACTTCATGTAGCTGGTGTCTTCTTTCGTTTATATTTCCATACCTAGGCATAAAAATTCTAATTTGCCCTCCATTACTATTTACCATTTTTGGAGTTTCATAGGACATTAACGAAACTTCATTTTGAGGAAGATAAGGGACTAACTCAGAAGATACAAACAATACCTTTTTACCATTCATATAAGAAAATATTTTTAAATTTTTTTTGCGAACGCAAATGCAAAATTACAAAAATTATAGAGATTACAGGTATTTATAGTAAGTTTGCTAGCTTTTAAATAAATTATATGTTGGTAATTACAACTAATTTGCAGTTAAATACCTTTCTAAATTCTCTTCATAAAAAAGAGAGTTTAGGATTAGTTCCTACAATGGGTGCTTTACATAAAGGGCACTTATCTTTAGTAGAAAAAGCTATAAGAGAAAACCAATCTGTCATGGTTAGTATTTTTGTAAATCCAACACAGTTTAATAATAAAGAAGATTTAGAAAAATACCCCAATACTCTAGAAAAAGATATTGCACTATTAAGCTCATTATCTAACCAAATAACTGTTTTCGCACCATCTGTAGAAGAAGTTTACAAGAATAATATTGTTACTAAAAAGTATGATTTTCAGGGCTTAGACAGGGTAATGGAAGGCGAATTTAGAGACGATCATTTTAACGGTGTTGGTACAATTGTAGAATTGCTTTTAAATTTAATTAAACCAGATAATGCTTATTTTGGAGAAAAAGATTTTCAGCAATTACAAATTATTAAAAAACTAACTCAAATACAAGATATACTAGTTACTATTATTGGCTGCCCTATTGTAAGAGAGCCACATGGTTTGGCAATGAGCTCTAGAAATGAAAGACTTTCTACAAAAACAAGAAATGAAGCCTCTTTTATATACGAAACCTTAAAAACTGCCAAAGAAAAATTTGGCACGAAAAGTGCATCTAAAGTTAAAGATTGGGTAACAAAGACTTTTCTTGAAAATAATACATTTGAACTAGAGTATATAGAAATTTCGGATATAGATACTTTAAAACCAATTAAGAGAAAACAAAAAGGCAAAAAATACCGTGCATTTATTGCTGTTTATACTGAGAATGTTAGACTTATAGACAATATTGCACTTAATTAACTAATTTTGTAGTATGCAAATAGAAGTAGTAAAATCCAAAATCCACCGTGTTAAAGTAACTGGTGCAGATTTAAATTATATAGGAAGCATAACCATTGATGAAGATTTAATGGATGCTGCCAATATTGTTAGAGGCGAAAAAGTACAAATTGTAAATAACAATAATGGCGAACGTTTAGAAACGTATGCTATTCCTGGACCTCGTAACAGTGGCGAAATTACTCTAAACGGTGCTGCGTCTAGAAAAGTTGCCGTTGATGATATTTTAATATTAATAACTTACGCAAGAATGGATATTGAGGAAGCAAAAACATTTAATCCTTCTCTTGTTTTTCCTAATGAAGAAAACAATTTGTTAAAGTAAATTTTGAATATCAACATTAAAAAAATATTAAAAACTATACTCCCAATTGCCTTGGGAGTTTTTTTAGTTTGGTACTCTTATAACTCAACGTCTATAGAAAACAGAAAACAAATACTATATTATATAAAAGAAGCTAATTTGTTTTGGGTTAGCGTGTCTATACTTTTTGGAATTCTTAGCCATTTTTCTAGAGCAATACGTTGGAATTATTTAATAGAACCCCTAGGCTACAAACCCAAAATTAGTAATAACCTTCTTATAGTTCTTATGGCCTATTTTGCAAATCTAGGAGTTCCAAGAACTGGGGAATTTTTAAGGGCAACAGCGCTTACTACGTATGAAGATGTCCCTTTTGAAAAAGGTTTTGGAACTATTGTTACCGAAAGAGTAATAGATGTTCTAATGTTATTACTTTTTGTTACCATAACCCTCTTTTTACAAACCGATGTTATCTTAGGTTTTATTCAAAAAAAAGGGGTTAATCTTAATTCTATTTTCCTTTTAATTGGTCTTGGTGTTGTAGGGTTATTATTCTTCATATTCTTTATTAAAAAATCTACAAACGCATTTGCCTTAAAAATAAAAAGCTTTATTTCTGGTCTTTTAGACGGGGTTTTAAGCATTTTTAAAATGAAAAATAAATGGGCTTTTGTACTCCACACTCTATTTATTTGGTTTTGTTACGTAGCCATGCTATGGGTAATAAAATATGCAGTTCCAGGAACAGAAAGTCTAACTATAAGCCAGCTAATGGTGGCATTTGTTGCAGGAACATTTGCTATGGCAGCAACCAATGGCGGTATTGGAATCTATCCTATTGCTATTAGTCAAGCTTTAGCTTTGTACGGTATTAGCGAAGTTTCTGGGAATGCTTTTGGATGGATTATGTGGATTTCACAAACTGCTATGATTGTAGTTTTTGGGGCAATATCTTTTCTTGTATTACCGTTATTAAATCGAAAATAAGTACTTCTTTTTTAAGTATTAAAACCATACTAATGAAACAAATTTTTGCAATTTGCGCACTATTCCTGTGTTTTGGAGCTAATGCTCAAGTAAAACAAGAAATTTTTGAGTCTTTTAAACTTCAAGAAAGACGTGATGTTCAATACTATTTTCCAGAAGATTATGATGTAGAAAAAAAATACCCTCTTATCGTAGTTTTAGATGCCGAATATTTATTTGACCAAGTAGTTGCTAATTCTAAATTCTATAGCAATTTTCATGGGATGCCGCAAAGCATTATAGTAGGTATAAACCAGAGTGAAAACAGCATAAGATTTGATGATTGTTCTTTTGATGAAGAAAATGGTTTACCAACAGAAAGAGGCAAAAAATTCTTTGAATTCTTAGGAATGGAACTTATACCATATTTAGAAACTAGCTATAGTATAGCTCCATTTAAAATGATTGTTGGCTATGATATAACCGCAAATTTTGGAAATTTCTATCTTTTTAAAGAAAAATCTTTATTTAATGCATATATCACAATCTCACCAACATTAGCTCCAGAAATGGAGTCTAGAATACCAACAAGGTTAGGCGCTATAAATCAACAAATATTTTATCAAATAATTGTAGAAGATGAAAAAAGCAAAAACACGTCTAAAATTTTAGCATTAGACAAAGCACTTAAAGCAATAGATAAAGAATCTTTACATTATTATTTTGATTCTTATAAAACTGCTGATCATATTTCTATTGCTACCTATGGATTAGGAAAAGCCTTTGACAACATTTTTGGAATGTTTAAGCCTATTAGCCCAAAGGAGTATAAAACGCAAATACTAACATCCGAAGAACCTGTTTTTGATTATCTAGAAAACAAATACAAAGGGATCGAAGATTTATTTGGACTTCAAAAAAGCGTTAACCTTAATGACATTATGGCTATTTATGCTGCTTCTCGTAAGAAAGAAGAATTTGAATCCTTAAAACCATTGTCAGATTTATGCAAAAAAGAATTTCCAAGCACCATGCTAGGTTTTTATTTTGAAGCTGAATACTACGAACAAATGGGAGAGCCAAAAAAAGCACTACGAACTTTTGAAAAAGCTTTTGGCATGGAAGAAATAGATTTTTTAACCAAAGAAATGGCTTTAGAAAAAATTGATGCTTTAAAAGCAGACTTCGGATACTAGAAAATAAAAATATTTTATAAAAAAGCTACTTAATTCTAATAGTTTTAAGTAGCTTTTCTAGTTTTATAATTTTATATCTTTTAAACTTTACCCTACCTTTAGACCAAACACGAATTTAGGTAATGGCTAAAACAAAAACTGCATATTTTTGTCAAAATTGTGGCGCTCAATACGCAAAATGGATAGGGCAATGTACTTCTTGTAAAGAGTGGAATACTGTTGTAGAAGAAGTAATACAAAAAGAAGATAAAAAAGATTGGAAAACCCCTAGTAGTACTGTAAAAAAGGTTGCCACACCATTACGAGTAAATGAAATTAGCACAGAAAAAGAGCTAAGACTAAATACTTATGATTTAGAATTTAATCGTGTTCTGGGTGGTGGTTTAGTTCCTGGAGCTTTAATATTACTTGGAGGAGAACCTGGTGTGGGTAAAAGCACGTTACTCTTACAAATAGCTCTAAAACTTCCTTACAAAACACTATACGTTTCTGGAGAAGAAAGTCAAAAACAAATAAAAATGCGAGCAGATCGCATTCATCCAAATAGTGAAACTTGTTTTATACTAACAGAAACAAAGACACAAAATATATTTAAGCAAATAGAAGCAACCACACCAGACATTGTAGTCATAGACTCTATACAAACACTTCATTCCGATTATATAGAGTCTGCCGCAGGTAGTATTTCACAAATTAGGGAATGTACAACTGAATTAATAAAATTTGCCAAAGAAACAAACACTCCCGTAATTCTTATTGGTCATATTACTAAAGATGGTTCTATTGCAGGGCCTAAAATTTTAGAACATATGGTAGACACAGTTTTACAATTTGAAGGAGACCGTAATTATGTATATCGAATTTTAAGGTCTTTAAAAAACCGTTTTGGTTCAACTGCAGAATTAGGAATTTATGAAATGCAAGGTAGCGGCTTACGAGAAGTAAATAATCCTTCTGAAATACTTATCTCTAAAACAGATGAAGATCTAAGTGGTACTGCAATAGCTTCTACAGTAGAAGGAATGCGCCCTTTAATGATAGAAATACAAGCATTGGTGAGTACTGCTGTTTATGGCACACCTCAACGCTCTGCAACAGGCTATAATGCTAAAAGATTAAACATGTTATTAGCTGTTTTAGAAAAAAGAGCTGGATTTAAATTAGCTGCTAAAGATGTTTTTCTTAATGTAACAGGAGGAATTTCGGTAGATGATCCCGCAATAGATTTAGCTGTCATTGCCGCTATATTATCTAGTAACGAGGATATTCCTCTAGAAAAAGGTGTTTGTTTTGCAGCCGAAGTTGGTTTAGCAGGAGAAATAAGACCTGTACAAAGAGTAGACCAACGTATTTTAGAGGCAGAAAAACTAGGATTTAATACCATTTATGTTTCCAAAAACAATAAAATAACTATTAAAAAAGCCTCCATAAATATTGTATTAGTTACAAAAATAGAAGACGTGGTAGGTGGCTTATTTGGTTAATTTTTACTCCTAAAAATTCTTGATATTGTTAACAATATAATTATTACCGCTATAATAACTACTACCTGCCAAATACCTACTTTTAATATCATCATCTAATTATATTTATGGTGCAGGATTAGGAATTTTACTATGTATAGCGTTAATTCCTTCCAGAATTTCATCGCTTAAATCTATATCTATACTATTAATATTTTCTTGTAACTGTTCTAAATTTGTTGCTCCAATAATATTACTAGTTAAAAAAGGTCTAGAATTTACAAACGCCAAAGCCATTTGTGCTAAAGACATATTATGCTCTTGTGCCAAATTGCTATACATTTCAGTTGCAGCTACTGCTGTTTCGCCAAGGTATCTATTGTAATTTGGGAACAATGTTATTCTAGCTCCTTCGGGTTTTTTATTTCCCAAATACTTACCACTCAAAACCCCAAAACCTAAGGGAGAATAAGCCAAAAGCCCTATTTTTTCTCGTAAAGATATTTCAGAATTACCAATCTCAAACTGTCTATTTAATAAACTATATGGATTTTGAATTGTTATAGCTCTAGGTAAACTTGCATGCACCTTACTTTCCTCTAAAAAACGCATAGTACCCCATGGTGTTTCATTAGAAATACCTATTTGTCTTATTTTACCTTCTTGTACTAAATCTCTAAGAGTTTCTAAAACTTGATGAATATTATCTTGCCAATGGTCTGTAACATCTGGCACATATTCTCTCTTTCCAAAATAATTGGTTGTTCTTTCTGGCCAATGTAGTTGGTACAGGTCTAAATAATCTGTTTGTAAGCGAGTTAAACTTCCTTCAACAGCTTCAATTATAGCGTCTTTAGAAAAACCAGTAGAACGTATAAATTTTGTATAATCGCCATTTCCTGCAATCTTACTACCAAGAATAACTTTATCTCTATTTCCAGTTTCTTTAAACCAATTTCCTATAATTTTTTCGGTATGAGCATATCTATCTATATGAGCAGGAACAGGGTAAAGTTCTGCGGTGTCAAAAAAATTAACCCCTTGTTCTAATGCATAATTCATTTGGTCAAAACCCTCTTTTTCTGAGTTTTGATTACCCCAAGTCATGGTTCCTAAACAAATTTTACTTACTTCTATTTCTGTATGTGGAAGTTTGGTGTATTTCATATGCATAAAAATATTAAAGTGGCAAATTTAATAATTATAAACTAGGTGCCTAGCATTAAAAAATAAATCTAATTACTAGTCTATGGAAGGGCAATGGATAATTGCCCTTATCGATAAATTACATAACACATTATCTATACTAAAATGGTATTTAGAACGTTATTTAATTGCTTATTTCACTAAATAGCCCCCAAAAACTAGGTGAAATTGCTAACCAAACAGCTAAAAAACCTACTTATGAACATCTTTAAAAATGTCTTAGGTCATAAAAAGACATTAACCCTACTAATACTAATCCTAGTAGCGTCTTCTTTATTTGGATATGTTTTACCAACAGTCTTTAATCCAAAAAATGACAACTTATCAACTAATGAAAATTTTGAAATTTATTCAGGAACCCATCCGCTTACTGGAGTTTCTGATAATGTAGTTTTCTGTTCTGATGATAATAGTGAATTACATGAACTTTATCTTTGTGGGGCAGATGCAGAAAGAACTTTAACAATAAACGCTCCTAACATAAGCCAAATTATTTGGTCTAAACTACAAAGTACTAGTTGTGCTATTTCAAAAACAGATTGTCCAAATACATCTACAAGTTGTACTTGGAATCAAGTTTCTACCAACACACAATATAATGTCTCTGAAAGTGGAGAATTTAGAATTTTTGTAAGATATACAGATAATACTTCAGAGCGTTTTTATTTTAATATATATGCAAATGGTTTAGCACCTAGCTCTATTGTTTCTAATATAGATTGTGCTAATCCTGGAAAAATAACGATAACTAACGTACCTAGTAGCTATGAATATAGTATTAATAACGGTGCAACGTGGCAAGACTCTAACGTTTTTACTATTACTAGTGTAAGTACGTATGATGTTAAAATTAGAAATAAAAATAATGCAGATGGTTGTCTTTTTAGCTTAGACAACATTGCTGTAAATAACAATAGTTTTAATGCAACACCAACAATTTTACCTATTACTTGTAATACAGCCAAAGGCGGAATTAAAATAGATTTAACCGATGCTTCTTCTAATTACATTTATGAAATTAGCCAAGGCGGTAGTTTAATAAATTCTTCTGGCCCTATTACTTCTAATACGTACACATTTACAGACCTAAATGCTGGTTCTTATGATATTACAGTTAAACTATCTAATATGTCTAGCTGTTCTTGGAACGCAACAAGTGTTTTACCTTCTTTTGAGCAAATACAACCAAACCCAATAGTTACTAAGAATATAGATTGTACAGATGGTATTATTACGCTTGCCCCTACAGGAGGTACAGCCCCTTATGAATATAGTGTAGATAATGGTGCTTTTTTGCCTTTTACTTCTGGTAATAAAACGGATATTGCTATACCCACTGCAGGTTCTTTTATAATTAAAGTTAGAGACACAAGTGGTTGTGAAGTAACTGCAAATTCTGTTAGTGTTATTAATGAGCCAGAAATAACATACACAGTTACCCCAAAAGATATTACCTGTAATGGTGCAGATGATGGTAGTGTAACTGTAGCTATAACTAACAGTCAAGGGTACTCCACCTCGTATAGTATAGATGGTACCACCTTCCAAACCTCTAATGTATTTAGTAACTTGGCTAGTGGATCTTATACTGTAACTATAAAAAAAGAAAAAGCAGGTGGTTCTTGTAATGTTACAGCTAACGCTGTTACTGTAAATCCTAGTACAGCTTTTACAGCATCCGCCACTGTTACACAACAAATAAATTGTACTAATGGCTCTGCTACTATAGAGGCTTTAGTTACCGCTGGCGGAACCTCTCCTTTTGAGTATAGTACTAATGGTGTAGATTTTCAGCCAAGTGCTACAATTACAGGCTTAGGAGCGGGAACTTATACCATTACAGTAAAAGATGCTAATGGTTGTACTACAACAGTAGATCAAACCATAAATGGAGGATCTAACCCTACAAATCTTACATTTTTAACAAGTGATATAGATTGTACTACTGGAGCAACAGATATACAAATTAGTGTAGAAAATGGTACAGGACCCTATACATACCAAATTACTTCACCGTCTAATATAACTAGTCCTGGAGATACTTTTACAGCATTAGCTCCTGGAACCTATACTTTTGAAGTAGATGATAATGGTTGTAAAATAGTCAGAAATTATACGGTCTCAGAACCTATAAAATTTACAGCAAATACCACTGTTAAAAAGCAAGTAACCTGTTTTGCTGCCGGAACAGCCGATGGAGAAATTGAAGTAGATATTACTAATTTTAATACTTCTTTTGATGTTGTTGTTGAAAATAGTTCTGGAGTAGATACTGGTTTAGGAATAACTGGAGCTACAACATCTCCTATTATTATTTCTGGTTTACAAGCAGACACTTATACAATAAAAATTAAAGATGCTTCCGGGCCTTGTGAATATATAGAAACGCAAATAATAGAAGCCCCTACATCTGCTTTAAATTTAGATTCATTTAGTGTATCTCATATGAATTGTGGTTCTCCTGGATCTGTTACTATAGAAGCTTCTGGTGGGTGGGGTAATTATAATTATGCTGTACTACAACCAAATAACACAACCACAACAGCACAAAGTAATAAAACCATTACTGGATTAACACAAGTAGGTACGTATACTATTATTTTAAAAGATATTAATGGTTGTGTAGTAGACACACAAACTTTTGATTTAGAGGATAAAGGTGGCCCTGTTTCTGAAGTAGATATTTCTACCGGATCACCAACACATTATTGTTACGATAATGTAAACAGAGGTGTTCTTAAAATAGACGTTTCTGGAGGTGAAGCCCCATATTTTTATACCCAAAACAATGGTACTCCAATGCCAATTACTGGCGGCACATTTACATTAAGTAACTTAACTCCTGAAGATTATATTATAAAAGTAATCGGTGGAAATGGTTGCGAAACTGTAGTTGCAGACACAAAAATAAGCGGACAATTATTTGCCCTTGCTCAAATAACCAAACCATTAGGTTGTGGTGCTACTCCAGACGCTATTATAAATGTTACTCCAGAAGAAGGTTATCCTCCGTATACGTATACTGTAAATGGAGACCCTACTCCAGTTACTATGCCGTATAATGCTTCTGCCGAAGGTTTGTATACATTTACAGTAACCGATACTAAAGGTTGTAGTTTTACTACAGAAGCGGTAGATATTAAAAGCTCTCCGCCTTTAGATTCTAGCAATAATGTTTCCCCTACCACTTGTGGAAAAGACGGAACAGGATCTGTAAGACTAATGGCAAATGGTGGAACACCTCCATACCAATATGCTTTTAGTGACACCCCATTTTCTGGTACTAACCCTCCAGTATATGGAGATCAAGCAATTTTTCCAAATTTAGATGCTACTAACTATTATTTTGCAATTAAAGATGATTTAGGCTGTACCAAGGAAGATATTGAAGTTCTTGTTCATTCTGAAGACCCTATTATTGCTGAATACGAAAAAACCGATGTTCAGTGCGACCCTGCTAAAGGTGGTAATGTATGGGGTAATATGAAAGTAAAGAATATTACTAATGCTACTGGATTAGTAAACATTTCATTAATAAGAGTGCATGACAAAACTAAATATGAAGCTGGAGACGAAACACGTACATGGGTTTATAGAAGATATGAAGACATTGATTTATCCACAAATTCAAATTACTTAAATGCCTCAAAACCTACTTTATACGGAAACAATCCTGGTTTTGATATTAGATTATATTGGGCAAATCATTTTGTTGTACGTGTGGAAGATGAGAAAGGATGTTTATGGGAATCTCCTGTTGAAACAGTAACTGCTCCTACTTTTCCAAATGGGACCGTAGTGGGTAAAGAAGACCCTCCTATTTGTGCCAACGGTGCTACATTTGATTTTAAAATTAACGATGATCCAACTTTAGTAGGACCTTTCGAAGCTAGAATCTGGCCTTATGACATGATTGATTCTGATGGTGATGGTATTGAAGATGATATTACAAATGATTGGAGACCTTTTGATGATATAGAAAATCCTGCATACAATGCAGCAGACCCTAATAATGAGCGAGATTATAAATTTACAAATAGTGCGCTTTATGGAAAATTATTATTTGGTGTAAATTACTCAATAATTATTAGAGATAAAGCAACAGGTTGTATTCGTTGGAGATCATTAGGCATGGTTAACCCTCCATCTCCTGGAATCTCTGTAGATGCAGTTCCACAAAGTGAAACTTGTACTAATGCCAAAGATGGTAAACTACAACTTACTATAAATGGTGCAGCAGCAGGCCCAATTACCTACAAAATTTATAATGCAAGTAACCCAAAACATGCAAGCTATCAATATGGAAACTTTTATGGTAATGGTCATGTAGTTACGAGTGATGGTGTTAACCCAATAACCTTTATTGTTCCAGAGGATTTAAGAGTTGCATGGTATGTAGTAGAAGTAGAAGATGTTAATGGTTGTTCCGTAGGAGAACGTTTTTTGATCTATAGACCAAAAACTAAATTACAAATAAAAGAAGAACAAGTTGTACAACCTACCTGTAATATTGGTGGCCAAGTAGCAATATCTGCTATTGGCGGTTGGGATAATGAAAAGTATTTTAATATTAGAAATAAGTTATACCAAAACTGGCATGAATATGAGTATGCCTTAGTGTTAGATAGCCAAACGCCAACAGATGCAGATTTTGGGCCTAATCCTCTCTGGACTAATGTTGTGCCTACAGCTTATGATGGTGTAAACAATATATACCGTGCTTATGTTCGTGATGGTGGCGGTTGTGTAAAAGCGTTAGCAGATCCTATTACGTTTACGCAAGACCCAGAACCAATTATAGATACTATAGATGTAACAGACAGATGTGCACCATTAAGTGGAAGCGAAACATATAATGTAGTTGCTACACTAACGCAACCTGGTACTAACCCTACAAATACAGACCCTGTGTATATTTGGGATGGGGAAGTTACTACTACAGCCACAAAAACTTTAGGCCCTGGTAATCACACTCTAGTTGTACGTGATGAAAATGGGTGTTCCGATATCCAAAACATTCATATTTATCCACAACTAGTGGCTAAATCTAAAATTACTAAAACTGTAGATTGTGATATCTCTGGTTTAGATAACGGAGAAATGTTAGCTTCTGCTTATGGTGGGTCTGGAAATTTTGAATATACTATTTTTCCTATACCAGCTTCTTATGCCCCTGGGGAAGAGACAAATACTACAGGAATATTTACAAGATTAGAGCCAAATGTAAATTATGTTTATACCGTAAATGATTTAGATAATACTTGTGGCACTCAAGATTCTCCTGCATTAGAATTAATAATGCCTGTAGATCCACAATTTGAAGTAGATACCACTGTACCTGTAACTTGTTTTGGAAGTTTGGATGGAAAAATAATCATCAAACAAATAGACGGTGTAGATAATTTAGATGTATCCTATGAGTATAGTATTGATAGTGGAACAACCTACCAAACTTCAAACTTATTTGAAGGACTGGCAGCTGGTTCTTATGATGTAGATATTCGTTCCTCTAAAAATTGTGTCCAAAATTTAACAGGAATAACTGTAGGTGGTCCAACAGCTCCTGTAACTTTAACTATGCCAACAGTATCTTCTTTTGCGTGTACTACAGATAATAAGCTAGGAATGGCTACCATAGATGCAACTGTTTCAGGAGGTATAGCCCCATATAAATATAGCTATAATAGTAATAGTTTTAGCTCTATTGCAGGTACTGCAATCTCTTTTGAAGTTCCTTATAAGTCTACATCGCAAAATGTTATTTTAGATGTTATAGATGCTAATGGGTGTAAAATAGACCCTATTACAACTGTAACAGTTTCTGCTGCAACTAAAATTTCTGCAACAATAACAACAACAACAACAACAGCAATGAACTGCGTGGTTGATGGTGTATATGAGATTAACATTCCCCCAAGTTTCACCAATTTTAGTATTGTAGAACAACCAAGTGCCTCTCCTTATGTAACTATATCCGGAACAACTGTTACCATTGAAAGAGGGCAACCAAATACATATTCGTTCTTAGTTACGGACAATGATACTGGTTGTTTCACTAATGTTCAAGTTAATATAGCTCCTTTCAACACCATAGAAATAAGTGCTTCAAAAGTAGATGACATTACTTGTCATGGAGAATCTAACGGAGAATTATCTTTTGAAGTTTCAGGATTTGGTAGTGGATTTAGCTATGACATTTATAATGTAAGTAATACTTCTACCCCTATATATTCTGTGGCTAATAGTACAGCTACAACGCCAATTTCTTATAATTTACTGCCAGCTGGTACATTTGTAGTTAGAGCTACAGATAATGACACTGGTTGCCATGTAAAATCAGAATTCATATCAATACAAAGTCCGGCAGAGCCTTTAGATTTTACCTATGCGACAACACATGAGTTAACTTGTTCTCCTGGTTCCGATGCTCAAATTACAGCAACACCTCAAGGTGGTTGGGGCACGTATGAATTTGAATTAGTAAATGCAGATTCTGGTACAACATTACAACCTTTTGATGTTAATAATGTATTTAGCGATTTAAGTTCTGGCATTAATTATGAATTAACTATTAGAGATGCTAATGGGTGCAGCAATGTTACAAAAACAATTACTATTGATCCAATAGACCCAATAATAGTAGACCCAGCTAACCCAGCTTCAATAACAACAACTAACCCTTCTTGTACAAAAATAAATGACGGAGAAATTACTATAATTGCTACTAGAGAGTTTGGCAATGGGCATACCAATTTCCAATACATTTTAACTAATGTAACAACAGGAGTTAGCGGTTTACCACAAACTAGTAGTACTTTTTCTAATTTATTTGAAGGTGACTATACAGTAACTGTACAAGATGGTTCTGGCTGTGATACTACTACTGGAATTATAAACATTATAGATCCTGTAGAAATACAAATAGATGGTACCGTAACAATAGAACCCGGTTGTATTTCTCAAGGACAAATAACGGTTTCTGCTGTTGGTGGTAGTGGTAGTTACGAATATAAAATTATTGCTCCTACAACAGCAATTACAGCTTGGGATACAAAACAAGCATATACACTACCTCCAGGGACTTACGAGTTTTTAGCTCGTGATAGTGACCCAACAAAACATTGCGTATCTCCTATATCTGTAATACGTACTATTAATAAAGTAGAACCATTAGATATTACTGTAAATAGTGACAATACTATTATTAACTGTAATGGAGAAATGGATGCTGTTTTAGTAGCAGAAGCAACAGATGGCCTAGGTGGTTACCAATACCAATTAGAGGTTAATGGCACACTACAAGGAGCCCCTCAAGACTCTGGGATTTTTGAAAACTTAGGGCAAGGTGTGTATAGAATAGTTGCTACAAGTGGTGCAGATTGTGAGAAATACTCAGAAGAAATTACAATAAACCAACCACCATTACTAACCGCAAATTTAGGAAACAGCACAAATGTTATGTGCTTTGGTGAAGATAACGGAACTATTGAAATTACTGCCAGCGGCGGTAATGGACCGTACCAATATATAATATCTTCTAACCCTAAAAAAGCAGTAAACAATAATACTTTTGATAGATTACCCGGTGGCACTTATAGTGTAATAGTACAAGATGCTAATGGTTGCCAAGTTACGGTAAATAACATTACTATAGAAGCTCCTAATAGCGCTCTATTAGCAAATGTAACAAGAGTAGAAGATGAAGTTTGTTCTAGTGATGATAATGGTCTTATTGAGGTAGAAATAACAGGCGGAACTGCTCCATACAAATATAACCTTACTAGCCCTACAGATAGTTTTACTACCATAAGTGGTTCTACTTTAACCTTAGATAACCTTGATGGTGGATTCTATGAAATTTATCTTGAAGATGCTAATGATTGTGATTTTGTACTGGTACAGGAAGTAAAAGTGGGTTCTAACCTTTCTGCAACAGTAGAAACAAGTAATGAGTGTAGTAATGGACAACCTATTTATGGCGCATCTATATTATTTGATGATGAAAACCTGGATACCTCAGAAATTGTGTTCGATTTAGATGATGCTAACCCAAATAATCCAGATGTTGCAAATGCGCAAGCAGAAGCTATCTTTACAGATATATCTTCTGGTAATCATACTATAAGTATTGTTCATTTAGGTACAGGGTGTATTGAAGTTAAAAACTTTTCTATTGAAGCGCAACAACAATTAGTTTTAACTAGCAAACCTGCCGGTATTAATGAAATAATTGTAGAAGCAACTGGTGGAGACGGTATTTACACCTATTATTTTGATGATGAAGTTAGTAGTGATGGTACAATGTATATTAACCATACCGATGTATACACTGCTAAAGTAATAGATAGTAAAAGTTGTGAAGCCAGTTTAGAAATTCCTTTAGAATTTATAGACATTGAAATTCCAAATTTCTTTACCCCTGATGGCGATGGATTTAATGATACATGGGTAATTAAAAATGTAGAAGGTTTCCCAAATCTTTGGGGAGCAATCTATGATAGATATGGTAGACAGGTTAAATACTTTGTAAAACAAGGTAATTGGGATGGCTCCTACGACAATGTAGATTTACCTTCGGGAGATTATTGGTACGTTATTAAACTTAATGGCGAAAATGATGATCGCGAATTTGTTGGTCATGTTACAATTTACAGGTAAATAGTAAACTAAAAGGGTCGCAAATTGCGACCCTTTTTAATATCTATTAAATAATTACCTATTTACTAATTTCAACTAAAATAGGACAGTGATCACTATGTTTGGCTTCAGATAAAATTAAAGCTCTTTTTAATCTCTCTTCTAAGGAAGAACTTACCATAGCATAGTCTAAACGCCATCCTTTATTGTTATTCCTAGCATTTGCACGATAGCTCCACCAAGAATAATTATGCGGTTCTTTATTAAAATGCCTAAAACTATCTATAAAACCACTTTTCATAAAATTTCCTATCCATTCTCTTTCTACAGGTAAAAATCCAGATACATTTTTATTTCTAACAGGATCATGAATATCTATTGCTTCATGACATATATTATAATCTCCTAAAACAATTAAATTAGGGCGAGATTTTTTTAATTCATTTGCATAGGTCTGAAAGTCTTCCATATATTTTAACTTAAACTCTAACCTATCCATATTAGTGCCAGAAGGCAAATACATGCTCATTATAGAAACATCTCCGTAGTCTACACGCAAGTTTCTACCTTCAAAATCCATATAGTCTATTCCAGTACCATACTCTATATGATCTGGTTCTTTCTTAGCTAAAACAGCAACACCACTATATCCTTTTTTCTGTGCGCTAAACCAATAATTATAAGAATATCCTGCTTCCGTAAAAACATCTAAGTCTAACTGTTCTTTATTCGCTTTTATTTCTTGCAAGCATATTACATCGGGGTCTACAGCCTGTAGCCAATCTATAAAACCTTTTTTTAATGCAGCTCTTATGCCGTTTACGTTATAGGAAACTATCTTCATTTATATATTTTCTGTCCATAAAAGTAACAAAATAGGAAAGACCATAAGTCTATTTATAAAATTTTAATAGCCTATTTTTGCATTTTATTTTTACAAAACACTAATTTTTTATATTAAATACAATCAGATGAAAAAAATAATTGCCATAGCAATCTTTATACTATCTTCTAACTTTTTAATGGCCCAAGCTTATTCTAATTCTGACAATATTCATGAAATAAAATTCAACATTGGTCAATTCTTAATTACTTCCAGTGCCGAAATTTCGTATGAATATTATATAAATGAAGACACTAGTATTGGTGCTACCATGTATTTTGATAGTGATAGCGATGATTATAATGGAAACTTTGGTTTAGGAGCAAATGTTAGAGCTTATTTTGGCTATAATCCTAAAAGCGGTGTATTTGCAGAAGCTTTTGGTTTATACTATACCGGTGAAGATGAAGTAGAAGATGCTGCAAGTACACTTGGTGTTAGAAACAAAGATTATAGTACCACAGCACTAGGCCTGGGAGGCGGTTATAAATGGGCTACCAGAAGTGATAAATTTACAGTAGAACTTAGTGGAGGTTTAGGAAGAAATATAAATCCAGAAGACTTTCAGAATACATTTATGTTCCGAGCAGGATTATCTGTTGGGTTCAGATTTTAAATCATGCCTTCTTTACATATTCTAGAATCACATACGGCAAAAATTTTAGGCAAGCCTTTACGATTACAGGAATACGGTGTTGGTATTTTTAAAACTATTGCTACAAAATCGGCATTAAAAAAGAGCATTAAAAAAAATTTAGTTCTTGTAAATGGAGAGATAGCAACAACTGCAACCTTTATATATGGTACAGAAATAATAACGTTATTAGAAGACAAAAATACCAAAAAACATAAGAAAATTGTTCTCTCTTTAGAAGTGGTTTTTGAGGATAATTATTTAGCTATAATTAATAAGCCTCCTGGTATTCTTGTTAGCGGTAATTCTTTTAAAACTATTGTAAATGCTTTAGAACAAAACATAACTAAAAGTAATTTACCCGATGCCGTTGCTCCAAAACCTGTTCATAGATTAGATTACCCTACTACGGGTTTACTAGTAATAGGCAAAACAAGTGCTAGTATTATTGCTTTAAATAAGTTATTTGAAAATAAAGAAATAACCAAAACCTATATAGCAGTTACTATTGGAAAAATGAAAGATTCTGGCTCAATTACAGAACCTATTGATGGCAAAAAAGCTACCTCAAAATACCAAATAATTAAAACTGTTATTTCTAATAGATTCCAGTATTTAAATTGGGTAGAACTAACCCCTGAAACTGGAAGAAAACACCAACTTAGAAAACACTTTCTTAGCATAGGAAATCCTATATTAGGAGATCCTACCTACTTTCTAAAAAACTTAAAATTAAAAGGGAAAGGCTTGTATTTACATGCCTATTCTTTAGAGTTTATGCATCCTTTTACTAATAAAAAAATAACGTTCATTAAAAATCCTCCCTTTAAATTTAATTCTATTTTTGAGGGAAATAAAAAGAGTATTGTTTAGAACATTTGGTGCCTTTAAAAGTACATTTGAATATTCTCTTTTATAACTACTAAGTTATTTTTGGTAGCACACAAATTATATTTATAATGCGCTATTTAACTTTAATATTTTTATTTACAATAACAGTTTCATTAGGACAGGATTTAACCATTCCTCCAAAGAATTATGTAGATTCTGTTTTAATAGAAAATAGGAAAGAACGCATAACTGCAGAGTATCCATTATCTGATCAAAAAAATACTAATAAATGGAAATTACAGAAAAATTTATCTGATGAGTTTTCTGAAAATACGCTGAATACAAAACGCTGGTACCCTAATAACCCTAAATGGAAAGGAAGACCACCTACTTATTTTCATGGATCCAATGTTAGTTTAGAAAAGGGTGAATTAGTTATTAGAGTGAACCAACATAAGAACGAAAAATTACCTAAAGATTTTACACATACTACAGGCTTTATAAAAAGTAAAGAAAAAGTACTATATGGTTATTTTGAAGCAGAATTGAAACTTATGGATGCTCCTTGGGTTTCTGGATTTTGGATGACTAATGTGGGTAAAGATTGGTGGACAGAGATTGATATTTGTGAAAATGCTCCAGGGTTAGAATATAATAGAAATGATTTAAACTCTAATATTCATGTTTTTAAAACTCCTAAGAATAAAGGAAACATAACGAAACACTTCTCTAGAACAAAAAAATACTATTTTCCAGAAGAACTACAAGCAGATTATCATGTTTGGGGATTAGAATGGAACAAAGAATATATTCGTTTTTATATTGATGGTATCTTGTTTAGAGAGGCTAAAAACACCCATTGGCATCAACCTTTAGAAATAAATTTTAATTGTGAATCTAACAAATGGTTTGGTGCCCTACCAGATAATACTAGATTAGATGGAGAATACCATGTAAAATATTTTAGAGCATGGAAAAATAAAGAAACTAAATAACTAGCTAGTTCCTCTTAATACAAAAACTCCATCCGCCTTAAAAAAAGCTAATGGAGTTTTTTTTAAAAAATATGTTTAATGCTATTTCATTTTTAAAAGCCAAGTTCTCATATCTACCGCTTTAGATATTATTGCTTTTAAATCTGCAATTGCAACTCTTTCCTGTTCCATAGAATCTCTATGACGAATAGTTACGGTATTATCTTCTTTGGTTTGGTGATCTACTGTAATACAAAATGGCGTTCCATTGGCATCTTGTCTTCTATACCTACGACCAACAGCATCTTTCTCATCATACGTTACATTAAAATCCCATTTTAAATCTTCTATTATACCATGTGCTATATCTGGTAAACCATCTTTTTTAACTAATGGCAATATTGCTGCTTTAGTTGGCGCTAAAACTGCAGGAAGCTTTAAAACTGTTCTTGTGGTATTATTCTCTAACTCTTCTTCTTGTAAAGAATTAGAAAATACTGCTAAAAACATACGATCTAAACCTATAGATGTTTCTAATACATAAGGAACATAGTTCTTATTTAGTTCAGGGTCAAAATATTGTAATTTTTTTCCTGAAAATTCTTCATGACTTCCTAAATCAAAATCTGTTCTAGAATGTATCCCTTCTAATTCTTTAAAACCAAACGGGAATCTAAATTCTATATCTGCTGCTGCATCTGCGTAATGCGCTAATTTCTCATGGTCATGAAAACGATAATTATCTTCTCCCATTCCTAAAGAAAGGTGCCATTTCATTCTATTTTCTTTCCATTTCTCATACCATTCTTTTTGTGTTCCTGGCTGAATAAAGAATTGCATTTCCATTTGCTCAAACTCACGCATTCTAAAAATAAATTGTCTTGCTACAATTTCATTTCTAAAAGCTTTTCCTGTTTGCGCAATTCCAAAAGGTATCTTCATACGTCCAGTTTTTTGAACATTTAGGAAGTTTACAAATATACCTTGAGCAGTTTCTGGTCTTAAATATAAATCCATTGCAGTTTCTGCGTTGGCTCCTAATTTAGTTCCAAACATTAAATTAAACTGCTTAACATCTGTCCAGTTTTTAGAACCAGACATTGGGCAAGCAATATCTAACTCTTCTATAAGTTTTTTAACATCTACTAAATCTTCTTTTTCTAAAGATTGTCCTAGCCTTTTTAAAATACTTGTTACTTGTTCTTGATAATCAACAACTCTCTGGTTTGTAGCTAAAAATTGTGTTTTATTAAAATTATCTCCAAAGCGTTTTTGAGCTTTCTTAACCTCTTTTTCAATTTTATTTTCAATTTTGGCAACATAGTCTTCTACCAAAACATCTGCTCTATATCTTTTCTTAGAATCTTTGTTATCTATTAAAGGGTCATTAAAAGCATCTACATGGCCAGAAGCTTTCCAAGTAGTGGGATGCATAAAAATTGCAGCATCTAATCCTACAATATTATCATTTAACTGTACCATGGCTTTCCACCAGTACTCTCTAATGTTCTTTTTAAGTTCTACACCGTTCTGTCCATAATCATAAACAGCGCTTAAACCATCATATATTTCACTAGATTGAAATACATATCCATACTCTTTTGCATGGGAAATTACTTTTTTAAAAATGTCTTCTTGTTTTGCCATCTAGCAAAAATAGAATATTAGACTAAAAAATATATTATTTTAATTGAAATTCTGATGAGGAAAGTAAACGTTCATCTTCAAAAACATTAATTGTATACGTTCCTGGAGTTAAAGAACCTTCTGGAATGGTAATAAAATCACATACATTTGTTTCTTCACCATTAAAAACAAGCTCTACTCGCTTACTATATACATTACCATTTACGTTTATAGTATTGGCATTGTCTTCTATAACCTGTTTATTAGGGCTTAAAAACTGTAAATACAATATTTTTTCTTGATTGGCATCTTCTGGATTTGCTACTATGGTAACACAACCTCTAAGTTTTTCTATAATTGATGCTTTGTTTGTTTTTATAGGTTTACCACTTCGTAACCTAAAACCACTACCCTCAGAGTTTTGTAATCTTAAATAACTTTTAGTTTTAAGCTCGTCATTTAGTTCTAATATTTTTTTGCGTTGTAATGCTTCGGCCTCTGCCAAAGAGCTACTTTTTCCTCTTAAAACTTCTATTTGTCTTCTAGATTCCTCATACTTTTCTCCAAGTAACATATTGTTGTACTTAAGAAAGTTGTTCTTTAACTTAAGACTATCGTTTTTAGCTTCTAAACGTCTTAACTCCGTTTTAAATTCTCTGAGTTTTTCTACCGTAAAATTTAATCTACCTACAGAATCTATTAACTGTTGTACTTTGTATTTAGAGTCTTGTAATTCTATATCATTAACCTCATTAAGAGCAGAAAGCCTATCTACATCTGCTTTCATAATAGTTAAATCTTTTACAAGAAGTTCTTTTTCTTGCTCTAAATAACTAATTTCTGTTTTAGATTGGGCGTAGCTATAGTAAAAAGCAATAAGAATTGCTATTACAACAGCAACCATAGCTGCAAGTAAAACTTTATAATTAATTTTAGTATCTTGACTGTCCATCAGAACAAAGCGGTCTTTAAGTAGGTTAATAAAAAACTAAGATTTGTTATATTCTAAGTTACCAAATATACTAAATGATATAAATACCCTCCTATTGCCCATAGTGTGTTTTGGTTGTAATGCACGATTAAATAGAGGAGAGAAGCATTTATGTACCATTTGTCGAAACCAAATACCACTCACCGAGTTTACTTTTAACGAAGAAAATGCTGTTGACCGTATTTTTTATGGCATAATAAATATAAAAAAAGCTAGTTCTTTCCTGCTTTTTACCGAAATAGGTATAGTTAAAAACCTAATTCACAATTTAAAATATAAAAACCAAAAGCAAATAGGTTCTTTTATTGGGGATTGGTACGGTCAAATTCTAGAAAAAAACAACTACTTAAAAGATATAGATTATATTATTCCTGTTCCTCTACATCCAAAGAAAAAAAGAAAACGAGGATATAACCAAGTTTCTTTATTTGGCGAAAGTTTAGCAAAGCACTTAAATACTACTTTTCTTGAAGGTGTTCTTATAAAAACAGCAAATACCAAAACACAAACTAAAAAAGGAAGAATTAACCGGTGGCAAAGCTCTAAAAAACTATACGAATTAACAGATACTGCTATCCTAGAAAATAAAAATGTATTATTAATTGATGATGTTATAACTACTGGTGCTACCATGGAAATTTGTGCAAAAGCCTTACAGGAAACTCCAAATATTACAATTTATGTTTGTAGTATGGCAGTAGTACTCTAATTTCTAAATTCATTAAATATGTTGTTTCTTTGTTACTAACAATTTTAGGAATGTTACAACGAATTTTAACCTGCTTTTTTTTTAGTATTATTATTGCTGCTTTTTATCAATGTGCAAGAAGGGGTAACCCTACGGGAGGACCTAAAGATTTAGACCCACCAGTACTTATAAAAGCGGAGCCAGAAAATATGTCTGTCAATTTTTCTGATACTAAAATTCGTTTATATTTTGATGAGTATGTAAAGCTTAAAGATGTACAAGAACAATTAATTGTTTCTCCTCCTTTAAAATATACACCACTTTTATCTCCACAGGGTAGTGCAAGTAAGTATGTAGAAATTAAGATAAAAGATACTTTAAAAGAAAACACTACGTATACTTTTAATTTTGGTGAAAGTATAGTTGATAATAATGAGGGTAACCCAAATAGGTTTTTAACCTATGTTTTTTCTACAGGTTCTTACATAGATTCTTTAGAAATAACTGGTGTAATTAAAGATGCATTTAATAAAGATTCTGAAGAGTTTGTTAGTGTTATGTTATACGAAATAGATAGTACTTATAACGATTCTACTATTTTTAAAAGACCCCCTAATTATATAACGAATACTTTAGATAGTACTATTATTTTTAATCTTAGAAATTTAAAAAAAGGAAAATATGCTTTATTTGCCTTAAAAGATGAAGCTAAGAACAATATATTTGACCAAAACACTGACAAAATAGGCTTTATTAAAGATACAGTTATTGTCCCTACAGACTCTATTTTCTTATTAAACTTGTTTAAGGAAGTTCCCGATTTTTCTATGTCTTTGCCTTCTTTAACTGCAAAAAATAAAATAACCTTTGGCTATTATGGAGATGGTAATGATATAGAGATTGATGCAATCTCTAAAATACCGGATTCTGTAATTTCTACCTATAAAAAAGAATACAAAAAAGATAGTATTAATTTTTGGTTTACTCCTTTTGAAATGGATTCTCTTCTTTTCTTAGCAAAAAACAATACTTTTAAAACTATAGATACTTTTAAAATAAAGAATAGAAAACTAGAGCTAGACTCTCTTAAACTTATTGCTAATTATTCTGGCGGTATAGATTTTAATCAAATTTTTGAAATAGCCTCCAACACCCCAATAATTAAAACCGATACTTCTAAAATTAAAATAATAAATAAAGATTCTTTAGCGGTAAAACATAGCATTACTACAGATACTTTAAAGAATAGTGTTGTTTTTAGTTTTGATAAAGAACCTAATGAAAGTTACCAAATAGATTTATTCCCTGGCGCAATAACAGATTTTTTTAACACCTCTAATGATACTTTGTCTTTTAACTTACAAACTAAAGGTTATGCAGACTATGGTAATTTAAGATTAACACTTGTAGGTAACAGCTTAACTTTCCCTATTATTATTCAATTAACAGATGAGAAAGGTGAAGTACAAAGAGAAATTTATGCTACTGAACCTAAAGTGTTTGAGTTTAATAACCTTAAACCAAGTAAATATTTAGCTCGTGTACTCTTTGATACTAATGCAAATAAAAAATGGGACACTGGTAATTATTTAAAACAAATACAACCAGAAAGGGTTAGTTACTATCCTGTTGCTATTGAGGTTCGTGCTAATTGGGAATTGGAGCAAACCTTTACTATAATAGATTAAACAAATCTTTGTCCTCTAAGAACTTAAGTTTATTTCTTGTAGTATTTATATGTTCTTTTGTAATTGTAGCATATATAACTTCTTCTTTATCTGAAAAGGATAGTAGTGTTCCTAAACTATCATAAGCAGAAGAATGTCCAGGATATTCGTAAGCTAAAGCATCTATCCCAACGCGATTAACGCCAATACAATACGCCATATTTTCTATAGCTCTTGCTCTTAATAAACTGTCCCAAGCTAGTATTCTTTTTTTAGGCCAATTGGCTACATAGATTAACACATCGTAATTAGTAGTATTTCTAGACCATACAGGAAACCTTAAATCATAACAAATTAATGGGCAAATTTTAAACCCTTTGTATTCTACAATTAATTTTTCTTTCCCAGCTGTGTAAACTTTATCTTCACCTGCTAAAGTAAACGTATGTCTTTTATTATAAAAGCTAACTTTACCACTGGGCTCTACAAAATATAACCTATTGTAATTTTTAGTTTCTTCTTTATAAACTATACTACCAACTAAAGCGGCATTTTTTTCTTTAGAAATAGTTTTCATCCACTTTAAGGTTTCTAAAGCGGCATTAAAATCTATTTTTTTAGGAGACATTGTAAAACCAGTAGTAAACATTTCTGGTAAAATAATTATATCTGTAGAAGGCTTTATTTCCTTAATCTTTTCTGCTATTATTTGCCTATTTTCTTTAGGATTTTCCCAAACCAGACTAGTTTGTACAAGAGCTATTTCTAATTTAGAACTTTTCATTTACTGCATTTTTTACTCTAGTAAAGTTAAAAAAGAGTTTGGTAATTCTTGCATTTTCGCATGATCTAATGCAGTGTTTCCTCGAGCATCTTTAACATCTTTTTTTGCGCCATATTCTATAAGAAGTTTTGCAATTTCTTCTCTATTAAATGTTGCGGCATAAATTAAACTACTAGCACCCATAGAATTGCGCTCATTTACATTTGCTCCTTTTTCTATTAATGTTTTAGCTATTGGTAAAAACCCTTTAAAACATACACCCATTAATGGGGTATTCCCTGAAGAATCTTTTTGATCTATTTTTGCTCCTTTCTCTAATAAAAGAGATACTATATTTTCCTGATTGTAGTATGTTGCTAAGATTAAAGGAGTAGAACCTCTCTGGTCTTTTGCATTTATTAAATCAGGATTTTTTGTAAGTGCTTCTTCTACCAATAAGGAATTTCCATTTCGGATTTCGTTAAAAAAACTTTCATTATTCATACTAATAAATGTATAAAAAACTGCTATATCTTTCTTAAGAGTATAGCAGTTTTATTTAATTATAAATTTTTTTCTTATTTAAAATACCCTAATCTATTTTACATCAAAACGGTCTAAATTCATCACTTTAGTCCAAGCGGCAACAAAGTCTGTAACAAATTTTTCTTTTGCATCATCTGCAGCATATACCTCTGCAATAGCTCTTAGTTCTGTATTAGAGCCAAAGATTAAATCTACACGGGTTCCTAAAAACTTAGCTGTATTTGTTCTCCTATCTATCCCTTCAAATAAAACATCTTCATTAGAAATTGATTTCCAAGTATATGTAAAATCTAAAATGTTTAAGAAAAAATCATTTGTTAAACTACCCACATTTTCTGTAAATACGCCATGATTAGACCCATCATAATTTGCACCTAATACTCTTAGACCACCTACTAATACTGTCATTTCTGGTGCAGTTAATGTTAACAAATTAGCTTTGTCTAGTAGTAAATTTTCATCTGCTAACTTAATAGACTCCTTTTTATAATTTCTAAACCCGTCTGCATCTGGTTTTAAATGTGTAAAAGACTCTATATCTGTCTGCTCTTGAGAAGCATCTCCCCTTCCTCCTGTAAAAGGAACAGTTATATTATGACCAGCATTCTTTGCTGCTTTTTCTACCCCTACAGAGCCTCCTAAAACAATTAAGTCTGCTATAGATATTGTTCCTTTAAATTCCTTTTGAATATTATTGTAAGTAGCAAGAACTTTTTCTAACTCTTTAGGATTATTTACTTCCCAACTTTTTTGAGGTTCTAAACGAATACGACCTCCATTTGCACCACCACGCATATCTGAACCTCTAAAAGTAGAGGCAGATGCCCATGCTGTAGAAACTAATTGAGAAACCGTTAAACCAGAATCTAAAATTAATTTCTTTAATGTTTCAATATCGTTATTGCTCAAAGTATAATTTACTGTTGGAATAGGGTCTTGCCAATCTAGTTCTTCATTAGGAACTTCCTCACCTAAATAACGAGAAATAGGCCCCATATCTCTATGTGTTAATTTATACCAAGCCCTAGCAAAAGCCTTCTCAAAATCTTTTGGGTTTTCTTGAAAATATTTTGAAATCTTTAAATATTCAGGATCTACTTTTAATGCCATATCAGCATCTGTCATCATTAATCCTTGTTTTTTAGATGCATCACCTGCTTTTGGAGCCATTTTAGCTTTTGAAGCCTCTGTTGGCTTCCATTGGCTTGCTCCTGCAGGGCTTTTAGTTAGCTCCCAATCGTAGTTTAATAATACATCAAAAAAATCGTGGTCCCATTTTGTAGGATTTGGTGTCCAAGCTCCCTCAATTCCACTAGTAATAGCATCATCTAAAACACCTGTGCCAAAAGTATTTTTCCACCCTGTACTCATTTGTTCTATTGGCGCTCCATGAGGCTCCGCACCAACATATTTGTTTGGATCTGCAGCGCCATGAGCTTTACCAAAAGTATGCCCTCCGGCTGTAAGTGCAACTGTTTCTTCATTATTCATTGCCATACGCCCAAAAGTTTCCTTCATAAGCTTTGCTGTTTCTAAAGGATTTGATTTTCCATTAGGGCCTTCTGGGTTTACATATATTAACCCCATGTGAGATGCTCCTAAATATCCTTCTAAATCTCCATCTTCAAAACGCTCTTCATTTCCCATCCATTCTTTTTCGGAACCCCAATATACATCTTGTTCTGGTTCCCAAACATCTTTTCTTCCTCCTGCAAAACCCATAGTTTTAAAACCCATAGATTCTAAAGCACAGTTCCCTGTTAATATCATTAAATCTGCCCAAGAAATTTTCTTTCCATATTTCTTTTTTATAGGCCATAATAGCAAACGGGCTTTATCTAAGTTGCCATTATCTGGCCAACTATTTAATGGCGCAAAACGTTGATTTCCTGTATTTGCACCACCACGCCCATCACCAACTCTATAGGTTCCTGCACTATGCCATGCCATACGGATCATCATTGGCCCATAATGACCATAATCTGCAGGCCACCAATCTTGCGATGTTGTAAGCAACTTAATAATGTCCTGTTTAACATCACTTAAGTTTAGTTTATTAAATTCTTCTGCATAGTTAAATGCACTACCCATAGGGTTAGATAAAGAAGAATTTTGACGAAGAACATTTAAATTTAATTGATTAGGCCACCAATCTTTATTAGAAGTACCCTCGCCAGCTGTTTCTTTTTGCACTCCTCCCATAAAAGGGCATTTACTTATATCTCCACTCTCATGGTTTTTTTTAGCATCCATAGTACACTATATTTTATGATTATTACTATTCCTTTCTATCTTTTTAAGTATCTAAATTTACAAAATATAGCAACCAAACTATAATCAATTAATATTAAAATATTATTAAATAATAATTTTTATCTATAGTACTAATTCCCTTACATATATTCATTAAATTGCATAATGGCCGCCTCTATATTATCAAAACTAGCTTTAAACCCTAAATTAATTAGGGAAACTTCAAATTCTGTAGCATTACTAAATTCCAAATTAGAATTTATAAGTTGTTCCAAAACTTGGGAGAATAACTTTGAATTAAAAACTAATATTATTGGCAAAGACTTTTTCTCAGTAATGTATAATTTACCTAAAGACTTTTCCGCTTTTTTACAATACTGCCTAAAAGGAAATGATTGTTATAATGATGGTAAAAAGTTTAATGGTAATAATAATGAATTTATTTGGCTAAAATGGAGTATTAATTCTTGGAAAGGAATTAATGAACAAGTAAAAGGATTAATTATTGAACTTGATAATATTACTAAAGACAAAAACAAAGAAGCTTTAATTAAAGAAGCCCAAATTGTTTCTAGAGTTGGTGGCTGGGAGGCTTATCTGCAAAATTTTAGAGTTACTTGGACCAAAATGGTTAATATTATTCATGAACAACCCTTAGACTATGTTCCACAAAGTTTTGAAGAATGTTTTAAACACTTTAAAGAAGGGGAACATAGAGATACTGTTTTACGCTTAGCTAATATTGCAATAACAAAAGGAACTCCTTGGGATACTGAAGTAATCATGATTACTGGTAAAGGAAAAGAAGTTTGGATTAGAACAAAAGGCAAACCAGAATTTATTAATGGTAAATGTGTAAGATTATATGGTATTTGCCAAGATATTAATGACCGCAAAATTGCCGAATTAAAATATAGAAAAGAAGCTGAAAGAGCAAAAATAGCGACTACAGCTTCTAATGTAGGTATTTGGCAATTTACAACAAAAGACAGAATTGCTACTTGGGATGCTATGTCTTATAAATTACACCATAAAAACCCAAAAGACTATAAAAGCACATACGAGGCATGGGAATCTGCTATACATCCCGATGATTTTTTAAGAGTTTTAAATGAAGCTTTTGCAGTTAGTAAAGGAGAAGGAAGCGGAGTAATTGAATATAGAGTTATCCTTAAAGATAAAAGTATACGACATTTAAGAGCTGTAGTAACTTTTTTTACAGAAACAGAAAAGCATAATAATAAAGCAATAGGGGTTATAACAGATATAACTAAAGAAAAAGAATCTGAACAAAAACTAAAAGAATACGCACAATTAACCGGAGAACAGAATAATAGTCTCACTAATTTTGCCCACATGGTTTCCCATGATTTACGATCCCATGCTACAAACTTATCTATGGTTACAGGATTTTTATTAGAAGAAAGAAAAGATGAGGAAAGGCAAAAATTAATGGCTATGTTACGAGAGTCTACAGAAAGTCTTAATAGTACTGTATATAATTTAAATGAGGTTGTACAATCTAACGCCAACGTTACTAATAAACTTGAGCCTATAAACTTAAAAGAGGTTATAGAAAATGTGAAAAATAATATCTCGGCTACTTTTATAGAGAAAAATGCTTCCTGTATCTTAAAGCTCTCCTCCAACTCTATTGTTCTTGGAGTTCCTGCTTATTTAGATAGTATTTTACTAAATTTATTTACAAACAGTATAAAATACTCTGCTAATGACAGACCTCCCTCTATTGAAATTAAAACTACTAATTCTGGAAAAAATTTAATTTTAAGTTTTACAGATAATGGAAAAGGTATAGATTTAAATAAATTTGGAAATAAAATTTTTGGCATGAATAAAACCTTTCACCGAAATAAAAATGCCCGAGGTGTAGGTTTGTATATAACTAAAAACCAGATAGAAGCAATGGGCGGTAGTATTTCTGTAACAAGTGAAGTAAATGTAGGAACAACATTTACCTTAAAATTCATAACACCCTAATATTGTAATGAAAAAAATTAACTCTGTTTGCATAATTGATGATGACTCTATCTATGTATATATTGTAAAACGACTTATGGATGAATGTAATTTTTGTAATTCTATAATTGAATTTGAAAATGGAAAAGAAGGCATTGAAGGTATTATTAATCTTAATGCTACCAAAAATTTACCAAATATTATTTTTTTAGATTTAAGTATGCCAATAATGAGCGGTTGGGAATTTTTAGACAGTTTTGCGAAAGCAACAATTTCTAATAAAGAGGATATAAAAATAATTGTTATGAGTTCTTCTATTAATCCTAATGAAATAGAAATGATAAAAGCTTATCCTATGGTTACAGATTATATAGTAAAACCAATTACACCCTCCGATTTAGAAAAAATAGCAAGCTACTAATCTTAATTATGTACCCCTGGAGTATAACTTTCTGGAGCAACTCCTGGGTTATTTATAGTGCCATCCTCTCCAGAATCATTAGTAATAATCCATTCACTAAAATCATAGACTGGGTTACCATTTTGCACCTCTGATTTTCTTACTGCTCTACCATCTTCAAACTCATGGTTTGTACCAGAACCGTCTTCACCAACTACACCAAAAACATCTATTATTTTACCAAAAGGGTCTACCAAGATTAAATTATCATCGCCGTTAGAATCTGCAGGACTATTAATCCCAACTTCTAAATTTGGTAAAAAACCATAAATAGAATTAAAATTATCTGCACTAGGAGCTATTACTATTGTGCTTTGGGGCGCTACTTCAAGACCAGATAAATTTACCTCTGAACTTACTTCTATATTTCCGTTAGTATATCTTTGTAATGTCCATTTATTTAAAACTAATGTACTATCACTAGCATTATAAAGCTCTACAAACCTTCCTAAACTAGTATTATTTGGATCCGCTAATTCTGATATAAATATAGCATCTGATGTAAATTCTGTTATCTCTTCTACACAACGTTCTTTATTAAAATTAAGGTCGTCTAAACTTCTAATTATTAATTGATAATCCTTGCTAGATTTTGAAAGCACTCCTGTTATAGTACCATTTAAATTTGGTAAAATACTATCATAAAAGTTGGAATAACCACTATTAACAAGTTTTAAAATATCTTCATCACAGCTTTGTAATGTTCTTCCGGTTTCCTCTTTTTCTTCTGCAAATGTTAGTTGTAATTCTTCTTCCAAAAACTCTACATCATTAAACCTAACCAAAGTATTAATGAGTTGGTCAGATATCTGGGGTATTTCTATTACTGTTGGCTCTAATTCTTGTTGTTCTTCACAAGATAAAAACACATGTTCTTTTAAAGATAGTGCTGGCAACCTACCTACCGATAAATTACCAAAAGAAGTAAAAAGACCTCCAATTTTATAAGTGTCTTTACTTTTTCCTAAATACAGTCCTTTTAATTTTATAAATACCTTGGAGCCCACAGGATATTGTAAATGCAAATTTTGCAAATCCACTTCTAGTTGTATTCCCCCTGAAGGATTTATGGGCTTATCTTGACAATGAAGAACACTAAAAAAATTCCCTTCTTTATCTGATGAAATAACAATTGCCTCCAAGACTAAATCTTCTTGTATTTCTATAACACCATCAACATATATATTTTTTAAATCTTCTAAACTAATTGTAGCTACTAAGTCTGCATTACATAGATTATCTGGTGTTTCAAAATTTTTATCTGGAGCACATCCTAAATTATATACTAAATTTAACATTAGTATAAAAAAGTAATTCTTGTATGTATTTACATTCTTCATTCTCTTCTTTAATTAAAACTATATGCAAAATTTAAAAAATAGGTTCTACCGTAACCATACCAATATTTGGGAGCAAAAGAAGGGCTACCACTAAGGTTATCATCTCTTAATTGCCCATAATTTCCATTTCTACTTTGTTCATATCCTCCTGTTCTATATGTGGTATTAAATAAATTATTTAGACTAATAAAAACACTAATGTATTTGCCATTTACTAACCAAGATTTACCTGCTACTGCGTTTAACAAGTAAAAATTATCTAATGGCTTCTGCTCTAATAATGCCGTTACTTTTTCTTCTGTAGCATCTGGAAATTTTTCTCCAGTCTCTGGATCTAAATAAAAACTGTTTGTTCTGGTAATGGTAGATATATTACTATAATTATTGCCTAAAAAATTAGCACTAAGCCCTACCCACCAATATTTAGGGTCTCTATAATCTATACCAATAGCCCATGCTTTTTGAGGCCCTTGTGCTAGTTTATAATCCTTTATATATGCTTCTCCCAAATCTACATTTCCGGTTGTATTTATAAGTTCTTCTGATGCATCTGCAGTATCAAAATTTATAGAAACATTAGGGTTACTTGCGTATACATATTTTGCAAGAGAAAATACACCAGAAAGTTTTACCGCAGAGGATAATTGGTAGGTTACTCCCAACTCTGCACCAATATGTAATTTATCTAGACCTGTAAGAACTTCTTGCACAAAATCTGACCCAACACCAGCATCCACAAAAAAGAAATTAATATCTGTAGTATTTTGAAAACGGGTATGAAAACCTGTAACTCTTCCTGTTAGTTTAGGAAAACTTGCAAAGTAACTTAAATCTACACTAGTTATTTTTTCTTTTGTACTCTCGCCAACAATAGTATTATTCTCTCTAGGGTTAATAAACAAGTTTTGCACTGTTGGAGGTCTGTTCATTAATGCTACATTAGTAGACACCCAATTTCTACCGTTAATTTTATACGTAGCACCCGCTTTTGTAGCCATATTTGAAAAATTTATCTTCTCACTTGTCCCTAAGGAATTATCTAAAAAGCGTTCGTTTTTGTATAACCCTTCTCTTTGATAATTAGATGTGCTATATTTTCCAGATATAAATCCTTCCCATTTTTTAGACTCATATTTTAACTGCCCAAATACATTGTAGTTATTTGCAAGAATATTGTAGTTATAGTTAAAAATATCTCCTGCTATTTTTTCCTGATTTTCATTTACATTATTTTTTGTGTTAGAAAAAGCATCTACATCATTATGATAATTTGCTCCTAATAGGTCGTCTATTTGTGCATAGTTTTTAGAATGTAGATTTTGATAATACGTGCCAACATCTAATTTAAAACTAGTTCCAAAATTAATATTTGCTACACTGCTAATTATAAATTGGCGGTCTTTAACCACATCATTATATAACATATAAGAAGCTGGAGAAGTTATGGTATTTGTATTTGCTGCATATAAACTCTCCCAACCTATTTGTGCATTCTCTAAAAAATCTTCTTCCGCTTTATTTGCGCTATAAAAATTAGCACCGATTGGGCTGTTTAAATAAAAGCTTGGTAAATATCTATAATATGTTTTATCGGGGTTAGGTGCATTATAATATCCTAATCTACTTTTAGAATGTGTTCCAAATTGGTAAGAAACTCCTGTGTTTATGAGTGCTTTTTCAGTAATAAATCTATGGTTAAGCATAAACGTAGGTTCTTGTAATTTACGCTCTCTAGAGTTCCTTATTTTCCCATTTTGATTTCCCCAATATGGGTTATAGGTATTCCCTTTTAGTTCAAACACTTCTTCTGTAATTGCAGAAGACCTTCCTCTTCTGTTGGATGCCAAAAAGGCTGTTAGTAGTAGTGTATGTTTGGTGTTTAAATTATATTCCAATGCGCCATAAATTGCATATGCACTATATAATGTTCCTTTAACAAAGCCATTTTTAGCACCTCTTAAAGAACCCGAAATACTATATGTAATTCCTTTTTTATTAGTCCTAGAAGTATACGTTGCCATTAATCTACCTGCATAAGTTCTATTAGAAATAGAAGAGGAAAATTTATACCCAGGCCTAAGTTGCGATGGCCTCGTGTCTATATTTGTAGTTCCTAAAATTCCTCCAAAAGATGAAGAAGAAGGATTTAAGCCGGCTGAAAATTCTTGGTTTCTAGTAACGTCATTTAATCCTCCCCAATTATTCCATTGTGGCCTTCCGTCTATGAGTTTATTCATGGGAATACCATTAATTAGCACCTTCCCATTACGAGAATCATAGCCCCGAACTCTAAAAAAAGCCTGACCAAAATCAAAAGCAGCTCTATTAAGGAAAATATCTTTTGTTGCTTGTAATAAACCAGAAGTAATAGATTCTCCTTGGTCATCCTCCAAATCGGCATCAGTTAAAGCAATTAAATTATTGGTTTTTTCAATTACTATATCTGGTTCTAAATAAATAATGCCTAAATCTATATCCTCTCTAGTACCTATTAACTCTAATTTCTTAGTTACAAAATTAGATGCGCTAACTTCTAAAATAAAAGAACCCTTTATGCTCAAAGAAATTGTAAAATTACCCGATATAGGTATAGGACTTTCTTTTGGTTTTCCATTAATGCTAAGTGTAGCATTAATAGGCGCTTCTTGGTTTACTATGGAGATAACTTTGCCTGTTATTTTAAAATCATCTTGCGCTACTAAAAATTGTAGCGTAAAAAGCCATAGCGACAATACAAAATATCGCATTATATTTGGTTATGGTTAATGGTTGCATATACATATAGCAAAAAAGACAATTTTATTGTATGAAAAAACCTTATTATTTTGTCATATATTAAAATATTTATGAAATATACCTTTACAATTTTAAAGAATATTCTTGTATTTATATTTGTTGTTTATACAGGATACGGACAGGAAAAAAACAAATATGCAGTCCGAACTATCGCATTTTATAATGTTGAAAACTTGTTTGATATTAAAAATGATTCCCTTACTAGAGATGACGATAGAACCCCTTCTGGAAAGGATAATTGGACGTTAGATAGATATAACACTAAAATTAAAAACACCTCTAAAGTATTAAGCCAAATTGGTTTTAAAGTAACCAACACATCTCCAGATATTATTGGGCTTTGCGAAATAGAAAATTTACAAGTATTAAAAGATTTGGTAAATCATCCAAATATTAAAAACAAAAATTATGGTATTATACATTTTGACTCGCCTGATGAAAGGGGTATAGATGTAGCTTTACTTTATAAGAAAGATGTATTTATTCCTGATAGTTTTAACAGCCATAGACTTTTACTCTTTAATGAAGAAGGGTATAGAGATTATACCAGAGACCAACTTGTAGTAAGTGGCTTATTAGATAGTGATAAAATTCATTTTATTGTAAACCATTGGCCGTCTAGAAGTGGTGGTGCAGCAAGGAGCAAACCTAATAGATTACAAGCAGCTAAACTTAATAAACGTATTATAGATTCTATTTCTAAAATTGAAGTAGATCCTAAAATCATAAGTATGGGAGATTTAAATGATGACCCAATAGATGATAGCCTAAAAAAAATATTACGAACTAAAGGGAAAAAGAAAAAATTAGAAGATGGGGAACTTTACAATCCTATGGAAAAACTATTTAAAAAAGGAATTGGCACTCTTGCTTATAGAGATAAATGGAACTTATTTGACCAATTTTTTATGACCAAAAGTTTAACCAATTCTATTTCTTCTAATGGGTACACTTTTTGGAAAACAGGAGTTTATAATCCTTCCTTTTTACTTACCCAAACAGGAAAATATAAAGGTTACCCCTATAGAACATATGCAGGTGGAAGTTATGCAGGAGGATACAGTGATCACTTTCCTGTATATATGTACTTAATAAAAAAATAGCTTTTTAAGAAAACCACTGTCCCCAAGGAATTCTACTTAAAATAAGTATTAAACCAATACCATAGAACATTGCAATACTTTTAAATTTTTTGTTCCCTTCAACAAATTTCTTATGTCGGGACCAACCAATTGTAATTAAAACCAAAGCAATAATATTAATAAAAGGATGTTCTACTGCCAAAAGCCTTGCTGCAGAATTTAAACCTCCCATACCAAGCTCTTTAATAGCATTTAAGCCATTTGCAGAAACAAAATAAAGGATAAGCCCTACAAGTAATTGAATATGACATAAAATCATTGCAAATAGGCTTATTCGCAAATCTTTAGTCATTGTAAATACCTTATTACCAACTAAACCAATAATAGCATTTGCTACTGCTAAGAATAATACCGCCAATGCAACATAGGCCAAAGAAGAATGAAGGGTTTTTATAATTTCCATAGTCATCAATTATTTTGATAAAAATAGTGAATTTTAAGCATAAAAAAACCCTGCATAGAGCAGGGTTTTAAAAAATTCTTCTTCTATTCTCTCTCTAGAAGTTATAACGTATACTAACATTCCATGTTCTACCAAAACCAAAGAAAGCCTTGTTACTTGTAGAGATACCTTCATAAGTATCATCTCCAGGAGATGCAAATGTATTTGTTAATGACTCAGCAATATATTCTTTATCAAAAACATTATTTACATTAAAGGCTAAACTAATTTCATTACTACCAGCTAATTTAAACTTATAGTATGCTCCAGCATCAACAAGATTATATGTTGGTAATCTTAAAGAACCATTATGATCAGGTTCATCAAAATCTTCCGCTAAAATTGAAGCATATAACTTAGATGCCGTAAATAAATTTGCACTTAATTTTAACCCCTCTAATGGACGAACTACCATTTCTAGATTAGATGTAAACTGAGCTGCATCACCAACTTTTACTCCATCTAAAAATAAATTAACATCATCATCAATAACATTTTGACTATCGTCAAAAGCTACACCATTAACGTTTCCTGAATATTCCCAATCTCCTAAAGAAATCATTCCTTTAAATTGTACAACATCAGAAGCTCTATAATCTGCTTCTATTTCAATTCCCTTATGAATTTGTTGTACACCTGAAATATTTGCAAAACCTTCATCTCCAGTAATTGTTTCTACTTCAACATTTACAAATCTATCTTTCCAAGAAGTTCTATATATATTTAGTTTTGCTCTAAAATCCCCTAAATTTAAGCCGTAACCAGCTTCAACACCAAAAATCTTTTCATTTCTGTAATCTGGGTTTAAATCATTTAAGAAATTTAAGAAAATAGCATCAAATTTAGGTTGCTTAGAATAATATCCTGCATTTACAAAAACATTATTTTCTTCATCAATATTGGCATTAAGACCACCTTTAATATTACCTCCTAAAATATTTTCCCAGTCTGTTTCTTGAGCAGGGTCAGAGTCTAAATAATTAAAATAATCTATTCTTTTAAATCCTTGTTGAGAAACACCCCCTTGAAGAAAAGCTGAAATAATTTCATTTTTATATTCTACTTGACCAAAAGCACCTAGCCAATTAACTATACCATCATTATAATAGTCTATTTTTTCTTCATTATCAATACTCTTAAATACATTTAGAATTGAAGAAAAATCTGATTCAATAGTATCACTAGCTCTAATTACATGATCCGGGTTATTAATATCATCCCCATCTACATAACCATCTGCTCCTAACAAATTGTCCATTCTTCTATAATGGATGCCTTTATAGGTTCTTAAATCTATTCCAAAATCATAACTAAAATTTTCACTTACATCTGTGTGCAAATTAACTATTGCACCATACCAGTTATGAGAATTCATAGAGGCTCTTCTTGCTAAACCATCTCCAAAACTAGTTGTAATATATTCTCCATCTCCATTAGGTGATAATTGATAATCTCTGCCATCATAAAATGTTACCGCTTCACCACCATTAAACCTTGAGATTAACTCATAATCTACTTGCCCATTTTCTGGGTTTCTATATCTACTAGAACTTGCAAATCCAAAACTTGGACCTACACCTATATCACCTGTTCCTCCACCTCTACCAAAAGAAGCATAAACAGAAGATGACAATGTGGATTTTTCATTAATTTCCCAATCCCAGTTAAGAGATACAATTGGCTTGTGATAAAAGTTTTTTCTCCAACCGAATTCTTCACCATTTAAAGTGCCATCATTATAATTATATTTTTTACCGTATTCTATATAATCTGACAACTCAGCAACATTAAAAAAGCTAGTAGTTCTTTGATTGTGAACTTGTGGAGCACCAGTTAATATAAATTGAAAATTGTGTTTTTCATTTGGCTCATATCCTAAACCAATAAAGTAATTATAACCTTCAAACTCTGTTCCGTTAATATAACCATCACCAGCAGTTCTACCTAACAATATGCTTGCAGCAAATCCATTATCCAATTTACCGGTATTATAAGAAACATTAGTTTTTAAATAGCCGTCATTACCTCCTCCTAAAGTAACAGCACCACCTTTTTCTTGCTCAGTTGATTTAGTTACAATGTTTATTGTTCCCCCTACAGAAGATATTGCTAATTTAGAAGAACCTAAACCTCTTTGTACTTGCATTGCTGTAGTAACATCACTTAAACCAGCCCAATTACTCCAATATACAAATCCGTTTTCCATATCGTTAACAGGAATACCATTAACCATAATTGCAATGTTTGGAGAATCAAAGCCTCTAACATTAACTCTTCCATCTCCAAATCCACCTCCAGATTTTGTTGCATATACAGAAGGGGTAGATTTCAAAATTTCTGGAAGTTCTTGACTTCCTAATTTTTCCTGAATTTCTGATGCTCTAATTGTAGATACTGCAACAGGGGTTTCTCTATCCTTTGCAATATCCATTATTCCAGTTACCACAACACCTTCTAACTCTTCTGCATTTGGTTGTAATATAATTGAACCTAAGCTTCCTTCTGATGTATAAGTTACTGTTTTACTTATAAATCCAATATATGAAATTACTAAGCTTCCTGAAGCATCTGAAACATTTATTGTAAAGTTTCCATCAAAATCTGCAGAAGTACCGTTTGTAGTTCCTTTAACTACTATACTTGCTCCTGGTAATGGAGAATTTGAATCTCCATCTATAATTGTACCAGTAACTGTTCCTTGTGAAAATGCAACTGCAGTCATTAAAAAAGCTGCTAATGCGAAGTACATTTTTTTCATTTCTCTATTTGTTTGTTTTTTCATTTATTGTGCAAATGTGTTCTATTTTTTTTAACAACACATTAAGACAATGTTAAATTAATCGCATCAAAATTAACATAATTTTATCATAAAAAAAGCTTATAACTACATAAGTTATAAGCTTTTATAAATACTATTAAAACCCTCTATTATTTCTTAAATTCTTGCAATAATTGTAATGTAGATGTATCATGATTAGCAATTTCAGAACCTTCTATATCTTTTAGTATAGTTCCCGCTAGTTGTTTTCCTAGCTCTACACCCCATTGATCATAGCTAAAAATATTCCAGATTACACCTTGTACAAATATTTTATGCTCGTACATTGCTATAAGTGCCCCTAAAGATTTGGGGGTGAGCTTATCTATTAGTAGTGTATTTGTAGGTTTATTACCTTGAAACACTTTGAAAGGAGATAATTTCTCCATTTCTTTTTCTGACACGTTTTTAGCTTTTAACTCTGAATCTACTTGTTCTTTAGTTTTTCCGTTCATTAAAGCTTCTGTCTGCGCAAAGAAATTAGCCATTAATTTATTATGGTGGTCTGTTTCACCATACAAAGACTCTTTAAATCCTATAAAATCGGCAGGTATTAACTTAGTACCTTGGTGTATTAATTGAAAAAAGGCGTGTTGCGAATTTGTTCCAGGCTCCCCCCAAATTATTGTTCCCGTTTGGTATTTAGTTGTAATACCATTGCGATCTACACTTTTACCATTACTTTCCATTATACCTTGTTGTAAATAGGCAGAAAATCTACTTAAATACTGTGTATATGGTATTATTGTTTCTGTTTCTGCGCCATAAAAGTTATTATACCAAACACTAAGAAGTGCTAAAACTACTGGTATATTTTTATCAAAATCTTCATTTTTGAAATGCTCATCCATTTCATTTGCCCCTTGTAATAAAGCATCAAAATTATCATAGCCTACTGCTAACGCTATAGACAAACCTACAGCACTCCAAAGAGAAAAACGGCCCCCAACCCAATCCCACATAGGAAAAACGTTATCACTCGATATTCCAAATTCAGCAATCTTTTCTGCATTTGTAGAAACGGCTGCAAAATGTTTTGCTATATCTTCTTGAGTTGCATGATTTAGAAACCATTTTTTTATAGTTGTTGCATTACTCAAGGTTTCTTGTGTTGTAAAAGTTTTAGATACAATTACAAAAAGTGTTGTTTCTGGATTTAAATCTCTTAACACTTCACGTACATGATCGCCATCTACGTTACTAACAAAGTGTAATTTTAAATGATTTTTATAAAATTTTAAAGCTTCGGTTACCATTGCAGGCCCTAAATCTGAACCCCCAATACCTATATTTACAACATCAGTAAAAGATTTTCCTGTATATCCTTTTGCTTCTCCAGATATTATAGTGCTAGTAAATTCTTTAATATGCTCCTTAACCTCATATACTTCTGGTATAATATTTTTTCCGTTTACTAAAACAGTATCTTCTTTTTTAGCTCTTAGTGCTGTATGTAATACTGCTCTACCTTCGGTCTCATTAATTACGTCTCCAGTAAAGTATTTATTTATTGCATCTTTTAACTCTAATTCATTAGCCAATTCTACTAATAAATCTATAGTCTCTTTAGAGATTCTATTCTTTGAAAAATCTACTAAAAAATCTTCCCAATTTAGAGTAAACTTTTCTGCCCTTTTAGGGTCTTTTCTAAATAAATCTTTTAAAGTAGTTTCTTTTATAGAACTAAAGTGCTCCTCTAATTTAGTCCAAGCTTTTGCTGTTGTTGGGTTAGTGTTCTGTAGTGGCATTGTTTTAATTAAGTGTTACTAGTTCTTCTTCTATTTTCTCTGGAAAATTAATACTATCTAATTGTTCTCTTTTAGGATTTATAAAATTATAATAATCTTCCCTTAAAGATTCCGCTAACGGCTCTGCTTGTGGCAATTTTTCTTTTAGTGGATCTACTTGTCTTCCATTTTTCCAAAAACGATAACATACATGAGGTCCTCCTGTATTTCCCGTCATACCAATCCATCCAATAACATCTCCTTGCCTTACAAACTCCCCTTTTTTAACATTTTGGTTTTTCATGTGTAAATATTGTGTAGAATAAGTACCATTATGCCTTATTTTAACATATTTACCATTACCTCCTCTTCTGGTAGATTCTGTAACAGTACCGTCTGCTGTAGCAATAATTGGTGTTCCTATTGCTGCAGCATAATCTGTTCCTTTATGCGGTCTTAGTTTGTACCCGTAATATTTTATTCTTCTTTTTAAATTATATCTTGAAGATATGCGACTAAATTTTACTGGGGCTCTTAAAAAAGTTCTTCTTAGGTTATTTGCATTTTCATCAAAATAATCTACAATATTTTTCAAAGAATCATTTTCATAAGCAAACGCATAAATTGGTTTGCCATTATGCTCAAAAAAAGCAGATTCTATTGGTCCAGCTCCTGCATAAATAGAATCGTTAATATACTTTTCTTTATATATTACCTTGAATTTATCTCCCTTTTGAAGTCTAAAAAAGTCTATTGTCCACGCATAAACTTCTGATAAATTGTTTGTTACATTATAATCTATTCCTTGATCTAAAATTGCTTCGGATAAAGAAGTTTCTATTACGCCAGAAGCTTCTCTTTCTACATATTTTACCTCTTTTTTATTCTTATATGCGGTTACACTATCTCTTAAATCTACTACAGTATAATTTATAGCATCATTTTCATAAATAAAAACTTGTGCAGTTTCTGTAGTATCTTTTGCTTTTAATATTATATAAGGTTTTCCTACTCTTATTTTACGAACATCAAAAGTGTCTTTATAATCCTCTGAAATTTTTGCGATTTTAGGATATTCTACGTGGTTTTGAAGCATTAACTCTCCAAAGCTATCTCCATTTTTAACCGTGTCTTTATGTACTTTAAAATTATCTAAATTAAAGCCGTATTGTTTTGTAATTACCTTTTCTTCTTGCTTAGGTTTTTGTACCTCAGCAGTAGTTTTTTTTGTTTCATTGTTTTTACAAGCAGACAGTAAAACCAATGCTATTATTGTGCCCCAATATTTATGCATTATTACTCTTTGTTATTATCTGGATTAAAAATATGGTTTACCCATTCTTTTCCCCAATCTGTTATTTCTTGTTTTGTATATATTTCTGGAAAAAATATTACTTTTTGAAAACTTGGTGGTAAATATTTTTTCCAATTTGTTCCTCCAGTTGCATCTATGGCTTCTTTCTCCTTATGTAAATACCTATGTGCAGAACCCATATGCATTAGTGGCCAATTTACATTTGCATTTAAGTCTAACTTTTTTAACGCTTTAACTAGTTCTTTATTGTTTTGATCTTCTTTAGAAAGTTGCAAGTATTTATCATAAATAGTACTGTTATGAACTTGCTTTGCTATTCTTATTAAACGTGGCGTATACCTATACTCAAACTGTTTTAAGGTTAATGTTTTTTCTCCCGTTTCTTTGTCTATTGCTCCTTTTTTCCAATATATAGTTTCATACAATTCTTCTATAGTATTTTCTGAAGAAAAAAGCTCTCTTTGTGTATGGTGCACTAAATTATGCATTGGAGTTGCATAAAGTTCTATCATCCTATATTGTGCAGATTGAAAGCCACTAGCTGGCAATAATGCCATTCTGTATTTTAAAAATTGCTCTCTTTCCATTCCTTTAATCATGATACTAAAGGAGGATATTAAAGCTTTATAGTAATTATTTATTCTATTAGCCTTATCAATAAAAAAAGAAACGCTTAGAGACTTATCGTCCACCAATTGTTTCTGTTCGTGTAATATTAATTTAAAGTATAGTTCGGTAATCTGATGGTACATTATAAAAATCTCTTCATCAGGGAAATATGTTTTGGGAACCTGTAAGCTTAAAAGTGTATCTAAATGTATATAATCCCAATAAGTTAAGTAGCGTTGGTAGAGCAAACCATCTAAATAAGCGCTAAGATCTTGGCCAGAATCTTTATATTTTTCTTGTAGTTTTTTTATTTGAGACTCTATCTGCTCGTTATTCTCCATTAGTAAGTTAGTCCATTATAATTTTAAACTGATGTTTAAGACCATTATACCCATCTAAATCTGCCTTTATAGAACCAACCGCTATGTCTGCTTTTATTCTTATTGGTATTCTATTATCATCATTAGACACCCAAAGAGATAAACTTTCTTGCTCTTTAAATATTCTTCCTGATTGAACTAAAGGTCTAAATTTAAGGCACTCTACCTTTCCGTATTTTGTCTTAACCACTTCTTTTCCAAGATACTTTAATTTAAAATTAAAAACGCCATCATCATCAAACAACATTTTTAATGTAATTGCTTCTCCTTTTACTAAATCTTGAACATTGTAATTGTTTCTAAGGTAATAAAAAGCAGATATTAAATCTTGTATACTATCTTGAAGGTCAAAATTAAGCTTTTTCTTGTTCTTTTTATCGTTTAATAATGCCTTATCTTTCTTATAATCAAAATTTATCTCAACATCTTTCTTATAACCTCCTTCATTAATTTTGCGAACAAAACGGTATGGCTTTCCATCTTTTTTATCAAAATAACTCTCATATGTATCATCTACTTTAAAAAATACACTTGCAAAACCTGTAGTTTCTCCATGCGCTACAACATGGTATACTGGTTTATTATTTATGGTACTATTTTTAACTTGTAAGGTGGCATAACTAGCATTTAAAAAACCATAATGCATACGAAATTTAAGCCACTCTCCTGATTTAAATGAAGATTTTTGATTTTGTGCGTTACTAAATAAACTTATGAATAAGAAAAATAAGAATATAATTTTTTTCATAACCTATAGTTGTTTAAAACATTAAAATTACTAATTAGTAATACTAAATGTGTGTTAGTAACAATATCTTAAACAAAATTTGTTCCAAAGTATTGTATAAAAAAAGCCCAGTTTTAAAACTGGGCTTTTCCTAAATAACCAACCAAACTTTAAATTATGAAAAACCAATACTTAAAGTTATAAGGGAACCACCCCTTATGTTATACAAATGTAGTGTATACTACTTTTACAACAACAAGCTTTAACTTACTTTAACTATTACATTAACACTTATTGGTATTTAGCCTATAATTTTATATTTTTTTTAAGAAAAGAGGCTCCTAAAACCAGTATCCTACACTTATAAACAGATTACTTTTTTTTACTTCTGGAGACCAAGAATACATTAATTGAATAGGGCCTACAAAAGAATCTAAACCATATCCTATTCCATAGCCAGAAAAATTTGGCGCGGTAAACCATTCTCCTGTCCTAAAAATATCATCCTCTATATTAGAATAATTACATGCAAACATAAAATGATTTTTAGCCGCAAATTCATAATCTAATTTTGCATAAGCTTTTACAAAACTATTGCCTGGCAAGCTTAAAAAATCATACCCAATAAAAGGAGTAAAATTATTAATAGTACTAGCTCCAAAACCTCCTAAAACAAAATCGAAAGTAGATACTTTAGATGTTCCTAGTTTAAAACCTCCTTCTGTTTCTATATTTAGGGCTAGGTTTTTAGTTATAGGAATAGCCACTCCTATTTTTGCTTTAGATATTGAAAATTCTTTAAAATTGTTATTATAATCAGACGACCAAGGGTAAAAATGAAAATCGCCATTAAAATACACCCCTTTTTTTGGGAAATATTTATTGTCATAAGTATCATACGTTAATTGGCTATAGGCACTTAAAAAAGTGCTTTTTTCAAAAAAGGTTCTTCTATCTTTAGAACTTGCAGTACTATCTATACTTGCTAGAGTTCTAGAGCTATATTTTATAAATTTATGCTCTACTCCTAATGTAAATGCTAATTCGTCTTTTAAAACCGTTTGTACATATATTTGGTTTGTTAAATCTGTTACATCTAAATTAATCCTATTAACATTAGCTATACCTGGAATATCATAATTTTCATTTATTATGCTAAAATCTATTTCTTCTTCAAAAGCATTAAACCTAGAGGTAACTCCAAAACTCCAATAGCTACCTTTATCTATATAATACTGCATATTATAACGCACATTGTCTCCTAAAATAAAATCAAAAGAAGCAACATCATCTCTTGTTAAAAAATTTTTTCTTGTAAGGTTAATTATTGCTGCACTTTTATACAGATCGTCATAATGAGCTCCTAAACGAATAAAGGCTTTAGTTTTCTTTTCTTCTAAATTTAAAATAAGGTCTTCTCCAATGCCATTTTCTAAAAGTTTATATCTATTAGTGTGGAAGTTTCCTGTAGCCGATAAATTTAAAATTCCTTTTTGCAAGTCTAAAAACGTAATTTCTTTTCCCATAGAAAACCTTAGTTTTCCTTTTACATAGCCTCTTGAGTAATTATTATTCCCATCTATAATTAGTCGGCTAATTATCAAAGTATCCTTTACTGTTGTTTTTGTAATAGGTTTTTTAATATGATTTTGATTAAATGCTACGGTTTTTAATTCAGAATATTTTTGAATTGCAGCAGTTTCCCCTGTTTTAATAATGGCTTCTCCTTCATTAAAATCTAAAACGGAATATTCTCCAATTTTTGGTTTAATATAGATAGTAGTCTCTTCAGATTTTTTTTCCATATCTGTAGCTACTCTAAAATTATTTATTTGAGATAAAATTTCTGTTGCAGACAAAAGTTCTTCTCTGCTAGATAAACCATGTTGTACATCTACTCCTATAACAACATCTGCCCCTAACTTTTTTACTTGATCTATAGGGTAGTTATTTACAATACCCCCGTCTATTAGGGTTTTGTCTCCTATTCTTGTTGGCTCAAAAAGGGAAGGGAGTGTACCGCTAGCCATTATTGCTTCAGGCAAGTAACCTTTATCTAAAATTACCTCTTCTCCCGTTTCTACATTGGTTGCAATACATACAAATGGTTTTGGTAATTTTTTAAAATCATTAATATCTTTTACATGGTACAATAAGCGCACCAACTCATTATAAATATTTTGTCCTCCAGAATATGCAGCAGGAACTGATATCTTAAATTTATTAAATGGTAATGTTAAAATATAACGTTCAGAATCCTCTTTTTCATAAAATGTTTTTGCACTTCTTGGTAAATTATCTTGAATAAAACCTCCAAAATCTATATTTCTAAAAATAGAGTCTAACTCCGTAGCAGAATAACCAGAAGCATATAATGCACCAACAATTGCTCCCATACTTGTGCCACTTACATAATCTACATGTACTCCTGCTTCTTCAATAATTTTTAATGCGCCAATATGAGCCATTCCTTTTGCTCCACCACCACTTAAAACCAGGCCTACTTTTACATCTTTTTGTACTGCTAAATTCTGCGCATTTACAAAAATAGTAAATAATATTGCTGCTATTGTTATTAGTAACTTGGGCATACTATATTAGATTATTGTTTAGTATTAAATGCTTCAAATATTTTTTTTGCTTTAGAAAAACCAACGTTTTCTGTTAACTTTTCTAAGGATGCTTCTTTTACTCTTTTTACCGATTTAAACTGTTTTAATAATTCTTCTATTGTTTTTTTTCCTATACCTTCTATATTTTCTAACTCAGAGTGTATAGCCGCTTTACTTCTTTTATTTCTATGAAAAGTAATTCCAAATCTATGTGCTTCATTTCTTAGTTGTTGAATAATTTTTAAGCTTTCAGATTTCTTATCTAAATATAAAGGTATTGGATCTTCTGGAAAATAAATCTCCTCTAATCTTTTTGCTATTCCTATAATCGCAATTTTTCCTCTTAAACCCAACAAGTCTAAGCTTTTTAATGCGGATGATAGTTGTCCTTTTCCGCCATCTATAACTATTAATTGTGGTAGCGGTTCTCCTTCTGAAACTAATCTTTTATATCTTCTATAAACAACCTCTTCCATAGAGCCAAAATCATCTGGCCCTTCTACTGTTTTTATATTGTAGTGCCTGTATTCTTTTTTAGATGGCTTACCATTTTTAAAGACTACACATGCAGCAACTGGATGTGTTCCCTGAATATTACTATTGTCAAAACATTCTATATGTCTGGGCTCTTCAGAAAGACGAATATCTTTTTTCATTTGCCCCATTAACCTATTTGTATGCCTGTCTGGGTCAATTATTTTTATTTGATTAAAACGTTCTTTCCTATAATATTTAGCATTACGTTCTGATAATTCTAGTATCCTTTTTTTGTCTCCTAACTTTGGTACTGTAATCTTTAACTCTGGGGCAACTTCTATTTTAAAAGGCAAGTAAAGCTCTCTTGTTACTAGGTTAAAACGCTGTCTAATTTCTATAATAGCTAAAAGCAAAAGCTCGGCATCCGTCTCATTTAATTTTTTCTTAAGCTCCATGGTATGTGATCTAATAATTGCGCCATGAGAAAGCTGTAAAAAATTTACATAAGCAAAAGCTTCATCAGAAATTATAGAAAATACATCTACATTATTAATCTTAGGGTTTACCACCGTAGACTTAGATTGGTAATTTTCTAAAACTTCAATCTTTTCTTTTATTGCTTGCGCCTCTTCATACCGCATTTCCTTAGCCATTTTTACCATTTGGCTTTTAAAATAATGTAATGATGTTTTAAAGTTACCTTTAAGAATTTCTTTAATATCTTTTATTTGCTGATTATAATCCTCCAAAGATTGATACCCTTCACATGGCCCCTTGCAATTTCCTAAATGATATTCTAAACATACTTTATATTTTCCGGCCTCTATTTTTTCTTTAGAGAGATCATAGTTACAAGTGCGAAGAGGATAAACACTTTTAATTAAGTCTAATAAAGTCTTTACGGTGAAAGTACTTGTGTAAGGGCCAAAATAAGCCGATCCATCTTTTATTAATCTCCTTGTACTAAATATTCTAGGAAATCGTTCATTTTTAATACAAATCCAAGGGTAGGTTTTATCATCTTTCAACAAAACATTATACCTAGGTCTATATTTTTTAATTAAATTATTTTCTAACAAAAGCGCATCAGATTCTGTAGATACAACTATATGCTTTATATTCCTTATTTTTTTTACTAATACTCTCGTTTTACCATTATCATGTTTCTTATTAAAATAGGAAGAAACTCTTTTCTTTAAATCTTTTGCTTTGCCTATATATAGTATCTTATCTTCCTCATCATAAAATTGATACACCCCAGGGCTTTTGGGAATTGTACTTAATTGTATTTTTATAGGAATATGAGACATGAAAAAACAAGATTATTGACCTTTTATAAAGTAAGGTTAAATTACTATGTTTTTTAAATAATAACTATCTATTTCAACTTTTTTTAACTCTATTATATTTAGTCAAACTAAGTTTTTAATATTGTCAAATTCTTGATTTACAAAGGGCAATATTTTCATATTGTTATTTTTAAATACGAAACTCTATAAAAATGTTAAAAACAGTTTGCCAAAAAAAAGGAATATTTAATGGCATTTTAGAAGAAATTTTTGTAACAAATTGATTATCAATTTTTTAAATATATAAACTACATTTTAATGTTACGTAAACTTTTCTTTTTTGTAAATTTTTTTTGTTAAAATGTGCATTTCATCGATACAAAAGTGTATTTCATGGGTTTTATATCGTTTTTTTTACATATATTTAAAACATCTTAAAACCCGAAAATCATGGACAGCTACATAATTACCTTAGGAACTTACTTAATATTAATGTTATTTTTTAAGGTGTTTTACGCATCTTCTGTAAAAGAATAATAGTACTAATAAGTAACTTTACGTAAACTTAAAATCAACTTTTATACATGTTGAAAAAAGATTTACGAACCATATATTTAGACAAAAGACTTCAATATTCTACACAGTCTTTACAAAGCGAAAGCTTAATTATTTCTAATAACTTATTAGTCTTACCTGTATGGAGTTATACTAACTACCATATTTTTTTACCTATTGATAATAAAAATGAAATAGACACTAGTTTTATTTTGTCTATTTTACATGGAAAAGATAAAAACGTTATTATTCCTAAAATGTTTACAAACAATAGTTTAGAAAACTATTTACTTACAGATAATACTACATTAAAAAAAAATAAATGGGGAGTTTCAGAACCTATAGATGGTATTAAGATAGAACCTTCTTCTATTGATGTTGTATTTGTTCCACTTTTAGCTTTTGATAAAAAAGGGAATAGAGTAGGTTATGGAAAAGGATATTATGATAATTTTTTAAATAACTGCAAACCTGAAGTTCTAAAAATAGGGCTTTCTCTTTTTGAAGCAGAAGAACAAATTACGGATGTATATGAAAATGATATTCCACTAGACTACTGCCTTACACCAAAAAAAACATATGTTTTTTAAGTAAACTACCTCGGGGCAAGCCCACGAGGCATTTATTAGGAAACTAATTTTGATTTCGAGGCAAGCTTCGGAGCATTTAAATCTCGATTATCAATTACTTTCAGGAAAAACTACTCTTCATTTTTATTTTCTTCAGAGATTTCTCCAAAAGCTTTTTTATTAAAAACTAATAAAATGCCTACCCCTGTACTAATTGCTGTATCTGCAATATTAAAAACTGGCTCAAAAAAACGAAAATTATCTCCTCCAAAATAAGGAATCCATTCTGGTAAAGTAGTATCTACCATTGGAAAATAAAGCATGTCTACCACTTTTCCATAAAAAAAGCCTCCATAAGGTTCATTAGAGAATAATGTTGCTACTTGATTGTAACTATCATTAAAAATTACGCCGTAAAATAAGGAATCTAAAATATTACCTAAAGCACCAGAAAAAATACACGAAACGGCAATTATTAGTGTATTAGAAGCTCCTTTTCTTATAACATCATATAACCAATAACCAATACCTGTAATTGCAAAAAGCCTAAAGACAGTTAAGATAAGCTTTCCTGTAGCATCTGAAACTGGTATAATATCACTTAATTTAGCTCCCCAAGCTGCACCTTCATTTTCTATAAAAAGTACTTTAAACCAACTAAAAACCTCAACAGATTCCCCTAAAACAAAATTTGTTTTTATATAAATTTTACTAATCTGATCTATTAAAAGTAAAATGAAAATTAGTAGTAATGACTTTTTTAAATTCATAATCTTATTTATGGACGACAAAAATAGACATATTATTTTACTTTATTTAACAAGATATTTCCTGTAATAGTTGTTAAATTAAAAAGGGTTTCTCCCTCTGGGAAATCATCTTTTTTAATTTCTCCGTATTTACTATAGGTAATAAATTTACCTTGTTCATTTTTAACTATTATGTCTCCACTTTTAGTGGTAACAAAAACGTCTCCTGTTATAGTAGATAAGTTACATATACCATCTTCTAAAGAAACTCTTAAGCTTTTATAAGTACCAGATGCTACTATATTACTATTTGTACCTAACAATAAAACGTCTTTATCTTTAGGAAGCATAATTTTTAGTGCTATAGATACTACTTTATGCGCACTTAATTTATCATTTGGACTTACAAAAACAGGTTGAAATTCTGTTTTTATGCCAATAGAAGATTCTCTTTCGCTGACATTTAAGAGTAAATCTTTTTGATACTCTCCATCGATTAGAGCCTCTAAAATTATTTCGTTATTGTCTGTTGTTACAACCTCTATTTTATAACAATTGGTAGCATCTATTTCTATAGTAGAAATAGCACTATTTACTATGGATTTTTTTACTACTTTCTGACTTAGACCAATAAAGGAACAAAAAAGTAAAAGGGGGAAAATAAACTTTTTCATGCTTAGTTATAAAGAACGCCCTAAAAAGGGCGTTTTGCTATTATTTTTGCATATTCTTAGCTTCAATACTAAGTGTTGCGTGTGGTACTAATTTAAGACGCTCTTTGTTTATAAGTTTACCTGTAACTCTACAAATACCATACGTCTTATTTTCTATACGAAGAACAGCATTTTTTAAATCACGAATAAATTTTTCTTGGCGTATAGCTAATTGCGTATTAGCTTCTTTACTCATAGTTTGCGAACCTTCCTCAAAAGCCTTAAAAGTTGGCGAAGTGTCATCCGTACCATTATTACCATCATTCATATACGAACTTTTAAGTAATTCTAAATGACTTTTAGCTTTCTCTATTTTTTCTTCTATAAGCACTCTAAACTCTGCTAAATCTTTATCTGAATACCTTACTTTTAAATCTTCTGCCATAATATTAATGTTTTGCAATAAACAATTTTGTGTTCACTTGGTCAAAAGTTACTTCCGTGCCACTTTCTAATTTTTCTTCAAAATGTAAATCTGCAGTTAACGTTTCTGTCTTAATATAATCTATATTTCCAGCAACTGCTTCTTCTACAATACCGTCTTTTAATATTTTAATATCAATTTTGTCTGTAACTTCAAAACCAGATTCTTTTCTAATATTTTGAATACGGTTTACTAATTCTCTAGCTATTCCTTCTTTTTTAAGCTCATCATTGATAGTAACATCTAGAGCAACGGTAAGTTTACCTGATGTTGCCACTAACCAACCTTCAATATCTTGAGAAGAAATCTCTACATCCTGTAACTGTAAATTAATACTTTTATTTTCTATGCTTATAGATAATTCGCCATCCTGCTCAATTTTCTGGATATCTTCTTGATTAAGACCCGCTACAGCTTGTGCAATTAGCTTCATATCTTTCCCATATTTAGGTCCTAAAACCTTAAAATTAGGTTTTATTTGCTTTACTAAAATGTCTGAAGCATCATCTAATAATTCAATTTCTTTTACATTAACCTCAGACTTTATTAAATCTGCAACAGCTTCTATCTCCTGTTTTTGTTTTTCATCTAATACAGGAACTATTATCTTTTGCAATGGCTGTCTTACTTTTATTTTTTCTTTTTGTCTTATAGACAAAACTAAAGAAGAAATAGTTTGCGCTTTTTCCATTTTACTTTCCAAATCTGCATCTATAATAGCACTATCATATTCTGGAAAATCTGCTAAATGTACACTTTCAGAAGCATCTTTTTGCGTAGTATTTGTTAAATCTTTGTAAAGTCTATCCATAAAGAATGGAGCTACAGGCGCCGATAACTTTGCAATAGTTACTAAGCATGTATAAAGAGTTTGATACGCAGATATTTTATCTTGCTCATATTCTCCCTTCCAAAAACGTCTTCTACATAATCTTACATACCAGTTACTTAAATATTCCTGTACATAGTCTGATATAGCTCTTGTTGCTTTTGTAGGTTCATATTCCGCATAAGCATCATCTACCTTTCTAATTAAAGAATGTAGTTCTGACAAAATCCAACGATCTATTTCTGGTCTTTCCTCTAACGGAATGTCTTTTTCAGCATATTTAAAATCATCCAAATTAGCATATAAAGCAAAGAAAGAATAGGTATTATAAAGTGTTCCAAAAAATTTACGTTTAATCTCTGCAATACCTTCAATATCAAACTTTAAATTATCCCAAGGATTTGCATTAGAAATCATATACCAACGGGTGGCATCTGGTCCATGAGCATCCATAGTTGTAAAAGGATCTACTGCATTCCCTAAACGCTTAGACATTTTTTTACCATCCTTATCTAATACCAAGCCATTAGAAACTACATTTTTATACGCTACAGAATCAAAAACCATAGATGCAATAGCATGGAGAGTATAAAACCACCCTCTTGTCTGATCCACTCCTTCTGCAATAAAATCTGCAGGAAAAGTTTTTCCTTCATCTATTAAATCTTTATTTTCAAACGGATAATGCCATTGTGCGTATGGCATAGAACCACTATCGAACCAAACATCTATAAGATCACTCTCTCTCTTCATTGGTTTTCCCGAAGCAGAAACTAAAGTAATTTGATCTACAATATTCTTGTGTAAATCTATTTTCTCATAGTTCTCTTCGCTCATATCTCCTACAACAAAATCTTCAAAAATGTCTTTTTCTAAAACACCTGCTTGTAATGCCTTAGCCATTTCCTCTTTTAATTCTGAAATAGAACCTACTATAATTTCTTCTTTACCATCCTCTGTTCTCCAGATTGGTAATGGTATTCCCCAATACCTTGATCTAGAAAGGTTCCAATCATTAGCATTTGCCAACCAGTTTCCAAACCTACCTTCGCCAGTAGATTTTGGTTTCCAGTTAATAGTTTCATTTAACTGAAACATTTTATCCTTTACATCTGTCACCTTAATGAACCAAGAATCTAGTGGGTAATATAATATAGGTTTATCTGTACGCCAGCAGTTTGGATAACTGTGCACATACTTCTCTACCTTAAAAGCTTTGTTTTCTTCTTTTAAACGAATTGCTATTTCTACATCTATAGAACGTTCAGGAGCTTTACCTTCTTCATAATATTCGTTCTTAACATATTTACCTCCCCATTCTCCTAATTCTGGTCTAAATTTTCCTTGTAAATCTACCAATGGAACTGGGTTTCCGTTCTCATCTAAAACTAACATTGGTGGAATTTCTGGCACTGCTTGTTTTGCCACAAGGGCATCATCTGCACCAAAAGTAGGTGCTGTATGCACAATTCCTGTACCGTCTTCTGTAGTAACAAAATCTCCAGAAATTACTCTAAAAGCATCTTCTGCATTTTGGTAGGGTTGCACAAAATCTATAAGTTGTTCGTATTTAATACCAACAAGGTCTTTTCCTTTAAATTCCTTTACAACGTAATATGGTATTTTTTTATCGCCAGATGTATATTCTAATAATTCTGGTTTAGTTTCTACCTCTTTAAATTTACCTGCAAACTGTTTACCAACTAAGTTTTTGGCTAAAATTACATTCATAGGCTTAAACGTATATTGGTTATACGTTTCTACCAAAACATAATCTATTTTAGGGCCAACAGTTAATGCTGTATTACTTGGTAATGTCCATGGAGTTGTTGTCCATGCTATAAAAAATATAGTTCCTTCATCTTGTAAAAAATCTGGAAGTGTTTCGTTAATAGCCTTAAATTGTGCTGTTACCGTGGTATCTGTAACGTCTTGGTAGGTTCCCGGCTGGTTAAGCTCATGAGAACTTAGACCTGTACCTGCTTTAGGAGAATATGGTTGTATTGTATATCCTTTATAAATAAGGTCTTTATTATAAATCTGCTTTAATAACCACCAAACAGATTCCATGTATTTAGACTTATAAGTAATATATGGATCTTCCATATCTACCCAATAACCAACTTTCTCGGTCATTTCATTCCAAACATCTGTATAACGCATTACTGCTTTTTTACAAGCTGCATTATACTCCTCTACAGATATTTTTTTACCAATATCTTCTTTGGTAATACCTAATTCTTTCTCCACACCTAACTCAATAGGTAATCCATGCGTATCCCAACCTGCTTTTCTTTTTACCTGAAAGCCCTTCATGGTTTTATACCTTGGAAAAATATCTTTAATAGTACGAGCCATTACATGATGTATGCCAGGCATACCGTTTGCCGAAGGAGGTCCCTCATAAAAAACATAACTTGGTTTCCCCTCTCTAGAAGAAACACTTTTATCAAAAATATCTTGTTCCTTCCAGTATTTAAGAATTTCTTCTGCTACCTTTGGTAAGTCTAAATTGTTGTATCCTGCAAACTTCATAATCTCAGTGCTCTACCTTTTAATTAAGGCTGCAAAATTATAAATTTAGATTGAATAATAGGCCTATAAAACCAACCAATATATGCCCTTACACCTTCTTTCTTAAACAAGAACATCCAAAATTCGATTTATTACGTATATATTTGCGTTGAAAACATATTTAAACACTAAAAACATTCACAATGAAAAAAGTAATTTTAGGATCAATCTTAATGGTTGCATTAAGTGTATCATTTGTATCATGTAGAGAAGCTGCTGATAAAGCTAAAGATGCTACAGAAGCTGCTGCTGATGCTGCAGGAGATGCGGTAGATGCTGCTGGCGATGCTGCAGATAAAGCTGTTGACGCTACAAAAGAAGTAGCTGGTGATGCTGCTAACGCTGCTGGTGATGCAGTTGATTCTGCTAAAGATGCTGCAGGTAACGCTGTAGATTCTGCTAAAGACGCTGCAAACGATGCTGCTGACAAAGCAAAAGACGCTGCAGGAGCTGCTGCTGATAAAGTTAAAGATGCAGTAAAGCACTAAGAACTTATTCTTATAAAAAAGGGCGAAACTTAATTGTTTCGCCCTTTTTTTTGCCTAAAATTTATATCCTATTCCAAGAATAAAATTTATTCCCGGAGCAACTATACCAGAAGAATACGTTCTATACCTTTGGTTTGTAATATTCTCTATACCTAAAGATGTTTTTAATGCAGATGAAATTGCATATTGAGAACGAAAATTAAGAGTATGCCAAGATGGTGAGTATGGATTACCGTTTGCATCTAAAGCATAAATATATTCCTTATTTTTTTCTGAACTTGCTAAATCATTATACGCTATTTCTCCGTTATAATTTAAATAAATATCTGTCTTAATTTTTTGGTTTTTCCATATAACATGAAAATCACCAAATGTTGGTGATACATGCCTTGCTGGAGTATCTGTACCATCTTCTTCTTCCTCTATACCTTCTGCAAAAGTTATATTACTAGTTATTGAAAAATTTTCACTTATATAAGCATCCAACCCAAACTCAAATCCATAAACATATGCTTTAGCTGCATTTTGAACTGCCTGAACATTACTTAATTCTCCATTATAATTTATCTCTGATGCGCCATTAAAATTAAAGTCTCTACGTACCAAAGCATCTACTAAATAAGTATAAAATGTTGCGCCTTTTAGCACAACTATATCTTTAATATTTTTATGAATACCTAACTCTACATTATAGGCATATTCTGGTTCTAAATCTGGATTAGGCACTACTACAGATCCAGGTTCCGAATCAAAAACCTTACCAACATCATCTATATTAGGAGACCTAAACCCTGTAGAACCATTAAAAGTAACTTGAAGATTTTTTTTAGGAAACCAACTTAATCCCAAACTACCTGTTAAAGCCCCTGTACTAAGCCTTTCATTATCAAAAGGAAAAGGATAAAAACTTGTGTCAAAATCTGCATCTATCCATACATGGCTATATCTTAAACCAGATAATACAGTGAAATTAGGCTTAGCTTTATATTCTCCATTAACGTACGCAGCAACGGTTTTCCAACTTGCGCCATGAGGGTATCTAGATGCCGCTACATTAGTTTCTTTGGTTTCAATATTTGTTTCTAAACCATTAGAATATACTTTGTTAAAAATAAATTCACCTCCATAATACAAACGTAAATCTCCAATTTTTTTGTTTTCAAAATCTATATTAGCAGATAAGGCATCTACCTTTTCTTTAGTACTAACTAAATCTAATGCATTAAAGTTTCTACTATTTCTACTTTCTTCAAAATGTTGGTATGCTGTAGTTATTTTTAAGCCATCATAAAATTTACCATTTCCTTTTTTTTGTAATTGAAAATTAGCCATAAACCATTTTTGAGGGCCGTAATACCAATCTCCATAACGAAGTCCGTCTCCATTACTATTTGGTCTTATTAAACGGTCATACCTAGAATAATCTGATGTTTCTGAATAATAAGTTCCTAAGAACAATTTTAAATTATTATTAGGTTTAAATGCTAATTTTTGCATTACATTAATTTGGTTATATCCGCTTGCAACTTGTTTTTTAGGGTTTGTATTATTTACCAATTTATCCTCATTATTTACTCTTTCTACATAATAATTTCTTAAATAAGAATCTGGCCCTGAAGCCCCCATTTTTAAATCGTCAAAACGATTATGAGTTACACTTGTTAAAAGTGCCCATTTCTTTTTTCCAAAATTAACATCTGCGTGTATTGTATTTTCCATATTTGCAGAAGAGAAACGATAATTAGCATTACCCATAACTGCCAAACTATCTATTGTAGAAAAAGTTGCTTTTTTGGTATAAAAATTCATAACACCCCCAATAGCATCACTACCATAAATTACGGATCCTGGACCAAAAATTATTTCAGTATTTTTAATTGTGTATGGGTCTATAGAAATAACGTTTTGCACATTACCTCCTCTAAAAATGGCATTATTCATACGAACACCATCTACAGAAAGCAGTAATCTATTGGTTGCAAAACCCCTTATCATGGGGCTTCCGCCTCCTAACTGACTTTTTTGCACAAATACTTTGCCGCTTTTTTGCAATACATCTGCGGCAGTTTGTGGCGCAGTAAAGGAAATGCTTTTAGCATCTATAGATGTTATTTTATTTGGAATATCTTTTTTTTGCTGTTCCCATTTAGAGATAGACATAACAACCTCGTCTAACTCATTTGGTTTCATCTCCATAAAAACTTTATAATCCTGTTTTATGAGTTGCTTTTTAGTCTTTTTTAAAAGTTCATAACTAACATGCTTAAATATTATTTTTTCTTTTAACCTAAAACCATCTAATATACAGGTTCCATTTATATCGGTGATTGTTGCTTTAGACTTATCACTATTAAATACAGCAACATTAATTATAGGAGTATTAGTGTCTGTATCTAAAACAGTTATTTGTTGTGCAAACACTATTTGTACAAATAAAAACGCTATAAAAAATATTATTTTTTGCATCTTAATTAAATACTTCATTTAGTATGGCTAGAGATTTAGGTTTCCTAAACCCTTGTAAATGTAATTCAAAATAAAGCACTAAAGATTTTAACAAATCTTGCCTACTTTCTTTATGTAACTTAATGGTATGTAATGCATCAAAATTTATGCCTAATAGTGTTTTAAAGTTTGCTAAATTTTTATTTTGTAGCATTGGGTTTAATGATGGGCTTTTAATAAACTCTCCTTCTAGCAAATCAAAATATAAGGCTTGTATATTAGACGTATCTGGATATATTCCTAAATATCTAGTTAATTGTAGTAAAAAGTATAAATGAAAATTTGCAATTTCATCATTAGTATCTAGCCATTGCAACATTACTTCTATAAAAGAAAAAAGGTCTTTGTTACACTCTTCTTCATGAATACTATGGCTTAACATTTCTGCCAAAAAAAGAGTCATTGCATTTTTTGCAATTTGTGAATGTAAGGTTTGATAGTGATAATTTACTTTAGCTTCCCGTATACTTTCTAATGTTCCCTTATTTCTATGGTTTGCAACAATTTCTAATTGCATTAAAGGTTGAAAATATGCTGTTTTTAATTTTCCTTTTTTGCTCGCCAAAACACCTTTTAACAAATAGGATTTAAGCCCGTCTGAAGCTGTAAAAGCCTTAACAATTAAACTGGTGTCTCCATACTTTAAAGAAGATAATATTATAGCTTTAGTTGTTACCTGCATATAGGTTATTATATCCGTACAAAGATAATTGTAATAAAATAAAAAGGCTTCCCAGAAACTGGAAAGCCTTAATTTTCTATTTATATTTAGGTTTAAATTACACCTTGCGCTAACATAGCATCTGCAACTTTAACAAAACCAGCAATATTTGCTCCTTTTACATAATTACAAAAACCATCTTCTTCTTTGCCGAATTCAATACAAGAATTATGAATTTCTTCCATAATCCCTTTTAATCTTTCATCTACCTCTTCTCTTGTCCAACTAATTCTAAGAGAATTCTGAGACATTTCTAATCCAGAAGTTGCAACACCGCCAGCATTAGAAGCCTTTCCTGGAGCAAAAAGTATTTTGGCATCATGAAAAGCATCTGCTGTAGATGGCATATTTGCTCCTTCTGCAACACAAATACACCCATTTGCTATTAGTTGCTTTGCGTGTTCTACATTTAATTCGTTTTGCGTTGCACATGGTAATGCAATTTCACAAGTAACTCCCCAAGGTTTTTCTCCAGCATGATAGGTTGCAGAGCTATATTTTTTAGTATACTCAGAAATACGAGCACGCTTGTTATTTTTTAAATCCATAACATAAGCTAGCTTCTCTTCATCTATACCGTCTTTATCGTAAATATACCCCGCAGAATCTGAAAGTGTAACCACCTTACCCCCTAATTGAAGTACTTTTTCTGCAGCAAATTGTGCTACGTTACCAGAACCAGAAATAACAACCGTTTTTCCATTTATCTCTTGCCCTTTAGTTTTTAACATGCTTTGTGCAAAATATACTGTACCATAGCCTGTTGCTTCTGGGCGTATTTTAGAACCACCCCAAGAAAGACCCTTACCGGTTAAAACTCCCGTAAACTCGTTTCTTATTTTTTTATACATTCCAAAAAGAAACCCAATTTCTCTTGCACCAACACCAATATCTCCTGCAGGTACATCTGTATTAGGACCTATATGCCTATTTAACTCTAACATAAATGCATGGCAAAAACGCATTACCTCATCATCAGACTTACCTTTAGGGTCAAAATCTGAACCACCTTTACCACCACCCATAGGCAGTGTAGTTAAACTGTTCTTAAATACTTGCTCAAAAGCTAAAAACTTAAGAATACTTGCGTTTACTGTAGGATGAAAACGTAAGCCTCCTTTATAAGGACCAATTGCCGAGTTCATTTGTATACGATATCCTCTGTTTACATGTATTTCTCCTTTATCATCTACCCATGCAACTCTAAACGATATTAAACGTTCCGGTTCTACCATTCTTAACAGAATGTTTTTGCCATTATAAATTTCATTACTAGCAATGTATGGTATTACAGTTTCTGCTACCTCTTGTACTGCTTGGATAAACTCAGGTTCATGGCCGTTTCTTGCCTTAACCTCATCCATAAAACCTTTAATTTTTGCCTCCATAAAGCTATTTTAATATATTATGTTTTAACAATTTAGAAATATAACGGCGAAATTATGACATTACTATAATTATATCGCTATTTTTTTTAGTTAAATTATCATAATCTTAATTTAACAATCTTAATCCTACATTGTTAAAAAACTTTAAATTGCACCTTTTTATTGTTCTCTTTAAAAAGCATGCTTTTTTCACAATGTATTACTAATTACCTTAAAGCATTCTCTAAATCTTCAATTAAATCTTGCACATCTTCTATCCCAACACTAATTCTAATTAACGCATCTTTAATTCCAACTTTTTCACGTTCTTTTTTAGTCATTCCCCCATGAGACATACTTGCAGGGTGCCCAACTAAACTCTCTACACCACCAAGAGATTCTGCTAGCATAAAAAGAGAGAGTTTTTTTATAATTGCAATAGCTTTTTTATAATCTGCACCTTTTGGGAGAAAAGATAACATTGCTCCAAAATCTTTCATTTGACTTTTTGCAATTTCATGGTTAGGATGATTAGTAAAACCTGGCCAAAACACTTTTTCTACTTTAGAATGATGATTAAGAAATTCTGCAATTGTTCTTCCATTTTCGCAATGACGTTGCATTCTTACGTGTAATGTTTTAATTCCACGAAGTACTAAAAAACTATCCATAGGGCCACATATAGCTCCACTTGCATTCTGTATAAAATAGAGCTTATCTGCTAATGCTTTATCTCTAACAATGATACCACCTAAAACAGTATCACTATGTCCTCCTAAATATTTAGTAGCAGAATGCATAACTATATCTGCTCCTAAATCTAAAGGTCTTTGTAAATATGGAGATGCAAACGTATTATCAACCGCTACTAAAACCTCATGGTTTTCTGCTATTTTTGTAATAGCCTTAATATCTATTATGTTAAGCATAGGGTTTGTGGGAGTCTCTAACCAAATGAGTTTTGTTTTATTAGTAATATAAGGTTCTATAGAAACGGCATTATGCATGTCTATAAAACGAAACACTATTCCGTATTTTTCAAAAACTTGTTTAAATAATCTATAACTACCACCATACAAATCATTATTAGATATAACCTCATCCCCTGGGCTAAGTAATTTTATTATAGCATCTATAGCCGCAAGACCACTACCAAAAGCCAACCCATAATTACCATTTTCAATACTCGCCATTGCCTTTTCTAAAGCTGTTCTTGTTGGATTTGCGCTCCTAGCATACGCATAACCCTTATGCTCCCCTGGACTTTCTTGAGCAAAAGTTGATGTTTGATAAATTGGAGGCATAACCGCCCCATATGCTTTTTCTAGCTCTTGCCCACCATGTATCGTTTTACTATTAAATTTTAAAGATTTATTAGTCATAAAAAAGAATTAGTTAATACTATTTTAAATTTACAGTATTCTCCTTGGAGATTATAACGAAACCGTATTTTTGTGGCATTAAAATTATTATCTCTTTCTATGAAATATATTTATATACTACTTCTTTTATTACTTGTTTCTATTAGCTGTAAAAATGAAACACTACTAACTTTTGAAACTTTATTGATTGAAGATAAAACTTGTAAAAATTGTCCTGCAGTGACTATTGATATTCCAAAAGCATTAGAAAAAACTACTATTTCTAAAAACATAAATACTGCTTTACAAGAAGAAATTATTATCCTTTTAAATTTTGATGAAGCAACTAATGTTACTTCTATAAAAACTGCAATTGTATCTTTTAATGAAGGTTATAATAAATTAAAAGATAAATTTCCTGAAGAATCTACAAAGTGGGAAGCTGTTATTAATGGAGAGGTATTATATGAAAATAAAGATATTTTAACTATAGCTTTAGACTCTTACATTTTTACTGGTGGGGCACATGGCTATTCTGCAAAAAAATATTTAAATTTTAGTAAAAAAAATGGTGCTGAAATAGAAAATTGGGAACTTTTTAATACCAAATTTAATTTTGAAAAATTTGCTGAAATTAAATTTAGGATTCAAGAAAACATACCCCAAGACCAACCTATAAATTATACTGGTTTTATGTTCGAGGAAGATGCTTTCTATTTACCCGAAAATATTGGTTTTACCCCAAATGGCATACAATTACTTTATAACCAATATGAAGTATCTTCTTTTGCAGAGGGACCTATAGAGGTAACAATTCCTTATTCAGAAGTTAAAAAATACTTAGCCGTTAAGGTTAAATAAGTGCTTTCTTCAATGCTATAATTGCACCTAAATGCAAACCTTCATGAAAAACATTAAAGGCAATAGCATCCTTTACATTACGTAAAGTTACGTTAGCAGATGTTGTGTACTCATTGAACTCTTTAAACAAACCTTTTTTGTAATCCTCTTTTAACCATGTAACAGTTGGCAATAAAAAACTCTTTATTGTTTCTATTTCCGCATCTGTTACCGTACCATCAGGTGTAGTTCCTTTTTTAAATTTAGCAACAAAAGAAGTATCTACTTTCATAGGCAAATTACTCATTTTATATACTAATAGTTGTTGTGTAACAACAACATGAGCAATATTCCACCAAATGTTATTATTAAACCCTGCAGGTATTTTAACTAATTTTTCTTTAGGGGTACTTTCTAATACTCTAGATAATATTGTTCTGTTTTTAAGTATAATGTCAAAAAGGTTTTCCACGTGATTTTTAATTTAAATTAAAGGCCTTATAATTTATTATTCCAAAAATAGAAAATTAGGCTTTAATTAGGTTTCTTTGCTTAGTAAACTTTGAAGTAAAAAAATGAAAAAAATATATTACTTAACCACTTGCGATACCTGTAAAAGAATTATTAAAGAATTACAACCTCTAGATAACTTTGAAATGCAGGATATTAAGGCTAGTGCAATTACTCCAGAACAGTTATTAAAAATGCAAGAGTTAGCAGGCTCTTACGAAGCTTTATTTAGTAAAAGAGCTAGATTATATAAAGAAAGGAACTTAAAAGAAAAATCATTATCCGAGAGCGATTATAAAAATCTTATTCTAGAACATTATACTTTTTTAAAGAGGCCTGTATTAATTAATGGCAACCAAATTTTTATTGGAAACAGTAAAAAAACGGTTGCAGATGCAAAACTAAATATACATTCTTGAATACTAGAACACTTGCTATCCTTGCAGCAATAGGTGCAACTACAATTTATGGTATTAACCACACTATTGCTAAGGGGGTTATGCCTACTTATGTTAAACCTTTTGGTTTTATTATGTTACGTTTAGTAGGTGCCACTTTATTATTTTGGGCTGTTTCTTTTTTTGTGCCAAAAGAAATTATAGAAAAAAAAGATTGGGGAAGAGTTCTTATTTGTGCAATAACGGGAATGGGAATTAATATGCTTTCTTTTTTTAAAGGTTTAGCTTTATCTACGCCAATAAACAGTTCTGTTTTAATTACGGTTAGCCCTATTTTAGTTGTTAGTTTATCTGCACTTTTGATAAAAGAAAAAATTACTTTGCAAAAAGGAATAGGTATAACTTTAGGCTTTATAGGTGCTGTAACATTGATACTTTTTGGAGCAGAAATAAGGCAAGATGCTCCTAATATTCCACTAGGAAATTTACTTTTTATTGTAAATGCTGTTAGCTACGGCATTTATCTTATTTTAGTTAAAAAACTTCTTAATAAATACCATCCATTTACTTTAATGAAATGGCTATTTCTTATAGGCACTATTCTTTGTAGCCCTATTACAGTACCAGAATTTTTAGAAGTTAAATGGGCTACAATGCCCAAAAGTGCCGTAGGTGGAGTTGTTTTTGTGATTGTTTGTACCACTTTCTTAACATACCTCTTTAACATATTTGCATTAACCAAATTAAAAGCATCTACCGTTAGTTCTTTTGTTTACTTACAACCAATAATAGGCATTCTTTTTGCAGTTTTAGCTGGCAAAGACCATATAGATACACTAAAAATAGTTGCTACATTACTTATAATGCTTGGGGTGTATCTAGTAAGTAAAAAACCTATTCCAAATCCTTAGGAACTCTTGCAAATTTCCTAGTATTTTCTTTTGTTAGCACTCTAAATCCTTTAGGTTTCTCTACTTTAGAGAATGCATTTAAAAAACTTTGATTAAGACCTGTTAATGCTCTAGTTTTTAAATTTACCCAAGCACCCATCATTTCACAATGTGCAAAGTTTCTTCCTTTGTAATCGTAGAAATTATGGTGAAATTCAAAAAATTTACCATCTTCACTCATACCAACAACTTCCATAGATACTTTTACGGGTTTACCAGGAAAAGCTTCTTTAAAATAATACATATGTTCATAAAAAACTACTGGACCAATCCCCTCTTCTTCCATAGTTTTATGTGTAAAGCCTAATTCCATTAAAAAAGCCATTCTAGTATGGCTCATAAAATTTAAATATGCAGAGTTTGCTAAATGTCTATTAGCGTCTACATCACTCCATCGAATTTCAAAATCTTTTAAATACATAGTTATTTTTTTGTTATGCATGCATAATACTTCATAAAAATAGTATAGTTTTGAAGAACAAGGAACATTTTAAGAAAAAAATATTCTTAATTTTAATAGTTAACTCTAAAGCAAACATCTATGATTACAAAACCATCTTTTATAAAAGAGCTCTCTTTACCTGCCGTTGCTGCCCCAATGTTTTTAATTTCTGGACCGCAATTAGTTATTGAATGTTGCAAAAATGGTATTGTAGGCACCTTTCCTGCTCTTAACCAACGTACCAGTGAAGGGTTTGAAGAATGGCTTATAGAAATACAAACTGCTTTAAGTGCTTTTGAAAAAGAAACTGGCAAAAAAGCAGCTCCATTTGGTGTTAACCTTATTGTGCACCCAACTAACCCAAGGTTACAAGAAGATATAAAACTATGTATTAAATACAAAGTGCCGTTAGTAATTACTTCTTTAGGTGCAGTATCTCAAGTAGTAGACGCTATTCATAGCTATGGTGGACTAGTTTTTCATGATGTGATTAAAAAACGTCATGCAAAAAAAGCGGCTGGTGCCGGTGTAGATGGTTTAATTTTAGTTGCGGCAGGGGCTGGCGGACATGGAGGCACTATAAATCCTATGACTTTAGTCTCTGAAATAAAACAGTTTTTTGACAAAACTATTCTACTCTCTGGTTGTATAAGTACTGGTAGAGATATTGCTTCTGCATTACAAATGGGAGCAGATTTGGCATACATGGGTACTCGTTTTATTAATACGAATGAAAGTAAAGCTACAGAAGAATATAGAAAAATGATTATTGAGGCTGGAGCCAGTGATGTTGTTTATACGGCATCTATCTCTGGAGTACATGCCAATTTTTTGGGAGCAAGTTTACAAGCTGCTGGTATTACAGAAGAAGATTTAAAAAAAGATACAAAAATAGATTTTGGAAAAGAAATGGATACCGAGGCTAAAGCATGGAAAACTATCTGGTCTGCTGGGCAAGGAGTAGCTACTATAGAGAATACCACTTCTGTATCCCAGTTGGTCACTAATCTAAAATCTGAATTTCAATTTGCCATTGAAGAACAAACAAAATATCTAGAAATATATCCTAAATAATATGTCTGGAGAATTAGATTTGAGTAAGTTAATAGAAGGAATGACTCCTAAATTAAATAAAGGAAGTTATGTTTTTACAACCGTTAAAAATATAAATCTAATAGATAGAAAAGATACTATTTGCGAGTTTAAAGAACAAGAAGGTACTACAATTGTTATGGAACAACAAAAAGCAGACTCTTTAGGTCTTACCTATAAATATGTTGCTGCATGGATTACTCTAATGATACACTCTTCTTTAGATGCTGTAGGTTTAACTGCATTATTTTCTTCAGAATTAGCAAAACACAATATTAGTTGTAATGTAATTGCAGGCTATTATCACGATCATATTTTTATAGATAAAAAAGATGCAAAAAAAGCAATTACCGTTTTATCAGAATTATCTAAGAATTATTCTAACTAATGCCAATTATCCCTTCTTTATACCACCCTCCATTACTGTTTAAAAATGGTCATTTTTCTACTATTTACTCAGGTTTATTTAGAAAAGTTTCTGGAGTAAAACAACAAAGAGAAAGAATAGTTTTAACAGACGGAGACTTTTTAGATTTAGATTGGAGCTATTCTAAAAGCCAAACAAACAAAGTTGCTATTATAGTTCATGGGTTAGAAGGCAACGCGCAAAGAGCTTATGTATTAGGAAGTGCAAAACTATTTAATTTATCTAATTATGATTGCTGCTCTATTAATTTACGAGGCTGCAGTGGCGAAACCAACACTTTATTCCGTTCTTACCACTCTGGTGCTACTGAAGATTTAAACGCTGTAATTAGCCATATTCTAGAAAATAAAAATTATGATGAGCTTTACTTAAAAGGGTTTAGCTTAGGAGGAAATTTAGTTTTAAAATATTTAGGGGAACGGCCTACAAAAGTTCCTTCACAAATTAAATCTGCCGTGGCAATATCTGTTCCATGTAATCTAAAAAACTCTCAAGAACAGTTTTTAAAAACAAATAACATTTTATACGCTAAACGTTTTAAAAAGCACCTAAAAGAAAAATTAGTTGAAAAACTAGAAATTTTTCCAGATTTAATTTCAACAAAAGAAATACAAAACATAAAGACTTTAAAAGATTTTGATGATACCTATACAAGCAAAGCACATGGATTTAAAAACGCCTTAGATTACTATAAAAATTGTAGTTCTCTTCAGTTTTTACCCAATATTAAAATTCCAACTTTATTAATAAATGCTAAAAATGATTCTTTTTTAGGAGTCGATTGTTATCCATATTTAGAGGCAAAAAATAGCCTCTCTTTATATTTTGAAATTCCTAATTTTGGTGGCCATGTTGGTTTTTTTGGCAAAGAAAACATTACTTATAGCGAAAAAAGAGGGTTAAATTTCTTTAATGAAGTGTATTAATTTTTTCTATTTATTATCTTAGGCGCAAAATCAAACAAAACAATGAAAAAAATATTCAGCATTTTAGCATTAGGAGCTTTAATCGTAAGCTGCGGAGAGAAAAAAGAAGAAAAAAAACCTGGTTTTGAAATGAACAGAACCAAAACAGAAGCAAAAACTACAACAGAGACTCAAGAAGTACCAGTAGATTTAAGTAATAAAGGAGTAGGGCCAATTACTGCTATAACACTTGATGCTGATATTAATACAGATATGGCTACTGCAGGTGAAGAAAAATTTAGAACAGTTTGTACAGCTTGCCATATGGTAGACAAACGTATGATTGGACCTGCTTTAAAAGGTGTATTAGATCGTAGAAGCCCAGAGTGGGTAATGAATATGATTTTAAACCCAGATAAGATGATAAAAGAAGACCCTATTGCACAGGCTTTATTAAAAGAATATAACAATGCAATTATGATAAACCAAAACCTTAGTGAAGGAGATGCAAGGTCAATTTTAGAGTATCTTAGAACTTTATAAGACTTTTAAAAAACTATAATATACAAGAGCCACCTACTTAGGTGGCTTTTTTTTTGTAAACAACAGTGTTATTTTATAGACCATATGTAGCAGTATTTAGAAGACAATATGCATAGCTTTACACAACGATTAAAATGATCACATCTAATCATTATGAAAAAGAAAATTGCATATTTAATTTTATTTATAATTACGTTTCAATTAACAGCACAAACTCCTAATGCACCTGAAGGTTACAAATGGGTAAAAAATGAAAAGTTTACAGATGAATTTAATGGCACAAAATTAAATGCTGATAAATGGTATGATAGATCCCCTTACTGGGTAAATGGAAGGCCTCCAGCTACTTTTAGAGCTTCCCAAGTATCTGTGAAAGACGGTAACTTACAAATAAAAAATTCTGTTTTAAAGGGAGACAAAAAATATACTATTAAAGGAGGTGCAGTAGCATCTGTTGCTAAAGATGGATTTTACGGTTATTATGAAGCCAAAATGAAAGCATCTAGCATTAGTATGTCTTCTACCTTCTGGATGAAAAATAAACCAAACCCTAAAGATTGCCCAAGAGAACAACATGAATTAGATATAGTTGAAGTTGTTGGGCAACAAAAAAGAAAACTAGATTTTAGAACTAAACTCCACTCTAACACCCACATTTTTAATACCGATTGTAATGGCGAAAAATCTACAAAATCGCAAGGAGGGACTGCTAAAATAAATCCCCCTGCAAATGAAGCTTATCATGTTTATGGATGTTGGTGGGTAGACGCTACTACTATTAAAATATATTTAGATGGTGTATATCAATTTACAATGAACCCTAGTACATATTATAACAAAACTCCATTTAACAAGCCTATGTACATGCATATGGTTACAGAAACCTATAATTGGGAAACTCCACCAACTCCAGAAGAATTAGCCAATGACACTAAAAACACAACGTATTATGATTGGGTAAGAGCATATACTCTAGAACCAATCAAAAAATAAGAAAATGCAAAAATTACTTTTTAGTATAGCTATATTTTTAGTACATTTTTTTGGAGTAGCCCAGCCTAATATTATTTTAATAGAATCTGATGACCAAAGTAATGTTGCCGTAGGCGCCTACAGATTTGGAAATATTAAAACACCTAACATAGATAAAATAGCAGAATCTGGTGTCTATTTTACCAATGCCTATAATATGGGGTGCTGGTCTCCTGCTGTATGTATTCCTAGTAGAACTATGCTGTTTAATGGAACTTTTTTATGGAATGCATCTAAAATTACTAAAAAAAATGTTCCAGGCCCATCGCTTACAGAACGCTTAAAAACTGCTGGTTACGAAACCTACGTAACTGGAAAATGGCATGCACTTGGTAAATCTCCAAAAGCAACCTTTGATAATTATGGCACCATATTACCAGGGCAATTAAAGACTTATAATAGTAAAGATGGCCATTATACTGATATAGTAGGAAAAGAGTCTGTAGCGTTTATTAAAATGGCTGCTAAAAGGAAAAAACCTTTCTTTTTATACACCGCATTTAATGCTCCGCATGTTCCCAGGCAAACAGAACAAAAATATTATGATATGTATCCTCCAAAAGAGGTTATATTACCCCCTAGCGTAAAAGCTGGCCCTTTACATCCAAATATAAAATATAATTACACCTCTGCGCCTTTAAACCCTAAAACTATGAAAAATCGTTACCAACAAAATAATGCAATGGTAACCCATATGGACGATCGTATCGGAGACATTATCTCTGCTTTAAAAAACAATGGATTATATGAAAATTCTATAATAGTATTTATGTCCGATCATGGTATAAGTTTTGGAGAAAATGGGGTTGCAGGTAAAGTATGTTTATATGATATAAGTGCAAAAGCACCCTTAATAATAATGGGCCCTGGAATGCCACAAAATAAAAAGAAAAAAGAACGTATATATCTACAAGATATATACCCAACTATATTAGAGTTAGTAGGAATAGACATTCCTGAATATATTGAATTTAATTCCTTAGTCCCACAGATAGAGGATAATACTATAGTAAGCCCTTATTCATCTATATACCTAGCTATGTTTAATGACCAAAGAGCTATTGTCAAGGATAATTATAAACTTATCTTATATCCCCAAGCTAAAGCTGCAGAATTGTATAATTTAAAACTAGATCCTTGGGAAACTAAAAATATAATTACAGATAAAACGAAAACACCAACTTTAAAAAAAATGGGGGCTGCTATGCTACAATGGCAAAAAAACACAGGAGACACTTTAAATTTAAAATACATTTATCCAAATTACTTTAAATAAAAAATATGATTTATACTTTCAAAAAACAGTTGTTCCAATTCTTTTTTCTGAATATATCCCTAATTTTTTCTTTAGCTAACGCCCAAGAACAACCAAATGTGGTGGTAATTCTTGCAGACGACATAGGTGTTGGAGATATATCTCACTATAGAAAAATTAATTCGGATAAAATTATTGTTGAAACTCCAACGATTGATAAATTATCTGAATCCGGAATGATATTTACCAATGCCCATTCACCAGCTGCTCTTTGCGCTCCTTCCCGTTATGCAATTATGACTGGTAATCATTGCTACCGTAGTGATTTTCCTTGGGGAGTTTGGGGTGCTTACCAAGAATCTCCTATTAAACCCAACCAACTTACTCTAGGGAAACTTATGAAAAACGCAGGTTACCAAACTGCATTTTTTGGAAAATGGCATTTAGGAGGAAATTATTTCAGAAAAGGGGATACCACCCAAATATATAGAGGGTTAAGAAATAAGCCAGAAACAGAAGTAGATATTCGAAAAATTGTTTCTGGTGGCCCACAATCTAACGGTTTTGATTATAGTGTAACACTTGCTGCAGGAATACAAGCCTCTCCTTATGCTGTCTATGAAAATGGAAATATGATGCCGTTACAGAATGATTCTCGTATTGACTACATATCGCAAAAAGACATGGACAAAATAGGAGTTAAACTGGATAAGTTAGAAGGGTTAGGCGATAGTAATTGGGATCCTCATTTAATTGGTGGTGTTTTAGCTAATAAGGCTATCTCTTATATTGAAAAAAGAGAAGAAAAAAAGCCTTTCTTTATGTATTACTCTACTCAAGCGGTACATTTACCACATACCCCATCTAAAGAATTAAATGGTAAAAAAGTAGCAGGTACAACTCCATCTAATCATTTAGACCTAGTTAAAGAACTAGATATACAAATAGAAATGCTTGTACAATCTTTAAAGAAAAAGAAACTGTACGATAATACTTTAATAATTATAACATCAGACAATGGTGGTTTACATACTCCTAATACGCTAAAGGCTAATCATAATTCTAGCAGTATTTACCGTGGGCATAAAAATCTTTGCTATGAAGGTGGCCATCGTGTTCCTTTTATTGCTTCATGGCCAAATAAGATAAAACCAAACTCTAAATCCGATGTTCCTATTATTGGTTTAGATGTTATGGCAACCTTAGCAGAAATAACAAATCAAGAATTAGATTCTGAAAACGCCTTAGATTCTTCTTCTTTATTACCCATATTCTTAGGAGAATCTAACTTAAGACCTCACCCTTTTCTAATGTTACAAAGTGGTACAGCTCAAGAAGGAATTATTATTGATGGAGATTTTAAACTTATAATTACTATTGATAAAAAGGATAAAACCTATACTACCAGAAAACCTTATGCTTTATTTAATTTAAAGAAAGACCCTACTGAAAAGGAAAAAAATAATTTAATAAACAACCCTAACTATAAAAAAACAGTAAATCTTCTTTTTAAAAAGTATAACACAACAAGAGATAGTAAAATTATTACTGGTATACGTTAAAACACTAATTTAAATGATTGCTTAGGAGTTATTCCTAAGCGATCATTTAAATTATTTAGCAACTACTTTATAAGTAGGATCCTCTAAAACATTTACATCTATAATATCATCAGCATCTTTAAGTAAGCGTATACAATCTTTACTTAAATGCCTTAAATGTACTTTTTTACCCACTTTTTGGTAACGTTCTGTAAGTTTATTTAAGGCTTCTATACCAGACATATCTGCTACTCTACTTTCTTTAAAGTCTATAATTATCTCTTCTGGGTCTCCTTGAACATCAAACTTCTCATTAAAAAGTGTTGTAGAACCAAAAAACAAAGGGCCAAAAATTTCATAATGCTTAATTCCATCCTCGTCAACATGTTTTCTTGCTCTAATACGTTTTGCATTTTCCCAAGAATATGCAAGTGCAGAAATTATTACTCCTAATAATACAGCTACAGCAAGATTATGAGTTATAGCTGTAATTAAAGTTACTAGTACCATTACTATAACATCAGAATTTGGCATTTTTCTAAAAGTTTTAAAACTTGCCCACTCAAACGTACCTATAGCTACCATAAACATTAATCCTACCAAAGCAGCCATTGGTAACTGCTCTATTAGATTAGACCCAAACATTATAAATACCAAAAGCATTACTGCTGCTGTTATTCCAGATAAACGAGCTCTAGCTCCTGAAGAGGTGTTAATTAAACTTTGCCCAATCATTGCACAACCACCCATTCCTGATAAAAACCCAGAAAGTATGTTTGCTGTTCCCTGTGCTACACACTCTTTATTGCCACTACCTCTAGTATCTGTAATCTCATCAATAATATTTAGGGTAAGTAAACTTTCTATTAAACCTACACCAGCTACAATTGCAGCATACGGAAAAATAATTTTAAAAGTTTCTAATGTTAATGGAATATTAGGAATAGAGAGGGGAGGAAAACCACCTTTTATAGACTCTCCTTCTTTCATGGTGTCTGCTACTGTAAGGGTATCTACACCAAAACCAATAACAATTGCAGAAACTACTATAATAGCAACTAATGAAGAAGGTATTGCTTTTGTTAACTTTGGTAATCCCCAAATTATTAACATAGTTAAGAGAGTTAAACCAAGCATTACATACATAGCACTCCCTTCTAAAAGATTTTCTGTTCCTTTTTGATAAAAATTAGGAAACTGTGCCATAAAAATAATAATGGCTAAACCGTTTACAAACCCGAACATTACAGGATGCGGTACTAAACGTATAAATTTACCTAGACGTAAAACTCCGGCTAATATTTGTAAAACCCCTGCTATAATAACAGTGGCAAAGACATAATTAAGAATTGTCTCTGGCTCAATTCCTGGAAAGTTTCTTTTTAATTCTAAAATAAGACCTATAAAGACAACGGCAACAGCACCTGTTGCACCAGAAATCATTCCTGGTCTACCACCAAAAATAGAAGTAATTAATGCCAATACAAAAGCAGCATAAAGGCCTGTTAAAGGAGAAAATCCTGGAATTAACGCAAAAGCTATTGCTTCTGGCACTAATGCTAGGGCTACCGTTAATCCAGATAGTATTTCTGTTTTATAATTTACTTTTTGTTTAAAATCGAAAAGATTTAGATACTTTTTCACATCACTAATTTAAGGGCGCAAAAATAGAACAATTTCTTTTGGAACACCTCAAAGTGTTTAATAATTAAGGATATAGCTAATTTTTATTAAAAATTTAAACTTCTTAGTGTCCTTAATAACAAACCGTTACAGAATAACCAAAATAAAAAACCGCTTTAAACATATTGCTTAAAGCGGTTCTTAACTAAATAACCAACCAAAAAATTCTTCTAAGAAAGTTTTAATAAGACTTTCTTGTTACTTTATTTTTCTACTTCGTTTTACATTCATTGTAGGATTCGAAGTCTTTTTTCTCTTTTTACTTACCGAGCTTTTTCCCGATTTTAAGTACTGCTGATACCCTTTTCCTGTAAACTCATAAACCGTTTTACTATCTGGGTGATATAGCTCTATAGTACTATCATTAATAACGTATAGTTCAAAGTAATCATTGCCCATGAAATCATATGCAAGTGTTAAAGTTTTAAGCGTTTCATCGTTTTCTATGTCATACACCTGATATTCTCCTTCAAAATCCCACTGTAATCTAGAAATAGAGGTGCCATTTTTATCTATAGATGACCTAAAGTAATCTGGTAAAAATTGTAAATAATTCTCTTCATCAAAATCATTTATTGCTCCTTCTTCACTAGTATAACTTTTTTCCCAAGCATCATACTCTTGCAAAAAGTAGTTTATGTTATCATAAAACACGTAATCATAATCAAACGTATCTGTATAATATCCTTTTAAAAAGTAAGATGTTCTAGATCCAGCATCATACAATTCTATTGTATTATTATTAACCGTAAGCACTTCTAATATCCAAGAACCATCTACATCATGATCTATATCTACCGCACCACTATAGCCATCATAATATCCTACAGGGATTCCAAAGCCATTTCCGGTGTTACCAATACCTACAATATTATTATTAGCATACATTTTCCCGTTTTTAAATGAAACGGTAAATGCTCGCTGTAAAAAAGGAACTTCGCCATTACCCTTGGTCGCGTTAATATCTATATACCATAAGTCATACGATTGTAAAACCTGATTGGTAGTATAAATTGGTTCCTCTATATATTCGTCTTCTATTATTACATCTGCATAACAAGAAGAAAGTAAGGTTCCTACTAATATAAATCCTATAAGTAATTTTACTGCTTTCATCTTTTAAATATTTTAAATTCCCTTAATACAAAACAAACCTTGTGCCAAAAAATTTACAATGCTTATATTGTACTAAAGAAAGCTCCTTAAATTTTGGTAATTTTGGAGGATTAATACTATAATGTATAAACGGATGAAATTTGCAGTTTTAGGAGGAGGAAGTTGGGCTACAGCTATTGTTAAGATGCTAACCGAAAACCAAGACCAAGTTATTTGGTATATGCGTAATGAAGATGCTATTACCCATATTAAAACCGAAAAACACAACCCAAATTATTTAAGCTCTGTAGAATTTCATCTGGAACAATTACATTTAACTTCAGATATTAACGAAGCTGTTTCTAATGCCGATTTATTAATATTTGCCATACCCTCTGCTTTTTTAGATATTGAATTACAAAAACTTACAGTTTCTTTAGAGAACAAAATTGTATTCTCTGCTATAAAAGGAATTGTACCTGAAACTGGACTAATTGTTGGGGAACACTTTCATGAAAAGTACGCTATCCCTTTTGAAAACATTGGTGTTATTACTGGTCCCTGCCATGCAGAGGAAGTTGCCTTAGAAAGATTATCCTATTTAACCATTGCTTGTGCAGACCAAGAAAAGGCAACAATTGTAGCAGAAAACTTAAAAAGCCATTACATAAAAACTAAAATATCGGACGATATTATAGGAACAGAATATGCTGCTATGCTAAAAAATATTTATGCAATTGCTGCTGGAATTTCTCATGGACTTGGTTACGGTGATAATTTCCAAAGTGTTCTTATGAGCAATTCTATTCGTGAAATGAAACGTTTTATTAAACGTGTGCATAAAATGAAAAGAAACATTAACAATTCAGCTTATTTAGGTGATTTATTAGTGACTGGTTATTCTACTTTTAGTCGTAACCGTATGTTTGGCAATATGATTGGTAAAGGATATACTGTAAAAAGTGCTATGATGGAAATGAGTATGGTTGCCGAAGGGTATTATGCTACCAAAAGTGCACATTTACTAATGCAAAAAATTAACAAAGAGTCGGGAACACCAATTATAGATGCTGTTTATGAAGTATTATATAAAGGAAGAAACCCAAAAAAAATATTTACTGCCCTTACAGATAAGTTAGATTAAATAGAGAATAAACTAATTAATAATTATGCTTAATATTATAAATAAGTGTTATGTATAATTATAAACAAACTTTATGGAAATATTGAAAATAGCCACTGAGTGGGCAAAAGCCGAGGTTTTCTCAACACGTTTTTTTATTCTTTTTGGATTTTTATTTTTATTAGCAAGTGTTGGATTTTTGCAATTGGGAAAAACTGATTTGGCAAAGGCATACATTATTCCAACATTAGTGGCTGGTTTATTACTTATGACCATAGGAGTTGGTTTGTTTTTCACAAATAAATCAAGAATTACTCAATTTAAAAAAGCATTTAATGCCGATGCACCGTCTTTTTATCAATCTGAAATTGAACGTTCCGAAAGTACTTTAAAAGAATATGCAGTTGTATTCAAGGTTATTCCTATTCTAATTATTATAGCGGCACTTCTTATTCTCTTTATTAATTCGCCAACTTGGAGAGCAATTAGTATTACAACTATTGCGATGTTAATAATTATCTTATTAGTTGATGGAACTGCACATTCCAGAATTGTATCCTATCATAAAGAATTGAAGTTGATAGATAAAAATGAACTCCAAAAATAACGGTATACAACAATACATTCTATAAAAACCCTTAATCTATTCTTAGATATATTACTATAATTATAAACTACTTACTCTATTATAACCCTTATAACAGCTTCATTACCCAAAGCATCTATAACTGTAATTTTGTGTTTTCCTTCTGAAGGAATAATTCCAATTTCATGAAAATTAGTTGTTTCTTTTATGAACTCTTCATCTACATACCAATACACTGGCGTTTCTTGTTTTGAGTGCGCTAGTTTTAAAATAAGTTCTCCCTTTTCTCCATTAAATCCTTTAGTAAGCGTAATTCTGTTTCCATCCTTTGGGTAAATAAATTGCATAGGAGAAACATTTGTTGGCTTGCACGCCCTTTTAAAGCTTGGGAGTATTCTATAATCAAGATGCGTTTTTTTATAATAAAACTCCATTAAAGGTGGTAGTACAAACCAAGATTCTGTTATTGTATTGGATAAATCTGCGCAGGAAGAATTTACCCTAAATTGTTTCTTTGCATCTAATTGTATGTTTTTATGATAAGAGCATTCCTTAATCTTATTTTCTTTATTTGGAATAGAAATGGTCATGGATGGGCAAATAGGAGTTGCTAAATACCCGCTTTTAGCACAAACTCTAGTATCGATAAATTCATCTAAAGGTTTTGCAAACCAGTCCAATTTTGGTAACACATCAAAAACATCAAATAAAATAGGGGCAGCACTACTTACTCCAGTATGGTTTGGTCTTCCTTCTCCATCTGCATTACCAGCCCAAACACCAACCACATAATCTTTTGTTACCCCAATAGCCCAAGCGTCTTTATTACCATAACTAGTACCTGTTTTCCAAGCTATTTCTTTACTGCTGTCATAAAATTCCCAAGATTCGCTCCCTTCTGGTCTATTCACTTCTTTCATAGCTTCAAATGTCAAGTAAATACTCCCCGCATCGAAAGTGTTCTTTTCTCTACTTAATTCTCCAAAATTTACGTTCTCTTTCTTTTCTAAAATTGGGGCTACAAATTCGTTTTTATAGTACTCGCTAGAGGTATCATTAAAATGATTTACAGTAGAAGCTAAATTTGCATAGCTTTTACATAAATCCCAAAGATTGCTTTCTGCCCCTCCTAAAATTAAGGTTAAACCATAATGGTCTGCAGATTTATTAATTCCTTCTAGATTAAAATAATTAAGCTGATCACGAAATTTTTCTAAACCATACGATTGTAATAAACGTACTGCAGGAATATTTAAAGACCTCGCCAATGCCTTCTTGGCTGTTACAGCGCCACTATAATCTTCATTAAAATTCTCTGGCGTATATCCTGCAATTTGGGTGGGTACATCTGGCACCAACATTTCTGGCAACAATTCACCAGCATCTAGCATAGCAGTATAAAGCAATGGTTTTATTACACTTCCCGTACTTCTATTAGCGTTTATTAGATTAACATCTTTTTGAAACTCCTTAGTTGTTGGTGTATTTCCAACATAGGCTAAGACTTTTCTAGTTTTTACATCTAAAACTAAAACTCCTGCATTATGCACTAAATTTTGTTTTAATCTTTGGTAATGTTTTTCTACTATTCTATTTGCATTTTTTTGTAACCCCCTATCTATAGATGTTGTTATTCTTTCCCCTTTATATTTTTTTGCAATTTCTTGCACTAAATGTGGTGCTATTTTTGGTAAAGCATACGGTTTTTGTGGCAACTCTTCTAGTAAAGCTAACTCGTATGTTGTTTTATCAAAAACACCTATTTCTAATAGCTTTTTTAAAAGTCGATTTCTTTTTTTTAATAATAGCTCTTGGTTTTTTCCAGGATAAATTAAACTTGGAACATTTGGTAAAACTGCTAAAGTAGCAGATTGTGCCCATGATAGTTGGTAAGCTTGTAAGCCATAGTACCGCCAAGACGCTACTTCTAAACCTACTACATTGCCTCCAAAAGGGGCATTACTAGTATACAATTCTAAAATTTCCTTTTTAGAATGTCTTAACTCTAACCTTGTTGCCCAAACTAACTCTATTACTTTTTCTAGGTAAGACCGTTTCTTATTTTCTCTTGCCAAGCGAATAACCTGTTGGGTAATAGTACTACCTCCACGAAGTGTTTTACCCGCATACAAATTGGTTTTAATAGCCTTAGCCATAGAAACTGGATTAAATCCAGGATGCTTATAAAAATGTGCATCTTCAAACTGAATAATACACGTTTTAAATTTATAAGGTACACTATCCACTTTTGGAAATCGCCATTGCCCATCTGCTGCAATAGTAGCTCCTATTAAAGTATTATCACTACTCTCTACTACGGTTGCTGTTGGGCTATTAAATAAAACATTAGGAAGACAAAAATAATAAAGAATGCATAACACACTAAAAACAAAAAGTTTCTTTGGATGTCTTTTTAGAAACTGTGCTATTCTTTTTTTCATAATCTAGGAACGCATCCAACTCATTATTTATACTATATATTCTTTCTCAAGAAAATAACCCACAATTGCTTCTTTCATTAATACGGATTGTTCTCCTGCTTTTAAAGCAGGTAATTCTTCTACAACAATATAATGAGGCCAACCTTCTTCATCAAAAAAATCAAATTTATAATATCCATAAGGCTCTAATAACCTGCAGATAGCAATGTGCATTAAATTCAATTTTTCGTCTTTCTTATACTTCTTATCATATTGTCCTAATTCTTGTATACCAACTAAATAAATAATGGCATCTAAATCTAAGGTATCCCCATCTGCAAATTGTTTAGAAAGTTTTTCTACTAAATCTTTCCAGCGCTCTTTTAACTCTATATCTCTAGACATTATTTATTTTTTTAACCTGTAGTCTTTTATTTTTAAAAAATCAAAGGTACAAATCAAAGTTTTATATTTGTCTAAATTAAACAGGCATGGCTATATTAGATATTGTTTTAGGAATATTACTTATTTGGGGTCTTTATAAAGGTCTTAAAAATGGCCTTTTTGTTGAAATTGCTTCTATAATTGCTCTTATTGCAGGAATTTATGGTGCTATACATTTTTCATACATAACTGGCGATTATTTAGCAGAACATATGCAATGGAATGCTCACTACATGAATGTTGCCTCCTTTATAATTACTTTTGTTGCTATAGTTATATTGGTCCATGTTGCTGGGAAATTACTAACTAAAGTAGCAGATTTTGCTATGTTAGGTTTTTTAAACAAAGTGGCTGGAGCTTTATTTGGAGCTTTAAAAGTTGCTGTAATTGTTGGGGCTTTATTGGTATTCTTTGACCGTATGAATAATACACTAAATTTTATTAGTGATGATGCTAAAAAAGAATCTATACTCTATGAGCCAATAAAAGAAATTGGTGCTTTTGTTTTTGATACTGTTTTACCTGAAAAAGCAGATGAAAAACTATAAATTAAAAAACGTTTTGTCCTACAAATTTTGTTATTTCTAAATCTTTTTATCTTAATATTACATTAGGCAGACTTTTTTCGTTTTTAACCGATTAAATGTAATAAATACATTAACATTCTTTTCTTTTGCTTTTAGAACAGCAGTACACTATACTTTGAAAAGAATAAAAGAGTATTTTTTTTACAAAAAACCCCTTCATATTTTAAGTTATGATTTTGGGGATTTTTACTTGTACGATAATTTTATTGTTGGCGAAGTAAAAGAGGATGTTGTTATTTCTTGGGAAGCACAAGGAAAATTTTTAGTAGATGAATTTCTAAGTATTTATCAAGATAAATCTCAAGATTTAATTTACATAAGTCATCGTATTAATGACTATTCCGTGGTTCCGTCTGATTGGTTAAAGTTTAAAAACCATGATGTTAAATTCAGGGGATACGGTATAGTTAGTTATACCAAAAGAGGTTTTTTTAATGGTATGTTAGAGAAAGTTTTTATGCCTAAACTACAAACTTTTACTTCTCTAAAAGAGGCTTTAGTATGGGCTAAAACCTCCGAATCTGTTTTAGTAGACAGTTCTTTTTATATGCTGTAAATACCTATTTATTTTCATAAAATTACTGCACCACCTTTACCCATTGCCCTTTAGTACGTACCATATAATCATTATTATACATGGCTTCTGCTTGTACTCCTGGTAAATAGTACGTTCCTAAATAAGAAGCATTAAGTAATACTCTAAAGGTTTTGCTTTCTTTAGGTTTCATATCAAAATAAAAATTAGCTCTATCATCTCTTATATCTGTATGGGTTACATTATTCTCCGCAAAACTTCCAAAGTCTGTAAATCTGGTATTTACAATTTCCCACCCACTTGGAAATATCTGAGACATTGCCATGTCTTTTAATTTAGAACTAGATGTATTGGTAATGGTAACCTCAGCAACAAAATCTGTTCCCTGCTGTATTTCAGCTATCTCTAATGTAGAGCCATTTCTATTTTTATATACCACATTTGCTGTAAGGTTTTGTGTAATTATTTTTTCTTCTCCTACAGGTAAAATACCATTGGTAACTATACTCACATAAACAGTATTCCCTTCTTTATTTTTAATGGTAACTGTATTAGTCCCTTTTTTAATTTCAAAATTCCTATTTACTAGTGTTTTAGAAGTACTTATTTTATCTGATTTTCCATTTACAGAGATACTTGTACTAATACCTTTACCACCAACCATATCGGCAAACTTTGCCATACTTAATAAGCTATAAGCAGTTTCTTGAGTGCTTAACCATCTTTTTTCAGATAACACCATTGCAATTTCTTTTGCTAATTGTTGCGCTTTCATTTTATCCTCTACTAATACAACTGTTTCTAATGCCATTGCCTTATTTCGTAAAGAAGAGCCATAGGTATAATACGAGTTCTTTTTCTTAACAAACTCCCATTTTGCTTTTAACAATAAATCTTTTGCTACTTTTACTTGTCCTATTTGTGCATAGGCTGCTGCTAATTTAAAATAGGCATCATTAGACAATTCTTTAGTTTCTCTTAATCTGTTCATAGAAGCTACATCTGCATTTCCAGAAAGAGCCAAGGTATATAAACGATACGCTTGCGCTAAGGAAGAACTTGAGTTTCCTGAACGCCACTGCTTTGCTATTTGTTTTTGATAATTTACCCAACTAGATTTAAACCCTATTGGCAATACATAACCCCTTTTTTCTGCTTCTAGTAAAAAGTGCCCTGCATAGGTTGTTCCCCAATCATTAGCTTGTTTTTGTCCTGGCCAATAGCCTAAGCCTCCGTTAGCTAATTGAAAACCTCCTAGTCTTTTAATAGCACTTTCTATATTTTGCTGAATTCGTTTTTTCTTGTTAGAAGTAACATCAAAAATGGAAGTTAAAAACAACTGTGGAAAAGCTCCCGATGTTGTTTGTTCTACACAGCCATGCGGATAACGAATAAGTTGTTGCATGCGCCCATTAAAATTCATTGCTGGTAAGGTAGAAAACTCAACATCTACAGAGTTGCTTTCGTTAATTCCAAAAGACTCTAAAGAAATTGTTTGTTCTGCATTAGCATCTAAAACAATTTGTTCTGTTTTAGAGGTCATAGGGTTAGGATTAACTACATCTATAGGAATTTCAAAAGATGCTTTTTCGCCATTACCAGATGCTTCAACCACTACCTTTCCTATTCCTTTAAAATCCGAAACATTTAGCGTAAAATATGCCATCTTTTCATCGGGTTCTGAGAAACTCAACGATTGTGATGCTCCTCCTTCTACCGTAAAAGCTTTGTCTTGTTTTATTTTTAAAGTAACATTCTTAATTTTCTTTTCCATGGCAAATACAGTAACAGGAAGTGTTACTTTTTCACCTGGTGTAATTTTCCTTGGTAAAGAAGCCAAAATCATTAATGGCTTACGTACAGGAGTAGTTTTTTCTAAAATACCATATGCTTCCTTACTAACATCACCAGCAACAACCATAGTACGAACAGAACCAACATATTTTGGAATCTTTATTTTATGGGTTTTAGATTTTCCTTCTTTTAACTCAAACGGTCCTAAATGCACCACCATAGGGGCAAATCTATTTGCTTTTTTATTTTTAGCCCCTGCTAATTCATCATCTCCACCAATGGCAAATACCTGATTTATTTTACCTCTAAAAGCCCCAATAACATCATCATAAACATCCCAAGTTTTTACTCCCAATGCTTCTTTAGCATAAAAGGTATTCCATGGGTTTGGAGTTTTAAATCGGGTTAAATCTAATAAACCTTCATCTACAATAGCAATGCTATACGACATTGCTTTTCCTTTGTTTTCCTTTACCGTAAGTTTTATTTCTTCTTCTGGTCTTAGAACATCTGGCATTTTTACAACAGGTTGCAATTTAGTTTCCGGATTTTCTACTGCTATTGGCACTAAACCATACAAACGAATAGGACTATCATTTAAAGTACTTGCATGCGGCTGTAATAAGGTAATATGAATAAAAACATTTGGTGTATATAATTGGGTTATTGGCAATGTAAATTTAGTTTCTCCTTTGGTAGCTTCTACCCAAAGAGATTCTAAAACCTCACTTCCGTTTTCTATAGTAACTAAAGCTCTCCCACCTTCCGAACTTGGGAATGATACTGTTGCATTTTCACCAACTTTATAGTTTTCTTTATCTGTAGAGAAAGATAACATTGTTGCTGCAGAAGGGTCATTTTTTTTAGATTTTCCTGCCCAACCTGGCCAATCTACATATACTGCTTTACCAGTTGCATGACCACCTTTGGTGTCTTCTACACGTACTAAATAACGCCCCCAGTCTGGGTATTTAAGTTCAAACTCAAAACTTCCTTTCCCGTTAGAACCTGTACTAATTGTTTTTGAAAAAATCTCATCTCTATATTGACTACTACTATAGGACGATAAATTATCTGCAGAAGTATCCCACCACCATCTCCAGTTTACTTTATGGATTGTTACTTTAAGGTTTTTAGTTGCTTTTGGTTTACCATTTTCATCTACAGAAACCACTTCAAATTTATGCTTAACATCTGTTAAAAGCATACCTCTTCTTTTATCTCCTTTTGGGGCATTTAAACCAATGTACGTAGCATATGGCGAATATTCTTTTGTAAAAACATCGGTACTAAAATCGCCGCCATTTTCATACACCTTTGTTATGAATGCTGCATTTAGCATACCTGGCGCCTTTGCTGTTAACTGTGGATTTACATTAAATTTTGCTTTTCCTTCTCCATTAATCTTCCCATTAAACACTACTTGTTCTTCACTAGAAAAATTACGTGAAGGGTCATCAAAAACATATCCAGGAAAAGTCTTGAAAGTTGTGGCTTTAGAATTAAATTTTCCTGTAATATCTGCTTTTAAATTTTTGGCAATTGCTCCGTGTAACCACTTTACTTCAATCTCACCATCTATTGGAGATTTACTAGATAATACCTCTTTATCAAACGCTGTTTTTATTTTTAAGCGGTTTGGCTTTATAGTTTCTATCTTAAGAGTTTTCGTAAAAGATGTACCACCAACAGAAACCTTTGCTAACCAATTTCCTGTTACTGCGTTCTCGTCTGTCTTTAAATTAAAATGGTAAAAATTTTGTGTGCCATTTGTTTTTACTTCCCTATGAACAACACTATTATATGGATCTAAAAGTTCTAATTTAACCGGATGATTTTCAGGAAGTTTATTCGCATTATCATTCAACATAAAAGAAAGATAAATTTTATCTCCAGGGCGCCATACGCCTCTTTCTGCAAAAATAAAACCTTTAATTCCCTTTTGTAATTGCACACCAGAAACATTAAACTTACTTACAGAAAGTGCATTACCGTCATTAAGTTTTATATAATTTTTTTGACCATTACTTTCTACAATTGCAAAAAAGGCTAGTTTATCTGAATCAAAAAATGAGATTCCTTTTTCATCTGTAGTAACTTTTCCTACTTCTTGTTGTTGGTAATTATAAAAAGTAACTTTTGCGCCTGCAATTGGCTTTGTACTCACAATATCATTTACAGCAATAAAATAACTTTTATTAAGGCCTTTTTTCACAGTAACCCCTATATCTGTAGCCAAAACATTTATACCAATTTTTTTATTATAATAATAGGATGTGTTACAAGGGTTTTCTCTCTCGGACCAATTATAATTGTAGTAATAGTCGTTATAATAATTTTCTACTCCATCCCAAGAGCTATCCTCTTGCTCTTCATCAAAACTATCTGTTGGGTCTTCTGCCTCAAAATTTGTAGAACTACAGGTATACAAACTATAGGTTCCTTTATATGTAAATTCTACTCTATAAATTGCACCTACTTCTGGAGTAATAATAGACTTTAAATCTAACGCATGTGCTTTCCACTTTCCAATATTATTAGATAATTTACTTACTAAATCAATTTTTTTAGTAATAATTGGTCTTGCTACACTTCTTAAATTACCTTGTCCGTTTATGTTATTATTTTGTAAAAATTGTAGTATGTTATTTTCATAAATTTTAAGAACCGTAACATCTACTGCTTTTAAATTTACAGCTTCAAAATTAATCTTAAGATTATTAGATGAAGGTAAAATAGTACCGTTTGAAAGCAATCTAACTTGTGGTTTTATCTCTTCAAAAGCCACACGTTCTTTATATTTAGATTTTAGTTTATAGCCATCTGTACTTTCAATACCATCAAAAACCTCTAATTGGGCCGTTCCGTTCATTTCTTTAGATGGGTATACTTTTAATATGTTCCCGTCTACAGAATATTTTGGTTTATCATCGCCTTCTAAAACGACTAAACCTTTAAAGTTTTGACTTTTTTTAATTGGATCCGAGAAATTTAATATGATAATTTGATTCTCAGAAGTATCTAAAGTAACATCTAGAATAGTAAAATTATTTTTTCCAGCAATAGAAATTTTATTTTCACCTTCACTTTCTATATCTAATTCTTTTCCAGACCATGTAACTAAAAGTTCACTGTCTTCTTTAAAACGCTGAATGCTATCTATTGTAAAAGAAAACTGAGTTCCTTCTTTTAAGCCACCATCAAACTTTGGGGTTATTTTTTTTCCTTTATGTGTAATACGTACTAAGTTTTTAGCATTTTCTAAAGTAAGTACATCAGAACTTCGTAATTGCCCGTTTATATACTGGTAGTTTTTAGAGTAAGATTGTATTGCATTTGTATAAATATTAAACTGCTGTTTTAATGTTTTTACTCCAAAAGACATTTCTCTTAATTCTTTAGGTAGGTCTGGTAAAATAGTTTCTATGTCTAGTGTAAAAGCATAATCTGTATCCTGTTTAAATGCTTTCTCTGGAACAAAAGCAATTGTCCTATTATCTAAAGCAATTACTTTACCTGCCGTTTTAGGAGAAACTTTAAATAAACTTTTATCTAACTCTAACCCATTTTCCCAACCTTCTATAGGGGTATTAAATACGACTCTAACATCTGATTTTACTGAAATTATTCCATGACTTACTTCCGAAATGTAATCTTGATACTTACTTAAATCATTAAATGTATCCGATGTATTTTTTTGCTTAGAATTACAGCTTATTAAAATAATTAGAAAGAAAAAAAGATAAAAAATAGACTTACTATTCATGAAATTATATTTTATGTAAAAGTAACGGAGTTTTTAACACATAACATCCCTGTTTTCATTGAAAAACAAAGAAAACTTACAAATGGTGAAACGTTTTTATTGTCCGAAAAATTATACACTTTATCTAAAAAGAAGTATTTCATCGAAAAAATGTAAATTTTAATAGAACCAATACAATAATTCTTTAATATTACAATCGTTAATAGTTTCCCCTTATTAACATAGAACTTAAGAAATCCCCTTTCTTAATAATAGTACCTACTTCTGTTAGAGAACAACCTACTTACAAATAGAACATTATATGAAAATGAGTATGCAAAAAGCATTCTTAGTTTTATTTGTATTTGTGGCTTTCTCTTGCACAAAAGAAACCACTGAGGATACAAACTTTATAGAAGCTAAGAACGTAGAAGAAATAGAATCACAATTACTTTCTATTGTAAATGAATATAGGTCAGATCAGGGGAAAACAATATTAACTTATAGTACTGTTGCTCATGAACAGGCAAATAAACATAATGATTATATGATTTCTAAAGGAAACATAAGTCATGACAATTTTAGTTCTAGAGCTACCGCTATATCTACAGAATTAGAAGTAGAATACGTGGCCGAAAATGTAGCAAAAGATTACAAAACTGCTAATGAAGCCTTTAAAGGCTGGCTTGGTAGTTCTAGTCATAAAAAAACTATGGAAGGAGAATTTACACATACAGCAGTGAGTGTAAAAAAAGACATAAATAACAATTTGTTTTATACACAACTCTTCTTTAGATAAAAGACAGTAAAGACATTTTGTTTTATTAATTTTATAACATCAGCATATTGCTGGTGTTTTTTTATCTCTAATATTTAAAAAATACAAAATGCCTATACAAGCTCCTTTTAATCTTACTACATGGATCTCTGAAAACAGAGAGTTATTAAAACCGCCTGTTGGAAACAAAAACCTATATAAAGATGCAGGAGATTATATTGTAATGATTGTTGCTGGACCAAACGCAAGAAAGGATTACCACTACAATGAAACCGAAGAATTATTTTATCAATTAGAAGGGAATATAGAAGTACATATACAAGAAGATGGTGAAAAGAAAACCATGAAGCTTGGCCCAGGAGATATGTATTTACACCCAGCTAAAGTACCACATTCTCCAGTACGCCATGAAAACTCTATAGGGTTAGTTATTGAACGTAAAAGAGTTGACTTAGAAGCCGAAGATGGCTTATTATGGTTTTGCGATAATTGTAATCATAAATTATATGAAACCTATTTTAAGTTACATAATATTGAAAAAGATTTTCTAAAACATTTTAAACACTTTTATGGTTCTCCAGAGTTACTTACCTGTGATAATTGTGGAACAAAAATGCCCGTGGATGAAAGATTTACTAAAGAAAATTAAATGGAAGTAGTTGCTAAAATTTTAATAGGGATAATTGCCTTTTTACATTTTTACTTTCTTTGGTTAGAAATGTTTGCTTGGACAACTAAAGGAAAGAAAGTATTCAGAAATTTTCCATCAGATTTATTTGAACCCACAAAATCTATGGCGGCAAACCAAGGCCTCTACAATGGTTTCCTAGCTTCTGGACTTATATGGACATTCTTTATATCTAATATAGAATGGTCCACTAATATTGCAATTTTCTTTTTAAGTTGTGTTGCAATTGCTGGTATTTATGGCGCAATATCCGTAAGCAAAAAAATATTCTACATACAAGCACTACCCGCAATTGTCGCAATACTTTTACTAGTAGTAAAACGGTTTTTATAACTAAAAAAATAACTGTTAGGATTAACCAGTTTTATTTGTAAATTTGCTAAAAATTTAACAAATAGTATTCAAAAAGTTATAAAATGTCAAAAATAGCAACATTCGGAATACAAGAAGCACTTAAACAATTAGGTGTTACTGAAATTAATGAAGGAACATCTACTGGTTCTAAGAACTTTTCTAATGGAGAAATTATTGAATCTTACTCTCCTGTTGATGGTAAACTAATTGGTAAAGTAAAGGCAACTACCAAAGAAGACTATGATAAAATGATGCAAACTGCTACAGTTGCATTTAAAGAATGGAAAACAAAACCTGCTCCACTTAGAGGAGAAGTTGTTCGCCAATTTGGAGAAAAGTTAAGAGAAAAAAAAGAAGCTTTAGGTAAACTTGTTTCCTATGAAATGGGAAAAAGCTACCAAGAAGGTTTAGGTGAGGTTCAAGAAATGATAGACATTTGTGATTTTGCAGTTGGCTTATCTCGCCAATTACATGGTTTAACTATGCATTCTGAGCGCCCAGGACACAGAATGTATGAACAATACCATCCGCTTGGAGTTGTTGGTATTATTTCTGCTTTTAATTTTCCAGTAGCTGTTTGGGCATGGAACACCGCACTTGCATGGATTTGCGGAGATGTTTGTGTTTGGAAACCTTCTGAAAAAGCTCCAATATGTGGTATAGCATGCCAAAATATTGCTGCCGAAGTTTTTAAAGAAAACGGATTGCCAGAAGGAATATCTAATTTAATAAATGGGGATTATAAAGTAGGAGAAATGCTAACTAAGGATACTCGCGTTCCTTTAATTTCTGCTACGGGTTCTACCAGAATGGGTAAAATTGTTGCTCAAGAAGTAGCAGCTCGTTTAGGAAAGTCTTTATTAGAGTTAGGTGGTAATAATGCTATTATTGTAACTCCAGATGCGGATATAAAAATGACCGTAATCGGAGCTGTTTTTGGCGCTGTAGGAACTGCAGGACAACGTTGTACTTCTACTCGTAGATTAATCATTCATGAAAGCGTATATGACACCGTTAAAGATGCCATTATAAAAGCTTATGGGCAATTAAAAATTGGAAACCCATTAGATGAAACTAACCACGTTGGGCCAGTAATAGATAAAGATGCTGTTAAAATGTATGAAAATGCATTAGAACAAGTTGTTGCAGAAGGTGGTAACATTATAGTAGAAGGTGGTGTGCTTTCTGGAGAAGGCTATGAATCTGGTTGTTATGTAAAACCAGCAATTGCAGAAGCTAAGCCACATTACAAAATTGTACAACATGAAACTTTTGCTCCTGTACTGTACTTATTAAAGTACTCAGGAGACGTACATAATGCTATTGCTATACAAAATGAAGTAGCACAGGGATTAAGTTCTGCTATAATGACTAATAATTTACGTGAAGCAGAAGCTTTCTTATCTGTACAAGGGTCAGATTGTGGTATTGCTAACGTTAATATAGGTACTTCTGGTGCAGAAATTGGAGGCGCATTTGGTGGTGAAAAAGAAACTGGAGGCGGTAGAGAAAGTGGTTCTGATGCTTGGAAAGTTTACATGAGACGCCAAACCAATACTATTAATTATACTACAGAGCTACCTTTAGCACAAGGTATAAAGTTCGATTTATAAACAAAACATAATTCTTTAACAAAAAGCTCTATTACTATTCTATGTAATAGAGCTTTTTATTTGTCATTAAAAAAATATAAAATAGTATTAGTTGTATGTTTATTTAATGTTCTCTAACCGGAAATTAAATGTTACTACCTTGATTTTTAGCTATTCGTAAGATTTTTTTAAGATTTTTTTAATACATTGTAGACTAAACACTAAATGATTATTAACAATGACAAAAACAACTACGAATCTGCTGGGGATTATAATTACCATCCTGGCAGGTATTTATTTTTACATTACGTGCTGCAGTGAATGTGGTGCCGCTGTAAAAGAGGAACCCGCCAAACAAGCCATAGTTCCTGCAGAACCAACCGCAACATCTTACCCCTTTGCGTTTAGTGATGGCGATTATGCGTTTAATGAGAATGATAATTATAACTTTAATGCGTCTGGATCAGAGATTCTTATGCCTTTATCTACAAAAGTAGAAACTGGTATTGCCAGTCTAAAATCTTTTTTAGAAGGGAATGCATCTAAGGTTATAAACATTACTGGATATTACAAAAGTGATGAAACAAACGATTCTGCATTTCCTAATTTAGGGTTGGCAAGAGCTAATGCAGTAAAAAATCATTTAGTTACCAATGGCATTTCTTCTACCCAAATTAACACATTTGGTAGTTTAAAGGATGAGATGGTAGATAAAGACAATGTTTATTTAGGTCCTGTTGCTTATGGTTTAGATTCTAAATCTGAAAACACAGACGATGAATTAAAAGCACTTTATGAAAAAATTAAAGCAAATCCATTAGTGCTTCATTTTAATACCGCACAAGCCTCTATTAACCTTAATGCAGAGCAAAGACAAAAAATAGCAGATATTTCTAGATATTTAGATAAAGTAGCTGGTGCTACTGCTACTATTGTTGGCCATACAGACAATACTGGTAACCGTAATACCAATATAGGTCTAGGACAAGAACGTGCAGACTTTGGTAAAGCATACCTTATAAGAAATGGCATTTCTGGAGATAAAATAAACACCTCTTCTAAAGGGCCAGATAGTCCTGTTGCAACCAATGCTACCGAAGAAGGTAGAGCAGAAAACAGAAGAACCGTAATTACATTAAACTAAATAACAAACAATAAAAAAATTATAAAATATGGATTTTGCAAATATGAACATTTGGTGCTGGTTAATTCCTTTATTAGTAGGAGCAATATGTGCTTACTTAGGCTACCTAATTGGAAAAGGTAAAACAACTACCATAGATAATAGTGCCGATTTAAAATTATTAGAAAATAAAAATGCAAAACTACAAGCAGATTTAGATGCTTGTATTAGTAAACGCTCTTCATTACAAACTGATTTAGATGCTTGTACTGTTAAATTATCTGCTAAAGCTGCTTCTCCTGCTGCTTCAACAGTTTCTTCTTTTGCTGCCGGCGCTGCAATTGCATCTATTCCTTTTGATTCTGATGCCGCAAAAGCTGCATTTGGAAAGAAGATTAAAGAAGACGATTTAAAAGTTGTAGAAGGTATTGGACCAAAAATATCTGGAATGTTTATAGACGCAGGTATTAAAACATGGAAAGCCCTTTCTGAATCTACTGTAGCTGAATGTCAAAAAGTACTTGACGGAGGTGGTGACCGTTATAAAATTCATGATCCAGCTTCATGGCCAATGCAAGCAAAAATGGCTTATGAAGGAAAATGGAAAGAACTTTCTAAGTGGCAAGATGAACATGATCACGGAAAATTATAATATTAAATAACCAACAACAAAAAGCCCAATCAATAATTATTGATTGGGCTTTTTTATACTCTTTAAAGTTTCTTATAATCTACCGTTGGCTTCTACCCACTTAAAATTATACTGATCTTCAGGGAATTTCATACGTTCAGAAATACGTAATAAACGTGCTGGTAATTTCATTAAATAATCTCTTGCTTTTTGAGCTTCATCATTTAAAGACCTTACAGCGTCTATTTCCCAATAGCTATTAAGTTTCTTTAATATTTCTATATAATCATGTGCTGTATAAACTCCTAATCTTTGCGCACAGTTAGAGAAATTTTCAAAAGCTGTCCCTATGCTTCCACCAGATTCTCTAAGAAAATGTGCTGGCATAACAATCTTTTGTTTCATCATATCTGCAAAAGCTATCATCATTCCAGAAGGGTCTTCAGATAAAATAGTTTTTACAAATTCTCTATATGCTAAATGGTGTCTCATTTCATCACCAGCAATAATAGTACACATTTTACCTAAAAGTGCATTCCCTTTTTTCTTAGCCATTTGTCCCACACGTTTGTGCGATATATTTGTTGCTAATTCCTGAAAAGAAGTATATACAAAGTTCTTATAAGGGTCTCTATCTGTTCCAATATCAAAACCATCAGAAAGTAAATGTTGCGTTGTAATTTCTACTTCGCGCATATTTACTCTTCCAGATAAATATAAATATTTGTTTAGTACATCTCCATGTCTATTTTCTTCTCCTGTCCATGCACGTACCCATTTAGACCATCCATTTGCTTTACCGTCATGTTGGTTTACCCCTTCTACGTCCATTAACCAAGACTCGTATGTTGGCAATGCTTCTTCTGTAATAGTATCGGCTACCATAGTAACCCAAAAATCATATCCTAATTCTTTAGACTCTTCACGCAATTGCTTTACGGATTCTAAAAAATTATCGCTCTGTGAATCTGGTAAAAAATCTGTAGGTTGCCAAATCTCTTCAATAGGAATAAGAAAAGAATCTATAAAGCCCTCTACTTTATGCTCTATAGCCTGCATAACTTCTAACCTTATATTTTTTTCAGACATAAATTATTTTTTTGCAAAGTTCGTTAATAATATAGTGTTTTTACCTCTAAAACTACATCTATTTTTAATTTCTTCCCTTTTCTGAAGGATAAAAAGTGTAAACAGGATCACTTTGCCATATTTTCTTACTTTTTATATCAAAAATAGTAAGCGGTCCCTTAAAGGCTGCTCCGGTATCTATATTCCAAACATTTGCAAAATTCTGGGGTGTAGTTTTTCCCATTCTTGTCACAGGCGTATGCCCAATATATATTTCTTTGTAATTTTTTAATCGTGCTGGATAATTTGCATCTTCTTTTTGTAAATCAGGATTTAAAGAAACTGCTAATTCCCATAATGTACGATCCCAATAAAAGGTTTTTGTAAAATACTCATGTTCAATACCTTTTAAGTTTGTGAATCCTGCATGAAGAAAAAGTCTATTTTCTTTATCTAAATAATAGTTTTTTAATTCCTCATAAAAGGCAATATGCCTGTTTTTAGTTTCTTCAGAAACTGTAGCATAAGAGTTAGAAGTTGCTGTTCCTCCATGTTGCAGCCACACAGGATTATGTTCTTCTTTTACTAACCAATCTAAACATAACTCATCATGGTTGCCTCTTAAATAAATACAGGTATGTGTTTTCTTTAATTCTAGTAAAAATTCTACTGTTTCTACAGCTTCACTCCAGCCATCTACATAATCTCCTAAAAAAATTAAGGTGTCTTCTGGAGTTACTTCTGCTTTTTCTAAAACTTGTTGCAGTGCCTTTAATCCAGAATGTATGTCTCCTATTACTAATGTTCTCATGGTACAAAAATCGTAATTATGATCAGGAATATCCTATTTTAAACATTTAAAAAACTTTTTTTAACCTAAGCATTACAAACGAAAATTATAACACCCTAAATATTTATAAAGGAACAGATATATTTTTATAACTACTTTAGCGTTATCTGAAAAAGGATAAAATGAAAAGAGTATTCTGTATTGGAGAATTATTGATTGATTTTATTGCTAAAACTGAAAAAAACAATTTGGGGAAGGCAAAAGATTTTTCTAGAAACCCTGGTGGAGCTCCTGCAAATGTGGCCTGTGCTATCAGTAAACTTGGAGGCTTAAGTAAGTTTATTGGTAGCGTTGGTAAGGATTCTTTTGGAAGTTATTTATTAGAAGTGCTTAAAGACAATAATGTAGATGTAACTCTAGCGCAAAGGAGTGATGCTTTTACAACGCTTGCTTTTGTTTCTTTAGATGAAAAAGGAGAGCGTGATTTTGTTTTTAGCAGAGGAGCTGATGAAAAATTGAAGTATGATTCTTGTATTAAAAAAGAATTTAATAATAACATAGTTCATTTTGGTGCTGCAACTGCCTTGTTAGGGGGTAAATTAGAAGATGCTTATAACCGTTACTTTTTTGATGCGCTTACGCAAAATACGTTTAGAAGTTTTGACCCAAATTTTAGAAGTGATTTATGGAATAACCAAACGGATGTTTTCATAAAAAAATGCCTGCCTTTTATTCAAAAGTCGCATTTATGTAAGTTTAGTTTAGAAGAAGCGCAATTACTTTCTGGAGAAACCAACCCAATAGATTGCTCTTGTGTATTACATGAAATTGGTGCCGAGGTTATTGTTATAACGTTAGGCAAAAAAGGAACATTACTCAGTACTAAGAAAAAACAACAAACTATACCAACTATAGAGGTTAATACCGTAGATACTACTGGTGCCGGCGATGCTTTTATTGGTTGTTTACTATACCAAATAGCTTCTTTAAACTCTACTTCTACTATTATGGAAGATTTTAGTTTATTAACCGAAATGGTAAAAAAAGCTAATAAAGCGGGAGCTTATAGCACTACTGGTTATGGGGCAATTTCTTCTTTACCAAACCATAATGCTGTTTTTAATTCTTAATTATTATACTGCACCTTACGTAAAATTCGTAATGAAGCTTTAAGGTCATTATAAATTTTTCTATCCATTTTTTTAAGTAGCGGTCTTGCTTTGTCCATCTTCTCTTTTGCCTCTTCAAAATTATTTAAATAACATATTAAAAAAGTAGCAGGCAATTGTTTTAAATCTTCTAATTCGGATCCTTTTAAACCAATTCCTTTTTTTATTTTCGAAAGTAGCGTATTGTTCGTATTATAAATATGATGCAAATCTTCTTTATTATACTGTGGCGGATTAAATATTAATGTACTTTTTATGGCATACTTTCCATTGTCATTAAAAGTAATGGTAACCTCTTCTAAAGGATAATATTTTACTTTATTTCCTAAACCTAATTGCACATATTCTGTAGTAGTAAAAGAGTCATTGGTATAGGTAATTGTTACCTCATCTAAGGTGGAATAAAATAACTTTACTTGCTCGTTTATAAGCTCTATATCTACCCTAGAAAAGTAGGTTTCTTCTTTTACTTTTTTAATATTACCAGCCCAACAAACTACAAACTGTTCTTTAAAAACTTTATAGTTACTTTCTAAATCTTTATGCCTATTATTTATAAAATCTATAACCCCATCTAAAGTTAGCTCTATATTGTTTTTGGCATGTTTTTCTATTGTTGCAACAGTTTCCGAATTATTATCTATTAGTTCTATATCATAGGCCTTTGGCAAGCTTATACTGCCTTCTCTAAAAAAAACAGAACCTCCATAATATTTCCAAATATTTTTTCGAAGAGAACATACTTTTCCGTTAGAAGATACGGTTACTAAACCCACTACTTTACCTTCCGGTAAATGGGGAAAAGGAATGTTTTCATAAGCTATTAGTGGCGGGTTATCTAGATAAGCATTTACTAAGTTTTGAATCTTGCTATCATCAAAAAAATCTACTCCTACAATTTTATTATCCTCATCTTCTACTCCAATTACTATAAAAGAATTATTCTTAGGATTACTATTAGCTAAGGCACACACGTGTTTTAAAAACTTGCCTTTCCCTTCTTTTTCTCCAATGTTTATAAAGCGTTTTTTATCATAAAAACTATTCTCATCATTATGAGCAAGAAGATTTTTTACTAATAGCCTTTTATTAATCATAACTCCTTATTCACTATTGTACTACTAGCTTGTGCTGTTGGCATAACTACTAAATCTGCAATATTAACATGGTAAGGACGCGTAACTGCAAAATGAATAATATCTGCAATATCTTCTGGTTTTAAGGGTGTAAATCCTTTATACACCGTATTTGCTTTTTCTTTATCGCCTTTAAAACGAACCTCACTAAACTCGGTTTCTACAAGTCCTGGGTTTATAGCTCCTACTTTTATTCCATATTTATTAAGGTCTATTCGCATACCTTGGTTCAAAGCATCAACAGCATGTTTACTTGCACAATACACATTACCATTTGGGTACACCTCTTTACCAGCGGTAGAACCAATATTAATAATATGCCCGCTTTTGTTAGCTATCATTTTTGGAATAATTGCTTTAGATATATAAAGTAGTCCTTTTACATTAATATCTAACATTGCATCCCAATCTTCAATATTTCCTTGTTCAACAGAATCTAATCCATGTGCATTTCCTGCATTATTTATTAAAATATCAATCTTAGAAAAATCTTCGGGCAAAGTGTTTATTGCATTGTGTACAGCGTGCTTATCTCTTATATCAAAAGAAAGAATATGTACCTTAACTTTTTCATTTAAAGCTTTTTGTATTTCTTTTAACCTTTCTTTTCTTCGCCCACAAATAATTATGTTTATACCATGTTCTGCAAAAAGAAAAGCTGTTGCTTTACCAATTCCGCTAGTTGCTCCTGTAATTAAAGCTGTTTTATCCATTTTTAAGGTTATATTTAGGCAATAAAATGTGAAATTTAGGATACTCCAAAAAATTAACGAATCTTTAAAAATACCCGTTATACCAAGTTATGGAGTGAAAATAAAAAGAAATGACTTAAAAACTTCATAAAAATAGAGGTTTACCTCATTTTTTAACCAATTGTTAACAGCTAAAGAGTGAATAAATTTTCAATTTGCACTTCTGTTAAAAACAAAATAAAAAAATACCAAAAATATATATAATTATATGGAAGAAAATACCACGGTAGACATTAGCGCAGTGAACGAGAAAATTGCCCAAGAAAGCGCTTTTATTGATCTTCTTATTACAGAAATGAATAAGGTAATTGTGGGCCAAAAACATATGATAGAAAGATTGTTAATTGGTCTTTTAGGGCAAGGGCATATTTTATTAGAAGGTGTTCCTGGATTAGCAAAAACACTTGCTATTAATACGTTATCTAAAGCGGTTAAAGGAAGTTTTAGTAGAATACAATTTACACCAGATTTATTACCTGCCGATGTGGTTGGTACTATGATTTATAACATGAAGTTAAATGACTTTTCTATTAAGAAGGGTCCAATTTTTGCAAACTTTGTGCTAGCAGATGAGATTAACCGTGCTCCTGCAAAAGTACAATCGGCACTATTAGAGGCCATGCAAGAAAAGCAGGTTACTATTGGTGATCAAACTTTTGTATTAGACAAGCCTTTTTTAGTAATGGCAACGCAAAACCCAGTAGAACAAGAAGGAACCTATCCTTTACCAGAAGCACAAGTAGACCGTTTTATGCTAAAAACAGTTATTGATTATCCTAAAATGAATGAGGAGCAAATGGTAATGCGCCAAAATTTATTGGGAAAATACGAAGAAGTGAAACCTGTTGTAAGTGTAAACCAAATTTTAAGTGCCCAAAAAGCAGTTAGAGAAGTTTATATGGATGAGAAAATAGAAAAATATATCCTAGATATTATTTTTGCTACTCGTTATCCAGAAAAATATAACCTAGAGAGTCTTAAGCCACTTATTAATTTTGGTGCATCTCCTAGGGGTAGTATTAACCTTGGAGTTGCTTCTAAATGTTATGCCTTTATTAAAAGAAGAGGGTATGTAATACCAGAAGATGTAAGGGCTGTTGTACATGATGTATTAAGACACCGTATAGGAATTACCTATGAAGCGGAAGCAGAAAACATTACTTCGGAAGAAATAATTAATAAAATTATTAATGAGGTTGAAGTACCTTAGGCACTAGCGTGCCAGTATTAAGTGCAACGTATAGAGAACTAAATTTTCTTAATATTTTGTACTAACTACTTTGTACTAAATGAGCCAACGGCGAATGTATGGATACTAAAGAGTTACTAAAAAAAGTTCGTAAAATAGAAATAAAGACTAGACGTCTTTCTGATAATATTTTTGGAGGAGAATACCACTCTACCTTTAAAGGTCGTGGTATGACATTTAGTGAGGTACGCCAATACCAATTTGGAGATGATGTACGTAGTATAGACTGGAATGTAACTGCAAGATATAACGAACCTTTTGTAAAAGTTTTTGAAGAAGAACGCGAACTTACCATGATGCTTATGGTAGATGTTAGTGGTTCTGAACATTTTGGCTCTAACCAACAATTTAAGAAAGAGGTAATTACTGAAATATCTGCAACACTTGCTTTTTCTGCATTGCAAAATAACGATAAAGTAGGCGTAGTTTTATTTACCGATGAAGTAGAACTTTTTATTCCTCCAAAAAAAGGAAAAACACACGTTTTACGTATTATTAGAGAACTACTAGAATTTCAACCAAAAAGTACTAAAACCAATATTGCAGAAGCATTAAAATATGTTTCTAATGTTATGAAAAAGAAAGCAATAATTTTTGTGCTTTCAGATTTTATAGCAGATGATTATGAAAAAACCTTGAAAATAATAGGTAATAAACATGATGTTACTGGTATAAGAATCTATGATGAAAGGGAAGAAACAATACCAAATTTAGGTATGGTTCAAATGCAAGACGCAGAAACAGGTACAATTAAATTGGTAAACACCCAATCTAAAAAAGTCCGTACAGCGTATAGTAACTTTTACAAAGAACAAGTAAACTATTTTACAAACACCTTTACAAAATCTGGCTGCGGTGTTCTAAGTAGTAGGGTTGATGAAAGTTATGTAAAAAAATTATTAGGTTATTTTAAAAGAAGAGCATAACTACAAATGAGTTATAACAAATTATTTAATAAAGATTTTATTTTATGCTTTTTGCATAAAGTAGTACTGTGTTTATTTTTTATAGGAACCTATTCTAGTTATTCCCAAACAACACCAAAAGTAACTTCTGAAGTAGATGTTACTACATTAAAAATAGGAGAGCAACTACATTTTAAAGTATCTGTAGAGGTAGACTCTACTGCACAAGTAATATTTCCTGAAGGACAAACCTTTTCTCCTCTAGAAACGGTTGAAGCCTTTAAAACAGATACTACAAGAAAAAAAGACCGTGTTACGCTACAAAAAACATATGCTTTAACGCAATTTGATTCTGGTTCTTATAAACTACCACAACAGCGTATAGAAATTAACGGAAAAGGTTTTTTTACAGACTCTTTGCGTATTGAAGTTTCTACAGTAAAAGTAGATACTATTGCGCAAAAAATGTTTGATATTAAACCATTACTTAGTGTAGATAAAAGCAATACTAAATTATGGAAAATAGTACTTGCAATACTATTTGTTTTACTAATTGCAGGCCTTGTATACTGGTTTTTATATAGAAAAAAACCTTTAACAGAAGAAGAAAAAGTAGCACTACTACCTCCTTACGATAGAGCACTATTAGAACTTAAAAAACTAGAGAACTCTAGATATTTAATACAAGACGAATACAAACAATATTACTCTGAACTTACAGATATTGTACGTTCTTATTTAGAGGAAGATGCTAACGTATCTGCTCTAGAAAGTACCACAGATGAGCTTATTTCTAAATTAGAATTACGTAAAGATGCCGGGGAGTTAGATTTGGACCATGAAACCATATCTCAATTTAAAAAAATACTACAAACAGCAGATTTGGTAAAATTTGCCAAATCTAAACCTCCAATTTCTACTGCAGAAAATGACCGTAAAGCTGTAGAACAAATTGTGGTTAAAACACATGAAGCTATTCCGGAACCTTCCGAAGAAGAACTTTTAGAGCAAGCAGAATACCAAGAAGAATTAGCTCGTAAAAAACAAAGAAAAAAGACAATAGTTGCAATAAGTGCTGCATTAGGAGCTGTTATAATTGGTATTGCAGGCATAACAGCATATTATGGGCCAGCTAATACGTGGGACACCATTACAGGAAATCCATCTAAAAAAATGTTAGACAATAAGGAATGGGTTTCTAGTTCTTATGGCTACCCTCCAATTAGTTTAGAAACTCCAGAAGTTCTTATTCGTCAAAAAACAAAAATACCTGCAGAGGCGAAAGAAAAAATAAAAGAGTTACAAACTTTTGCATACACAAACAAAGCTGCTTTATTTACTATTGCAACCACCTCTACCACTTTTACTTCAGAAGAAGAACCTGATTTTCAAAAATCGGTAGAACATTTAATTAAAAACTTTGAGAAAAAAGGAGCAAAAAATATTATTACTAAAAGCGAAGAATTTACCACAATTTCTGGTGTTAAAGGTCTAAAAACTTACGGTAATGCTAAATTTAAAATTCTAGAATCTAAAGAGCTTGTAAAAGGCAACTATATAATATTAAGTTTTGGTGGTAAAGGTTTTCAGCAACAAGTATTGTTAACATGGTTAGCTAATGATACGTATGCTCAAGAAATTATAGATCGTATACTAACCACTGTAGAAGTTAAAACAGAAGCATAAATGTTAGAAAATATATCTTTTGCAAATCCTGAGTTCTTTTGGTTGTTTTTACTACTTCCAATTGCTTTGCTATGGTATTTTTTTAAACGTAAAGAGCAAACAGCTACTTTAAAAATATCTAGTATACAAGGTTTTAATACCTCTAGCATTCTACCAAAACTAAAACCTATTTTATTCTTATTTAGACTGCTAGCTCTTGCAGCAATAATTGTTGCAATGGCAAGACCGCAAACAGAAGATATTTCTACAAGAACAAAAACTACAAAAGGGATTGATATTGTAATGGCAATAGATGTTTCTTCTAGTATGCTTGCTCGCGATTTAAAACCTAACAGATTAACTGCTTTAAAAGAAGTTGCTGCAGATTTTATTAAAAAACGCCCTAGTGACCGTATTGGTATAGTAGAGTACGCAGGTGAAGCCTTTACTAAAACACCTATAACTAGTGACAAATCTATTGTACTAAGTTCCTTAAAAGGAATTACATACGGCCAATTAAATGATGGTACTGCAATTGGTATGGGACTTGCAACCTCTGTAAACAGATTAAAAGAGAGCAAAGCAGTTAGTAAAATAATTATTCTATTAACCGATGGGGTAAATAACTCTGGATTTATAGAACCCCAAACTGCTGCAGATTTAGCTATAGAATTTGGTATAAAAACATATACAATAGGTTTAGGAACAAACGGTAATGCACCCTCTCCAATTGCCTATAATCCTGATGGTTCTTTTAGGTACGGAATGCGACAAGTAGAAATAGATGAAGCTCTCCTAAAAGATATTGCCAAAGTTACTGGTGGCAAATACTTTAGAGCTACTAACAATAAAAAATTAGAAGCTATTTATGACGAAATAAATAAGCTTGAAAAAACGGAAATAGAAGAATTTAAATACTATAAGTACGAAGAAAAATTTAGACCATGGATTTATTTGGCCGGAATACTTCTTTTACTTGAGTGGTTATTAAGAAATACTATATTTAGAAGTTTTGTATAAACTATGATTCAGTTCGACGAAAAAATATATTTCTATCTGTTATTTATCATTCCAGTGATAATTGTCTTATTTATATTGGCATTAATCTGGAAGAAAAAAGCACAGAAAAAATTTGGCAACCCTATATTGCTTAAAAAATTAACGCCTAATAAATCGCATTTTAAATCTACCCTAAAACTAATTCTTTTGCTTTTAGGCATTGCCTTATTAGTTATTGGTTTGGTAAACCCCAAAATAGGAACCAAACTAGAAACTGTAAAAAGAGAAGGGGTAGATATTGTTTTTGCGGTAGACGTTTCTAAAAGTATGCTAGCAGAAGATATAGCTCCTAACAGATTAGAAAAAGCAAAAAGATTAGTATCCGAAATTATAAACCAATTAGGAAGTGATCGTATTGGTATAATTGCATATGCAGGGCAAGCCTATCCACAATTACCAATAACAACAGATTATGGTGCTGCAAAAATGTTCTTACAAAGTATGAACACAGATATGCTAACCTCTCAAGGTACGGCAATAAATGAAGCTATAGAACTTGCAACAACCTATTACGATGATGAAGAGCAAACCAATCGAGTATTATTTATTATTTCTGACGGAGAAGACCACTCCGAAGGATTAACATCTGATGCTGTAGAAGAAGCTACCGAAGAAGGTATACAAATATTTACAATTGGTGTAGGTAAAGAAAAAGGAGCCCCAATACCAATAAAAAGAAATGGTATTGTAGAAACTTTAAAGAAAGACTCTCAAGGAGAGGTTGTTATTACAAAACTTAATGAAAAAGTTTTGGTAGATATTGCTGATGATGGAAATGGAGAGTATATTGATGGAACCAATACAGAACAAGCGGTTGATTTTATAAAGGAGCAACTAATAAAAATGGATAAAACTGAGTTTGAAGCAAAACAATTTGCAGAATACAAAGACCAATTTCAATGGTTTTTAGGAGCGGCTCTTTTATTTCTCTTTTTAGATATTTTTGTGTTAGATAAAAAAACTAAGTGGTTAAAGAAACTTAACCTGTTTAACGAAAAAGAAGAAGAATAAAATGAAAAAATATATTTTACTTATTGTTTTTCTATTTGGTTATTTTGGTATTTCTCAAGAAGAGGAAAAAGAAAAAGCCAAGGCTTTAGAGGCTTCAAAAAATTATACATGGAATGCAAATAAAAATTTATCCGAAGATAAATTTGTAGATGCAGAGGTAGAATACAGAAAAGCAATTTCTAAAAGCTCTGAAAATGCTGCTGCTCCTTATAATTTAGGAAACGCTTACTATAAAAAAGAAACCTATAGTGAAGCTTTTGGGCGTTTTAAACAAGCAGGAGAAGTAGCTACTAGCAAAGCCGATAAACATAAGGCATACCATAATATGGGTAATGTATTTATGAAACGTAAAGAATATGAGAAAGCTGTTGAAGCCTATAAAGAAGCTTTAAGAAATAATCCTAAAGATGAGGAAACACGTTATAATTTAGCTCTTGCAAAAGAAATGCTAAAAAAACAACAAGACGAGCAAAAGAACGACCAAAATAAAGATCAGGATAAGGATCAAAATAAAAAAGAACAAGACAAGAAGGATAAAGAAGACAAAAATAAAGACAAGAAAGACGGGGACGAGGGAGATAAAGGAGATAAGGACAAAGAGGAGGAGAAAAAAGACGGAGACGAAGGAGATAAAGGCGATCAAGGGGAAGAGGAAAAAGAAGATAACAAAGAAGGAGAAGGTGATGAGAAAAAAGAGGATAAAAAACAACCTAATCAAGGAGAGCAACAACAAGAAAAAGCACAGCCTAGACCTAATCAATTATCTAAACAACAGGTCCAAAATTTGCTAGAAGCTATGCAGAATGAAGAGAAAAAAGTAAAAGATAAAATAGACGCTAAAAAAGTAAAAGGAGCTAAAGTTAAAAACGAAAAAGACTGGTAATGCCAAAACTATTTAAAATAAACATTCCCCTGCTATTTTTAGTTTTCTTTTGCCTATTTACACAGGCTCAAGATAAGGGTGCCGTTACTTTTGAAATGAAACTTAGTAAAAATAAGCTAGGTATTAATGAACGTTTGCGGGTAGATTTTGCTATGAATAAAGATGGAGACAACTTTACGCCTCCAGACTTTAGTGGCTTTAGAGTTCTAATGGGCCCTTCCCAATCTATTAGCTCTTCCTGGATAAATGGCGTTCGTAGTTATTCCAAAACCTATTCTTATACTTTAGCACCAACGGCAAGAGGTAAATTTTCTATAAAACAGGCCTCTATTGTTATAGGAGGTAAAATATATAAGTCTTTAGCTAAAACGGTAGAAGTAACTGCTGCTGTAGATAAACCAAATGGAGAAAAATCTGCAGATGCTATCGCAGATGACAATTTACATTTAGTTGCAGAAGTTTCAAAGACTAATCCTTATTTAAATGAAACAGTAAGTGTAGTTTATAAATTATATGTAAGCCCACAAATAAGTGTTTCTAATTACCGACCATTAGACAATCCTAAGTACAATAATTTTTGGAGTCAAGATATTCAAGTTTCTAGACTCAATGCACAAAATGGAACCTATAAAGGAAAAGCATATCGCTACGTAGTATTAAAACGTGTGGTACTATACCCTCAAAAATCAGGAAAATTAGAAATAGAACCTTTATCGCTTGAGGTAACTGTAGATGTTCCTACAAACAAGAGAGATTTTTTTGGTGGTCGAGTATACTCCCAAACTAATAAAACTGTTTCTGCCGGTAAACGCACAATAAATGTAAAAGCGCTTCCAGAAAAAGGAAAGCCTGCAGATTTTAGTGGCGCTGTTGGCGACTTCGATTTTAAAGTTACCACTAGTAAAACACAATTAAATGCATCAGAATCTTTACAAGCTAAAGTAGAGGTTAGTGGTAAAGGAAATTTAAAACTTTTTCAACTTCCAAAACCTAATTTACCAAGTTCATTAGAAGTATATGAGCCAGAATTTAAAGAAGGGATAAGAACAAATTTAGCTGGTATGCAAGGGAAGGTTAGTGATAGTTATACTATTGTACCAGCTTATAAAGGCAAATACCCAATACCGTCTATTTCTTTTAGTTACTTTAATCCAAAAACTAAAAAGTACATTACAGAAAATTCTGAGGAAATTTTAATAAATGTAATAAAAGGTCCTTCAAGTTCTTCCGCTACAAATCAAACTAATTCAAATAACAAACAGGTAGTATCTTCTAGTAATAATGCATTTCATTTTATTAAAACTAAAACAAGTTTACAAGCTATAAAGTCTAATTACTTTTTTGGCTCTACTCCTTTTTACTTATGGTTACTACTTCCTCTTTTGTTAATTCCTATGTATATTTTACTACGTAAAAAAAGAGAGGCTATTACTAATGATGTGGTTGGTAATAAAGTTAGAAAGGCAAATAAATTAGCTAAAAAATATTTATCTAAAGCAAAAGCAACATTAGGAACCAAAGATGCATTTTATGTTGCATTAGAAAAAGCTTTACATAATTATTTAAAAGCAAAATTAAAGATAGAAACATCCGAATTTAGTAAAGATAAAATTCAAGTTTTACTGTCAGAAAAGAAGGTAGATACAGCTACTATAGATGAATTTATTTCTCTTCTTAAGAATTGTGAAGCAGCACGTTATAGTCCATTCTCAAATGTGCAAATGCAACAAGATTATGACAAAGCTAGTGAGGTAATTTCATTAATGGATAAACAATTATAGGTATGCTAAAAAAATTAATATTCCTATTTGTTCTTTGTTTAAGTACTTTAGGAAACGCTCAAAATACTACTCTATTTAATGATGCTACAACGGCATATAATAATGGTAATTATAACAAGGCTATAGAGAATTATTTAAAAATAGTGGAAAATGGGGAGCATTCTGCTGAAGTATATTATAATCTTGGTAATGCCTATTATAAATTAAACCAAATAGCTCCAAGTATTTATTATTTTGAAAAAGCGTTACTTTTAAAACCTAATGACAGTGAAATTAAAAATAACCTAAGTTATGCTCAAAACATGACTTTAGATGCTTTTGAAACACTTCCTGAGACACAATTTTCTAAAATTTACAAATCTATAATAGGAACTTTTTCCTTTGATCAGTGGAGTTATATTGCAATTTTATTTATCTTTTTATTTGTTTTATTATATATTGCTTTTAAACATTTCAGGTTTTCCACAAAAAAACGTGCTGCTTTTATAGGAAGTATTATATCGTTGTTTATGGTTATAACTAGTCTAGTATTTGCCTATGCACAGTACAAGGAGTTTAATGCTAAACAACCCGCTATAATTTTTACAGAAGAAGTTGTAATTAAATCGGACCCAAATAAAAGTGGTCAAGAACTATTTAGATTACACTCTGGAACCAAAGTAAATGTTCTAGAAGAACTTAAAAATTGGAGAAAAATAGGGTTAATAGATGGGCAAACTGGCTGGTTATTAGCTGAAGATATTAAGTTACTTAAAGATTTTTAAAAGTTTGTTAACAGTTTTTAATCGAATGCGCATTATATTTACCATCGAATTTTAGTATATGAAAATTTTTGCACGCATTACTTTACTTATATTATGGCTTTTTGCAGTTACTGCACCAAGCATAATAACCTTATGCGATGTTGAAAACCCAATTGTAATTACCAATCTTAATGAAGAAGAGCAAGAGTCTGGTAAAAAATCATTGGGAGAAGAAAAATTCGTTAATGAAAATTCCTTAGACTTTTCAATGGTTGCTATTTTTGTAAGTTCAATAATTAGCAATTATAATAGAAAAGGATATCAAGATTTATCCTTAGAAGTATTATCCCCTCCGCCTGACCTGGTAAGTTAGTTATTCTCGTTTTTTCTATTTAACTAATCTTGTCCTAAATTATTTAGGGCTCAAATAATTTATTTACATGTTTAAACATTTAAAAAAAGACTTACCAGCTAGTATTGTCGTATTTTTTGTTGCACTACCTTTATGTTTAGGTATTGCCTTAGCCAGTGGAGCACCACTTTTTTCAGGATTAATTGCTGGTATTATTGGTGGTATTGTTGTTGGTGCAATAAGTGGGTCTAAAATTGGAGTAAGTGGTCCTGCTGCAGGTTTAGCCGCAATTGTATTAGTGGCAATTACCTCCTTAGGCTATGAAAACTTCTTAGTAGCTGTAGTACTTGGTGGAGCTATTCAAATTCTATTTGGTGTATTACGATTAGGTATTATTGGGTATTTCTTTCCTTCCTCTGTAATTAAAGGAATGCTTACAGGTATTGGAATAATTATTATTCTAAAACAAATTCCCTATTTTTTTGGAATGGGTAAAAATCCCAAAGGTAACTTTGATCTTCTACAAGTAGAATGGGATAATTTAATATCTGGACTTTTAAAAGCTATTAATGCCCTAATAAGCGGCAACATAAGTATTGGTGCAACCGTAGTTGGTATAATTGCATTAGGAATATTGCTTTTATGGTCTAATGTACTTTCTAAAAAAGGAAAAATATTTCAATTAGTACAAGGGCCATTAGTAGCAGTTGTTTTTGGTATTATATTTTATGTAGTAACGCAAGGAGGTTCATTAGAATTAGCCATAGATCAACTTGTAAAAGTACCAGGAAGCATAGATGCCATTAAAGAGCAAATAACTTTTCCAAATTTTGCAGCCATAGCAAATACGGAAGTTTGGATTACTGCATTTACTATAGCTTTAGTTGCTTCATTAGAAACTTTACTATGTGTAGAAGCTACAGATAAGTTAGACCCGCATAAAAATGTAACCCCAACTAACAGAGAATTATTTGCTCAAGGAACAGGAAACATCGTTTCTGGTTTAATAGGAGGTTTACCAATAACTCAGGTAATTGTAAGAAGTTCTGCAAATATACAATCTGGAGGAAGAACTAAATTATCTGCAATTATTCACGGATTATTATTAATAGTATCTGTTCTTTTAATTCCTACATTACTTAATCAAATACCTTTAGCTGTACTTGCAGCAGTATTATTTATAGTTGGATTTAAATTAGCAAAGCCATCTACTTTTGTAAATATGTACAAGTTAGGTTGGAAGCAGTTTGTACCATTTATGGCAACGGTATTACCAATGGTTATTACTGGAGATTTATTATTGGGTATTGGCTTAGGTTTAGCAGTAGGTATTTTTATTATTCTACTTAAAAACTTTCAAAACTCACACTTCTTACATAAAGAAGGTGAAAATCTTGATGATGGTAAAATTAAAATGACCCTTGCAGAAGAAGTTACTTTTTTTAACAAAGGAGCTATCTTAAAAGAGCTAGATAGTTTGCCAGAAAATACCTATTTAGAATTAGATGTAAGGCAAACTAGATATTTAGATAACGATATTATAGAAATCTTAGAAGATTTTGCATTTAAAGCTAAAGAAAGAAATATTGATATTAAGTTAATTTCAAAACGAGGCACTGTTGAAAACCCAGATAGCTTTATTGAGTTTTTTAAACTAAGACCAAAATCAAATACTAGCTTAAGCTAAACCATTTTTAATAGAAAAGTAAATAACATATGAAAGCACATACAAAAGAAACACAAGCAACCATGAACCCTATAAAAGCTCTTGATTTTTTAAAAGAGGGAAATAAAAGGTTTGTAAATAATTTAAAAGCAAACAGAAATTTACTAGAACAAGTGAATGATACTAGTGAAGGACAATTTCCATTTGCTACTATTTTAAGTTGTATAGATTCACGAGTGTCTGCCGAGCTAGTTTTTGATCAAGGTCTTGGTGATATTTTTAGTATTAGAATTGCAGGAAACTTTGTTAACGAAGATATTTTAGGAAGTATGGAGTTCGCAAGTAAACTTGCAGGAACAAAACTAATTGTTGTTTTAGGCCATACAAGTTGTGGTGCTATAAAAGGTGCTTGTGACCATGCAAGAATGGGAAATCTTACAGCGTTAATAAACAAGATTGAGCCAGCTGTTGCTGCCGTTCAAGAACCAAAAGATGAAAGCATAAGAAATTCTAAAAATTTAGAATTTGTAAATGCCGTTTCTGAAAAAAATGTTCATATAACAATTGAGAACATTAGAGAAAGAAGTAAAATTTTAGCCGAAATGGAAGAACAGGGTGAAATAAAAATTGTAGGAGCTATGTACAATGTTTCTACGGGTAGTGTAGATTTTTATTAATCATTAATACTACAAATAGTATATAGTAAGAGTCTTGGTATAAAATCAAGACTCTTTTTTTGTCTATTACATGAAGTTTTATACACAAAAAATAAATAACTTTATTTTTTATAAAGAAAACTCTCCTTAACTAAATTTTTAGAATCTATAATTACATATAAATTTAACCTTTACATGAAAAATTTATTCTCTAACATAAAAGGAGACCTTTTTGGTGGTATAACTGCCGGTATTGTAGCATTACCACTAGCCTTAGCATTTGGTGTTTCTTCTGGTCTAGGACCAAGTGCTGGTTTATACGGTGCTATTTTTATAAGCTTTTTTGCTGCTTTATTTGGAGGTACAAGCACACAAATATCTGGGCCAACTGCCCCTATGACTGCAGTTAGTATGGTTGTTATTGCAGGTATAATTGCTATGAACGATGGTGTTATAGAAAAAGCATTACCTGCCATTCTAATTATATTTTTCTTAGCCGGATTAATGCAAGTTGGACTAGGTTTATTGGGTATCGGAAAATATATTAGATACATTCCTTATCCTGTTGTATCTGGCTTTATGACAGCTATTGGCGTAATTATATTAGTTACCCAAATACTCCCAGCTGTAGGCTATTATCCTAAAGAGGATACCGACTATGTAAATGGTTTTAAAGCACAGGCAGAGGAAGTTATTTTAGAAAATATTCTAAAAGAAGAAGCTGCCGAAAATATATTGGTATTAGAAGATTTTAAAGAAACTATTAAAAGAGCTGAAAAAATAACCAAAGATGATATTCTAAAAGAGTCACAGACCTTGGCTAAAAAAGAAGCTTCTGGTGTTTTAGGAACACTAAAAGTTATTGGCCGGGCATTACAAAATATAAATTGGTTAGAGCTAGGTTTAGCACTAGCAACCATACTTATTATATACGGGTTTAAACGCATAACAACAGTTATTCCTAGTACACTTGTTGCTTTATTAATTGTCTCTGGTATTGCCTATGGTTTCAAATTAGAATATAGGTCCATAGATGAAATTCCGTCTGGATTTCCAATGCCTAATCTAGGCATATTTACCAATTTTGAAATCGGTTCTATTTCTCCCTATATCTTTACTGCTCTTACTTTAGCTTTATTAGGCTCAATTGACTCCTTATTAACATCGGTAGTTGCAGATAATATGACCAAAACAAAACATAAACCAAATAAAGAATTAATTGGTCAAGGTATTGGCAACAGTATTGCAGCCATTTTTGGAGGAATCCCTGGTGCGGGTGCAACTATACGTACTGTGGTAAATATTAAAGCGGGGGGTAAAACAAAACTATCAGGTATGGTAGCTAGTATTATGCTACTAGTTGTAATGCTTGCTCTAGCGCCTGTAGCATCACAAATACCAGCAGCAGTACTTGCAGGAATATTAGTTACCGTAGGTATTGGAGTAATGGATTATAAAGGATTAAAGGCTATTCCAAGTTTACCTAGAGATATTAAACTTGGACCTTTAAAATTAAGTTCAGAAGTTTTAATTATGCTTGTAGTATTAGTGCTTTCTTCGGTATGGAATTTAGTATATGCAGTAGGCGTTGGTTTAGTAATTGCATCTCTAATGTTCATGAAAAAAATTGGAGATCTTACTGCAGAACGTTCTGATGTAAAAACTCTTTCTGAAGAAAAAGCATGGGCAGATGAGAAAAATTTCCCTCAAGAACTAAAAGAAGAAGTTTTTATTAAGCATCTTAAAGGACCCCTATTCTTTGGTTCTACAAGTGAGTTTCAACAAATGGCTTCTCAAATTCCTAATACTGCAGAAGCGGTAATTATAAGAATGGGTAAAATGCCATACATGGATCAGTCTGGTTTGTATGCCATGGAAGACGTATTAATAGACTTAGAAAATTCTAATATAACCGTTTTATTGATTGATGTTTTAAAACAACCTAAATACATGATGGAGCGTATAGATATTATTCCTGACCTAATACCTAAAGAACATATTTTTACCACGTTTGATGAATGTTTAGCTTGGGTTAAAGAGAATGTAAAAGGGTAAATATTTGATTAATTTTATAGTAGAGCAGTAGCATATTTGGTTAAAAACCTATTGCTACTGCTCTAAATGTTTTAAATTTGCTGGTTTAGAAAGAGTCATGATTGATAAAATTAAAGAGCACATTGCCGAAGTAGAAAAATTTACAACAGAATCTAAAGAAGCTGTAGAGAGTTTTCGTATAAAATATTTAGGTAAAAAAGGGTTGTTAAACGACTTTTTTGCAGAGTTTAAAAATGTTCCAAATGAACAAAAAAAAGAATTTGGGCAAACTATAAATAAACTTAAAAAAACTGCAGAAGAAAAAGTTAACACATTGAAAAGTGCTTTAGACAATACTACAGCAGAAACTGGAATATATGGCGATTTAACTCGCCCAGGTGAAGCAACAAATATAGGGGCTCGCCATCCTATTTCTATTGTAAAGAATCAAATTATAGATATCTTTTCTAGAATTGGGTTCAATGTTTCTGAAGGACCAGAAATTGAAGATGATTGGCATAACTTTACAGCATTAAACCTTCCAGAATATCACCCTGCAAGAGATATGCAGGATACATTTTTTGTACAAACAAATCCTGATATTTTATTACGAACGCATACCTCATCGGTACAAGTACGTTATATGGAAAATAATAAACCTCCAATTCGTACTATATCCCCTGGTAGAGTATATAGGAATGAAGCAATTTCTGCACGTTCACACTGTTTTTTTCACCAAATAGAAGGTCTGTATATAGATAAGAATGTTTCCTTTGCAGACTTAAAACAAACGTTACAGTTCTTTACAACAGAACTTTTTGGGAAATCTAAAATACGGTTACGCCCATCTTATTTCCCTTTTACAGAGCCAAGCGCCGAAGTAGATGTGTATTGGGGGTTAGAAACTGAAGCGGATTATAGAATAACCAAAGGAACTGGTTGGTTAGAAATTGGTGGTTGTGGTATGGTAGACCCTAACGTATTAAAAAATTGTGGTATAGATGCGGAGGAATATTCTGGATTTGCTTTTGGTGTGGGTATAGACCGTATTGCAATGTTATTATATCAAATTACAGATATAAGATTATTGAGTGAGAATGATGTTCGTTTCTTAGAACAATTTAAAAGTGCCCTTTAATACGTTTACCATTTGAAAAAAGATATTCAAATTCCAGAAGTAAAAGATGTTCATGTTGCTTTAATCTACGAGTATAATAATGATTTTAAAGCAAAAGAATGGAATGCCTATATTCTAAATAATAAAGACACTCCTATTGAGCTTGTTTTTGTGGTTTCTAAAGGATATGATGGCGATATAAAAACCGCTCCGTTACGTCATAGTATGGCTGGCTTAGAACCTAAATCTTTTGCTAAACTAGAATTTGTTCAGGACGAGGTTTTAAAACTTAATAATGAATTCTTTGTTACTTTCTATTTAGACGGAGTTTTATTCGAGAAAAAATTCTTGTTCAAAAAAAATACTATAAATAATACTAGTTTAACAACTATTCCTACAATTAACAAGCAAGGTATATTAGGTAAATAAATCTAAAATTTTATTTTTTAACAAAAACTTAAGTTCTTTTAGTTTGTTTTATACAGAACCAATCATATATTTGTACTATAATTATTTAGAATTATGGATAAAGAAGAAGAAAAAAGAGCTTTAATTGAAGAAATGGGTATCCATTTTGAGTCTGAATATTCTTTACCCCCCTTAGCAGCAAGGATTTTTGCAAACTTGGTAATAACTGAGGAAACAGGCTTAACATTTGATGATTGTAAGGTAAAAAGAGGTGCAAGTAAAAGTTCTATTTCAACAGCATTAAATTTATTATTACAAATAGGTTTTATTAATTATTTTACCAAATCTGGTGACCGAAAAAGGTATTTTAAAATTGCTGTAAAAGGCTCCTTTTTTATTAAAAAATTAAATAAAGAATTAAATAAATTAGAGAAAGAAACTTTTATAGTTAATAAAGTACAAGACTATTTTAAAAAACATAACCCAGAAAGGTATAATGAAGATGAAGAAATGAAAAATATTTATTTAACATGCTTAAAAAATAATAAAGAAGTTTTTAAAGATTCAATTAATAAATTAAAGAAGATATAGTTATTACTATTTTTTTAATAATTTGGTTCGTTTTTTACCGAACATTACGAATTAACAATGCTTTAACAAAAGGAAAACATTAAATCAAAACATCCATTCAAAATGAAAAAGTTATCAATTATAGGACTTTTAAGCATCGCTTTATTATTAAGCTCTTGCTTTTCAAAAACGCCAACACAAAATACAACTGCAACAGCTCCGCCAGCACCTAGTTTAAGTGTGGCGAAATTAAATAAAGAAGACATTACAGTGTATACTGAGTTTTCTACAATTTTAGAAGGTAAACAAAATGTAGAAATATGGCCAAAAGTATCTGGCTTTGTACAAGAAGTTTATGTAGAAGAAGGTCAAAAAATTAAAAAAGGACAGCTACTTTTTAAATTAGAAACTCAAACTTTAAATCAAGATGCAAATGCTGCTAAAGCATCTGTAAATGTTGCACAAGTTGAAGTTAATAAACTTAAACCATTAGTTGAAAAAGGTATTATTAGTGATGTACAATTAGAGACAGCTAAAGCAAATTTAGAACAAGCTAAAGCCAGTTATGAAAGTGTGGCTTCTACTATTAATTATTCAAGAATTACAAGCCCAGTAGATGGTTATATTGGCGAAATTCCATTTAAAATTGGAGCATTAGTAAGTTCTACAATGACACAGCCATTAACAACGGTATCAGACATTAGTCAAGTACGTGCCTATTTTTCAATGAACGAAAAAGAGCTATTGAAATTAAAAGAATCTATGCCTAAAAACAATAACAATGTTATGGACGTTAATAAAGCTCCAGAAGTAACTCTTGTTATGGTTAATGGTAAAGATTATCCTGAATATGGTAAAATTGCTATGATAAATACTATTATTAATAGCACTACTGGTAGTGTTACTGCTAGAGCAGATTTTAATAATGAAAATAACTTACTAAGTAGTGGTAGTACAGGAAAAATTAAAATACCTACTGTATATAAAGATGCATATGAAATACCGCAAGTAGCTACAATTGACTTACAGGGTAAAAAGTTGGTATATGTGCTAAAAGAAGACAACACAGTAACAACATTGCCTTTAAATATCATTACTACAACTCAAAAAGGATATATAGTAGAAAAGGGCATAAATGAAGGAACTACAATAGTTCTGGAAGGTGTTTCCAAATTAAAAGACGGTACGGTTATTAATCCAACCAAGCCCTAATTACCGCAAATATTTTATAATACATAAATAAAGAACAATGTTTCAAAGGTTTATAGATCGTCCCGTATTATCTACGGTTATATCGATTATCATAGTTATTCTAGGTGTATTAGGTTTAACCACCTTACCCGTAGAACAATATCCAGAAATAGCACCTCCAACAGTACAGGTTACGAGTACATATACTGGTGCAAATGCAGAAACTGTATTAAATAGTGTTGTTATTCCGTTAGAGGAACAGATTAATGGTGTAGAAAACATGTTGTACATGACCTCTAACGCGAGTAACGACGGTGCTTCTACTATAAATGTATTTTTTAAATTAGGCACAGATCCAGATATTGCTGCGGTAAACGTACAGAATAGAGTTGCAAGAGCAAACAGTGTATTGCCACAAACGGTTGTACAAACAGGGGTTATTACACAAAAATCACAAACTAGTGCGTTACTTTTCTTCTCATTATTCTCTGATAATGATGAATACGATGCCACGTTTGTAGAAAACTATGCAAGAATTAACATCGTACCAAAATTACAACGTATTGAAGGCGTGGGGAATGTAACTGTTTTTGGCGCAAAAGACTATTCTATGCGTATATGGCTTAACCCTGAAAAAATGGCTGCTTACAAATTAATGCCTTCAGATATACAAGCAGCATTAAACGAACAAAACCTAGAAGCTGCAACTGGTAAAATTGGAGAAAATGCAGATGGTGTATATGAGTATGTACTAAAGTATAAAGGTCGCCTTGCTGAAGAAGCAGAATATGAAGACATTATCATTAGAGCGCAAGAAAACGGACAGTTTTTAAGACTTAAAGATGTAGCCGAAATAGAATTAGGTGCTTTTAATTATGGTACGAAGAACGAAGGTATGGGTAAACCAGGCACTGCTGTTGGGATCTTTCAAACTTCTGGATCTAATGCAAATGCTATTATTGATGAAATACAAACGATACTTGAAGATAGTAAGACCGATTTCCCAAAAGGATTAGATTATGTAATTCCCTATAATACTAAAGATTTCTTGAGTGCTTCTATTGATCATGTAGTACAGACTTTAATTGAAGCTTTTTTATTAGTTTTCTTAGTAGTATTCATATTCTTACAAGATTTTAGATCTACATTGATTCCTGCTATTGCAGTACCTGTGGCTATTGTTGGTACATTCTTTTTCTTATCCTTATTTGGGTACTCCATTAACATGCTAACATTATTTGCAATGATTTTAGCCATTGGTATTGTGGTCGATGATGCTATTGTAGTAGTTGAAGCCGTACATGCCAAAATGGAAGAAGGCGCAACTAATGCAAAAAAGGCAACAAAATCTGCTATGTCAGAAATTTCAGGAGCAATTATCTCAATTACCTTGGTAATGTCTGCTGTATTTATTCCTGTGTCATTTATTAGTGGTTCCTCTGGAGTATTTTACCAACAATTTGGTATTACATTAGCAATCGCGATTCTAATTTCCGCAGTGAATGCATTAACGTTAAGTCCTGCTTTGGCAGCGCTTTTATTAAAACCCCATAATCCATCCGAAGAACATAAAAAAGGAATTACAAAACGTTTCTTTTCTGCTTTTAATACTGGTTTTAATGCCATGACAGATAAATATGTTGGTTCTGTAAAATTCATAGCCAAAAGAAAATGGCTAACATGGGTGTCTCTTATCCTATTTGCTGCAATTGCAGTGATGTTATTTAGATCTACCCCAACAGGGTTTATTCCTAATGAAGATCAAGGTCTAATTTTTGCCGATGTTACTATGCCGCCAGGTACAACATTAGAACAAACGCAAAAGACCGTGAAAAAACTAGATTCAATTTATCAATCTATGGATATTATAGAAGCTAGAATGAACATTACAGGTTTTAGTATTTTGAATAGTGTTAACGGTGGTTCTTATGGTTTCTCTGTACTTAGACTTAAAAACTGGGCAGAAAGAGAAGGTGAAGGCGAATCTGTTAGTGAAGTTGTAGGTAGTCTTTTCGCTAAAACCGCAGGTTTAAAAGATGCTAAAATATTCTTCTTTACACCGCCAAGTGTTAGAGGTTTTGGTAACTCTACCGGTTTTGAAATGAACCTACAGAGTAAAGGTGCCGATGATTGGCAGACAGTAAATAAAGTAACTGGAGAATTCCTAGCTGCATTAAATGCAAGGCCAGAAGTACAATATGCCATAACAAATTTCAACGCTAATTTCCCACAATATGAATTACAAGTAGATGTTGAGAAAACCAAAATGGCTGGCTTAGCCGTGACTGATGTCTTTAGTGCAATGCAAGGTTATTATGGCGGACTATACACTACAGATTTTAACAAATTTGGTAAGCAGTATCGCGTAATGATTCAAGCCAAACCTGAGGATAGAGCAGATGAAAATTCATTGAATCATATTTTTGTGACCAATGCCAATGGAGAGTCAGTTGCGGTATCTCAATTTGTATCCTTAAAAAAAATATATGGTCCTGAGGTGGTTAGTAGGTTTAACCTATTAAGTTCTGTGAAGGTCAACGGTGCAATGAACCCTGGGTATTCTACCGGTGATGCTATTGCCGCTATTGAAGAAGTAACTGCAGAAGTGCTACCTAACAATTACACGTATGAGTATTCTGGTCTTACCAAAGAGGAAAATAGTGCTGGTAGCCAAACCATCATCATATTTATGTTGAGTTTGGTATTCGTTTATTTCTTGTTAAGTGCACAGTACGAATCATATATTTTACCATTATCAATACTATTATCGTTACCAATTGGTATTGCAGGAGCTATTAGCTTTGTAAGCTTTGCTGGATTAGAAAATAACATCTATTTCCAAATTGCATTAATCATGCTTATTGGTCTATTGTCTAAAAACGCTATTCTTATTGTAGAATTTGCTTTACAACGTAGAAAGCATGGCATGTCTATTCTAGATTCTGCTATAGACGGTGCCAAAGCTAGACTTAGACCAATTTTAATGACCTCTTTTGCTTTTATCCTTGGTTTAATGCCATTGGCATTATCATCTGGTATTGGTGCTGTTGGTAACCAATCTATTGGTATGAGTGCTGTTGGAGGTATGTTAATTGGTACTATATTCGGTGTATTTGTAATACCTGCTCTGTATGTCATATTTCAAACACTACAGGAACGTATAACTGGTGCTCCGCATGAAATAATTGAAGAACCTAAGAATTAGAGAAATCATGAATAAAATAATATCACATAAACTTATACTAGTAGCCATACTTTCAATTTTGCTACAATCCTGTTTTTCAGCAAAAACATACAAAAGGCCTAGTGTAGAAACAGAAAATTTGTTTAGAACGGATAATCTGTCACAAGACAGTGTATCTTTTGCATCAGTATCTTACAAAGACCTATTTACAGATTCCTATTTAAAAACCTATATCCAAAAAGGGTTAGACAATAACATAGATATTCGTATTGCTGTTCAAAATATTACAGCAGCGCAAGCTTATGTAAAACAAGGAAAAGCTGGTTATTTACCAACTTTAAACGGTGCTGCTTCTGCAACAAGAACAGCAAGAAATAGTGAAAACGGACAGTTTGGTGCTCTTTTTACACAACCATACAATCAATTTGAAGTGTCTGGAACTTTATCTTGGGAAGCAGATATATGGGGGAAAATAAGAAGTACAAAACGTGCTAGTGATGCAAGTTACTTACAAACATTAGCTGCTCATAAAGCAGTAAAAACAAGTTTAGTAGCTCAAATAGCAACTACCTATTATCAATTATTAGCTTTAGATAAACAAATTTCTGTAACTAAAGAAACTATAGAAACGCGTTCTAAAAGTTTAGAAACTATTACTGCTCTAAAAGAAGCAGGACAAGAAAATCAGGTTGGTGTAGATCAAACCGCAGCGCAGTTATACAGTGCTCAAAGTCAGTTATTAGATCTTAAAAATTTACTATACCAGACAGAGAATACTTTGAGTATTCTTCTAAGTGAGCAACCACAAGCATATGCTCGTGGATCTTTAGATGACCAAAAATTAACAAATGAAATGCAACTTGGGATACCTGCGCTATTATTAAGAAATAGACCAGATATAATACAAGCAGAATATAACTTAATAAATAGCTTTGAGTTAACAAATATTGCTAGAAGTAATTTTTACCCTTCTATTACTCTTTCTGCACAGGGTGGCATGCAAAGCTTAGAGCTTGATAATTGGATAGATTCTAGTTCAATTTTTGCAAACTTAGTTGGCGGACTTACACAACCTATATTTAATGGTAGAAAAATAAGAACTGCTTATGAAGTAGCCCAAGCACAACAAGAACAATCTTTATTAAACTTTAAAAAAGTGCTTTTAACTGCTGGAAAAGAAGTGTCTGATGCTTTATATGATTACAATCTTTTGGCAGAAAAAGAAGTTTTTGTCACCAAACAAGTTGTAGCATTAAAAAGAGCTGAGAAAAACTCTGAAGAACTCTTAAATAGTGGCTACTTAACCTATTTAGACCTTTTAACCGCAAGAGAAAACTCTTTAAATGCAGAATTAAATTTAATAAATAATAGGTTCTCGCAATTATCTGCAACTGTAGAACTATATAGATCTTTAGGTGGCGGTTGGAACTAATTATTAATCATAAAATTCATGATAAATAAGTGTCAGTTTTTAGAATTTGCAATTTCTAAATTTACAAAATTTGGAAGTAAAAAATTTACTTTAGATGAGCTTGCTCGCGAAATGGGAATCTCTAAAAAAACTATATATAAAAAATTTTCTGGTAAAGAAGCTATAGTTAATGAGAGCCTTATTTTACTTCTAGAAAAAATAGAAATTGACATTAATAAATGTATTGAAAAAGAAAATTCTAATCCAATTCTTGCTGTAATAGGAATTTATAGAGTTGGGTTAGATTATTTAAAAACCTTTAGTCCTTCTTTTTTATATGGCTTACAAAAATATTACCCTAAAGCTAATAGAGAATTTTCAAAATTTAGAAAAAAACAGTGAATAAAACTGTATATAATTTACTCTTAGAAGCACAAAATAATGGTATTATTAGAACATTTAATAATTAACAACATTAGAGGTATTACAACAGAAAAATATGCTAAAGAGAACCTTATTTCTCTACCCAATTTTTAAAAGGCACTTTACTTAATTGCGAATTATAATATTTAGTTATTCCAGAAACTTCTTGTCCTAGCCATTCTGGTTTTTTAAAAATTTCATCTTCAGAAGACAACTCTACCTCAGCTATTATCAAACCTTTATTATCCCCAAAAAATTCATCCACCTCAAAAACATGATTACCAACTTTTACTTCGTATCTAATTTTATCTATACTACCAGGTTCCGCTATTTTTAATAATTGTTCTGCCTCAGTTAAATCAATTTCCTTCTCCCATTCAAACCTAGAAACCCCTGTTTTGTTCCCTTTTCCTTTTACAGTAATAAAACCTTTGTCTCCTTTAATCCTAATACGAACTGTACGTTCCGGGTTCGTATTTAAAAAACCTTGAACAATACGCGTTTTTGTATTTGCATTTGTTTTATAATCTTCCGAAACAACTAAAAATTTACGTTCTATTTCTATCATTTAAAGCCTTGTTTTACTTTTTGTAAAAATATATAAAGTTTACATTTGTTTATGCTCTCTAAACTTCCTTTACGAAAAATAATTCATGTAGATATGGATGCCTTTTATGCATCTGTAGAGGAATTAGATAATCCTAGCTTAAAAGGAAAACCCTTAGCTGTTGGCGGTAATGAAATAAGAGGAGTGGTTTCTGCTGCTAATTATGAAGCTCGCAAATTTGGTGTTCGTAGTGCTATGAGCGGATTTATGGCAAAGAAAAATTGTCCACATCTTACCTTTGTAAAGCCAAGATATGATCGTTATAAAGCAATTTCTCAAAAAATTAGAGCTATCTTTTTTGATTACACAGATTTGGTAGAACCACTTTCATTAGATGAAGCTTATTTAGATGTAACTACCAATAAAAAGGGAAACCCTTCTGCCTCTTTAATTGCCAAAGAAATTAGACAACGTATTTATAATGAGCTTGGTTTGGCTGCCTCTGCTGGAATCTCTATTAATAAATTTATTGCCAAAGTTGCAAGTGACTTTAATAAACCCAATGGTCAAAAAACGGTAAACCCAGAAGAGGTTATACAGTTTTTAGAAGATTTAGAGATCCGAAAGTTTTATGGGGTTGGAAAAGTAACTACCCAAAAAATGTATAAGCTAGGTATTTTTACTGGGAAAGATTTAAAAACTAAATCCCTAGAATTTTTAAAAACTAATTTTGGGAAAAGCGGAGCGTATTATTATAATGTTGTCCGTGGTATTCACACCAGTGAAGTTAAAGCCCATAGAATTCCTAAATCTTTAGGAGCAGAACGTACGTTTAGTGAAAATCTAAGTAGTGAAATTTTTATGTTAGAACGCTTAGATAATATTGCAACTGAACTGGAAAAGCGATTAGATAGAGCCAAAATAGCCGGAAAGACAATAACTCTTAAAATAAAATATAGCGACTTTAGTTTACAAACCAGAAGTAAAACACTTCCCTATTTTATTTCAAAAAAAGATTTAATTTTTGAAACCGCTAAAGAGCTACTATTTCAAGAAAAATTAGAAAATTCGGTTCGCCTTTTAGGTATTTCTTTAGCTAATTTAAATACCGAGGATAAACAAAAAGAAAAAAAGAAAACCATAGATATTCAACTACGGTTTGATTTTTAATAAAAAAAGCCTCTATGTTAAATAACATAAAGGCTTTTTTAACAAAACACTTAACTACTTAACTGTTAAAATATTATCCGTTGAAGTTGGATTCATAGGACAGAAATAAACGTACTCTCCTTTTGCCAAAGTTGTAGGTTTAGATTTTTGAGTTTTACCTGTTGCTACAACCTCTGTAACATAAGCTGTTTGTATATGATTTTCTGGTTTAGTAATGTCTTTTCCTTTTTGTACTAAAACAAAACCAACATCATGACCCACTGCATTATTTGCAATTTCAAAAACATACGTTCCCTCAGAAACTGTAATTTCTTTTTGTGTAAATTCTCCAGTTGTTTGCTCTAAAGAAATGGTTTTTTGCGCCTTTTTCATCATTTTGTCTTGTGCATTTGAAGAAAATGTTACTCCTAATGCTAATACTGCTAATACAATTAATTTTTTCATGATTTTAATTTTTAAAGTTTATTCTTATTTATGTTAATTATGCTTCTATTGTTTCTAAATCTTGCGCTACTGGAAAATCTACAGGCACATCTGTTGTTTTATGTAAGTAGTTAGATATTGTTTTATCCCCTACTAAAACTATTGTATCTATTAAGTTTTCTTTTGTCCAGCCTGCATTAAAAAAGTTTTCAACTACTGCAGAACTTGTTGCTCCTCGGTTTTCTGTAATATTTTTTGCTAAAGCAGCCAACGCATTTAATTTGGTATCAAAAGAAGCTTTACCAGCTCTTAATTCTAAGATTTGAGCATCCGTAAATCCGTTCATTTTTCCTATTGCTGTATGTGCAGAAAGACAGTATGTACAAGCGTTTACTTGACTTACAGCTAAATTCACAACTTCTTTCTCTTTAGCTGATAAAGATGTTTTTGCATTAGATAATGCTAAATAGTTTCCTAAAGCATTTTCTGAATATGCATAGGTTGCATAAAGGTTTGGCACAAAACCAACTGCATTTTCTAGGTTGTCAAAAATTGCTTGATTAGCAACACTTACTTCTTCTCTTTTTGGTACATTAAAATTGCTCATATTATTATTTTTTACTTCCGTTATTACGAAAATTTAGTATTACTATTTAGTTTATAGGGATATAAATGGTTTCTCCGCATCACAATAAAAATCATGATGGTGTTTTTGCTCACAATGACTTTCTAAATTAATAGTCTTAGCCTCTGCTCTATTGGTGTTTCCAAAAATCTCAATGAGATTAAAAAGTGACTTATGTATATTTTTCATCTTGTATTGTTTTTAATTACACTACAAAGATGCGACAGTAAAGAACCTTTTTGTTATTACGTATTTCCCGACTACTTGTATAAATTTCCTTTATGGAAGAATTTCGTTTGTTTCTCGGTATTTAGAAGGAGATAATGAGGTCATTTTCTTAAAAAAGCTACTAAAATGAGCAGGGTCATTAAACCCTAATTCATATGCTATTTCTTGATTTTGTTTGTCTGTGAAGTTTATTAAACGTTTTGCCTCTAGAGCAACACGCTCCAAAATAATTTGCTGTGGTGATTTTTGATTATATAATGCAAACAAATTAGATAGTGTTTTAGGGCTTTTAAAAAGTAGCTCTGCATATTCACTAACTTTTCTTTTAGTTTTATAATGAGCGTCTACCAATACATTAAACTTACGAATAACGTCTATCTGATCATTATCTAACTTTTTTACAATAAGTTGTTCTTTAGCCAACCTTGTAGAAATAATAATTAATCTCTTTAAAAGCATTTGAAGCATGTCTCCTTGAATTTTATCTGGAGTAGCAAACTCGTCTTCAAAAATCTCATATAGGGTGTTAAATTTGCGCTCTTGCTCTATAGGGATTGTTATTATTGGCAAATCTTGTGTTCCAAAAAACAAAATACCATTACAAGAAACTTCTTCGTCATGGTCAGAAATACAATAAAATTCTCTATTAAATAAAAAAGAGGTTAGTGGTAGTTTGGTAATGGAATAAGAAATATGCTGTAAATATGTTGTTGTAGCTAGCTGGTTAGGTTTTAAGATTAGCGCTTGCCCATCAATTAAAATTTCTAAATCTTCTGCGTTCCTATTCCATAAAAAATTAATTGTCCCAGAAGTTATTGTAAATCTTTGTGCGTCTTTTTTAATATCATCTGTTAACCCAAAAATGGATCCTAACTTTTGATCATAAAATTCAAACTTCATAGGTTTTTTCTTTTTTATAAAATTTTAGTCCTTAGACAAGTTAAAAACTTACTCGTCTCAATAAAAAAGAAAAGCCCAAACACTTTCATGTTTGGGCTTAAAATATAAATTATTGTTTTTAGAAATTACAAGAATCTATTTCTGTAACTCTTAATGTATTTACCATTCCTTTATCTTTTATAGGCATTGCAGCAAGGCTAATTAACATATCGCCTTCTTCTAAAAACCCTTTTTGACAAGCAATTTTATTTACATCTTCTATGGTTTCATCTGTAGAAACATAACGATCGTAGTAAAAAGCTTTAACTCCCCAAAGTAAATTTAGTTGGGTTAGTATTCTTTTGTTTGATGTAAATACTAAAATATGAGCACTTGGTCTCCATGCTGATATTTGAAAAGCTGTATAACCACTATTAGTTAATGTAGATATTGCTTTTGCTTTTATTTCATTTGCCATTAAAGATGCATGGTAACAAACAGATTTTGTAATGTATCTTTTTGTTTTAATATGTGGCGGCTCTTGTGGTACTTTAATAAGGTCTGACCCTTCTACACTTTCTAAAATACTTGCCATTTTATCTATTACCTGTACTGGGTAATTACCTACAGAAGTTTCTCCAGAAAGCATAACGGCATCTGCACCATCCATCACAGAGTTTGCAACATCATTAACCTCTGCTCTTGTTGGTGTAAGGCTTGTAATCATAGTTTCCATCATTTGGGTAGCTATAATTACTGGTATTCTAGCTCTTTTAGCTCGTAATACTAATTGTTTTTGAATAAGTGGAACCTCATGTGCTGGAACCTCTACTCCTAAATCTCCTCTAGCTACCATTAAACCATCACAATAAGAAACTATTTTATCAATATTTTCTACCGCTTCTGGCTTTTCTATTTTAGCAATAATTGGAATTTTATGCTCTGAATGTTCTTTTATTATATTTTGAAGATCTATTAAATCTTGACTAAAACGAACAAAAGAAAGTGCAATCCAATCTACCTCTAGAGAAATAGCGAATATTGCATCTTTAACATCTTTTTCTGTTAAGGCTGGTAAAGAAATATCTGTATTAGGTAAGTTAACTCCTTTTTTAGATTTTAAAGGACCTCCTTGTATTACTTTAGCTTTTACTTCATCTTTTTTATTAGTAGAAACTACCTCGAACATTAATTTTCCGTCATCTAATAAAATACGCTCTCCTGCTTTTACATCTTCAGGAAATTTTGCGTAGTTCATATAAACTCGCTCTGAGTTACCTTCAAATGCTTCTCCTGTTACAAATGTAATTTCGTCTCCTGGAGAAACTACAACTTCTCCTGCCATTACACCTACTCGTAATTTAGGACCTTGTAAATCCCCTAAAATAGATACGTTAGAACCTAATTCATCATTTAGTTCTCTAATCATTTTAACACGCTCTGTAACATCTTCATAATCGGCATGAGAAAAGTTAATTCTAAAGACATCTACACCTGTATTAATCATGTCTCTTAAGACTTCCTTTTTGCTTGTTGCTGGGCCTAAGGTTGCTACTATTTTTGTTTTCTTTTGTCTTGACATGGTTAAAATATTAAGTTGTTCTTAGATTTTAAGTTTTCAGCATCTATCTTATATGCTGTAATTATTTTTGGTATGGTTGTTAATGCTTTTAAAAGATCTTCTACCATATATGCATCTTCCTCTTCTATTTTTAGAAAATAATCTATTTCCTTATGCTCAGGAACTAAATAATGCCTTGTAAAAGTTACCTCATCTTTAAACAAATCTGCAGTAATTATATTCTCTTTATTTCTACTAGAATTTGTAATTAAAGTCCAATATCTATCATTAATTTCATCTTCCCACTCAAAAAAAGGAAAAGAAATAATATTAGATAGATCTAAATCCTTTTTTGATCTTATAAAGGATGCTTTTAAAGAACTATTTATAGCATATGTTAGAGCATAGTCTGGCAAACTGCTATGCAAAGCAATTAGTATGAAGTTGTCTTCATAAAAATCTTCCGTAATTTTATGTACTGCAACCATAGGCCATAAAAAGCAAATATAGGATTAATTAGCAATCTGCCTAGTTAAGAAATTACAATAAAATTGTGAAATTGTAAACTATATCGTTGTAGTATGTAAAAAAAATAATTTAAGAGTGACTCATTTTGTTTTGGAGTGCAAAATACGCCCTTTTTGATGCTCTTTCTTCGGCTTTTTTCTTAGAAGTTGCTCTTGCTTTTGCGACTATAGTATTATCTATAGATAATTTTACGGCAAAGTGTTTTAATTCGTCATTACCCGTATCCTCATAGACATTATACTTAAATGACTTTTTTTGCTTTTGGCACCACTCAATTATAAGGCTTTTATAACTTATTACTTTTCCTTCTAATTGTTCTATATCTACATAAGGGTTTATAACTTTTTTAGTTATAAAAGTTTCACAGTATTTATATCCGCGGTCTAGATAAATGGCTCCTACTAGGGCTTCAAAAACATTACCGTGTATATTGTCTCCAAAATGGGATTTAGGGATTCTACTCTCAACAAAATTTATTAATCCTAAATCTTTTCCTAATTCGTTAAGGTGCTCCCTACTTACTATTTTAGACCTCATTTTTGTTAAGTATCCCTCATCTCCTTCTGGTACTTCATTATATAAGTACATAGAAATAATAGTTCCAAGCATAGAGTCTCCTAAAAACTCTAGTCTTTCATAATTCATAGGAATGCCATCTGCATCTTTTATATTTACAGACCGGTGTAAAAATGCTTTTCTATATATCTGAAGATTTTTAGGTTTAAAACCTAATATAGCTTTTATTCCCAATAAAAAATTCCCATCCTCTTTAGAATGGGAATTAAATATATTGTATGGGAAACTCATGCAGTCTTAGCTTATTTTTTTAAAAATAACACAAGCATTATGACCTCCAAATCCAAAGGTATTGCTTAAAGCAACATTAACTTCTCTTTTCTGAGCTTTGTTTAATGTTAAATTAAGTTTTGGATCTATATTCTCATCTACTGTAGTATGGTTTATTGTTGGCGGTACTATACTGTGTTTCATTGCCAAGATAGATGCAATTGCTTCTATAGCTCCTGCAGCACCTAACAAATGACCTGTCATAGACTTTGTAGAATTAATATTTATTTTTTCGGCATGTTCACCAAAAACTTTAGAAATTGCTTTTAACTCTGCAACATCTCCTAATGGTGTTGATGTTCCGTGTGTATTAATAGCATCTACATCTTCTGGTTTTAAACCTGCATCTTGTAAACAATTTTGCATTACGCGAACAACTCCTATACCATCTGGGTGTGGGGCTGTCATATGGTATGCATCATTAGATAAGCCGCCACCTAATACTTCTGCATATATTTTTGCGCCTCTTGCTTTTGCATGCTCGTATTCTTCTAGAATAAGAGCTCCTGCTCCTTCTCCAAGAACAAAACCATCTCTAGTAGCATCAAAAGGTCTTGATGCTGTTTCTGGGCTTTCGTTTCTTTTAGATAAAGCATGCATAGCACCAAAACCGCCCATACCTGCAATAGTTACAGCTGCTTCACTACCTCCTGTTACTATAACATCAGAATATCCTAAACGTATATTGTTCATGGCATCTATCATAGCATTAGCAGAAGATGCACAAGCAGAAACAGTAGTATAATTAGCACCCATAAAGCCATGCTTTATAGAGATATTACCTGGAGCAATATCTGCAATCATTTTTGGAATAAAGAAAGGATTAAATCTTGGGGTACCATCTCCTTCGGCAAAATTCATTACCTCATTCTGGAAAGTTTCTAAACCTCCAATACCAGCTCCCCAAATAACACCTACTCTAAATTTATCTAATTTTTCTAAATCTAGACCAGCGTCTAAAATTGCTTCATCGGAAGAAATTAAAGCATATTGCGCAAATCTATCTAATTTACGTGCTTCTTTTCTATCAAAGTAATCTAAAGGGTCATACCCTTTTAACTCACAAGCAAATTTGGTTTTAAACTTTTCTGTATCGTAATAAGTAACTGGGGCAGACCCACTTTTACCTTCGATTAAAGCATTCCAATACTCCTCTATATTATTACCTATAGGTGTTAAAGCACCCAATCCAGTAACTACAACTCTTTTTAATTGCATTAAACCTGGTGTTTGTTAATACTTAATAAACTGAAATTTAAAAAAAAATATCCATGCAGCATATTTACCGCATGGATAATTTAAAAACTTTTTAAGAAATCATAAGATTACTTCGCTTCTTCTATATAGCTTATGGCCTGGCCAACTGTTGCGATATTTTCAGCTTGATCATCAGGGATTTGAATATCGAATTCTTTTTCGAACTCCATAATCAACTCAACAGTATCTAGTGAATCTGCTCCTAAGTCATTAGTAAAGCTAGCTTCCGTTACCACTTCGTTTTCATCAACTCCTAATTTATCAACGATGATAGCTTTTACTCTTGATGCAATGTCTGACATAATAATATTGGTTTTAAAAATTTAAATTGATGGCAAAAATAAAAAACTTATGGTTTAATAACACAATTTGTCGTTAAAATGTAGTGTAATTTAAGAAAATTAAATACAAGTGTGGTATTTTAGCCCTAGAATTTTATATTAAAGTAACGTTATTTTACCTAATGAAAAATATTGTTTTATTTGCTTCTGGTTCTGGTTCTAATGTTGAAAACATAATACAGTATTTTCAGAATAACGCTAACGTTACTATTGCCTGTGTACTTACTAACAAAAGGGATGCCAAAGTTATTGATAGATGCAATAGACTAAAAATCAATTGTTTATATTTTAATCGAACGGCTTTTACTAAAACAGATTGCGTTTTAAAAATTGTAGAATCTCATAAACCAGACCTAATTGTTTTGGCTGGTTTTTTATGGAAAGTGCCCTCTAATTTAATTGCAAATTTTCCAAATAAAATAATAAATATACATCCTGCTCTACTTCCAAAATATGGTGGAAAAGGTATGTTTGGAAATAATGTACATACTGCTGTAAAAGAAAATAATGAGTCAGAAACAGGTGTTACTATCCATTTTGTGAACGAAAATTATGATGAAGGAGCAATAATTCATCAAGAAAAAACACTTTTAAGTCCGTCAGATTCTATTGAGGAAATAGCTTCTAAAGTTCATAAATTAGAATATACTTTTTTTCCTAAAGTAATAGAAAAACTACTTTTAGAAGCATAATGGCCGGAAAGAAAAAATTTTATGTAGTATGGCAAGGTTTAAAACCTGGAATTTATACTTCTTGGAAAGAATGTAAAGCCGCCATTACTGGTTATAAAGGAGCACAATATAAATCTTTTGAGTCTTTGGCAACTGCGCAAACAGCATATAATGGTAGCTATAATGACTATAAAGGGCAAAAAACAAAAAAAGCATCTTTATCTAAAGAAGAACTTTTAAAATATGGTTTGCCTAACTATAATTCTATTGCCGTTGATGCTGCTTCTAGTGGAAACCCAGGTATTATGGAATACCAAGGAGTAGATTCTAAATCTGGAAAAAGACTCTTTCATCAAGGTCCTTTTAAACAAGGAACCAATAATATAGGAGAATTTTTAGCGCTTGTACATGGTTTAGCATATTTAAAAAAGCATAACAGCGACCGTATACTTTATACAGATTCTAGAACAGCAATGAGCTGGGTTCGTAAAAAAAAATGCAATACCAAGTTAGCACAAAACGATAAAAACAAAGAGCTTTTTGTTTTAGTAGACAGAGCTGTTGCTTGGCTTCAAACCAATTCCTACACTACATCTATAGTAAAATGGGAAACCAAGGCTTGGGGAGAAATTCCAGCAGATTTTGGACGTAAATAACGGTCTAGTCCTATTTTTCGACAAAAATTCTTATGGATCGATGAAATTTTACTTTTTTGATTCACTGGTTCCTTTTTTCCCTTTTCAAAGCATTATATTTGTAGCTTAATTTTTTTAATAGAATGGGTAAATTATTAATTGTTGGTACTGTTGCATTTGATGCTATTGAAACTCCTTTTGGAAAAACAGATAAGATTTTAGGGGGAGCTGCAACTTTTATTGGTTTAGCAGCATCTCAATTTGATGTAGAATCTGCAATAGTTTCTGTTGTAGGAGAAGATTTCCCTGAAGAATACATAAATCTTCTTAAAAATAAAAACATTGACCTTTCTTCTTTAGAAATAGTAAAAGGCGGAAAAACCTTTTTCTGGGAAGGCAAATACCATAATGACCTTAATTCTAGAGATACAATTACAACAGAACTAAATGTTTTAGCAGATTTTAATCCAGTAGTTCCAGAAAATTTTAAAGATGCAAACGTTGTTATGCTAGGAAATTTACACCCTAGCGTACAAATGAGTGTTATTAAACAAATGGAAAAAAAACCAGACCTTATAGTGTTAGACACTATGAATTTTTGGATGGATAATGCGCTTGAAGAATTAAAAGAAGTTATAAAAGAGATTGATGTAATCACCATTAATGATGAAGAGGCAAGACAATTAACTAATGAATATTCTTTAGTTAAAGCTGCTGCAGCTATTCATAAAATGGGACCTAAATATGTAGTTATTAAAAAAGGAGAACACGGTGCACTATTATTTCATAATAATGAAATTTTCTTTGCTCCAGCTTTACCTTTAGAAGAAGTTTTTGATCCAACCGGAGCAGGAGATACTTTTGCTGGTGGTTTTTCGGGCTATTTAGCATCTACTAACAACATAAGTTTTTCTAATTTAAAAAATGCTGTAATACACGGATCTAACCTTGCATCTTTTTCTGTAGAAAAATTTGGAACTGCTAGAATGGAAGATTTAAAACGAGAAGAAGTAAACAAAAGACTTCATCAATTTAAGACATTAACACAATTTGATATTAAACTAACATAATTTAACGCCCCTTATTTGGGGCTTTTTTAATACTAAAATAACGTAATGAGTGACGCCATTAAACACGAATGTGGAATTTCTGTAATACGATTACTAAAACCCCTAGAATATTATAAAGAAAAGTATGGCACTGCATTTTATGGTGTAAACAAAATGTATTTAATGATGGAAAAACAGCACAATCGCGGTCAAGATGGTGCTGGTTTGGCAAGTATTAAATTAGATATGGAACCTGGAGAGCGCTACATGAGCAGAGTGCGTTCTGCAGAACAACAACCCATACAAGATATTTTTGCACAAATAAACCAAAGAATAAATACCGCTTTTAAAGAACATCCTGAGTATTTAGATGATGTTGCTTTACAAAAAAAGAATATACCTTATATAGGAGAATTATTATTAGGCCATGTACGCTATGGTACTTTTGGCAAAAATAGTATAGAAAGTGTACACCCTTTTTTAAGACAAAACAATTGGATGCACCGTAACTTAATTGTTGCTGGTAACTTTAACATGACAAATGTTAATGAGCTTTTTGACAATCTTGTACATATTGGGCAACACCCTAAAGAAATGGCAGATACCGTTACTGTTATGGAAAAAATTGGTCATTTTTTAGATGATGCCGTTGCCAAAATATATAAACAGGTAAAAAAAGAAGGCTATACAAAAAGAGAAGCTTCCCCTTTAATTGCGGAACGTTTAAAAGTTTCTAAAATATTAAGAAGAGCTGCAAAGAATTTTGATGGCGGTTATGCAATGGCTGGTTTATTAGGCCATGGAGATGCTTTTGTTCTTAGAGATCCGGGAGGAATAAGACCTGCTTATTATTATAAGGATGATGAAGTTGTAGTTGTAGCTTCTGAAAGACCCGTAATACAAACCGTATTTAATGTTCCTTATGAGTCTGTACAAGAAATAGACCCCGGACATGCATTAATTATAAAGAAAAGCGGTGAATCTGCAATAAAACCGATTTTAGAGCCTACCGAAAGAAAGGCTTGTTCTTTTGAACGTATATATTTTTCTAGAGGTAGCGACAAAGAAATATACCAGGAGAGAAAAGAGTTAGGGAAACTATTATTTCCACAAATCTTAAAATCTATCAATAACGATATTAAGAACTCTGTTTTTTCATATATACCAAATACCGCTGAAACTTCTTTCTTTGGTATGGTTAAAGAAGCTCAAAATTATCTAAATAAAAAGAAAGAAGAACAAATTTTAGCTCTAGGAAGTGCAATTACAAGTGACGAACTACATGAAATTTTAAAAGTAAGACCTAGGATAGAAAAAGTTGCTATTAAAGATGCCAAACTAAGAACCTTTATTACCCAAGATAGTAGTAGAGATGATCTGGTTGCTCATGTTTATGATATATCTTATGGATCTGTAAAAAAAGGGGATAACCTTGTAATTATAGATGATAGTATTGTTAGAGGAACTACACTTAGAAAAAGTATTTTACGAATTCTAGATCGTTTAAATCCTGGGAAAATTGTAGTTGTTTCTTCTGCCCCGCAAATACGATATCCAGATTGTTATGGTATAGATATGGCTAAACTAGAAGATTTTATTGCTTTTAGAGCTGCCCTAGAATTACATAAAGATAACAATACAATGAATATTGTAGAAGACATTTATAATAAGTGTAAGCTGCAAATAACGTCAGATGATAAAGATGTAATAAATTATGTAAAAGAATTTTATGCACCTTTTACTGCTTTAGAAATATCTAAGAAAATTGGAGAACTTCTTAGTCCACCAGAAATAAAGGCCGAAGTAGAAATAATATATCAAACTATAGAAAGTTTACATGAAGCTTGTCCAAAAAACTTAGGGGACTGGTATTTTACAGGCAATTATCCTACTCCTGGAGGTAACAGAGTAGTTAACAAAGCTTTTATTAACTTCTATGAAGGAAAAAACGAAAGAGCATATTAAAGGTTTTATCGATGAAATGCATGCAATAGTGTATTTCATCGATAAAACATACTTTTCAACGGCAATATAGCCTCTAAGGTAGTACACAAGACTATTTTAGAGATGCCATAGCATAAGTAGGTTAAGTTCATGGTAAGATTTGGGGTAAAGACGGAGCAATGCTTCGTCTTTTATTTTTTACACTATTCCTAGATTATCCTATTTATTAAACTAAAAACAATACAAAAAAACGGATAAAAAACTTACTGTAGTAGTTTAACTAAAGATACGGTTGCTTTATCTAATACCTTTCTTAACTATACTTCTTTACATTACTTTTGGAGAACCATAGCATAAGTAGGTTAAGTTCATGGTAAGATTTGGGGAAAAGACGGAGCAATGCTCCGTCTTTTATTTTTTATACTATTCCCAATTCATAGTAACACTCTTTCTCTAAAAACTATAGAATTATACCATCAAAAGCTTTATCCTAACACTTTAACTAGAGATATGATTGCTTTGTCTAATACCTTTCTTAACAACACTCCTTTACATTACTTTTGGAGAACCATAGCATAAGTAGGTTAAGTTCATGGTAAGATTTGGGGAAAAGACGGAGCAATGCTCCGTCTTTTATTTTTTTATACTATTCCCAACTCCTAGTAACACTCTTTCTCTAAAAACTATAGAATTATACCATCAAAAGCTTTATCCTAACACTTTAACTAAAGATATGATTGCTTTGTCTAATACCTTTCTTAACTATACTCCTTTACATTACTTTTGGAGAACCATAGCATAAGTAGGTTAAGTTCATGGTAAGATTTGGGGAAAAAAGGTAGAGCAATGCTCTACCTTTTTTATTGCTGAAAACCAGACATTTAACAAGATAAATCCTTCATTTTGTTCTATTCCGACAAAAAAAATTTGTTAAAATTACTTTTTTATGTCCCACAATACCAGTAATTTAGTTTCGCCATAGCATAAGTAGGTTAAGTTTATGGTAAGATTTGGGACGAAAAGGGTGGAGACTTCTCCGCCCTTTTCTATTACAAAAAAAGCCGCCTTGTTTTTTTAAACAAGGCGGCTTTTAAGCTGATTATTATAGTGTTCCTATAATAAATCTTATTTATTTGCTTCATATAAAGCAGAAACTTTATCCCAATTAATTACATTAAAAAATGCATTAACGTAATCTGGTCTTCTGTTTTGGTAATTTAAGTAGTAAGCATGTTCCCATACATCTAAACCTAAAATAGGAAAACCACCACAACCAGTTTCTGGCATTAATGGGTTGTCTTGGTTTGGTGTAGAACAAACTTCTACTTTCCCACCTTTATGCACACAAAGCCATGCCCAACCAGAACCAAATCTTGTTCCAGCAGCACTACTAAATTTATTTTTAAACTCTTCAAAAGAACCAAATGCAGAAGTTATTGCACTTGCTAATTCTCCTGAAGGTTCCCCTCCACCATTTGGAGAAAGTATTTCCCAAAATAATGAGTGGTTATAAAAACCTCCGCCATTATTTCTTACAGCTCCGTTAGACATATCTAAAGTAGCTAGAATAGCATCAATAGATTTTCCTTCTAAAGCAGTACCCTCAATAGCACCATTTAATTTAGTTGTATACCCGTTATGGTGCTTAGTATGGTGTATTTCCATAGTTCTTGCATCAATATGTGGTTCTAACGCATCATAAGCGTACGGTAGTTTTGGTAGTTCAAAAGCCATAATTTCTATATTTTTATTAATTAATTTCCTGTATCAAATTTACTGTTTTTAAGTGTCACATTCAATTAATTCTTTGTTAAGAACTATACATAATTTTGTACTTTGCATATAAAACACATTGCAAGAAGCTTCTTATAAAATATACAATGCCTCCGCAGGTTCCGGAAAAACCTATGTACTTTCTAAAGAATACATAAAAACCATACTGTCATCAACACATTCTTTTAAACAAATACTAGCCATAACATTTACCAATAAAGCTGTAAATGAAATGAAACAGCGTATTGTTCAAAGTTTATTTGAGTTTAGTAAAACTAAATCTATAAATGAGGCATCGGCCATGTTTTTAGATATTATGAAAGAGCTAAAAATAGATGCTGCTACCTTACAAGAAAAGAGTAAAAAAGTGCTAAAAAATATTTTACATAATTATGCTTTTTTTGATATTTCTACCATAGATAAATTTACACATAGGCTTATACGTACTTTTGCGAAAGATTTAAAATTGCCTCAAAATTTTGAAGTTGTTCTAGATACTTCCTTATTATTAGATGAAGCTGTATCTTCTTTAATAAACAAAGCAGGTTCTAATAAAAAACTTACCAAAGTACTTTTAGATTTTGCAATAGAAAAGATAGATGATGATAAAAGTTGGGATATTGCTATAGATTTAAACAAAATAGGGAAACTACTTTTTAATGAAAATCAAGCAAAACATTTAGAAGCGCTTAAATCAAAAAGCTTAGATGATTTTTTAAAACTAAAGAAAGATTTAGTACAAGAAATTTCTAAAATAGAAGCTGATGTTAAAGATGTAGCAAAAAATACATTGCTTTTAATACAAGAATCGGGGTTTGAATTCAGTGATTTTCCAAGAGCAACTCTTCCTAATCATTTTAAAAAAATTGGAGAGGATATATTTGAACCTAACAAACTATACAATAATAAATTAGAACAAAATTTAATGGATAATGAAATAGTAAAAAAAACTATTTCTAAACCTACAGAAGAGCTTTCTAAACAACTATTAGAGTGCTATATAGCTATAAAAAAACTTTTATACTCCAGAGCTTTTTATAAAAATGCATATAAAAATTTAGTCCCTTTAACTGTACTAAACGCTATACAACAAGAAGTAAAAAACATTCAAAAAGAAAAAGACCAGCTTTCTATCTCAGAATTTAATACTATAATTTCTAATGAAATAAAAAACCAACCTGCTCCTTTTATTTATGAAAGGTTAGGAGAAAAATATAGACATTATTTTGTAGATGAATTTCAAGACACTTCTGAGATGCAATGGAATAACTTAACGCCATTAATGAGTAATGCATTAGAAAGTGAAGATTTATCTGGAAAAACAGGTTCCTTATTTTTGGTTGGTGATGCTAAACAAGCAATATATAGATGGCGAGGAGGAAAAGCAGAACAATTTTTAAACCTAGCAAATAATAAAACAAATCCTTTTGTTATACCTCCAAACATTAATAGCCTACCAAATAATTATCGTAGTTATGAAGAGATAATAGAGTTTAACAATTCTTTTTTTACAACTACTAGTCCTTTTTTAAATAATAACAGTTATAAAGATTTATTCATAGAAGGTAATAAACAAGGTAGTAACACCAAAAAAGGAGGTTTAGTTTCTCTTACCTTTTTAGAAGAAGAAAATAGTGACGATGAAAATTACTGTGAAAAAGTACTAGAAACCATACATAACGTAAAAAAAGAAGGCTATAATTATAAAGACATTTGTATAATTACTCGTAAAAAGAAACATGGTATTTTAATTGCAAATTTTTTAATGCAACATAAAATTCCGATAGTATCATCAGAAAGCTTACTTCTTAAGAATAGTCCAAAAGTTCTTTTCTTAATATCTCTCTTAAAATATAACTTACAACCAGATGATTTAGAAAACAACTATTTACTACTTCAATTTTTATCTCAGGACAAAAAAAACAAACACAACTACATAGCCTCTAATATAAATGCTATTCAAGAATTATTTAATACAAATTTTAACTACAATACATCGCAAATAGAACAAGCATCTGTTTTTGATACCGTAGAATACGCCATTAAGCAGTTTAATTTAGCGGAGAATTCTGACGCTTATATAAACTATTTTTTAGATGTTGTATTAGAAGTAGAACAACAAAATAGTGCAGATTTGCAAACCTTTTTAAACTATTGGACAAAAAAAGAAGATTCCCTTAGTATCAGTGCGCCTGAAACTATGAATGCTGTACAAATAATGACCGTTCATAAATCTAAAGGTTTAGAGTTTAATATTGTTATTTTCCCTTTTGCAACTACTAATTTTAATGAAGAAATAGACCCAAAGCTTTGGTTACCGAATACACTAAAAACATCTGAGAATTTTAAAGAACTACTAGTTAGTAAAAAACAAGAAGTTATTAATTATAATACTACTGCAGAATATCTATATAATAATGAAGAACAAAAGTTAGAGTTAGATGCTTTTAATGTTCTTTATGTAGCACTAACAAGAGCGGTTAAGGCATTATATATTTATACAAAGAAAGAACTTAATAAAAGTGGTAGTTATAAAAAAACATCCTATGCGGGAATGTTTATAGATTATCTAACACAAAATAACCTTTGGAACCTTGATACTCTAGAGTATACTTTTGGCACTCTACCAGATACTAAAGAAAAAGATAATACAAATACCCTTAATAGTATACCTTATATATATACAGAAAAGGACCGGCCAAGTTTTAATATAATAACAACATCTGGTATGTTATGGAACACCTCTAGGGAAGATGCTATAAATACGGGAAATTTATACCATAATATTTTAAGCAATATAAAAAACAAAGAAGATATAAATAGTGCCGTAAATAAAGCTATTACTGTTGGAGAAATAAATAATGAGGATGTAGAAGTTATTACTAGTAAATTAAAAGAAATTATAAGTCATCCAGAATTAAAAGAATTTTATCAAGGTACTATTATTGTTAATAACGAAAAAGAGATAATTACAAAAGAAGGAAAACTATTAAGACCGGATAGGGTAATCATAAATAATAAAGAAGCAACGGTTATAGATTATAAAACTGGAAAGAAAAACCCGCGATATTACCAACAAGTTTATGAATATTGTGACGCTCTTAAAGATATGGGCTTTCAAATAAAAAATAAAATTATTATATATATAAATAAAAAAATAGAAATAGAATATATATAATGCTATGGTACTCATGCACATATATTTAGGAATAATATGGGGCAAACTACTACAAGAAGAATGTTAAAATTCGACAAAATGCATGCTTTTTTCTATAAAAAGCGTTAAAAAAAATAGGAAATTGATTTTGTTAATAATATTTAACAACTTACATTTGCAGCTAATAAACACTTAAACTTAAAAATTTGAACATGAAACATCTTAGCAAATTATTGGTTGTTGCTCTACTTGTTGTAGGTTTTAACAACATACAAGCGCAGGACGAAAATAACCCATGGCAGGTTACTTTTGGGGTTAATGCAGTTGACGTATACCCTACAGGTGATTTCCCAAACAGTTCTTTTGGAAATGAGCTTTTTAATGCAACTGACCACTGGAACATTTTACCATCTATCTCTTATATAGGAGTATCTAAAAACGTTGGTGGTGGTTTCTCTGTTGGAGCTAAAGGTTCTTTAAACAAAATTAGCAAGTGGGGAGACGATAGTAGAGATGACTTATCTTACTACGGTATAGATGGTACTATTAAGTACAACTTCTTACAAAACACTTGTATTGACCCATTCGCTGAAATAGGTGGTGGTTATTCTTGGATTGATGAAATTGGTGCTGGTACTGCAAATGCAGGTGTTGGTGTTAACTTTTGGTTCACAGAAAACATTGGTCTTACAGTTCAATCATCATATAAGCATTCTTTTGAAGATTACTTAGTATCTCACTGGCAACATATGGCTGGTATAGCTATTAAGTTTGGTGGTACTGATACAGACGGTGATGGTGTTTATGATAAAGATGATGCTTGTCCAGAAGTTGCTGGTTTAGAAGCTTTCAACGGTTGTCCTGATGCTGATGGCGATGGTATAGAGGATAGCAAAGATGCTTGTCCTAATGCTGCTGGTACTAAAGAAATGAATGGTTGTCCTGATTCTGACGGTGACGGTGTTGCTGATAAAGATGATGCTTGTCCAGAAGTTGCTGGTTTAGCTGCTTTAGCTGGTTGTCCTGATGCTGACGGTGACGGTGTTGCTGATAAAGATGACGAATGTCCTCAAGAAGCAGGTCCTGCTGAAAACAAAGGTTGTCCTTGGGCTGATAAAGATGGAGATAGCGTTTTAGATAAAGATGATGCTTGTCCAGAAGTTGCTGGTACTGTTGCTAACAACGGTTGTCCTGAAGTAACTGAAGAAGTTCAGAAACAATTAAATGAATATGCAAGAACTATCTTATTTGATACAGGTAAATCTTCTATCAAAGCAGAATCTACTGCTGTAATGGTTGATATTATCACAATCTTAGCTGAGTACCCAACTGCTAAATTTACAGTAGAAGGTCATACAGATAGCGTTGGTAGTGCTAAATTAAACCAAAAATTATCTGATTCTAGAGCTAATTCAGTTCGTGATTTCTTAATTGATAAAGGAATTGGTTCTGATAGATTAACAGCTATTGGATACGGAGAAGATAAGCCTATAGCTACTAACAATACTAGAGCTGGTAGAAAATCTAACAGAAGAGTTGAAATTAACTTAGTTAAATAAGAATATTTAACACTCTTATTATAATATAAAGCTCCGCAATTGCGGAGCTTTTTTTATATTTAAAAATGAATGGATTTTTAGAAGAAGTATTAGATAAAATACTTTCCCAAAATAGTAGTCTTAGTAATCATATATTTATTTTACCTAGTAAAAGAGCAGGTACATTTTTAAAAAATTCTATTGCAAAAAAAGCAACAAAAACAGAATTTGCACCAGATATATGGAGTATAGAAACATTCATAGAAAAAATATCTGGCCTCTCCTATGCATCTAACATTGAACAACTTTTTGCGCTTTATAACACCTATTTAAATAGTAAACCCAAAGAAATAGAAACATTCTATTCCTTTTCTAAATGGGGACAAACACTACTTCAAGATTTTAATGAAATAGACCGTTATTTAATAGATACCAAGAAACTTTTCTCTAATTTATCTGCAATACAAGAAATAACCCATTGGTCTCCAGAAGCACCAAAAACCCAATTAATGGTGGATTACCTTCTTTTTTGGAATAATTTAGATGCTATTTACAAAGCGTTTAACGCTGCTCTATTAAAACAAAATAAAGGACATCAAGGTCTTGTTTACAGAACAGCTTGCAGTAAATTAAAATCCTATTTAGAAGAAAATAAAGACAAAACATTTATTTTTTTAGGATTTAATGCCCTAAACGAATCTGAAAGTATTATAATACAACAAATCCTAGAACAACATAGCTCCGACATATTTTGGGATATAGATACTAGTTTCTTAAAAGACCCTGTTCACGATGCTGGTCTTTTTCTTAGAGATCATAAAAAGAAATGGAATCACTTTATTTCTAATGAATTTAAAGGGGTTAGTAATTACTATTCAGAATCCAAAAAAATTGAAATAGTAGGCACCCCAAAAAATATTTCGCAAGCTAAATATGTTGGTAACCTACTAAAAGAATTAAAAGAAAAATCGTCTACCTCTATAAAGAATACCGCAGTAATTTTGGCAGATGAAACATTACTAAACCCAATACTAAACTCTATTCCGCAAGAAATTAACTCGGTAAATATTACCATGGGGTATAGTTTAGAAAAAACGCCTTTAGCTAGTTTTTTTAAACTCTTTTTTGAATTGTATATTACTCGAAATTCTAAAGGTTGGTTCTACTCTATACTACTAGATTTTTTATCGCATCCAACTACAACATCGTATCTAAATAATAAGGAAGACAATAATAGCATTACAATAAGTAATGCCATAAAAACTAAAAATTGGTCCTATATAACTCCAGAAAAAATTAAAAGTGTTTCAAAAGACAAAAATTCTATAGCCTCCTTGTTTCAAGAAATTAATTTTACCCCCTTATCGTTTACTAAAAGATGCCTCACCATTATTGCAGAATTAAGAGAAATTTATACCGAACAAGCTAACGCATTAGCTCTGGAATATTTATTTCGTTTTAACAGCTTGTTTAACCAACTTTCCACATTATTAAAGGAACATAACTATGTAAACGATTTAAAATCGCTCTTAAGTCTTTACAACGAGCTTTTATCTTCAGAAACAGTAGATTTTAGAGGAGACCCTATAGAAGGGCTTCAAATTATGGGTATGCTAGAAAGTAGAAATTTAGATTTTGAAACCGTAATTATAACTTCTGTAAACGAAGGTATTTTACCCTCAGGTAAATCTAATAATTCTTTTATTCCTTTTGATTTAAAAATAGCGCATGGGCTACCAACCTATAAGGAGAAAGATGCTGTTTATACCTATCATTTTTATAGAATATTACAACGTGCAAAAAACATTTACCTCATTTACAACACAGAACCAGATGTGTTAGAAGGCGGAGAGAAAAGTAGGCTTATTACACAACTCTTAACTGACGAAGATAAAATTGCTGATATTACGGAAAAAATTGCGACTCCAGAGGTTGTTCCCTACCTAAAAAAGGATGAAATAATAGAAAAAGATATAGCTTTATTAACCCTAATTAAAAACCATGCTACCAATGGTTTTTCCCCAACTTCATTAAGTAATTATATTCGCAATCCAATAGATTTTTATAAAAGAAACCTCTTAAAAATAGATGACCTATTAGCAGTAGAAGAAACAGTTGCTGCAAATACTTTTGGTACTATTGTACACGATACTTTAGAAGATTTATATACTCCTTTTATTGGAAAAAAGTTAGAGGTTAATTTACTAAATGAGGCTAAAAAAAATATTAAACCACTAGTAAAAAAACACTTTGCCAAAACATATGCCGAGGGAGACATAAACTATGGTAAAAACTTAATTGCGTACAATGTTATTCTACGATATATAGAACGGTTTATAAATTTAGAGATTGACCAAGTAAAACAAAATTCTATAAAAATAATTGGACTGGAACAAAACCTTAGAGTTACCCTTAATTTTCCAGAACTAGACTACCCAGTAATTTTAAAAGGTAAACTAGACCGTATTGATGAAGAAAACGGTGTCTTAAGAATTATAGACTATAAGACCGGAAGAGTAGAGCTTAAAAATGTCTCTATAAAGAATTGGGAAGATTGTATTACAGATTATTCCTTTAGTAAGGCTTTTCAGTTACTTTGCTATAGCGTAATGTTTGATGCTAAAAACCCTATTTCTGAAATACAGGCAGGTATTATAACTTTTAAAAATCTTAAAGCAGGAATCTTAAAATTTAATACTCCTAAAGGACCTAAAAAAAGTGCAGAAGATGCTCTAATAAATAAAGAAACGCTTGATCTATTTTTAGTAGAGCTCAAGCGTCTTATTTTAGAAATTTGTAATCCTAATATTCCTTTCACAGAAAAAGAAGTTTAAGATTATTTTTTATCTGGTCTAGTAGGTCTTACTTCTATTTTACTAGGTAACGTTCTTGGGTGCATTTTTAGCAAATCTAAAACCAATTCCCCAATATCCTCTGGTTGTATTTTCCATGCATCTTTATCTGATGGAGAATTTCCTGCAAATTCTGTAGATACAGACCCTGGCATTATGGTAGACACCTTAACACCGTACTGACGTAAATCTAGCATAGCTGCTTGTGTAAAACCAACAACTCCAAATTTAGTAGCATTATAACCCGCACCATTTGCAAAAAAATTTGCCCCTGCTAAGCTAGCCAACGTAATATAATATCCCTCTGTTTTCTTTAAAGCTTCTACAGATGCTTTTAAGGTATGAAAAACACCACTTAAATTGGTATCTATCATAGCTTGCCAATCACTGGTAGACATTTGGTCTATTGGTGCAAAATGACCTACCCCTGCGTTTGCCAAAACAACATCTACTTTCCCCCATTTTTTTATAATTGTAGCAATAGCTTTTTGCTCCTCTTCTAGTTTAGTAACATCAGACGATAAGGCCAATACATTCTCATTGTTTTCTAAATATTCTGACGCCTTTTCAACTGTTTTTAAGGTTCTACCACTAATAGCAACTTTCATTCCCACTTCAATTAGTTTTTTTGCTATTCCAAAACCAATTCCTTTAGAGCCTCCTGTTATATATGCTACTTTTCCTTGTAAATCTTTCATATTGTTTATTTTCAAATTATATCCTATCAAAATATACTTCCAAAAGTATTAAATAAGTCAGCTAAAGAGAAGTAAATATTGGTTAGTAATAAAAGAGGTTATCAACAAAAAAGCTCCAATATTTACATAAATATTGGAGCTTTTATTAATAAGAGGATTTAAGCTTATAAAGTTCCTCTTAGTTCTTGTTCTCTTTCTAAGGCTTCAAACAAAGCTTTAAAATTTCCTTTTCCAAAAGAAGTTGCTCCCTTACGTTGTATTATTTCAAAAAACATAGTGGGTCTTGCTTGTACTGTTTTAGTAAATATTTGTAGTAAGTACCCTTCATCATCACGGTCTACTAAAATTCCTAAAGGTCTAAGCGCCTCTATATCCTCATCAATTTTACCAACTCTTTCAGTTAAAACATCATAATAAGAATCTGGTACTCTCAAAAATTCTACGCCTCTATCTCTTAATTCTGTTACTGTTTTTACAATATTATCGGTTGCTACAGCAATGTGCTGTACCCCTTCACCTTCATAGAACTCTAAATACTCATCTACCTGCGATTTCTTTAGTCCTGGTGCTGGCTCATTTATAGGAAATTTAATTCTGCCATTACCAGAACTCATTACTTTACTCATTAAAGCTGTAAATTCTGTAGAAATATCTTTATCATCAAAAGACATAATTTGTGTAAAACCCATTACTTCTTCATAGAATTTTACCCAATGGTTCATTTGTCCTAAAGCTACATTACCAACCATGTGATCCACATATTTAAGTCCAACTGGCTCTGGATTGTAATTAGCCGTTTCCCAAGCAACAAAACCTGGTAAAAACACGCCATTATAATTTTTACGTTCTACAAAAATATGTACAACCTCTCCGTAAGAATAGATTCCAGAACGCACTACTTCTCCATGTTCATCCTTTTCTGTTACTGGTTTCATATAATGTGTTGCTCCTCTCTTTATAGCTTCATTATACGCATAAGTAGCATCATCTACCCAAAGAGCAGTAACTTTTACACCATCACCATGCTTGTCTATATGTTTGCCAACTTCTGTTCCACTTTTTAAAGGAGAAGTTAAAACCAAACGTATTTTATCTTGTACTACTACATAAGACTCTAACTCCTTACTTCCAGTCTCTAATCCTTTATACGCTAAGGATTTAAAACCGAAAGCAGATTTATAATAATGTGCTGCTTGCTTGGCATTACTAACATAAAATTCTAAATAATCAGTTCCGTTAATAGGCATAAAATCCTTATCCCCTTCTACTATTTGTGACATTACAACTTATTTTTAATTATTTATTCAATGAAAAAGCAACTAGAATTGCCTTAGATACATTTTCTTCTTTTAAAAATTCTTTTATTTTAGTGTGCAAAGCAGGAATATCTTTATTGCTCACCATAGTTTGCACTTCTTTGTTTTTTCCTAAAAATGTAGAAATTTCTTCATACGTTGGTAACTTTTCTGAATTACCAAGTCTTCCTAAATTATTACCAGTAAGTATTTCACTTTCTAAAATATGTTTGGGTAATTTATCAACCCCAATTCCTTTTGTAAATACTGGTTTTGGAATTTCAAATAACGCATCTTTACTAGCTCTACAATACCAGCTCTCTCCCATTCTTGCAACCATATCTAACTTTCTAGTATCCAAGTTTCCTTTCTCATTTATATAGGCATCATCTATATGAATTAAAACAACTCTTGCTATTACAAGATTTCCTGCACCACCTTCCTTACCAAGAGGCATCACATTTTCTACAATACACTCAAAAGATACTGGAGATTCTTTTACTCTTGGAGGTTTTACTTTCACAGAAGGTACCGGTGTTAACCCTGCTTTAGTAAACTCATTTACTCCTTTACCATACTCTGTACTTGCTAAAGACATTTGCTCTACCATAGAGAAGTTTACCGTATTAATAACCACTTCCTTAGTTTCTATAGTATTTTCTAAAGTGTGTTTGGTAGTATTATCACGTACCCTTCTTGCTGGTGAGAAAATTAATATTGGTGGATTTGCGCTAAAAACATTAAAAAAGCTAAAAGGGCTTAAATTAACATTCCCTTCCCCATCTACTGTACTAGCAAATGCAATAGGTCTTGGCGCAATACCAGATAATAATAATCCATGTAATTGTGCCGTTTCTATTTCCTTCGGATCTAAAGTACGTGTTGCCATAATATTATTTTACAGGTAATAACTTTGTTCTAACTTCTCCAAAACCAACTCTTATTTCATCACTTTCACAAAAGCCACGCATTATTACCATATCGTTATCCTCTATAAATTTTCGCTCTGAGCCGTCTCCTAATTTTACTGGATTTTTTCCTGCCCAGGATAACTCTAGCATAGAACCATAACTATCTTTAGATTTTCCGCTAATAGTACCAGAGCCCATCATATCACCAACATTTATATTACAACCATTCATAGTATGGTGCGCTAATTGTTGTGCCATATTCCAATACATATATTTAAAATTAGAAGTACTAACTATTGTTTCTTCTCCATTTTCTGGTTGAATAGCCACTTCTAATCCAATATCATAATTACGTTCTCCTGTATATTCTAAGTATGGTAATACTTTTGGTTTCTGTTCTGGGCCAGCAACCTTAAAGGGTTCTAAAGCTTCCATAGTAACAATCCAGGGCGATATAGAAGAAGCAAAATTCTTAGCTAAAAACGGCCCTAAAGGAACATACTCCCATTTTTGAATGTCTCTTGCAGACCAGTCATTGAACAATACTTTTCCAAATATATACTCCTCCGCATTTTCTACTTTAACCGTGTTTCCAAGATTGGTTTTTTTACCAATAATATATGCCATTTCTAACTCAAAATCTACTCTCTTAGAAGGCCCATACTTTGGTGCCTTTGCATCTGGAGCAATAGTCTGTCCCATAGGCCTATGAACATTTACACCACTAACGATAATAGAAGATGCTCTACCATGATAACCAACAGGAATATGTCTCCAATTTGGTAAAAGAGCATTATTTGGGTCTCTAAACATGGTTCCTACATTAGTAGCGTGTTCTATACTGGAATAAAAATCGGTATAATCTCCAACAAAAACAGGTAAATGCATTTGTGCCTCCACTTGCGATATAAACACATTAGAATTTGTTTTTAATGTACTGTCTGGATTTGTTAATTCTTGTTGAATTAAAACTCGCACTGCTGATGTAATTTCTTTTCCTAAAGCAATAAAATCATTCAATGTTTCCCTTTTAAAAACATGCGGATTAAAATCTAAAGAATTAAACACTCCTAACTCTGCAGCAGCATCCAAATCTAATATTTGGTCACCAATAGCAACCCCGGCTCTTGGGGCATCATTTTTTGTTGAAAAAATTCCAAAAGGAATGTTATGTATAGAAAAGTCTGAATTTTCAGAAATAGAAATCCAAGAATCAATATTTTTCATAATTGTAGTTGCTTAATATTATTGTTTTTCTAACCAAGATTGATAATATGTTCCATCATCAATATCTAAGGCTGTTTGTGTAAGTTGTAAAGGCCTAAAGGTATCTATCATAACGGCCAATTCTCCTGTCTCTTTCTTGCCAATGCTTTTTTCATAAGCTCCAGGATGCGGACCATGAGGAATTCCTGCCGGATGTAATGATATATGACCTTGCTCTACATGATTTCTACTCATAAAATCGCCATCTACATAATACAAAACCTCATCAGAATCTATGTTAGAATGATTATAAGGCGCAGGAATTGCATCTGGATGATAATCATACAAACGGGGGCAAAAAGAGCAAATTACAAACGCATTTGTTTCAAAAGTTTGGTGTACTGGTGGTGGTTGATGTACTCTACCTGTAATGGGCTCAAAATTATGAATAGAAAAAGCATACGGAAAATTATAACCATCCCAACCAACAACATCAAAAGGGTGCGATGCATATACCATATGGTGTAATTGCCCTTGCTTTTTTACCTTCATAACAAAATCTCCTAATTCGTCATGCGCTTGTAAATTTTCAGGCAACTTAAAATCGCGCTCACAAAAAGGCGAATGCTCTAAATGTTGACCAAACCAATTTCTATACCTTTTGGGTGTATATATTGGCGAATAGGATTCTGCAATAAGTAATCTGTTATTCTCTGTTTCAAATGTAATTTGGTATATCATTCCACGGGGAATAATGATATAATCTCCATATTCAAAAGGGATATTACCCAACATGGTTTTTAAAGTTCCTTTTCCTTTATGAACAAACAACATTTCATCGGCGTCTGTATTTTTATAAAAATAAGTAGTCATAGATTTTTTAGGAGCCGCCAAACTTACATGCACATCATTATTAAATAAGATTACTTTCCTACTTTCTAAAAAATCATCTTCTGGTCTTACATCAAATCCTTTTAACAACCTAGATTTTATATTATGTTCTACCGCTGCTTGTGGACTTAAATCTATACTTTGTCCTACAGATTTAACCATAGTTGGCCTATGCAAATGATACATTAAAGAAGACATCCCATCGAAACCAATAGTGCCAAACAATTGCTCGTAATGTAGCGTTCCATCTTCCTTCTTAAAAACCGTATGTCTCTTTGTTGGGATTTTACCCAAAGTATGATATAATGGCATAATTTTATATTTACATGAACAATTGTTCATGTAAATATATTAAATTTTCTTCCACAAGCAAACTTTTTCCTTAGTTTTGAGGTCTTTAACTATAAAAAGTAGCTTTAAATGGGCAAAATAACCAAAAGAGAACGTTTTTTAGAAACCTCTTTAAAATTGATTAATGAAAAAGGCTTTAAGGCAACTACAATGCGAGATATTGCTCAAAAACTAAATTGTGAAGTTGCTAATATTTATAATTATGTAGATTCTAAACAGTCCCTTTTAGAAACGTATTTGTTTGGTATCTCTAACGAATTTCATGCTGCCATAGATACTATAATAGAGTCTAAAGTAACCTCTGAAGAGAAACTTAGACTTATTATTAGAACACACATAGACCTAATGGTTAAAAAACCTTACGAATTAGCATTATTGGTAAACGAATGGCGAAATTTAAAAGAACCAAAATTAGGGTCTTTTTTAGCCGAAAGAGTTGTTTATGAAAATAAAGTAAAAGTGGTAATACAAGAAGGTGTAGAAGAGGGCGTTTTTAAAAATTTAGATTTAGAAATAGTTACCTATACTTTTTTATCTACTCTTAGGTGGTTACATGATAAATATACAGACCATAATCTAGATATTAATCCTGATAAAATTGAAAAGCAAATTTCTGAATTTGTTTTTTCCGGGATTTGTAAAAAGTAATGGTACCTTTAATAATACAACCTACTTTTCTTCTAACTCAAACATAATTAATTCATTATATAATTTAATTATCTGTAAAGTACTTATGTCTTTATCATAAACAGAATACCAACCTTGCGCTTCATGTGGTGGGTCTCCAATAAAGTCATCATTTATTTTCCAAAAGGCTTTTGGAACATCTGGCCTGCCAAATCCACCCCAAGCCCAAAAATTAGCTCCTTTTAAAGGCGTGCCTCTTTTTATACTTCGTAAAACTATCTCAAAGATTTTTTTATAGTATAAATCTCTATAGATAATAGAAGCTGATGGGTCATAATTATTATTATCCCTAGCAATTCCAAACTCTTCTAAAACCAACGGCTTATTTAATTTTTTAGCAATCTTAGAATGCTCTTTAATATATTTTTTTGCCTTTTTTAATGCTTTTGAAAAAGTCTCTTTAGGCTCTTGTGGGTTATACCAATCCCAATTCTGAATCCAGATATGAATAGTTAAATAATCTATATAATCGCTATTTCCATCTAGTAATAAATTATTGTTTGTAAAATTGGAATTATTGGTGTTTCCTTCTCCTCCAATAGTAACTAGTTGGCTAGGTGCCAACCCCTTTATTAATTTAGCTGTAGTATTAATCCATTCTTTATACACTTCTGGAATAGACATTGCGTATGGTTCGTTTCCTAACTCCCAAGACATTATTGTAGGGTCTTGATTATACCGCAGATTTGTATACGGGTTTTCTCTGTTTAAAATAAAACGAACATGATTATTAAATAACGCTATTGCCTTATCATCACTATAAAATTGAGAGGTAAATTTCATATATGTTCCCCAATCCCCACCTTCTTGTGGCGGTGGATAAGGAATGTTTCTATTATTATTTGCCCAAGAAACATATTGTGACATTCCTCCTGACCAATGCCAAAAATTATTTAAACAAACTACAGCAAACATATTTCTCTTACCCATTTCGGCAATTAAAAAATCTAACCCATCTAGTAATTCCTCATTATAAACACCAGGAGATTTTTGTAGCGTAGGACTCATTCTCCATGGAGCATCATCTGGACCTTCAGACGCTGCCATAATTCTTAAATTATTAACTCCAATAGATTGTAACGAATCTAATTCCTTAATTAATCTACTTCTATCTCCACCTTCGCCTAAGGACCCTAAATTAAACCCATACCAAAAGTTGGTGCCAATAAAAGAATAGGACTTGTTTTTTAATTTAAAGTTCGTTCCTTCTACCTTCACAAAATCTTGTGAAAAAGAAAATGTCATTGCATAAAAGAACAAGAATACATTGAAGAATTTTTTCATAACAATTTTAATTTCTTAATCATGACTTCCTTTAAAATCGTTCACCGTTGGGCTCCAGGCACGATTATATTTTGTTACCGGTTGGTAATTAAAATAACGCGATTTACCTTCTGGGTCAGCAATTTTTCCTAATTTATTTAATGTTTCCGGGTCTGTTTTAGGCCACACGCCTGTGTTCATTCGTTCTTCCATTGTTTTAATAGCAGACACCCATTCCGCTAGACTAAAGCTACAATGCCCCCAACTGTTGACATAAGCAATACGAAAAAAATCATCATATCCTTTTTCTTTTACTAATTCTTCATATCCCTGTGCCATAGACGGATAAACCAAACCATCTCCTGAAGTATGAATTCTAAGTTGTGGAACTTTAGGTTCGCCAATGTGTGTACGTCCAGGAACACTCCAATATTTAATAGCATTGGCATCAGACTTTATCCGTGGAAAAGCATTTATTTTTTCAAGCTCGTCATTTAGGTTTAGATTGGCATCTTTATAAAGTTTTTTAACTGCCTTTTTGTAAAACGCATTACCGTTTTCATAGAATTCTTTATAATCAACACCAGTATTCCATTTTAGCTGCCCGCGTCCAGCCTGCTCAAGCATTCCTGTACCAAATGTTGCTTTAGATGGTAGAAGGGTTAACAGACTAAGATACATGCTTTCCTGAAGAGCGTATACGTCTTTAGCATCTGGCTGAAGAACGGGTGCTTTTCCTCTTGCTCCCCAAGCTGGCCATTGCCCAATAGTAATCGCTAGTGCAATACGAGCACGTCCTTCTGGTGTTTTTTGAGCCTCCTTTATAGCTTTCAACCATTTCGCTTCTATCTCCCCAATTTCAGGGTTTTTCAAAGGAAGTGCTGCAATGGGCAATTCAGGGGCAATAAGTGCTTGTAAAACAAACAAACCATCTAGATGTGTGTTGGCCATCCACGGACTTGTAGCACCACACCCAGCAATAGCCCCATCAATTCTATCCGGATGAATTTCTGCCATAGCTAATGTAATTGTACCACCGCCAGAACATCCTAATTGGATAATACTTTTAGGTTTTCCAAATGTGTTTTCAAAAATGTCTAATACCGATATAATATCATGAATTTCATGAGCCGGATCATAATTAAAAACCCTCCCCTGACGACGTTGTGTTCCAGACAAAGCATAACCTTGTTCCAGTAAATATAAATTTCTTTTAGAGTTAGCTGATTTTACATAGTCCAAATCACTAATAAGTATTCCGTTCCAATTTTCAGGAACTCGAATTTTATATTTTGTGCCTCTAATCGGAATGGTATCACTTATCTCTTCATAGTTCATTTCTATGTGAACATTAACAGGTGCGTTCTTTAAATCGGGAATATGCCAGGTTTGTTCCGCCTGTTTTTCCTGAGAATAAACCAATTTTGGCAAACCTATAATGATTATCATCCAAAAAAAGCACACCATAAACAGATTACCTACAACTCCTTTTCTTTCTTTAACTATAATTGATGCATTTTTTAAGTCCATAACTTATTATTTAGAATTATTCTCTTGTAAAGAAAGCATTTTTAAAGCATAACGTTTCCCTAGTTCCCTAACACCTTCCGAGTTAAAATGTACATTATCTTCCCTTACTTTACATCCTTTTGAAGATATTACATGTGCAGTAGGAATAGCATTGGGTAAAGTATTGATTATAGGATTCATGCTTGCACAAACTCCGTTCTGTTCTTCATGTACTACTTCTCCTGCCAATAAAGGAACGTCCTCAGCATTTAACGAAAGGTCTTGAAGCATATTATTGTAAATAACTTTTACATATTCTGGCCAGTTTTTATCATCTTGATTGGTTTCTCCTTGGTGTAATAAAATCCCCTTAATAACGCCATTTTTCTGAGCCAACTTCGCTAGGTTAATAAAATGATTATAAGGGTTACCTTCATAATCCCTGATTTTTTTAGTAAACCATTCTTCGGAATAGGTCGTGGTATATTCTTTATAAATAGCTTTGTCAAACAATCGGATGTCACTTCCACCAACAGCAACATTTACAATACCTATTTTCACGCTATCCGGAAGGTGTTTAATCATAGTTCTTCCGAAATAATCGGCGGGAGAGAGCCCTGTATAACACTGTGTAAGCGGAGCAAATGCAGGGTACCAAATATCCTTCTTTCTTAATAAATTATCACAATCCAGTGATTGCAAAGCTAAAAAACGACTACTCCCTGTTTTATCTTGACTTTCTATTGTTGCGGAACCTTCCATATTGGACTGTCCAAAACACAGGTATACATGAAAATTAGGATCTTGAGAAAACACATTTATCGTTGATAAAAATACTGTAAGGAGTATTACAATTCTTTTATTTATTTTCTTTTTCATTCTTTTTTTTATAGTTTAAGAATAGATAATATTTAGGATGTGTTATTTTTTAATCCATTCAAATTAGCTTTTAGTATCCTTTCAGCATCAGCATCTTCAACATGCCCCAAAATACCAAAATCTCCCTTATAACCTTTTTCTAGTAACAGGTTAATCATTTTTTTTTCATAATCACCTTCACCTATCCTAAGAATTTTAGGCCCTTCTTTTTTTAGTCCATTCAAATTTACATTCCAAAGGTAAGGCAACATCAATGTAGCCATTTCGGGAAAAGTATCAATATGCTTATGCGCATGGTGAAAATTATAAACTATCCCTAAATCTTGCTTTGGTAGTGCTTCTATTATCTTTATTTGATTTATTGGCTCTCCAAACCAACCTCCATGATTATACAATGCTATTTTACATTTTATAGCATTTGCTTTCTTACTTAAGTAAGCAATCATTTCTACACCTTTTTTAACAGCTTCTGAATTTGATAAATTTTCAAAAAAATTGGCCTCAAAACTCACCCATATCTGTCCTTGATAATCTACCTCCTCTAAAATATTAAATACTTTTAAATTACAATTACTTAATGTATTAATTGAATCAAAATTGCCGTCTATCCACATCCATATACCAACTATACTTAAATCATTTTGTTTAGCTAGTTTTAGTTCTTTAGCCATATAAGGAAGATGTTCCTCTCTCCAATCATATGCATATTTTTTAATTCCAAGCCTTTTAAGCATGCTTATTCTGTCCTTCGCTGATCTTTTTAAACTGTCGTACGGAACAATACACCATGCATATATCCTTTTGATATCTACTTCTACTATTTGATTTTTGATTTTCAGTGCTCTTGGTATAGCCATTTTAATTATTAGTTTGTAAAATCTATAACCCTTCTATTCGTATTACTGATACATATACAATACTAAAAAGCAGAATGCAATTAAAACAAGACACCAAACTCTAAAATTTTTGTAAAAAGGAACTCCAATAAGCTCCTTAGTCTCTTCATGATAAATCTTTTTAGTCCAAATTAAATCTTTAATAGAATCCTGATTATCTGGTTTAGAGAATAAACTAACTACAATAATTATGATGGCACTAAATACAAAGTAAAAAGGCACTTTTAATAAAAAGTGAATATCTCCTAACAATTCAACTTCAAAAGAAACCTTGGCTACAATAGTTGTAATAGCTGCAAAGGCACCACCCATTAACCCCCAAAATGCACCGTGTCTATTAATACGTTTCCAAAAAACACCTAAAAAGAAAACAGCCACAACTGGAGGCGCTATATAAGTAAGCATTTCTTGATAGTACTTTAACAAAGAATCAAACTTAGATACAAATGGCACCCACAATACCGCTAATACTAAAACAATAACAGATACTATTTTACCAACATATACTTGTTCTTTTTGAGATGGTTCTTTTTTAAATTTTGTATAAAAATCCATAGTAAACAAAGTCGCTACAGAATTTAGTAATGCACTTAGCGTAGAAGTCAAAGCTGCTACCATAGCAGCAAGCATTAATCCTAATAAGCCTGTAGGCATTAACTCAATAACCAACTTTGGATAAATCATATCGTTTTTTGGTAATCCTGGAAATAATTTTGTCCCTATAACCGCTGGAAAAATAACAATGAAAATTAAGGACACTGTTAAGAAACCAACCAAAAGGATTCCTTTTCTACCGTGATCAATAGATTTAGCTGTTAAAACACGCTGTACTAATACTTGATTATTACCCCAGAAATAAAATCCAAGAATAGGTATCCCTACAATCATTCCAAGCCAAGGCACAGAGGAATCATTCATTGGGCGTATTAACTTCATCATCATATCTTCTTGTAAAAGAAGTTCTTTTAAATGGTCTAATCCGCCATTACTCATTGCCAAAAACGTAAGTATAAATGTCCCTACTAAAAGTAATATTCCTTGAATAAGGTCTACTTTAATAGCCGCAGACAATCCCCCTGGAATGGTATAAGCTGCTACAATTACAGCAAATATTACAGATAACTCCATAATGGACAAGTCCGGAAAAACTAATTTCATTAATAAGGATGCTGCGTACAATGCTCCTGCTGCATCTAAAAAAGTAGAGCCCATTAAGGTGATAAAAGAGAAATAGTATCTAGACCTTTTATCAAATCTTTTTTCTAAAAACTCAGGTATTGTAAAAATGCCCGATTTTATATAAAAAGGTAAAAAGAACATGGCAAAAAACACCATGACTAATACCGAAATTAAATCGTAATTAAAAACTGCTATCCCAGTGGAATAGGCATCGCCACTTTTTCCAATTAAGGTGGTACTTGAAATACTTGCCGCAAATAAAGAAAAACCAATTATTGGCCATGTCATATTTCTTCCTGCTAAAAAATAATCGCTTGTAGAATTACTTCCTTTTTTTGATGATTTTATACCAAACCAAACAATAAAAATAAAGTACACTACTAATACCGTAATATCTACTATTCCTAAATTATATTCCATCTTCTATATTGAAACTTAAAAGGTTATTTTATTACTATTGTGCTAAGAAAAATAACACTATTGGACTTTACTTCAACAGTTAATTCTTCTTCAATGTTTTTTGAAACAATAGGAAATCCCTCTGAATTTATAGGTCTATTAATTTCTGAATACTCATATAAATACAATGGTGTATTCTCTTCTAATAAATCTGTCTCTAAATGTATATTTTTAACGGATTTTGATTGATTTACTAGCGCCATTGTAAACTGATTTTTGCTTGTCATTGCAACCGAACGGATACTATCATTTTTAATGGAAAATTCTGGTTTATAAATGGTAGATTCTGGCGGAAATAAATTACATAGTAATGTCCATGTGTAGGACCAAGGCCTAGGTTTTTTGTCAACTTCTAAATCTCCAAATTCCTCAGCAAGAATATTCCACATCCCCCATTTCTTTAGTTGGTTCTTTTCACCTAAATCACCGACAGTATGCATCGCATCGTCTAAATCCCAAGCAATAGTACCTCCGACACCAGCTAGCATACTTTGTATAGCTGCATCTGCCATATCTACACCATAAAAATAGTCATAAACGAACATAGAGGAATCGTCAGGTCCTGCATGAGAATCTTCTTCTCCTCTTTTTCTATTCTCTTCTTTTAACGCTCCACTATACTTCATTCCTAATTCTCCTAACACTAAAGGTTTTTTAGTTTTATTTATTTCTGAAGTAAAGGGTTCTAAATAGGAAACAAAATTTCCGGTTCTAATTAAGTCTTGATCTGCATAAATATGAAAATCGTACAAACCAGTAATTGAATCTAAATCTGTTACTGTAGAATATACCCAATCGTGTGCTTTTTTTGGATGTGAAGGGTGATTCCATTGTGTTACCGCATCGGGCCCTGAAAGTGAAACATACTTATGTAGCCCTGATGTTTTTAATGCTTTATTTAATTGAATATAACCAGATTTCCATTGCTCCCAATCTCCATCTGTAGATGCCCAATAGCCATTTGGCTCATTAACAAGATTGTAATATTGAATGCAGGTGTATCCTTTTTCTAGAATTAAATGTTTCAAGTACTTTACAATCATACCGATCCATCTTGGGTCATCTGCTCTTTCAATTTCTGGAATTGTTTCATCTAAATTCCACAAACCTGGAGCTCCCCATTCGCCAAAGAGTACTTTTATTTTTCTATCTTGACAATAATCTAATAGCTTATACAGGCTTTTTATTTCTTGGGTATTAAAATCTAAAATGGGTTGTTTATTTTTATCTAATCCTTTGTAATAACGCCATGTTGAAACGTCCATCACTCGAATGATATTTGGCTTCACAAAATCTAAGCGCTTATAAAGTTCTTCCCATTTTTCATTGGTCATTAAAAATCCCCATTCTGCATCTTTAGAATCTGCATGTGGATAAGCAGACCATTGAACTCCATGCCCTATAAAAGAAAAATCTAATTTATTAGCCTTAGTAAACGCAATATCTATGACTGCTTTCTTTTGACCTTTAGTTTCAGAGCAACTGGACAAAAGCAATATAATTGCTAGTAGTACTACTAAATTAGATTTATTCATTTTTATTTTTTTAATGCTTCTAACAATTCATTTACATTACAAGTTGCTAGTCCAATATATTTATCAGCGGCTCCATAATATACATACAATGTATCATCAATTATAACGTTTCCTGTTGGAAAAACACAACCTTTATAATAACCTTCAATCTCATAATCGTGCTCCGGCTCCATAATCCAATTCTCTAAACGACCAATAACTTTTGTTGGGTCTTCTAAATCTAACAATGCTGCTCCTGCACGATAGTATCCTAATCCACCGTTTTCTACACCATGATAAATAACCAACCAGCCATCTTTAGTTTTTAGAGGCGGTGTGCTTCCTCCTACTTTTTCTTCCCATGTACCTTCTATACCTGCAATTAAGAGAGTGCTTTCTTCTTCCCAGACCATTAGATCATCTGTAAAACGAATCCATATAGCCGGCCTGTTTGTGCCATATTTTTCTCCAATCCACTCTTTTGGTCTATGAAGCATTGCATATTTTCCATTTATTTTTTCAGGAAACAAAATCACATCTCTATCGTCAAGATTAGATGAAGTAATACGCCCTAATCTTTTAAAGTTTTTTAAATCTTTAGAAATAGCTAATCCAGAATTTGCAACATTATTTTTATAAACTAGTGGTGTATCTTCTCCAGATTCTGGTAATAAAATAACATCATGCTCAAATTTCCAGTATTGTCCTGGAGGAAATGGCCTATATGCATATGTAATATAAAACTCATTACCAAATTTTGCTATACGAGGATCTTCCACACCTCCCATATCTGGACCATCTATACTTGGTGAAAAAACAGGCTCATCAGATACTCTTTTAAAATTAACGCCATCGGTACTTTCTGCCAATCCGAACCTAATATAATGTTCTTCATCATCTCCAGCAGCTCTATATAGCATTGAAAATTTTCCATTTTCATACCAAACCCCAGGGTTACACACCACAATGTTTTCCCAGTAGTTGTCTGGGTTTGGGCTAAAAATTGGGTTGTTTTCGTGTTTTTTTAAACGTATTACTTTCGTTCTATTCTGTTCAATAGTATTCATTCTATATTTTTTCAAAAATTCTTAAATTGATGGATTATGATTGTGTTTTTAGTCCATATTTGTAAATAAAACAAACGACTCCCCTTCTAGAGTAATATCTACTCCTTCTTCAAAATTTAGTGTTACCTCATTGTCTGATGGAGTAGCAAAGCCATTAACATCTAATTCTCCGATAAAAGAACCATCTGTATTTGATTTATAGTAATATTTATCCGCCGTAATATTGCCTGTTAAATCAGACTTTAAAATAATATCATATGTAGAATAATGTGAATTAACTAAAGCAATTGTATACTTCCCGTTATATGAACCAACTATAGCACGCACCCCTTTTTTCTCTGGCAAGGCAACATTATAAATATCACTTCCTGCAGGAAAATAGCGCGTTAATAAAGAAACAGGATAAAAGTATGGTCGAATATTTTCATCGGCGGCATCTCCTGTATGTTCCTCTCCTAATATATTCCAAAACCCCCAACGCTTTAATTTATCTGTTTGATAATTTCCGTTGTCTGGACTATTATACATTGCATCATCCATATTCCAAACTAAAGACCCTGAGTAACCTTCCCGCATAGTTTGAATTAATGCATCTGCCATATCAATACCATAAAAAGCTTCATAGACCATCATGTTAGAATCTTCACCAGCATATGGGTCATTAGCTATTGCTTCCTCATTTTGCATTTTAAGTACTGCATCTACTTCATCATATTTAAAACCTATTTCTCCTAAAACAATTTGCTTCCCAGAAGGTGTAATTTTTTTATATGCTCTTAGCATATTACTAAACTCTCCATTACGAATAAGTTGTTGTTTAGGATACACATGAATATCATATAACCCTACGTTATCTCCTAAATCGTTATGCGTTTTTGTAATCCACTCTGTTTGGCTTGCTGTATTAAATACTGCAATATCTGGCCCCATTAATTTTACACCTGTTAAGGCATATTTAGCCATCTCATCAATGTATGCTAATTGTACATTTTTATAGATATCATAATTTCCTTCTGTACTTGCCCAATATCCATTTGGCTCATTAATAATATTTACTGTTTTAATGTTTGAATATCCTTTTTCATTTACCAAATGGTTTAAGAATTTAACAGAGTTAGCAACCCAGTCCATATCTATAGTGTTAATGTCTCCTCCAACAGAAGTGTGTCCCCATTCGCCATATGTTATTTCTATATTTCTACTTTTAGCGTAGTCTAACATTTTGAAAAGAGATAGGGTTTTAGTTACCTCATCATACGTACCATTATTATTATAAGACCATCCAGAATTTGTCATAATTCTTAAAAATGGAGGTCGCATAAAATCAATTCTTTGAAACAGTTTTTCCCAATCGGCATCACTAAGCGTTTCTGTTCCTAACCAAGTTGGTACTATATCATAACCTCCCCATTGTGCTCCATTACCAACAAAATTTGTTGAAACTAAGTCCTCTGTAATGGTCATTTCTCTATTGCTTTTTACCGTTTCTTCAAACGATAATTCGTTGTCATCGCAGCCCATAAACAAAAGCAGGAATGGCAGTATAACTGGTAGCATATTATTTGTTTTTATCATTTTCAATATTTTTATGATATCTGCTTGTTTTAACGCAAGCAGATGATCTATTATTTACTTAAGTTATACCACATCTTTTTAGACATATGGGCTGTCTCTTCGTAACTGTAGTTTGTATTATCCCAGCTAAATAAGTCTGCTAAAAATTCTATTTCAGAGGTTAATGCAATTTCAGTTCCTGTTTTAACTTCAAGAGTTAGTACAAATTCTGCTCCTTCATTATCAATAATAGTTACTGTTTCCCCTACAAGTTCCCAAGTTCCTGATTCTGTTGGTACTTTTCTAAATCTACTATTGAAATCTGTTTCGGGCCAACTGGTATCATCAGAAACAAAGTCTCCGTATTCACTATCTGCACCAGCATTATTTTCGAAAGTTCCGTAAGGATTCTCTCCATTTACACCTTCAACTACAAATGTGATTGTATTATCAAGCTCTTTTCCTGCACTAGGCAAATAATTATTTAATAGCTCATTTTTTTCCCATCCCCAAGTTTCCCAGGTAAATAAATCTGAATAAACCCCAATTTCATTTATAGTCCATGTTCCAGCAATAGAGACATCACTTAGGTCTAAATCTATTTGTAACTTAATTGTCCAAGTAGTTGACTCTCCAATTTCTGAAGTAACTGTAATAGTAGATTCATTATTTGTAGAGAAATCTAATGTTTCTCCTTCAGAAACATTCGCAGAAGCTCCAAATGATATTCCTAAATTTTCTAAAGCAATCATAGAGATATCAGCACCATTATCTTCAATTGTTACTGTAATTTCTTTAGCATCATTATCTATTACAGTATCTCCAACTTGGTCTTTTACTCCTAACCCTGTTATGCTGTTACCTGTTTGAAGTACGCGTTCTTTAGTTAACACATACCACATTGGGTTAGACATATGTGACAATTCTTCATAGCTCCAATCTGTATCTGTCCAATTAAACTGATCTGCCAAATAAGGTAGTTCTGATTTAAGTACTACTTCTCCTGTATCTGCTAAAACCTCTAATTCTAACTCATGCTGTACTCGGTTTTCATCTGTAATTATAACCATATTACGTTCAAAATCCCTTAACCATGTTCCGGTACCCATTGGAATTTTTCTAAATCTTTCATTAAAATTCCAAGACTTCGCTGTATCTCCAAAGTTTCCAAAAAGTCCATCATTACCTCCAGTATGCTCGTAAGCTCCAAAAGGATTTCCTTTTTCATCTGCTCCTTCTACTGTAAAAATAATTTCATTATCCCATTCTGGGCCTAACTCTGGTAAGTAACCAAAAATGCTCTCATTCTTTTCCCATCCCCAAGTCTCCCAAGTAAACATATCGCAGTACATACGAACATCTCCTACATACCAACTTCCTTCTAAATCTGATTTAAAAGGGAGTAAAGACACTTCCCATTCTAAAGTTTTTCCTGCTCCAGATACCACAGATATTGTACTAGTTCCACTTGTTAAATCTAAGGTTGTCCCTTTAGAATTTATAGTACTCGATCCATAAGACAGCTCTATATCCTTAATCTCTACTTTAGAAATATCTGCAATATTTTCTATTTTGGCGTAAATATTTATTTTAGCATCTTCAAATTCGCGCTCAATTGCTGCTGTTCCTATTTGACCTTCTACTAAAATTGAAATAATATTACGTTCTTTTTTCCATGCACTACCTTCTACATCTTCTAAAGGGTTTTCTGTACAGCCAACTATAAAAATTGCCAATACTATACTATATATTTTAAATAATTTTTTCATTTTTATTTAGTTTAGTTGATGTTAGGATTTAAATCTATTTCTCTCTGAGGTATAGGATAAAAAGCTACTACTTCAGGAGAAAGCCCAGCCGCCTGAATTACTTCTTGTTGTACTATATTTTTACGTCTTAAATCCCAAAGACGATCCCCCTCATAAGCTAACTCTCTTTGACGCTCATCTATAACTAGTTCTCTAAAATCTGCTTTAGATAAACCTCCTAAATCTGCCAATTCACTTACTCCTGCTCTATTTCTTATTTGATTATACTGAATAAGACCTTCATTGTTAGCTGTTGCCTCTGCATATACTAATTGAATATCTGAATAACGTATTAGATAAGGACGTGTACTTGTTTTATCTCCTTCAAATAATGGATCAATGTATTTTCTTGTAAACGCATAGGGTATAAAGCCATCTGCAGTTGTACCAATAGTAGCCCCACTTTCATCAAAAATCTCAGAAACTAATAGTTCATTACGACGTTTATCTGTAGACTCATAAGATGTATATAAATCATCTGTTGTTTGGAAAACACTCCACCCATCATGCGTAGGAGAAAAAGTGTCGTCTACATTTTTTAAGTAAACAGTAGCCCCTCCAAGCCAAGGAGTAAAATATTTTGAAAGTTTTGAATAATCTCCCTCTTGTGTTCCTGAACGATCAAATGACAAAATAAATATATGCTCTGGACCATTTGGCTCATTAACATTATATATGTTTTGCAAATCTAAATCATGGCTATATTCCCCTTGACTATTTAATACATAACCAGCATATTCCGCTGCTTTTGCATATAGGCCATCTGCGCTTTCTAAAATTGTATCGTACTTTGGCACTCCACTTTCTTTAGCAGAAGCAGCAAATAAATAAACTTTAGCAAGCAATGCTTGTGCTGCTACTTTATCTACCCTACCAGTAACTCTATTTACTTGAAGATAATCAATAGCTCTTGTTAAATCCTCGATTAAAAAGGCGTATGCTTCTTCCATGTTTTCTGGTAAAAAAGCAGTTGTTTCATTTAATTTATCAATCAAAGATTTTTGCAATGGCGCTAAACCAAAAGCTCTTACAGCATTAAAATGATTAAAGGCTCTTAAAAATAATGCTTCTCCTAAAAGACGTTTTTCATCTTCGGGATTAAAACCTTTCCCCTCTACATTTTCTATTACTGCATTTGCACGGTTTATGGCTATATAAATAGACCTATAGTACTGTGATAATAGAGCATTTTGAGAGTTAACCTCCCAGTTAACAAATGCCTGAGCATCCGCTCCCTCATCTGGTTTTACAATACAGTTATCAGAAGATAATTCTGTAATATAATACGTTACAGGCGCATAACTTACCGAAGTAAGTCCATCATATGCATAAAGCATGGATGCTTCTGCATCTTCTATAGTTTTATAGAAATTTTTATCCGAATAGAACCCTTGTGGCTCTACATCTAAACTTTCACAAGACACAAACCCTACGATGAAAGTTAATCCTAATATTATATTTTTTATTTTCATTATTTTCAATTCGTTTATTATTGTACGTGTTATTAGCATACCTAAAACTAAAAGGTGAATTCTACACCTAGAGTCCAGTTTCTTAACTTAGGGTAACCACCCCAATAAATACCATCGCTTCCCAATTCAGGATCATAACCTTTAAAATCTGTTATTGTAAATAAATTGGTTCCGTTAATAAAAATTCGAGCTTTTTTTACTCCAGCAATGCCTTCTGCTCCTAAATTATATCCTAATGAAAAATTTTGCAGACGTACAAAACTTCCTTTTTCAATATACCAGTCTGACATGTACACTGTACGCCCGTCTCTTAAACTTGGGTAATTGTTAGTTGCATTATCTTGCGTCCAACGTAAAGGCATAGTACTAGGTTCCCCAAAGCTTTTAGTATTAAAAATATCTTGACCAAAACTTCCATTAAAGAAAAGTGACATATCAAAATTCTTATAATTTGCACTTAGATTTAAACTTGCAATAAAATCTGGATTTGGATTTCCAATAATGGTACGGTCATCTTCATTTATAACCCCATTCTCATCTAAATCCATATACTTAAATTCTCCAGGTTGTGCTAAATTTCCTTCTAATCCTGCGGCAAGTCCTTCTGCTTCCGATTGAATAATTCCATCTACCTTATAACCATAAAACACATTTATAGGCTGACCTACTGCTAAAATATTTGGGATTGAACGAAAAGCTTCTACTTGGCTTCCTGAGAATTCATATTTCATTCCAGTAAGTGCATCCGTATTTAAACCAGAAGCCAATTCATCTCCAAGGCTAACTACTTTATTTTTGTTTTTTGAAAAAAGTAACGTAGCATTTAATCCCCATTTTTCTTTATCAAAAATTCTACTGTCTATAGTAACCTCAACTCCTTGATTTTCAATTTCACCATCGTTTACCCACATTCTATCATAAGAAGAAGAAGGAGAAAGTAAACGCTCTCGAAGTAAATCATTCGTATATTTATTGTAGTAATCTAATGTTACTTTTAAACGACGATTAAAAAATGCAAAATCACCTCCAATATTAAATTGTCTTGTTGTTTCCCACTTTAAATCTGGATTAGGTATACCTCCCCAAGTTTTTTTCCCGCTTTGGCTATCTTGACCAACCACATATCCTGGACCAATTGTTGTTTGCCAATTTCCATTTACATAATATTGGTCTTGTCCATACCTACTGTTTATGAGATAAGGGCTAATACCTTGATTTCCTGAAATACCAAAACTTGCACGTAATTTAAATTCATCGAACACTTCTAGATTACGAATAAATTCTTCGTTATGCAGTTTCCACCCTAAAGCTCCAGAAGGAAAATATGCCCATTGGTTATTAGATCCAAATTTTGAAGACCCATCAGCACGCACCGTAAATGTTGCTAAGTATTTATCATCATATACATAATTTAAACGTCCTAAACCAGAATACATAACTGTTTCTGAAAGACTATTAGAAACGGATTGTTTTTCAGGATTTCCTGCAGCAAGATTACCATTACCTAAAGATTCATTTAGAAAATCGTACGCTTTTAAATCAGATGCACGTGTTTCATTATATTGGTATGAAACACCACCCATAGCATTAAATTTATGTTTCTCGTTAAATGTTTTATCAAACGTTAAGAAGGTCTCTGAAACTACTTCATCATTATCCCAATTATTAATTCCTCCTGATCCATTGTTGAAAGTACCATCCTCAGTATACACCTTTGGATTGTAGTAATCTGTAACAGAATGACCCGTTTTATAGTTTAACTGTGTTTTTAATTTTAACGCTGGCAGCAATTGTATATCTACAAAAGCAGAACCTATAAAATCTTTAAACTCATTTTTATTAGTCCTTTTGTCTGTCAATGCAATAGGGTGAGAATAATCTTGAGCTCCAATTAAATAATAATCATTGGCCGAATTATTATCTTCATAAATTGGAAAAATTGGGTTTCTCCAATATGCTAAATTCCCATTATTATTTCTATTCCCTTTAGAGTAAATAATATTTGCTCCAACCGTAACTTTATCATCGAATATCTTATGCGCTATATTAAGATTAACATTTAATTTATTGTAATCATCATCAATATAAACGCCTTGATTTGTATAATACGTAGTACTTAAACTAAATTGGGTTTTGTCTGTTTGACTACGAATTGCCAAATTAGTATTATTAGAAACTGGGTCGCGAAATACCACATCATCCCAACGTGTATTATAAGGCCATGCCCCATTTTTTAATTCGCCTGTAGAAGGGTAATAAATTCCGTTTGCATCTTCTGCTCCTATATAAACAGGAACAAAACCGCCATTAACACGAGATTCATTACTTAATTCGGCCATTAATACTGGATCTCTCCATAAGTTTAGTTCTGAGTTAAACCTAGAAAAAGTATTCTGTTGAGATACCGTAACCTCTGTAGTATGTTTAGCCCCTTTTTTTGTGGTAATCATGATAACACCATTTGCTCCACGTGAACCATAAATAGCAGAAGCTGATGCATCTTTCAATACTTCCATAGAAGCAATATCTTGTGGTGATATTTGTTTTAAATCTCCTGCGTAACCTATTGGAAAACCATCTACAACTACTAATGGGTCATTTCCTCCACGTAAAGAACTGCCCCCTCTAATTCTAATTACAGAAGCCGCTCCAGGATTATCTGATGGTGAGACCACCTGAACACCTGCAACCTGGCCTTGTAATAATCCATCTATTGAGTTCGAAGGCTTTAAAGGGATATCTTCCATTTTTACTGAAGAAACAGAGCCAGTAAGATCACTTTTCTTTACAGAGCCATATCCTACGACAACCACCTCATCTAAAGCCTCTATATCTTCTTTTAAAATAATATTAAATGTTGTTTTATTTCCAACTTCCATTACTACTTTTTCAAATCCAATGTAAGAAACCTCTATAATTGAATTTTTATTCTTTACGGTTATTTGAAAATTTCCATCAAAATCCGAAACGATTCCATTAACTGTGCCTTTTTCCACTACTGTAACCGATGGTATTCCTATACCAGCATCATCTGTAACCTGACCATTAATGGTAATTTGAGCAGATAAGCCAAGGGAACAAAACAGTACAGCTACCACTAGGAAGAAGTGCTTTGATATTGTTTTTTTCATAAATTGAGTTATTAGTTTGTTAATTTTTTGTAAAATTAAATGGAATTAAGTTCAATTTATGATACTATCCTGTCAATCTATGTGCATTTTATGAAACATTTAGATTAAATACGTTACCAAAGTATTGATTTCGTTATTTTTTCCTACAAATAATACATTTTCAATAATTATTAGGGTTGTTTTTTGATTTATCACTACTTTTAGAGTGTTTGCAAGTTTTTTTAAGTGAAAAATTAATATAAAATGAAAATAATAAGGGAGGTTACCCCAGTAAAATCTGAAGATCCTTTAATTGTATTACGACATGAAAATGCTCAGTTTGATTACCCTTTACATTTTCATCCAGAATATGAAATAAATTTCATCATGAACTTCTCGGGCAAAAGGATTGTAGGAGATTCCATAGAAGATTGCCAAAATATAGATTTAACATTATTGGGTCCATACCTTCAGCATATCTGGAAATCTAAAGACTCTGAAAGTACTGCTACCGTTATAACTATTCAGTTTCAAGAAAATTTTTTAGGATCTAAGCTTCCAAACTATAAGCTATTTAAAGATGTAAAAGAATTGTTAGAAATGTCTAGAAGAGGTATTGCTTTCTCTAATCCGACTAAAAAAAAAGTTAGTAAAAAAATTATACGTCTTTGCGAAACAGAAGGGTTAGATACTTTTATATTGTTTTTAGAGGTACTAAAAGAACTTGCCGAATCTTCCGACAAGCAAATATTATCTAGTTCGCCAATTGCCAATGATTCCTCTCAAGGAAAAAGTAGAAGAATAAATGCTGTAGTACATTATATAGAAAATAATTATAAAAATGATATTTCTTTAGGCTCTATGGCTAAAGTGGCAAATATGTCTGAATCTGCTTTTAGTCATTTTTTTAAAAGAAGAACCAATAAAAGTTTTACAAAATATATTTTAGACTTTAGAATAAGAGTAGCAACAAAACTATTATTAGAAACAGAAATGGCTATTAATGAAATTTCCTTTAAATCTGGTTTCAAAACATTATCTAACTTTAATAGGTCTTTTAAAAAAACACATGGTTTTTCTCCTAAAGATTATAGAAAAAACTATATTAAAGAAGCTACTAATTAATTTTATTTTCTTTTACCTGTTATTAACCATCATTGCAACAATACTACCTTATAGAATAAATATTAATATCTATTTTTAGCTAAAATTTTAGCCCGTTGTTTTATTACTATGATTAAAAATACATTCCTTATTCTAGTATGTATAATTTTCTTTTCTACTAAGTCCACAGCACAACATTCCGTGGCTAGAGAATGGAATGAAGTACTTTTAGAAGCCATACGTTTAGATTATGCAAGACCCACAGTGCACGCAAGAAATTTATTCCACAGCTCTATTATTATGTATGATGCATGGGCTGTTTTTAATGAGACAGCAGAAACTGTATTTTTAGGTAAAAACTATGGTGATTATTCTTGCTCTTTTGAAGGTATAACTACATCTGCAAACATAGAGAATGCAAGACATGAGGTTATGAGTTATGCTATGTTTAGATTACTAAACCATAGATTTAAAAACTCTCCAGGAGCTACAACATCATTAGAAAATTTTCGAAATCTATTTTTATCCTATAATTATGATGAAAATATAACAAGCCTAGACTATGCCGCCACAAACTCTTATGCCGCTTTAGGTAATTACATAGCAAGTGAAATTATTTCTTTTGGCATGCAAGATGGTTCTAATGAAGAAAATGACTATAGAAACAAATTTTATACTTACAGTAATGACCCAATTGTTTTAGAACAATATGAAGAAACTAATAATGTAACTTTTCCAAATAGATGGCAACCCTTAGCTTTTGATCTATTCATTGATCAAAGTGGCAATCCACAACCAACTAGCATTCCAGATTTTTTAAGCCCTGAATGGGGAGAAGTAACTCCTTTTTCTCTAAAAAAAGAAGACCTAGAAATATTAAATAACGGATTTGAAAGTACTTTTTACGATGGTTTTGACAGTTATGTATATAATAACCCTGGTGCCCCCGTATACATTCAGAATTCTAATGAAAATGGTATAGATGACCCCTATAAGTGGCATTTTTCTTTGGTAGCGCAATGGTCCTCACAATTAGACCCCAACGACCCTACAGTAATTGACATTTCTCCTGGTTCCCTTGGTAATGTAGATATAGCTAACTACCCAGAAACTTTTGAAGAGTATAAAAATTTCTATAAATTTTATGAAGGAGGAGACATTGGTACAGGGCATTCTTTAAACCCTGTTACTAATGCGCCATATATACCACAATTAGTAAAAAGGGCAGATTATGCTAGAGTTTTAGCTGAGTTTTGGGCAGATGGACCAGATTCTGAAACTCCGCCTGGTCATTGGTTTACCATTTTAAATTATGTCAATGATCATCCACAGACAATTAAAAGAGTAGAAGGGGAAGGTGCTATATTAAATGATTTAGAATGGGATGTTAAATCTTACCTCGCATTGGGTGGTGCAATGCACGATTCTGCTGTTAATACATGGGGTATAAAAGGATATTACGACTATATAAGACCTATTTCTGCTATTAGATATATGGCAGGAAAAGGGCAAAGTACAGATGCTTCTTTACCTAGCTATGACCCCCATGGAATACCTCTTATTCCTGGTAGTATAGAACTTATTGAGTCTGGAGATGTATTAGCTGGAGATAATAATGAAAATGTGGGCAAAATTAAAATATATGCGTGGAAAGGCCCAGATTTTATCCAAGATCCAACTACAGACATTGCCGGAGTAGATTGGATATTAGGAACGCATTGGTGGCCCTACCAAAGAGGTACTTTTGTAACTCCTCCTTTTGCTGGGTATGTATCTGGGCATTCTACTTTTTCTAGAGCTGCATCAGAAGTATTAACTATGTTAACTGGTAGTGCTTTTTTTCCTGGGGGAATGGGTACTTTTAGTATAGAACAAAACAACTTTTTGGTTTTTGAAAATGGCCCAAGTGAAGATTTTACTCTACAATGGGCAACTTATAGAGATGCATCTGACCAAACAAGTTTATCTAGAATTTGGGGAGGAATACACCCTCCTATTGATGATATTAGGGGTCGTATTATTGGAGAAAAGATTGGTGTAGAGGCTTTTACTCTTGCAAAAGAATATTTTACAGGAATAGCGCTTTCACCAAATAATTTAAAATTAAATGTCACAAAAGAAAATTGTTTAAATAATAATGATTCAGAAATAATAATTTCTTCTCTTAATAAAACTCTAGAATTTCAATTCTCTCTGGAAGGTAAAGACTACACTTTCAAAGATAAAATTACTATTGAAAACCTAAACCCAGGTAATTATTCTTTTTGCGCCACACCTGTACAAAATATAGAATATGAACAATGTTTCGATTTTATTATTGAAGAACCGAATACTTTACAAGTAAAACTAGAAACAAATAATGGAGAAAGTGTTAATGAAGCAAATGTAGAAATAGTATACGGGACTCCTCCCTTTTATATTACCATTAACAGCGCTTTTTCTATACAAGAAAATGAAAGCAATTTTAAAATAAATATTAAGGAAGGAGACAAAATAGAAATTACTTCTGCTATTCCTTGTGAAGGAAATTTTAGTCAAAAAATAGTATCAAAAAATGATGCAATAATTTACCCTAATCCTACTATTATAAACTCTAAAATTTTTATACCTGAAGAAGTAGAAGAGGTGTTTACAGAAATTTTTAATGCACAAGGCCAATTAATATCTTCAAAAAAATATACCGTAGAAAATAATGAAATTAGTATTCATTTTGAACTTCTTAATTCCGGAGTATATTATATAAAACTTCATTTAGAAAAGCATCAAACTATAACTCTTGTAAAAGAATAAATGTTATTTACAAAAACTCGCCTCTTTAAAGGTGGTAAATTTATAGCGAATACCGCCCCCAAGCTTTGGGGAAACCGGTGACCTTTTGTCTGCCGCTAAGGCTCCATTAAATTTATACTTTATGCATCTGTTGTACTATACAATTGGGCTTTACATACTAAATTCTTTAAAAATTGTTTATCACAATCATCTGAAGGTCTTATCGCTAACAACTTAAACCCACTCATACCGAAACCATTTTATTTTCTCCCTCAAAAACCACACGCAAACAACTCTGCATTAACTGCGCACTATGTTCTTGGCTTTGTTGTACTTCATGCTCTAAACTATCACATAAACCCATTAAAGCATTTACTTTTTCTACAATAGCTTTTTGTTCTTCTAATGGTGGAATAGCAAATAAGAAGCCTAATAGTTCTTCTTGCTTTATCCCAGATACTGTCATACCTGAACCCGTAATACTTAGAGTTTTATATTGATCATAAATAAATTCAATGTCAACTTGATTTGATAATGAAACAGCTTTTAAATCTTGATTTATAGTAGTAGGAATTTTGTTTATAGATATCTTTCCTAAACCCATTCGTGTACAAATTATCAATGAATTTATTGGAATAAGGTTAGCACTACTATTGTCCAAACCTTCTTGTGTTATGAAGTCTTGTGTTTTTTCAAGATACCTGAAGTCCTTCAAATCTTTAACACTCGCCCAAGGAAGGTTTCCATCCCAAAATGATGAATTTCTCTTACTAGGTGTTCCTCCTCCTTTCACTTCATTAATAATATTTTGAAACCTACACCAAACCCAACCTTCAGGTAATTCATAAGGAATCTCATCTTTAGTAATTTTTGGTAAGGCTTTTTCCTTTTTTATTTTTTTGTCTTTAATAAGTTGTGCTTTCTCTTTTTGTATGTGTTTTAATAAAACAGAAGCATCTTCTGTATCAGTATTTTTAGCGCGCCAATCTGCTGTTAATTTTCCTTGAACGGCTAATTGCAAAACCGTTTCTCTTAACTTTTTAATGTTAGCAGTTTCATTAAAGAAACTTTTAAAATGTTCTTGTAAAAAAGCCCATTCTTGGTTGGCATTATTGGTAGTGAGTTGGTTTAAAGCAGACGCTACAAAGTCTTCTTTTAAACTAATTCGCTCAACCGTTAATTGCTCTAATTGTTCAACTTCTTTAAAAAGAGTTTTTACTACTTTTACGATTTCTTTTTGCTCTTCTAGTGGTGGAATAAAAACAGGAATTTGCAACCATTTACTTTTATTTATCATAGGTGTTGCTGAACCAGTTGACCTATCCCAAACTTCTTTTTGAAAGTATGGTGATTGACAAACAATTTTAATGTATTCAATTGGCGAACAAATAGTCGTTAAAACATTTATTTGCTGATTACAACTAACGTCTTTAGTATTTACATTGCATTTACCCATACTACCTCCAATACAAACCATCATTAAGGAATTTACTTCAATCAATCTTCCTTTTTTTAGACCCTCCTCAGAAAGGCCATCTAATGGATATTCCATAGAACTATTTGAAATATTTGCTGGTCCCAAAAAAGGAATAAAAGAACCATAATTATTTGGATTCTTAGTTGGTGGCGTCGTTCCTGTTTGAGCATATCCTAAATCACCTAAATATGAATATTCCCAATTTATGGGAAGCGTAAACAATGGCTTATCGTCTAAAATTCGAAAAGCCTTTTCTTTTTTTATTTTCTTCTCTTTAACAAGTTGCTCTTTCTCTTTTTGTATTCTATTTAGTAATTCCGAAGCAGGTTCAATATCTGGATTTTCTTTTCGCCAATTCGCAGTCAACTTTCCTTGAATTGCCAATTGTAAAATCAATCCTTTTAACTCTTGGGCATTTTTTGGTCTAACTGTAAGTTCTTTAAAATGTTGTAGTAACTGCATATTATTTTAAAGCTTCAGTTAATACATTTACAATTTCGTCTTGTATACTAGAAATTTTAGTTTCTGTAGTTCTAAATTTTTCTAAAATCACTTCTGGACTTTCTAAGGTATCTACTTCTTGGTGTGGATTTTTAATATCTAAATTATAACCTCGTTTTTTAATGTCTTCGATAGAGACTTTCCAAGCAAATTCATTCTCTACACGTTTGTTCCACCATTTTTTTTCAACATCAAACTCTTTAATATTAATGGGTTTGCTCTTGTTATAACTTTTGGCTCCTTTTGGGTATTGGTGTTCGTAATACCAAATTTCTTTAGTTGGCGTGCCTTTTTCAAAAAACAACAGGTTGGTTTTAATACCTGTGTATGGGTTAAAAACACCATTCGGTAATCGTACTATAGTATGTAGATTACAACGCTCTAGCAACTCTTCTTTTAAACGTGTTTTCATTCCTTCGCCAAACAAAGTACCATCTGGTAATACAATGGCACAGCGCCCGTTATTTTTTAATAGTTTGATGATTAAAGCTAGGAATAAATCGGCTGTTTCTTTAGTTCTAAACTTTTTAGGAAAGTTGGTTTCGGTACCATCTTCTTCTACTCCACCAAAAGGTGGGTTGGACAATATAATATCGAGCTTGTCACTTGTTCCCCAATCTGCATAAGGTTTACTCAATAAATTATCTCTTCGCACAGCAGGCAAATCAAAACCGTGTAACATCAAATTTGTGGTACATAGTAAATGCGGTAATGGTTTCTTTTCTATACCACGAATGCTTTTTTGTAAAATGCTTCGGTCTTTGCGATCTTTTACTTGTTCTCGAACATGGTCTATCGTGCATGTTAAAAAACCACCAGTACCACAAGCTGGGTCTAATACACTTTCTCCTAATTGTGGATTAATCATATCTACCATAAACTGCGTAACTGCTCTTGGTGTATAATACTCACCAGATGAGCCAGCAGATTGTAGTTCTTTTAATATGGTTTCATAAATATCATTAAAAACATGGCTTTCTTTAGAGTCGTTAAAATCAATCTCATTAATCACGTTAATAACTTGACGAAAAAGTGTTCCGTTTTTCATAAAGTTATACGTATCATCAAACACCGAACGTATAATTTTTGCTTGTGGGCTTATGGATATGTCCAACTCTTTTAATGTTGGGAACAACTCGTTTTCTATAAACTCCATTAATGCATCACCAGTTAATCCTTCATCATCTGCTGCCCAATTATGCCATTTTAAGTGTTCAGGAATTGGGCTTTCATAATTGTCTATTGTGATTTCCCATTCTTCTTCTTTATCGGCAAAAATCTTCATAAAAAGCATCCATACCATTTGCGAGATACGTTGTGCATCTCCATCGACTCCTGTGTCTTTACGCATGATATCGCGTATGCCTTTTATGTTGGTTGTTATGTTACTCATATTTTAATTATATAGTAGTAATATTTGATGTTATTATTTGTTAATTCCCTCAATTCAAAAGGATAGGAATCACAAATATCTAGTTCCTTTAATCCTTTGCTCATAAACGGTTTCACATCACATTTATCAACTTTATATATTCTTTTTTCTTTTCTAAGATATTTATAAATACCATCACTCTTTTTGCTGTTATCAAAGAACAAAAATAATGGTGTAATAAATATAGCATATCCTTCAATATTTTTTTCTTTTTTTAATATTTCTAAAAAACAAACATCTTGAATAGCTTGATAAGTTCTTTTAGGATAAGCACCTTTTGTTGGAAATTTAATTTCTATTGCGATTTTTTGATCAATCAAAATATCTACAACACTTTTATGGTAAACTCCTTTAGTTTTATTAATTCCAATAGAATTTATATTCCTCTCGAACTCAATTTTAATATCAGGATATTTCAGTTTTAAAAATAGACCTAATTGAAATTGTAATCCAGCTTCATTACAAAGTTCTATTCCATTTGTTATAACCTCCTGCTCTAAAAAAATATCAAATTCCTTTATAATATTTAATGCCTGCGTCATAAGCTTTAGGCTATGTTATAAATTTCGTTTTCTAATTCTTTTATGGCTTGTTCAAAATCCTTTTTCTTACCAAAAGCACGCACCAATTCTACTGGTGAGCCCATTTGGCTCAAGGGTTGTACTCTAAGAATAGAACCTTGTTCTATGGAAACAATACCTTCTTGCTCGTATTTATCAAGTAGTGTTAATAATACTCTTTGCGCTGTATCACCATATTTTGTGAAATAATTACGCTTACGTACATTATTTGCTCGTTCTTGTCTGGTTAAAGCTGGTTTATCATAGGCAACATGGCAAATCAAATCAAAAGCATCCATATCTTTTCCTATTTCTTCACGAAGTGCTTCTATGAGCACGCCATGCTCTGCAAGTTCTGCAAGCAACTCTTCTTTACGTTCTGTAGTCTGCCATTTTTTAATGAAGTCATCAATAGACCTAAACTCATTTGTAATATTAGTTTTTGTATAATCTTTTAATGATTCTGTGATTAGCTTACCGTTTTTACCGTAATACTGCACACGTTCATTAGCAACAGATACAGGGATTTTATTCACATAAAATTTTCTTACCTCTGATTCCTCTTCATCTATATCAATATTTGGTTTTGGTGGTTTAAATTCTTTATCATCATCTATGATATCATTGATAATTTCTGTAGACTCAACTTCATCTGGTGGCACAACAGTTTCATCTTCTAACGGTTCATAAATTTGTACTGGGTCACCATCAAAATCTGGGTCTGCAAATAAGTTGGTTGCTTTTCTAAAATCCATAATTGTAAAAAACACTTTTCCGTCTGCTTCTCTGATTCTTGTACCGCGACCAACAATTTGCTTAAACTCTGTCATTGAAGCAATATTCGATTCAAGCACAATAAACTTTACCATTTTAGTGTCAATACCAGTTGTAAGCATTTTAGATGTTGTAGCAATTACAGGAAAACGTTCTTCTACATCTGTAAAATTGTCTAACTCTTGTTTCCCTACTTCATCATCACCCGTAATCTTAACACAGTAGTTCCAATGCTTTGAAACTAAATCAGCATTTTCATTAATTAATGCTTGTCTCATACGATTAGCATGGTCTATATCTGTGCAAAAGACAATAGTTTTAGCAAACCTATCTACAGCTTTTAAGTATTCTGTTATTTTTTTAGCTACAACTTGTGTGCGTTCATCAATTACAAGGGTTTTATCATAATCTTTAAGGTTATAAATTCGGTCTTCTACTTCGTTTCCGTATTTATCAACTAAACCAGCTGTTGGCCTCCAACCTTCATCAACATTCATAGCTATTCTCACAACCTTATAAGGTGCTAAAAAACCGTCATCAATACCTTGTTTTAAAGAATAGGTATACACAGGTTCACCAAAATATTCCATATTTGAAACATCTTTGGTTTCCTTTGGCGTAGCAGTTAAACCAATATGTGTAGCTGAGTTGAAGTACGTTAATACATCTCTCCATGCAGAGGCTTCTGATGCACTTCCTCTATGGCACTCATCAATAACAATTAAATCAAAGAAATCTCTACTAAATTCTTTATAAGCATTTTTAGTTTCATCATTACTGGTTAAACCTTGGTATAATGCGAAATATATTTGATACGACTTATCAATTTTTCTGTTCTTGATAATGTGCATGATGTCATTCCCAAAAGGTGAAAAATCTCCATTTTTAGTTTGTGTTAAAAGTGCATTTCTATCTGCAAGAAATAAGATTCGCTTTTTGATTCCGTTTTTCCAAAGACGCCAGATAATATTAAAAGCAGTATAAGTTTTTCCTGTACCCGTAGCCATTACTAATATAATTCGGCTTTGTCCTTTTGCAATTGCTTCAACAGTTCTATTGACAGCATTTTGCTGGTAATATCTTGGTGACATTCCACTATCATCAGCATAGTAATCTTGGGTTACTACATGCTGAACTTCTGGTGTGTCTAATCCATTATACTTTGAATACTTTAGCCATAGATCTTCTGGAGAAGGGAATTCATGTAGTCCTATTTCGTGCTCTACTTGAGAGGACAAACCTGTTTTATCATGAAATACAAAACCATCTCCGTTTGATGTAAATACAAAAGGTATTTGTAGTATTTCTGAATATTCCAGAGCTTGTTGCATTCCATCACCAACCTTATGCTTATTGTCTTTAGCCTCAATGATTGCAATAGGGATATTTGGTTTGTAGTATAAAATATAATCTGCCCTTTTTTGTTTTCCACGAGCATATAACTTTCCTTGGACAATGATTCTACCATCAGTAAATGATACTTCCTCACGAATTTGTGAACGCATATTCCATCCTGCTTGCATAATAGCAGGGTTAATAAATTTTGAACAAATGTCTCTCTCCGATAGGTCTTTCTTATTCATTAATCGTTGTTGGCTAGGTTTCTAAGCTAATATACGTCTTATAAAGAAAAATTCGCAAGCAACAATCGGGTAAAACCTACATTAATGAAAAGTTTAGTATGTAAATTATAAAAACCAAAAAGCCTCCAATTTCTCGGAAGCCTTGTATTTATTGGTGGAGAAACCGCCCCCAAACTTCGGGGAAACCGGTGACCTCTTGTCTGGCAGACAAACACTCTAGCCAGCTGAGCTAATCCCCCTTAAACATGTAAATTTCTAATTTTTATTTGCACTTAAAACTAATACTGGAATTGGTGCAAAAAACTCCGATTTTAGAACCGTATTTTTTTCCCATAATTTTTTAAAGAAACCTCTTTTTCTTCTAAAAACACAAAGTAATTCTGGACTAAAAGATTGTAAATGCTGGGTTACACCTAAATAGGTTGTAGCGTTTTCGGTTAGTGTAAGCTTAGAACTAATGTCCATTAAAGCCGTATTTACATTTAAATCGCTATCTACATAACCAGGAGTTTTAACTAAAAGTAAATTTACCTTAGCATCATACTTTTTACGAATAGTTACTAATGAATTTAGAATACGGTTTCTTTTAATTACTCCAGATTTAAAAGCAACTAAAATATTTTTAAATGCAACATAACTACTCCCTTTAGGTACCAAAAGTGCAGGTATATCTGTTCTTTTTATAATTTTTCCAGAAGTATTTCCTAAATAAAGTTCTTCTTCTATAGCATTACTTCTGGGAGCAAGTATTATTATATCTATTCCTAATTCTTTGTCTAAATCTTTAATACCATCAACAATTCCTCCATTATAGGTTGCTATTTTTATAGTTACATTTTTGGCATTAATCTTAGTAATAATTTCTTTTAAACGTTCTCTACTATTTTCTGCTACTTTTTCAGAAATATTAGCCAAATTCCCTGCTTTTGCAGATACATTAAAAACATCCATCACAAAAATATTGGATGAAAATTCATTTGCAAAATCTACGGCATATTGCAATGTTTCATGAGAGGTACTAGAAGTGCCAATAGGAACAAGTATATTTTTCATTTGTTAAGAAGGATTGTTTATTAATATTCTAAATTTACAATTAAAAATAAAATCTATTTATACTATAAGGCTACAAAGATATTCTAAATTCATAAAAAACAGTAATTATAACCCTCTCTTCATTATAAAAACAACTATTGAAAACCGTTATTAATTTTAAAAGTATAAATAACCTTGCTATTCCTGCTACTATTGCAGGTATTGCAGAACCGTTATTATCTATTACAGATACTGCAATAGTGGGTAATATTCCTGTAGATGGGTTAGAGTCTTTAGCTGCTGCAGGTATTGTTGGTTCTTTTTTATCTATGCTTATTTGGGTTCTAGGACAAACACGTAGTGCCATATCTGCAATACTTTCTCAATATTTAGGCGCAGGAAAAATAGAAGAAGTAAAAACATTGCCAGCACAGGCCATTTTCTTAAATATTGTACTTAGCATTATATTATTACTATCTACGATTTTTGTTATAGAAGAAATATTTATGTTGCTAAATGCATCGGGTAAAATATTAAACTATTGCGTTAGTTATTATTCTATTAGAGTTTGGGGTTTTCCGCTTACTTTATTTGTGTTTGCAATTATGGGTATTTTTAGAGGGCTACAAAATACCGTTTGGCCAATGGTTATTGCAATAGTTGGGGCTGTAGCAAATGTTCTTTTAGATTTTATTTTGGTCTATGGAGTAGATGGTTTTATTGCTCCAATGTACCTAGAAGGTGCTGCATGGGCTAGTTTAATTGCACAAGCTATTATGGCTGTGCTTGCTTTTTTTCTTTTAGTAACAAAAACCGATGTTAGTCTAAAATTAAAACTACCTATACATCCAGAGTTAAGCAGATTGGTACTAATGAGCCTTAATCTTTTTGTGCGAGCATTAGCCCTTAATACTGCACTAATTTTAGCAGTAAGAGAAGCTACTGCTTTAGGAGACCAATATATTGGCGCACATACTATAGCAATAAATTTATGGCTTTTTGCTGCGTTTTTTATTGATGGTTTTGGAGCTGCAGGAAACATTTTAGGCGGAAAATTACTTGGCGCTAAAGACTATAAAAACTTATGGTTGTTAGCCAAAAAAATAGTTTATTACGGTCTTATTGTTAGTGGTGTTTTAATGCTTCTTAGCTTTATTTTTTATAAACCTATTGGTCTTCTTTTCTCTAAAGAAATTCCTGTTTTACATGCTTTTTATGCCATATTTTATATTATAATTTTAGGGCTCCCTTTAAATACCATTGCTTTTGTTTTAGACGGACTTTTTAAAGGCCTTGGAGAAATGAAATATTTAAGAAACGTTCTTTTATCTGCTACTTTTTTAGGCTTTATTCCTATACTTTTTATTAGTAAAATGGCTAATTGGGGTCTTTATGGAATTTGGATTGCTTTTACCTTTTGGATGTTAATAAGAGGAGGTGCTTTGGTTTGGAAGTTTAACCAAAAATTTCGTCCATTATTACAAAAGCATTAATTTTAAACAAAAAATATGTCTACATCTCGTACAGGCGGAAGTCTTTATACCTCTATAAATAACCGAATAGCAACTATAGAATTTGGTCACCCTGCAAGTAACTCTTTTACTGCAGAATTATTAGAAAGACTAACAAAAACATTGAATGAACTATCTATAAACAATGCTGTTTCTATAATTGTTTTAAAATCTGAAGGAGAAAAAGCTTTTTGTGCTGGGGCATCTTTCAATGAACTAATGGAAGTTTCTAATTTATCGGAAGGAAAAATATTCTTTAGTGGTTTTGCTAATGTTATAAACGCTATGCGTAACTGTTCTAAGGTAATTGTTGGTCGTGTACATGGAAAAGCTGTTGGTGGTGGTGTTGGTATTGCTGCCGCTTGCGACTATGTTTTTGCATCAGAAAAAGCATCTGTAAAACTATCGGAACTTTCTATTGGTATTGCTCCTTTAGTAATTGCCCCTGCTGTGGCGCATAGAATAGGGAAAGCTGCCCTTGGAGAACTTTCATTAGCACCTACAGAATGGAAAAACGCGTATTGGGCTAAAGAAAAAGGGCTTTTTGCTAAGGTTTTTGAAAATACAACTGATTTAGATAAAGAATTAGATTTTTATACCAATCAATTAGCACAATATAACCCAGAAGCTTTAGAAGCCTGGAAAAAAGTGCTTTGGGAAGGTACAGACCATTGGGACAAACTACTTACAGAAAGAGCAGCTATAACAGGAGAGCTTGTGCTTTCTAATGCAACAAAACAAGCGTTACGTAAGTTTAAGAAATAATAATCGACTATTGTTATCGTTTATTGACCATAAAACTTATAGAATGAAAATTATAAATTTTTTAAACGGAGACCTAGTTTTTCCTTTTTTAGCGCTTTTTGTTTTGGTTATCTATTTTGTAAATAGAATCCGTACAAGAAAAAAATATAAAAGATAAGCGTATACCCAATACTCTCTTCTATTGAAATAGGAATAAAGTGTACCTTTGCATTGCAATATTCCACAGACAATGAGCAACATTAGAATTACAAAACAATTTAATTTTGAAACTGGTCATGCCCTTTTTGGTTATGATGGTAAGTGTAGAAATGTTCATGGCCATAGCTATAAACTTTCCGTAACTGTTATTGGCACTCCTATTACCGATAAAAGCCATGTAAAGTTAGGTATGGTAATAGACTTTGGCGATTTAAAAAAAATTGTAAAAGAAGAAATTGTAGATCAATTTGATCATGCTACCGTTTTTAATAAAAACACACCGCATGTAGAGTTAGCCAAAGAGCTAACGGATAGAGGTCACAATGTAATTCTTGCAGATTACCAACCTACAAGTGAAAATATGGTAATAGATTTTTCTGCAAAAATAAAGGCTCGTTTACCTAAAAACATTCAGCTTCATTCTTTAAAGTTACAAGAAACAGATACTTCTTTTGCAGAATGGTACGCATCTGATAATTAGTTTTTTTCATGAAAAGCATATCAATTCCAAAAGGTAAAAAAGTATACTTCGCAAGTGATAATCATTTGGGAGCGCCTACTATGGAACAAAGTATGCCCAGGGAAAAGAAATTTGTTGCTTGGTTAGATGAAATTAAAGAAGATGCTGCTGCTATTTTTCTTTTGGGTGATATGTTCGATTTTTGGATGGAATACAAAACCGTAATTCCAAAAGGATTTACAAGAACTCTTGGTAAACTGGCAGAATTGAGTGATGCAGGTATACCAATTTTTTACTTTGTTGGTAACCATGACCTTTGGATGAATGGTTATTTTGAAGAAGAGCTTAATATTCCTGTGTACCATACCACCCAACAATTTAAACTTAATAATACATCATTTTTCATTGGACATGGAGATGGTCTTGGCCCAGATGACAAAGGCTTTAAACGCATGAAAAAGGTGTTTACGAATCCTTTTGCAAAATGGCTGTTTAGATGGTTGCATCCAGATATTGGAGTTCGACTAGGGCAATATCTTTCCGTGAAAAATAAATTAATTTCTGGGGATGATGATGTGAAATTTCTTGGCGAAGAAAAAGAATGGTTAGTACAGTATGCTAAACGAAAATTAGAAACCCAGCATTACGATTATTTTGTTTTTGGACATAGACATTTACCTTTAGAAATAGACCTCAACGGAAAATCTACCTACGTAAACCTTGGGGACTGGATTTCTTATTATACCTACGGGGTTTTTGATGGCACCAAGCTTAGTCTAGAAAAACTACCTAAGTAGTAGTCTCTTTTTCATGCTCGTCTATATCTTTTTGTAAATCTAATTTTCTAAAAGAAGGCAAAGAAATAGCTGTTATACCAACGGTTAATAGGGTCATAGTTCCACCAAACACTACAGCTGTTACTGCTCCCATCCATTTGGCTGTTAAACCACTTTCAAACGCACCCAATTCATTAGAAGAACCCACAAATATAGAATTTACAGATGCTACTCTACCGCGCATATGGTCTGGAGTTTTTAATTGTAATATGGTTTGTCTTATTATCATAGAAACACCATCTACCGCACCACTTAAGAATAATGCAAATACGGATAACCAATAGTAGGTAGACAACCCAAAAACTATAATACAAAGGCCAAATCCAAAAATGGCATATAATAATTTTTTCCCAGCATTTTTATGCAACGGAAAACGAGTGGAACCTAACATCGTTAAAAAAGCACCTACAGCTGGAGCTGCCCTTAGAATACCAAAACCTTCTGCACCTACATGTAAAATATCTTGCGCAAAAATTGGCAAGAGGGCAACTGCACCACCAAAAAGAACCGCTATCATATCTAGGGTTAAAGCACCTAAAACAGCTTTAGTGCTAAAAACAAAATTTAGCCCCTCCTTTAAACTTTGAAAAACTGGCTCCCCAATTTTTGGATTTAATATTGGTTTTTTACCTATTTGAAAAAGGAATAGTAATGCTAGGATAGAAAAGCCAAAAATAACACACATAGACCAATGCACACCTATCCAACTAATAGAAAAACCTGCAAAAGCAGGCCCTAAAACAGACGCCATTTGCCAAGTAGAACTACTCCATGTAGCGGCATTAGGGTATATTTTTTTGGGAACTATTAAAGCAACTAAAGAAAATATGGTTGGCCCAATAAAAGAACGTACTATCCCTCCTAAGAAAACCAAACAGTAAATAGCATAAAGAATGGTTTTTGTACTATAATCTACTTGTACTTGTGGCATACTAAGCATAAATAACCCAAAACTAATTATAGAAAAACCTAAGATACATTTAACTAGTAAACTTCGTTTCTCTTTCTGATCCACAATGTGCCCAGCAAAGAGCGCCATAAGCACTGCAGGAATAACTTCCATAAGACCAATAATACCCAAAGAAAGAGGGTCTTTTGTCATAGAGTACACTTGCCATTCTATCACAATAAATTGCATAGACCAAGCAAATACCATGGCAAAACGAACTATTAAAAACAGGTTAAATTCTTTATAACGAAGTGCTGCGTATGGATCCAAAAGTCTAAGTGTATAATTTATTTTTCAAAGTTAAGGTATTATTTAACTTCCGATTTTAATACTCAATAGTTATCAATATATCAAAATTGATAATAGCACTTATTTTATATCCCTGATTTTCAGTTGCAAAGAAATATTACCTTGCCATTCATTTTCATCAATAGAAAAAGCAACGCTAAAAGAACCTTCTTTTACAACAGGGAGTTTATCCCCTAAATTAAAACCAATTCCGTTAATTTTTTGGGTATTCCCTACTTGAAAAACAGAACATTTTAAATGACTTTCATCTGCGCCAACTCCTTTTGCATAGCCAGAATCTTTTATATTTTCGGACATAAAAATTGGTGTCATATTCCCAGGGCCAAAAGGCTCGAATTGAGAAAGTATTCTATGGAATTTTGGAGTAATATCTTTAAAATCTATAATAGAATCTACACTGATTTCTGGAGTAAGCAAGTTTGGATCTATGGTTTCAGAGACCACTTCTTCAAACTTTGCTTTAAAGGCCTCATATTGTGATTCTAAAAGTGTTAATCCCGCAGCATATTTATGTCCTCCAAATTGCTCAATAAATTCCGAGCTTGCATCTAATGCATTATATACATCAAACCCTTTTACGGAACGCGCTGAAGCTGCTAACTTTTCACCGCTCTTTGTAAAAACTAAAGTAGGTCTATAATACGATTCTGTTAATCTAGATGCTACAATACCTATTACCCCTTTATGCCAAGAATCTTTATACACTACCGAAGTAAATTTCTCTTCTTCTCCATTATCAATAATCTGTTGAAGAGCTTCTTTGGTAATTTCTTTATCTAAATTTTTACGGTCTAGATTATACTTTTCTATTTCACCGGCAAACTTCTCTGCCTGCTCAACATTTGTTTCTGTTAGTAGATTTACCGCATGCTGACCATGCTTCATTCTACCTGCAGCATTAATTCGTGGTGCAATGGTAAAAACTACATCGGTAATGGTAAGTTTTTGTTTTTTGGTTTGTGCAATAATAGCTTGGAACCCTGTTCTTGGTTTACTATTAATAACCTGAAGACCATAATAAGCTAAAACTCTATTCTCTCCTGTTATAGGAACAATATCGGCTCCTATAGCTGTGGCAACCAAATCTAAATACGGTATTAAATCTTCTAGGCTTTGGTTATTATTTACAGCCAAAGCTTGTATCAGTTTAAAACCTACTCCACAACCACACAATTCGTCATAGGGATAATTACAATCGTCTCTTTTAGCATCTAAAACCGCAACTGCTTTTGGTAATTCTTTACCGGGTCTATGGTGGTCACAGATAATAAAATCTATTCCTTTATCTTTAGCATAGGCAACTTTATCTATAGCTTTTACACCACAATCTAATGTAATAATTAGGCTAAAATCATTGTCTTCTGCAAAGTCTATTCCCATATAAGAAACTCCATACCCCTCGGCATATCTATCTGGAATATAGGTAGCAACATTAGGGTAATAGCTTAAAAGGTAAGAGGAAACTAATGCGACAGAAGTGGTACCATCTACATCATAATCGCCAAATACTAGTATGTTTTCATTATTAGCAATAGCCTTTTCTATACGCTCTACCGCAATATCCATGTCTTTCATTAAAAAAGGGTCGTGCAAATCGGATAATTGGGGTCTAAAAAAAGTTTTAGCCTCTTCGTAAGTAGAAATCCCCCTTTGTAAGAGTAATTGCGATACAATACTTTCCACATTTAAAGCTTTTGCTAATGAAGTAATTTCTTCTTCCTGTGGTTTTGGTTTTATGGTCCAGCGCATGGTATTTATTGAAAATTTTTCTCTTTTTTGGGTTTGTAACAGTTTTCGTCAGTTCGAGTGATATTTCGCCCTAAGCGAAATATTGTATCGAGAACCTATTCTCTAAATTTCTTTTTTGCCAAATTTGGTAATGTATCATAATCGCCATTAATTAAGGCTATTTTCTTAGCTCGTGACCATTTCTTAATTTGCTTCTCTTTCTCTATTGCTATTTGGATATCTGTAAATTCACAATAATAAACCAATGCTAAGGGTCTTCTAGAAAATGTATAACTTTCTTTATGCCTTCCTATTTGATGTTCTGAAAATCTTCTTTCTAAATTAGAAGTAACCCCTGTATAAAAAGTATTATCGGAACATTTTAATATATAAACATAGGATTGTTTCATACATAGTAACATATAAGCTTCTCGATACAATTTCTCCTGTCGTCGAAATCACTCGAAGTGACGAACTTATTACGAATGATGAAAAACCGTTTTAATTTCCATGGTAGCAAACTGACGAAACATCTCCATTACACCACAATACTTTTCTACAGAAAGGTCTACTGCTCGTTGTAATTTTTTCTCGTGCAAATTTGGTCCAGTAAAATGATATTCTACCGTAACCGCGTCGTAATGTTTTGGATGCTCGTCTGTTAAATTAGCAATAGTATCTATAGTAAACTCATCTACCTCTAGCTTCATTTTTTTTATCAATGCTGCTACATCTAAGCCAGAACAACCTGCAAGAGAACTAAGCATTAAGGCTTTGGGTCTATAGCCACTACCATCTCCGCCGTCTTCTTTAGCAATGTCTATTTTTAGGTTGTGTCCTGATGGGTTATTGCTTTCAAAAGCCATATTACCCAACCATTTTGTAGTTACTTTATTTGTTGTACTCATTGTTTTAGTTTTCTGTGTTATTCAAAAATACGGTTTCTATGTTGATAATTGTACTTCATAATTAGTCGGTATTAAATACTAAAATTATATCTCCAAAGTTTCAAATACCCTACTTTTTAACACCGGCAACACATCCGTATTAAACCAAGGATTCTTAGTTAGCCAAAATCTGTTTCTAGGAGAAGGGTGCGGTAAAGGCATGTACTTTGGCAAGTAGTTCTCGAACACTCGTACTGTTTCTGTAAGGTTCTTTTCTGCTGTTTTTCCTAGGTAATATTTTTGGGCATAAATACCTATCAATAAAACCAGTTCTAAATTAGGAAGTTTATCAAATAATTGTTGGTGCCATAAGGGTGCACATTCTGGTCTTGGTGGTAAATCTCCTGTTTTTCCTTTGCCAGGATAACAAAACCCCATGGGTATAATGGCTATTTGTTTTTCATCATAAAAAACTTCGTCCGTTACTCCTAACCATTTTCGTAGCTGTCTTCCACTAGGGTCGTCCCAAGGAATTCCAGAGGCATGTACTTTAGTGCCAGGCGCTTGTCCTATAATTGCAATTTTTGCTTCGGCATGTGCAACAACTACAGGTCTTGGGCCTAAGGCTAAATGCTCCTTACAAATAGTACACGCTCGGATATCGGAAAGGAGCTTTTCCACTTATTTGGTTTTTAATGCTTCTCCATCAAAAGAAATACCATCGAAACCAGTTACCATAAAATTTCTAATATTCTGATGTCCTGTTCCTTCTAAATCTTGTAACACTTCTTCTGTATAATATTTTCCAAAGCAAGCTAAAGTTTCTTCCTTGGATAAATTCTCTACCCTAGCAAAAGCAAACAATTTACAAGAACCAGAATTTTCTCCAACGTTATTTTTTAATTTTCCATTGGTAAAAGTAGTTGGTGTAAACTCATAATTTGCTTCAATAACTGCCATAGTATCGGTAAATTCTACTTTACCTTCTGTGCTTAATTTGTTTTTAAAATCTTCTATTTTCATACTTAAATATCTCTTATTTTTTTCCTCCTACTACTATTACTATTTCTCCTTTTGGTGGCTTTTCTGTAAAATGCGCTAAAACCTCTTCTGCGGTTCCTCTTATGGTTTCTTCATACATTTTGGTAAGTTCTCTAGAAACAGAAACTGGTCTTTCTGCATCAAAATATTCTACAAACTGTCCTAATGTTTTTACTAACTTATGTGGCGATTCATAAAAAATAATGGTTCTGGTTTCTTCTGCAAGTAGTTTTAAACGTGTTTGTCTTCCTTTTTTTACGGGTAAAAATCCTTCAAAAACAAACTTATCATTTGGTAAGCCACTATTTACTAATGCAGGTACAAAAGCCGTTGCTCCTGGCAAACAGTCTACCTCTATATTCTCTGCAACACAGGCTCTAGTAAGTAAAAATCCGGGATCCGATATTGCTGGAGTACCAGCATCGCAAATTAATGCTATGGTGGTTCCTGCTTGAATTTTATTTACCAAAGTATCTACCATTTTATGCTCATTATGCATATGATGGCTTTGCATTGGGGTGCCAATTTCTAAATGTTTTAAAAGTTTACCACTGGTTCTAGTGTCCTCCGCTAGAATAAGGTCTGCCTCTTTTAGTACACGTATAGCACGTAATGTAATATCTTCTAAATTACCTATTGGTGTTGGCACTAAATAAAGTTTTCCCATACTGCAAATTTACGGCCTTACTTTCTTTCCAAGAAAATAGGAAGCCAATAAAACTACTAATCCTACTACTGCAAGGCTTTGCTGGCCATCACTTATCATATAATGCGCAAAAAAAGCTAGGACAAAATCAAAGAAAAAACCTGCATATGCCCATTCTTTTAATGCCCCTCCTTTATTAGATGCTATTACTCCTAATCCTAATAATTTTGCCACAGCTAATGGATAAATTATATAGGTAGGATACCCAAAAGAGGTAAACGCTTCTTTTATCATTTCATGTTTAAAAAAATACATAGAAGCCGAGAATAACATTAATACCGTTAATAAGCCTGTTGCTATCCAATAAATAATTTTTTGTGTTTTCATGTCTTTTAATTTTAGTTGATTTCAAATTTAGTCGTACAAATTGCCTTAAAACAACAATGCCCCGCAAAAGCAAGGCATTGTAATTTAATTTCTTTAATATATTACGCAAACTTACGCTCAATGAGTTGCATAAAACGCTCCTCTAAATCTTCTTTTCCTTCCCAATTGTTATAATCTGGTTTAACCATATTTACAATGAATGATACGGAGCGTTCTTCAGAATCTATGGTATTTAACTGTGATAATACTCGGTTGTAATCTTCTGTGCTATCATTAAAAAGGTGCTTTACAAACGCAAGTCTATTATTTAGATCTACCTTAATTTCTTTTGAACTTACTCTATCATTTACAGATTTTGAATCCTTTGTTTGAATTTCATTTGCCTTGGGCATAAAAAGCTCTTTATCATTCTTTGCATAATTTGGTTTTTCAAGAAATTCAGATAAAACGGCATCTACCTTTTTATCCTCTGGCATTTCTAAAACCATGTCTTTTATGGTATCCATACCTGGAATCATAATATCTTCTTCATGCGGATTGCTTTCTGGAACTAATTTATTTTCATTTAAAACCGCATTCGCCATTTTTTCAAACTTAGCAGCTATAGGGCTTTTAGCAACATTTACTTCAACGTCATTTAAATTGTCATTTATGTATTTTAAAACCGCCAACTTCTCATACATTTCTTTACTAGCATCATAAAGTCCCGTAATTTCTGTAAGGTCTTCTGCAGTAATAATTTGTGTTGCGAGCTTTACTAACTCTGCTTTTATTTTCTTTTTCATGACGCTATTTTTATCCTTTCAGAAAAGGTGTATTTTTTCTTAAATTTATATCATCGTTAAATAAGAACGAAAAAACACCTTATTTTCGTCTAAAATTACAAAATGTTTCTCGAAAACACCGTTAATCATAAAGAACAATTTGGCTGGATAGAGGTTATTGCTGGATCTATGTTCTCTGGTAAAACAGAAGAATTAATTAGAAGGTTAAAACGTGCTCAATTTGCTAAACTAAATGTTGAGATTTTTAAACCAATGGTAGATACACGTTACGATAAAAGTAAAGTGGTATCTCATGATTCTAATGAAATACATTCTACACCTGTAAAATCTGCAGCCAAAATTAGAAAGCTCGCAGAAGATTGTGATGTTATAGGCATTGATGAAGCTCAGTTTTTTGATGATGAAATTGTACAAGTTTGTAATGACCTTGCAAACAAAGGTATTCGTGTTATAGTTGCTGGTTTAGATATGGATTTTAAGGGAAATCCTTTTGGACCAATGCCCAACCTAATGGCCACTGCAGAATATGTAACTAAAGTTCACGCAATTTGTACACGATCTGGAAACTTAGCAAATTATAGTTTTAGAAAAACTAATAATGATGACCTTGTGCTTCTAGGAGAAGTAGAAGCTTATGAGCCGTTAAGTAGAGGCGCCTTTTATAAAGCGCAATTAAAAGAAAAGGTAAAAGAATTTTCAGTAAAGTCTCAAGAAATAGTACCGCCTAAAAAAAGTGCTAATGACTAAAACTCAAGAAACAGTTTTAGAGATTAGTTTGTCTGCTCTAGAGCATAATTATAATTTTATTTTATCTAAAATAAAGCCTGATACCAAGTTCTTAGCAGTTACTAAAGCTTTTGCTTACGGTAGTGATGCCTGTAAGATTGCTAAAAAACTAGAAAACTTAGGGGTAGACTATTTTGCAGTTGCCTATACAAAAGAAGGAGTAGAATTAAGAAATGCGGGAATTAAGACTCCTATTTTAGTTTTGCACCCGCAAGCAGTAAATTTTAAAATTATTCTAGAATATAACCTAGAGCCTAATTTGTATTCCAAAAAAATTCTTGAGGAATTTTTAGAGGTAGCAAAACAAGAAAATAAAAGCAATTATCCTGTTCATATAAAGTTTAATACTGGGCTAAATAGGTTAGGTTTTACTAAAGAAGCTATTCCTAAAATTATTACTACCATATTAAATGATAATACGTTACATGTTCAAAGTATATTTTCTCATTTAGCTGCATCTGAAGATTTAAATGAAAAAAAGTTTACGCAAGACCAAATAAATGAATTTCTAAAAATTAAAGAAGAAATTGAAAAATTACTTCCATATTCCATCACAACACACATGGCAAATACTTCGGGAATATTAAATTATCCTGAAGCTCATTTCTCTATGGTTCGGAGTGGTATAGGACTATACGGATACGGAAATAACCCCGAATTTGATAAAAAATTAAAGCCTGTAGCTACCTTAAAGACAATAATTTCTCAAAAACATATTTTAGAACCTGGAAAAAGTATAGGTTATAACAGAGCTTTTATTGCAGAAAAAACTATAGTTACAGCAACATTACCAATTGGTCATGCAGATGGTATTGGTAGGCAATACGGACAAGGAAAAACTTTTGTAGAAGTTAACGGCAAAAAAGCACTTATTGTTGGTAATGTTTGTATGGATATGATTATGATTGATGTAACAAATATTGATTGTAAAGAAGGGGACGAAGTAATTATTTTTGGTCAAGAACAATCTGCAGAAGATTTTGCTACAACTGCGAATACCATATCCTACGAGCTTTTAACAGGAATTTCTTCCCGAGTTAAAAGAGCATTAATAATTTAATTTACAGTTTCTAAATTTTAAATGTGACTTTTTTTATTAAATTGCGTCTTAATATATGTAACCAATTAAACACTAAATATTATGTTAAAAGAATTTAAGAATTTCATCATGACCGGAAACGTGATTGATTTTGCAGTAGCAGTTATCATGGCAACCGCTTTAGGTGCTGTAATTAATGGTTTTGTAAACAACATTGTTATGCCATTTGTTGGTCATTTCGCTGGTGGAGTAGATTTTGCTGACAAAAAAATTGTTTTAGATGAAGCTGTAGTTGATGCTGCAGGGGTTGTAACTTCTCCTGAAAATGCGATCATGTGGGGGTCATGGATAAACACAATCATTAATTTAATTATTGTTGGTTTTATTATGTTCTTAATTGTAAAAGCTTACAACAAAACAAAAGCTCCTGAACCAGAAGCAGCTCCAGCAGGACCTACTGCAGAAGAATTGCTTACTGAGATTCGTGATTCTTTAAAAAAGTAATTCAACTACTTACTTTTTAAAGTTCAATAGAAAATTAAAGCCTCTACTTAATCGTGGAGGCTTTTTTTAGTTTAAATATCAATTGTTACAAATAAAACATTTTGTTATATTTTAATTATTCTTTACTTTAATACTTGTACAACCCTAAGTTATACTTAAATTTGCATCTTAATTTAAAATATATTTCAAGTGAAAATAGCAGTTGTTGGAGCTACAGGTATGGTAGGAGAGGTAATGCTAAAAGTATTAGCAGAGCGTAATTTTCCTATTACAGAGTTATTATTAGTTGCCTCAGAGCGTTCTGTAGGTAAAAAATTAGCGTATAAAGGTGTAGATTATACAATTATTGGATTAGCAGATGCTGTAGCAGCTAAACCAGATATTGCTATTTTCTCTGCTGGTGGAGACACTTCATTAGAATGGGCTCCAAAATTTGCAGAAGCAGGTACAACTGTTGTAGATAATTCATCTGCATGGCGTATGGATCCTACTAAAAAACTAGTAGTTCCAGAAATTAATGCAAGTGAACTAACGGCAGAAGATAAAATTATTGCTAATCCTAATTGTTCTACAATACAATTAGTAATGGCATTGTCTCCATTACACAATAAATATAAAATGAAACGTGTGGTAGTTTCTACATACCAATCTGTTTCTGGTACAGGTGTTAAAGCTGTACAACAATTAGAAAATGAGATTGCTGGTGTAGAAGGAGAAATGGCTTATCCTTATCCTATTGGAAGAAATGCTCTACCTCATTGTGATGTGTTCTTAGAAAATGGATACACTAAAGAGGAAATGAAATTAGCTAGAGAACCTCAAAAAATCTTAAACGATAGGACTTTTTCTATTAGTGCTACTGCCGTTCGTATACCAACTGCTGGTGGCCACTCAGAGTCTGTAAATATAGAGTTCGAAAATGATTATGAACTAAACGAGGTTCGTAGCATATTAAATGACACACCTGGTGTTACCGTACAAGATAATCCTGATACAAATACGTATCCAATGCCAATTTATGCACACGATAAGGATGATGTTTTTGTTGGAAGAATTCGTAGAGATGAAACCCAACCTAATAGTATAAATATGTGGATTGTTGCAGATAACCTTAGAAAAGGTGCTGCTACCAATGCAGTGCAAATTGCAGAGTATTTAGTAGACAAAAAATTGGTGTAAACATTTATTGTAAACACAAATATTTTAATCCTCCTATAAAAACCTTTGACCCTTATAGTGTCAAAGGTTTTTTTGTATTAATTTAGGGCTGATTAATTTAAAAAAATGAAAGCCTCTACGTTTTTTACCTTATTATTACTAGTAAACACCCTTTGTATGGCGCAAGAGAAAGAAGCTCCTTCTATTACATATCCTATCACAAAAAAAGCTAACATTGAAGACACCTTTTTTGGAACTACCGTAAAAGACCCTTATCGTTGGTTAGAAGATGATAGAAGTGCCGAAACAGAAGATTGGGTAAAAAAACAAAACAAAGTCACTTTTAGTTACCTTGACAAAATTCCGTTTAAATCGCACATAAAAAACAGACTAGAAAAACTGTGGAATTATGAAAAACTAACTTCCCCATTTAAAAAAGGAAATCACACCTATTATTATAAAAATGATGGTTTGCAAAACCAATATGTGCTTTACAGAAAAAACTTGAAAGGTGAGGAAGAAGTGTTTTTAAATCCAAATACATTTTCTAAAGACGGAACTACATCTTTATCTGCAATAAAATTTACTAAAGATGGCTCTCTTGCAGCCTACCTTATTTCTGAAGGCGGTAGTGATTGGAGAAAAGCTATTGTATTAGATACTAAAACCAAAGAAATAGTTGGAGACACCCTAGTAGACATAAAATTTAGTGGTATTTCTTGGAAAGGTAATGACGGTTTTTATTATTCTAGTTATGACAAACCAGAAGGCAGTGAACTTTCTGCAAAAACAGACCAACACAAAGTATATTACCATAAACTTAATAGACCACAAAGTTCTGACGAACTAATATATGGAGGCGTAGAGTCCGAAAAACATAGATACGTTGGCGCTAATGTAACAGAAGATAATAAATACTTGTTAATCTCTGCATCTACCTCAACATCTGGAAACAAGTTGTTTATTAAAGATTTAAGCATTCCTAACGCACCTCTTGTTACTATTCTAGATCATACAGATACAGATAGTTCTGTCATAGAAAATGTAAATTCTAAACTCTACATTGTTACCAATTTAAACGCTCCAAATAAAAAAATAGTTACTGTAGATGCTGCCAACCCTACACCAGATAATTGGGTAGATTTTATTCCAGAAACCGAAAATGTTTTAAGCCCTAATACTGGCGGAGGTTACTTCTTTGCAGAATATATGGTAGATGCTATTTCTAAAGTATATCAATATAATTATAATGGTAAGCTTATAAGAGAAGTAAAACTTCCTGGAATAGGTAGTGCCGGTGGTTTTGGAGGAAAAAAAGAAGATAAAGATTTTTACTTTTCTTTTTCTAATTACAAAACACCAGGTTCGTATTACAAATACAATGTAGAAAGCGGGGATTACAATTTGTATTGGGCTCCAGAAATTGATTTTAATTCGGATGAATTCGAGTCTAATCAGGTATTTTATACGTCTAAAGATGGCACCAAAATACCAATGTTAATTACGCATAAAAAAGGAATTGAATTAAACGGTAAAAACCCAACTATTTTATATGGCTATGGCGGATTTAATATTAGCTTAACCCCTTCTTTTAGCATTACCAATGCTGTTTGGATGGAACAAGGAGGTGTTTATGCTGTGCCTAATCTTCGTGGTGGTGGTGAATATGGTAAAAAATGGCATGACGCTGGCACCAAAATGCAAAAGCAAAATGTGTTTGATGATTTTATTGCTGCTGCAGAATATTTAATAGAAAACAAGTATACTTCTTCTAACTTTTTAGCGCTTCGTGGTGGTAGTAATGGAGGTCTTTTAGTAGGAGCTACTATGACACAACGTCCAGATATAGCTAAGGTAGCACTCCCTGCTGTTGGTGTTTTAGATATGCTACGTTACCATACTTTTACAGCTGGTGCAGGCTGGGCTTACGATTATGGTACCGCAAACGATTCTAAAGAAATGTTTACCTATTTAAAAGGCTATTCCCCAGTTCATAATGTAAAAAAAGGTGTTTCTTATCCTGCAACTATGGTAACTACTGGTGATCATGATGATCGAGTAGTTCCTGCGCATAGTTTTAAGTTTGCTGCAGAATTACAAGCGAAACAAACGGGACTTAATCCTACACTAATTAGAATAGAAACTAATGCTGGCCATGGTGCCGGTACACCTGTAAGTAAAATTATTGAGCAATATGCCGATATTTTTGCATTCACTTTATTTAATATGGGCTATACAGAGCTGCCAAATAAAAAATAAATGTTACGAATAAATAACCTAGACTTTTCATACGACGAAACAGCTATTTTAGAAAAAATTTCTTTCCACATAAAAAAAGGAGAACATGTATCTCTTATTGGGGAGAGTGGTTGTGGTAAAAGCACCTTATTAAAGCTTATTTATGGTATTTATGATTTAAATAATGGCACCATTTTTTGGAAAGAAAATCAAATTTTAGGGCCTGCTTTTAAATTAATTCCAGGAGAAAAATACATTAAGTTTTTAGCGCAAGATTATGACTTAATGCCACATACAACCGTTTTTGAAAATGTGAGTCAGTATTTATCCGTATTTGAGCCAGAAGAGCTTAAAAAACGCACCCAAGAGCTTTTAGAAACTATTGAAATGACTTCTTTTGCGCACACAAGGGTAAAGTATTTAAGTGGCGGACAACAACAAAGGGTAGCTCTAGCAAGAGTTTTGGCACAACAACCAGAACTTTTATTATTAGATGAACCTTTTAGCCATATTGATAATTATAGGAAGAATAGTCTTAGAAGAAATATTTTTAAATATTTAAAGAAAGAAAAAGTAACTGTATTAACTGCAACTCATGACCCTAGTGATGTTTTACCATATGCAGATCAAGTAATTGTAATTAAAAACAGAAAAATAATAGCGCAAGATTCTCCTGAAAAATTATACGAGCGTCCAACAAATTTATATGTTGCTTCTCTTTTAGGAGAAGCCAACCGTATTCCTGTAAATGTTGTAAAAACATATGCAAATACTAAAAGAAGAATAATTGTATATGCTAATGAATTTAAAGTATCCGAAAAATCTGGGTTAAAAGTACAAGTAAAAAAGAATTACTACCAAGGAGTTAACTATTTAATAGAAGCTGTTTATGAAAAACAAAAAATATTTTTTTACCATACTACAGCCATAGAAAAAGGGAAAAAAGTGTATTTAAATATCTCTATTGAGACTATTAACCAAAGGTTATCTTAGGATTGAAATGAATAAAGCGCTACTAGTTTCTGAATTACAATTTAAAGGCATTAGAAGTAGTGGTGCTGGTGGCCAGCATGTAAATAAGGTTTCTTCTAAGGTAGAATTAAGTTTTGAAATTAATAAAACCAATGCGCTTACCACTTTTGAAAAAGAACGTATTCTTGAAAAATTATCTAATAAAATAAACAAGGAAAATGTTCTTATTTTGCAATGCGATGAGAGCAGAAGTCAGCATAAAAACAAAGATTTAGTAATTAAGCGTTTTTTAAAATTAATAGAAAATTCATTACTAATTCCTAAAAAAAGAAAAGTTTCTAAGCCCAAAAAGTCTGCTATAGAAAAACGTTTAAAATCTAAAAAAAGAGCTGCTTTAAAAAAAGTAAATAGAAGAAAGCCAGATTTAGATTAGTTCTTTTAAAAAGTAATCTTCTATTAACTCTTCTATTAACTGAGATGCATTTTCCATGCTATATTTTACCCCTTTAGATGGATTATAGGTTTGCATTACTTTTTGTACTCCTAGCTTTTGTAGTTCATTAGCATCTACATCTAACTTACCACAAATAGCAACCACAGGAATCTTGTGTTTTTTTGCCATTTTTACTACGCCATTTACCAATTTTCCATGTATGGTTTGACTATCAATCTTTCCTTCTCCAGTAACTATATAATTAATCTTTTGACTTTCAATAATTTTAGGCACCTCTGCTAATTCTAAAAGAAAATCTACTCCGCTTAAATATTCCGCATCAAAAAAAGTTTTTAATCCATAAGCGGTGCCTCCAGCTGCTCCCGCTCCTGGAACTAAAGCAAAATCTTTTTGAAGTTCCTCCTGTATAATTTTATTTAAATGTATTAGTCCTGCATCCAAAAAAATAATTTCTTCTTTACTAGCACCTTTTTGTTCCCCATATACATGAGCTGCACCATTAATCCCAAAAAGTGGGTTGTCTACATCATTAACAGCATAAAATTTAACGTCTTCATACTTTTTAAACGTTTCGCTTTTTTCAATTTTAAAAACTGTAGCTAAATTGGCTCCTATTGGTTTTACTTCCTCCCCATTTTTATCCTTAAAAATATAGCCTAAAGCACTTGCAATACCAATACCAGCATCATTTGTTGCACTACCTCCTAAGCCCATATATATAGTCTTTGCTCCTCTAGAAACCGCATCTTTTATTTGTAACCCAGTACCATATGTAGACATTTGCATTACGTTGCGTTCTTCTTCTTTTAAAAGCTCTAATCCAGAGGCTTTTGCTAGTTCTATATATGCAGTATCGTTTTTACTATTTAACAAATAAGAAGCTGTTAATTCTCTTCCCATTGGGTCCATAGTCTCTACTTGGGTTTTTGTAGTACAAATAATATTAGAAATTGCATCTAAAAAACCATCGCCACCATCGGAAGCAATAATGTTGAATATGTTGGAAGAAGTATCTGCTCTTTTTATCCCATTAGAAACAGCATTAATAACTTCTGTTGCGGTTAATGAACCTTTAAATTTATCTGGAATTAATAAGTAATTCATCATAACTAACTATAAATTTGTGGTATAAAATAACTTAATACCAAAATGAACACAAAAAATGCTATAAGAATATAAACCTCTTTAATAAAGAAATCTTCTTTTTTAGGTAATACACTTATCATTAATTCTCCTTTTTCTTTTTGCCAACCAGTTAAATAACTAATGCCATAAGAAAATACTAGTGTAAGTATAACTCCTGTAAAGTTTAACCATATCCAAAACACATGTATTCCTAGATCTACATTGAATATGTTTTGCATTGTTTTAGAAAAAATAAGATTAATAAGAACGGCTAATATTATACCCGTATTCATCCCTATATAATTAACTTTTTTGCTAAACATAGCTAATAAAAAAGTTACTAATACTGGTCCGTAAAATACCGACCCTATAGCATTTATAATTTCTATTACAGCACTTTTACTTCCTCCAAAAAGAAAGGAACAAGACATACAAACTACTCCCCAAAAAATTACAGATAGTTTAGAGATTAACATATATTTTTTAGAAGACAGTTCCTTCTTACCTTTAGAGAAAAAGTCCTCTACTGTAACTGCAGATAAGGAATTTACCGTGGAACTTAAAGAAGACATTGCGGCAGATAAAATACCAACCATTAGTAATCCTATTAATCCATGAGGCAAATATTTTATAATAAATATAGGCATCATTAAATCGGCCTTAACTCCATTTTTAGCAAATTCCTCCGGAAAATATTTTTGGGTCATAAGAGCTATATCTTCCAGAAAATCTGGGGACATACTTACTAGTCCCCCTATAATTAAGCCAATAGAACAATACAATAACACTACAGGAAAGCGTAACAATCCGTTTGCTAATAATAATTTACGAATAGTACCCTCATCCTTTGCAGATAGTAATCTTTGCGCTTGTGTTTGGTCACAACCATAATAGGAAACATAGAGAAAAAAACCACCTATAATCATGGGCCATAAACCATATTCTTGGTTCATTCCTAATCCCCAATTTAAATCTATTACTTGTAATCTTTCTGTAGGGAAGCCATTTTCTAATCCTCCTTGCCCTTGTAATAAATCCCAGCCATAAAATAGGCAAACTACTAACCCAACAAATAATATTATCATTTGTATAGCATCTCCCCAAACAACAGCCTTCATACCGCCCTGCCATGAATAAATTATAGTAATTATACTTATTATAAGAACTGTGTAAACAAAATCTATGTCTAAAACTGCTTGCAATATAATAGCAACGGTATAGACCATTACTCCTGTTGCTAAAGCTCTACTTATTAAAAACACCACACTCAAAATAAGCCTTGTAGATGGGTGAAAACGCCTTTCTACAAATTCATAAATACTTACCACACCTGATCTAAAAAGTGGGGGAACAATAATTACCATAATAAAAATCATGGCTAACGGTACTGCAAATTCAAACGTTAACCATTTCATTCCGCCACCTAATTTTAAGCCAACAAAGGCAGGTGCAGAAATAAAACTAATGGCCGATAATTGTGTTGCCATTGTAGATAAGCTTAAAGGGAACCAACCAAGACTTTTTCCTCCTAAAAAGTAATCTTTAGAATCTTTATTTTCTTTAAAAAAGTAACCCATTCCTAAAAAACCTATTAGATAAGCTACAATTATGATATAATCTAGATAATTCATTTTGGTTTGTTTTTATTGATGGGTTACAATTTATACTTTAAAATATCTCTTTCTTTTTTAATCCATTCTTCTTTAAGAATACTTAGTAATACTATATTTACCCTCTTTGAACTTATGGAGGATGGTAAAAAACTTCGTAATATACCTTCCTTTTTACAGCCTACACTTTGCAATGCAGCAATACTAATTTCATTTTCGCTACTTGCTCCAAAACCTATTCTTTCCAGCTCTAGAATATCAAAAACAAATTGAAATAATAAATACTTGCAATGTTTGTTTAAGCCTGTACCTCTAAATTCTTTGCCATACCATGTATGCCCTAATTTAATATTTTTTAATTCTTGTGAATACTCATAAAAACGAGTAGTTCCTGCGTATTTTTCATTTTTTTTATCAAAAACTATAAAAGGATATTCTTTTTTTAATTTTCGATTATTAATTGATTCATTAATATAGGCTTCTAAATTCTCTCTTCCATTGCCCTTTTCAATAAAATGCGTCCATAAATCTGATTCTTCAGAAATACTGACAAGTTCATTTATATGAAAACTATGTAAAGGACTTAATTTAACTCTGTCATTTTCTAGAATATAATTCTCTAAAAAGTTAAATGCCATCCTATTTTATATTAAAATTTTATTTCTGATGCAAAAGATCTATTAACAAGGCTGCACTCCATGAAAAATTGTTGCCTCCGTAACCGCCAGTCTCTGTTTTTCTAATCTCTTTTCTAGAATCAAAATATTCATAGAAACCATCGTTCTCAATCAACGCAATAGAGTCTTGCTTTACTCTCTCTGAAATCTCTGCATATCCATAATCTTTAAGACCGTAATAAAGCATCCAGTTAAGGTTTATCCAAACTGGCCCTCTCCAATACTTTTTAGGATTAAAACGATCACTTTCTGGATCAAAGGACGCACAAAGATATTTATCTTCACCACCGAATTTATCCATCATTGTTTTTACCAATTTTGCTGCTCTTTCTTTATCTGGAATCCCAGCATACAAAGGAGAAAAAGAAGACGACGAAACAAAACGTATTGGTTTATTATTTCTTAAATCATAATGTACGTAAGCCCCTAGCTCTTCGTCATATAATTTAGCATTAAACCCTTTAATACTCTTCTCTTGCCAAGATTTTAATTGTGCTACTTTATCGGCATTGTTTCCTATCTTTTCATACAATTCTATTAACGCAGTGTTAGATTTTATAAGCATTGCATTAAATAATGGATCTTGCACTAAAAAAGGAGATAACTCTGCAATTTTGACGTCATCATAATTGTTTGCCTTGGCAATTTCTATGATATGCAAATAATGATCATACTCTCTTTTAGAAGGCCTTTGAGAGGCATCTACGTGAGTAGTATCTCTTCTTTCAAAACTATATTCTGGTGGGTTCATTGTTTTCCAGATATCATCCCAAATAGGAGAATTGTCTGTTCCTGATTCCCAGTTATGGTATATGTATACTAAGCCTTCATTATTTATATCTCTATTGGAATAGAAATACTTGTGATTATCATATACTTTATCAATCTGAGACTTTATAAACCCTAGCATATCTTTTTTATCATCTGCTATTTTTAACATCTCTTGTAATACAAAACCTGTTACAGGAGGCTGCGTCATACCTGTAGATCTATATTCTTTAGAAGCTAACGGATGTAGTTTTGATAAGTGAAAATCTGCACCAGGAAAATATGTATCGCTCTCGTTATGAAAAACAATATGCGGTATAAATCCGTTTTCCCATTGTGCATTTAATAGAGTTTCTATTTCTGCCTTAGCATTTTTTACATTGTAATATGCTAGACCTATAGCAATGAATCCCGAATCCCATTTCCATTGAAAAGGGTACAAACCTTTACAAGGAATAGTAAATCCTCCTTCTTGAAAATTTGCATCTAATATTTCTTTTGCTTTTTCTACTAACTTCTCTTTCATATAAAATAAAATAAAAACACATTGGGGTAAAGTACCACCAGTGTGTGTTACTATATAAAACTTAAACTAAACTGACTCTAAAAATTTAAGGTTGCTGTTGCAAAGAATCTTCTTGGTAAAATTGGTCTTCCAAAGAAAAACTCACCTTCTGTAGCTCCTGCAGCTCCTGCTCTAGGGTTACCTTCTGTAATACCATTACTATCAAATAAATTAAAAACGGAAACACCTAGCCTTAATGTTTCATTATTTTCTCCCATTGCAAATGTATATCCAGCTCCTATACGTGCAATAGTAATTGCATCTAACTCTATACCATTAGTATCATCTGTAAACTTAGCTCCTGTATGTGTTCCTGAGAAACTAGCATCAAACATTTTATTATCATAATAAACTCCTAAGCTTCCTAAGAAATTTGGTTGTCTTGCCAACTCATTACCTTCATTTGCAGCTGTAGAACCTCCATTTACTAAATCTTCATTTATGTTTTTAGTAATTTCATGATCTTGGTATGTAGCCGTTCCTCTAAGGCTAAAATCTTGAGCAAACTTATAATCCCATGTTGCTTCTAAACCAACAGTTGCAGTATTTTGTATAGATCTTGTTTCATCTACTAATTGACCGCCAACAATTGCCTGTGTAATTTTAATTCTATCATTTAAATTAACATAATACGCTGCTAAAGAACCTGATAATTTTTCGTTTCCAAACTTTGCACCAGCTTCAAATTGTATAATGTTTTCTGCATCATAAGGGTTTTCACTAATACCTGCTACTGGAGCAAAACCTCTTATTTGTGGAAAGAAATATCCTTTAGAAAAGTTAGCATATAAATTTGTTGCATCAGAAAGTTCATATAATGCTGCTAAAGACACCGCCCATGCAGAAGCGCTTACTGTAGATCTTACAAAACTACCATCTGCAGATTGTACATCACTTAATCCTGTAGTTATATCTGCATCATCATAAACAGTTTCTGTTCTTAAATCTCCTTTCGCAAATTTACCATCTGTTTTTTCCCATCTAAAACCAACATCAAAACGCCATCTGTCAAAAATCATCTCATCTGTAAGATATAATGCTGTTCTATTTTGTGATAAATAATTATTAGATGTCATCCCAATACGGTTATATAATCCTCCTTGAGAGTATATTACATTTTCACCAGCTGCATCTGTATAATTAAGATTAACCAAGCGTGGCGTATTATTAAATTCTGATAACGCTCTAAATTGATAGTTTACGTCTTCCGCTTCTGTACGAGCTAAGAAAGTACCTACTGTAATATTGTGGCTTCCTCCATTTGCAGTTTCAACAGTTTTAGTTAATGAAGCTTCTCCAGAATAATCAGTCATTGGTCTTAACCTATCAATATGTAAATTATCTACCACTAAATCTGAACCACTAACTTGTTGGTTTGGATCACCGCTTTGGTACGTTGCTTGGTATCCTTGATTTGCACCATCTAAACTTTCTACATAATTATCTAAAGTTATTGGGTTACTATTGGCTCCATTACCTCCAACATATAAAGCAAAGTTATGCTTGTAATTTGCATATTTTATTTTAGACTTAAATCTTAAATCATCTTCAATATTATAGTTAAAATCTGCTAAAAGATACCCTCCTTTTGTAGAAACACCATCTGCAATAGGACTATTGTAAACACCTCCTGGTGTATTAAAAGAAGTATTTGCTAATTGGCCTGTTAATAATTGTTCTACCGGCTCCCCATCATTACCATTTATTCTTTCTCTAGAACCTCCTTGTAAAGGTAGTGGCATATAGAATTGCGCATTGTCATTAATAAATTGTCCGTGAAGCGTAAAAGAACCTTTATCAAACTTCTTTTTAACATTACCTCTTAATTGAATACCTTTTGTTGGTAATCCTGTTTTAATTGGCCCCTCATCATAACGTACAAAACCTGTTAAAGCATAAAAAGTATTAGACTCTTCACCACCTAATCTTCCTCCTGTATAAAACTCCGTTTTAATTCTACCTTCATTAGCCACTTCAATATTAATAGTGTTTCCAGGGTTTGTATCTCCTGTTTTACTAGTGTAATTAATAATACCAGCAACAGAGCCTGCACCATATAATACTGCAGAACCACCACGAACAAACTCTACACCTTTAAAACCTAAATCTGGTCTTGCGTAAACATCATGTGCAGAAGAATTTAAACCAAATGTGCTCATTAATGGCATACCATCATACTGTAAAGGGTTAAATACATATTGCCCTCCAGAGGGTAACCCTCTTACAAAAATATTACTGGCAGTTTCACCACCACCACCTTCAGCAGTAATACCTGGTACACTTCTTAAAATATCGGCCTGACTATTTGCTGATAATTTTACTATTTCTGCTTGTTTTACAGATGTAATAGATAAAGGTGCTTGTTTCTGAGATCTAAATGTACTAGAGCCAGTAAGTACAACCTCGTCTAATTGCTCTCCTCCTTCTAATAAAACAAAATCTAGTTTTATTAAAGAACCATTTAATTCTATTTCTTTTTCTTGAGAAGCAAAACCTAAATAGGAAACTTGTAATTTTTGTGTTCCTTCTAAATCTGATTCTAAAGTAAAATTACCATCAAAATCTGTTACTGTCCCTGTTGTTGTTCCAGTAATTAAAACATTGGCTCCTATAATAGGCTCACCAGAAAGGTCTTTTACATGTCCTTGAATCTCTGTTTGTGCAAAAGCAAATGAGATTCCAAAAACACAAATCATTGTAAAGAGTATTTTTTTCATAAAACAGTTTTTAGTTAATTCTTATTTTGAGTTATTGTTAATTTTTTGATAAAATTATATTGACATTCCTAATTTTGATGCTGTTTTTTAACGAAAATCTTATGCAAACGTTCTCGCAAACGATTGCAATTTGATTTTTTTTTATATCTTAATATGAAAATACCCTAAAAAGAATTTAAATTTTGAGTAAACAAAGAAATATTACATTAAAAGATTTAGCAAAAGAGCTTAATTTATCTATCTCTACAGTTTCAAGAGCTTTAAACCAACACCCTGATATTAAACCGAGTACCGTAGAAAGAGTAACAACCTTAGCTAAACAACGCCACTATTCCCCTAATTTATTTGCAAAAAGTTTTAGATCTAGAAAAACTAATATTTTAGGCGTTATTGTCCCTAATATTGCACATTACTTTACATCTACTATTTTAAAAGGGATTTTAGAAAAAGCCGAAGAGAAAGGGTATAGGGTAATTATATCTGAATCTAAAAACAATGAAGTGAAACAAACCGAAATGTTACAAACCATGACACAGTTTGGTGTAGATGGTGTGTTACTTGCATTGGCAAGAAAAACAACGTCTGTTACAGATGTTTTACAAATACTAAATCGTATTCCTTTAGTTATGTTTGATAAAGTATCTGATAAAATCCCTTGTACCCAAATAGTTATAGACGATAAAGAAGCAGCATTTAACGCTGTAGAGCACCTTATAAATATTGGCAAAAAAAGAATCGCAATTATTAAAGAAACGGAGAACTCTTTTAATTCTGAAAAAAGATTTGCTGGCTATTTAAAAGCTCTTAAAGAACATAACTTGCCAATAGATGAAAAAATAATTCTTAGCACCGAAGATATATCTTTAACGAACGGAAGAAGACTTACTAATATTCTTATTAGTATGAAAAACCCTCCCGATGCTATTTTTGCTATTACAGATAATGCTGCTATTGGCGCAATTAAAGCATTAAATAAATTTAAAATAAAAATACCAGAACAAATTGCAGTTGTTGGTTTTAGTAATTCTATGAACTCTACCATAATACAACCAGCTCTTTCTACAGTAGATCAGCCTGGAAATAAAATTGGGAAAACTGCTGTTAAATATTTAATCCAAGAAATAGAAAAACCTAATGAAGATGTTAGTATTAAAACTGTGAAAATTAAAACAAGCCTAATTATTAGGGATTCTTCTTTTACAGCATAAGTACTTAATTTAAAAAATTTCCTTTATTGTTGTCTCCACTTTGTTAAATGTTATTGAATCGCCAACACATTTCCCCATTAGTAACTTGGCAATAGGTGTAGCTGCAGAAATACAATAGACCGATGCATCTTTACTCTTATACTCTCCTGCAGAGATTGCTATGAAGTATAAAAATTTGTTTGTTTTTATTAAACTTCCTAAACCAATTTTTTCTTGAGACGTTTTAATATCTATTTTACTAAGTAATTGTGCTATTTTTTCAGCTTCTGCTAATTGGGCACCTAATTTTTCTCTTTCTAACTGTACCATTGCCCTACCAGTCTCGTGCTTATCGCCCGCGCTACTTTTAGTTTCTGACGTTAGAGCGGTTTGTATTTCTAGTATTTGATTATGGATTCGAATAAGACGGTTATTAATAAAATCTTTACAAAATTGAAAAGTATTTTCTTTTAAGGTGTTATAAGGCATACAACAAAAGTAACTGTAAATACTATAAAAGAATAGCTTTACTCTTCAAAATGGTATAAATCGGCTAATTTAAAAACAAGGTAGTTTACCATAGCCTTTTCTTCTAAACCTTGAAGATACATCTTATGTATTGCTTCATCATTCTCTGCTTTAAAGTAATCTAAATCTCCAGACCTATCTTCACTAAAAATATTCCAAGACTTTAAGCCTGAAAGCATATTTTTATGTGCTTCATACTTTTTAATAACTAAACCAACTCTTTTCTTTAATGTTTTATCCTTTTCTGTAGAAGCAGCTTCTTTAGCGGTCCAATATTCATAATCTTCTTCTAATCTAGCATCCGCTTTTTGTGCTTCAGAAATGATCTTAAAATATGCTCTAGATACTAAAGAAGCATACTTATCTTTAAACCAAGGGCTTTGTATTGTTTTAAAGGACCCTGGAGTACTTAAAACTAAAACATCTTCTGAACTTGCATATAATTCATTAGAATTTGCATTATCTTTTGTAGAAACTAAAGCTTGTTTCCATGCTTCTGTTTTAATTAGCTCTTTCCAAACTTTAGCATATTCTTTTTTATAATTAGACTTAGATGAAGAACATGACTGAATAAGCAGCACTATAATTAATGCAAAACTTACTCTAAAATATTTTGTAATTAGTATCATTCCTATTTTATAATACTAGCACGTATTATGATAGGCAAAGTTCTTATAATATAGCTATAGATTTTTTGGGATTTCAATATAACAAATAATTTAAAAGAATACGTCTTTTAAAAATAAAACTATGATATTAAATACAAACCCGCTAGTTCTTCTCCAATAACAGTTCCTATTGCTACTCCCATTCCCCCAAGTCTAACACCACAAAAAACACGGGAAGAAATACGTTTAAGAATTGGTTTTTTTGTCTCTCCTACACCCATTATACCACTCCAATTATGTTCTATTGAAAATTCCTTATTTGGTAATATTATCTCTTTTAAAAGCTGCTCTAATTTTTGTTGAATTAAAGAAGTTACTCCAAATTCTGTGGTTTGTTCCTTTTTAAAATCTAAATTTCTACCACCACCTAAAAGTATTCTATTATCAATATTTCTAAAATAATAATAGCCTTCTTCTAAATGAAAAGTGCCTTTAATATGTAAATTTTTTATTGGTTTGGTTAGTACTACTTGTGCTCTTGCAGGTTTTATTTTTTCTGTTATTAAATTAGCAGCAAAACCATTAGTTGCTATAAAAAGTTGTTGGGTATTAAATTGAAATTTATCTGTTTTTACTTCCACCCTGCCTTGCATTTCCTGGAAATCTTGGACATTTATGCCATTTAGGATAGTTATATTGTTTTGTACTACTTTTTTTAATAAAGCCTGCATCATAGCACCCGTGTTTATTTGACCTTCAAACTTGTGGGTAATATATTTTTCTTTGATATTTAAGAAACTAAAAATGTTCTTATTTTCTTCAAAAGCATTCTCTTTAAAAACAGGAAACAATAATGTATTAACTTCTTCTATTTTAGATAACGACGAGTAGTATAGCTCTTTATCTTTTTCTAAAAACAGTTCATGCCCACCTAATTGTTGGTAGCCTATTTTAGTATCGCTTAATTTTTCTCTTAGTGCCTGTATACCATTATACCTTTTTTGAACCAAAGAAACCACCTCTTCTGGGGTATGTGATTTTAAGTCTGCTAGTATTTCCGAGATACTCCCAAAACAGGCAAAACCAGCATTTTTTGTACTAGCTCCTTGTGGTAAAATGCCTTTTTCTAAAATTAGAATACCAGCTTCAGGATATTTTTCTCTAAGTTTTAATGCACAGTTTAAACCAACTATTCCGCTGCCAATAATGGTAAAATCTATATTAGATAACCATGTTTTGTATTCCCAATAACTAAGATTCATAGTACTAAAATAAGTACAATTGCTTAAATTCTAATTAGAAATAAGCATCTACCCCATTTATTAGGTAACCAACTTATTAGTCTGTTTTTAATTTTTATCTCTACCCCCTAATAAAATTAAAAATCGTTTAACAGCTGGTTTTATCGCTAATGAAAAGTTTTGGAGCACCTAAAAGAATTACTTTCTCTAAAATAAAACCTTATGGTTTGTAAATTATTCTTGGCGTACCCCAAAAAATACCTGAGAAAGTATATTAACCTTTTCTAATTTACCTTCAATAGTACCTTTTAATACTACTTTATTATTGGAAGATTGTTGCGCTGATATTTGCAAACTATTTAGTAAATTAAAAAAACGATTTACTTGCGGAATTTGTACTACTTCTTTTGCTTTATTAAAATCTACAAACAAATTCATAAAATTAGAACTAGTAATTTGTTCTGTACTCTGTTTTAATTTTTGAGTTTTAAAACAGGTAGCCGTAGCATCTTCTTCAACATAAAAATGATAAAAAGGAATACTCTTAAAAATATTATTTTCAGTCAACAATTCTTGTTCTTTTAAATAGCTTTTTAAAGGTTGTTTTTCTCTTCCTAAATTTAAAATAATAGATGGCACTAGTTTTTCCTGCAGCGATTTTTGTTCAATTTTATTAAAATTGTCATCGTAACCATAGGTTATAATAGTATCTGTTTGCATAGTTGTACCATTAACGCCTGCATAGAAAAAACCATTAGTTAACTCTGCAATCTCTGGCACATTTATATTTGCTTTTTTTAAGAACGCGTTATTCTTCCAAGAGGCTATAAATTGCTCTCTATTTTTATTACGATTAAAATTTCCATCCCAATAAAATTCTAGTGCTGCATTAGGAACTCTATCATAAGATACTTTGTTAGGATACGCATTAACCTCATTAGTTTCTAGACTTCCTTCTAAAACGGCCTTGCCATCTTTAAATTGAATTTCTGTTTTGCCCTTTGTATCTATAAAGGTTATATGACTATTGCTTTTAGAAAGAGTGGTAATCCATTTGTTATTTTTTGACGTTATAACTTTACCCTCTTTTAAAACTTCTACAAAAACCTTTTTACTCTTTTGGTAGGTATTATCTAATCCAAAAGAAACAACTAATTTATTGTTACTCCAAGCACAAACCCAATGTTGTTTTTTATGTTCTAACCAATGTATGTTATGCTCCTTATCAATTTTCTGATGTAATCCCTTAGAATACTCTTTTATCTGATTTTTAAACGCATTATTATCCTCAATAGTAAGAATAGAAAAATAAGTGTTTTGTACTTTAGGTACTGTAAATAATACCAAGTTATGAGGTGTAAAATTTATTCCTTTTTTCTCTACAGTATCTTTCTCTTTTTTCTTTGTTTTAAACGATGCATTGTTATAGTAATACTTTGGAGAAGTAATTGCATCTAAAACAAGTGTTTCTTTTATATCCTGAATGCCTATTTTAATAACACTATCCGCATCTTTATGAATAACCCCCAATAAAGAGGCTGTATTACAATACCAAGTATAACCCCAATAGCCAACTAATGAGGTTATACTTAATATTACAATTATTTTTAGTGCTTTTTTCATTCTTATTTATCCATCATAGCATCTATGATATTAATAAAGTACACAAAGCTATTTTTATGCCCTTCTGATGGAATTTCCCAAATAAGTTCTCCTTTCATAGAATTTCCTTTTATTTTCTGAAAATTAAACTTTATATCTTCTGTATTAGAGGTTAAGAAATCTACTTTATTGCGTAATTCTCTAGGAAAAGATTCTACAGGAATCTCGGCTATAATCTTCTTACCATTTACAAAAACACTAGAAGCATTTTTAGTAATGTTCTTTTTATGTGTACTTGATAGTTTAGAAACAAATTTTCCGTTTTGTATTGCGCTCATATCTTTTAGAGAACTTCCAAGGAATACCGTATTATCCTTATACATTACATAGATATTAAATGGAGTAGATTTTGGTAAGTCTATTAATTTATACACCCCATTATTGGCTTCTAATTGTTTTTCTTTAACTCCTATTCTTACCAGCCTATTAAATATTTCTTGTTCTTCTGATGTAAACATGAACATAAAATCTGGAACAGTTTCGGTTTTGGTTTTTTCTACTTCTTTGTAATTAAAATCTTCATCATACTCATAGTCTGTGTAGGTTACTTGCTTCTCTGTTAAGTTTGTAAGTGCTAAAAACATATCTCCTCTAAGTATTTTAGAAGCTCCTTCTTCATCTATTAATAGCGAAAAAACTTTGGCTCCTAAAGCTACCGACTCACTTATTGTTTCTCCAGAACCAGTATCAAACAAACTAGAGGCTAAGTTTGGGTATGCCTTAAGAACACCTTCTGTACTAAGGTTTAAAGACATATAACCTAGCATAGTATCTTCATTAATATATTTAGCAAAACTTTTATTAATTTTCCCATTATACATAGGCTTATAAAGCGCTGCCATTTCATTATTCATGGTGTATTCCGTTTTTATAACTGCCTCATCTTCATTAAAATTTAACTTTGCCATTAAAGATAAACCACCATATAATTTATCTATATTCATAAAACTATATGGGTTAAAAGAGTTCCCTAACATATAACTAGGTATTGCTTGTTCATATATTGTAGCAAAATCGTTTATCCAAACACTAGCTTCTTCTTTTCCTTTACCTAAACTTTTTAAATAACTTTTATTGGTTAGTATACTTTTATTAGCATAAGTACCTGCTATTATTTTCTTTGCTTTTTCTAAAACTTCTTGCGAAAATTCTTTAGTTCTTGCCAAGCGTTTTTCTTCTCTTTCTAAACGTTTTTTTTCTCTCTCTTCTTGCTCTTTTTTATAAGCATCACTATTATAATAATTTCCCTCTTCTGTTGCATCTACTGCTTCAACTGCAACTTCGGATTGGTAATCATTATAATAGCTATAAGATTCTTCTTTTACTTTATTGTCTGATGAAACAATGAACATTAAAACATCTTCATTCCACATAGTAACCTCATCGCCTCTATAATTTTGAAAATAAGATAAATTACCTTCTGTTATGGTTTTTTTTATCTCACTATTTCTTAATAAAGCAGTAAAAGCTTTTCCATCCTTTAAAGGAATAAGAAAACAATTGGTGTAAACACCATCATTCATTTCAAAAAAGTAATGAAATGTATTAGTATAATCTAAGCCTAAATCTTCTAGAGTTTCTAATTTTCCCTTGCTTTCATCCATTAATTCCTTCTCTAAAAAAGAACCAAACTTTGAGTTAGAAAACTCTTCTAAACTCATTAATTCCAAAACATTTTTTCCTTTTATAGAAACTACTGCCGAGGCCGTAGAAGGAACTTTAGTTATTAAGTCTTGCGCACTAAGCGTAATAGATATACAAAAAGCAGAAACTGCTATTACAAATTTTTTCATCTAAAAATATTAATTGATTAATTGGATTTTATTTTCAACATTTTTTTCTCCTAATATTAGAGAAAGAGCATCTATTTTTAAAAAAACAGCTCCTTTATTTGGTGCTATTTTAGCATTGGTATTAGACACACTTTTTACTTTATCCTGAAATCTATAAATACAAGTATAACTAGCATTATCAAAAACCTTACGGTCTTCATTTTTTAAAGTGTTAAAGGATTTTTTTATGGCATCATCATACGTAAAATGCCTATTAAAAACATTTTCTGATGGATTATAAGATAAATTTGTAGTAGTAAAATTGGTGTAATTATTCTTATTCTGCTTTTTTATAAGCTCTTTAAAAATGGCATTTACATTATCTACATTCTTAAAATCGCAGGAAATTGTAAAAATATAATTATCAAAATCTTTTGTTTTTTTAATGTTTGATATTCCTGGTGTTTTCTCTAAATGATACAATATATCTTTAAAAGATTCATCTATCTCATCTTCCGAAGGAATTTTATACCCATTTATGCTATCTAAAAGCATTAGAGAAGCTAATTTGGTTTTACTCTTACTCATGTTCAGAGTTACCATAACAGTGCCACTACCGTCCTTATTTAACGTTATTTCTTCTAATATTTCAAAACAACTTGTGCACAAAGAAATACATATAAATAAACTGAAATAAATAAATGCTTTTTTAATCATATTGGTTGCGTTATTATAGTAATAGGTAACACTAATTTTAACTAGAAATTGTATTTGTTCTTTGAAACTTTCTCTTCCTAAAATGGATGACTATTTTTTCCCACAGGAACTAAAATTTCTTGTAACTTATTTACAACCTCTTTTTCCATTGTTTTTTGTTTCTCCTTTTTTGCATAAATATAAATTCCTATTGGAAAAGAAATTATTAAGAATAAAATTAACATGTCATAATTTGTTTGGGTTTTTATCTTTCCTTTAGTACCATTAACACTAAGTTTTACATTGCCTGTTAGTGTAAAACCACTAGTTCTTACCTGTAAATTCCCTAATGAGTTTTGTATTTTATACTGCGGAAAATTTTCTTTTAAAGAAGTAATTAATTTTGCTTTCTCAAAGGCTTTAAAATTTAGTTGTTGCATTTTTTATTAGTTATAATTATCCATATTTCTTAGGACAAAACTAAATTTTAAAAAATTGGCCAAACAGGCCATAAAACACTAAATACACATCCCTGAAAAAAGGGTATATAAAAAAACCCTAATTTTCATTAGGGTTTATTTTTATTTTTCTATCGGATTCATTTCAAAATCTTCCATAAATGCTGTGGTATAATTACCCGTTAAATAATCTGGATGATCCATTAACTGCCTATGAAATGGTATTGTAGTTTTTATTCCTTCAATAACAAACTCGTCTAAAGCCCTTTTCATTTTATTAATTGCCTCTTCACGTGTCTGTGCAGTAGTAATTAATTTAGCAATCATAGAATCATAGTTTGGCGGAATTGTATACCCACTATATACATGAGTATCCATACGTACACCATGGCCTCCTGGAATATGTAACGTAGTAATTTTACCTGGAGAAGGTCTAAACCCATTATAAGGATCCTCTGCATTTATTCTACATTCTATGGAGTGTAATTTTGGTAAATAATTTTTACCAGAAATTGGCACACCACCAGCAACTAATATTTGCTCTCTAATTAAATCGTAATCTATTACCTGTTCTGTAATTGGGTGCTCTACCTGAATACGAGTATTCATCTCCATAAAATAGAACTTTCTATGCTTGTCTACCAAAAACTCAATAGTACCTGCTCCTTCATATTTTATGAATTCTGCAGCCTTTACTGCAGCTTTACCCATACTATCTCTAAGCTTATCGGTCATAAACGGAGATGGTGTTTCTTCCGTTAATTTTTGATGTCTTCTTTGTACAGAACAATCTCTTTCTGATAAGTGACACGCTTTACCGTATTGGTCACCAACAATCTGTATTTCTATATGTCTTGGTTCTTCAATAAGCTTTTCCATATACATACCTCCGTTACCAAAGGCTGCAGTAGCTTCTTGTACTGCACTTTCGAAAAGGTCTGGCATTTCTTCTGCACTCCAAACGGCACGCATTCCTTTACCACCACCACCAGCTGTAGCTTTAATCATAACAGGATACCCCATTTTTTCTGCTATTTCTAGTGCTTCATCCACATCTTTTAATAATCCGTCTGAACCAGGAACCGTAGGCACCCCTGCTTCTTTCATGGTTAATTTAGCGCTAGCTTTATCTCCCATGCGATCAATATGTTCCCCAGATGCTCCAATAAATTTTATATCATGCTCTGCACAAATTTTAGAAAATTTAGAGTTTTCTGATAAGAATCCGTATCCAGGGTGTATTGCATCTGCATTTGTAATTTCTGCTGCTGCAATAATATTTGGAATTTTTAAATAAGACTCACTACTTGGTGCTGGCCCTATACAAACAGCCTCATCTGCAAATCTTACATGCAAACTTTCTTCATCTGCTTTAGAATAAACAGCTACTGTTTTTATTCCCATTTCTTTACAGGTTCTAATAACACGTAGTGCTATTTCCCCTCTGTTGGCAATTAGTATTTTTTTAAACATCTTCTTTAAATTTTAAATTAATTCTAATAGATACTACTACTAAAAAAGTAGTATTTGCTACTTAAAATTATTAAGATGGGTCTACTAAGAATAATGGTTGGTCAAATTCTACTGGAGAAGAATCGTCTACTAATATTTTTACAATTTTACCGGAAACTTCAGACTCAATATCATTAAACAATTTCATTGCTTCTATAACACAAAGTACATCTCCTTCTCCTATAGTACTGCCTACCTCAACAAAAGATGGTTTGTCTGGAGATGGTTTTCTATAAAATGTACCTATTATTGGAGATTTAACTGTAATATATTTAGAATCGTCTTCTGCGGCAGGAGTAGCTGGCGCTGCTGGTGTATCTGCTACAGGAGCTGCTACTGGCGCTGCAGGTGCCATTGCTTGTTGTGCAACAGGAATTTGCTGTACATATGTTGTTTCTGAACCAGAATTTAATGATCCTGTTCTAATTGTTATTTTTAAATCATCTGTCTCTAGTTTTACTTCACTAGCTCCAGACTTTGCCACAAATTTAATTAGGCTTTGAATTTCTTTAATATCCATAATAAAAATACATTAAGTTGGTTATTTTCTTTAAATAATTTAATAGGCCCATTTTAAATAAATAGAACCCCAAGTAAAGCCACCTCCAAAAGCGGCAAATACAAGATTATCTCCTTTTTTTAATTGTTTTTCATAATCCCATAATAGTAATGGCAATGTTCCAGAAGTAGTATTTCCATACCTCTGAATATTCATCATTACTTTATTTTCATCTAACCCCATTCTATTAGATGTTGCATCTATAATTCTTTTATTGGCTTGATGTGGCACTAACCAATCTACATCTTTATCACTTAAATTATTACGCTTCATGATTTCTGCAGCTGCAAATGCCATATTAGATACTGCAAATTTAAATACAGTCCTGCCTTCTTGAAAAATATAATGTTTTCTATTTTTTACAGATTCTATAGTTGCTGGCATTAAAGATCCGCCGCCTTCCATTCCTAAGAACTGTCTTCCAGATCCATCTGCTCTTAAATACTCATCTTGTAAGCCAAAACCTTCGGTGTTTGGTTCCATAAGTACTGCTCCAGCTCCGTCTCCAAAAATAATACAAGTAGTTCTATCTTCGTAATCCAAAATAGAGGACATTTTATCTGCTCCAATAAGTAATACTTTTTTATACCTGCCAGACGCAATGTAACTAGCTACTGTAGACAAGCCAAAAAGAAAACTAGAACATGCTGCTAGTAAATCATAAGCAAAAGCATTACTAGCTCCTATTTCTGAAGCAACAAATGCTGCTGTTGAAGCAACCATATTATCTGGAGTTGCAGTTGCTACAACTATTAAATCTATTTCTTTTGGATCTATACTTTTCTTAGCAATTAAATCTTCTGCTGCTTTTATTGCTAAATAAGAAGTACCCTCTCCTTCATCCTCTTTAAGAATTCTTCTTTCTTTAATACCGGTTCTGGTGGTAATCCACTCATCATTGGTATCTACAATTTCTTCCAACATTTTGTTGGTTAAAATATGCTTAGGGACATAGCCCCCAACAGCAGTAATAGCTGCGGTAAGTTTGTTCATGTATTAGTTGGTTTTGGGTGAAAAACTTCAAAAACTAATCAAAATCGTCGAAAAATAGTGATTTTTTGCGACTTTTTGATGAAAAACCATCAGTTTTTAACTTTTTTTCTAAAAAAGAATCCCTAGTCCGGGATTTTAAATTTTAGTATAAAATAAAACAAGTTTTATTCTAAAAAAAGAAATAAAAAAAACTCTCGTCATTACAATAAATGAGAGAGTTTTTTTAAAATATCTTACTATTTAAGCTTCCGCTTCTACTGTTTTGTCAACTAAAACTTGACCTCTATAGTATAATTTTCCTTCGTGCCAGTGTGCTCTATGGTATAAATGCATTTCACCAGTTGCTGAATCTGTTGCCAAAGTAGGAGCTACAGCTTTGTAATGTGTTCTTCTTTTGTCTCTCCTTGTTTTGGAAATTTTTCTCTTAGGATGTGCCATTAGTACTTATTTATCCGTTAATAGTTTTTTTAATTCGTCCCATCTGGGATCACTTTCTTCTTTATTTTCTTTTTCGTCTTTTGCTTTTGGCTGAAGCTCTTCTAATTTATCTAAAGCTTCCGATTTTAATGTGCCATCTGCTATTCCAGGGTGCACTCTTTTTTGAGGCACAGCTAAAACAAGCATTTCATAAACGTACTGAGCAATATTCATTTCATATTCCCCGTGAGGTAATATTAAAATTTCATCGTCCTCATTATTAAATGCTTCTCCAAACTTGACTAACAACTGTATATCAGAATCTACTGATTGGTCGTAAGGCTCATTTGTAGTATCGCAGTTAACATTTACGCTACCTGATGCAATAAAATCAAGCTCCATCATAGTGCTCGTTTTATTTAATAGTACAGTTAAATTAACATCTGCGCTATTAAACTCATCATATTCAAAAGATTCAAAGAACTCGTTTTTAATTACGTACTTAAACTCATGTTTCCCTTGCTTCAATCCTGAGAAAGGAATAATAAACTCCTTTTGCTTCATCGTATAAACACTTAAATTTAAAACGCCCACCCAATTATAGGGGGGTGCAAAGATACTATTATTTTAATAATACCCAATTTTTACACATTAAAATTAAACAATAAATCATTGTGTTTTAATACAATACTTATTTTCTAGTAATTTTTTGCTTTTTTAATGGGTTTTCTGTTAGTTCTAAATACTCTTCTCTATTTCTAAAAATATGTATTGCAGAAAATACAGCTTCTTTAAAAGAACTATGATCTGCCTTACCTTTTCCTGCTATTTCATAGGCAGTTCCATGATCCGGAGAGGTTCTTACCTTACTTAACCCTGCAGTATAATTTACCCCTTTTCCAAAAGATAAAGTTTTAAAAGGAATTAACCCTTGATCATGATAAGCTGCTAAAATAGCATCGAACTTTTTATACCCATCTGATCCAAAAAAACTATCTGCAGCATAAGGACCGTAAACTAAATGCCCTTTATTAGCTAATTCTTTAATAACTGGCTTTAAAATCTTATCGTCTTCTTTACCTATTACACCATTATCTCCGCTATGTGGGTTTATTCCTAAAAGTGCAATCTTGGGTTTCGTAATTCCAAAGTCCATCTTTAAAGAATTCTCTATTACCTCAATCTTATCATTAATTAGTTTAGTAGTAATTGCAGCAGATACATCTTTAACGGCAACATGATCTGTTAAAAGACCAACTTTTAAATCATCGGTTACCATAAACATTAAACTCTGCCCATTTAATTCCTTAGCCAAGTAATCGGTATGTCCTGGAAAATTAAATTCCTCGCTTTGTATATTATTCTTATTAATAGGAGCAGTTACCAAAACATCTATCTTTCCTTGTTTTAAGGCTTCAACTGCTTTCTGTAACGATTTAATTGCAAATTTTCCGCCCTCAGGAGTTGCTTCTCCAAATTGTAATTTTGGCGTTTCTTTCCAAACATTAACTACATTAAACTTACCATCTAAAGCTTTATATGCATCTGGTACACCATTATAATTAATTGGTATTTTTAAATGATTTTTTTGTTGTGATATTGTTTTGTTTGATGCAAAAACAATAGGTGTGCAAAAATCTAGCATTCTAGAATCTTCAAAAGTTTTTAAAACAACTTCGCAACCAATACCATTTAAATCTCCTATAGATATACCTAATTTAATTTTCCCTTTTTCCTGCATTATATCTTTACCTTTGTATCTAAATATATTACGCAAAATTACTTAAATAAAACGACACATGTTTACAGGAATAATTGAAACACTAGGGCAAATTACTAATTTAGAGAAAGAAGGAAGTAATTTACATATTACAGTTGCATCTAACATTACTTCCGAATTAAAAATTGATCAGAGTGTTGCTCATAATGGCGTGTGTTTAACTGTTGTTGCCATAAAAGACAAAGAATATACCGTTACAGCTATAGATGAAACTTTAGAAAAAACAAGTTTAAATAATCTTGCTGTTGGAGAAAAAATAAATCTAGAACGCGCCATGATTTTAGGCTCAAGATTAGATGGACACATAGTTCAAGGGCATGTAGACCAAACTGGCATATGTACTTCTATTTCTGAAAAAGATGGTAGTTGGTTTTTTTCTTTTGAATATGATGCTACTTTAAACAACCCAACTATAGAAAAAGGTTCTATTACTATTGATGGTACAAGCTTAACCGTAGTAAATTCTGGAAAAAATACCTTTAGTGTAGCTATTATCCCTTATACGTATGAGCATACCCGTTTTGGCACCTATAAAGTAGGAACAGTTGTTAACCTTGAGTTTGATGTTATTGGCAAATATGTTTCTAAATTAATGGCAAATAGAGAGTAATCCTATAAAATATCTTCTTTAAGAGCTTTCCATAATCTTATAAGTACTAAGGCAGAAACAATTGCTATGCCTGTTAAGGTTAATGCTAGTGTTGTTTCACCATAAATCCAATATCCTGTAGCAAACATACATGTATAAATAAGTGTACAACCCACAATCATTGCATATATACCTTTAGGAACGCTCCATGCTTTATCCTTGTTTTTAATAGATAGGTTGTTCTTTTTGGCTTCCTTTACTACACTGTTCCAACCTGGACCGCCTGGCTGTATTTTTTTATAAAAATTTTGCAAAACTTCTGGAGATTCTGGTTGTGTCAAAAAAGTAACTAATAGCCATATTATAGTGGTTAGTAATACAACAAAGGGATACTCCATCCAATCTGGAAAAATTCCTGTTTTTGCAGTAAAAAAGAAATCGCCAATAGGTGTAAATTTTAAAATTATAGCTATTAAACCCGAGGCAAACATTGCGGTAATTTCGCTCCAAGCGTTTATACGCCACCAAAACCAGCGTAAAATAAATATAAGTCCAGTACCTGCTCCAAAGGTTAAAAGAACATCAAAAAGTTGTAGTGCATTCTGCAAAAGTAATGCTAAGCCTGCGCTTAATACCATTAAAAAAACTGTAGATATCCTACCAATAGCTACTAGCTTTTTTTCGGTTGCATTTGGGTTAATTTGTTGTTTATAAAAATCGAAAACAATATAAGAAGAGCCCCAATTTAATTGGGTAGATATTGTACTCATATATGCTGCAATTAAAGAGGCCAAAACCAATCCTAAAAGCCCGCTTGGAAGTTTCGTTAGCATAGCAGAATATGCCAAATCATGCCCTAATTTGTCCTCAGAAATAGTAGGAAAAGCTTCTTGTATACTAGCAATATCTGGAAAAACAACTAAAGATGCTAGTGCCACCAAAATCCATGGCCAAGGTCTTAAAGCATAATGCATAATATTAAAAAAGAACGTTGCGCCAATGGCATGATTTTCATCTTTTGCAGCTAACATTCTTTGGGCTATATACCCACCACCTCCTGGTTCTGAACCTGGATACCATGAACTCCACCACTGTACTGCTAAAGGAATAATAAATAATGTTATAAGTGCTTTTTTATTACTAAAGTCTGGTAAAATAGATAGTTTATCACTAACATTTTCATTAGCCATTAAAGCTTTTATACCACCAACTTCTGGAATATTTACAAGAAAATACGCAGCGCCAATAGAACCTGCCATTGCTACAAAAAATAACAAAAAATCAGTATAAACAACACCTTTAAATCCACCTAAAGCACTAAAAACCACAGTTATTACTCCTCCACAAATAACCGTTTGCCAGGGTTCTAAACCAAGCATTACACTTCCTATTTTTATTGCTGCAAGTGTTACCCCAGCCATAGTAATTACATTAAAAAAAACTCCTAAGTAAACCGCTCTAAATTTTCGTAAAAAACTTGCAGGAGCACCACCGTAACGCAATTCATAAAACTCTAAGTCTGTTTTTACATTAGATTTTCTCCATAGCTTAGCATATACAAATACGGTTAACAATCCTGTAATTAAAAATGCCCACCACACCCAGTTACCAGAAACTCCATTTGTTCTAACAATATCGGTAACTAAATTAGGGGTGTCTGTAGAAAAAGTAGTTGCTACCATGGAAAGACCCAATAGCCACCAAGGCATTGTTCTTCCTGATAAGAAAAATTCTGATGAGTCCCTCCCAGATTTCTTAGAAACAAAAAAACCTACCCCTAAAACAATTAAAAAAAATCCAATTATAAGCGTATAATCTAATGCACTTAAAGTCATATACTATTTTTGATTGGTTCTAAAGGTATTATATTTTTATATATACTTTTGCTCAACTTTATATATACACATTATATGTTATCCTTACTTTCTTTAGAATTAACAAGTATGCAATGGTTTTTGGCCTTACTATCTGCCTTTATCATTGGTGTTTCTAAATCAGGTATTAAAGGCATAGCAATATTAATAGTTACGTTAATGGCTCTTGCATTTGGAGCAAAAGAGTCTACAGGTTTAATTGTCCCATTACTTATAGTTGGAGATATTTTTGCGGTTATTTATTATAACAGACATACCCAATGGAAATATATAGTACGCTTTTTACCTTGGATGATGTTAGGTGTACTAATTGGGGTTTTTATTGGAAAAGATTTAGACGAGTTAACCTTTAAAAACAGTATGGCTGTTGTTATTTTAGGTAGTGTTATAATGATGTATTGGTGGGATCGCAAAAAGTCTAAAAATGTACCTACGCATTGGGCTTTTGCGGGCAGTATGGGCATAATGGCAGGAATTACTACAATGATAGGAAACTTAGCGGGAGCATTTAGTAATATCTTTTTCCTAGCAATGCGTTTGCCAAAAAATGAATTCATTGGTACTGCAGCATGGTTGTTTTTTATTATCAATATTTTTAAACTCCCATTTCATATTTTTGTATGGAAGACCATTACTTTAGATTCTTTTATTTTAAACTTAAAATTAATTCCAGGTATACTTCTTGGTTTATTCGTCGGGATATTTTTAGTTACTAAAATTAAGGAGGGTTTTTATAGAAAAATGATCTTATTCTTAACCGCTCTAGGTTCTTTACTAATTTTATTACGTTAGCTTTTCTATTAAATTCTTTAAACTACTATATAAATAAAGCCCTAAGACTACATGCTAAAATAAGCGTAAATTTTACATTATTAATAATTTTTAAATATTTAAATGATTATTTCGTAAATTTTTGTTAATATTATTGTCGAATTATACTACAAGAAGCTCATAATATTTATTTAATACAACTGTTTTATAATTTAAAAACTTAGCTAACAACTCAAAAAAAATGAATCAAAAAATTACTCTAAACGCAGTTACCCCATACTATTAATTTGTTTTGGTATTTAAATTCTAAAAGTGGTTTTTACCCTCTTTTTAACGATAAAATTTTTTTAAACAATTACTTTTTATAAAGGTTTGTTTTATACCCAAGATTTCCAAAACAATTTTAATAATGACTAGATTTTGCAAACGTTAATTAACAAAGCTTCCATAGAATTATGGAATAATTTAAAAACAGGGGATGTAGAGGCCTTAGGGAAACTATATGACTTGTATGTAGATTCTCTTTTTAGATATGGCTTACATACTTCTAACGATAAGGAGTATGTGATGGACTGTATACATGATTTGTTTCTAGATTTATACAAATACAGAAGTAAAATTGCTGCAACAGAAAATGTAGAATATTATTTGTTTAAAGCTTTAAAAAGAAAGATTAATAGAAAATATAGAAGTAAATTAATAACTACAGCAGATATATCATATTTTACAAAAAATCAGTCCATTCCTTCTTTTGAAGAGGATATGATTAGCATGCAGCATAACACTGAAAAAATTAATAAGCTAAAAGCAGCTTTTCATTTACTTACCAAAAGACAAAAAAAGGGTATAACTTTAAGGTACACAGAAAATAAACCTTATGAAGAAATAGCTGAAATTCTAAATGTTTCGGTAGCCTCTTCTCGCACAATAATATATAGAGGTATCAAGGTTTTAAGGCAGCACTTAGCCCTATTTTTATTATTCTTATCCAATATTTTTTAAAAAAAATTAAAAAATACTGTCTATAAACAGCAAACTTTTTACTTATACTAAATAGAAGGTAAACTTTGTTCGCTTTCTAAGTAGTTTTCTACGAGTACAATTAAATCAAAATGACAGATAAAAACATCTCTAAATTAACTAACAACGAAAAAAAGTTACTTAGAAATAAGATTGCTACATCTATATATTCTCACAAAAGAAAAATTGTTAGAAGAAAAATTGGTGCTGGTCTTGCATTTTCACTAGTTCTTATATCTTCTTTTCTTTTTTATAATCAACAAAAAAAATCTTCTTCAATAGATAGCTACATACAAACAGCAAATAGTGTTAAGGCAGATAATTTAGATGCCGTAGAACTTATTTTAAGTAATAATAAAAAAATAAACATCTTAGACGATAATACTACCATTAGCTACTCAAAAACTGGAGAACAAGTTACCATTGCTTCGGAAAAAACAAATGATGTTTCTGAAGCAGAAAATACTGCTGCCGGATTTAACACCGTTGTTGTTCCTTTTGGAAAACGCTCTAAAATAGAACTTTCTGACGGTACTAATGTATGGTTAAACTCCGGCTCTAAACTTATATACCCTGTTGCTTTTTCAAAAAATAAAAGAGAAGTATTTTTAGAAGGAGAAGGTATTTTTGATGTAGCTCATAATAAAAGTAAGCCCTTTACTGTAGTAGCAAAAAACCATGAAATAGAAGTTTTAGGAACCGTATTTAACGTAAGTAATTATACTAATGATGGTATAATTGAAACCACCCTTAAAAGTGGTAGTGTAAAAATTAATTACAAAGGAGATTCTTTTTTAAAAAGAAACCAATCTATAAAAATAAAGCCTGGCATCTCTGCTAGTTATAATAAAAACACAAACCAAATCTCCTCTAAAAAGGTAAATATAAACAATTACTTTTCTTGGAAACAAGGTCTCTTTATTTTTAAGAAAGATGATTTAGGTCATATTATGAAACGCCTTTCTCGCTATTACAATGTAGAGATTACAATTAAAGACCAACAATTAGCAAAGCAAACTTTTACTGGTTCTTTAGATCTTAAGGATACTATAAATGAAGTTCTGGAAGCTATTAAAGAAACTACAAACTTAGAATATACTAATATATCTAAAACTAAAATAGTAATAACTAAAACCGAAAATTTATGAAGTAACTAAGAAAGAATAAAAAAACCAGAAGATGGACCAACACCTTCTGGCTATAAAAAAATCAACACTGCTGTTACTCACAGCAATATTAACTAACGAAAAAACAAAATTATGAATAAAATAGTTAAATCAAACTATTTAGGGTTTTTTATACCCCTAAGAATGTGCATATTAACCATTATGAGAATTTTTCTTCTAGTAATTGTTTTAGGTCTGGGTTCTGTATATGCCAATCCCTCTTACGCGCAAACTAAAATTGATATTAACGTAAGTAATATTGGTTTAGAGGATTTGTTTGTAGAAATTCAAAATAAAAGTGAATTTGTATTCTTTTATAAAGATGCTACCTTAGACAAAAACAAAAAAATATCCCTTAAATATAATGAGATTACGGTCTCTAAAATATTAGACGTTGTATTTAAAAACACACAACTAACCTATAAGATAAAGGACAGACAAGTAATTATAAAAAAAGCACCTAAAAGAAAATTAAAAAAAGCTTCTTCTATTTTAGCTCCTATAATTGAGCAATCAGAAATTTCTGGATTAGTAATAGACGCAGACGGCTTACCACTACCTGGAGCAAATGTAGTTGTTAAAGGAACTACAAATGGAACGCAAACAGATTTTGATGGAAAATTTAGTATAAACGCAGACCCAAATGCTACTTTAATTTTTAGTTATATTGGGTATGCTTCCAAAGAAATTCAAATAAATGGTCAATCTACTATAAATATTACTTTATTAGAAGATGCCAGTCAATTACAAGAAGTTGTTGTTACAGGGTATACTAAGCAAAATACAAGAGATATTACTGGGTCCGTAACAACAGTTAAATCTGAAAACTTAGAAGCAACATCTCCAACAAGTTTAGAACAAGCATTACAGGGGCAAGCCTCAGGTGTTGTTGTAGGTAGTCAAGGAGGCCCTGGAGGTAGTGCTGCGGTAAGAATTAGAGGTTTTGGTACTATTAATGGAAATGATCCTTTATACATTATAGATGGAACGCCTTCTGGTGCTGGACTTAATGATATAAATCCAAACGATATTGCTTCTGTACAAATTCTAAAAGACGCCTCTTCTGCTGCAATCTATGGAAATAGAGCTGCAAATGGTGTAATCATTATTACTACTAAGGGTGGTAAAAAAAATAAAAAACTTACTTTTTCTTTAAATTCTTATGCTGGAATAGATTTTATTCCAAATTCAGCATTACCAGATATGGCAAGTTCTCAACAAGTAGCAGAAAGTGTTTGGAGAGAATTTAATAATGATGGTAACAACCCTTCTAATTCTCAATTTGGAAATGGTGCAACACCAGTAATACCAAACTACTTAATTCCACAAGGATCGGCAACAGATGAAGGTATTATTTATGATGCTGGTTCAAGAGCAACTTCAGTAACAAGATCAAACCCACAAGGAACAAACTGGTTTAATGAGTATTTTGGTTCGGCAATAACTCAAAGTCATAATATAAGTGCATCTGCCGGAACAGAAAACTCTAGTTTTTTTACTTCTATGAGTGTTTTAGATCAAGAAGGGGTGGGCAATCAATCTGGATTTTCTAGATATACTTTGCGTGCAAATACCAGTTTTAATATTACTGATGGTTTTAGAATAGGTGAAAATATTACTGTTTCGTTTTCAGATCAAATTACACCTCCAGGATCAAGTGTAGATGATGGTACGATAGCAAATTTATATAGAATGAGCCCATTAATTCCAGTAAGAGATGTTGGTGGTAATTTTGCGGGATCTGGTGTAGGAGGTTTAGGTAATGGTAAAAACCCAATCGCCATTGCAGAACGAAACAAAGACAATAGTAATAAAACATTAAGAGCCCTTGGAAATGTATATGCAGAGGTAGATTTAATAGATGGTCTGACATTTAAAACAAATTTAGGTTTTGATCTATCTTCATTTAATATGGTTTACTTCCAAGCGCCACAGCTAGAAGGAGAAATCTTTAACACACAAACAACGTTGACCGAGAGAAATAGCTCATCTAATACTTATACTTGGTTTAATACTTTAAACTATAATAAAGCTGTTAGTGAAAATATAGAGCTAGATGTGTTGGTAGGTACAGAATTTAATAAAAATACTTTTAGAACAACAACAGTAAATAGATTAGGTTTTGATGTATTTACAGAAGACTTAAGATATTTTGATAATGCCAACGGAAATTGGGGTGGCTATGGTACTGGAGCAATATCTTCCTATTTCTCATTATTTGGTAAAGCAGATGTTAAAATACTAGATAAGTATTTATTAAGTGCTACTGTTAGGCGTGATGAAACATCATTATTTAATGAAAATAGTAGAGATGGTATTTTCCCTTCTGGTAGTATTGGATGGAGAGTTAGTGAAGAAGACTTTATGAAAGAATCTAAAGTGTTCACAAATTTAATGTTTAAAGCAGGATACGGTGTTGTTGGTAACAACGGTAATGTCAGAACAGATGCTAGATCTACTACTCTTGGTCCAAACGTAGATAATTATAATTATGCCACAGGAACAACAACTTCATCGGCTGGTTTGGGTATCTCTCTTAGAGGAAACCCAGATATTGGTTGGGAAACTACAAAAAGTTTAAATGTTGGTATATCATCAAGACTGTTTAATAGTTTAAATTTCGATTTTGATTATTTTAATTCCACAACAGAAGACATGCTATTAAGTGTTCCTGGAGACCCAACACTTCTGGGGAACATAAGTGCTGTTCCTGCCAATTTAGGAGAAATGACAAATAAAGGGTTTGATGCCACTTTAAGTTATGATAACTACCAATCAGATGGAGACTTTAAATACAATTTAGGATTTAATATTTCAGCATATAAAAATGAAGTTACTTTTTTAGACCCTGAAAATCCTGATAGTTTTATAAATGGAGATCGTTTAAGAGATCAGAACCCTACCCGTACTCAAGCAGGACATCCTTTGTCTTCTTTTTATGGAAATACATGGGCTGGTATTGAAAATGGTAGAGTGGTGTTCGATGAGCTAGATGATACAGGAGAACCTGTTAGAGGTTTTATTGGAAGCCCTCATCCAGATTTTACTTATGGTCTTACGTTTAATGCCGATTATAAAAACTTCGATTTTTCTATGTTATTTCAAGGTTCTCAAGGAAATGAGATTTATAACTTTAATAAGTTCTTTACCGATTTCAATAAATTTACTGGAGGAAGAAGTGTAAATTATGTTAATGAAGTAGGCTTACCTGCTGTAACAGCTAATTCTAGTCTTGTTGATCGTGAGGCAGCAGCATCTAGCTATTATGTAGAAGATGGGTCTTATTTAAGGTTAAAAAACATTGTAATTGGTTATAGTCTACCAAACTCTCTAACGCAAAAGCTTAAGTTAGACAAAATTAGATTATATCTTCAAGGCAAAAACTTAATCACTCTAACAGATTATTCTGGCTTAGATCCAGAAGTAAGTTTAAGAAGTTTTGTTGGGTCTGTTTCAGCTCCTGGTGGTAATGCCCCAGATAGAACACTACCTGGTCCAAACTTAACATATGGTGTTGATTCTGGGACATATCCCATTAATAGATCCATCATTTTTGGTTTAAACGTTTCATTTTAAAAAAAAGAACATGAAAAATATATTAAAACAATTTTTGTTATTCACTATAACAATAAGCATTTTCTCGTGTGATGATGAATTAGATATTCCATTATCTACATTAACTACAGATGATGTTGTGCCAAGTGTAAATTTGGTTGAAAAATTAGTTATAGGAACTTATGCAGGTCTAGAAATGAGAAGAGAGGCCGCTGCGTCAAACTGGACATTTGGTGGAGCTGCATCAGATGATGCTTACAAAGGGAGTGATCCAGGAGATCAATCTGAAATTACTCAGATGGAGGTTTATGATGTTTTACCAAATAATAACTATGTAAGACTTAGATGGAATAATCTTTATGAAGGAGTAGCTAGAGCAAATGCAGCTATAGGTGTAGTAAAAAGTGGTTTAGAATCTGGAGCTATTGGAGAAAGTGATGCTAATACAGCTTTAGGTGAACTTCGTTTTTTAAGAGGTTTTTTTCACTTTCAGTTGAAGATGACTTATGGTAATATCCCTTATATTGATGAAAATACTACCGAGACACCAGCTAATACTAGTGATGTTTGGCCAAATATTGAGGACGATTTTCAATATGCTATAGATAACCTTGATGTAGAAGCAAAACGATATGGAGGAGCTACGCAATGGAATTCAAAAGCTTATTTAGCTAAGGTTCATATGTATCAACTAGATTATACAGCTGCTAAACCACTATTGGACGATATAATAAATAACGGTCCATATGACTTAATGCCTAGCTTTCATCAAAACTTCAATTATGCATACAATAATAATATAGAAACTGTTTTCTCTGTACAATATGCTGTTAATGATGGTGCTGGCTCAGGACAAGGCAATGGGAATGAAGGGGATGAATTAAATTATCCACATAGCGCAAGTCCTTTTGGATGTTGTGGGTTTTATCAACCAACACATGATTTAGTTAATGCATATTTAACAGATGCCAATGGTTTACCATTAACAACACCCCCATCAGACCCTGCTAATTATGTATCTAATGTAGATCCAAATGATATTGTTGGAGGGGTTCCTAGAAATGTCCCTGTTGAAGATCCAGTTGCAGGAACTTCTATTTTTCCAGAAGAAACTAGAAATTTAGATCCTAGACTAGATTGGACAGTTGCTAGAACAGGTATTCCTTTGTTTGATCGTGGAGATTTTATGCTAGCATGGGCAAGAGACCCTGCAAACGGAGGTCCTTATTATAGCAAAAAATTACTTTGGTCGCAAGTTGATGATGGTTTAGCAAGAGTAGCAGGAGGATGGGGGCAAAATATTAGCACCATACAAACAAATTTAATTCGTTATTCTGAAATACTATTATGGAGAGCTGAAATAGCTGCCTCTGAAACAGACCTATTAACAGCAGTTACTCTTGTAGATCGAGTAAGAGCAAGAAATACAGATCCAGAAAATTGGGTTAAGGAAAGTGATGGAGTAACCAATGCAGCAAATTATGCTATAGGACTTTATTCAAATAATGGTGGCTTCCCTGATGCAACATTTGCAATGAATGCCGTAATACATGAATATCGTATAGAAACAGCAATGGAAGGACATCGTTTCTTTGATTTGGTACGTAGAGGAGAAAATATTGCCAAACAAGTTTTGGACGGTTATACATCACGCCCTCAATTTAGAGGATATTTAAATGGTGTTTCTTTTCCTGCTACAAGAGGAATTTATCCAATACCACAAGAGGTAGTGGATCTTTCTGGTGGAACAGTGCAACAAAACGCATATTAATAAATTTAAGTTAGTTTAGTTTTTTATTAACAGGGTGTGTACACACTCTGTTTTTTCTTTTTTACATAAAAGCACATAAAATGATGAAATATTTTTATTTATTTATTCTTATTATCGCTATTACTTTTAGCTGTAATAAAAAAGATGATTCCGTAAAAATATTTAATAATCTAAGTACAAAATATTCTCATGTTACCTTTTCTAATACTATTGTTGAAAACGATTCACTAAATTATTTTACATACCCTTACATTTATTTAGGCGGGGGAGTTTCTGCAGGAGATATAAATAATGATGGCCTTATAGATTTGTATTTTACAGGCAATATGGTTGAAAATAAGTTGTACCTTAATAAAGGTGGATTACAATTTGAAGATATTACAATAGCAGCAAAAGTTTCTGGAGATTCAAGATGGTATACAGGCTCTACTATGGCTGACGTTAATAATGACGGTTTTTTAGACATATACTGTTCTGTAGGAGGTAAATTCTCACCAAAAAAAAATCAACTATTTATAAATAATGGCGACAATACTTTTACTGAAAAAGCAGATGAATACGGTCTTGCTGAAGAAGGGAATAGTATACAATCTACTTTTTTTGATTATGATAATGATGGAGATTTAGATATTTACATTGCTAACTATCCAGAAACAGCATTTAATGCGCCTCCTAGCCATTACGCATTTAAAATGCACAACCATCTACCAATAGAAACAGATAAGTTATATAGTAACAATGGAGATAATACATTTACAGATGTTACCCATGCTACAGGTTTAAGTTCATTTGGGTTAACGCTAAGTGCTACAGCAGCAGATTTCAATAATGATGGATGGGTAGATTTATATGTGTCCAATGATTTTAGTTCACCAGACTTTATGTATCAAAATAATAAAGATGGCACTTTTTCAAATGTTTTAAAAAAAGCAACGGAGCATACTTCGCATTTTGGTATGGGAGTGGATATTGCCGATTTTAATAATGATGGCCTTTTAGATATTCTTCAAGTGGATATGGATGCAGCAGATAATAGGAGAGCAAAAGCAAATATGGCAAGCATGAATCCTAAATTATTCTGGAAAAGTATTAACGCTGGTTTTAATCATCAATACATGCATAATACTTTGCAGTTAAACAATGGCGTTTTAAGTGATAGCACTCCAAGGTTTAGTAATGTTTCAAGGCTAGCAGGTATATCTTCAACAGACTGGAGCTGGGGTCCATTGTTGACGGATTTAAATAATGATGGATTAAAAGATGTATTTATTACCAATGGTACAAGAAGAGAAATAAATAACAAGGATTACATTAAAATACTCGAAAAAAAGGTAAATAATAAAGATAGTTTGTTAAAATGGAATCTTGAAATACCTACAGAGAAAATAGACAACTTTGTGTTTCGTAATAAAGGAGACTTATCCTTTGAAAAAGTAAATAAATCTTGGGGATTGTCCTTTAAAGGTTTTTCAAATGGAGCAGTATATTGCGACTTAGATAATGATGGAGATTTAGAAATCATAACAAATAATATTGATGATAAGGCATCTATATTTGAAAATAAAAGTTCTGAAAAAAACAATTACCTCACTTTAAAATTTAAAGGGACAACTAAAAACCCTTTAGGTATTGGAGTAAAAGCATATTTAAAAACAAAAAATACTACGCAATTTCAAGAAATGACCTTAACCAGAGGATTTCAGTCTTCCGTTGCGCCACAATTACATTTTGGTATAGGAAAAATGGAGAGTATAGACTCTTTAAGAATAAAATGGCCAGATGAAAGAATAGAAATACTTACCAACTTTAAACCAAACCAAACGCTAACATTAGATTATAAAAATTCAATTAAAAAAATAGAAGAAAAAAGTAATATATCCCATAAACTATTTAGTACAGAAAAAGATACAGCACTAATAGTTAATCATAAATATATTGAGAATAGTTATAACGATTTTTCTAAAGAAATTTTATTGCCTCACCAAACTTCCATGTTAGGGCCATGCCTTGGAGTTGGAGATTTAAATGCTGATGGATTAGAGGATATTATTATAGGAGGCTCCTCCAATAATCAAGCAGCTGTCTATTATCAAACATTAAAAGGGTTTGTAAAAAAGGAAACAAAAAATTTAGCCAAAGATAGTGGCTATGAAGATTTAGGAGTAGAGATTTTTGATGCTGATAATGATGGAGATAATGACATATATATAGTTAGTGGAGGGAATGAATTTGAACAAACATCTAACATGCTCCAAGATCGGTTGTATATAAATGACGGAAAAGGGATTTTTAAAAAATCTAGTACTGCGTTACCAAAAATGATTACAAGTGGTAGTAGGGTTCATAGCTTTGATTATGATAATGATGGCGATTTAGATTTGTTTGTGGGTGGTAGGTTGGTTCCTGGAAATTATCCTTTGCCAGCTACTAGTTATATTTTAGAAAATATAAGTTCCCTTGGGAGTCCAAAATTTACAGATGTAACTAAGAAAGTAGCTCCGGAGTTAATAAAACTAGGAATGGTTACTGATGCCATATGGACAGATTATAATAATGATGGTTGGGTAGATTTAGTGGTTGTTGGAGAATGGATGCCTATAACATTTTTTAAAAATGAAAATGGTGTTTTTAAAAATATAACTAATAAATTAAATCTAGACAATACTACAGGCTGGTGGTTTAGTGTTAAAGAAGGTGATTTTGACAATGATGGCGACAAAGATTATATCGCAGGAAATTTAGGACTTAATTATAAATATAAAGCCACAGAAGAAGAGACTTTTGATGTTTATTTTAATGATTTTGATAATAATAAAACGAATGATATTGTTCTTAGTTATTTTAACGATGGCAAAAAATATCCATTAAGGGGTAGAGAGTGTTCCTCCCAACAAATGCCAGCAATTAAACAAAAATTTAAAGATTATAGTTCCTTTTCTGTAGCAACCTTAGAAGATATATATACAGAAGATTATTTAGAAAATTCTTTGCATTATAATGTAGAATCTTTTGCAAGTGTTTACTTAGAAAATAAAGATGGTAAATTTATAAAACATGATTTACCAACAATGGCGCAAATTTCTAGTATTAATCAAATTTTGATTAATGACTATGATAATGATGGAAATTTAGATGCTCTTATTGCTGGAAATTTATATGCTTCAGAAGTAGAAACACCAAGAAATGATGCTGGTTATGGAATGTTTTTAAAAGGAAATGGCAAAGGCAAATTAACAGCGATTTCAACTACAAAAAGTGGTTTATATATACCCGGAGATGTTAAAGATATGACCAGAATTTATATAAAAAATCAAGAATACATTATTGTGGCTAAGAATAATGATTTTTTGCAAATGGTCAAGGTAAATTAATCCACGCATAAGAAAGAATATCTATAAAAACCTTTTTTACATTTAAAAAAGGGACTGATATTTTAAAGATAATAGTTTGTACTAATTAGTTTAGAGTTAGTTTTTTATAACAGGACATTAAGAATGTCCTGTTTTTTTGTTATCATAATGTAACTTAGTTATCTTAGTAGATCTCAATTTTTTACTCATGAAATTCCCAACTTTCTTCCTTATTTTACTTTCTCTAAGTACTCTTTTAAATTGCTCCGAAAAAGCTTCAAAGACTAAAAAAGAAACAAAAAAAATATTCTCAGAATTAAGTCCTAAAAAGTCCAATATATCCTTTTCTAATATTTTAACCGAGAACGATTCTTTAAACTATTTTACCTATGGTTATATATTTATGGGTGGTGGAGTTTCAGCTGGTGACATTAATAATGACGGACTTATAGATTTGTTTTTCACAGGTAACATGGTTCCCAATAAATTATATTTAAATAAAGGAAACCTTGAATTTGAAGATGTTACAAAAAGTGCCAATATAACAGGAGATTCTAGGTGGTATACAGGGGTAACCATGGTAGACATTAACCAAGATGGTTTCCTAGATATTTACTGTTCTGTAGGTGGTAAGTTTGGGCCAAAAGAAAATCAATTATTTATAAACAATGGTGATACTACGTTTTCCGAAAAAGCAGAAGAATTCGGCATCGCAGAAACAGGAAACAGCGTGCAAGCTACCTTTTTTGATTATGATTTAGATGGTGATTTAGACCTGTATGTAGCAAACTACCCTCCAACTCCATTTAATGCACCAAACCAATATTACCGGTATAAAAAAGATAACCCAAAGAATAAAGAATCAGATAAATTATATAGAAATGATAACGGCCATTTTAAGGATGTAACAAAAAAAGCAGGGGTTCGCAATTTTGGGCTTTCCTTAAGTGCAACGGTAGGAGACATAAACCAAGATGGTTGGCCAGATTTATATGTATCTAATGACTTTAGTTCGCCAGATCATTTCTACATCAATAATAAAAACGGAACTTTCACAGAAATGTCTAAAAATCTTACTAAAAACACCTCTTTTTATGGTATGGGTGTAGACATTGCCGACATTAATAATGATGGTCTTCTAGATATTTTTCAAGTAGATATGACCGCTCAAAATAATAGAAGAGCAAAAGCCAACATGGCTTCTATGAACCCAAAATTATTTTGGAGTACCGTTAATTCCGGTTTTCACTACCAGTACATGCAAAATAGTTTACAGTTAAATAATGGTATTGTTAATGACACATTACCAGATTTTAGTAACATATCTAGGCTTGCTGGTATTTCTTCCACAGATTGGAGTTGGGGACCATTACTGGCCGATTTAGACAATGATGGTTTAAAAGATATTTTTATTGCAAATGGTACAAGAAGAGAAATAAATAATAAAGATTATTTTGATTCCATAAAAAATGTATGGGACCCTAGTAAAAATTTACTTCAAAAAAGTTTAGCAATACCTTCTGAAAAGATTGACAATTTTGTCTATAAAAATAATGGTGATTTAACTTTTTCTAAGAAAAATGAAGATTGGGGAATAAGCTATAAAGGTTTTTCTAACGGTAGTGTTTATGCCGATTTAGATAATGATGGCGACTTAGAAATTATAAGTAATAACATAGACGATACCGCTACCATATTCGAAAATAAAAGTGCAGATTTTAATAATTACCTAACCATAAAATTAAAAGGAGCAGAAAAAAATATTTTAGGTATTGGAGCCAAAGTAACTATTAAGACAAAAGAAAATACTCAGTTTCAAGAACTTACACTTTCTAGAGGTTTCCAATCTTCGGTAGCGCCACAATTGCATTTTGGAATAGGACAGGCAGATACAATAGAAACCATTGAAATTCAATGGCCAGATAACAACATTCAAAAAATTGAAAACACCTTAGCAAATCAAAACATTACTATTAATCATAAAAATGCACATAATAAAGAAAATATCTCTACTGATTTAAACAAGCTGTTTACATCAATCATAAAAGACTCTTTAATAAAACACCAACATATAGAAAATATGTATGACGATTTTAAGAAAGAAGTACTACTGCCTCATCAAACATCAAGGTTAGGGCCTTTTGTTGCGGTTGGCGATTTAAATGGAGATAACTTAGAAGATGTTATAATAGGAGGTTCTTCTCAAAACCAAACCGGATTATATTTTCAAAATGCCGAAGGGTTTAATAAACAAGAAGGGAATTCTCTAACTATAGATAGTGGTCATGAAGATGCTGGTATTCATATTTTTGATGCCGATAACGATGGTGATAATGACGTTTATATAGTTAGCGGAGGGAATGAATTTGAGCCAAATTCTGTAATGCTACAAGACCGTTTCTATGTAAATGATGGACAAGGAAATTTTACAAAATCTAGGATTGCTCTACCAGAAATGTTAACCAGTGGTTCTAGAGTTTATAGTCATGATTATGATAAAGATGGTGACTTAGACCTTTTTGTAGGTGGGCGATTAATTCCAGGAAACTACCCTTCACCAGCAAAAAGTTATCTTTTAGAAAATATAAGTGAAAAAGGAACCCCTAAATTTAAAGATGCAACTCATTCCATTGCGCCTGATTTAGAAAAACTTGGTTTAGTAACCGATGCTTCATGGGCAGATATTGATAATGATGGGTGGACAGATTTAGTAATTTCTGGAGAATGGATGCCAATTACAGTCTTTAAAAACAATAAAGGCACTTTTAATAGTACTGAAGAACTAGGCATAGAAGACACTACAGGTTGGTGGTTTAGCATTAAATCTGGAGACTTTGATAACGATGGCGACATAGATTTTATAGCAGGTAACTTAGGCTTAAACTTTAAATACAAAGCCAATGCAGAAGAAACTTTTGATATTTATTTAAACGATTTTGATAAAAATGAAAAGAATGATATTGTTCTTAGTTATTACGATGATGGTAAAGAATATCCTTTAAGAGGAAGAGAATGCTCCTCACAACAAATTCCTACAATTAAGAAAAAATTCGAAGATTATGCCAGTTTTTCTACCGCAACCTTAGATGATGTTTATACAGAAGAAGCGTTAGAAAACTCTTTACATTACCAAGTAAAATCTTTTGCAAGTGTGTATATAGAAAATAAAAACGGAAAATTTATTCTTCATAAACTTCCTATAGAAGCACAAATATCTAATATTAACCAAATAATAGTTAAAGACTTTGATAAGGATGGTAATTTAGATGCCGTTGTTGCCGGTAACTTATATAGTGCGGAAATAGAAACTCCTAGAAATGATGCTAGTAACGGCCTATTTTTAAAAGGAGATGGCTCTGGGTCTTTTAAACCTATAAAAGCTCTGGAAAGCGGCTTATTTATTCCTGGAGATGTTAAAGATATGCATCTAATTTCTGTTGCGAATAAAAACTATATTATAGCCACTAAGAATAGTGATTTTGTGCAAATGGTTGCCCTTACTAATAAAGAATAAAAAACTACAATACATTATCTAATACTCCTCTTTTTCTAAATTTAAAAAGGGGCTTATTTGTTCCTATGTTTAAAAGTAAGCAACAAATGATCCTTTTTAATACAAAGTAAATAGCACCTCCATTACTTTCACTAATTTGTAGGTATTTATTTAACTTCTTTACCTATGAAACCAATTGTAATACTGTTTTTATTTATAAATCTATGTGTTATTCAAAACACAAATAGTCAAAATCTACCTTATGGGTTTCCAGATACAGACCGAACCAAAGTAAGTCTTAATCAAGGATGGAAATTTCATTTAGGAGATCCGGAAGCTAAATACTTTGAAAAAGAAGTAGATGATTCTAGTTGGAAAACCGTTAACGTTCCGCATACCTTAGAACTTACTTCTTTGGCTTTAGATGGTTTACAAGACGAAAAAACACAATTAGTTTTTCATAGAAAAGTAGGGTGGTACCGTAAAAATATTACGGTGGGTAATGGTAACAAAAAAGTATTCTTAGAGTTTGAAGGAGCACACCAAGTAACCAATCTTTGGGTTAACGGAAAGCATGTAGGGGAACATGCCGTAGGCGGTTATACTCCTTTTCATTTTGATATTACGTCCTATATAAATAAAGGGCAAGAAAACCAAATTACACTTTTAGTAGACAACCGCAGAAATGAAATGATTCCGCCAGACCCTGGTCCTTTTGATTATGTAAAATTTAGTGGCTTATATCGCGATGTATATTTGGTAGAAACCAATCCCGTGCATGTAACTTTTAACTGGGAAACCCTAAATTCTGGAGTAAACATTACAACTCCAACTATAGACCCAGTAAATAAAAATGCTACCATTAATATTAAAACTGCGGTAAAAAACGAAAAACAGGCCGAAGTAGATTGCGAGTTAGTTACCAGAATACTTAATAAAGAAGGTATTGCCGTATTAAGATTAGTAAATAACAAAAAAATACAAGCAGGAGAAGAATATCAATTTAACCAAATAGGAAGCTTAGAAGACAATGTACAACTCTGGGGAATAGATAACCCATATTTGTACCGTGTAAATAGTGTAGTGAAAATTAATGGTAAAGAAATTGACTTTGTAGAAACAAAAATTGGACTCCGTAAGTTTGAGCAAGATCCTGTTCGTGGTTTTCTACTGAACAATGAACCTATAGAATTAATAGGAGCAAACCGTCACCAGCAATATCCATATATTGGTGATGCCGTTCCAAATGCACTACATTATAAAGACATGCTTCAATTTAAAGAGTATGGTTTTAATATTATGCGTACAGCACATTATCCGCAAGACAATGCATTAATTGAAGCTTGTGATGAACTAGGAATTTTAGTGTATGAAGAAGCGCCAACTTGGATTTCTATATCGGACAAAGACGAATGGTGGAATAATCTAGAAAAATCTGCCAGAACCATGATTCGAAATCATAGAAACCATGCTTCTATTGTAATGTGGGGAGCTGGTGTAAATCATAGAGGATATGTTCCAAGGGTTCATAATATCATAAAACAAGAAGACCCAACAAGACTTACTGCTTCGCAAGGAGCAAGATGGACAGGTTGGCAAACATCTGGTTTAACAGATATTAATGCTAATATGCTTTATGGGCCTTTTATTTGGGATCGCTCCGAACCTATGTTTGCTATGGAAGGTAGAACAGGAGCTGCTGCTGTTGCACCTTTTAAAAACGACCCTTTAATGACTGGTTTAATCTCTTGGACGGCACATGCCTATTATACATTTCACCCAACCCATGATAAAGCAAATAACAAAATAGACCGTACCAGGTCTGGTATGATGACCATTTTTAGATATCCTAGACCAGAATTAGAATGGTACAAATCAGAATTATTACCAAAACCCTTTGTTTCTATACAAGAAGATTGGAGTCCAGAAACTAAAGAGATTACCGTTCATAGTAATGCTGAAGAAGTAGAACTCTTTTTAAATGGTAAATTATTAGAAAAAACACAGCCTAGCATTGATACCATATATAAAGGCTTGGAACATGCGCCATTTCATTTTAAAAATATAAAATATGGCGCAGGAAAAATAACAGCCAAAGCATTTTTTAAAGACGGAAAAATCTTAGAAACCACCAAAGAAACAGCAGGCAAAGCCTACGCAATTAAATTAGAATTAGATACCGAGGGTAGACAATTTACCGCAGATGGTTCCGATATTCTAATGGTATACGCCACCGTTATTGATAGAAAAGGAAATACCGTACCCAATACTAATCATCTTATAAAATTTGCAGTAAAAGGCGATGGCTCTGTAATTGGAGATAATGCCTCTATAAATGCTAACCCTATGTTCACGGAGTATGGGGTTGCACCAGCATTAATAAGAGCAGGAAATACTCCTGGGAGTATGACTATTACGGCCAAATCTAAAGGGTTAAAATCTACTAGTAGTACCGTTACATTGGTTCCAAATAGTAATAATACTTTACTAAATAATGCTAAGCCTGTTTATGATTTTACCAAAGAACGAGTAGACCTTGGAGCTAGTGATCAATTACTTCAGTTTGGTTGGAACCCTTGGTATGGTGCAGATGACGCTAAGAACACCTACACTTTTAAAGCATTAAAAGGGGTAAATGCAACAATTGAAAAAGGCTCTGAAGATGGTATTAATCGTTGGTTAGGAGAAATGAATGTTATAGGAAAATACGGTTATGCATACGGAGATGGCCTTATTAGTTTAGATGATAAAGGAGTTAATCTAGTATTTAATAATCTTCCTAAAGGAACCTATAAACTTAAAACTTGGCACCATGCTCCTAGTAGTAATTCAGATTTAATGGATCCTAATAAAGACAAATTAAAGTCTGCTACTATTCACAAATTACCTTATGAAAAGAAAATTATTATTTCTTCAGAATCACTTATCGGAAAAAAACAGATTGAAACTAAAGTAACTGCAGGAAAAGAAATGCAATGGGAATCTCCAGGGGTTGGAGAAGTTATCTTTACTTCGGATGGAATAAAGCCCGTAAAAATTAATTTTAATGGTAAAGGAAATAAGGGCGTTTGGCTAAATGCTTTTGAACTGAGTGAGTGGAAGAATTTTTAGAATTTGCATACAAATTTTACTTAATAAAAAAACCCTTACATCTCTGTAAGGGTTTTGTTTTACTTGTGGTTCCATAATGAGCTTCTAGTTTCTCTTGTTTAGTAGTTAACGATACTGAATTACACATAACGAAAGCTAATTAAAATAATTCACTTTTTCAAAATAGTCTTATAAGAGAAGTTTCATATGAAGAGTTTTACTTTAGCAAACTTCTCAACACAATTATTACTTCTCATAAACTATACAGGAAAATTCTCCATTCAAATCTATTAAGAATTGTTAAACTGTTTAAGATTGTTTAATTTGGTTGTACCATTAACTTATTCCCCCTTAAATTAGCATATTCAAGTGAATTTAGGACGTATAAAACAAGTAGCACTTCGAGAAATCTGGAAACACGAAGCCACCAATTTTACCCAATGGTTAGCTTTACCAGAAAATTTAGAACTTTTAAGTGATGAAATTAATATTGAACTTTCCCTAATAGATACTGAATATAATGTCGGCAGATTCAATGTCGATATCTATGCCGAAGAAAGCGGTCTAGATAGAAAAGTAATTATTGAAAACCAATTAGAACGGACTGACCATGACCATTTAGGTAAGCTAATCACTTATGCTTCTGGCCTAGATGCAGAAATCATTATTTGGATTGTAAAAGAAGTTCTTGAAGAGCACAAACAAGCTATTGATTGGTTGAATGAAAATACCGATGAAAAAATAAACTTCTTTGCCGTCCGTATGGAGGTTTGGAAAATTGGAAATTCAGAGCCAGCGCCTAAATTTCATATTGTTTCACAACCAAACAATTGGGCTAAAGCGATAAAACAAAGTGTTAAATCATCAGTACTTTCAGAAACAAAACAATTGCAATTAAAATTTTGGGTTGAATTTAAAACATATATTGAGAACGAAAATATTAAACTTAGATTACGTAAACCATATCCTCAACATTGGTATGACATCAGCTATAGTGGTAGAGATTCTCATATTACTTTAACTTTAAATACGCAATCAAAAGAAATGGCTTGCGAGGTTTATATACCGGATTCTAAAGAAACGTACAAAGAGTTTTTTAGTCATAAAGATGCTATCGAAAATCATATTCCTGGTTTAAAATGGTTCGAATTACCAACAAAAAAGGCCTGCCGAATTAAGAAGATTACAAAAGGCAATTTAACTTCGGAAAATAAATGGCCAGAATATTTTAAATGGATGGCAGAAAATGCCGTACTTTTTCAACAAACCTTTTCAAAATACTAAAATTCATAAATGAGTTTCGAACAAACATTTAAAAATATAGACGACCTACTATACAAAGATTCTGGGTCTGATAGTGAGTTAGATTACATAGGCCAGACTTCTTGGGTCATGTTCTTACGTTACTTAGACGAGCTAGAACAAGACAAAGCAGACGAAGCCGAATTAAAAGGCGAAGAATACAGCTTTATCCTTGATGAAGAATACCGATGGGCAAATTGGGCAATGCCTAAAGACACCGAAGGAAACCTAAACCACCACGTAGCACTTACGGGTACAGATTTAGTACAATTTGTAGATGGTAAACTATTCCCATACTTAGCAAAGTTTAAGCAAGAAGCAGATTCTGCAAATACTATAGAATATAAAATTGGAGAGATTTTCTCAGAACTGAAAAACAAAATTCAGTCTGGTTACAACTTGCGCGAGATTTTAGAATATGCAGACAGTTTGCCTTTTAGAGCCTCAAAAGACAAGCACGAATTAAGCCACTTGTACGAGACCAAGATTAAAAACATGGGGAATGCAGGGCGTAATGGTGGCCAATACTACACACCAAGACCGCTTATACGTGCCATGATTAATGTAATAGACCCACAAATAGGTGAAAAAATATACGATGGTGCTGCAGGTTCTTGTGGTTTCTTGGTAGAAGCCTATGAGTATCTGTACGAGCGCATGGATAAAACCACCGACAACCTAAAAACATTACAAGAAAACACACTCTACGGTAAAGAGAAAAAAAACTTGGCCTATGTAATTGGTATCATGAATATGATTTTACACGGTATAGAAGCACCCAATATTATACATACCAATACCTTAGGTGAGAATATACGCGACATACAAGAAAAAGACCGTTACCACGTTATATTAGCAAACCCACCATTTGGCGGTAAAGAACGCCCAGAAGTACAGCAAAATTTTGATATTAAAACAGGAGAAACCGCTTTCTTGTTTATGCAGCACTTTATAAAGAGTTTAAAAACAGGTGGTCGTGCAGCCGTTGTTATTAAAAACACCGTGTTAAGCAATACAGATAACGCTTCTATTGCCCTGCGAAAATTGTTATTAGAAGACACAAACCTGCACACTATTTTAGATTTACCAGGCGGTACCTTTACAGGTGCTGGTGTTAAAACCGTTGTCTTGTTTTTTACGAAAGGAGAACCTACTAAAAAGATTTGGTACTACCAGTTAGACCCTGGCAGGAATATGGGGAAAACAAACCCTTTAAATGATAAAGACATGGCAGAGTTTACCGCTTTTGCGAAAGCAGAAACAAAACCTGAGTCCTCAACATCTTGGACCATTAAAGTAGCAGATATAGACGGTACTACCTTCGATTTATCTACCAAAAACCCAAACACACCAGAAGAAACACCTTTACGTAAGCCTGAAGTGATTCTTGCCGAAATGGAAAGCTTGGATGCTGAAACCAATACTATTCTTCAATCAATTAAAGAGTTGATATGAGAGAGGATTGGACTGTGAAATTATTAGAGGAAATTGTTAAGATAGGTGATGGAAATCATTCCGGTAATTATCCAAAAGCAAGTGAAATGGTTTCGGAAGGAATTCCATTTATTAGAGGTACTAATTTGATTGATGGTAAAGTTAGCCCTGAAGATATGAGATTTATAAGTGCTGAAAAACATGAGATTTTAAAAAAGGGACATTTAAAGACTGGCGATATACTTTTCACTAATCGTGGCCAAGTAGGGAAAAAAGCGATTGTAGATGAAAGATTTAATGGCTCAAATTTAAATTCGCAAGTTGCTTGGTTTAGATGTAATGAACAGATTAATAATCGCTTTTTATTTCATTTTTTGGACTCACCTTCAGTTTTAAATTATATTAATGAAAATACTAATGGTACGGCATTGCAGCAATTGACTATTAGACAAATAAGAAAATTAAATATAGCCTTTCCAACTCTCAAAGAACAAAAACAAATAGTAGCGCTATTAGACAAAGCGTTTACAGCTATAGACCAAGCCAAAGCCAACATCTCAACAAACATAGAAAACGCAAAAGAGTTGTTTCAATCTAAACTCAATGACATTTTTAGTCAAAAAGGTGCTAGTTGGGAGGAGAAGACGCTTAAAGAAATTACGACTAAAATTGGTAGTGGAGCAACACCAAGAGGAGGACAAGCTTCATATAAGGATTCTGGTATTTCATTAATAAGAAGTATGAATGTTCATGATGATGGTTTTAGAGAAAAAAAGCTTGCATTCATTGATGATGAACAAGCAAGTAAATTAGATAATGTTACAATTCAGAAAAACGATGTATTATTGAATATTACTGGAGCTTCTGTAGCACGTTGTTGTATCGTTGATAATTCATTTTTACCTGCAAGAGTTAATCAACACGTTTCTATAATCAGACTTAAAGAAGGGATTATGAATTATAAGTTTCTTCATTTTGCATTAACTTCAAAAGAAACTAAAAACCTATTATTAGGGATTAGTGCACAAGGAGCAACAAGACAAGCTATAACAAAAGTTCAAATTGAAAATTTTAAAATTAGTTTCCCGTCAAGTATAGATGTGCAAGATAAATTAGTGAAATCTCTTGAAACTATAAGTAAACAGACGATTCAAATAGAATCTAACTATACTAAAAAACTTGAAGATTTAGAAGAACTCAAAAAATCCATACTTCAAAAAGCCTTTGCAGGTGAGTTAACAAATCAGTCAGTAGCTGGCAGTAATGAGTTTGCAGTTAACATAGAATAAGTAACAGGTGCAAAATATGCGACAGTTTAAAAATAGATAACTTGTGACGTATTTGCACAAGTTAAAATAGAATGAAAGAGCAAAACCAAATAGAAATCTACCAAGCCCAAGATGGCTCTACTCAAATAAATATGCAGTTTGAGCAAGATACTGTTTGGTTAACTCAAGCTCAAATGGCAGCCCTTTTCGGTAAAGGAAGAACAACCATTACCGAGCATATAAAAAATGTGTTTACAGAAGGAGAACTTGAAGAGAAAGTGGTATGTCGGGATTTCCGACACACCACTCAACACGGTGCAATAGAAGGAAAAAAACAATCCAAAAAAGTAAAACATTACAATCTTGACGTCATCATATCTGTTGGTTATCGCGTAAAATCTAAACAGGGTACACAGTTTCGTATTTGGGCAAATACTATTTTAAAAGACTATTTAGTTAAATGCTACGCACTTAATGAAAAAAGATTAGCGCAAAAAGAACTATTGGTATGAGTGAAATAATAATTTATGAAGATGAAAATCTGGTTCACGTTGAAGTAACTTATGATGAAGATTCTTTATGGTTAAACCTTAATCAAATTTCAATGCTGTTTGGTAGGGATAAATCTGTTATTTCAAGACATTTACATAAAATATTCAATAATAAAGAATTAGAGAAAAATTCAGTTGTTGCAAAAAATGCAACAACTGCTTCTGATGGAAAAACTTATCAAGTAGAATTTTATAATCTTGATGCTATTCTTTCAGTGGGTTATAGAGTAAATTCTAAAAAAGGAACTGCTTTTAGAATATGGGCAAATACTATTTTAAAAGACTATTTAGTTAAAGGCTACGCACTTAATGAAAAAAGATTAGCGCAAAAAGAACAAGAAATTAAGTTACTAAAAGATGGTATTCATATTTTAACAAGAGCTGCTAGCATTGCTATTGAAGAAAAATCATCTGACAATGCCATTTTAGAAACATTTGCTAAAGGGTTAAGCTTATTAGATGATTATGACCACGAAGCATTAGATGCTAAAGGTTTAACCACAACAATAGCAAAGTATCCAAGTTTAGAAACGTATCAAAAACTAATCAATCAAATGCTAACTGAATTTGACAGCGATGTATTTGGTAAAGAAAAAGACCAAAGTTTTGAAAGTGCAGTGGCACAAATAGGAAAAGGGTTTGGAGAAAATGACTTCTATCCAACATTAGAAGAAAAGGCAACTACACTTTTGTATTTGGTAGTAAAAAACCATGCATTTGTAGATGGAAACAAGCGTATAGCAGCAGCCTGTTTTTTAAAATTTTTAGAACATAATCATATGCTGTTCAATGCAGAAGGCCAACCTGTTATAAGTAATGATACATTGGCTACATTAACGCTGTTTATTGCATCTAGCAAACCAGAAGAAATGGAAATCGTAAAACGTTTAGCAATAAGCGTCTTAAACCGAAATAAATGAACGAAGCACAAACCAGACTAGACCTTATAGACCCAGCACTTAGAGCAGCAGGCTGGGGTGTTGTGCCAGAAAGCCGCATAAAAGTAGAGGTAATTACTTCTGGTAGAATTATTGGTAAAAATCATAAAGGAGAAAACCTAAGAAAAAAACCTTTGTCTTGCGATTATGTATTAGAGTTTAAAGGAAGAAGATTAGCTGTTTTAGAAGCCAAAGCAAGAGATAAATACTACACAGATGGTTTGGCACAGGCAAAAGACTATGCCTTAAAGTTAAACACGCGTTTTGCCTACTGTACAAATGGCCAAGAAATTTATGGTGTAGATATGGATGAAGCCACAGAAGGTGATGTATCTACATATCCAACACCACAAGAGTTGTGGGAAATGTGTTTTCCTACACCTAAAGAAGATTACAAGGTAGAAATAGTTAATTGGAAAGAACGTTTTAGAGAAATTGCTTTTCCGCTCTTTAAAGGGCAATACTTACCACGTTATTACCAGCGCACCGCAGTAGAAAAATGCTTAGATGCTATAGCCGAAAAGAAAGATAGGTTGTTATTAACTATGGCAACGGGTACAGGTAAAACAGCTACTGCATTTCATTTATGCTGGAAACTGTTTCATGCCAAATGGAATTTAAAACGAGATGCGACAAGAGCACCAAGAATTTTATTTTTGGCAGATAGAAATATACTGGCTAATCAGGCATTTAATTCATTTAATGATTTTGATACCATAGACGAGAATATAAAAAAACGAATTACGCCTTCAGAAATTAGAAAAACAGGTAAAGTACCTAAAAACGGTAGTATTTTCTTTACCATTTTTCAGTCTTTTATGACCGAAGTTAGAGAAGAGGGAGTTGACATAGAAGAATCTGATGATTTAGCTGCAGAGCCACGTATTGAATACGGTGACCCTAAATTTAATTTTGGGGAGTATGATGCTGACTTTTTCGATTTTATCATTATTGATGAATGTCACAGAGGTGGTGCAAATGACGAAAGTAGTTGGCGAGAAATACTAGAATACTTTTCACCAGCTGTTCAGTTAGGTTTAACAGCAACACCAAAACGCGATGTAAACGCAGATACGTACGATTATTTTGGAGAACCTATTTATACCTATGCTTTAAAAGATGGTATTAATGATGGTTTTTTAACACCTTTTAGGGTAAAACAAATTCAAACAAATTATGATGAATATACCGTAACAGCAGATGATACGGTTATAAGCGGTGTTGCTGAAGTAGGCGATACGTTTACTTATAAAGACTATGGTAGAAAAATTATTATAGACCAAGTAGAGCGTTTTAGAGTTAAGAAATTTTTAAGTGAAGTAAATCAAAATCATAAAACACTAGTATTTTGTGCTACACAAGTACATGCAGCTGCAATAAGAGATATTATTAATCAAGAAAGCGATAGCAAGAGTATAGATTATTGTAAACGTGTAACTGCCGAAGATGGTAGCCGTGGAGAACAAGCCTTAGCCGATTTTCAAAACAACGAGAAGCTTATTCCTACTGTTTTAACAACATCACAAAAATTAAGCACAGGAGTAGATGCACCTGAAATACGGAATATTCTGTTACTTCGTCCTGTAAATTCTATGGTAGAGTTTAAACAAATTGTGGGTAGAGGTACACGCCTTTTTGATGGTAAAGATTATTTTACGGTCTATGATTTTGTAAAAGCACATGAGCATTTTAATGATCCAGAATGGGACGGAGAACCACTACCACCCGAACCACCAACAGGTGGAGGCACTCCAAAAATATGTCAAAAATGTGGTGTAAAACCTTGTGCCTGCGAAAAACCAGACGAAGAACTTTGTGACCTATGCGATAATATACCTTGTATTTGCGAAAAAGAACCTTCAGTATTGATTAAAATAAAATTGTCTGATGGTAAAGAAAGAGAAATAGATGCCACTGTTAAAACAACGTTTTGGAGTCCTGATGGAAAACCTATTGGACACGAAGAATTTATGAATCAACTTTATGGAGATTTACCCGGCTTAGTAGCAGATGAAAAAGAATTACGCAAGATTTGGAGTTTGCCAAGCACACGTAAAAAGTTATTAGAGGAATTAAGCGAAAAAGGCTATACAAATTCGCAACTAGAAGATTTGAGAAATCTAATTCATGGAGAAGAAAGCGACCTTTTTGATGTATTAAGTTATGTAGCTTATCACAAAGACCTTGTTCCAAGATTAGAAAGAGCAAGTAGAGCTAAAATTCAAATGAATGATTACAACCAAAAGCAACAAGAATTTTTAAATTTTGTGTTGGAACAATACATAAAAGAAGGCGTTGACGAGTTAGATGATTCTAAACTTCCGAATTTATTAGAATTGAAATACAAAGCTATTGCAGACGCCAAGCGTGAATTAGGAGATATAAAATCGATACGTGAATCATTTATTGGGTTTCAACAGTATTTGTATAGTGGTGAGGCTGGGTAATTGTTGGTGTGATTATTTTTGATAAATAAAACAAAATGAGTTTAGAAACCAAATCACAGGAGTTAAAAGATTTAATAGCAACCTATGACACGCAATGGTTTTTGGGTGATTTAGCGTTCCTAACTACTTGCATCGCAAATGGTGCTGCCCAAGAAGAATTGGGTCAGTTGTCTTCACCTTTACGTCAACTTTACTTTTTAGGTGGCCTTATGTTAAGTTCTGATTCAATGCCAAGTGGAGAGGTTCAATTCATTCCTAAAAAGTGGAACAAAATTGTTCAGCTCTTAAATGAAATTGAAAGAGAATATGACAAACTTTTTTTTCCAAAGGGAGATGAAGAAATAGACGAAGAATGGCGGAAAATAAGGCAAGTTGCTATGCCTTCATTTCTTTCATACTTTAATCAAGGCCCTTTAAACTACGAGGAACAGACCATCAATTGGATTCGTGATTTATATGGCCCAATGAATGCGGAAATTGAAGCTGAAACAGGCGTTTCCGTTGAATATTTTATTCAGTTTTACGAAGACGTTGACACTCTAAATCAAACCAAATTTAAGGGATTTTCCACTAACCCAGAATTGATAAAACCTGAATGGTTAACGTATACTGAACTAAAAGTAGGTGTTGACGAAAATGTTCCTGATTTTATAAAAAAAATGGGTGCACCAAACATTTTGCTGTTTACTTTCATGGCTGATAAAGGAATTAAAGACCGTTTTAAACCAGAGGATTTAATTTCAGCCAAATTACCGTTAGATAAAATTAAGCTGATTCTTGCAAGTATATCATGTCAAAGAGGTAATGGCAGTTTTTTGTATTATACATCAACTAAGCCTGGCAATCCCTTAAATGACTTTCCTATAGTTAATATTGATAATGGCCTGTATCAAGTTTTTGAAGTAAAGCAGATAATCCACGCAGTAGAAAATTTACTAGAAAAGACCTGTTCCAACAACGTAAAATTAAAAAGTAAATTAATTAAGCAGAAAGGGAAACTATTAGAAAGCAGAGTGCTTGAACTATTCAAGAAATTTTTTAAAAAAGACTTTAAATATTTTGAAAGCTATTATGTGGATGGATGTGAACAAGACATTCTATTCTTATGGAAAAATCATGCGTTTATTATAGAAGCAAAGGGTTATAATTTAAGAGAACCTATGCGTGACCCAAGCAAAGCCTTTATAAAAATTAAAGATGATTTTGAAAATTGTATTGGTTATGGCTACACACAGACAAAAAGAGTAGAACAAAAATTTGTTAATCAAGTCCCTCTGAGGATTGAGGACAGTAAAGGAAATCTTCTTGAGGAAATTGATACAACAAAGTATAATGAAAATGATTTTTCAATTATTGTAAACATAAACTCTTTTGGACAAATCCAAAATGACCTTTCTACGCTTTTGAAAATTGAAGAAGAAGACGCTCATCCTTGGGCAATAAAGTTGGATGATTTAGAAGTTTTCTTTTTGACTATGATTGCACAAAAAAAAGACCCTATAGACTTCATTAACTATCTTATACTTCGTGAACAATTACATGGCAAACTAATTTGTTCCGACGAGCTTGAAGTTTGTGGTGGATATCTTACAGGAGAATTAACAGAGGATAGGGTTGAAGAAGTAGACCAAATAATTACAACACCTGATCTACCAGGTGTTTTTGACAAACAATACTATAAGGGCATGGGTTTTACCAATGAAAAGTATTTAACGGAAAAGAACAGTGGTAAATATGTTTTCTGGTAAAAGAAAGCATATTGCTTAGAGCATTATTTTACAACACTTAAACCCTATTTCACAACATTTAATATAAAATTTCACTTATAAGTGAAATTTTTTAATACATTTACCGACCAATGAATGGGATAGTACGCCTTAAACATATAGCAGATTACCAAAAGGTTAGTTATTATTCCGTGATATTGGATAAAGACGAAGAGCCTATAGAAACGGCAGATTCAATATTTGAACACTTTGTTAAACAGCAAACCATAGACAACCCTGAAAAGTTAAATCATATACTTTCATGGCTGGCAGAAATAGGCAATAAATATGGAGCACAAGACAGGTATTTTAGAAACGAACAGAACGAAGGCGAAGCTATGGGGCTTCCACCCTATGCAATGGGGCGTCCACCCGTTTTTACAGAAGATGGAGAAACAGCTCCAAACAATTTAAGGCTGTATTGTCATCGTATGAATCAAAATGTGGTCGTTCTGTTTAACGGTTCAATTAAAACAGAGGCACAAGCACAAGAATGCCCTAATGTAAAAACACATTTTTTACTTGCAAATCAACTTACAAATATTATAGATCAAGCTTTTCAAGAAAAAGATATCAAATGGATAGATGAAGATACAGATATCGACTATGACAATGATATGATTTTATATTACTAACTAAACATGGAAAAGAACAAAAAGAACATTATTGGTGATTGGTTAGCCGAAAACGGCAACCCTGAAATTGACATCATGGTCAAACATAACTTGGCCATATCAACAAAAATAACCCGTATACTTAAAGAAAAAGGTATAGGTAAAACTGCCTTTGCGAAAAAAATGGGTAAGTCACCATCAGAGGTCAGTAAATGGTTAAGCGGTAGCCATAATTTCACAATAAAAACCATCGCCAAACTAGAGTACGCATTGGGAGAAAAGTTGATTCATATAGAAAAAGAGTATAAGTACGTAAAATTCTATATTGCAAAAACTGAAAATTCAAAAAAACCACCAAAATATAGCTTTATGTCTAGCTATGCTAGCTAATTATGGCAAAAAAAGAACAAAACCATATTGATCCAGAAAAAATTCATCTCCTCCAGATTGAATCAATAGAAACCTCAATTTCAGATTTGAAAGAACCTTTTAATAATGAGGAAACTATTGATATGAAAATAGCACATGTGAGTGCACATAATCTTGATGACAAAGGATTTTTATTGGGATTAGACCTTATTCTTACTTTAACTGATAGAGGAGTGCAAAGTATAGCACGCTTTCGTTATGATTTTCATTATAGAATAGATAACTTAGAGCAGATGTACACAATTAAAAGTGATGGCAAACCTACCTTTCAAAAGTTGTTTGGTGCTACTTTAGCTGGCATTTCCTATTCAACCTTACGTGGAATCATTTTTGAAAGCTTATCAAACTCCTCTTGGGGTTCGATTGTCATCCCTGTTATCAATCCAATCAATATTTTAGAAAACTGGATTGAATCAGAGTAATTAATTACACAAAATTCATATCAAAGTTGTTGTTATTTATAATTCAGTCTGCCAAATACATTCAAATTATTAAATAATCAATGAAAACAAGCCTATTTTTATAGTGAAAAAGAAGGGTAAATAAACTATTTCAATAAAAACAGTCCCCTTATCTGCCCCCTAATAAAAAACAAACCCTTCTAAATCAATGACTTAGAAGGGTTTTCTGTGGTCCCACATGGGCTCGAACCATGGACCCCCTGATTATGAGTCAGGTGCTCTAACCAGCTGAGCTATAGGACCCGCAAAATGCGGTTGCAATATTACTACTTATTTTATTATGGTGCAAGGAAAATTGGTGCTTCTATACTATTTCTTGGCACAATTCTATTAATACACCATTTGTTGTTTTAGGATGTACAAAGGCAACTAGTTTATTATCAGCTCCTTTTTTAGGGATTTCATTTATAATAGTAAAGCCTTCTTCCTTTAAACGAGCTATTTCTGCAACAATATCTTCTACCTCAAAAGCTATATGGTGTATACCTTCCCCTTTTTTTGCTAAAAATTTTGCTATAGGGCTATCTTCCTTTGTTGCCTCTAACAATTCAATCTTATTAGGACCCGTCATAAAAAAAGAAGTTTTAACTCCCTCAGATGCCACTTCTTCTTCCTTATAACAAGGAGTTCCCAATAGTTTTTCAAACAATGAATTAGAAGTTTCTATACTATTTACAGCAATACCAATATGTTCTATTTTCTTCAAAACGCTACTTATTTTAGATATGAATATACGTAAAAACTAAATTACTCAATATTCTGCGTACTTTTGTAGTATGGAAACGCAAAGACAGAAAAAAATAGCCGGAGTAATACAAAAAGATATTGTAGATATTTTACAACGTGCCGCAATTGATGGTGGACTTAAAGGCACCTTAATTTCTGTGTCTAAAGTTAACATAACTACAGATTTATCTATTGCCAAAGTATACGTTAGTATTTTTCCTAATAAAGGTGCAAAAGAGCTTTTAGAAGGAATACAGTCTAACCAACCACTTATTAAACATGAGTTATCGCAACGAACTAAAAATCAATTACGTAGAGTTCCTGAGCTATTATTTTATTTAGATGATTCTTTAGATTATATAGAGAAAATAGAAGACTCTCTAAAAGGAGAAGAAAATCCTATTGAGAATAGAGACCTTTTAGACAAAAGAAAAAAATACTAAACATTGGGCTTTCCTCTATACATTGCAAAAAGGTATCTGTTTTCTAAAAGCAGTCAAAATGCAGTGAATATTATAAATTTCATTACTTTTTTTGTTATTGTTGTTGGTTCTGCTGCACTTTTTATTGTTTTATCTGGTTTTGCTGGTCTAAAAGAATTTAGTCTTTCTTATACGAACACTATTGATCCAGATTTAAAAGCCTTACCGCAAACGGGAAAATTCTTTTCTATTACCCCAAAACAAGAAGAGCAACTTTTAGAAATTAAAGGAATAACATCTTTTTCTAAAGAAATAGAAGAGAAAGTTTATTTATCGCACCGACAAAAAAACCATATTGCTTATATAAAAGGGGTAGATTCTAATTACATTAAAGTAACGGGTATTGATAGTACTATACAGTACGGAGATTGGGCTATAAACCTTAAACAAGGTGTTACTGGTATTGGTATTGCTAATTTATTAGGTCTTACGATTAACCAATATAGAAACCCATTAATTATTCTAGCTCCAAAGCCTGGAAAAGGAAATACATCGCAACTAACTCTTAAAACAAAACCATACAATGAGCTTGCATTAATAATGAGTGGTGTATATGTTATTGAAGAAAATATTGACAAAAAGTATGTTTTTGCAGATTTACCATTGGTGCAAGCCTTACTAGAAAAAGAAAATACGCAAGTATCTGGAATAAACTTTAAAGTTTCGGACGGTGCTACTTTACATGAGTTAAAAAAGAAAATAGCAGCTGTTTTACCAGAAACTAGTATTAAAAACAGAAAGGAATTAAACAGTACTCTTTATAGAATGCTAAATACCGAAAACTTAGCTACCTATCTTATTTTTACATTGGTTTTAATTATTGCTCTTTTTAATGTAGTTGGCGCTATAATAATGATGATTCTGGATAAACAACAAAACTCTAAAACTCTTTATAATTTAGGAGCCACCATAAGCGAGTTAAGAGAAATTTACTTTTTACAGGGCGTTTTAGTAACTAGTTTAGGTGGGTTTATTGGTGTTTTATTAGGCTCTTTATTAATTGGTTCGCAGTTAGCTTTTGGTTGGTTAAAAATTACCCCAACCTTATCGTATCCTGTGCAATATAACTTTAGTAACGTACTAATAGTTTTAGCAACAATTATTGTGTTAGGTATAATCGCTTCTTTAGTTGCCAGTAGAAGAATCTCTAAAAAACTTATTACTGCTTAGCGGCTGTTGGCTGTTGGTGAGAAAAAATATCTCAACTTAGATACCTAGACAAATGAGGAAAATTCTAATGAAAAAAGAGAAGAGAGAATAGATTCAAGAACCAAGTTTCATGACTAATTACTTTGTACTTAATACTTAGGTCTAAAAAATACTACCTACGAAACTGATAATTTCCAAACTTTTCTAAAACCTCATCAAATGCAGCAAAGACATCTTTAGAATCATCACTAGTAACCATTTTCATTCTATACTCTTTAAAGTCTGGAATGCCTTTAAAGTAATTAGTATAGTGTCTTCTAGTTTCAAAAACACCTAATTTTTCGCCCTTCCAATCTATCGACATTTGTAAATGCCTACGTGCAGCTGTAACACGCTCTTCCATAGTAGGTGGTTCTAAATGTGTTCCTGTATTTATAAAGTGTTTTACTTCTTTAAAAAACCAAGGATACCCAATACTTGCACGCCCAATCATGGCGCCATCTAAACCATATTCATCGCGCATTTTAACAGCGGCTTCTGGTGTATTTACATCGCCATTACCAAAAACCGGAATATGCATTCTTTGGTTATTTTTTACAGCAGCAATAGGTTTCCAATCCGCATCTCCTTTATACAACTGTGCTCTAGTTCTACCATGTATAGCTATAGCTTTACAGCCAACATCTTGTATGCGCTCTGCTACCTCAACAATTTTAATAGAGGAATCGTCCCACCCTAATCTTGTTTTTACCGTAATGGGTAATTTGGTGTGTTCTACCATTGCTTTGGTTAAAGACACCATTAAATCTATATCCTTTAATATTCCTGCACCAGCTCCTTTACTAACCACTTTTTTTACAGGACAACCAAAATTAATATCTATAATATCTGGGTTAGATTTTTCTACAATCTCTACAGAGCGTAGCATAGAATCTAAATTAGCACCAAATATTTGAATTCCTACAGGGCGTTCTTTCTCATAAATGTCTAACTTCATTACACTTTTTGCAGCATCGCGAATTAATCCTTCCGAAGAAATAAACTCGGTATACACCACATCTGCTCCTTGTTCTTTACACAAAGCTCTAAAAGGTGGATCACTCACATCTTCCATAGGTGCAAGTAATAGAGGGAAATCTGGTAATTGTATGTCTCCAATTTTTGGCATGATGCAAATTTACTACTATTCCGGTAGCTGTAAAAACAGAAAATGCTACTATCTTAGTTCTATGTTTTTAAGCTTTTCTATTCCGTATGAACCCATTCTATTTGGAATAGAGATTAATATGCACCTAATCTTAGAGTATTTAGCTTTTATTATTGGCTTTCAATACTACCGATTTCTTAGGAAAAGAGGTTCCGATTTAATATCCTCTACAAACCGACTGTCTATAATTATTGGTGCCATTTTTGGAGCTTTATTTTTGTCAAGATTTATTGCTTTTTTAGAAAATCCAGTACTTCATTATAACCAAGGGTGGCTTTCTATTCTAAACAATAAAACTATCATGGGTGGCCTGTTTGGTGGTCTTTTGGGTGTAGAATTGATTAAGAAATACATAGGCGAAAAAAAATCATCTGGAGACCTTTTTACATTACCTATAATTGTAGGGTTAATCATTGGGCGTTTGGGTTGTTTTTTAGCAGGTACTAATGAATTTACCTATGGTATTGTTACTAATAGTTTTCTTGGAATGTATTTGGGTGATGAGTACTTAAGACACCCAATAGCACTATATGAAATAGTATTTCTATTTCTACTTTTTGGTTTTATTAAATACCTTATTAAAAAGAATACACTAGAAAACGGAATGCTTTTTAAAATATTTATGATTAGCTATTTTGTTTTTAGATTTTGCATAGAATATCTAAAACCAAACTCTTTTTTAGTGTTAGGCCTAAGTACCATTCAATATTTATGCATAATTTGTATGTTCTATTACACTAAAACTATAAAAAGCATACTGTCTTTTAAATAACTATTTTATGCCTACAAGAAATTATACCTATTACGATTTTACTCTAAGCCTTTGCCCGGAATGTTTACGAAGAGTAGATGCTAAAATTGTTTTTGAAAATGATAAGGTTTATATGCTTAAAAACTGCAAAGAACACGGTAGTTCCAAAGTTTTAATAGCTGATGATATTGAGTATTATAAAAACATAAGAAACTATAACAAGGCTTCTGAATATCCTAATACGTTTAATACGAAAACCCATTATGGCTGCCCTTATGATTGCGGTCTTTGCCCTGATCATGAGCAACACTCTTGTTTAACAGTAATAGAACTTACAGATAGATGTAATTTAACTTGCCCAACATGTTACGCTTCTTCTTCTCCAAGTTATGGCAGACATAGAACTTTAGAAGAGGTAAAGAAAATGCTCGATGTTATTGTAAAAAATGAAGGGGAGCCAGACGTGGTACAACTTAGCGGAGGGGAGCCAACCATTCACCCTAATTTTTTTGAAATTATGGAGTATGCCAAAAGTTTACCTATACGTCATTTAATGCTTAATACTAATGGAATAAAAATTGCGCAGGATTTTGAATTTGCTAAACGACTAGCTTCCTATATGCCAGATTTTGAAATCTATCTTCAGTTTGATTCCCTTGACAACACCGTTTTGCAAACCTTACGTGGTGCAGATTTGGCCAACACAAGATTAAAGGCCTTAGAGCACCTAAATAAATTAAACCTCTCTACAACCCTTGTTGTTACGTTACAAAAAGGACTTAATGACCATGAAATGGGAGAAACTATTGATTTTGCTTTAAAACAAAAATGTGTGCGTGGGGTTACTTTTCAGCCCACGCAAATAGCTGGTAGATTAGATAATTTTGAAGTAGATGAAAATAGAATAACCTTAACCGAAGTTCGAAGAAAAATTTTAGAGCAATCTCCTATTTTCGAACCCGATGATTTAATACCTGTACCCTGTAACCCCGATGCTTTGGTAATGGCATATGCTTTGAAGGTTGGTAATGAGGTAAGCCCTTTAACGCGCTATGTTAACCCAGATGATTTATTAAACGAAGGTAAAAATACTATTATATATGAGCAAGACCCAGAATTGCACGGTAAAATGATTGAACTTTTTAGCACAGGAAACTCTGTGGATAAGGCTTCCGAAAATTTAAAATCTATAATGTGTTGTTTGCCAGAAATTGATGCGCCAGAATTGGGCTATGACAATCTTTTTAGAATTATTATTATGCAATTTATTGATGCCCATAATTTTGATGTTAGAGCTATTAAAAAGTCTTGTGTTCATATTGTTAATAAAGACTATAAAATTATTCCGTTTGAAACTATGAACCTCTTTTATAGAGATGAAAAATTAACGCGCTTAAAAGAACTACAAAACGAAATATTATGAATATAATTGTACCCTTAGAAGTTGGTAATTTAGACGGATTAGCAACCTTACTTTTTGCAATAATGTTTGGACCATCAATATTATTTATAATTGTTGGGGTTATTCTTAGGGCTAATCAAAAAACAAAGGCAGGAAAAACGTTTTTTATTTTAGCAGGGGTTTACTTATTAATAAGTCTAGGGGTATGCGGAGGAATAATGAGTAGGAGCTAAATTTATAATCTTGATCGCTCTTTTACGCGCTTCGATTTTTTATTACTTTTAATTTTTTCATTACCAAACTTATATCTAAAAGAAAATTTAAAAAGCCTGTTTTCTCTTCTTGTAGAGGTGGAGTTATTTTGGTCTGCATATATTCTTGAGCCAAAATAATTACTTTGTCTAAAAATGTCTGAAACACCTAAGGAAATGCTTGCTTTTTTATTCCATAGTGTTTTTCGTAAATCTATATCTAGACTATTAATAGATGAATATCTATTATTACCAGAAAATGATGGGGAATAATACCTAAAATTAACGTCGGCCATTAAGCTTTTATCTGCTAAAAGGGTAAAGCTATTTCTAAACCTTGTAATATAATACCACAAACTATTTTCTATTACATCATTAGAACCAAAATCTAGAAATTCATTTTCTTTATTTATTACAGAAAACAATACATAAGTATCCCAATAAGAAGTAATGTTTTTATTAAAAGATAAATCTATTCCATAAGAAATATTACTATTAATATTATAACTTAAATAGCGCAATAAATTAGTGTCATTGTCTTGGAAAACTTGTTCTCTGGATTGATTTTTTTCGTTTCTATAAAAAACCTCAACCGCATATGTTTTATTATAAACATATTCTAAAGCCAAATAGTTTCTTGTTGCAGGTAATAAATCTGGGTTTCCTTCTATTACAGAATTATTATTTTGAAAATATTGAAAAGGGTTAATTCTATTATACCTAGGCCTATTAATTCTCCTATAATAATAAAGTCTTAAATTATTCTTTTTATTAGGTAAATAATTTAATGAAAAGGAAGGGAACAGTTCTAAATAACTTTTTTTGTTTTTAATACCAGTGGTGTTTAATAACCCTATAGTTTCAGTATATTCTGCACGCAAACCGGTATTTAATTTAAAATTGCTCCACTTGGTATTAAAACTAGAATACGCAGCAAAAATATCTTCATCATAATTAAAAGTGCCATCCTCAGTAGGGTTTATTCCTGGTTGGTTTCTATCAAAACCCTCTTGTTTAATGGTATTTTTAGACTCTATTCCTGCATAACGTATACCTGCTTCTATTCCTGCTTTTTTTCCTATTGGAGTTATGTAATCTATTTGCGCATTATATAAGTTTATTTTTTGAAAAGAATCTGTACTAAAATTATTTTCGCTAATTGGTTCTCCAGAAGAGTTAAAAAATTCTGTGTTTAAGTTTTGGTTTATAGTTGTGTCATAAAATGTAAAATGGGAACCAAAAGAAATTTCTTCTCCTTTTTTTCTTAATTTATGTATCCAATCTAAATAATATGAGGTGTTTAATTTATCACGATTGTCAAGTATAAAAGTGTTAAAGCTGGAATTATCGCCTTCTTCTTCTATTCTCGTTTTAGAAGAAATAAACCTGTCTTCTTTTGGTGTTATAGTGTTAAGACTATAAAGGCTTATGTGGTTTTTATCATTTAAATAAAAATCAAAATATAGGCTTATTAAATGCTTGTTTTGTTTGTTAATAGTTTCTTGGTTAGCTGTCCAAATAGAATTCGGGATATCATTCTCAAAAAAATTAGTAATATCTGTAAATTTGGTTGTCTTTTTGTCTTTAGTAAGGGCATAATTTATAGAAAAATCTGTTTTATTTCCCTTAAAATAATGGTCATTACCCAAAGTGTTTTTTGCAAAAACTCCTTGTTTATAGGTCCCGTATATTGCGCCATTATAACCTTCAGATAATTTTTTACGCATTACAATATTAATAAGCATTCCGCCTTCTGCACTATATTTTAATGGCGGATTGGTAATTACCTCTATAGACTCTACATTACTTGCACTGGTTCCAGATAATAAATTAAAAATATCTTCCTTTGGTAAATTAATTTTACGACCATTAATCATTACCCCTATTTTATCTTCTCCTTTAATTTGTATTTTATCGCCAGAAATAAGTACCGACGGTGTTTTCTTAAGAACATCCCAAACATCTGAATCTGTTAAAGCAGTATTAGCTATGTTATAAACCAATCTATCTGCTTGTCTTTCCAATCTAGGTTTTTGTAGTGTAACAATAACCTCATCTAGATTTTGTTCTAATAAATGTATTGTCATTGGATCAACAACCATATTAGAACCAACATTAATCATAACAAAAGAAGAATAATTTCCTATATAACTTGCAGAGATGTAATACGTTCCTTTTTTTAATTTTTCTATTGTAAAACTTCCGTCTTCATTAGTAGAAGTTCCTTTTAAGAGTACAGAATCTAATGATCTTACTACAACAGTAGCATAAGAAATTGGATTCTGAACACCATCAACAATCTTTCCTGAAACAGAAAATTCCTGAGCGGAAACAATAAAAGAAATAAAAAAAAACCATAAAAAGAGTAGGTAATTTTTATTCATATAAGATTTAGCTATGCAGTAAATATATCAAATATATCTAAGAATAAACCTACGATTTATGTGGCTTTGAAAAAACATTAAAATAAAATAAGAAAAAGAGGGTTTTTCCATAATAAATCTTAAACCCAACTTCTATTTTCTATAAAATGCTTATATATCAGTACTTAAATTAAGCTATATTTGCAATTGCTTTTAAATACCGTATACTACGGTAAAAAAGAAATATAATTGCTCATTTTGTTCCTATGAAAAATATTAGAAATTTCTGTATCATTGCTCATATTGATCACGGTAAAAGTACTTTAGCAGATCGGTTGTTAGATTTTACAGGGTCTGTCACTGATCGAGAAAAAAAAGAGCAATTGCTTGATAGCATGGATTTGGAAAGAGAACGTGGTATTACCATTAAAAGTCATGCTATTCAAATGGAGTACACTTATAAAGGAGAAGAATATATTCTTAATTTAATTGATACTCCTGGTCACGTAGATTTTTCATATGAAGTTTCTAGATCTATTGCTGCTTGTGAAGGAGCTCTTTTAGTGGTAGATGCTGCACAAAGTATACAAGCGCAAACCATTTCTAATTTATATTTAGCGTTAGAGAACGATCTGGAAATTATACCGGTACTTAATAAAGTAGATTTGCCAAGTGCTAACCCTGAAGAAGTAACAGATGACATTGTAGATTTATTAGGATGTGATGCTGAAGAAGTTATTCCTGCAAGTGCTAAAACAGGTATTGGCATAGAAGAAATTTTAAATGCAATTATTGATCGTATTCCTGCACCAAAAGGAAATCCTGATGAATCTTTACAAGCATTAGTTTTTGATTCTGTTTACAATCCTTTTAGAGGAGTTGAAACTTACTTTAGAGTTATTAACGGAGAAATTAAAAAAGGACAGAAAATTAAATTTGTAGCTACCAATAAAGATTACTTTGCCGATGAGGTAGGTACTTTAAAACTAGAACAACATCCACAAAAAAGTATTAAGGCTGGTGATGTTGGCTACTTAATTACTGGAATAAAAGATGCCCGTGAGGTAAAAGTAGGAGATACCATTACCGATGCTGCAAACCCTACAAAAAATGCAATTGATGGTTTTGAAGATGTAAAACCAATGGTATTTGCTGGTATTTACCCTGTAGATACGGATGAGTTTGAGGAACTACGTGCTTCTATGGAAAAATTACAGCTTAATGATGCTTCCTTAGTTTTTGCACCAGAAAGTAGTGCCGCTCTTGGTTTTGGTTTTAGATGTGGGTTTTTAGGAATGCTACATATGGAAATTATTCAAGAACGTTTAGAGCGTGAGTTTAATATGACTGTTATTACTACAGTACCAAACGTTAGTTACCATGCATACACACGTAAAGACCCAGAAGAAGCTTTAATTGTAAATAACCCTACAGACTTACCAGACCCTTCTAGTATTGATCGTGTAGAAGAACCATATATTAAAGCTACAATAATTACAAAGTCCGATTTTGTTGGTAATGTAATGTCTCTTTGTATTGAAAAAAGAGGACAAATAACCAACCAAACCTATTTAACAACAGAAAGAGTAGAACTTAATTTTGATATGCCTTTAGCCGAAATTGTTTTTGATTTTTATGACCGTTTAAAAACAGTTTCTAAAGGATACGCTTCTTTTGATTATGCGCCAATTGGTATGCGTACTTCTAAATTAGTCCGAGTAGATATTTTATTAAATGCACAACCAGTAGATGCTTTATCTGCACTTATACACGCGGATAATGCGGTTACTATTGGTAAAAAAATGTGTGAAAAACTAAAAGAGCTTATACCAAGACAACAGTTTGATATTCCTATACAGGCCGCTATTGGAGCAAAAATAATCTCTAGAGAAACCACAAAAGCATTGCGTAAAGATGTTACTGCAAAATGTTATGGAGGCGATATTTCTCGTAAACGTAAACTTTTAGAGAAGCAGAAAAAAGGTAAAAAACGTATGCGACAAGTTGGTAATGTAGAAGTGCCACAAGAAGCGTTTATGGCCGTTTTAAAGCTAAATGATTAATAAGTAAGGTCTTAGTTTCTCTAAGGCCTTTTTTAGTAAACAATAGTTTCCTAAAAGAAGTAATATCTTTCCTAAATTGTATTTAAAAAAAATTACACATACCAATAAAAAATACTAGTTATTCTTCCTACTTTTGTTTTCCAAAATTTCCCCGACAAATGACATTATACATTACACTATATACTGCTAAACACAGTATTATTCAAGTAGAAGAAAACTCTATTTTTACTTGGAGACAAGAAAGCGGAGACATAGATGAATCTATGTTAATCAATAAAATTAAAAGAGAATCTTCTGTTCATTTTTTTGAAATGATAGCTGGAGAAAACTATCCTATTAAAGAAGAAGATATTACCGTTACTATTAATAAAGCCAAGCCTTTTTCTTAGTACTTATAAAGAAAACTGTTTTCCTAAATAAACCAATTTACAGCCCTTTGTTATTTCTTCTTTTTCTTTGCCATAAAAAGATATAATCTCAATAGTATCTTCTAAGTTTTTTATAAAGATAGGCACTATATGTTCGTCTGTTTTTGTTATTTCTATTAGCTTTAAATAGTGTTCAGGGCTTTCTATTTCTATTTCATTTATACTAGGATACTTTCGTGCAGCTTCTGTTAGTTTTATAAAATCATCGGAATGGGAAAAAAGTCCTTCTCTTGGGTTGTTTTCAGCATCATTCATTTCTTCTGTGTTTACAATCCTAAAAGCACCATTCTCTCCAAATTGGTTTTTAAACTTATCTATAGCTATTTTATTAATTTCAGAGTTTCCTGTAAGAGCCATTAAATAACCCATATCATTTAATTCTATATTATCATCTAACGAATCCGAAAAAATATTAGCTTCTATTGCTTCTAAACCAAGCTTTTTTGATTTGTCAATGTTAGATTTATTATTATCTATAAGAACAACATGCCTGTTATTTTTAGCTAAATATTGTCCTATTAATCTAGAAACCTTAGAGGCTCCAATAATTAAAATTCCCTCAGACTTAACCAAAAATACGCCTACCAATTTTGCAAACAGCCTTGCCGTAGTTGCATTAAGCAATACCGTTCCTAATACAATCATAAAAACAAGCGGGGTTATATATTCTGCCCCAGGCTCTCCCCTTGCTATTAATTTAGAGCCAAATAAAGACGCTATACCTGCTGCTACAATACCTCTTGGTCCTACCCAACCAATAAAGAGCTTTTCATTTATTTTTAAATTAGAACCATATGCACTTAAAAAAACAGCAAGAGGCCTAATAATAAAAACTATAATGGCAAAGAGAACAAGGGTTTTCCAGTTTAAAATTAACTCCATGTCCGAAATATTAATATTTGCAGCTAATAGAATAAATAATATAGATATTAAAATAACACTTAAAGACTCTTTAAAATATAACAGCTCTTTTAGGTTAGGTAAATTTGTATTACCTATTACCATTCCCATTACTACAACCGCTAATAGACCAGATTCATGAGCAAATAAATCCGAAGCAACAAAAACTAATAATACTGTGGATAAAGCCACCACATTAAGTAAATAATGTGGAATTAATTTTTTTTTAATTGTAAAAACTAAACCATGCGCAAATGTAAAACCAAAAGTAAAGCCAAATAACAATATTTTACCAAACTCTATTAAAGCTGTTTTTGTAAATGCTTGTCCTTCTCCTACCACTATAAACTCATAAACTAAAACAGCTACTAAAGCTCCAATGGGATCTATTAATATTCCTTCCCACTTAAGAACCGCAGAAATATCTTTTTTTAAAGGAATATTTCTAAGTATTGGGGTAATTACTGTAGGTCCTGTAACAATTATAAGTCCAGAAAAAAGAAAGGAGATTTGCCAACTTAGATTAAAAATATAATGAGCAGCCAAACCTGCTCCAAAAAATGTAACAATAGAGCCAAGGGTAATTAACTTAGTTATTACAGGCCCTACATTTTTAATTTCAGAACTTTTTAAAGTTAAGCCTCCCTCAAAAAGAATAATACTAATAGCCAAAGAAACAAAATAATATAAACCCTCTCCAGGGAAAAGACCTTTTGTACCATTCCAAATAGGTTCTATTAATTTTAAACCATCCTCTGTATATAATGTAGATATTGGACCAACCAATAAACCTATTAAAATTAGTGGCAAAATGGCTGGTAATTTAAGCCGCCATGCAACCCATTGCGCAATTATTCCCAAAATAACAATTCCTGCAAGTTCTACCATTACTTAATTTTTTGGAAATTTACTTTATTTAATTTAAAAAGAAGAATGTGTTTCTATAAGATTTTATGTAATAAATAGACCTTTATCCTATAAACCCAGTAAATGTATTGTTAATAAGCCCATAATACGCTTTTTTCAATTTAATTTCACATTTTAGAAGAAATAAAAGTATTAAAAAATTAAACCTCCTTTTACTTGTTAAAAAACACCCAATAAAACCTCCTAATTCTTAAATTACCTTCTATATTTCTTAATTTGCAAAAATTCAATTTTTTATGAAACTACACCCTATAGAAACTGGTAATTTTAAATTAGATGGTGGTGCAATGTTTGGCGTTGTACCTAAAACCATTTGGCAAAGAACTAATCCTGCAGATGCTAATAATATGATTGATATTGCTGCCAGATGTTTATTAATTGAAGATGGAGAAAAATTAATATTGATTGATACCGGAATGGGTAACAAACAGTCCGATAAATTCTTTAATTACTATTACCAATGGGGAGACCACACTTTAGATAATTCTTTAAAAAAAGCTGGTTTTCATAGAGATGATATTACCGATGTTTTTATGACCCATTTACATTTTGACCATTGCGGTGGAAGTGTACAGTGGAACAATAACCATACTGCTTATGAGCCTGCTTTTAAAAATGCAACTTTTTGGACTAATGAAGAACATTGGAAATGGGCCACCCAACCAAATGTGAGGGAAAAAGCATCTTTCTTAAAAGAAAACCTATTACCAATGCAAGAAAGTGGTCAATTAAAATTTATAGAACGAGGAGAAAGTTCTTTCATAAAAGAATCAGAACTAGGTTTTGGAATACTATTTGTTGATGGTCATACCGAAAAACAAATGCTTCCACACATAAATTATCAAGGAAAAACCCTTGTTTTTACAGCAGATTTAATAGCTACTGTTGGCCACTTACCTGTACCATACGTAATGGGTTATGATACTAGACCACTACTAACTTTAACAGAAAAAGAAGTATTTTTGAAGAATGCAGTAGATAAAGAGTATCTCTTGTTTTTTGAACATGATGCGCATAACCAAATGTGTTCTTTAAAAACTACAGAAAAAGGGGTGAGATTAAAAAACACTTATACTTTTAATGATTATTTTAATTAAGCTAAAACATTTTAAATTATAACAAATAAATTTTATATGACTATTAAAATTTCTAAACCATTTGCAGGATTAGCTTCTGCTCTTTTATTAATGGGTTGCGGTGCAACCAATCTAGTAACCACTCCTGTAGAAAACATAGATAAAACACCACTTAAAATAGCAGATCTTACTGAAAAAGAAAAACAAAATTGGGGGCATTTAGATTTAGTTACAGATACTATTCCTGGAATGAGTGTAGATAAAGCCTATAAAGAGCTTATTCATAACAAAAAAGGAAAAAAAGTTATTGTAGCTGTTTTAGATTCTGGAATGGACTTAAAACATGAGGATTTAGATGGCGTGCTTTGGACAAACACCAAAGAAAAAGCAGGTAATGGAAAAGATGATGATAACAATGGGTATGTAGATGATATACATGGATATAATTTCTTAGGAGAATCTTATAATGAGCAATTAGAATTTGCTCGTATGTTACGATTAAATATAGGAACACCAGAAATGCTTGCAAAAGCACAAGCAGAAATAGATAAAAAATACCCAGAAGCATTACAAAATAAGCAGCAATACGAACAAATTTTACAACAAGTAAAAGGGTCAGACGCCGCTGTAAAAAAACTTTTAGGAAAAGATTCTTATACCAAAAAAGATTTAGTAGGTATAAAAACAGAAGATCAGGCTATGCAGCAAAATGTTGCTGTTTTAATGCAAATGTTAAACTATGCAGATACTATCCCAGAAGTTATAGAAGAACTTAATGGCGGAATTACACATTTTACAGAAAGCGCCAATTATAATCTAAATAAAGACTTTAATGGCCGTAAAGATGTTGGCGATAATCCTTATGATTTAAAAGACCTGGGTTATGGCAATGGAAATCCTCAAAATAGAGTAGACGATGAAAGTCACGGTACACACGTAGCGGGTATTATTGGAGCAGAGCGTAACAATGGTAAAGGAGCTAATGGTGTAGCAAATAATGTTGCAATTATGAGCATAAGAGCCGTACCTAATGGCGATGAATACGATAAAGATATTGCATTAGGAATACGTTATGCAGTAGATAATGGCGCAAAAATTATTAACTGTAGCTTTGGAAAATCATTTTCACCAAAAGCAGAATGGGTATATGAAGCAATTAAATATGCTGCTTCTAAAAATGTTTTAATTGTTCATGCCGCAGGAAATGATGGTCATAATATAGATGATTCCAACAATCCAAATTTCCCTAATGACCATAATAACTATTCTGGTTCAGAAATAGCCAATAATGTAATTACTGTTGGTGCTTTAGCAGAAAAATATGGTTCAGAAATGGTGGCCCCTTTTTCTAACTATGGTGTACAAAATGTAGATGTATTTGCCCCTGGCGCTGCAATATATTCTACCGTTCCTGGTAACAAATATAAATCTATGGGAGGAACTTCTATGGCTGCTCCTGCTGTAGCAGGTGTTGCGGCACTTATTATGTCGCAATATCCAACATTAAAAGCTACGCAAGTAAAACAAATAATTATGCAGTCTGGTTTAGCGCCACATGCTAAAGTTATACTTGGCGGAGATAATGCAAACAGTAGTACTTTAGATAAAGTTTCTAAATCTGGGAAAATAGTAAATGCATATAACGCATTACTAATGGCAAAGAATGTTTCTACAGGAAAAACACAGTTATAAATTCATAATACACGCCTTAACTCCTTAAATTATAAGGTTGTTAAGGCATTTTTTTTAAGACTAAAAAAAATAAAAACAATGAAACATATTCTCCCTTTTTGTGCGCTACTAGTACTTGGTATTACAAGTTCTCTTTTTGCGCAAAACAATACAAGCTATTGGCAACAACATGTAGATTATACTATGGATGTTTCTGTAGATGTAAAAACATACCAGTTTTCTGGTACACAATCCTTAGTTTATACCAATAACTCCCCAGACGAAATTTCTAAAGTTTACTATCACTTATATTTTAATGCTTTTCAACCAGGAAGTGAAATGGATGCAAGGCTGCAAAGTATTAAAGATCCTGACGGAAGAATGGTAACCGAAGAAAAAACGAGTAGAATTGCTCCTTTATCAGAATCTGAAATAGGTTTTTTACATGCCACTTCTTTAAAACAAGACGGGAAAAAAGTTACTTTTTCTGAAGCGGGTACCGTTTTAGAAGTACAATTAGCAAAACCTATTGCTTCTGGAGAAAAAACCACTTTAGAAATGGTTTTTAAAGGGCAGGTTCCTTTACAAATTAGACGTTCTGGGCGTAATAGTAAAGATGGTATTGCTCTTTCTATGAGCCAATGGTATCCTAAACTAGCAGAGTACGATTTTGAAGGCTGGCACGCTGACCCATACATAGCAAGAGAATTTCAAGGAGTTTGGGGTAATTTTGATGTAAAACTTACCCTAGATAAAAATTATACGGTAGGAGGTACAGGATATTTACAAAACCCTAACCAAATTGGTCATGGGTATGAAACTCCTGGTACTAAGGTAAAAAAACAAAAAGGCAAAACACTAACATGGCATTTTATAGCTCCTAAAGTGCATGATTTTATGTGGGCAGCTGATCCTGATTATATTCATGACACTTTACAGGTAGAAAATGGTCCAATGTTACATTTTTTATACCAGGACAATGATACAGAAACAGCTGAAAACTGGAAAAAAGTACAGCCTAAAGCTGCTGAAATGATGCAATATTTTAGCAAACATATTGGCAAATATCCTTATGACCAATATTCTATTATTCAAGGCGGCGATGGTGGTATGGAATATGCTATGAGCACCCTAATTGCTGGTGGAAAAAAGTTTGGGAGTCTTGCTGGTACTACTGCTCATGAAATGGCACATGCATGGTTTCAACATATTCTTGCCTCTAACGAAGCTAAACACGCATGGATGGACGAAGGTTTTACAACCTACATATCAACCCTGTGTATGAACGATGTTGTTGGACCAAAAAAAGAAAACCCATTAGAAAGGTCTTATAAAGGATACTACTATCTAGTTAAATCTGGTTTAGAGCAACCACAAACAACCCATGCAGACCGTTATGATTCTAATATGCCGTATAGTATTGCTGCTTATAGTAAAGGTTCTATATTTTTAGCACAATTAGGATATATAATCGGAGAAGAAAAACTACAAGAAACTATAAAAAAATATTATTCCGATTTTAAATTTAAACACCCTTTGCCAAATGATATAAAGCGTACCGCAGAAAAGGTAACAGGTTTAGAGTTAGATTGGTATTTAACAGATTGGACCCAAACCACCAACACTATAGATTACGGAGTTAAAAAAGTAATAGAAGAAGGAGAAAATACAAAAGTTACACTAGAGCGTATTGGTCTAATGCCAATGCCTCAAGAAGTTCTAGTGACTTATAAAGATGGTACAAAAGAAACTTTTTATACCGCATTACGAATGATGCGTGGTGAAAAAAATAAAATTAATGCAACTATTTTAACAGATTGGCCCTGGGCTTTTTCTACCTATGATTTTGTGATAGAAAAACCAATACACACCATACAATCTATTGTTTTAGATAGTTCCCAATTAATGGCAGATGTAGACCGCTCTAATAATGTTTGGAATACAAGTAATTAAAAAATTATAATATTGATAAGACCTACTAAATATAAAAAAGTACTCTATACATGAACTTGTCTTATCCTAAAAAAGAAAAACTAAAAAGCAAAAAGCGCATTGAGCAACTGTTCGTTGAAGGCAAAAATGTTACTAGTTTTCCTTTAAAACTAATCTATTTAGAAACTGCCCTTCCAGACCAAATAAAAGTACAAACAGGAGTGGCGGTTTCTAAAAAAAAATTTAAAAGTGCTGTAAAAAGAAACCGTATAAAACGCTTACTTAGAGAAGCTTATAGACTTAATAAAACCATAGTTTTGGGCAATACCGAAAAAAGCTATGCGTTTTTAATTTTATACATTGGTAAAGAAATGCCAACCTACGCTGTGATTGAAAAACAATTGCACTATTTATTTCAAAAATTTAATGCCAAAACAAATGCATAAATTGGTTAAGAAAAAGATTTTAATTCCGTTCGCAGCAATAGTAATTCTTATTGCCAGCTCTAGTTTTAAAAGTGATTTTTTTGAAATAGCGAAACAAATAGAAATATTTACAACGCTTTTTAAAGAGCTAAACATGAATTATGTAGATGAAACCAACCCTGCAGAATTAATGGATACTGCTATTAAAAATATGCTAGAGGGTTTAGACCCTTATACCAAATTTTTAAATGAACAAGATGTAGAAGCATATAAAATTAACAATGCTGGTGAATACTCTGGAATTGGCTCTTTAGTGCGTTCTTATAAAGATAAGTTACTAATAGTAGAACCATACAAAGACTACCCCGCAGATAAGGCTGGTTTAAAAGCTGGTGACGAAATAATAAAAATTGGAGAAATAAATGTTGCCGATTTTGATGATAATGCGAGTGAATTATTAAAAGGCGCTAATGGTACTTCTGTAACGGTAACTTACAAAAGACAAGGAGAAACCAAAACAACTACGATTAAAAGAGAAGGTATTGAAGTAGATGCTGTTCCTTTTTATAAAATGGTAGATGCCAAAACAGGGTATATTGTTCTTTCTAAATTTAATGCTAAAGCATCAGACCAAACAAAAGAGGCATTAAAAGATTTAAAAGAAAAAGGAGCAGAAAAAATAATCCTAGATTTAAGAGGTAATCCAGGTGGATTACTTTCTGAAGCTATAAATGTTACTAATTTATTTGTTTCTAAAGGAGAGCTAATTGTTACTACAAAATCTAAAGTAAAAAAATTCAATAGAGAATATAAAACTAAAAACAAAGCGGTAGATACAGAAATACCACTAGTAGTACTTGTAAATGGCAGAAGTGCTTCTGCTAGCGAAATTGTTTCTGGTAGTTTACAAGATTTAGATAGAGCCGTTATTATGGGAGCCAGAAGCTTTGGAAAAGGCTTGGTACAGCGCCCAATGAAACTTACCTATGGAACACAGCTTAAAGTGACCATATCTCGTTATTACACGGCCTCTGGAAGATGTATACAAGCATTAGACTATTGGAATAGAGATGATAGCGGAAATGCGGTTAGAAACACGGAATTTAATGATTTTAAAACCCGAAACGGTCGTAAAGTACAAGATGGTGGTGGCGTTTTACCAGATATAGAAATTGAAGCAGCAAAAACGAACGACTTAACAAAAGCCTTATTAGCTAGCCATACTATTTTTGATTATGCTACAGAATATAGTTATAAAAACAAAGTAGAAGATGTATCAAAATTTTCTTTTACAAATAATGATTTTGAGGTTTTTAAACACTTTGTTTCTAATAGCGATTTCTCTTTTGAAACTAAATCTCAAAAAGCCTTAAGAGAGGCTTTATCTGCTGAAGATAAAGAAATTTATGGTTCTAATGTGCAAGAAGGGTATAAGAACTTATTAGCCGAAATGGAAAAAAGTAAACTTAACGCGCTAGACACCTTCCAAAAAGAAATACAAAAGAACCTAGAGGACGAAATTGTAAAACGTTACTTCTATAGAGAAGGACTTTATAACTACTATTTGCAAAAGGATGAAGCCATTCTTGCTGCTACAGAGTTATTAAATGCCAATGAAAAATATAATTCTATTTTAAGGTAGTAATTTAAAACTCACAAGAAGCTTCATCCGATTTAATATAGTATTTTTTGTAATTCTTAGCCTTAGGGTTCATACAACCCTTAAGGTTTTTAATTCTTACATTTTTAAAATCTAATGGTTGTCCTTCACTTTGTAAGGCAATAAAACCTTCCGTTAATGCTTTCCCGTCTTTTTTTGTTTTAGGGTCAAACCCCTTTATTGGCCCACCTCCTATGGTAGGTTTTGTGTAGGTTAATACCAATTCTCCATTTATTATATGTTTCACAATAGAATCTCCTAAAACAATTAGCTCTGCTTTTACCCATTGTCCTTTAGGGTAAGTTTTAGAAGAAGATTTTATACAATGCTTTGTGGCTTTAACTCCATTATACACAATGTCTGTACCTGGAGAACACATATTACCTGTTGGCCTTTCTATTCCTTTTTCTATCTCGGCTAAAAATTGCATTTCTACAGAAATTGGCCAATTTTGTTCTTTTAGCATTGTTCTTGGATCCTGCGAATGAAACATAACTCCACTATTTAAATTTGTATGTTTTGGCGCACCCAAATACCAATCGCCAACAAACCTATAGTCCATTTCTAAATGAAAATAAGAATAAGGAGTATCATAATATAAATGACCAAAGCGGTCATTATAATCTCCTTCATATTTATCATACCTAACTTGTAAAATACTGTCTTTTACTCTAAACGTATCTCCAAAATTATCGCCCGTTTCATAGTGGTGTATTTTAGTTGTCCACCCGCTTAAATCTTCACCATTAAATAAATTTTGCCATTCTTTATCCTCTTCCTGTGCTATTATAAATCCTGAAATAAGACAACAAAATAATAACATAATTACCTGTAAAAATGAACTCGCGTTTTTTAAGCTTTTATTAAATAACATAAAGACGTTTTTTGTATTTTTTTTATAAGTTACTTCCTATTTTATAAACTGCAGTGTTTATTGTAACAAACTAACAAGTTGGTGCTTTCTTTTTATAATTCTGTATTTTAATTAAAAAAAGGAATTCAACTAAATAATACGTCTTTTACTCTGGTATTTATCTCTTTTTTAAAAAGTATTCTATTAGTAAAACAAACCTTTTGGTTTGTTTCTTCTTTTCATTAAAAATAACATCAGTCCTTAAAAATTGGAGTATTAGCCAAGTTAACTAAAGCTTTATCTTTTTCTTTTAGGATACGTTTGGTGCGCAAATATCTATCTACATTAAAAGCATCATAATTAGCTGCTTTGCTATCTACACTGCCTATTTGAACACGACCAGAACCGGAGGAATGAATAAATTCTTTGTTCCCAATCCACATACCTACATGTACTACTCTTTCTTTAGTAGAATCTGTTCTTTTTCTTCCAAAAAATAATAAATCTCCTTTTTGTAAATCTTTAAAATTCTTAACAGAATCTATCGATTTACCTGTATTTACTTGTTGTGATGCGTCTCTAGGAATTACCATTCCGTTTAAAAAATAGATGCTTTTTGTAAAACCACTACAGTCTACTCCCTTTGTAGAAGTGCCTCCCCATAAATAAGGTAATCCCATAAATTTTTTAGAAGTAGCTACTAAATTTTCTCCAGTGGGGTTTAGGTTAGATATCCAATTATCATATTTCATAACTTCAGTTTTTAAAACAAATCCTTTTCTGCCATCTGGAAAACCAACTTTATAAAACCCTTTTTCTTCACTCAAAAATTCCATAATACCTCCAGCAACAACATCAGATAGTATTTGCGATTCTTTGTCTATCTTAGAATAAACATATCCCATGGTGTTAGTATATATTATTTTTGGGGCCTTTTTCCATTGCAAAAAATCTTCATTACTAAGTGCTACAATTGCACCAGAATCTACCCATGAAATATATTTATCTGGTGTCTGAATCAAAACCCAATCTCCCTCTCTTTTTAAAATATTTACGGGTGTTCCTAATGTTGCTTGCGTTGCTAATTCTGCCGAATGTTTTGCATTGCTCCTAATATTTGCAACAGAAATAGTTACAATACCTTTTGTTTTTCCTTCCAAATCTGCTTTTGGTAGTATAGTAATACTATCTACAAAAATTACATTCTTTTCTTTTAAATCGTCCTTTAAAGCTTCTACTGCTTTTGGTAAATTACTTTCTCCTCTTAAAATATAAGTGTCTTCCTCTTTAACTGCCGAAACAGAAAATAATGCAACTCGTTTATCTGGGGCATATTCTTCATTTATTGCAGCAATTTCTCCCATTAATGGTATCTTTTCTAATTTTGAACTATCCACACAAGAGGAAAGTAAAAAACCAATAAAAAGCAGAGATAAACCCGTTCTATAATGCAATTCCATTTTTATATTTTTTTGAAAATTAGAAATTTTTAAGGACTTACTAACTGAATATTTAAAACTATCTTCTTCATTTTCCCTAATTTTAACCCGTAGCATATGAAAAAACTAAAAGTAATAGAACTTTTTGCGGGTGTTGGCGGCTTTAGGCTAGGGCTCGAAAAAACAAATAAATATCAGGTTATTTGGTCCAATCAATGGGAGCCAAGCACTAAAACACAACATGCATCTTTAGTTTATGAAGCTCGTTTTGGAACAGAAAACCATAGTAATGAGGATATTGCAGAGGTAGAAGTTTCTAGTATTCCAGATGCCGATATATTAGTTGGCGGTTTCCCTTGTCAAGATTATTCTGTTGCTACTACCTCTCAAAACTCTAAAGGTCTTATTGGTAAAAAGGGGGTTTTATGGTGGTCTATACATAAGATTTTATCAGAAAAGAAAAACCCGCCTAAATATCTATTTTTAGAAAATGTAGACCGTTTGTTAAAATCTCCAACCGCCCAACGCGGAAGAGATTTTGCTATTATGCTTAAAAGTTTAGACCATTTAGATTACGCTGTAGAATGGCGAGTTATTAATGCTGCGGATTATGGAATGCCACAAAGAAGGCGCCGTATCTTTTTCTTAGCATACCACAAATCAACAACGGTTTATAAAAAACTTAAGAAAGCTAATAAATTAGATTGGTTTAGTAAAGTAGGTACTGTTGCCAAAGCTTTTCCTATTTTACCTAAACTTGAGATTGATGCTACATTTACATTAGAAGAAGATTTAGTAACACTGTCTAATACCTTTAATAAAGAGGGTAAACTATCCCCTTTTCTAAACACTGGTGTTTTTTGTGATAGTACTGTTTATACCTCTAAAACAATACCTCAGCAAGTATCTAAGAAAACTGTTTTGGAAGATATTTTACAAAATGGAGAGGTTACTCCAGAATTTTATATTGATGAGAAAGACCTTGCTAAGTGGAAATATTTAAAAGGTTCTAAAAAAGAAGTTAGAACTGCTAAAGGTGGTTTTACTTATAATTATAGCGAGGGTGCAATGATTTTTCCAGATGCTTTAGATAATGCTTCTAGGACCATTATTACAGGTGAAGGAGGTAAAAGCGCCTCTAGATTTAAGCATGTAATTTCTTCTCCAAAAGGGCTAAGAAGATTAACACCTATAGAATTAGAACGTTTAAATATGTTTCCGGATAACCATACCAAACTAGAAGGAATATCGGACACTAAAAGAGCCTTCTTTATGGGAAATGCTTTGGTTGTAGGGGTTGTAGAGCGTATTGCAAAAGAACTTTATAATACTATTAATTCTTAATCTGTGGGAGTCCAAAGTAATTTTAAAAAGGACTTACAAAAAGAAAAAGAGCTTGCTGTATATTTAGATTCTCTGTATAAAACACATTTAAAAAAATATACTACACAACGTGTTCTTAATTACAAAAAACAATTACAAGGTATAGATGTTCTCTTTACACATAATGAAACGCAAGAAACATATAAAATAGATGAGAAAGCACAACTAGATTATATTGGAGAGGATCTGCCAACTTTTGCTTTTGAAATTAACTATATAAAAAATGATTCTCTTAAAAAAGGTTGGCTTTTTGATACTTCTAAAACCACACAATTTTATGCTTTAATAACTGCAATTTATAAAGACGAACCCAATAAATTTACTTCCTGTAAAATAACATTAGTAAATAGAAAAAAGTTAATTGCTTTATTAAAATCTAAAAAGATTACCCAAGATGTTTTGTGTAATTATTTAGAGAATGAGCATAAAACATATGGAAAAATAATTATTAAAGAGTTACATAATTATAGAGAAGGATATCTTTACTTTTCTTCCAAAAACAAAGCAGAAAGTCCATTAAATCTTATTCTAAAATTAGATTATTTAATACAAAAAGGAGTTGCTAAAAGGTTAATTTAAGGTTTTATACATACCCTGTAGTTTGTTTCCTTTTTAAAAGTTTAATTATTTTCCTTTAAATAAGGTATTCAACCAAGAAATAAGAAAATCACCTTAATCTTAGAGCATATTTCTTTATTATTAATCAAAGGAAACAAACTTGTTGGTTGGTTTTATAAAACTAGGGTTTATTCCGTTTTAAACATAGCAATATGTGGAATATTGTCCTCTAAATACCCTTCCCCTACTTGTTTAAAACCTAAGGAGGAGTAAAATTTTATTAAATACTCTTGAGCAGAAATATGAATTTTTATTTGATTAAAATGTGTTTTAATTGCTTGTATAGAAGCTTCCATTATTACTTTTCCATAACCGTATTTACGTTCCGACTTTTTTACCACTACCCTACCAATACTAGCATCTTTAAAATAAAATCCCGGAGCAAATATTCTAGTATATGCAACTACTTCGCCATTTTTTGTTCCTATAACATGCAAAGCATTTTGGTCTTTATTATCTATGTCTTGGTAAACACAATCTTGTTCTACTACAAATACTTCTGTTCGTAATTGTAAAACTTTATAAAGTTCTTGTGTAGTAAACTCTTTAAATGTTTTGGTTGTAATGTTTAACATTAGTCTTGTACTATTACATTTTTACTATCGCACTTGCCAAATTCTGGTTGAATGTTAACATGGTTAATTCCATAATTTTGGTATAGTTCTTCTTCTATTTGTTCTAAAATAATATCGAACTCCGATAATTTTATATCGGTATTAAAATCTATATGTGCTTCTAAATGTACCTCGTCTTCATTTAACTGCCAAATATGAACATGGTGTACATTTTTAACACTAGGAATTTTGTTAATAATAGCTACAATCTCTTTAACCTTAATAGTATCTGGAGTAAATAACATAAGAACTTTAGTAGAATCTATAAGTAAATCGTAGCCCATGTATATTAAATACAAAGCAATAGCTAAAGTAAGTAAGGGATCTACCCAATACATTTGAAAATACGCCATTAACAATCCGCCAATTAATACCGCAAAGGATGCTAACATATCTGTTAATAAGTGTAAGTAAGCAGATCGCATATTCATATTACTATCTGCATCTTTTTTTAAAAGAAAAACACTTAACCCGTTAGCTACTATACCTAATAGTGACAACCAAATAACCAAACTAGATTCTACATCTTGCGGATGCATAAATCTTTCTATTGCTTCCTTAATAAGAATTATTGCTACCACAATTAATGCTCCAGCATTAACAAAAGCAGCTATAATTTCTGCCCTTTTGTAACCAAATGTTTTATTGGTAGATGCATTCTTTTTAGAAAGCCTATTTGCTATGTAACTAATAATTAATGAAAGTACATCACTAAAATTATGAAGCGCATCTGATAAAAGAGATAAACTACCTGAAATAATACCACCTATTACTTGTGCAACAGTAATAACTATGTTTAAAAAAATAGAAAATATAAGATTTCTACCTTTTAAATCAGGATGTGAATGATTATGAGAATGATGCGTATGTGGCATAGTCAGTATAAATTTATAAAAATGAATACTGCTATTCTACTTTATAGTTAATTAAAGTATATAATAAATTATTTACAAGGTATTTTTTCTATTCTACGCTCGTGTCTGCCTCCTTCAAAATTGGTATTTAAAAAAGTATTTACCATTTCTAATGCCTGTGGTAAAGAAATAAAACGTGCAGGTAAACTTAATATATTAGCATCATTATGTTCTCTTGCTAACGCAACTATTTCTTTTGTCCAACATAAAGCAGAACGCACTTTTTGATGTTTATTAGCAGTCATAGAAGCACCGTTACCGCTACCACATATTATTATTCCTAAATCTACAGTACCTTTTTCTACATCATTAGCTACCGGGTGTACAAAATCTGCATAATCTACACTATCTGTACCATCTGTACCGTAGTTATTAACATCTATATTTAACGATTTTAATAAACCTACAATTGCAAGTTTATATTCTGTTCCAGCATGATCATTACCAATAGCTATTTTCATATGTTTAGGTATACTAATTAATAGTACAAATGTACAATACATAAGTGTATACCACAATAAATAGCTGTTTCACAACATATATTAATGTTAATAAAATTTAAGTTGTTAATTACACCTGCAAATAATTGTATTAGTTGTTAATAAACTTACCAAAGAAAATAACTTTTAAATTTTGATTTCTAATTTAGAATTTGCCTTATAAAAGAAATCCAAAAAAACTAATTAACTTCTTAGAATATAAAAGAAAGATATTAAGTTAATTTTTATAGAAGTTAACACTAAATTAATATTTAGTTATTATTAATTTCATGTTAACAGAGGTTATTAATATATGTTAATAAAATACGTAACATATTGATAACTATAAATTACAGACTTGTATAAATTGTCAATAAAAATATTAAACGGTTCAATACAAATTATTCTTCATTTTTTTATCCCCATTATTAACAAGCTATAATAACCACCATTGTTTTTTTAAATTTAATAAAAGAAAAATATTATATATTATATATGTTAATAACGTTAAATTAATTTTAGTGTAATGGATAAAATAAATAGTACTGAATTATAATTCGTAATTTTCCAATAAATTAGAAAGAAAGATTAATGTCAAAGAGAAATAAGAAAGCAAAGAATCATAGAAAGAACGAAATTACTAAAGGAATTTTTACAGTTTTAGAAAAAGACCCTAAAAAAAGCTTCACTTATAAACAAATAGCATCTAGAATACATATTACAGATGCGCATGATAGGAACCAATTAATAAAAAGATTGGTGCAGTTAAAAGAGAAAAAAAGAATCCTAGAAGAAACTAGAGGTCATTACAAGGCTATAGCTTCTACTAAAACTTATCAAACTGGTACTGTAGACCTTACCAGTAGAGGTAATGCATATATTGTTATTGAAGGAATGGATGATGATGTTTTTATTCCCAGTAATAAAGTAAATAAAGCATTTCATAAAGACACTGTTGAAGTATATGTTTTTCCGCAACGAAAAGGAAAAAAATTAGAAGGAGAAATCACCAAAATTGTTTCTAGAAATAAGACCGAATTTGTTGGTATTGTAGATATGCAAAAAGATTTTGCTTTTATAAGACCTACAGATCCAAGAATGTATACCGATATTTTTGTTTCTAAAGATAAAGTTGGTAAAGCAGAAGATGGCGATAAAGTAATTGTAGAAATTACAGAATGGCCAGATCGTACAGATTCTCCTTTTGGGGAAATAAAAGAAGTTTTAGGAAAACCAGGAGAACATAATACTGAAATACATTCTATTTTAGCAGAATATGGTTTACCACATGAGTTTCCTTTAGAAGTAGAACGTTATGCACAGCAATTAGATACATCTATAAAAGAAGAAGAAATTGCAAAGCGTAGAGATATGCGTAATGTATTAACCTGTACTATAGATCCAAAAGATGCAAAAGACTTTGATGATGCACTTTCGTTTCAAGTTCTTGAAAATGGAAATTATGAGATAGGGGTTCACATTGCAGATGTTTCGCATTATTTACAAGAAGATACTATTTTAGATGATGAAGCTTATGAAAGAGCAACTTCGGTTTATTTAGTAGATAGAGTGGTACCTATGTTACCAGAAATTCTTTCTAATAATGCATGTTCATTGCGTCCTAATGAAGAAAAATATACATTTTCTGCTGTTTTTGAAATAGATAAAAATGCAACTATTATTAACGAATGGTTTGGTAGAACCGTTATAAATTCTAACGAACGTTTTGCTTATGAAGAAGCACAACATATTATAGAAACTAAACAAGGAGATATTCCAGAGGATATATCTATTAGAAATTCTTCATATATAGTTTCAGATGAAGTAGTTAACGCTACTTTAACTATGGATAAATTAGCAAAAATAATGCGTGCTAAACGTATGCAAAGTGGCGCTATTTCTTTTGATAAAGTAGAAGTTCGTTTTAATTTAAATGAAGAAAGCGAACCAACAAGTGTGTATTTTAAAGAAGCAAAAGATGCTAATAAACTTATAGAAGAGTTTATGTTGTTAGCAAATAGAAAAGTGGCTGCTTTTATAGGAAAACAAAAACCAGAAAAAACATTTGTGTATAGAATACATGATGATCCTAATGAAGAGAAGTTATTTGCGCTTAATGGAATTATTTCTCGTTTTGGACATAAGTTAGACTTTAAAGATAAAAAATCTATTAGCGTGTCTTTAAATAAGCTTCTAGAAGATGTTAAAGGTCAAAAAGAACAGAACTTAGTAGATACGCTTGCAATACGTACAATGAGTAAAGCAACCTATACTACAAATAATATTGGACATTATGGTTTAGCGTTCGATTATTACTCGCATTTTACATCGCCAATACGTAGGTATCCAGATGTTATGGTGCATCGATTATTGCAACATTATTTAGATGGTGGTAAAACTGCTAATGCAGAAACTTATGAAGAAAAATGCAAGCATTCTTCTGAAATGGAAATTTTAGCATCTAGAGCAGAAAGAGATTCTATTAAATACATGCAGATTAAATTTATGCAAGATCACCAAGATAAAGAGTTTGTTGGTGTTATTAGTGGTGTAACCGAATGGGGTATTTATGTAGAAATTATAGAGAATAAGTGTGAAGGAATGGTAAGTATTAGAGATATAAAAGGAGATTATTATATCTTTGATGAGAAGGAGTATGCTATTACTGGAGAAAAAACAAATACAACCTATCAATTAGGAGATGAAGTTATAGTAATGGTAAAAAATACCGATTTAATAAAACGACACTTAGATTTTTCTCTTATAGGAATAAATGAAAAGGTTTCTATTTTGGAATAACTTTTGTTTTAGTACGTATATACATACTTAAAAACGAATATGAAAAAAACAGTTTTATTTTTAATTTTTATCGCAATTAGTCTACAGACTCTATGCGCTCAAAATGAAAAAATAACCGTAAGATTATCTGAATTTTCAGAACTAAAAGGTTTTGATGGTCTCTCTATTAATCTAATTAAAAGCACAGAAAATAAAGCAGTAATTTCTGGTGATAATATAGATAAAGTTGTTTTTGTAAATAAAGAAGGTATTCTTAAAATACGAATGGAAATCAATAAAATATTTAGTGGTTATAAAACTTTTATAGATTTATATTATACCAAACCTATTATAATAATTGATGTTAATGAAGATGCAAGAATAACCTCAAAAAAAACAATACAGCAAGATGTGTTAGAACTAAAAGCACAAGAAGGAGGAGAATTAATTATTGCTGCAGAGGTAGAACAACTTTTAATAAAAACAGTTACTGGTGGTGTTATAGAAACATCAGGAACAGCAGATTTACAAGATGTAGCTATTAATACAGGAGGTATTTATGAGGGTAAAAGTTTAATTACTAAATTTTCTACTGTAAATGTAAATGCTGGTTCTAGAGCAGAAATATATGCATCAGATTATGTAAAAGCTTCTGTAAAAGCTGGTGGCGAAGTATTAGTATATGGCAACCCTGCTAAATTTGAAGAAAAAACTGTTTTTGGTGGTAAAATAACTAAAATGTAATTTTACTCTTATATGCTAGAAGATATACAGGCTGCTATTCCTCTCGGGTTTTTACTAAGTTTTATGATTGGTCCTGTATTTTTTGTGCTTTTAGAAACTAGTGCAATTAAAGGTTTTAGAGCAGCAATTGTTTTTAACTTAGGCGTAATTATTGCCGATATACTTTTTATTACCATAGCTTATTTTAGTAGTTTTCAATTATTAGAAAACTTAAGTAACGAACCTGGATTATATGTTTTTGGAGGTGTAATATTAGTAATATATGGTATCACTAGTATTGTAAAGAAAGAAGCAAAAAAGGAAGAAACTATAAAAGTATCCTCTGGGCATTATATTAGTTTATTTGTAAAAGGCTTTTTACTAAACTTCATAAATATTGGAGTTTTAGTTTTTTGGCTTGGAATAATAATAGTAGTTGGTCCTAGCTTAGATAATGAGTCTAATAGAATTGTAGTTTTCTTTTCCGCAGTATTACTAACGTATTTTATAGTAGATATTTTTAAAATCTTATTAGCTAAACAATTAAAAAGAAAATTAACTTTTGAGAGAATAAGGTTAGTAAAAAAGTTTCTTGGAGTTGTTTTAGTTATTTGCGGATTAGTACTTATTATAAAAGGTTTTTTACCAAAAGACAAATTTACTATAGAAGAAGGTATAGAAAAAATGGAGCAAATAAGAGAGTAATAATGTGTTAATAAACAGCATTTTAAATAAAAAACCCTCTATTAAGAGGGTTTTTTTGGAGGCATCGAGCGGATTCGAACCGCTGTACAAGCTTTTGCAGAGCTGTGCCTAGCCACTCGGCCACGATGCCATTTTAGTGGTGCAAATGTAATGCCTTATTTTTAGCTTTCAAAAATATATAATCAGGATCTTTTAGATTTTAATGTAATAGTTACTTTTTCTACATCGCCACCTATAGGAGGGTTTATTTTAGAAACAACTACAGATACTTCCATAACTATATTGATTTCTAGTAAAATACGTTGAATAATTCGGTCTGCTACATGTTCTAAAAGCTTAGCTGGGATAGCCATTTCTTCTTTTACGATATGATTTATATGCACATAATCTACAGTATCTTTTAGATTATCTGACGCAGCTGCATTAGTTAAATCTGCTTTTACAGATACATTTACTAGATAATCACTACCTATTTTAGTTTCTTCTGCTAAGCAACCATGATAGGCATAAACCTTAATATTAGTAACTTCTATTATTCCCATGAATATCTTTAATTTTTTACAAAATTAAAGGAAACATTTGGTTTTTAATACGTACATCTACAATTACTAACACCTTGGAATAAATCTAAACCTAAAGTTACTACATGTGTTCCTGTACTATACCCTAAAATTTCATTAAGAATTACTTGATACGAATATCCAAAATAAAAATTACTCTTTTTTAAACCAACAATTGGAGCTATATATAATGGATCACCAATTTGATCATTTAAAAAACGGTAAGTAACACCAGCATAGTAATAGTCTTCAAAATCATACCATCTAAATTTCACATTTAAATCGGTAACAGATCTACCATCACTCTCAAATAATTGAAAGAATACAGAAGGTTCTATTTCTAAATTACTGTTTTTACTTCTTTTATATCTATATCCAGTATACGCGTAATAGTTTCTTAATCTATTAGGTTCAAAAATTGGATTAAATTTTGATAAATCTTTATCAATTATGTTAGATGCATTTGCACTTATATAAAATTTATCTTTTCTATATAATAAACCTACATCAAAGTTATGATTGGTTGTAGCTCTATCATCTGTTACACTTGGATCTATGATACTAAAGTTTTCAATATCTATCCTAAACTGGTTAAAATTATACGATAAACCAAAGGATAAGAACTCATCATCATACCTATCTATAGTTAAGTGATGGGCAAAAGATAACCTAGCTCCTCTTTGCTTAGTTTCTCCATTACTATCATTATATAATAAAATACCAACACCAGATTTTTCTCCTAAACGCATATCTGCAGCTAAAGATTGCGTGTCTGGCGCATCTTTAATTCCTACCCATTGCGTTAATCCATTAATCCTAATTTTTACATGATCTCCAATACCTGCATAGGTAGGCGACATTACAAAAGGGTTATCTGCTAAATATTGCGAGAGCTGTGGTAAGGTTAACTCTTGCGCTTTAGCACCAAAGACACTTAGTAGGAGGAGGACTAAGGTTAATAATTTATTATACATACTAGTTTAGGTTAAGTTCTTATCTATATAAAGTAAAATGGCCAACAAATTCACGATCATCTTCTTCACCACGTAATTTTATTACATACCAATAATCTCCTGTTGGTAGTTCTGTTTGTTGGTAAAGACCATCCCATGGATTATCATTAACACCCATTCTATATACTTCTCTACCATAACGATCAAATATGATAGTTAGTATTTCTGGGAAGGCTTCTTGGTTTTTTGGGAACCAAGTATCATTAAGACCATCGCCATCTGGTGTAAATACATTGGGTATATCAATATCTATAAATTCCATATAAATATTAGCAACAGATTCACAACCATTTTCATCTATAACGGTTACGGTATAAGTATCTGTACGGTTAATTCTAAACGTATTATCTGTACCATTATCTCTATCGCCCATGATAAAAGTGTATTCTTCTTTACCACCTGTTGCAATAGCTGTAATTTCATTTAGATTACGCTGTTCTAGAGATAATACTAAAGGCTGGTAATCTTCTATTACAAAATTAAAAGTTTGTACACATCCATTTGTGTGTGCTATTGCTATGTAATGTGTTCCTGGAGTAGAATTTCTAAAATCAGGATTTAATTGCATGTCATTTGGATTTGTAGAGTCTATAGCATATAAAACATCGCCTAAAACACTAGAATCTTCTAAGGTTATGTTTACATAATTTGTAGGTACATCTCCACTACACTCATAAACAGGAGTAATAGTTGCATTAAGGTTAACGCCAGGTTCTACATCTACAACAATATTGGTTTCACAGTTATTAACATCTCTTACAAAGATTAAATAGTTACCAGCAGCAAGGTTTGTAAAGTCTAAACGATCTTGTACAAAATCTGCTTCAGAATTAGAGTTTATTGCTGTTCTATAAGGACCATTACCACCATCTACAGTTAGTGTTATAGTACCATCTTCACTACCTACACATATTTCGGGTGTAGTAGTTGCTGTTGTAGTTAAGACTACTGGTTCTGAAATGGTATATTCTAAATATTCAAAACATCCATTTTGATCTTGTGCAATTACGCCATATAAACCAGGTGCTAAATCTGTAAAAGTATTTACACTATCAAATTGATTTAAATTTGGAGATATTGCGTATTGGTAAGGACCAACACCACCTTGCAATTCTACTGTTATAGTACCATCATCTTCCCCGTTACAAGTTACATCTGTAAAGTTATTTGTATCTATAACTTCCAAAATAGTAGGTTCTGTTATTTCTACACGTTGTGGTTCTGTAGTACAATCATCACTAGTAACATTAACAAAGTAGGTTCCTGCTGTTAATCCAGTAAACTCACCTTGATTTTGTGGTCCTGCCAATAAATCTGCAGGGTTTAAAGTAGAACCATTATAAGCACTATATAACTCATATCTATAGTTTCCTAAGCCGCCAGTAGCACTTGCAAAAATATTACCTGTATTATCCCCATTACAATTAACAAATGTGGATGTTTCAGGTTCAATTGTAAGTATCAAATCCTCAATAGGATCCTCTGTAATTGCATTAGACAATACAGCTTCACAACCATTAGCATCTCTTACATAATATTGGTATGTTCCTGCCCCTAAAACTGTAGGTGGTATAGGTAAGTTAACCGTGTTACCAACCATAAGAGTAAAGGTTACATTATCTATACTATACTCATACGTACCACTTAGACCACCAGTTGCAGAAAGTTGTAATTCTACACCGTCTTCACAAGTTAATGCTTGCGTTCTTATTAGTTGTGCACTAACCTCTGTTGGGTTTATAATAACTTGTAAAGGTGTTTCATCACTACATCCAAAATCGTCTGTAACAGTAATACTATAGGTACCAGCACTTAAACCAGTAAATGTAGGGTTACTTTGAGCAACAGATGTTTGTGTTATTGTTGTACCACTAGCATCATATACATTTAATTGATATTCATACACTGGTGTTGCAGGGAATGTTCTTACCGCTACACTTGCAGTGATAGTTGCTGTGTTTTCATTAAAACAAGTTAGAGCAGTTGCTGTTGCGCTTGCATCTATTACCTCTGGAGTTTGTAAAATAATCTCCGCAGGGAAATTTTGTATACAACCTACAGTATCTGTAATTTCTATGTCATACGTTCCACCTGCTAAACCTTCAAAAAGGAAAGCACTTACATTAGTTTGGGTGTTAGAATACCCTGTACCGTTACTTAATGTAATTGTAAAAGGTCCTTCACCACCTGTTGGATTTACTAAAATACTACCTTGATCATTACTACACGTAGGGTTCGCTTGTTCACTTGCATTTGGTGCAATAACTTCAGGTTCTGTAATACTAAAGAAACGTTCTGCCGCACAACCAGGATTAGTTTCCTGAGCAATACGTATTCTATAGTTTCCTGCTGCAAGAGCTATTGGCGCTGTTGTTGTATTTGGAGCCATTCCTGTTCCTGAAGTAATACTAGTATCATCTCCAGTATTTGTTGGAGTATTATTTGTATCAAATATTTCCCACTCAAAATTACCAGTATATACTGCATCGGTAACTTCTAAGGTTATTTGTCCACTATTTGTACCATTACAAACTACATTGTTAAGTATCGTAATTTCTGGTGTAAACGTATTAGGGTCTTCTACAATGTATTCTGTTTGCATAATACAGCCCGTAGAAATATTTCTAGCTTCAAATCTATGTACTCCTACATCTAAACCCGTAAACATATTAGAACCTTGGAAAGAACTAGCAGGACTAGTTATTTCTCTAAACTCATAATTTGTTGGGTTTGCCGTAGAGTTTGTAATACTACTTGTAGCATCTATACGAATATCGGTACCAGAACATATTATTTGTGTTGCTACTGGAACTACAGTTTGTAACTCATCAAAAGCAGCAATAGTTGTTGTAGTTGTACCTACACATCCATTATCATCATAGACGTTAATAGTATAATTACCACCAGCAAAGTTGGTTTCTGTATAACTATTATCTGTACCATTTTGCACTGTTGTTCCTGTAGTTGTATTTATAAACTCGTAACGAACAAAGTTTGTAGAACCACCAGTTTCTCCAGTAATTGTTATTGTTGGGTAATTTGTAACATTACCAGTAGTACAATTAAAGCTTACAGCTGTTGGTGCTGGAACAGTAATAACATCTGGTTGTGTTATAGTAGCTGTCTGTGTATCATCTGTACAACCATTAAAAGCCATTGCTCTAATAGTATAGGTAATACCAGGTGTTGTACCTCTTAAACCAGTAAATACTGCTGTTGTATTTGTATTACTTGTTGGTGTAATAGGAGAACCTATTGTAGCACCATCGCCATCTATAATAGTAAATGTGTATGGTCCTACGCCATTATCTAGAACACTAACATTTATAGTACCATCACTATCATTATTACAAGTAACATTAGTAGAAGCATCTACAGAAGCTTCTGGATAAATAATATCTACCAATTCTCTATCTATAGTTTTTACACAAAGGGTTACATTATCTGTAATACTAAATGTATAGGTACCAACTTGTGTTAAGTTTGTAAATGAAGCAGAAGTTGCAGTACTACTCGTTGGAGCAATTACATTAGGTACACCATCTATATGGGTAATAGTATAGGTATATGAACTTCCTTCACCACCTGTTTGTGTAACATCTATAGAGCCACCAGAATTACAATCAATAGCTTTAATAATATCTGTTTGTGGTGCTATGTCTTCGTAAAGAGTAACAGCCGTTGTAGTTGTTAATGTACAACCCCATTGGTCAGTTACAGTTACAGTATATGCACCAGCTCCTAAACCAGAGAATGTGGTTGTAGTTTGTTCCGCTCCAAAAGGAGTACCATCTTTTATAAGTTGGTAGCTATAACCGTTTCCTTGACCACCAGAAACTGGGTTTGGACTAGGAGTTCCTGTAACTTCTATAACACCATCAAAGTTTGTACAATTTTCTTGTGTAACATTTAATTGCGCTACAATTGGTGTTGGATTATTTAATACAACATCAGTTAGTTGTTCTGTACATTCTTCTTCATCTATAATCCAAACTTCATAAGTACCAGCACTTAAATTATCAAACACAGGGTCACCTATATAATTTGCTGCGTCACTAGTACCCGTTGCTGGTGGTGCTGTAGTATTAAATACTAAGTATTCATAACCACCCCATCCGCCAACAGGATTAATAATTTCTATAATTCCGTTATTTGTTGGGTTACACGTTATTTCTGTAACTGTTCTATCCGCACTTAAAGTAGCATCTGGCCCAGCAATACTAAAGTCTGCTCTGTTTTCACAATCCGGGTTGCTGTCTTGTGTAATAATAACATAGTAGTCACCAGCACCAAGATTAACCGTAGGTGTTGGCCCAAGGTTAGGGTGGTTTACTGAAGCTGTTACAGGAGTATTAGTTACTTGTTCAAATACTCTATAGTCAAATCCATCAGTATAGGTAGCATCTGTAATAGAAAAGTTTACAGCACCAGTATTGGTTCCAAAACAGATTACATCACTAGTTTTATCCACTACAATATCAAAAGTATTAGGATCTGTAATTATTTGCGAAGCATTTAAAATACAACCAGTATCTACATGTCTTATAATAAAATTATGCGTACCAATGCCTAAACCAGGGAATATATTAGAAGGTTGGTAAGTTGTACCACCATCTATACTAAATTCATATTTAGTAGCATCGCTATTTGAAGAAGTTACTGTTATAGTTACCTCCCCATCACTACCTGGTGTACAAGTAATGTCGTTACTTGTTGCAGTTGTAGCTGTTAATAACTCATCATAAGCCTCTATAGTTGCAGTGGCTGTACCAAGACATCCATTATCATCATAAACATTAATGGTATAATTACCTCCTGCAGTATTTGTTTCTGTATACGTTGTAGAAGTTCCAGTTTGTACTGGGTTAACTAAGTCTAGGTCATTAAAAAATTCATACCTAACATAATTTGTAGAACCACCAGTAACAGAAGCTACTGTTATAGAAGCACTGTTTTGGTTATTACCATTACCAGGAGTACAAGTAAATTCTACCACAGGATCTAAAGTAACCGCCATAGCAATTGGTTCATTAACTATAATAGAAGTACTATTTGTAGGGCAATTATTAGTTGCACTATCTGCAGTAACTGTAATTATATAACCAGCTGCTGTTGTAGTTGGAGCTAATCCTGTAAATGTTGCAGAAGTAGCAGTAGTACTTGTTGGAGCAATAGAAACCGCAGCACCATCTAGGCTAGTAATTTCAAACGTATAATCTCCAATTCCATTATTTACTACGCTTGCAGTAATAGTACCATCATTAGCAGTGTTACAAGTAACATCAGTTGGCGTTATAGTATCAAATATTGGTTCTAATCTTGGTGCTATTTCCACAGGGAAAGTGGTAGCAGGACAAGATGGTGTGTTTACATCATAAATAGAAACAGTATATGTTCCTGGTGCTGATGCTAAATTCCAAACCGTACTATTTGCTGGAGAAGGTAAAGCTGTTAATCCTTGATTTACCGGACCAGAAATTTCATAGGTAAACGAACCAGAACCTCCAGTGGCAGATATTGTAATTTCTGCATTAGGTGATGCGGTACAATCTAATAATTTTGTTGGTGTTGCACTAGCAGAATAGCTAGGATAAATAGTAATATTTTCCGTTTCTCCACAGCCATTAATATCACTAATTTCTATAGTTTGTGCAGCTCCAGAACTTAATCCTGTAACTGTATATTCGTTACTTCCATTAAAAGTAATATTTTGATAAGCAGCACCATTTACACTTAATCTATATGGAGATACTCCTGCTTGATCTAATGTAACTACTACTTCAAAATTTCCTTCTGTTGCACATTCATCAACTAATGCTAATGATATTTCTGGAGTAGAATCTGTAGGTAGATTGATGGTGTTAAATTGTATACAACCGTATGCATCTTTAACATATACATCATAATCTCCACCCTCTACATTAAAAGTATTATTTGATGTTCCTGCCCAAGTTAAAACTGTAGGAGTGGTGCTTCCTGTTGGTAAAATTTGATATTCATAAGGAGCTGTACCAAATTGTCCTGTTGCAGTAATAACCCCTGCATTAACATTACAATTATCATTTTTAGTAACTACTGGAGTTACATCTAATAGGTTTACAGATTCTCTAATCGTAAAGTTTCCTCCGTGTACTGTACAACCAGGATATGCTCCACCTACTTCAGAAAGTAATAAATAATACTCTCCAGGTGCTAAGGTTGCAAAATTATCTACTGTCCTTGCTCCTGTTGGTGGATTTACAGGGGATGATCCTGTTATTCCTGTAGAAATATTAGATTGTAAATTAAATATTTCATACCCTACAGCAGTAGCTCCTACATCATAATTATCAAAAGTGAATGATATATTACCGTCTGCAGAACCTGTACAAGTTACATTATTAACAGCATCTAGAGTAGCCGTCATGTTTGATGGCGTATCTATAGGTAATGCCGAGGTTTCAAAATAATAACATTTAGTAGTTGTATCAAAAACTACGAATGTATAAGTTACACCAGGGTTTAATCGTATTCCGTTTGCAATGCTAGAAAAAGTTGCAGTACTTCCACCTGGCACGTCTGGATTGACATAATTAGTAGAGTAAGGTGGGCTATAGGTTTCTAAAACAGCAAATTCATAACTACCACTACCCACAGCAGCATCTACAGTAACTACTGCAGTTCCACCGTCTGCACAATTTGCAGTTGAGGTACTTACATCAATATCCAAATCGTTTGGTGGGGATGCTATAATTTCTGTACTAAAAGCAGCGCAGCCATTAGCATCTACAATATCAATTTGGTAAATACCAAAAGATAAAATAGTAAAAGTATGGTCTCTATTTCCAGGTGTTGTATTATACGTTTGTGTTGGAATACCATTATTTGCAGTTAAATAGTAGGTATATTCTGCTGTACCTCCAGTAATTGCACTAATTGAAATTTCTCCAGGCGTTGTATTATTACTTGGGTCTGTCCCTGTATTATCACACTGAATAGGGACACTTGTTGCTGTATAGTTAATTACATTTGGTTCTGTAATTGTTTCTGTTTCTGTTACAAAACATCCTTTTGCATCGGTTACTGTAACTTCATACGTACCAGCAGCAAGACCAGAGGTTTGTGTTCCATATACTGTTCCTGTAGTAGTATTAACCACATTTATTGAATAAGGTGCTAAACCAACACTTGTATCTATAACAATTTCTAGAGCACCAGAATCATCACCATTACAATTTAAATTTGTAGGAGTAATACTTGTAATTACTGGGGTATCTGCTGGGGTAACTACTACTTCATTAGTAATAAATGTACATACCGTTGGTGCAGTAGTATCTGTAATTCTAAAGAAATAAGATCCTGCAGTATTGGTGTTGTAAACATTTGCCGTAAACCCTGTAGTATTCCAAGGGCCTGCGTTTGTAGTGCTCCACTCATATATGTATGTTCCAGAACCGCCATCAGCATCTATTGTTATAGTTGCATCTGCAGTACAGGTTAAATCTGGCTGTAATATTGTCGTAGCGGTTAATTGGTCATTCAACGTTACAGTTTGTTGCGTTGCTGCACATCCATAACCATCTCTAACATCAACAGTATAGGTACCATTTGCAAGATTAGTAAAAGTATGGGATGTTGTTCCTGGTGTTACCCAAGGAGCACCATCTAAACTAAATTGGAATCCACCATTACCAGGTAAAGAGGTAATATCTACGAAAATAGTACCATCATTAGCTCCAGAATAACAAGCAGTACCTTCTGCTGTAAACGTTGGGTTAATTGGAGCAGCTATATTTATAGCAGTATCAATAGGGTCGCTACAGTTATTTATATCTCTTGCAACCACAATATAGTCACCAGCAGCAAGGCCAGTAAAAATAGTATTGTTACCGTTATTTATGAACTCATAACCAACAATTGGTGTTCCACCATTATCTTCTAATTGGTACACGTATGTTGGTGTACCCCCAGAAGCAGAAGCAGTAATTGTAGCCCCTGTATTGTTACATGTAAATTCTTCTGTAATACTTGCAGAAGCAACAACAGGTGCTGGCTCTGTAAGTGTTTGTGTTATTGTAATAGAACATCCTGTAAGCGGACTAACATTTGCCGCGTTTGTAACATCTCTAACTTCAATAGAATAATTACCTGCAGCTAAAGAGTTAATAGTTTCTGGAGTAGTAAATGGCCCTACAAAAGGCGCACCATCAAGACTATATTCATATCCTCCAGTTCCAAAATTGTTGGCAGAAATGGTAATAGTACCAGAACCGTCTGTATTACAATTTAAATTTGTAAAAGCATCAATAGCAGCTTCAAAAGCATTACCATTTTCTATGGTAACATTAGAGTCTGTAGTACATTCTCTACCATAATTAATAGAAATAGGATACGTACCTACCGCTACATTATTAAAGACATTAGTAGAAACATAAGCACTACCACCTAAGCTGTATGTATACGTAGCATCTGCAGGTAAAATATTTACGTTTGCAGTACCATCACAATTATATTCTAAAGTTGTTGTAATTGTAGGTTCAGTTGGAAGAGGATCAATAACAATATCCGCAAGTGTTAATGTACATGTTGTAGCATTTGCATCTCTTACTTGAATAGAGTACGTGCCGTCTGTTAAACCAGTAAATGTATGTCCGCCTGTTGTAGAAGCAGTCCAAGAACTTCCATTAATACTATATTGGTAGTCACCAGAACCACCATCTGTAGCAGTAACACTACCTACAGTAATTTCTCCATCTACCAAACAAGTATAGTTTTGTGTAAGAACGGCCTCAGCAGTTAAAACATCGGTTTCTGTAATTTCAAAAGAATTTGCTAATTCACAATCGTTAGCATCTTTAATTCTTATTGGGTATATACCAGCTGCAAGATTATTAAAAGTTGCTGTAGTAACATAATTAGCTCCATCGTCAATACTATATTCATAAGGAGCTTCTCCTCCTGTAACAGCAAGAGCTATAGAACCGTTAGTATCTCCAAAGCAAAGGTTGTGAACAAGAGTTTCCGTAATATTTAAAGCAGGATCTTGTGCAATGTTAATATCAAATACGGCTTCACAAAAATCTGTTGCACCAGACTTATCTCTTACATACACATCATAATCCCCAATTGCAGGAGCAGTAATAATGTTAGAAGGATTAAAGTCACCAGGAGCAGGTGTTGCAGCATTAGCAACAAGAGCGTATACATAATTCCCATCCCCGCCATCGGCAGTTATAGTAATGTCTGTACTAGTAGCACAAGCCGTAATATTTTCTGCAGAAGCAGTTACGGTTACTTGTCTGTTAATAGTTACGGTTTGTTGTGCAGCAGCACATCCAAAGCTATCTCTAACATCTATAGTATATGTACCGTTAGATAAGTTGTTAAATGTATAGGACGTATTAGTAGCAGGATTTGGTGTTACCCATGGGTTACCCTCTATACTAAATTGGAAACCACCATTACCTGGAACAGAAGTAACATCTACTTGAATAGTACCATCACTATTACCAGAATAACACAATATTGGTTCTGCCGTAAAAGTTGGATTATTAGGAGCAACTACTGTAAGGACAGTATCAAAAGCGTCTTCACAAGTGTTAAGGTCTGTTGCTTTTACAATATAATCGCCAGCAGCAAGTCCAGAGAAAATAGTATTGTTTCCATTAGTAGCGTAATCGTATGTAGCAATTGCGTTACCAGAAGTGTCTTCTAATTGGTAAACGTATGTTGGCGTACCACCAGTTGCACTAGCAGTAATTGTTGCACCAGTATTGTTACATGTAAATTGTTCTGTAATTGAAGCAGAAGCAACTACTGGAGTAGGCTCTGTAATGTCTCTTGTTACAGAAATTTCACAAGAATGATCATCTGCTCTTCTAATTAAAACAGTTTGTGTACCAGCTCCTAAAACAGCGGCAGTGGTAACAGGAGAACTTGTAGAGTTTGTAAAAGTTGTCCAATTATCTGTAGAATAGTCAAAACCATCTGTAGCATCAAAATTTTCAACTTCAAAAGTAATAGTACCATCTGTTAAACCATTACAACTAACATTGGTAGAACCTGTTGCTGTTGATGCAAAAGCATTACCTGGCTCTATGCTTATAGGTGTGTTTATAGAAAGCTCACAAATTTCTGGTGTTTGTGTAACTAAGATATCATCTATAGCTACATCACTACCGTTAATTACACTTCCTGTTGATGTAATAACCAAGTTTAAAGAGGTATACGCACCTGGGTTTAATGCTATTTCATATTGTCTCCATAATTCTTCTTCTGGCATAAAACCAGTATTTGCAGAGCCAACCAAAGTATTTGTTGAAGGGTCTCTAAGTTCTATAGTTAAATTAGGATCACCTATGTCACGAATCGTTCGAACTAAATTTATTGCCCATAATGATATGTTTAAATCTTGATTTGGTATTATATCATTTATTTCTTTTTGATATATAGTTGCTCCATCAGCTACTGCTCCTAGGTTTATAGCTAAATAACGCCCTTCTGTGCTTCTATCACCAGTCGTGTGGTCTACTGGACTAAACCATGCGGTAAAAGGATTTTCAATATTGCTAGTTACTGCATACTCATAGTCATTTAACTGGGTTTCGTTTGTACCCGAACCATCTCTTGGCGACCCACTAGGTATACCATCTGGTAACTGACTTTCATAATAATACAATGCTGTTGAAGTATTTGCATTTGGAATAGTTGGTCCATATCCAAAATCTTCTACCAATAAAACAGCTGCTGTTGGCGGTGTTTGTGGTACATAATTAGTGGTAATCACATAGTCTCCAATAGGTAAATCATTAAACGTATTACTTGTTGGGTCTGGAGTGTTTAATACTCCATCTAATTCATATGTATAGTTATAGGTTGTAATGTCTGGTGTTACGGTAATATTACCTGTACCACTACAGTTGTAATCTACGGTTGGTGTTAAGGTTACTATTGGTCTTGCTGGTAAACCTTCTACCTCTATTGTCATAGGAAAGTCACAAGAAGCATCACGAGCAATTAAGTTGTAAGTTCCTGGCATTAAAATTGCTGTTTGGCTTCCACTAAAAGTAGCACCACCATCAAAACTAAAGCTATATGGAGGCGTACCACCAACTACATTAGTAATACGCACTTCTGCCCCATTAGATGGGTCACAAGAAACATCTCTAGAAACACCCGCAGATGCACTAAAAGGGAATGGCTCTGAAAGAACATATGGCGGTTCGCTAACATCACAACCAGAACTATCTGTAACTCTAATGTTGTATGTTCCTGCTGTTAATCCTGCAAAAGTTGCAGTTCCTTGCGTTGTTACACCATCATCTATACTATATAAAAATGGACCAACACCACCAGAAATATTTATGGTTAAAGACCCATTAGCATCTCCACTACAAGAAGGTTGTACCTCATCTATACTTGTAATAGACATGGTGCCGTTATCTAATATTGTTGTAGCACTTGAGAATGCTGTACAACCGTTATCATCTATAAGAATAAATTCATAACTACCGTCTTCTCCTGGTGTATATGTACGTGTTTCATTGCCATCTTCATCAATTGTTGTTACCCAACCAAAAGAAAAAGTTGTTGTTGTTTGGTATGCATCTGCAGGAATATCGGAAACGTCTGAATATAAATCTACACCGTCTTTACTCCATATAGCAAAACCATAACTAGGGTTTGGAAAACCACCATTTGGTGTTAAAGTTATTGTTCCTGCTGTACAACCAATATTTTGTGTTGTTACTGCTGATAAGGTTGGGTCTGGAATTCTGTTTACCGTTATATTTTGAGAATTAAAACATCCATCTCCTGTAGAGGTTTCTACAATATAATCTCCAGGAACAACATCAAAAGAATGTGTGTTATCTGGTTGCGCCGTCTCATCATCAATTATTGTACCGTCACTTCTTCTAAGTACATAAGTATAATCTGGTTCTACATTTAAAACAGAAATATCTATGGATCCATTAGAATTACAATTTGCAGAAGTAGTTGTTATTTCTACCTGAAAATCTCTGTCTCTAATTCCTATTTCTGGAGTACTAAAGATACACGCATTTGGGATTGGGTTTCCAGAATTATCTAGTTGAACCACTTCTACTCTATAGGCACCATTGCTAGTAAAGCTAAAATTTGGGCCATTATTAGCACTAAATGGTATTTCTACGGTGTTTGGTGTTGTAGAAACATTAATTAATTGGTAACCGTAGCCACTATTTGGGCTTGTTATTCTTATGTTCCCTGGAGTAGTACAAATAACATCATTACTAGTATATTCTATATCTAGCGTATTTTGAAATACATTAAAATAGAATCTATTAAAACAACCATTTTGGTAGTTTACTACTAATCTATATTTTCCTGGAGTATTAACATCATAACTGTTTCCAGTACTAACTTGGCTCCATGTACAGGTTAAATTTTTGTTGGCGCAATCATCGCCGGCCGGGTCACAACTACCTTCATTTAATTGTTCCCAAACTATACTTTGTGCATCTAAGATATTTACTTGTAGTAACTCAGAATCTGCAATACCACATAAGAATATTTTTGGGAGCATATCTCCATCGACACTACATTGTACTATTTCTCCTTGAATATCATTAGTAGCATCTGCATCACCATTTACAGTATTAAAATAATCTATAATTGGGTTTACCGTATTATCTCCAAAACGTTCTACGGTTATGTATTCTCTAAAACCTTTACATGGCGCTGGTATTATCTTATCTACCATATAAAAGCCAGCTTCTGTTACAATGATCGTGCTTAGGTCATTATCAGGGTTACCGTCATTTAATACGGTATCTACCCCTGGGTCTATTTGGTTATTGTTGTTTTCATCTCTATACCAGATATAATCATCAAAATTGTCTCCAGCATCTAGTACTACATCATCCCCACAAAGCTGTACGGTACGTGTAAAATTACAATCCGATAAATCGTCTAATAAAAAGTTTGTTGCTCCTGGTGTAGTAAACCCACAGTTATCAAAATCGGTTACACTTGGATCATCAGAAATTACGTTGTCATTAATTACACCAGAATAGGTAGAATAGGCTAAATTTTGAATTAAATCGGTACAAGCATCAATAAAATCGAAACAGTTTTCGGCCACCCTTACCCTCATTCTTATAGAATAAATAGGGTCATTTTCGTTTACTAAGTTGTCTGGAATATCAAAAACAACAGTTCTTGTTGCTGGGTTATATGTATATGTTACACCAGTAGGTAAATCAAAATTACTCTCATCTAGAGTTACATTTATTGGTAAAATATCGGTAATAGTATAGTGCGAATTTGGGTCTCCTGAAATAGGCCCTGTAGCATGATCATTACCAATATTTTGAAAAGACAAAACATAATCTAATACTTGTCCTAAGTTTACACCAAGGCCAGTAATATCATTACCGGCTATATCTTCTACCTTTTTTTCTAGAACAATTTCTGGTTCTATAATTTCTATATTAAAGGAGTTAAAAAATGGATAGTATTGGTCACCGTTAGTCCTAAATTGAAAAGTAGCAGCGGTTTCGTTATTTGGAATAACAGAATTACCTAGATTTCTTAGTTCAAAAATATCGGTATCATATCCTAATGTATTTGAACTATTTGGATTTCTATTTGTAGTAAGATCACCGTCTAAAGTTATATCACTATTAAAAAAGTTATTAGGGTTTATCTTATCACTAACTTCTCTTACCAAACTAAACCCACCTCCACTAGAAGCAGCTCTAATACGCATTTGATCTCCGCCAATAGAAAAATCTCCTTCTAAAGCTCCTGCACCTATTTGAGCTTTTACAGAACCTGCTGGTATGGTGGTAAAACCACTATAATTAATTGGAATAGAACTTGTTCCTGTTACTCTTGCAAAACCATCAAAAGTGGTAATTAATTTACCAGACATGGTTGGGTTTTCATATACAATAACAAGGGTCCAACCTGCAGCAGAACCCCCGGTAAAACCATTACCAAGTGTTGCTCTAACATCTGCTATTGTATACTCTCCTTCTGGGTTTGCCAAAGGAGTTATTAATGATGTAACATCTGCATAACAAGCATAAGGGCTATTTGCCCTTGTTTGTGTGTTTGTAAAACCGTCAAATAAAATTTCTCCAGTAACTGGAACATAATTTCCATTAGGAACCTTAAATTGTATTTGATTAAAATCTGTTCTTCTATTTGTACCAGGTGTTTGCCCGCCTATTTCACTAGGATACGTAGCGGACCAATAAAGACCAGCATATCGTATTAAATTACAGTTAGGGTCTGGAAAAGTAAAGGTTGCAGAACTAGAACTAAATGTAGATGCATCTGTATCTACATCTATATACTGCATGTTTTTAAAATCATTATAATTATAAAACCCACCAGTTTCTGCATTATAATAATCTGGAGGTCTTTGGTTATTAGGAACTCTAACATTTTGGTTGTTATAAGCATCATTTGGGGTTGTTGTTGCAGTTCCCTGATCCCTATTTAGAATATTGTTACTTATAAAGGTTAAATCTCCTTTTAAATTATTTTGATACCTATAGGTGTTACCTCCTCCATAATCTCTTGTAAAGGATCTGTATTCCTGAGAAAATCCAGAAAATCCTATAGTTAGTAGGAAAATAATTAAAACTAGTAGGTTTGGTTTCTTAAAAGTAATGGCTTTCATTTGGTCACATCTTATGTTTTGGCAGAATTCCCAAATATCCTAGAAAACAGATTCTATTGAATTTGGGGATTTTACTAAAACAAATATTAACTATATATATGATGTGTAGAATTTTATGTTGTAACATTCGCTTTTATTGTTGTGAAAGCACATTTATGTAATGTTACAATGAGGGTAAAACCCTTACTTTAATACGCGTTTTAAGCTTTTCTTTTTAATTAAAAAGGGATAATTTGCCTTAATTTTAAGGCTTATTTTTCTTAAAAAATGCCCAAATTTTGATTGTTTTTCAAGCAAATGAATATTAAATTTAAGCGTAATTTTGTGTGTATTTTACTATTTTAAGGACTAATAAATTTCTCAGTTTAAAAAATATTCGTGTAAAGAGTTTACCAATTTTCATGAAAATTTTAGGGATATAATTTTTCTACTTTTCTTAGTTCTTCCTAATAATTTTCTTTTTTAAATAATTAGAATTTTTCTTAACGGAAAGTTTCAAATTTTATACAGGATACTATTTATATTTTTTTATGTCTAGTTTACATTAAAACTACTATTAGAATTGGCATTTTCTAATTGAATTTTTTTAGAATATGTAATGAAAAAAACTACTAAAACAATGCTATAGATTGTTTACTAGTTTTTAATTTTTTTTGTTCTCTAATTTTAAATCAATTCATTATTAAGATTTGTGAACTACAAACAAATACAATTATAAATTTTTAATTAGAGGTTAGTAGATAAATACGTAACAGTAAACTACCCCGGGGCAAGCCCACGAGGCATTTCTTAGGAAGCTAATTTTTATTTCGAGGCAAGCCTCGGAGTATTTAAATCTCGATTATCGAGTAAATATCTTCAACGGATTGAAATTATGTCTTTAATAAAAAGATTAACATTGTCAGTTCGAGCGGAGTCGAGAACTATTCGTTAGTTCTCAATAGACTTTGATTTCGCTCCCCTAATATTTACAAAAAATTTGAGCTGTAATTAGGTAACGATCTAACTACTTCTATTTTTAATTAATCCATTGCTTAACAAATTTTACATAACACATTAGTATGTTTTACATATTTGAAGAGTTTTTTTGTTTTTCAGAAATGAATTTTATTTTATAATCTATTCTTAATTTTTTTCTAGGAACCGGTCTTAGTTTTGCTCCAATATTTTTTTGATAAATAATTTACACAAAATCTTCTTCTCTATTCACTCTCATAATCCACATTTTATCATCATAAGAATCATTTAATTTAGAGTAGTATGATATTAATGCATTATTCCAAGACTCATGTCTTTTTAAATAAACGTAACGGTATTTATTCTCTGGATTAATAAAATAACTTGCATTTAATCCGTATGAATTTAATAGTTTAACAAATCTATTTGCGTTGTTAGGGTTTGCAAAAACATTTGCAATTATGTAGTATCCAGAATTTGCACCATCTATAACATAGGTTTTAGGCGTTGGTTCTGCATTAGCAATATTATCTTTTACAATAACATTAGTCTGTAAATTATCTGTATCATATTTAGAAGATTTCTCTTTTAATTTATCTACATTACTTGCATAAGCTTCGTTACTATACTTATTGTCTACATTCATTATCCAAAGCTTACCATCGTAATTTCCGTTTAAATTACTTTTATACGCTTCTGCAGCTTCATCCCAAGAATCGTAACGTTTTAAATACACATATTTAAGTCCGTTATTTTGGTTATCTATATAATCTGCATTAAAACCTTTATCTTCTAGCTTGTTTAAAAATTTATCTAAATATTGGCCACCTTTATACACATTTGCAATAACATAATACCCATCTTGTACACCCTCTAAATTTTTAAACTTTCGGCTTTTTATAGGCTCTTGTGTTGGTGTTATTGCAGCATAATCTCTTTGTTGCGTATTATCTCTTGTACTTTCTGGTTGTATTGTTTTAATATCTTTAGTTTTTGTAGAAGTTGGTTCTACATTTGCTATAGAAGAATTTGAGTTATACGTATTCTCTTTTTCTTTTATAGTAGTATTTTTATTTGGCGTACCAGTTGTATAATTTGTTTGCTTGGTATTTGTAGTGTTTTGTGCTACACTTGGTTTATCTCTACCAGTATAAAATAAGTCTTTGGCTCTTTTTTCTACGTCAGGTCTTTGGCCATTAGTTTCACTACGAACCATTTTCATAACTAAGTTAAATCTTCTTTCAAGATCTAATTGTCTGTTTGCTTCTAAAGAATCTTGCTTAAACATAAGTTCTGCAAGTACTTCATCATTTTCTTCTAATTTCTTTTTAAGTGCTTCTAACTCATCATTTTTAACTAAGTCTTCAGCTTTTATTTCTGAGTTGTCCGCTAGTTCTTCTTCATAATCGTCCTCTAACATTACACGATCTTCTGTAAGATTAGGTGTAAAAGAATATGCAAAAGAAATTTCATGCGTTACTCCAAGGTTATCAAAATCTGTGCTTAGACCTTTTTCCATGGTATACCCAAGAGATATTCTTCTATTAATATTAAAACCAATACCTGCAGATGCTCCATAAAAAGTATCATAACCACCTTGTACCCATCCTAATTTAGGTAGATCTAACAATAAACTACCGCCAAGCTCTACATCTTCTTCTCCTTGCATTTTTACTCTTGCTAAAGGCATAAGTCTTGCGTTTTCCATTATACCAGCAGAGTTTTTAAACCGATGAGTATATTGTAAATGACCAGAATAGGTTTTGTCTTTAAATTCTGTAAGTGTTTCGCTTGTTTTTAAATTATAATCAAAAAGGTTTTCTGCAAAAACACCCACATCAAAATTACCGTAAGAAATATTAAACCCTGGTTGAAAAGAAAGTACGTTACTATCTTCTGTCCCGTTTAATCTAAAATCATTAACATCAACAACATCTACATTATTTCTATTTAAACCAGAACTATAGTAGGCAAGGTTTGCACCAAATGTAAAATTACTTTTATCACTTAATTTTATACCATATGCATAATTTGCTAAAACACCTATATTAGATAAAGGCCCAACTTTTTGTGAATATAAACTTAACCCTAAACCACTACGGTCTCCCATTCTACCACTATAACTTAAAAAGTATGTTTGCTCGTTATCTTTAAATTGTACCGACTGGTTTCTGTGTAATAAATTTATGTACGATTTATCTTCCTGTACTGTTGAAAAGGTAGGATTTATTAAAAAACGATTATATTTTAATAAGTTCTGTGGTGCTACTTTATATGGCAAAATAGGGTCGTCTTCTTGTGCATTTACTGCTGTAAATGATAAGAAAGCTAAAAGTAGTAGGCTGGTTAATTTTTTTAGTTTCATCTTGTTAACGGATAACTGTAATTGTACCTTGTTTAAGAGTTTCGTTGGCATTCTTGATAACATAATAGAATACCATATTTTGTTTAGCAAATGTTGTTGTAGATTCTGGCCAGTTGTTTTGGTAGCCATTTTCATTAAGTAACTCTACACCTTTATCCGTATAGATAACAACATTTATATCTTGTTTGTTAGAATAGGTATTTGGAATAACCCATTGGTCATTTGCTCCATCTCCGTTAGGAGTTATTACATTAGGAACATTAAATAAATCTTGATAAACTACCGTAAGTGGTTTGCTTATTTCGCAGTTATCAATATTTGCTATTAATACATATTCTCCTTCTTGCGTAAATGTGTATGAGTTAGTTGACCCTAATTCTATACCATTAGTATCTAACCAACGGTATGCTGTACCACCACTTGCAGTAACTGTTTTAGAACTACCTTCTGGAAAAATTATTTCTCCGTCTACATCTAAAGTTATAAGACTTGGGTCTAATGTAGAAATTACCACCTCATTAGAATATAAGGTACAACCGTTTTTATCTATAGCTAACCTATACGTTCCTGGCGCGGTAACATTTAATGTTGCTCCAGAAGTACTTACAGAAGAATTATTAAGTTCCCAAGCATATGTTTCTGTACTTAAATCTTTTGTTGTTGAAATAGTAATAACATCACTAGAGCTACAATAAATAGTACTTGTACTGCTAATAGTTACCGTTTCATTAGTTAATAATTGTACCGGCAATGTATCTGAAGTATCATTATAGGTTGCAATAGTACCCTCTATTGTATAATCACCATTCTCAGAGGTATCAGTTAAGCTAATAGTTTTACTAGTTGCTCCAGAAATATCTACACCATCTTTTTTCCATTGGTAGGTAAAACTGTCTATAATAGAAGTGGTAACATCTGTTTTACTACCGTCATCTGCTATAGCATTAATGGTTTTTACTTCTAAAACAATAGAGGTTGCAACACATGCCGTATAATTTGATTGATAATCTGCAATAATCTCAAAAGATGCAGGAACTACAGCTGTTGTTGTTTCAGAATTTCTTATGGTACCTGGGCAAGTACCACCTGACTGTGTTACTTCTACATAATAAGAACCTTCTTGTGTAATATCTAAAGTGCTATTTGTTGCGCCACTTATTATAGTATTGTTTCTATACCATTGGTAACTTGGTGTAATTGCTGTTGTAGATACACTTAAGGTTTCTGGTTGTGATGGTAACACCACTACATTGGCACTATTGTTTCTTGTTATTGTAAAATTATCAGCATTTGTTATGGTAACCGCACCAGATTTTTCGGTACAAATTCCTGCACCAGATATTTCTACTTGGTAATCTCCTTCAAATCCTGCAACGCTTGCATCAATTATAAACGTTTCTGTAATTGCTCCAGAAATAGCAGCACTATCTTTATACCATTGGTAAGACCAACTAGGGTCTGTTAAATTCATGGTAAGTGTTTCGGTATCTCCATTACATAAAGCAGTTTTAGAAGGGGAGTTAATTGCTATACCAGAACCTGTTGCTCCAATTGTAACATCTACCCAATTAGAATCTGTATTACCAGATCCAGTACATTCTGGACCATAATCTATAAACGCATTATAAATACCACTTTGGGTTACACTTATAGTATGTCCTTTTTCTGAAGTTAATTCGGTACCACTTCTATACCAAATGTATTGATACGTTTCAGGATTAGATATATTATCCACTTGTAGTGTAATAGGATTTTCACTACATATATTTCCTGGAGGAACACCATCACCAGCTTCACTAATATTTAAGTTATTTGTTACATCCATGTAATACATGCTGTATGCTGCAGACTCTGGACTAGTTTTTTCTGGATCCGTACTACGAACTCTCATTTTATACCCCTGCCCTCTTGTTGTTGTGGGTATAGCAAATTCTATATCAAAATCTGTAGTAGTGTTTTTATCGGTTGCTTTTGCTAACTCTGTTGGAGAACTAAAATCTCCATTAGCGTCTGAAAGTTCTAAAATAAATTCATTGTTAGTGTTTGCTGTACCTGCCCATTTAATGTTTGCATAGTATTGGTTAAAACCGCCATTACCTGCGCAAATATTTCCCCAAGGTGAGTTTCCGGATAGGTTTGGATTATCAGCAGGAGTTGGTGCATTTAATACAATTGCTTGTGCGCTAAGTGTTGTTGCACCAAGAAAAATAAAAAGCATTAAGAGTAATGCATTGCCGTAAGTTAGTCTTTGTTTCATAAGTAGATGTAGTTTTGGGTTACTACTATATTGGGCCGTATTTTTACTTAAAAGTGTTTTTACTGTCGTTCCATAACGTAAAAATTTTGAAAATAACGCATTTGAACCCCACTTTTTTACACTTTATAAGTAATAAACACAAATATGTTAATTATTTAAGGGCTATAGAATTTAATGTTGTATGGGTATTTAAATGTGTTGTGAAACGCATTTTTTATAGAGTCTGTACTTTTTAATGTACCAGTATTACTGCATTTTTGCTACTTTTGCAGACTAAAGATTAGAAAGAATGAGCGACGATTCAAAACCGTTAAATTTTATTGAGCATATTGTTGAGGAAGATCTAGCAAATAATTTTCCTAAAGAGCATTTGCGCTTTCGTTTTCCACCAGAACCAAATGGATATTTACACATAGGACATGCTAGTTCCATATCTTTAAATTTTGGACTTGGATTACGTTATAATGCACCTGTAAATCTGCGTTTTGATGATACAAACCCCGCAAAAGAAGAGCAAGAGTTTGTAGATGCTATTAAAAGAGACGTAGAGTGGTTAGGTTATCAATGGGATACCGAACGGTATGCGTCAGATTACTTCCAGCAACTATATGATTGGGCTATTTATTTAGTTAAAAAAGGAAAGGCATATGTAGATGATCAGTCTTCTGAAGAAATGGCAGCTCAAAAAGGCACACCTACAGATCCTGGGATGAATAGTCCTAATAGAGATCGTTCTGTAGAAGAAAATTTAGCGCTTTTTAATCAAATGAAAAAAGGAGATTTTGAAGAAGGAACTCATGTTCTACGTGCTAAAATAGATATGTCTTCTTCCAATATGCTTATGCGCGATCCTATCATGTATCGTGTGTTACACAAAGCACACCATAGAACAAATACCGATTGGTGTATTTACCCCATGTATGATTGGACCCATGGAGAGAGTGATTATATAGAACAGGTTTCGCATTCCTTTTGTACATTAGAATTTGCTATGCATCGCGAATTGTATGATTGGTTTTTAGACCAAGTATATGATGAGAAAAAAGTGAGGCCAAAACAAAGAGAGTTTGCTCGTAGAAATTTAAGTCATACTGTTGTTAGTAAAAGAAAATTGGCGCAATTAGTAGAAAATGGCGTGGTAAATTCTTGGGATGATCCAAGAATGCCAACCATTTCTGGGTTACGCAGAAGAGGGTATACTCCAGAATCTATCCGTAATTTTACAGAGACTATAGGTATAGCAAAAAGAGATAATTTAATTGATGTTTCTTTATTAGAATTTCAAGTTCGTAACCATTTAAATAAAATTGCTCCTAGAGTAATGGGTGTTTTAGACCCTTTAAAAGTGGTAATTACTAATTATCCGGAAGGAGAAGAGGAATGGTTAGACGCTGAAAATAATCCTGAAGATGAAACTGCTGGTTCTAGAAAAGTCCCTTTTTCTAGAGAGTTTTACATAGAAAAAGAAGATTTTAGAGAAGAAGCAAATAAGAAATTCTTTAGACTTAAGTTAGGTAAAGAGGTACGTTTAAAGAATGCATATATAATTAAGGCAGAGTCCTGTACAAAAGATACCGATGGGAATATTATAGAAGTACAATGTACCTATGACCCAAAAAGTAAGAGTGGTAGTGGCACAGAGGAGAGCCTTAGAAAAGTAAAAGGAACCTTACATTGGGTTTCTATAAAACATGCTTTGAAGGCAGAAGTTCGTTTATACGATCGTCTTTTTACAGAGGAAAGTCCAGATACCCATAAAGACAAGGATTTTATGGAATTTGTAAATCCAGATTCTTTACAAGTTATTACAGGATTGTTAGAACCACACCTTAAAGATGCAAAAATTGGAGATAGAGTTCAATTTCAACGTATGGGTTATTTTTGTGTAGATAAAGATTCTACCACCGAAAAATTAGTTTTTAACAAAACAGTTGGCTTAAGGGATTCTTGGGCAAAAATTTCTGAAAAATAGGAGTATAAATTTTATCAATACAATAAAAAATATCAATTGGTATTTTTTATTGTATTGCCTTTTTTTAAAGCGTTTTCACGTGTTTTTATATAATTTTAAGGTCAATATAAAGCTGTGTTCTATTAGAGTTATGTAACTGCTTTATTTTAGTTTTTTGACTTCTAAGAATGTCTTTTTTAATTGCAATACTAAATTTTGTATTTCTTCTATAGTATAAGAAGCAAAACCAAAGCGCATTCCATTGTGTCCGGAATTTATTGGATCATAATTTTTCCAATCAGTAATTACCAGCTTGTATTTTTGGGAAATTCTAGAAACATCTCCCCAATTGTATTTTTTATTAAGTTGTACCCAAACGGCCATACCTCCATTCGGAATTTCAAACTTTATAAATTCTGATACTTCTTCTTTTAACCGTTTACAGAAAAAATCTCTTCGTTCTTTATATATTTTTAAAACCTTATTGGTATGTCTTTGTAAATCTCCGCTTGCTATAAATTTAGAAAATGTAATTTCCAAAAGAGCATCTCCTTGCCTATCCATATATTTACGTCTTGTTGCTGCTTCATCAATTACATCTTTTGTCGCAATCATATAACCTACTCTAAATACTGGAGCAACACTTTTACATATGGATCCTAGATAAATTACATTTCCATTACAATCATGACTCGCTAATGGAAGAATTGGAGAATGGTTATAATGAAAGTCATAATCATAATCATCTTCCAAAATAGCAAATTTGTATTTTTCGGCTAATTGCAAAATTTTAATTCTACGTTCTGCCGATAAAGTGACCGTTGTAGGGTGATGATGGTGTGAGGTTATATAAATTGCTTTAATAGTATTTTCTGAGCATAATTTTTTTAATGATGAAATACAAAGACCATCGTTGTCTACAGGTATCCTTTTTATAGAGGCACCATGATTAAGAAAAGTTCTATCTGCAGATATGTAATTGGTATCTCCAACTACGATAATATCTTCTGGTTTGAGAATTAATTTCGCCGAAAGATATATTCCCATTTGGCTTCCTCGTGTAATTAGCACATTATCTTTTGTAATTTTTAATCCCCTTGTTTCATTTAAGTATTTTGCAATATTTTTCCTTAAATCCTTGTTCCCGTGTGCAGTACCATAATTAATAAACTGTAAGGTATTTTTTTTAACTACAACATTCCTATAAATAATAGCAAGTTCTTTTAGCGGAGCCAATCTTGTATCTGGAATACCATCATTTATATAAATGGTACTATTGGCTACTTTTTCTTCATGTGCTATTAAGTGCTTATTCTTATAAAATGAAAATCCAGCTTTTTCACTTTTAGTAGTTTTTTTATTTTGTAAAAAATCTTTTTGAACAATAATGGGAACCTTAGAACTCACAAAAGTTCCTTTTTGCGGCACTGTGGTAATCCAACCTTGTAGTTGTAATTCTTCATAGGAAGCAAGTACCGTTTTTCTATGAATTTCTAATAATTGAGATAATGTTCTTGAACTTGGCAATTTTGCTCCGGAAATTAATGTACCATCTTTTATTAAACCAATAAATGCGCTGGTTAACTGCAAGTATATGGCGGTATCTTTTTCTTTATTTATTTGAATGATAGATTTGTATGGAATCATCTGGACTATGTTCTATTTAAACACTGGATTACTTTGGTAGTCCACTAATATATTAATTTTACTCGATAATCGAGATTTTAATATTTCGACGCTTGCGTCGAAATTAAACATGAATTTCATTTCAATATATCATGAGCTTGCCCCGAGGTAGTTTATTATATCAATACGTGCTAATTTTAAATTAAAGGCTATGCTACAGATAAGACCAAGTTGCGAAAATTGTGATACATTTTTGCCAGCAGATAGTTTGGACGCAAGAATATGTACTTATGAATGTACTTTTTGTGAGGACTGTGTAACGAACATTTTACATAATGTTTGCCCTAATTGCGGTGGTGGTTTTGAAAAACGTCCAATTCGCCCTAAGAAGGAATTAAATAATAATCCTGCTACTGTCGTCAAGGTATTTAAACCAGTAGTACCAGAGAAATTTAAAATTGTATTAGAGGAATTTAAACATATAACACCGGAAAATAGATAAGGATGAAAACTTATAAAACTACAGATTTAAATAAAGTAAAGAGAGGCCCAAATAGAGCTTCCTATGATGTAGAAACTATACATACGATTATAGATGCTGGGTTTATAGCACATGTTGCCTATATCTACCATAATAAGGCAATTACAATACCTATGGCCTACACTAGAATAGAAGATAAAATGTATTTACACGGTTCTCTTAAAAACAGAATGCTAACTGCTTTGTTAGACGCTAAAGAGGCTAGTATGACAATTATGCATTTAGATGGATTGGTTCTTGCTCGTTCAGGGTTTCATCATTCTGTGAATTATAGGTCTGCTACCTTATTTGGTTCCGTAAAACGAATAGATAATTTAGAAGAAAAAGATAAAATTTTGGAGGCTATTGTAGATCAAATGATTCCAAATAGATGGGATAGTCTACGACCTATGTCTGATAAAGAACGTAATGCTACTTTGGTTGTAGAAATGACCATTGAAACTGCATCAGCTAAAATTAGAGATGTTGGTGTAGCCGATGAAAAAGCAGATGAAGATTTGCCAATTTGGGCGGGTATTATCCCCGTAAAACAAGTGGCTTTACCACCTATATCCGATGATAAGCTTTCTGATGAGGTTACTATTCCAAATCATGTTTTGGAGTATTATGAAGAAAACAAATTGTAATAAAAAACCCGTTTGAAAAATCTTCCAAACGGGCTTTTATTATTAATCCAGATTCTTAAGAATTATCAGAATTAGAAGGCCCTTTCTTCTTATTTACAATTCCTTTTTTAGCATTTTGTTCTTTCATAGCTTCTCCAATTTGGTTCGATGCTGTGAAAGATGCAATCATATTATTTAACATATCACTACCAGCTTGTGGTGAGTTTGGTAATAATATTAAGTTAGAGTTTGTTTCTTCTCCAATAGATTGTAATGTATCGTAATGTTGTGTAACAACAATAAGAGCAGATGCTTCTTGAGAGTTAATACCAACGTTATTTAAAACATCTACAGACTCTTCCAAACCACGAGCAATTTCACGTCTTTGGTCTGCAATACCTTGTCCTTGTAAACGCTTGCTCTCTGCTTCTGCCTTTGCTTTTTCTACAATTAAAATACGTGCAGCATCCCCTTCAAACTGCGCAGCAATTTTTTCACGTTCCGAAGCATTAATACGATTCATTGCTTCTTTTACCTGAGCATCTGGATCAATATCAGTTACTAAGGTTTTAATAATTGTAAAACCGTAATTGGTCATCGCTTCTTGTAGTTCTGCTTTTACCGCAATAGCAATATCATCTTTCTTTACAAAAACATCATCCAATTTCATTTTTGGAACTTCAGCTCGTACCACATCAAAAACATAAGAAGTTATTTGATCGTGTGGGTATTCTAATTTATAGAAGGCATCATATACTTTATCTTTATGAACAACATATTGTACAGATACTTTTATTTTGGTAAATACATCATCCAAAGTTTTGGTCTCTACAATTACATCTAATTGTTGGATTTTTAAACTTACACGTCCTGCAATACGCTGTACGATTGGAATTTTAAATTGCAATCCAGATTGGCGAATGCTGCTAAATTTACCGAAGCTTTCTATAATTACTGCGGTTTGTTGTTTTACAATAAAAATTCCAGAGAAAACAATTACTGCAACTAGTACTAGAATAGGTATTAATGTTAAATTCATGGTTATGTTGTTTTAAATTAAAAAATCAATTTACAAAGTCTTTCACTAATTTGTAGGTAAAATACTCTTTTTGTTACAGTTATTGCCAGATTATATATTTATAAGTCCAAAGTCTTATGTTCCTTAGCTTATATTCTATTTACATGTATTTATTGTTACGAGTCCTATTTTTCGTAACCATCAACTATAAAACCTGTATCGCTTTCTCTATTCTAGAAATACTTTCTTCTTTCCCTATCATTTCTAGTATATCAAAAATGTGAGGCCCTTTCATATCTCCAACAATAACTAAGCGGAGTGGAGGCATAACTTTACCAAAAGAAAGTTCTTTATCGGTTATCCATTGTTTTACAATAGTCTCTACGTTGTTAGAACTAAAATCTTGTATAGGATTAAGTACAGCTAATAGTTCTTTCATAATATCTGGCGTTCCTTCCTTCCATTGCTTTTTAGTTGCTTTTTCAGGATAGGAGGTAGGGGCTGCAAAAAAATAATCGCTTAAATTCCAAAAATCTTTTACAAAAACTGCACGTTCTTTAATTAATGAAACTACTTTTTCTAAATACTCAGCTTTGCTTTCTATTCCTTGTGCAGCAACAATAGGTTGGAATAATTGTGCCAATTTTTGATTATTTGCTTCTTGTAAATAGTTTTGGTTATACCATTTTGTTTTATCTGGATCAAAACGAGCTCCAGATTTATTTACACGTTCTAAACTAAATTCATTTACTAACTCCTCTAAGCTAAAAATTTCTTGTTCGGTTCCAGGATTCCATCCTAATAAGGCTAAAAAGTTTACTACAGCTTCCGGAAAATATCCTTCTTCTTTATACCCAATAGATTCGTTCCAAGATAAAGGGAATACTGGGAAGCCTAATTTTTCACCATCTCTTTTGCTTAATTTTCCTTTACCAACAGGTTTCATAATTAATGGTAAATGCGCAAAAGTAGGAGCTGTCCATCCAAAAGCGTCATACAATTGTTGGTGTAGTGCAAGGGAAGGCAACCATTCTTCTCCACGAATAACGTGGCTAATTTCCATTAAATGGTCATCAACAATATTTGCTAAATGATAGGTTGGCATACCATCGCTCTTAAAAAGAACTTTATCATCTAACACATTGGTATCTATTGTAATAGTTCCACGAATAACATCTTGTAAAATTAGAGTTTCATTTTCTGGTGTTTTAAAACGTATAACATAAGCTTCACCTGCATCTAGCTTTGCTTGCGTCTCTTCTTTAGATAGGGCAAGAGAGTTATCTAACTTTAATCTATTATGCCAGTTGTAAATAAAGGTTTTACCATTTTCTTCGTGTTCCTTTCTATGTGTATTTAAGCTATCTGCAGTATCAAATGCATAATATGCCATGCCTTTTTCTATAAGTTCATCGGCATATTTTTTGTACAAATGTTTACGTTCACTTTGTCTGTAAGGTCCAAAAGAACCTTTTTTTTGAGACTCGCTGAGCGTAGCCGAAGTGGGGCCTTCATCAAAAGAAAGTCCGCACCAGTTTAGTGCATCTACAATATATTTTTCTGCACCTTCTACATATCTGTTTTGGTCTGTATCTTCAATTCTAAGAATAAAATCACCACCATTTTTTTTTGCAAATAAATAATTAAATAGAGCAGTACGTACACCGCCAATATGTAAAGGTCCGGTAGGACTAGGTGCAAAACGTACACGAACTTTGTTATGAGCCATTATTTTCTAATTTTAAAGTGTAAAGATAGGTTTAACGGCCTTAAACCCCAAAGCCCTTTTTTTGTAACTTTGGTATAAATTTATTTGTATTGCATAGCTACCAAAATGTACTATTTAAAATAAACCTCTTTATTCGTAAGTATTATACCAATATGCTTATTAAAGGGGCTTTACTTTTTATAGCTTTTGGTTTTCTTTTTTTAATTGCAGTACTTGGAGTAGAGTATTTTCTATGGCTTAATTCTACTGGCAGACTTTTATTATTCCTATTGGGAATAGGTATTATTACATATCTTCTTATAAAATATATATGTATTCCTCTATTTTATTTATTTAAACTTAAAAAAGGGCTGTCTAATAAAGATGCCTCTGTTTTAATTGGCAAACATTTTCCTGAAGTAGGGGACAAGTTGTATAATCTTTTAGATTTGGAGGAAGACCCCAATAAATCAGAATTATTAGTAGCAAGTATTGAACAACGAAGTAAAAATTTACAACCTATACCTTTTGTAAATGCGGTTACTTTTAAAGACGGATTTAAATATATTAAATATGCTGTAATTCCTCTAGTTATAATTTTAGTTATTGATTTAACAGGAAATTTAAAATCATATTTTGATTCTTATAAGAGAGTTGTTAATTATGATTTAGCATATGAACCCCCAGCACCTTTTTCTTTTCATTTATTGTCTACTAATTTAACCGTTTTAGAAAACCAAGATTTTACAATAAAAGTAAATGTTGTTGGTAAAATAAGACCAGACGAAGTTTATATTGTTGTAGATGGTAAAGAAATGTTATTACAAGAAAATAATGGGGAATATGAATATACTCTTAATGCACCTTTAGTTTCAAATACTTTTTATTTTACTGGAAATGAAGTTACCTCTAAAGCTTATTCACTTATTGCATTAAAAACACCAGGCATTGAAAAATTTAAAATGATTTTAGACTATCCAAATTATACAGGATTGTCTAATGAAATTATTGAAAGTACTGGTAATGCAAGTTTCCCAGAGGGGACAAAAGTAAGTTGGAATATTATTGGGAAAAATACCGATGCTATTCATATGAACACAAAAGATTCTACATATATTTTTAATAAAAATGAGAACAAGCATACACTTTCGGAACGTATATATAAGGATACAAAATATTCACTTACTACCTCTAATAAAAATATAGCAGATTTTGAAAAACTTATTTATACTTTTAAAGTTGTAAAAGATGCTAGTCCTACTATTACTGTTAATCGAATTAAAGATAGTTTAAATCCTAATATTTCCTATTTTGTTGGTAATGCTACAGATGATTATAAGTTAAAAGAACTTAAGGTAGTTTGCTATGAAAAAAGCCAACAAAACACATCGCAAAGTGTTGTCTTAGAAGAATTTAACACTAATTACAGTCAATTTTACTATACTTTTCCTTCTGGCTTTTCTTTAGAGAAAGGCAAGGAGTATAGTCTTTACTTTGAAGTAACAGATAATGATGCTTTACACAACGGAAAAACCACAAAAAGCGAAGTATTTAATTTTGGTTTATTAGAGGATAATGAATTAAAAAATAAAGAATTAGAATCTCAAAAATCTTTGATCAATAATTTAGATAAATCTTTAGAAAATGCTAAAGAACAAAAGCAAAGTCTTAAAGAAATTAATAACAATCATAAAGAAAAGGAAAACCTTAATTATAACGAGAAAAGAAACATTCAAGATTTTCTAGAAAAACAACAAGAGCAAGAGTCTTTAATGCAAAAGTTTAGTAAAGAACTTAAAGAGAATTTAAATAAACAGGACAAAGATTCTGAGAAGAATAAGTTGTTACAAGAACGTTTAGAGAGACAAGAACTACAAGCCAAAAAAAATCAAAAATTATTAGAAGATTTAAAGAAGGTTGCTAATAAAATTAATAAAGAAGACTTATCTAAAAAGTTAGAAGACATTGCTAAAAAGCAAAAAAATAGTGAACGTAATTTAGAGCAATTATTGGAACTCACAAAACGGTATTATGTTACAGAAAAATTAAATCAACTTTCTAAGGATTTAAAAGACCTTTCTGAAAAACAAGAAAAATTATCCAATAACAATAATGAAGAAAAAGCTTTAGAGGAACAATTGAAATTAAACAAAGAGTTCCAAGAAATATCTAAAGATTTAGAAGAATTGCAAAAGGATAATCAGGACTTAAAAAAGCCATTAGATTTAGAAACCAATCCTGAAAAACAAGATGCTATTACTAATGACCAGCAAGATGCAAAAGTTTCCTTAGAACAAAAAAACCAACAGGCCTCTAAAGAGGGTAAAGATAAAGAATCAAAAAAGGCTAGTTCTAAACAAAAATCTGCTGCACAAAAAATGAAAGAATTAAGTGAAGCTATGGAACAGAGTTCTAGTGCTTCTAGTGATTCTTCCTCTGTAGCTGAAGATGCGGAAATGTTACGCCAAATTTTAGACAATCTTATTACTTTCTCTTTTAAGCAAGAAGCACTTTATAAAAAAATGAACATCCAAGATGCTGATGCTAATGTTTTTGGCAATAATATTAAAGAACAACAACAGTTACGATTATTATTTGAACATGTAGATGATAGTCTTTTTGCACTTTCTTTGCGTAGAGAAGAATTGTCAGAATTTGTTAATGAACAAATTACGGAGGTTTATTACAATGTAGACAAAGCTTTAGAAAATGTTGCCGATGGTCGTTTATACCAAGGCGCATCTAATCAAAAATATGTTATAACCGCAGCTAATAGTTTATCGGATTTTCTTGTTAATATTTTAGACAATATGCAACAAAGTATGCAAATGGGAAAAGGAGAGGGAGATAGTCAACAAGGTTTTCAACTTCCAGATATAATAAAATCTCAAGGCGATTTAAAAAAGAAAATGGACGGCAGTGGCAAACCAGGTCAGGGAAACCCTGGAGGCAAATCTGGTCAAGGTAAGAGCGGTTCTGATGGTGAAAAAGGAAAAGAAGGTTCTAAGCCTGGTAGTGAAAATGGTTCTACTTCTAACAATGGTAAAAATGGTACTGAGGGTAAGAACGGAAAAGGAAACAAAGGTAAAAATGGAGAAGGAGAAGGAGGTCAAGGAGAAGGCAACGGTAGTTCCAGTGGAGATGGATTAAATGAGTCTGAATTAAAAGAAATCTATGAAATTTATAAATCACAACAAACTATTCGTAGAGCACTAGAAGAACAACTTTCTAATATGATTAACGAAGGAGATAGAGAACTTGGAAAAAAGTTAATACAACAAATGCAAGATTTTGAGAATGATTTATTAGAGAATGGTATAACTAAACGCACTACTACTAAATCTATTGTTATCCAATATGAACTTCTTAAGTTAGAAAATGCCGCTCTTAAAAAGGGAAAAAAATCCGAAAGAGAAAGTAATTCAAATAAAAACACTTTTGTAAACCCTATACTTACTAAGCCCTCATTATTAGAGGATTATCATAATGAAACCGAAATATTAAATAAACAAAGCTTACCTTTGCGCCACATTTTTAAAAACCGTGTAAAATTGTATTTTAAGTCTAATGATTAATTTTAATTACGAAACAAATTTTAGTCCTATTGATGCTACTGTTTATAGCAATTGGATTATTTCTATTCTAGAATCTGAAAACTTTATTCTAGGAAATTTAGAATATATTTTTTGTGATGATGCTTACTTGTTAAAAATTAATCAAGAGTATTTAAATCATGATACGTTTACAGACATTATAACTTTTGATTATTCGGAAGGGAAAACTATTGGAGGAGATATATTTATTTCTATTGAAAGAGTAAAAGAAAATGCTTCTAATTTTAATGTAAATTTTACAAATGAATTGCAACGTATTATGGCACATGGTATTTTACATTTACTAGGATTTAAAGATAAAACTAAAGAGGAATCTTTAGTTATGAGAAAAAAAGAAGAGGAAAAAATTAAAATGTTCCACGTGGAACAATAAGATTATGTTTGGAGAAATTTATGATGTTATCGTTGTAGGAGGTGGTCATGCTGGAGCAGAAGCTGCAGCAGCAGCAGCTAATATGGGTTCTAAAACTTTATTAGCAACAATGAACTTAGAAACCATTGGTCAAATGTCTTGTAATCCTGCTATGGGTGGTATTGCAAAAGGGCAAATTGTTCGTGAGATTGATGCGCTTGGAGGTTATAGTGGTATTATTACAGATAAGTCTGCCATACAATTTAAGATGCTAAATAAATCTAAAGGGCCTGCAATGTGGAGTCCTCGTGCGCAAAGTGATCGAAGACGTTTCTCTGAGGAATGGCGTCTTATGTTAGAGCGCACGCCTAATGTTGATTTTTACCAAGAAATGATTTCTGGTTTACTTATAGAAAATAATAAAGTTGTTGGTGTAAAAACTTCTTTAGGAATAGAAATTAAAAGTAAGTCTGTAGTACTTACTAATGGAACTTTTTTAAACGGACTTATTCATATTGGAGAAAAACAATTTGGTGGTGGTAGAGCAGGGGAGAAAGCTGCTACTGGAATAACGGAACAATTAGTTGGCATTGGCTTTGAAAGTGGTAGAATGAAAACGGGTACACCACCAAGGGTAGATGGTAGATCCTTAGATTATTCTAAAATGATTGTGCAACCCGGTGATGCAAGACCTGAAAAATTCTCTTATTTAGATACTAATTTTTTAACAAACCAAAGGGATTGTCATATGACCCATACTTCTGAAATGGTTCATGATTTATTACGCGAGGGTTTTGATAGATCTCCAATGTTCAATGGTAGAATTAAAAGTTTAGGTCCGCGTTATTGTCCCTCCATTGAGGATAAGATTAATAGGTTTGCTGATAAGAATAGTCATCAAATTTTTGTAGAACCAGAAGGTTGGGATACCGTAGAGGTTTATGTAAATGGGTTTTCCACATCATTACCAGAAGATGTTCAATTTAAAGCATTACGTTCTGTTGTTGGTTTTGAAAACGTAAAATTCTTTAGACCTGGGTATGCTATAGAATATGATTATTTTCCGCCAACCCAATTAAAGCATTCTTTAGAAACAAAATTAATTGATAATTTATATTTTGCTGGCCAAATAAACGGTACTACAGGTTACGAAGAAGCAGCTTCTCAAGGATTAATGGCAGGTATTAATGCGCATCTTAAAATAAATAATAAAGAACCTTTTATTTTAAAAAGAGATGAGGCATACATAGGAGTTTTAATTGACGATTTAATTACTAAAGGCACAGAAGAACCTTATCGTATGTTTACTTCTCGTGCAGAGTACAGAACATTGTTACGACAAGATAATGCAGATTTGCGTTTAACTCCACTTGGTTATGAATTAGGAATTGCAAAGAAAGAGCGTCTTATTAAGATGGAAGAGAAGGAAGCAAAATCTAATATGTTTGTAGATTTCTTTAAAAATACCAGTGTTATTCCAGAGGATATAAATCCAATATTGGAGAATGTTAATTCTGCTTTAGTAAAACAATCCGATAAGATGTTTAAGGTGTTTTCTAGACCTAAAGTAAAGATGGAAGATATGCTAAAATTAGATAAAGTTTCTTCCTTTGTTAAAGAACATAATCTTAATAGAGAGGTTTTGGAACAAACAGAAGTACAGGTAAAATATGCGGGTTATATAGCTAAAGAAAAAAATAATGCAGATAAATTACAACGTTTAGAGAACGTTAAAATACCTTCTAATTTTGACTATACTAAACTTAAGTCTTTGTCTTACGAGGCAAGAGAAAAACTTACTGCAATACAACCAGCAACTATTTCTCAAGCATCTAGAATAAGTGGCATTAAACCAAGCGACATTAGTGTGCTTTTAGTATTTATGGGACGATGATGCAATCTCTTTTTTTTAAGCAAAAGAAACCTTTAACGGTTGTTATTCTTGGTTATATTTTATTAGCAGTTTTACTCTCCCTTTTGGCAACTAATTCTGGGCCCTTAAATCAACATATTGTTTTAGGATTTCTTTCTTTGCTACTTATTGGTTATTCTAATTCTTACGAGGTATTACATAAATTTAAACTGTATAAACATTTTAAATTTTTTGGAATTACTCTTTTTAAAAGTAAGGTTGTATTTCCCTTGCCAGATTATTTAATTGTTTTTTCTGCTAAATATAAGCAAGGAGCAGAGTGGGGTTCTGTTGCTGCAATGGGAAAAGAGCGTGGTGGTGATAATTATGTTATTAGATTGTTTAAAGGAAATAAACATTTTACTATTTATCGTACGAATACTATAGAGGTGGCCAATAACAAAGCAACAGAATTGTCTAATTTTCTGGCTATAGAAATTCGCGGTGAGAACTAAATTGTTCCACGTGGAACAATTTTAAAATTATTTTTTTGGCTTAGTTTTTGATGCATATAAGCAACTTAATATGCCATTAAAAAATGAAGAAACTTCTCTATGTCATTGCTTCTGTTACTTTCCTTAATTCTTGTATTCCTATTCGTATAGCACCAAGTATTTCTGATTATAATGTTACCAAAGGAAAAAAATTTAAAAGAAGCCTATCCAAAAGGCAAATGTTTATTTTTGAAGACCCAAAGGAAGTAAATCAATTTTATAATTATGTGAATACTAAATATGATTTACAGCATATAGATGTTTATGATAATGTTCCTTTTAAAATTAATGACGAACAATATTTCTTTTCTTTTTATGAAGTAGAAATTCCGGACAAAGCTATAAATTTAGCACCCATGATTACAAGTGTGATGTTTAATGCTTTAATAGGTAACTTAGAAGATGCAGATATTGAGGATCCAACTATGTCAAGAAACGGAAATTGGTATTTAGCAATAGAAGTGTATAGCGATCTAGAAAAAGATTGTTTAGAAATAAATTCACTTTCTAGAGAAGTTGTTTTAAAGTATCTTTGCACTTTGAAAAAAGAATATTTGTCTACGCACAATTACAATGAAATTGTATTTAAAAACTAAAGATTTTTTAATAACGGGTGAGGAGTTTCAATTAGAGCATGATTCTGATTTGGATATGTTGGTAACAAAACCACAGCCAAATAATTTAGATATGTATTATGAGAGTGATGCTTATATTTCACATTCCGACGCTTCTATTTCTTTGCTAGATAAAATTTACCAAGTCGTAAAAAAATATAGTATTCAAAAAAAAGTCTCACTAATTAATTCTTATAGAACTTCAGATAAAAATGTATTAGATGTTGGAGCAGGTACAGGAGACTTTTTGTTAGGAGCAAAAAATGGAGGTTGGCAAGTTTGTGGAATGGAACCAAATTCTAATGCAATTACAAAAGCATCGGAAAAAGGAATTACTCTATATTCAGACTTTACGGAATTAAAAAACAAAAAGTTTAATGTAATTACTCTTTGGCATGTTTTAGAACACCTTCCAAATTTAGAAGAGCAAATTCAAAATCTAAAAAAATTACTTGCAGAAAATGGCACTTTAATTATTGCCGTTCCAAACTATAAATCTTTTGATGCAAAATGGTATAAAGAAAATTGGGCAGCTTATGATGTGCCAAGACATCTTTGGCATTTTTCGAGAACATCTATCTCTAAACTATTTTCTTCTCATAGTATGAAAGTTGTAAAAACTAAACCCATGTGGTTCGATTCCTTTTATGTATCTATTTTATCAGAAGAGCATCAACCTACAAAAAAAAATATTTTTAGAGCATTTATGGTAGGCTTGTGGTCTAATCTTAAGGCAGTCTTTACAAAAGAATATTCTTCTGTAATATATATACTTAAAAATGCTTAATTCTTGTTTTAAAGAGGTTTAGTGGCTTTTTGTGGTTAGAAAAGTATATTGTAGTCAAGATTTTTATAAGCGTTGTTAAATCTATCAATTTAAAATCATTTAACATAATTAAAACTTATTATAAACCATTTTTTAAATAGATTTTAGCTATTATTTGTTTTTTCAGGTTTTTATAAACCATTTTGTATGATTTTAACAATTATGAGTATAAAGGCTTTCAATTTAAAAACCTTTGTTATTTTAGCGCAGCAGAAAAATAATTTTTGCAATAAGAAAATATTAAAGAGAACAAAATGAAAAAGATTTTATTAGTATTAGCTGTGTTAGGAATGGCTTCTTGTCAGCAAGAGAAGATAGGTTATGTAGATAACGTAAAGCTAATGGATGAATACCAAGAAAAAATTGATGTAGAAGCTAAATTTAAAAAAAAGGTAGAAGCATTAACAAAAAAGAGAGATAGTATCTCGCAGGCTTTTCAATTAGAAGCACAAGCTTTTCAGATAAAGGCACAAAAAATGTCTCAGAAAAAAGCACAAGAAGAGTATGGCTTAATGCAACAAAAAGGGCAGGTAATGGGGCAACAATTGCAACAAGAAGACCAACAGTTACAAGCAGCCGGACAAGTAGAAATGGACAGTATTGTAAGTAAGGTAAAAAAAGAGATTATCGCTTATGGTAAAGCACAAGGCTACTCGTATATCTTAGGTGGTGGTGAAGGTGGTAGCGTACTTTACGGTACAGATGCTAATAACTTAACAAATCAGGTAGTTAAAATATTAAATGATAAGTATAAGAAGTAAAACGTTTTACTTTTAGAACATAAAAAAATCCCGCTGGTTAATTAACCAGCGGGATTTTTTTATGATTTTAGTAAGCCATAGACCTCTTTTGTTAAGTTTAAGAGTTGTTTTTCTATTTCGGAAGGCGTAAGAGAGTTTAAAGGTTTTTCAGGAGAATTAATTGCCTGAAATTCAGATAAATTTTTGTTGTTATTAAAAAAACAATGCCCTACAATTAAAGGTAAAATTCGCGTGCCATTATTTTTGGCATTTCTAAGTAATGTAGGGAGTTCATCACTTTGAATAAAATCTGAAGCAAGGAACTCAGTTGATATAATTAATATTGCAATTCTAGCGTTCTCTAATGCGTTTTCAATTTCATCTCTCCATTTGTCTCCTACCTTAATTTTTGTATCATCCCAAACATCATGCTCTTCATTTATGCTATGGCCCATAGCCTTTAAGTTAGTTTGGACCTTTTCTAGCCACAATTTATCTTTATGAGAATAACTAATAAATATTTTATTTTTAAGAATATTTTGTTTTTTCATATTAGAAGGCCTAATTTTTTTTAATTCTAAAGTTGAATTATTTCTCAATTTTTTGATAGAATTACCTTTATGTTTAGATAATTGAAGATAGATATCTTTTGTTGATTTTCTATTTTGAGAATAACAATAGATTGAATTAAGGGTTTTAAGTTTATTAATCATTTCTTTCGAAAACGATTTTTGGATGTTTAATTCATTCATCCATAAATGAGTCAGTGAATCTAATTCTAAAATTTCACTAGGAAAATTATCAAGATTATTTTTTGATAAATTTAATTTTTTAAGGTTTTTAAGGTTGGAAAATGTAATTGGAAGACTAGTTATTATATTATTTGCAATAGTTAGAGTATTTAATTTATCAAGATTTTCAATTTGTTTAGGAATGGTTTTAATTTGGTTGTTATTAAGGTTTAATACCTTCAGTTTTTTTAATGAACATATTTTAGAATAGAAATTATTAATTAAGTTTTTTGACAAATCTAGTTGTTCTAAATTTTTTAATCTTTCAATTTCTTTAGGAATGTGTTTTATTTTATTTCCGCTAAGGTTTAATTTTTTTAAATTTTTGAGATTAACTATTTCTAAAGGAAACTGAGTTAAGTTTTGATTTGATAAATCTAATTTCGAAATATTCTTTGAAGGTATTTTTATCATTTTTTGATTGTAAGTTGTCTCATCAAAATTAACTCAAATTTCCTACATTTGTAATGTCCCTTCGGAGGAAAGGGGATTAATAAATAAATATAGGGTAATGGCGTGGTCATAAGAGATTAAATTTTATGATGCTTAATAGCTAGTATACTATATAGCTTAGGCAGCCTCACGATAATTAACTTAAGTTAATAGACCCGAGCCGGCAATTATGTCACTCGGGTTTTATTTTTATAATATGAAAACATCAATAATATACAGTCTTACAGAAAATTTTGAGTCTCAGGCAAATGAAACTTCAGATGGAGTAGAATTTTGGATGGCAAGAGATTTACAACATCTTTTAGGATATAAAGAATGGAGGAATTTTAGTTTAGTAATTAATAAAGCTAAAACTGCTTGCGAAGTTTCTGAACAGCAAATAGATGACCATTTTGTTGACGTCAACAAAATGGTCACTCTAGGTTCTGGGAGCGAAAGGGAAATTGATGACATTATGTTGACAAGATATGCTTGTTACTTAATAGCCCAAAATGGAGACCCTAGAAAAGAGACTATAGCATTTGCTCAACGTTATTTTGCAATTCAAACTAGAAAAGCAGAACTAATAGAAAAGAAAATATTAGAATACGAAAGAGTTTTAGCTAGGGAAAAATTAAAATCTACTGAGAAAGAATTATCTCAAGTAATATTTGAGCAAACTGGAGGAAATAAAAATTTTGCTTTAATTAGAAGTAAAGGAGATACAGCATTGTTTGGCAAAACAACCCAACAGATGAAGGATAGGTGGGGAATAAAGAATAAACCTTTGGCAGATTTTATGCCTACAATACTTCTAAAAGCAAAAGATTTTGCGACTGAGATTACCATATTTAATGCCAAAGGAAACAATATGAAAACCGAAGGGCAAATCTCTAAAGAACATATTACAAATAATAAATCTGTAAGAAGTACTTTAATTTCAAGAGGTATTAAACCTGAAGCTTTAACCCCAGAAGAAGATATTACTAAGATAGATAGGCGTTTAAAAAGTGATGAAAAGAAGAGTCTAAAAAATCCCAAAAAATTAAAGTAATAACCCTTTTAATAAAACACCAAATAAAAACATAAGAATCAGTAAGGAAGAAAGTATAAATAGCTTACCTCTTTAATCGTATATTGGATATAAACATGTTAATTATAAGTGTAATTTTTATTTTAGTAGGTGTAATATCTATTGGTCATACAATTTACAATCCTTTAGATGAAAAATATGAGTTTAATAATTTTGAGAATAAACAAGCTATTATTTATGGAATACTAATGATAATATTTGGAGTATATTTCATTATATTTAGTTAAACTTACCCCTGCAATAAAAACACTAAAAATATAGCTGGTATAAAGTAAATAGCAATGGTTCTAGCACCATCATAATCTTTAGCTACACGCTGCCCAAAAAGAAGCATTAAGAGAACCACACAAGAAAGGATTGCTCCATACATAGCAAAAGTAGAAATCCCTGTTGCATATAGTTGATATATTCCTATGGCACATAAAACACCAGCAATAATTTCTGTAACTAAAATTACCGCAACAAGCATTGGCACCATATTTTTAAGAGGCGTTTCGGCAAAATGTCCTTTAAGCCAAGATACATTACCATTCCAATCGGCTATTTTATCATAACCACTTTGTAAAAAAGTAATAATTAAAAAAAGTAAAATAAGAATCTCTGTTGCATTCGTAAATATAGGTTCCATAAATAAATTTTGTTAGGCTGCTTTTGCATGCAGTAATCTAGTTAGTCGTATAGAAAGGTCGGTTAGTATTAGTTTAGAATTACCGTTACGTTCTATATGGTAAATAGCATCTTCTAATTCTTTAACAATACTAAGAATATTATTTTCATGTACAAAAGGAGCAAACTTTTTAAGCTGAAAACCTTCGGATTCCATATGCATATATGCAAGCTCTTCGGCATTAAAATTAATAAGCATTGCTTGGCGCATTACTGCTATACAATAGAGTAAAAATTTCTTTTGGGTTTCTCTACCTGTTTTTGCAACCTCTTCGCTCCAAAGAATTAAATCATGAATAGCAGCTTTATTTCCTTTGGCTTTAAAAGCACTACGTACCCATTGTACAAACCACTTTTCAAAAACTAAATCTTCAGAATCGTTATTTAGTAAATCTATAGCTTTATTAAAATTACCATCTGCTTCATGAGCAATACGTAAAGCTTCTTCTCTATTAGCTCCTTTTTCTATAAGAGCAGTAGCAATAGCATCTTCTGCAAGAGGAGGAAAATGTAATATTTGGCATCTAGATTTTATGGTTTGTAGTATTTGCTCTTCATCCTCGGCAAGCAAAAGAAAAACGGTTTTATTAGGAGGTTCTTCTATTAGTTTTAAGAGTTTATTAGCCGCAGAAACATTCATTTTTTCGGCCATCCAAATAAGCATCACCTTATACCCACCTTCATAAGATTTTAAGGCTAATTTTTTAACCACATCTAATGCTTCATCAACCCCAATTTGGCCTTGTTTTTTTTCAATACCTAACATTTGGTACCAATCAAACAAATTACCATAAGGCTGTTCGGTTATAAATTGTCGCCATTCTTGCATATAATGGTTACTTACGGCATGGCTTTTTACTTTATCTGAGTTAGCAACCGGAAAAACAAAATGCATATCTGGGTGCGCATAAGAATCGAATTTTGTATTGCAAGAACTATTGGCTCCATTATTTTCTTCATTGGTGTTTCCACAAATAATATATTGCGCATAGGCTAATGCCATAGGCAGTAAACCACACCCTTCTGGCCCTACAAATAGTTGTGCATGTGGTATTCTACCAGCATTGGCACTTGTTGCTAAATGTTTTTTAATATGGGAAAGCCCTAAAATTTGACTAAATAACATACCCCCAAAGATAGCTTTTTTGGTCTATTCTATAATTATAACGTTATAGTAGATTTATTAAGGGTTATACTTTAGCTAAAGGTTATAAATCTTTACCTTTACCATTCAAGAAAGCATATTTAGAAGCGTTTAATGATAAGTTAAACCAAATTAAAAACAAACACACTGCAATAGATGAAAGTAATTAACGATTTTAATTTTGAAAACAAAAAAGCACTAATACGTGTAGATTTTAATGTGCCTTTAGATAATGATTTTAATGTAACAGATGCAACTAGAATAGAAGCAGCAAAACCTACTATAATTAAAGTTTTAGAAGATGGTGGTAGTGCTGTTCTTATGAGTCATATGGGAAGACCAAAAGGAACTCGTAATGCCGATATGTCTTTAAAGCATATTTGCGATAAAGTTTCTGAAGTTATTGGTGTTGCTGTAAAATTTGTTGACGATTGTGTTGGTGAAACAGCAGAAAAAGCTGTGGCAGAATTAAAAAGCGGAGAAATTTTATTATTAGAAAACTTACGTTTTTATAGTGAAGAAACTAGCGGAGATGTAGCTTTTGCAGAACAACTTTCTAAATTAGGAGATATTTATGTTAATGATGCCTTTGGTACAGCGCATAGAGCTCACGCTTCTACAACTGTAGTTGCTCAATTTTTTCCAGAAAATAAATGTTTTGGACTTTTACTTGCTAAAGAGATAGAGTCTATAGAAAAAGTAATGCAAACAGGAGAAAAACCAGTACTTGCAATATTAGGAGGAGCTAAAGTATCTTCTAAAATAACAATTATAGAAAATATATTAGACAAAGTAGATCACCTAATTGTTGGTGGCGGAATGACTTATACTTTTGTAAAAGCACAAGGAGGAAAAGTAGGAGATTCTATTTGTGAAGATGATAAAATGGAATTGGCTTTAGAGATTTTAAAACAAGCAAAAGCAAAAGGAGTAGAAGTACATATTCCTGTAGATGTTTTGGCTGCAGATGATTTTAGTAATGATGCAAATACACAAATAGTAGATTCTGATAAAATTCCTGACGGATGGCAAGGTTTAGATGCAGGTCCTAAAACTTTAGAAATCTTTAAAGAGGTTATTTTAAAGTCTAAAACTATTCTTTGGAATGGCCCAATAGGTGTTTTTGAAATGGAATCTTTTGCTAAAGGAACTATTGCATTAGGAAATTATATTGATGCATCTACACAAAATGGAGCTTTTTCTCTTGTTGGTGGCGGCGATTCTGTTGCTGCAGTAAAACAATTTGGCTTCCAAGATAAAGTAAGCTATGTATCTACAGGCGGAGGTGCAATGTTAGAGAGTTTAGAAGGAAAAACTTTACCTGGAATTGCTGCTATATTAGCATAGTTGGTACGTTATCGACAAACGGTAATAAATTAAAAATCGCACATTTTAAGAGAGAAAATTTTATTCTCCCAGAAAAATGTGCGATTTTCGTTAGTCCCGAAATTAAATAACGTACTATGAATTTTTTAAAAAAGCGTTTTCATTTTAGTATTGCGCTATTCCTTTTTGCGTTTCCACTACTTGCACAAGAAGAAGATTCTACTCCGCAAAACGAAGTAAAAATTATTGAGTCTAAGGATATTCCTTTAGACACCCTAGCATTACCATTATTAGAACAAAAGGCAATACAAACTACTGCTGTTAATGGTGATATAAAAGATAATCCTTTAACACTTACTGCAAAAGAAAATACACCCGCAAAGTATGATTTAAAAGACAATGAACATGCTGCAAAGTATGATAGTTTATGGATGAAAGAACTTTTAGAGACAAATGTTCTTTTTGAAGATATGTATGCAGAAATAGAGAATCTTGATTTAGATGCAACATATGAAACTGAAATTAATACAGATTCTTTAAAAGCAAGGTTAGAACGTCTAAACCAAAAAACACCATTTAATATAACATATAACCCATCTTTAGAAAACGTAATTAAATCTTTCTTAAAAAGAAAAAGAGGTTTAATGGAGCGTATGCTAACGGTTAGCCAATTTTATTTTCCTCTTTTTGAGCAGCAATTAGACAATTATGATATTCCTTTAGAGATGAAATATTTGGCTATTGTAGAGTCTGCATTAAACCCTAGAGCAAGGTCTAGAGTAGGAGCAACAGGACTTTGGCAATTTATGTACAGTACAGGTAAAATGTATAAATTAGATGTTAGTAGTTATGTAGATGAGCGTAGTGATCCTATAAAAGCTACCGAAGCGGCCTGTAAATATTTAGGCAGACTTTATGATATTTTTGACGACTGGGACTTAGCATTAGCAGCCTATAATTCTGGTCCAGGGAATGTAAATAAAGCAATTAGAAGATCAGGAGGGAAAAAGAATTACTGGAACATAAGAAGAAATCTTCCTAGAGAAACTGCAGGTTATGTGCCTGCATTTATAGCAACTATGTATTTGTTTGAGTATGCAGATGAATATGGTTTAAAAGCAAAAGAAGTAGACCGTAATTATTTTATTACAGATACCATACATGTAAAAAGCCTAATAACCTTTAAACAAATATCGGAACTGGTTGGTGTTGATGTAGAAGAGCTAAAACTTTTAAACCCGTCCTATAAGTTAAACGTTATTCCTTATGTAGATGGTAAAAATTATTCTTTACGATTGCCAGTTGCAGCTATGGGTAAATTTGTGGCAAATGAAGATGCTATATATGCACATGTAGAAAAGGAATTAAAAAGTAAAGAAAGCCCAATGCCGCAATTGGTAAAAGCGCAAGACCAAATACGATATAAAGTGCGTAGCGGAGATTATTTAGGGAAAATAGCAAGTAGATATGGCGTTGGAGTAAGCCAAATTAAACGTTGGAATGGTTTGCGAAGTAATAATTTACGTATAGGGCAAAGACTTACTATTTTTACAAGAAATCCATCTATTACTTCTTCTAAGAAAACAGTAGCAAAAACAACTAAAAAAGTAGTAATCCCTCCTGGAGCAAAGGTACATACGGTGCAAAGTGGAGACTCGCTTTGGACTATTTCAAAAAAATATCCTGGAATTAGTATAGAAAATTTACGAGAATGGAACGGTATTAGTGGTAAGAACTTAAAACCAGGAACAAAGCTTAAATTATGTGCTTGTCCATCATAAATAATATACCATGAATAAGAAATTAAGGATGTTTTCTGTACTGCTTTTTGTAGCAGTGCTTTTTGGCTGTAAAGAAACCAATAAGAAAAGTTATTTACCAGAATCTATTGGAGCAATAAATAACCTTACGGTCGTTATAGAAAACGACTTATGGAAAGGAGACGTAGGAGATAAAATTAGAGAACATTTTGCGGCACCCGTTGTTGGGCTTACTTGGGATGAGCCTTTATTTAATATTACTAATGTTCCTGCAAGTGTATTTTCTGGCGCTCTAAGAAACACAAGAGCAGTATTGTATGTTCAAAAAGACACTTTAAATATAGCACATATAAAAAGGGATATGTATGCTAGACCTCAGAAAATTGGTGTTATAAAAGGACACAATAACCAAGAAATTATTGCCAATATAGACAAAAAAGCTACCGAAATAATTGCGGCATTTAAGAAGCAAGAAATTGATGAGGCTCAAAAAAGATTTTTACGTTCGTTAAACAAAGAAAAAGCTTTAGAAAATCAGTTTAATATTAGTCTAAACATACCCTCTATTTATAAAGTTGGTAGAGAAGTAGATAATTTTGTGTGGATAGACCACCAAATACCTAAAGGAACCGTTAATGTAATAGCCTATACAGTACCTGCAAATAGTTTTAAAACAGATTCTACCTTAGTAAGGGATATAGTGCATATGAGAGATTCTATAGGCGAGAAATATATTCCAGGGCCAGATGTAGAAGGCAAAATAACGCACATGCGTACAGAGCCAGCCTTTTCTCCAAATATTTTCCCTGCAGAAATAAACGGAATGAAGGCTATTGAGGTGCGTGGTATTTGGGATATAAAAAACTATCCTATGGCAGGGCCTTTTATAACTTATATTATTGATGATACTAAAAATAATAGAAAATTAGTAATAGAAGGATTTACGTTTGCACCAGCAACAGAAAAGAGAGATTACATGTTTCAGTTAGAAGCAATCCTGAAAACACTTAAGATTAACGTGAAGGAAGGCGAAAAATAGGCCTTTTAATACACTGTTTTAATACAAACAGTGTATTTCCTTGTTTGAAACAAAAAAGCTCATTAGCAATTGCTAATGAGCTTTTTGATTTTAAAACTTTGATTTACTTTTCATACAAAGGCAAATCCAGTAGACATTCTAAATATTAATGCGTAAAGGGCAACAGCAATTAAAAACACACATGCCCAAGAGAGCACTTTAAAATATCTTTTTAAAAACTGGCTTCCCCAATTTTTGAAAGCTTCAAAATAAATTTCTTTTAATAGTAATAATTTCTCCATAGTAAACAATATTTGGTTCGCTACAAAGTTCCGACTTGTTTTGAATGAGGGAAAAACCTTTGGCTAAAAAGCTGAATTAAAAGGATGTAAGGAGTTTATTTGCAGGCGCATAGACAAACAGTAGTTTTTTGGGATAACTTACTAAGGGAGCTTTAAGCATTTGCTTACAAAAAACAAGCAACTATTATTTTTTCATATTTCTTTGTAAGATTTGTCTTTAGTAATTATAAAATTAAATTTCAGAATTAGTCATAAAAAAGAAAAAGCGTCTTAAAAAGACACTTTTTCTTAAAATTGGTTGGTTGAAATATTTTTATTGAAATGGGAAACCAGTAACAATTCTAAAAATAAGAGCATAGAGCACTACAAGAAAACTGGCAAAGCAAAACCAAGTGAATATTTTAAAATAGGATTTTACAATTTTACTCCCTAAGCTTTTAAATGCTTCGAGATAAATTTCTTTGATAAGTAGGATATTTTTCATTGGTTTGGATTTTAGGTTATTTGGGAATATTATGTATATATAACTATAAATGAGCTTATAAGGTATGTATTAGCCTTGTGTTTGTTGTGAAAATACTCACTTTTGTTGTGAAAATTAGTTTGTAGTAATTTATAGATATAACATTAGAATATTTATAAAATAAAAGCCCATAGATATAGTATATCTATGGGCTTTTATTATGTTAAAAATTAGTTACATTTTTACAATTATAAATTCGGACCTACGGTTTAGATAATGTTTTTGCTCTGTACACCTAACTGTACCATCACATTCATTAATTAACCTTTCTTCACCATAACCTATAGCACTTTCTATACGTTCAGCAGCAATACCTTTAGAGATTATATAGTCTCTAGAAGATTTAGCCCTTTTGTCCGATAGGTATTTGTTATAAGCCCTTTTACCTCTAGAATCTGTATGAGATTCAATTTTAATAACCATATTAGGGTATTCTGTCATTACTTCGACAAGTTTGTCTAGTTCTACAGCAGCATCTTCTCGTATGTAAGATTTGTCAAAGTCAAAGTGAATCATTTCTGTTTTCAACTTCTTAATTCCATCTTCTACAGCAATCATTTCTTTTAGCTTACGTAAAGAAACATCTACACTAATTGTGTCATTCTCTTTTGTTGTAACCTCTTGTAAATCGTCAAAATAAGTTCCCTTAGTGGTTTTAATTACATATTTGGTTGTAGCCTCTAAGTCTTCGAAAATAAAGCTACCATCATCACCCGTTAGTACTTCTTTTAATTTAATATTGTTTTCATCTAATAATTCTACTAACGCCTTTGGCATAACATCGCCTGTAATTAGCTCTGTTACAACACCATCGATAGCATTTGTATTAGCAGGAATTTCTTCTAAAACTAAGTTTTTAAAGGCATAAATATCATCATCACCTCTACCACCTTCTCTGTTAGAAGCAAAATAGCCTTTTTGAGTCTCTTCATCTATAATATAAGAGAAATCGTCTTTGTTACTATTAATTGGTTGTCCTAAGTTAACTACATCTAAAAAGCCTTCCTCTTCTTCAAAAGACACTTCATAAACATCTAAACCACCAAGACCTGTATGCCCGTCCGAAGAAAAATATAGTTTTTTATCATTAATAAAAGGAAACATTTCTCTTCTTTCTGTATTAATTTCTGGGCCTAAATTTCTAGGTTCAGAAAAACTACCATCTTCACGAACATCTACCATAAAAATATCCGTTTCTCCGATACTTCCTGGCATGTCAGAAACAAAATATAATTCTTTACCATCTGGACTTAAAGCTGGGTGTCCTGTGGAGTAATTATCACTATTAAAAGGTAATTCTGTAGCCTCTGTCCATTCTCCATCTATTTTTTTAGACTGATAAATTTTAAGGTGATTTACTCCTTTTTTATCTCTCTTTAATTTTTTACCATAATTATTTCGTGTAAAATACATGGTTCTATTATCGGGAGCAAAAGTTACAGCTGCTTCATGATATTTTGTATTTACCTTTTTAGAGAATTTAATAGCATCTTTAAGTTCTTGAGATTCTTCATTTATTTTGGCAACATACAAATCTAAATATGGTTGATTGTTCCATTTATACCGTCTGGTATTAAAAAAAGAGGAGTCTTTTGCAGAAGCATAAACAACTCTATTATCATCATGAAACATTGGAGAAAATTCTGAATATTCAGAATTTACAGAAAGGTTTTTTACTTCAAACTTTTTACTTGTACCTAAAATATTATCTAAAACAATTTCATTAGGTGTAGCTTCCGATGGGTTATTTATTGCAGCAAGGTCTTCTTTCTTTAGTTTTCTATTATATAAACGCATTAAACGTTTAGATCTAGCATATTTTCCTGTTCCTTTAAGAGAGTGTGCATATTTAAAAATATTATCGGCAGACATTTCTTTTTCATACTTTTCATAAAGTATGTTATACCAATGGTATGCTTTTTCCATATCGGTATTAAAGTAATGTGAATCTCCTGCTTTTTGTAAAACATCGTAGGAGTAATTTTTTTCGTTCTTTTTAAGAGCCATTTCATATAAATCTGCTGCTTCTGCGTACCACATTTTATTAAAATAGTAATCTGCTCTTTGAATAAGTTTACTTTTATTAGGTGTACCGTCTATGCTTTTAGAGGTTAAATTTTCGGCAATACTTTCTTCTGAAGAATTATTTGTAATAAAATCTTCTTTAGTTGGATTTTCCATAGCTGGTTTGCTATTCTCAACTTCCATTATCCAAACTTCATCTTTATATTTTCCATTAAACTTTGAAGTTACTTTAGATATAGATTCTTTCCAATCACTCTGATAATCAATATATAAGTAGTTTAATCCATTTTCTGGATTTGCAATGTAACCAGAGTTATACCCTTTTTTCTTGTATTTTTTTGCAGCTTTTTCTTGACTTTTACTAAAAACACCAGCAATTATATAGTAACCATTATAAATATCAGTAAGGTTTGTAAAAGTTCTATGAGCAATAGTATTTGTTTCTGCTGCTTGGGCAAAGGAAACGTCATTTTCCTCTAGTATAGAACTAAGATTTGTGCCAGGTTGTAACATGGCAGAATTTTCTTTCTCTTGTGCACCTATGCTTAAAGATAAAAAGAGTATTAAAGCTGTAAGTAGTTTTTTCATGATTTGGGTAATTAGAAAAACCTTGGGGATTTAATTTTGGTTAATTTAGATATTAGTTGGTATCGTATAAAAATCTCGTGTGTTCCCGAGTTATATGTATTTAGTTCATTTGTATTGTAATCATAAGCATAACCTATGTTAAATTGTGGGTTAATTTGGAAGCCAAAAAGAGCTCCGACAGAATCATCCCATCTATAGTTAACGCCTAAATTTAGTCTTTCGTATAACAAGAAATTTAGAGAAACGTCTGCAATAAGGGGTGCCCCCTCTACATATTTAACAAAAGTGGATGGTTTAAATTTTAATAAGGGGTTTAAATTAAATACATAACCACCTATAAAATATAAGTGCATACGGTCTTTACCAACAGATTCTTCTAAAACGTCATAGCGTTTATTGTATAATATATTGGGTGTAGATATACCTAAATAAGCATTGTCTGTATAGTAGAAAAGACCTGCGCCAACTGTTGGTAAAAATTCACTATTAATATTTTCATTGAAAAGAACATCTGGGTCTCTATATGTTCCTTTAGACCAGTCTACACTTAAAAAACGACCTCCTGCTTTTACACCAAGTGCTAATTTGTGACCTCTTCTATTTAAAATAATATTATGTGCATAATTTACATCTATAAAAGTTTCACTAGAGGGGCCAATTTGATCTTGTACTATAGATAAACCAACACCATCAAATTTTTCAAAAGGAGAGTCTATTCCTAAAGAAATAGTTTTTGGAGAGCCTTCTAGGCCAACCCATTGTGTTCTAAATAATGAAATTGCAGCAAAATGCCCTCTAGAACCAGTATAACCAGGATTTACCGTCATGGTATTATAGTTATATTGGGTGTATTGCGGTTCTTGTTGCCCAAAAATATTTGAGACACCAAAAAATAAGAGTGCAATAGAACCTAATTTTATTATATATCTTTTTTTAGTATTCATTTTTTAACGTGTAATGTATAACCATCCTGTTTTTGGTTCTTTTTGGTTTTCATTTAAAAGAAGGATATAGTAATATGTACCAATTGGTAGTTTTTGTTCTGCGTTTGCAGTAGCTCTACCCTCAGAGGTACCATCCCAATTATTGTTGTATCCTTTTGTTTCATAAACTAAAGTTCCCCAACGATTAAATATTTGTAGAAAATTATTTGGATAATTTTCTATACATTCAATAAAAAAGAACTCGTTACTACCATCATTGTTTGGAGAAAATTCATTATAAATAACTAAACATTCTTCTTCAATAGTAATGGTAACTTCAGATTCATCATTATCTGTATTTAAATCCATTTGATCTACAAAAGACATTCTTGCTACATTCGTATAATTTGACCCTTCTACTACTTCTACAGTGATATTTAATTCTGCAGTTTCATTACTATTTAAAGAAGGGATAGCCCAACTACCAATAGTATAATCATAAGTTCCATGCGAAGTGTTTTGAGAAACAAATTCAAAACCATTTGGTATAATTTCTTCTACTTCAATATTTGTAGCCTGTATATTTCCTAAGTTTGTAGCGCTTATGGTAAATATTATTTGGTCACCAATTGCTGCAGTTGTTACAGATGCAGTTTTGTTTATTGCAATATCTGTAATTGCATTTGTTAACGTATATTCACTTTCATCATCTTCATTAGGACTGTTGGCATCATAATTATCTGGAGTAGAATCTACATCTAATTCATTAGTTCTTGTAACCTGTACTACATTTTTATATTCATCTACAGCTCCAGTAGGTGCATTTACTGTTACAGTATAATTTAAAACAATGTTTCCAGGGCTTAAAGTGCTTATTACCCAAGTAATTGTATTGCCAGCATAAGTACCTCCATTAGAAATTGAAGCAGGGTCCACGGTTAAACCAATTGGTATGTAATCTTCTATAACTATTCCTGTTGCCGTATCTGTTCCAGAATTTGTTGCAGTAATTTCAAAAATTACTTGTTCTCCTATGTTTGGGTTTATACTAGAGCCAGAAGCTAATTGTTTATCCAAACTTAAATCTACCGTTGCAATACTAACATTATCCACACTATCTTCATCATCTTCCGATTGGTCACCATCATCATTATTAGGTGTAGAATTTGGATCTAGTTGATCACTTGCAGTTACTTGTGCAATATTTTTATATTCGTCTCCTGCTCCCGTAGGTGCATTTACAGAAACCTCATAAGTTAAAGCAGTTGTACCGTTAGTTACAGTTGCTAAATTCCAAGTAATAGTATTTCCAGTAATTGAACCACTATTAGAAATTGAAATAGCATTTACAGTATACCCAACCGGAACCATATCTGCAATACTAACATTAGTAGCATTATTGGGGCCGTTATTAGTAAGGTCTATGGTAAAAGTTATAGAATCTCCAATATTCGGATTAGTTTCAGAAACAGATTTGTTAAGAGATAAATCTGCCGAATCATTAGAAGTTGAAATTAAAAACGAAACTGCATTACAAAAACAATTTCCAACAGCTGGTTCTAATTCTATTAATAAATTAGTTCCTGCTCCACAAAAAGAAGTAGTTGTGAAAGAATCGGTTTCATTGATAGTATTTCCACTAAGAATTTCAGAATCTAAACTCCCTGTATATATTGCTGCACCAGATTTATTATTAGAAGCATCTGTACAAAAAACAGAATAATTTGCTCCAGAGGCAACTGTATATGCTCCAATATTATCGATACTAAAATCTATAGAATAAGTATAATCTGATCCACTACTTGTGTAAGTTCCTTGTGGCGTAATTGCAGATAAAGCAATTTCCGATTTAAATGTTTCTAGTGGAATTGTACTATCTCCTGTAAAGATTTCTGTGGTACCACAGGCTACTCCTCCACAACTTAAAGCGTCCGTAGTAACATAGGTTGTTAAATCTATATTTGCTGATGTGGTACAACTAGTAGTCTGGTTTGTAATATCAAAATTATATGACAAATTATCTGAAGCTGTTGCTCCTTGCGGAAGTTGTAGTTCTACTTCTTGATGATTACCAACCGTATTTGTAGTAATATAAGTTACTTGTAAAGCACTTGTTGCTACAAAAGATGAAGGTACATACTGTACGCCATCTGGAAGAATTACTCTAACAAAATCAGTAGTGCCAGTAGTGCCATCTATAATTGAAGTGGTAATATTTACTGTTTCTGGTGTACAACCTTCTAAACGAGCAGCGTTTGTTATAGATAAAGAATTATCTGTACTATAAGGAGGTTCTGCACCAGTAATAATTATTGGGTTTGCAGCTGTTCTACTTCCGCTTCCTGTTGCAGGTGTACCATAAGGATTATTTCCTGTTACGGTATATGCTGTTCCAGTGTTAGAAACATAATTACATTGTGGACTTAAGTCTAAACTAATTATTGCAATTTGCTCATTTATATTTACAGAATTTAGAGAACCTACGAGTCCGTTATTTGCTGCAATTAAGCTGTGATCTAATAGATTTACAGATACATTATTTCCTGTAATTGTTGGGGTTATACTTTCTATATTACCAGAACCTCTAGGATATTCTATAGTAATATCATTAATTAATATAGCTGATATATCTCCGGGAACATCAAAATTCATGATTGGAGAAATTAAATCTGCTTCCCCAGCATTTCTTACTTCTAACACAATATCATAGTCTGTACAGGTATCTACTGTTGTTGTTGGCTCATTTAATATTTGTAATTGTATAGCAGCTGGTGCTGGTTCTAGTGTAAAAGTTTCTTCATGGAAGAATGGAATACCACTAAAGTTTGCGGGGTAAGCTACACAGTCGTAATTATGTGATATTTCTAAATCTATTGGTGTACTAGAAGTGTATGTTCCTTCAAATCTAATTTTTCTACAAATCCAATTACCAGCTTGCATATTTCCAAACTGTATATAAGTAACATCATTTTCTTCTGTAAAAGTTAAAGGAGTTTCTGTTGCACCATTAACTAAAAAAGCATTTGTAACAGTATAATCTGTTCCTGTATCTATACGTAGCCAATTGTTATTTATTTCGCCTGCATCTTGTTTACAAATATCTATCGTAAAACCTTCAATTTCTGAATTTCCAATTTCTACTACATTATCTGAAGAAATCCAATAGTTAGGTATTGTATAATTAAAATCTTTAACATCACTTTCGGTTTTTTGTACAGGGTTATCTGCATAAGCATATTCATCATATGTTACCGAAATATTATGAGAACTTAAAGCTGGTGTAGCACTAGTTGCTGTTAAGCTTATAGATACGCTAGGGTAATAATTTCCTCCTTGGTCTAAATGTGTAAATCTTGGACCAGGGGTTATAGTTACAATATTTCCTGAAACCGAGTAATTTAATCCATTATTCCAAGATGCGGGATCTTGATTTTCTGGCATAACATTGGGGTATCCCCAACTACTAACAAGATTGTTAAATTGCATTCCATCAGGAATTTGTATAGTGGTATTATCCCATAATAAAGGAGGTCTAAATTCGTCTGGAAATTTATCTGCAACACCAGACGCTTGTGATAGGCCTACGTATAACCATTTTTCATCACAACCATTGACAGAGTCACTTAAATCTGCATTAAGTTGAATGTTATTTTCAAAAAAGAAAGCTCTATCATTATAGGTACCACAACCAACCTCATTACTAAAACTATCTAAGCTATAATAACGACCTTGAAAAGAGTGAAACTCATACAATCTTGCTTCTTCAGGAAAACCTTCTTTAAATTCAAAGTTTAGTTCTAAAGAAATTTCATCAGCCTCTAACCCTTCTCCATATTGGTATGTTCCAGATATTAAAGATTGATAAGACGTTAAATCTAAAGTAAAGAAATTATCATTTGTTCCTTGTGTAGTTATTACTGGTGTGTTAGTAATAGGAAAAGTTTGTGGCGTTCCTGAAGAAACGTCGTTAATGGTTATTGTACCATCTGTAAATCCAATAATATCTGCCATGTTTTGACCATTGTCGGTTACATAACGCATTTCAAAATATAAGTTGTCCTGTGTACTACTTTGCATTATAGCATTAGCAGTAACGGTCATTTTATCTTTTGCCATATAATATTTAGTAGCATGTACATTAGGGTCTAAAACTACTTTTGTACTCATAGTTTCATCTGTCCAACCAGAAGTAGTTCTGTTTGCTTCAAAATCTGTAGTTGTTGGTCCTGTACAACTATTTGGGCAGTGTGTAGTTACTCTAAAAGAGCCACAATGTAAATCCTTATTATAGCAAGAACTTTCGTATGATGTAGTATAATTTAAGGCTAATTCTTCTGGACCGGCATAGGTGCTACAATCTATATTTAAAGCAAAATTTATAGGAATACGTAATGCATAGGAGTTATATTCAAAGTCCTCTAATTGTGTTTCTGTAAATATAATTTGATTACCCACCTGAGTATACCTGGAATCTGCACTAGAATCTAGTGTTATACCATTTGGTATATCTAATACAGCCCTGTATATAGTTGAAGGATCGTTAGAAAACATTTCTATACCATTACAAGTAGGAGATTGGTTAGAAGCAACAAAACTACCAACAAAATTTAAATTAAAAACAGAACCATCTTCTGCATCTAAATCATAATCTTCTGGGAATTCCCAATTAAATAAGGCATCTCTTCTTACATAATGTCTTTCTAATTCTTCTCTTAATGTTTTATTGCTGTTATTACATTTATTTACAGTCCAAGTATCTATATTTAAACTTAAGCTTTCTGAGTAATCTGCATTATAAGCATCACATGCAGGGTTTAATTGCAACATAGTAAGGTCTACATTTATTTCAGTAGATGCACCAGGTAACATATCATCAAAAAAACCATCCCCATCTAAATCTTCTAATCCGCCTGCGCCATCTGGATCACTAGTAAAAAAATCTGCTCCGAATAAGTAGGAACCTAGTCCAGTACCACTTGTTGTTGTGCTAGGCCATCTTTGTGGAGAAAAATTGGCTCCTCCAGAAAATCTAAAATTTGATAATTGGCGATTTGTGCCATTATCATCACCATACATAGGATTAAAACCAATGGAAGAGTATCTACTATCCCAAGTAAAGCCAATATTAAAGTTTACATCATATGCATTATCTGCACTAGCATCATTTTCTAGTCTATAGGTATAGGTTACTGGCGCATCCCAACGTGGGCGTGGCTCATTTACTGTAATTAAATTTATGTCTGACCATTCTTGATCAACACCAATAAACCCAGGAATAGGAGCTCCTATTTGGCAGTAAGTACCAGATGTACAACCCCATTTAGGACTATGTCTTGTAACTTGATTATTCGCACAATTTGTAAGAACTAGTCTTTCATTAAGAACAATATTTTCGTTTTCAAAAAGGGCATCACCATCCCCAACTTGTCCTGAAAAGGGAGCAGAATTGAGGTCTATTTGGTAAGTATACATATTTCCACTTATAGATGGCGTAAGTATAGTGCCATTAAAAGATAACTGGTAATTACTTTGTAAACCAGGAGAAACCTCTACATCATGGACAAAAGATTGTATGCTACCATTTCCAGAGTTTGTAATAGTAATTGGCCTATTTGTGGTTTGCCCTACAAGTGCGTTTTCCGTAGTTATATCTTCTACAGCAAGGTAGGCACTTAAAAAGCTATATGCGTTTACAGTTACATCTGTGTCGTTATGAGACCTAGCAGATGTTCCTTGTAGATAAGTTATAGTATGCGCATCTTTAAAAAGTCCGCCATTATAAGAATATTGTACTGCTTCGCAAGCAGCTGTTTTATTAAAAGTAAATTCCACAAAATCGGAAACTTGCCAATTTGCATTACTTGGTCTTTCTATTTGAAAAATTGGATTATTTAAATCTGTTATATCAAATTCTGATAATGTAAAGTTAGAAGAACCCGTTTGGTTTACTATAAGTGCTGTTCCTGTTTGGTAAGTTACACCATCTGGTAAATCAAAATTTATTTTAAAAGTATTTAAATTGGCCATTTTGGCTGTAATACCAACAGTACTTGTTCCGTTATTACTGCCACCACAAGGCCCCATAGTTGTAGAGCTTAGGTCTACTCTAAAATTTCCATTATTTATTTGAGAGAATCCTGTGTTTACGGAAAACAGAATAAAAACAAATAATAGTAATAAATTAGTCTTACTAGATATGGGTTTATTTAAATCGAGGAAACTTTTAATATGCATAGCTTTCTGATAAACACAAGCGATATATTTTTTTGGTTGCTTATGGTTTATCACAAATCTATATATATGGATGGAGGAGGAATATTTTTTGTTGTGAAAGACCTATAAATAGAGGTAAAGTCTAAATTTTTGTTAATTTCCTACAAAGCTAATTTTTAAAAAGTTAGAGGAGTTTGAATAGTAAAAGGTAATTATAACATTATATTTCCTAAAAAAACAGGAATGTATTTTGGGGATACACCATAAAAAAACCCAGCATTTGCTGGGTTTTTTTATGGTGTATTATAAAAATTAATCTTCTTTATTTTCTTCTAATTTGTCTTCGTCTTTAGAGGCATCTTTAAATTCTTTAATGCCGCTACCTAAGCCTCTCATTAATTCAGGTATTTTTTTACCTCCAAATAATAAAAGAACTACTACTACTACTAATATTATTTGTGGTGCACCAATGGCTAAAAATGTTTGTAAAGCTATCATCTTGTATGATTTTTATAGAAAACAAAGATACTAAAAAGTTTATAGAATCGTATTAAATTTTAAAAAGTGAATATTTAATAAAATAAAACAACAATTATATATATTTATAATGCTTAATAAGATAATTTATTGTTGTGTTAGTTAAAGTTTAATACTAGCATTATATTTGTGATTAATGGCTAAGAAAACAAAGAAAAGGAAAGAAATAAAAAGAAAACTGCTTCATAAGTATCGTTTAGTAATATTAAACGAAAGTACTTTTGAAGAGAAAATATCTTTTAAGCTTAGTAGACTAAATGTTTTTGTAACCGGAACTCTTTGTATTATAGCACTAATTGGCTTTACTACTTTGTTAATAGCTTTTACCCCTTTAAGAGAATATATTCCAGGGTATTCTTCTACAAAACTTAAAAGACAAGCTACGGTACTTACTTATAAAACGGACTCTTTAGTGAGAAGATTAAATTATACCAATAGGTATTTAGATAATATTCGTAAAGTATTAAGAGGAGATATTGAGAATAATGAAGTGAGTAGAGATTCTCTTTTTGGAAAATTTAAATTAGATCCATCAACAGTAGATTTAACACCAATTAAACAAGATTCTTTGTTAAGAGCAGAAGTAGCTTTAGAGGATAAGTATAATTTATTTGAACAAAATACAACAAACACCGATTTTATTCTTTTTCCTCCAATATCTGGAATAATTTCTCAAGAATATGATGCAAATGCAAAACACTATGCAGTAGATGTGGTTGCACCCAAAGATTCTCCAGTAAAAGCTATTGCAAACGGCATGGTTATTTTTGCAGAGTGGACAGCAGATACAGGTTATGTAATTATTATAGAACATAAAGATGGTTTATTAAGTATATATAAGCACAATGGTTCTTTAAACAAAAAACAAGGAGAAGTTGTTAGGGCTGGTGAAGTAATTGCATCCGTAGGTAATACGGGAGAATTAACAACAGGTCCGCATTTACATTTTGAAATATGGAATAATGGTGCGCCAGTAAACCCAACAGATTTTATAGATTTTAAATAAAACGTATGTCATTAAAATCCGTAGCCGCAAAAATATTTGCAAAAAATATTGTAAATAAGACTTTAAAGTGGGTAAATAACCCGGTTAAAGCGCAGGAAAAAGTATTTCAAAACCTAATAAATACAGCAAAAAACACTTCGTTTGGAAAAGATCATAATTTTAATAAAATAGGTTCTTTTGAAGATTTTTCTAAAGCAGTACCCGTTAGAGATTATGAGGAGTTAAAGCCTTATGTAGAGGAGGTTGTAAAGGGTAAAGAAAATATTTTATGGCCAGGAAAGCCTATATATTTTGCCAAAACATCTGGCACAACTTCTGGAGCAAAATATATTCCTATAACAGAAGAATCTATAAAAGAACAAGTAAATGCTTCTCGTAATGCAATACTAACTTATATTAACGAAACAGGTAATTCCTCTTTTGTAGATGGTAAAATGATTTTTTTGCAAGGTAGCCCAGAATTAGAACTAAAAAATGGAATTAATTTAGGTCGTTTATCAGGAATATCTGCACATTATGTTCCAAATTATTTACAAAAAAATAGGCTTCCCAGTTGGGAAACCAACTGTATAGAAGATTGGGAAACTAAAGTAAATGCTATTGTAGAAGAAACCATAAATGAAGACATGACTGTTATAGCAGGAATACCTTCTTGGGTACAAATGTATTTTGAAAAGCTAAATGAAAAATCTAAAGTAAAAGTTGGAGACTTATTTAAAAACTTTAATTTATTTATTTACGGAGGTGTAAATTACGAACCATACAGAGCCAAGTTCGAGAATTTAATTGGAAGAAAAGTAGATAGTATAGAACTGTTTCCTGCTAGCGAAGGTTTTTTTGCCTACCAAGATTCTCAAAAAGAAAAAGGCATGCTTTTGTTACTAAACTCTGGAATATTTTATGAGTTTATAAAGTCCGATGATTTTTTTGAAGAAAACCCAAAACGACTAACAATAAAAGATGTAGAAATAGATGTAAATTATGTTATGATTATCTCTACAAACGCAGGTTTATGGGCATATAACCTTGGAGATACCGTTCAGTTTATTTCTTTAAAACCCTATAGAGTAATAGTTTCTGGGCGTATAAAACATTTTATATCGGCATTTGGAGAGCATGTAATAGCTAAAGAAGTTGAGCAGGCTATGCAAGAAGCTATTGGCGCAACTAATGCTAGTGTAAATGAATTTACGGTTGCACCACAAATAACACCACAAGAAAATGAACTTCCATTTCACGAGTGGTTAATAGAGTTTGAAACTTTACCAGATAATATGGAAAAGTTTATTGAAACTTTGGATACATCTTTACAAAATCAGAATAGTTATTATTACGATTTAATAGTTGGGAATGTGCTTCAAACCTTAAAAATTACACAAATAAAACCAGGAGGATATACATCTTACATGAAATCTATAGGTAAACTAGGAGGTCAAAATAAAGTACAAAGACTATCTAATGACCGTAAGTTAGCGAATGGATTACATAAGTATAGTACTACAATTAGTTAAATATAAATTGTAATTTTACATGAAATAGATATATGGGAAAAGCAATAATTACAACTAGAGCACAAGAATCTACCAATGCTATAGAACGCTTGTATATTACAATGCGCCATTTATTTAATCGCGGCTTTTATAAGCCAACTGGAATATCTGGACAAACACTTAAAGATGCTTTACTATTATTACGCCCAGAAATTTATGGTTCTATTGCAGAAGAAAAATCAGAATTAAACGGTCTTATTTATGTTTTAGAACGCCTACCAGAAGGTATAGAGCAATGCAGATTTATAAACTTAACCGCAGACGAAGGCTATAGTAAATCTCATTTTAAAGCTATAGTTCCTCCTAAAAGAAGAAGAAATTGCTATAGAATTGATGATGAGCAAATGAATATTGAAATAACCAGAGGGCGCTCTGATATTTATGATATTCTAACGCATATAACTTTTTTAATTATTGAATCTGAAAAAATTTGTAAAAGGGTTTTAATAGAAGACACGAATAAGACTATAAGAGATTGGGGAAAGCTAGAAGCTTCTGTTAGTAAAAAGAAATTATCTCAGTCCGAAAGAGAAGTAGCATTAATACACACCGCAAATATTTTAGGGCGTTCTTTTGAAGAAATTATTAGTGTTTATGAAAAGTTTGCTACCAAAACAGATCCAGAAAGATTCTTAAGAATAATATACTGGTTAGGTAAACTAGCAATAGAGGAAGAGGTTTCAGGAAACAAGCGAGCAATTACCTTTAGCTCTATACTTAGAGAAACCTTAGGTCATCATATACATGGGGAGCTTTGGGCAAACACAATAAAAGAAACTTTAGTAGCTAATAACTTACTAAACAGACCCATCCATATTATTAGTGCAAACATGCATAGTGTAATGAATTCTTTATTTGCAAGAAAAGCACTTAAAAATGAATTTAAAGACACCAAAAACGATTTAGAAATTTATGAAGCTTTAAGCGCTTCAGAAAATGGAAAATTAAGGGACAAGGTTAAAAGTGTTGCTCTAAAAAATGGTATGATTAGTATAGATGATAAATCTGGGACTAATATAGATATTCAGATTTTTGACATGGCTAAATTAGGAAAAGATAGTTGTTGTTACTCTTTTTCAGATACATTAAAAGAAGAAGAGCTACCAGTAATTTTTGTGATGGACTATGCATTTGGAGAACAAGCATATGAAACTATAGATGAGTTTTTAAAACCATATAAAAAAGAAGGTGAGAAACCTCAATTTTTAAATATTGATTCAATCTCTGTTATGGGGAAAGCAGGTATATTAGATGGCGGTAAAGGAGATTTAATGATTCCTTCTTCTCATATCTTTGAAGGCACCGCAGATAATTATCCTTTTAAAAACGAATTGTGTGCCGAAGATTTTAAAGGACATGGTTTACAAGTTTTTGAAGGTACAATGGTATCGGTTTTAGGAACATCATTGCAAAATAAAGATATTCTTAAGTTTTTTTATGAATCTACCTGGAATGTTATAGGCCTAGAAATGGAAGGTGTACACTACCAAAAAGCAATACAATCTGCATCTAAAATACGTAAGAGTATAAAAGAAGATGTAAAAGTAAGGTATGCCTATTATGCTTCTGATAATCCATTAGAAACAGGAAGCACATTAGCTTCTGGTGGTTTAGGGACTACAGGCGTAAAACCAACCTATTTAATTACAGATAAAATTTTGAAACAGATATTTAATACCAAATAAAATGGAAGAAAAATCACCAACAAACAATACTTCTTCTGATGAAATAGATTTAGGGCAGTTGTTTGAGTTAATTAAAAAAGGATTTCATAAGGTTTTTATTGGGATTCTTCGCGTATTTCTATACTTTAAAAAAAACCTACTAATTTTAGTGCTTTTAGGAGTGGTAGGAGTTGGTTTAGGATATGGTTTAAAACAAATATCTACCATCACAAAAAAGACAGAGGTTATTGTAAAACCTAATTTTGAAAGTAAGGATTATTTGTATGGAATAGTTAATGAATTACAGTCTAAAATTAAAGGAAAGGATAATGAATTTTATAGTAGTATAGGTATAGATTTAGAAGCTATAAAAGGATTTAAAATAGAAATTGAACCTGTTCAGGAATCTAATAATAAGGTAGTAAATTTAGAAGAATCCTTAAAGTATTTAGAATATCTAGGAAATCTTAAAGATGATAACTCCATAAAACAAGTTGTAAAGAATGAAGTTTTGGCAAGTAGTTATGTAAACCATAAAATTTCTTTTTTATACAAAGATGCTAAAATGGGGCAAGATGCTGCGGAGAAAATTATAAGCTATATTAATAAAAATAAGTACTTTCAAGAACTAAAAGAAATATATTTAGACAATGCAGAGTCTCAAATAAGAGAAAATGAAGCACTTGTTAAACAAATTGATTTATTAGTAACAAACTATACAAAAGCCCTTGGAAGTAAAAACGGTACATCTGGAGACGGAATGGTATTGTTAGGCGGAGAAGAAGGGCTAGATATTCCTCAGCTATTAAATCTAAAGAATAAATTAATAGAAACTACAGGTACTAATAAGTTGGAAATTAAAGAACAACAAGAAACTATAAAAATATTAAACTTTGGAGGGCCACAACAAATTAAACAAGCATTTTTTACTAAAGGGCTTGTTTTAATACCTTCTATTTTAATTTTTCTATTTTTTGTTTGGTCGTTCATTAAATATTTAAATAAAAAAACAAAGGAGTTATTATAAATGGATAAACCAAACCAAAAAATATTAATTACAGGAGGAGCAGGTTTTATAGGCTCTCATGTTGTTAAAAGGTTTGTGCTTAAATATCCAAACTACAAGATTTATAATATAGATGCCTTAACATATGCAGGGAATTTAGAGAATTTAAAAGATATAGAAAGCCTTCCTAATTACACTTTTATAAAAGGAGATATAGTTAATGAGAATTTTATTTTTAATCTTTTTGATACGCATAAGTTTGACAGTATAATACATCTAGCAGCAGAATCTCATGTGGATCGCTCTATAAATGAACCACTAGCATTTGTAAAAACAAATGTTATTGGTACATTAAACTTATTACAAGCTGCAAAGAAAATATGGAAAAGGAATTATATTAACAAACGATTCTATCACATAAGTACAGATGAAGTATTTGGTAGTCTGGTTAACAACAATGATTTTTTTACAGAAGAAACTAATTATGACCCTAGTTCTCCATATTCAGCTTCAAAAGCTAGTTCAGATCATTTTGTAAGGGCCTATGGAAAAACGTATGATTTGCCCTATGTAATTTCTAATTGTTCAAATAACTATGGTCCAAATCAGTTTCCAGAAAAATTAATCCCACTTTTTATAAATAATATCATTCAAAATAAACCTTTACCAGTATATGGAGATGGTAATTACACAAGAGATTGGTTATACGTTATAGATCATGCATTGGCTATTGATTTAGTTTTTCATAAAGGAAAGATTCACGAAACGTATAACATTGGTGGGTTTAATGAATGGAAAAACATAGATTTAGTAAAGTTACTTTGTGACTTGATAGATCAAAAACTTAATAGAGAAAAAGGAAATAGTAAAAAATTGATTACATATGTTAAGGATAGACCAGGACACGATTTAAGGTATGCTATAGATGCTAATAAAATTTATAAAGAATTAGGATGGAAACCATCTGTTACTTTTGAAGAAGGATTAGAAAAAACAATAGATTGGTTTTTAGAAAATAAAGAATGGTTACAGAATGTAACGTCGGGTTCCTATAGAGAATATTATCAAAAACAATACCTATAAAGTTATAAAATGAAGGGGATTATTTTAGCAGGTGGGTCAGGAACAAGGTTATACCCATTAACGTTATCTATAAGTAAGCAATTAATGCCTATTTATAATAAACCAATGATTTATTATCCTCTAGCAACACTTATGTCTGCAGGAATAAGAGAAATACTATTTATAACAACACCAAAAGACCGTCCTCTTTTTCAAAATTTATTAGGAGATGGTTCTCAACTAGGTTGCTCCTTTGAATATATTTCGCAGGAGAAGCCTAACGGACTTGCAGAAGCTTTTATACTTGGAGAAAAATTTATTGGAGAAGATAAAGTAGCTTTAATTTTAGGAGATAATATCTTTTATGGATCAGGCCTAGCAGATTTGCTTCAAAATAACAATAATCCGGATGGAGGTTTAATATATGCTTATCACGTACAAGATCCAGAAAGATATGGTGTGGTTACATTTAACTCTGAAGGCAAGGCTATTTCTATTGAGGAAAAGCCAATGAAACCAAAATCTAATTTTGCTGTTCCTGGGATTTATTTTTATGATAACGATGTTGTTACTATAGCAAAGAATATTAAGCCAAGTAATAGAGGAGAATTAGAGATTACAGATATTAATCGTGTATATCTTGAAAAAGGAAAATTAAATGTAAGTATATTAGATAGTGGTACCGCTTGGTTAGATACAGGAACTTTTAATTCTTTAATGAAAGCATCACAGTTTGTTGAAGTGATTGAAGAAAGACAGGGGTTAAAAATAGGTGCTATTGAAGAGGTTGCTTATAATATGGGATACATCAATAAAAAACAACTTCAAGAACTTGCTAAGCCATTATTTAAAAGTGGTTATGGAAAATACTTATTGGATTTAAAATAATTGTATTGAAGGTAACAGAGACTAATTTAAAAGGTTGTTTTATTATAGATCCAACAATCTATGAAGATGATAGAGGTGTGTTTTTTGAAACATACCAAAAAGAACGTTTAGATACTATAGTTGGGTATGAAGTAAATTTTGTCCAAGCTAATCAATCTTTATCTCAAGAGGGAACATTAAGAGGACTCCATTTTCAGCGAGGTAATTATGCTCAGGCAAAACTGGTTTCCGTTGTAAAAGGGAATATTTTAGACGTTGTCGTAGATATTAGAAAAGATAGTAACACTTATGGAGAACATTTTAAAATACAATTGTCTGAAATAAATAAAAAACAACTTTTTATACCAAAGGGTATGGCACATGGTTTTTTAGCTTTAGAAGAAACTATTTTTACATATCAATGCGATAATTTTTATAATAGGAATTCCGAACAAGGGATTATTTATAATGATGAAAAATTAGGCATTAATTGGGGGTATCCAGAATCTAAAATGATAATTTCATTAAAGGATAGAGAGTTACCATCATTTTCAGAAATAAAGTTATGAAACGGATTTTAGTTACTGGAGCAAATGGGCAATTGGGGAAATCAATTCAAGAAATTTCAAGAAATTACCCAAATATTAATTTTGATTTTAAAAGTTCTAAAGAGTTAGATATAACTAATCTTATTGATTTGAAGATTTTGTTCCATACAAACACATACGATTATTGTATAAATTGTGCAGCATATACAAATGTAAAACAAGCAGAAAAAACTCCTGAAATTGCTTATAAAGTAAACACTGAAGGAGTTAAAAATTTGGCTGAAAGTTGTCAAAAAAATCATACTATTTTAGTGCATCTTTCTACAGATTATGTTTTTGATGGGGAAAAAGAAGAACCATATACAGTTAATGATGTTCCTAACCCAATTAATGCATATGGGAAATCTAAATGGGAGGGAGAAAAATACATTCAAAAAATATTAAAAGAGTATTTTATAATTAGAACTTCTTGGTTGTATAGTAAAAAATTTGGCAAGAACTTTTATAAGACTATTTTGGAGAAGGCACAAAAAGGAGAAATTCTGAAGGTAACCAATGAACAAATAGGGTGCCCAACAAATACTTTAAATTTGAGCTTATTTATAATTGAAAAAATTGTTTTAAATAAAAATAGTATATATGGAACATTCCATTTTACAGATAAGCTTCCAATGACTTGGTATGAATTTGCAAAGCTAATTTTAGAAGAAAATAATATGGAAAAATCTATTAAGATTATTAAATCTAAAGATATTTCTTTAAACTTAAAAAGACCAAAAAATAGTGTAATACAATAATTAAAATTTATTTAATTATTGTATTACAAAAATATAGTAGCTTTGTTAAACTGCTAAATAAAAATTTTAATTAACAAACGAAAATTATAACATGAAATTTAAGGAACCAAAAGTAATTGCAGAAATAGGATGTAACCACAAGGGAGAAATGGATATTGCTAAAGAGCTAATTAAGTTAGCGAAAGAGTGTAATGCAGATGTAGCTAAATTTCAAAAAAGAAATAACAAAGAATTATTAACTAAAGAACAATATTTAGCAGAACACCCTAATCCTTCAAATTCATACGGAGATACATATGGAGAACATAGAGAATTTTTAGAGTTTTCTGTTGAACAGCATGAAGAGTTAAGAGATTATTGTAACCAAATAGGAATTGAATATTCTACCTCAGTATGGGATGTAACTTCTGCGAGAGAAATGATTTCTTTTAAGCCTTCTTTATTAAAAGTTCCTTCAGCCTGTAATAATCATTTTGAAATGCTAAAGGTCCTTAGAGATGAGTATTCTGGAGATGTACATTTATCTTTTGGTATGACAACTCAAGATGAAGAAGAAAAGATTGTAAATTTTTTTTTAGAAAAAAAACAAGCCAAAAGGTTGGTAATTTATTCATGTACTTCAGGGTACCCTGTTCCATTTAAAGATGTTTGTTTATTAGAAATTTCTAGGTTAAAAGAAAAATATGGAGATAAAGTTAAAGATATTGGTTTTTCTGGTCATCATCTAGGTATTGCAATAGACAATGCAGCAGTAGCACTGGGAGCTACTTGGGTGGAAAGACACTTCACAAAAGATAGAACTTGGAAAGGAACAGACCATGCCGCTTCATTAGAACCTGCAGGTTTACGAAAACTTTGTAGAGATATTAAAGCAACTTATGATTCTTTGTCTTATAAGGCTGAGGAAATTCTTCCAATTGAAGAGGTTCAAAGAAAAAAGTTAAAATTTCAAAAAGCATAATTTGGAAACAATAGCCTTTATTCCTGTTAGAGGAGGTAGTAAATCTATAAAGAATAAAAACATAAAGAATTTCTGTGGTAAACCTTTAGTTTATTGGGTAATTAAAGCTGCTTCAGAGTCTAAGTATATAAACAAGGTAATTGTTGCTACAGATGATAATAAAATAAAAGAACAAGTTGCTGGTTTTAGTTTAAAAAAAGTTGAACTATATAATAGACAACCTCAAAATGCTACAGACACTTCATCTACTGAAAGTGTAATGATTGAATATTTGAAAAATGTTAATTTAGATTTAGAGAGTAAATTTATATTAATTCAGGCAACTTCACCTTTTTTATTAGAACAAGACCTTTCTAGTGCAATTGAGCAAATGGATCAGGGTGTTTATGATTCCGCTTTAAGCGTTTGTAGAATAAAAAGGTTTTTTTGGGGTAAAAACGGAACTCCAATTAATTATGATTATAATAATAGACCAAGGAGACAAGATTTTGACGGTATATTAGTAGAAAATGGAGCTTTTTATATTTCAACTGTTAAAAGCATTTTGGAGAATGAAAATAGATTAAGCGGTAAGATTTTAACCTATGAAATGCCAGAATATTCTATTACAGAAATAGATGAACCAGACGATTGGGTTTTTGCGGAATATATAATGAAAAAATATATTTTAATTAAAAATAAATCATCTATTAAATTAGTACTTACGGATGTTGATGGAGTTTTAACCGATGCAGGGATGTATTATTCTGAAAGTGGTGATGAAATAAAAAAGTTTAATACCCACGATGGTATGGGGTTTCAACTGTTAAGAGAAGCGGGTTTTAAAACAGGAATAATTACTTCTGAAAATACAAATATTGTTAAAAACAGAGCAGAAAAGCTTAAAGTAGATTTTTTGTTTCAAGGAAAAATTAATGGAGGAAAACTAAATGCAGCTCAAAGTATTTGTGAAAAATTAAATATTACTTTAGATGAGGTTGCATATATTGGAGACGATATAAATTGTAAAGAACTGTTAACTAATGTTGGTATTTCTGCTTGCCCTAAAAATGCTACAAGAACAATAAAAGAAATATATAATATAAATATTTTAGGTAAAAAAGGAGGAGAAGGTGTGTTTAGAGAGTTTACAGAGCTTCTTTTGAAAGAATAGAGTGTAAGGTTATGAAAATACTTATTATTGTAGAATCTCCATTACAACTAATTAATGCTAACGAATATATAAGTAGTTTAAACCAAAAGACTCAATGTAAATTTTACTTTATAAACTGTAAAAGTGAAAGTAATATTTTACAAATGAGAAAAGTCTTTAAGACTTTAAAGATAAAGGGAAATGTAATTGAAGCATCTAAGAATAATGCTTTAAAAAACTTTTATACTAGAACCCTTTACTATATAAAAATAAGAACCTTAAAAATTAAATTAAATTATAATGAAAATATGTTTGATTTGGTATTAATGGGACACATTTTATCAATGTATCAAACAGTTTTAGTTAATGGAGTAACATCTAAAAAAATTGTAATTTTAGATGATGGAAACTCTGCATACATGGAACAAAAAAGATTAAGAAAAGAGAAAATTTTTTCTTTTTTTTCTCCAAAGCAAGTATTTATTGCAAAATTAACAGGATGCAATATTAATTTAAATTATAAGCAAGGAAAATTAAATTTTTATACAATGTATAAAGATTTAATTACGGATAAATACTCTTACTTAAATTTTGAGTTTAATAATTTTAATAGGTTAAGAAAATTATTGTCTACAAAAGTAACTAATACTGAAAAAGTTTTTTTTATCGGGTCTCCGTTTAATGGTAAGATAATATCAAGAGATTATTTTAATAAAAATATAGAGAAGATTACTAAGCATTATTTAAATAAACAAATTGTTTACTTTCCTCATAGATATGAGGACAAAGAACAATTAGAAGTTATTAAACAATTCGGGTGGGAAATAACAAATTTTAATTTACCAATTGAAATAGCATTGGTAGAAATGAAATTTTTACCATTAGAGTTTGCTTTTTTTTATTCTACAGCATTTGTTAGTATTTCTAAATTAGTAGACAAAAACTTTACTTCTTTTGAAATAGATAGTTCAGAATTAATGCTTCAGTATGATTTAATTACAGGGCTTTACCAAGAATATGTTTCTAATGAGAGAATAAATAAAATAAATCTTTAATAAATGCTTTTATAAATTTTTAATGAGTAAAATAGTACAAAATTCTACTATATACATATTCCTAAATTTTTTTCAAAAAGGAATAAACCTATTATTACTTCCTGTATTAACAGTTTATTTGACCACAAATGATTATGGAATTGTAGCAGTTGTAGTAGGAATTAATTCTTTTCTTAATATATTTTATTTATTATGCTTAAATGCAAGTTTAAATAGGTTTTATTATGAGTATAAAGGAGACAAATTAAAAACTAAAAAGTTATTTGGAACTATAATAACCTTTGTCTTAATTTTTAGTGCTTTTTTAAGTTTAATTCTTTTTGTTGCTCATAAATGGCTAATTGACCCTTTTTTAGATTCAATTGATTTTTTTCCTTACATGTTTTTAGGGATGATTTCCGTTTTATTTAACCCAGTATTTGCTATTTTTCAAAGTGCTATGCAAGCAAAACAAGAAGGCAAACGTTTTGGAAAAAATAACTTTGCTTTTTTTATTGTTAACGTAGTATTTGTGTTAATAACAGTTTTAGGGTTTAATTTAGGAGCGAAAGGAGTACTTGGTTCTTTGGCTATTACCAATGTTCTTTTTGGATTTTATACATTAGGTAAATTTGGCAAAGAAATTGTTTTTGGTATAGATTGGCAGATACTTAAAACATGTTTAAGATATTCATTGCCTTTAGTACCACATTCATTATCTGCAGTAGCTACAAATTTTATCGATAGAATTTTTGTAAATACCTTTTTAAGCACCTCATTAGTTGGTATATATAGTCTAGGGAATGTTTTTGGTAGTATTGTTTTGTTTATAGCTACAGGTATTAATCAGGCTTTTGTTCCTTGGTTTAATGAAAAAGTAAAGAAACAAGAACAAAATCAGATACCAGAAAAAGCTAAATTAATTGTATTAGGTTATTGTATTATTGCTTTGGGGCTTTCTTTTTTTGGAAAAGATGTAATATCTATATTAACTCCTAAAGCATACCATGACGCTTGGCAAGTAGTTCCTTTTTTTGCCTTTTCTGCTGTTTTTAATGGTATTTATTATTTTTTAGTTGCTCCATTGTTTTATAATTTAAAAGCGAATGGAAATAGAATTATTCCATTGCTCACAATTTCTACAGCGATAATAAATATAACTTTAAATTATTTTTTTACTATAAAGTACGGTATTATGGGTACAGCAGTATCCACACTAATATCTAAAATGATACTTGCTGTTTTAGTAAGTTTAGTTTATAAAAAGTTTATGAAGATTAATTTTTATGTTAAACTTATGATGATTTATGCATTTAGTTTTTTCATCTTATCGTTATTAATTTTTGTTAACTTTGAATGGAACCAATTTTTAATAAAATTAGCTATTTATCTCTTGTTAATTGTAATAGTATTTATTATGAATAAAAAAAAATTCATAGAACTTTCAACTACTTTTAGGAAGTATTAAAGATGATAAATGCGAGTAACATATGATAAAAAAAGTAATAAAATTTAGTTATGATACTTATCGAAGATTTTCAAAATATTTTTTTACATATCTTGCTAATTTAAGTGTTGGGTTTAAAAGAGGAAAGTTAACTGCGAATGGCTTCACTCTTTTAACAAAGAATACAAAAATAGGTAGTAACATTAATTTTAACGGTTTACGTGTCTTTGGCCTTGGAGAGGTAAATATTGGGGATAATTTTCATTCAGGAAGAAATTGTAAAATAATTACTGATATTCATAATTATAATGGCAATAGTTTGCCCTATGATAGCACTTATATTATTAAAAAAGTTATCATTGAAGACAACGTTTGGCTGGGGTCTGATGTTACAATACTTGGAGGTGTTACTATTGGTGAAGGAGCAATTGTCCAAGCAGGTAGTGTTGTTGTAAAAGATGTTATGAAATTAGCAATTGTTGGAGGTCATCCAGCAAGCAAATTTTCTGAAAGAGATAAAGAACACTATTACAGATTAAAAAAATTAGAAGCATTCCATTAAAACAATTATTTGTTATTTTCATAATCTAAAACTGAATAACTAAAACAAAGAGATTGAACATTCTTTTTATAAATACCCTATATTATCCTTATCAAATTGGTGGGGCTGAAAAATCTGTACAACTTTTGGCAGAAGGTCTTGTTACATTAGGGCATACTGTTTCTGTTTTAACATTAACAAATAAAAAGAATAACCAAGAGGATAAAAATGGAGTTACTATTTACCGTTTAAAAATTAAAAACATTTACTTTCCTTTTACAAAGACGAAGAAAGGAAAGGTGTCTAAAGTTATATGGCATTTACTTGACTCATTTAATCCGTTTTACACAAAGGAAATTAATAATATTATAAAAGTAACCAAACCTGATATTGTTAATGCCAATAATTTAAGTGGTTTTTCTCCTTATATATTAAAAACTATTCATAAAAATAAAATTCCAATAGTAAATACGTTAAGAGATTATTACCTTTTATGTTATAAAGCAACCATGTATCATGGGGGTTGTAATTCAGAAAAGCAATCTATGTTGTGTAAATTAACTGCTAATCAAAAAATTAAATTAGTAAATAAATATAGTTTTGCAACTATTGGCATTAGCGATTTTATTTTGAAAAGACATTATAAATTTGGTTTAAACAAAAACCCCCTAGACAATGTAATATATAATACAGTAGCTTCTAATTCGATTAATAGTACCACAGAAATTGATGAGAAAATATATAAAATAGGTTATATTGGTAGAATTTCAGAAGAAAAAGGAGTCTTATATTTGTTAAAAATGTTGTCATCAAAACCTTTACATAAGTTACATTGGAAATTATTTTTAGCAGGCAATGGAAGTGATGACTTTATAAATACAATTAAAAAGAATTTTCAAAAATTAAATATAGAGTTTATAGGGCATGTAAATAGTGATGAATTTTATAAAAAAATAAACCTTTTAGTAGTACCTTCTTTATGGGAAGAACCCTTTGGTCGAGTTGCTCTTGAGGGAATAAAAAACAACCTACCTGTTTTAGTTAATAATGTTGGTGGTTTAAAAGAGTTATCTGTTAAAATAGGAGGTATTTCTATTTTAACAGAGCAAAGCTTAGAGACTTCAATAATACAAAAAAAAATTATTGATAAAGAGAAAGCTATTAAAGATCTAGCGTTTTTCTCGTTAAGCAATCATATTGAAAAATGGCTTACTCTTTCAGAGAGTGTAGTAAATAACTATAAGAAAGAATATTAAAAATATATAACTTTGAAAATACAAACCAGTGTATTCTTTAACTATTTTTTGCTTTTCTTACCATTTACGCAGGCTTTAACGGTACATTTATTTTTCCCACTTAAGGTATCGGAAATTCTACTTTTTATTATAATTTTCTTTTCACTACAATTAAAATTAAAGAAAGATTATATTAATACTATAAGAAAAATAGATGTTCTAATATTTTTTTTGTTGCTAGCTACAATTTCATTTATTATTAATATTCCTTGGGTTTATAATTATCCTATAAAAAACATTCCATATAGAATAGCAAGAGTTCCTGATAGTTTACTTCGTTTAATATATATATATCTTAATGTTGGAGCTTTTTTTCTTGCAATTTTTTTCTTAAGTAGAGGAAATAGAGCGTTAAATTTTTGGATAAAAGGTGCTGTTATAGCTGCATTTTATGGGTGGTATTTAGCAATATCATCAGCTTTTAATATTCCATATTTAAGCCTTCCCGGCATGGATGAGTCTCCACAAAAAATAGTTGGAATTGTTAGATGTGGAACTTTTAAAGAAGGAAATTATTTTGGGTTATATCTTTTGCTTTCGGCTACTATAGCTTTTTATTTAAATAAAATAAAGATAGCATGGTTTCTTATGGTCTCTATTCTTGTTTCTTTTTCTACAATCTCTATTTTTAGTGCAATTTTACTATTAGGTGTGTATTTTAAAAGTTATTTTTTAAAGAAAAAAGTACTAAGAATAATTCTTATAATAATCCCCCTTTTAATGATATTACTAGTATATTTTATTAAAGGAGATTTCTATAAAAAATATGTACATGATAAACTCTTTACCCCTTTAAATTCCCTTACAACATCTAACCTTTCTAAGGTAGATAGGTATTTAACAGGAAATATAGCATATGAAGCAGGTATTGATAATCCTTTTTTTGGGGTAGGGCCATATAATTATGGGTTGCATTATGATGAATATAATACCATTTTAAATATAGTAGATAACCACTCAAAATGGTCTATAAATTTTTTTAACAGAGATAACATTAGAGCAATTCCAAATAATGTTTATCTAGAAATTTGGGCAGAATATGGTATTATTGGGTTTGTTCTTTTTTTATCCTTCTTGATAATAACGTTACGAACAGCTTTAAAACTTAAAAACATTATTATTACTGGGGGGTTGTTAGCTATGTACATTTCTTTGAACGCTTTTCCATCATTTATAATGCTTTTTTTATGGGTATATTTAGCAATACCTTATGGATTGGCAATAAGGCAAAATAGAGATAAAGAAAAGTTACTATGAGGAGCATAAAAATGGTTAGACATATTTTATTATATAGCCTAGCTGTTTTACCATTGTTAAGTATGGCAATGGTAAATATTGCAATTTTATTTTTTGTTATTGCTGGGGTATGGTGTTATATTACAAAATCTAAATCATTGTTAAATAAAAAAGATATATTAAAAAGTTTATTTTGGCTCTCATTACCATTTACAATGTATTTAATGGGTTTATTTTGGTCTTTAGATATAAAAAATGGTTTTTCTTTTGTAGAAAGGAGTTATGTTTTTTTTCTTTTCCCGTTATTAATTTTCTGTTGTCAAATTTATGATTCAATTAAAATAAAAACGTTTATCCAAATTTATATAATAGCTAGTAGTATATTCTCTTGTGTAGTATTTTTATTTATTACCTATAAAATATTGATAGGGAAAATACTTATAGAAAATTCAGATTATTTTAGTGTTGTAAGCCTCAGAGCAGAACTAGATAGAATTCCTATTATACATGAACACCCAATTTATTTAAGCTTAATGTTAGCTTTAGCTTTAATTTTGTTGTTTTATAATAGATTTAAAAAAAAATGGCTTAATGTTGGAATTGTTTTAGTAATAATACCAACACTTTTACTTGCTAGTAGTAGAGGTCCTTTATTGGCTTTAATAATTGTTTTTTCATGCATAATAATACAGAATAATAAAAATAGATTAAGAGCTCTTTTATTATTGTTTCTTTTTTTTATTTCAATTGTTTTTGTTACTTTCTTTTCTCCACTAAATAGTAGAATAAAAGAAATATCAACAACTAAATCTTTTTATCCAGAAGGGATTCACCATAATTCATTTAATATAAGAAACGGGATTTATAAATGTGCTTTTGAAATAAGTAAACAGGTTCCTATTTACGGTTTTGGAACGGGTAGTGTTCAAGGGGTGTTAAATAGTTGCTACGAAAAGAGTTTTAATACAAATGTTTATGAAAAAAAAATATATAATACACATAATCAATATTTTCATTTTTATATAAGCTTTGGTTTGTTAGGTTTTATTATCATTGTATATAGTTTTATTTTATTTTTTAAAAGAGCATTGATAATAAATGACAATAGTTACTTTTATTTTCTTGTTTTCTTCTTAATATGTTTCCTAACGGAGAATATAATAAATAGGAATACAGGAATTGTACTTTTTAGTATTTTTAATTCTCTTTTTTATTATAGAACTTATTTAGAAAATGATAATAGTTAACGCACGATTTTTAACCCAAAAAATTACGGGTGTACAAAGATTTGGAATAGAAATTTCTAAAGAGTTAAAAAGACTAAATCCAGATATTATTTTTGTTTCTCCAAAAAATATAATTCATGTTGATGTTGCAAAAGAATTAAATGTAAAATGTATAGGACCATTTAGTGGCCATGCATGGGAACAAATTACACTTCAAAAATATGTTATTAGCAAAAATGCATTATTAATTTCATTGTGTAATACCGCTCCTCTTTTTATCAAAAACCAAGTAGTAACAATTCATGATTTATGTTTTAAAGTACATCCAGAATGGTTTTCAAAATCATTTTATACATTTTATAATTTTTTAATTCCTAGAATAGTTAAAAAAGCACTTTTTGTATTAACTGTAAGTGAAACTTCAAAAAATGAAATTATTGAAATACTTGGTGTTCATGAGAATAAGATTTCAGTTATATATAACGCCGTAGCCCCCTTTTTTTTAAGTAATGAATTTCATGAAAATGTTAAAAATAAATTATTAAATAAAAAATATATACTTACAGTTTCTTCACATCACCCAAGGAAAAACTTTAAAAGTCTTATTGATGCTTTTAATTTAATAAATGACCCCAATTTAAATTTATATATTATTGGTAATGTAAATAAGCATTTTATTCAAAATTATATTAAGAAAGACAATACTAGGGTTAAATTTTTAAGCAATATTTTAGATGCAGATTTAGTAGAGTTTTATAAAAGAGCCACTTTATTTGTATATCCTAGTTTGTATGAGGGTTTTGGGATTCCTATTATTGAAGCTTTAAGTCAACAAACAACTGTTGTTGTTTCTGATATTCCTGTTTTTAGAGAGGTATGTGAAAATCATGATGTGTTTTTTTTTAACCCGTACTCTATTAATGATATTAAAAACAATATTTTATTAGGGCTTAAAAATCTAAATAAGAATAAAATTAAGCAGGAGGATTTATCTTTAAAATATTCATGGGAGAAGAGTGCTAAAAAAGTACTTAAAATTATTAATGAAAATATATAGACTAAGTATTTTCTAATATTAAAAAAAAATGAAAAAGGCTTTAGTACACGATTGGTATTATGTAGACGGAGGGGCAGAAAAAGTAATAAAATCCTTTAACTCTATTTGGAAAGATTTTGACCATTTTGCTTTAGTAGATTTTTTAAAAAATGAAGATCGTAAAGCAATTCTTAATGGAAAAAAAGTTACGACTAGTTTTATTCAAAAATTACCTACAGCAAAAAAAGGGCATCAAAAATTTTTACAATGGTTTCCATATGCAATAGAACAATTTGATTTTACAGAGTATGACTTAATATTAAGTTCTTCAGCATCCGTTTCAAAAGGAGTTCTAACCAACCAAAATCAATTGCACATTTGCTATTGTCATTCTCCCGTTCGTTATGCTTGGGACTTATACCATCAATATTTAAAAGAAACAGGTTTAAATAATGGGTTAAAAGGAATTTATGCTAAATATGTTTTGCATAAAATAAGAAATTGGGATATACTAAATACAAATAGAGTAGATTATTTTATAGCAAATTCTAATTTTGTGGCTGGTCGAATTAAAAAAATATATAATAGAGAAGCAACAGTAATATACCCTCCAGTTGATACAGATTTATTTACATTAAATGAAAATAAAGAAGAATATTATTTTACAGCTTCTAGGATGGTATCTTATAAAAAAGTAGAATTAATAGTTAGAGCATTTAATGAGATGCCAAATAAAAAATTAATTGTTGCTGGTGCGGGACCTGAGTTTAAAAAAATAAATAAAATTGCAAAAAGGAATATTACATTATTAGGTTTTATTTCTGGGAATGAATTGAAAATTCATCTCCAAAAAGCTAAAGCATTTATCTATGCTGCAGAAGAAGATTTTGGAATTGTGCCTGTAGAAGCCCAATCTTGTGGAACACCTGTAATTGCTTATGCAAAGGGAGGTCTTAAAGAAACAGTGATTAATAATAAAACAGGAGTTTTTTTTTATGAACAGTCTGAACAAGCTATTATTAAGGCAATAAACAATTTTAGCAAGCTAGAATTTAACCCCATATTAATAAGAGAACACGCTTTAAAGTTTAGTGTAGATAGGTTTCAAAAAGAAATTAAAAACTTTGTTGAAAAAAAATATTTAGATTTTAAAAGCAAAGGTATTTAGTTAATAATTGTTAAACACTAAATAAAAAGTATCTTTATACATTGTATTTCTTTTTTATAGAAAAATTTAGATGATTAATGCTATTTAAGCAACACAGGTTTTCTGGGTATATAACCCCAATCTTTTTAGTAATAGATTTATTGGTCATAAATTTATTTGCATATTATATGCCAATTAATTTTCAGACTCCTATCTTATTCCATAGTTATTTATCTCTTTCATGGATTTTACTTTCTTATAAGAACGAATTTTATAAAATATATAGGTATTCTAAAGTAGTATATATACTTCGTAAGTTATTTAATCAATTTGTATTCTTTGGATTGTTATTATATGCATTTATAGGCTTTTTTAAACAACCTAATATGAGCCGACTAGCAATGGCTCAATATTTTGGTTTGATATTAGTTAGTATAGGAGTTATAAAATTTTTGAATTACTTACTATTAATGAAATATAGAAAAAGTGTTAAAGGAAACATTAGAAGAGTTGTTGTAATAGGAAAAAATAAAAAAACGGATCAATTGATAGAAGTTTTTCAGGAAAGAACAGAATTTGGTTTTCAATTTGTAAATCAATTTGACCCTAAAAGAGATAATTTTGATCCAACTACTTGTTATAGATTTATTGTTGATAATAAAATAGATGAAGTATATTGTTCTGTTTCAGAATTAGGGAATGAAGAATTAACAGGGTTTATTAATTTTGCAGATAATAATTTAAAGACTCTTAAATTTTTACCAGATAATAAAAATATTTTTTCTAAGAAATTAAAATTTGAATATTATGATTATCTACCTATTCTTTCATTAAGAGATATTCCATTGCATACTACAATTAATGCTTTTTTAAAAAGAACCTTTGATATTGTTTTTTCATTAATTGTAATTTTTGGTCTTTTAATATGGATTGGACCAATACTAGCAATACTTATAAGATTAGAATCTAAAGGACCTGTTTTTTTTATTCAAAAAAGAACTGGTTTTGACAATAAGGAGTTTCAATGCTTTAAGTTTAGATCTATGGGGGTAAATAATTCTTCAGACGCTATTCAAGCAGGAAAAAATGATATGAGGGTAACTAAAATTGGAAAATTTATAAGAAGAACAAGTATAGATGAGCTACCTCAATTTTACAATGTTTTTTTTGGAAATATGTCTATTGTAGGCCCTAGGCCACATATGCTAAAACATACAAATGAATATGCTAATACGATAGATAAATATATGTTGCGCCATTTTGTTAAACCAGGCATAACTGGTTTAGCTCAAGTTCGAGGTTATAGAGGGGAAATTGAAAAAAAAAGTGATATTCAAAACAGAATACGTTTTGATATTTTTTATGTAGAGAATTGGTCATTTATTATGGACATAAAAATTATTATTCAAACAATAATAAATGCTATTAGAGGAGAAGAAAAGGCATATTAATTTGAAAGCAAACAATAAAATGAAAAGAATACTAATTACAGGAGCCGCAGGATTTTTGGGGTCACATTTATGTGATCGTTTTATAAAAGAAGGGTATCATGTAATTGGTATGGATAATCTTATTACAGGAGATTTAAAGAATATAGAACACCTTTTTCCCTTAAAGAATTTTGAATTTCAACATCATGATGTTAGTACATTTGTTCATGTTCCTGGGGAGTTAGATTATATTTTACATTTTGCTTCTCCAGCAAGCCCTATAGATTACCTTAAAATTCCTATAGAGACTTTAAAGGTAGGATCATTGGGAACCTTAAACCTTTTAGGTGTAGCTAAACAAAAGAATGCTAGAATTCTAGTAGCATCTACTTCAGAGGTATATGGAGACCCATTAGTCCACCCGCAAAACGAGGAATATTATGGCAACGTAAGTCCAATAGGCCCAAGAGGAGTTTACGATGAAGCTAAGAGGTTCATGGAGTCTATTACAATGGCATATCACCGCTTTCATGGGTTAGACACCCGTATAGTTCGTATTTTTAATACTTATGGCCCTAGAATGCGTTTAAATGACGGTAGGGTTGTTCCTGCTTTTATGGGACAAGCATTACGTGGCGAAGATTTAACTGTTTTTGGTGATGGTTCACAAACACGTTCTTTTTGTTATATAGATGACCAAGTAGAGGGGATATATAGATTATTAATGAGTGATTATACAGACCCTATTAATATTGGTAATCCGCATGAAACAACTATAAAAGAATTTGCTGAAGAAATTATAAAACTTACAGGAACTTCTCAGAAAGTTATATATAAACCTTTACCACAAGATGATCCATTACAAAGACAACCAGACATTTCTAAAGCTAAAGAAATATTAGATTGGGAGCCTAAAGTGGAGCGTTCTGAAGGGTTAAAGATTGTATTTGATTATTTTAAGTCCCTATCCAAAGAGGAGCTTCAAAAAAAAGAACATCGTAATTTTTCTTAGAAAACTTAAATTATAAATTGGCATCGCCTATTTTTGCCAAAATTTTTTACCATGAACATACTTATTCTTGGCTCTGGAGGCCGCGAACATACATTTGCTTGGAAACTTAAACAAAGCCCTAAATTATCTAATTTATTTGTTGCACCTGGTAATGCAGGAACAGCAGAAATTGCAACTAATTTAGCAATAGGTGTTAATGATTTTGAAGCTATAAAAAAAGCGGTGATTGAGAACGCTATAGAAATGGTAATTGTTGGGCCAGAAGATCCTTTGGTTAACGGAGTTCATGATTATTTTTTAAAAGATGAAGCTTTAAAGCATATTCCTGTTATTGGCCCACAAAAAGCAGCAGCTACTTTAGAAGGTAGTAAAGAGTTTGCAAAAGAGTTTATGTACAGACATAATATACCTACTGCTAAGTATGAAAGTTTTACCTCTGCAAACTTGGAAGAAGGGTATGCTTTTTTAGAAAGCTTAAATGCACCATATGTGTTAAAGGCAGATGGTTTAGCTGCGGGTAAAGGAGTTTTAATTCTTAAAGATTTGCAAGAAGCAAAGGATGAGCTAAAAGCAATGTTGGTAGATTCTAAATTTGGTAACGCTAGTGCTACTGTTGTTATCGAAGAGTTTTTAGATGGTATAGAGCTTTCTGTTTTTGTTCTTACAGATGGGAGTGGATATAAAGTACTACCAACAGCTAAAGATTACAAACGTATAGGAGAAGGAGACACTGGATTAAATACCGGAGGCATGGGAGCTATTTCACCCGTTCCTTTTGCAAATAAAGAGTTCATGGATAAAATACATGAGCAAGTTGTTATTCCTACTGTAGAAGGTCTTAAAAAGGATAACTTACCATATAAAGGATTTATTTTTATTGGCTTAATAAAGGTTAATAATAATCCTCTAGTAATAGAATACAATGTTCGTATGGGAGATCCCGAAACAGAGGTTGTTATCCCAAGAATTAAGAATGATTTAGTAGAGGTTTTTCAGGCAGTTGGGAAACAAACTTTAGATACTATAAATATTGAGTTAGATGATCGTACAGCAACTACGGTTATGACCGTTTCTGGCGGATATCCAGAAGCGTATGAAAAAGGTAAAGAAATTACAGGATATAATACGATAGAAGATTCTTTAGTTTTCCATGCAGGAACAACAATAGAAAATGGTACAGTGGTAACTAATGGTGGTCGTGTAATGGCAATTACTTCTTATGGAGAAGATTTCAAAGAAGCACTAAAAAAATCTTATCAAAACATAGAAAAACTACATTTTGATAAGATGAATTATCGTAAGGACTTAGGATTCGATTTATAAGTAAGAGTGGCTTGTGCTACTCTTATCTTCTTCTCCTTTATCATTGTATTTTTTTAATTCTAGCATCCAATAAACCATAGCTATTGATCCTATTATCATAAAAATCCAATTAAGGGTATTTGCTGCCCACCAGCTCTCCATAAAACGTAATGTGTCTAAAGGAGCAAATAGTACATTTACAAATAAATCTTGTATGCTTTCAAAAAATGCTTTCATCTTATAGTATATTTACGGTGCAAAAATATAAAAATCAAGGATGATTTCAAGCATTTTTGGCAAAACAAAGCCAATAAACTACATAATTGTAGTAACTTTTTTGTTTTTGCTCTATTGGTTAGTACAATTTTATCTTCCTAATGCAGCATTAAAAACAGAACAAATACTTATAAGAGTTGCGGTAATAGTAATTTTAATGAGCAGTGTTTTTGTTGCTAATTTTATTATTCAGCGTAATAAAATTACTGGTGCAAATTCTTTTGCAATGTTAATTTTTGCTGCATTATGTTTTGTTTTTCCAGAAACCCTACTAGATAGTAAGGCTATAGTAAGTATGTTTTTCTTGTTGCTAGCAATTAGAAGAATATTAAGTATAAAATCTTTAAAAAGTATTAAGTTAAAAATTTTTGATGCCACTTTATGGATTTTAATAGCGTCCTTATTTTACAATTGGTCTCTTTTGTTTTTAATACTTGTTTTTGCTGCAATTTATATTTACGAGCCTAAAAATATAAGAAATTGGTTAGTACCAATTGTAGGAATAGTTGCTTTTACTTCTATAACATATAGTATTTTAATTTTAGCAAATTCCTCCTCCTTTTTTTTAGAGCAGTATACCTTTAATTTTCATTTTAATAAAGACTACTTTTTAAATTGGGGAACTAATGCTAAATATAGTATTTACATTTTACTAAATATTTTTATTAGTGTATTAGCTTTTCTTAAAATGGGTGCCTCAGGCGTTGGTAAAGTAACTACTATGCGATTAATTTCCTATGTTTTTCTTTTAGGGTTAGTAATTGTATTATTAACTTTTGGCAACGGAAATCCTATTATTTTTACTTTTTTCTCTTCTGCTATTTTTTTCACAAACTATGTAGAATCTATAGAAAAACCTAAATATAAAGAAGTAGCATTAATACTTAGTATTGTAGTTCCTTTATTAGTTTTTTGTTCTACTTTATTCCTATCATAAAATAGGTATCTTTGTTTAAAATTTATTATTATGTTTAGTCAATTTGCTTTCGATATTTTTGAAAAAAGCATTCAGCAATATCATGTTTTGGATGATGTTAAGCAGCCTTTTAATAACCCATATCCAAAGAACGAAATCTCCCATCTTTTGTATAGAAAAAATTGGATAGATACCGTGCAATGGCATTATGAAGATATAATAAGAGATCCAGAAATTAACCCTGAAGCAGCATTAACACTAAAGCGTAAGATTGATGCTAGTAACCAAGACAGAACAGATTTAGTAGAGTATATAGACAGTTATTTTCTAAATAAATACCAATTGGTACAAGTAAAAGAAAATGCTACTATAAATACAGAAAGTCCTGCATGGGCAATAGATCGTTTATCTATTTTAGCATTAAAAATTTACCATATGCAAGAAGAAGTAGACCGTAAGGATGCTTCTAAAGAACATATAACTACTTGTACTTCAAAATTAAATGTTCTTTTAGAGCAAAAAAAAGACCTTACTACTGCAATAGACCAATTATTATTAGATATTGAAGAAGGCTCTAAGTTTATGAAGGTTTATAAGCAAATGAAAATGTATAATGATGATGAGCTAAACCCAGTTCTTAGGGGGCAAAAATAAATACAATTTCTTGTGGGCACACAAAAGCACATTCTTGTTATTCGATTATCCGCTATGGGAGATGTAGCAATGACTATTCCTGTGCTTTCTACATTAATTAAACAAAACCCTCAAATAAAAATTACGGTTTTAACCAGAGCTTTTTTTAGACCTATGTTTGCGCAATTAAAAAATGTGCAGGTATATGAGGCTGATGTTAAAGGGAAACATAAGGGTGTTCTTGGTTTAAGAAAACTATCTAAAGAGCTTAAAAATTTAGGTATTTCCCAAGTGGCAGATTTACATAATGTTTTACGAAGTAATATTTTAAAAACATACTTTGTACTAGGCTCTATTCCTTTTGTTCAAATAAATAAAGGCAGACAAGAGAAAAAGGATTTAACGGCTCTTAAAGTTAAGACCATACAACCTTTAAAAACTACGCCTGAAAGATATGCAGACGTTTTTAGAAAATTAGGGTATACCATAAACCTTTCTAAAGAAAATGTTTTACAAAGAGAGCCTATAGAAGATACTATTGTAAAATTAGTAGGATCTTCTCCAAAAAAATGGATAGGAATTGCCCCTTTTGCAGCTTTTAAAGGAAAAATGTATCCTTTGGAATTAATGGAAAAGGTTATTAAGCAAATAGACGCTACAAATGAGAATACTATTTTACTTTTTGGAGGCGGAAAATCGGAAAAAAAGCAACTTCAAAAATTAGAAGAGACTTATACTAATTGTATAAATATTGCAGGTAATTTGCCTTTTAAAGAAGAGCTTACCCTTATTTCTAATCTAGATGTTATGTTGGCCATGGATAGTGGTAACTCTCATTTAGCTGCAATGTATGGTTTACCTACAATTACACTTTGGGGGGTTACACACCCTTATGCTGGTTTTGCTCCTTTTGGGCAAGAGATGGAAAATTGTTTAACATCTGATACTAAACAATACCCTTTTTTACCAACATCTGTTTACGGAAATAAATTCCCAGAGGGTTATGAAAGGGTAATGTATACTATAGAACCCAAAACTGTAGTTCAAAAAGTTATTGAAATTTTAAGTAAAAAGTAATCTATACGTTTTCTGGTTTTAGTTCTATACTTTTTAAGTATTGTCTTAATTGTGCCATAAACCTGTATTTACGTGCACTTGGAGCAACATCGGTCATTAGTGTTCTAATACCAATAAAAGAACTCATTAAATAGGTAGCAACGCCTTCACAGTCTACATGCCTATCTATAAAACCATTAAATTTTCCTTTTTGTAATGTAGTAACTAAGTTAACTTCCCATATTTTTAAAACATCGGTTAAATGTTTCATTATGGTATCATTTTTACCGTTAAATTCGGCAATTAAATTACTTAACATAAAACCAAAGTCCATTTCATTATGAACTGCAGTTTCCAGAGCATTATCAAAACAATTTGTAATTAAATCTAAAGGATTGTCATGGCCTTCTATAGGTTCAATTAACATACTATATACTCTACGCACAATAAGGTTGTCTATAATTTGAACAAAAAAGTCTTCTTTAGAATCAAAATGATAGTAAAAAGCACCTTTAGAAAGGGAAAGCTCTTTTAAGATATCGTCTACACTAGTGTTGTAATATCCTTTTTTGTAGATTAATTCTAGTCCTGTTACTTGCATTCTTTGCATGGTAGCCATGCGTTTTATACTATTACTCATAAGATTTGGGTTTTGGGTTAAACAGACCGTTAAGTCTCTATACAAAGAACCGCCGAACTTAGTTTTGCTAGTATTTTAAAAGGTGTAGTGTAGTGTAAAATCGTTAAAATGTAAAAAGCCCGATGAACTACCATTATCTTCACTATAATTACAAACTACCTAGTTTGTTAAACGGTAATATAAATAAGATAAACGGGTCTTTTTTAATTTTTAAGTGGAGATTTAAAATACAAAAACCCCTAAATTAATAGAGGTTTTGCAAACATTTTTCCTGCCGAGGGAACTACGCAGAAAAAAATTCTTTAAGCAACTGTTCCTTGGCAGCTACTACCAGAACCAGCAGTACAACCATAACAATGTTGCGATATAATTATGTTTCTATCATTTAATATATCTTCATTATAATCTTTAATATGTTTTACCTTACTAGCCACCTTTAAATCTAACATTTGGTTAAAATCACAATCATATAACCAACCATCCCAACTTATAGAAATAGTATTGGTACACATAACATTTGCAACAGCAGAAGGATTATATGCTTCTACTAATGCATACATATAGTCTTCATAATTTTCTGACGCTATTAGGTAATCTAAAAACCGTGCTATTGGTAAGTTAGTAATTGCAAACAAATTATGAAAATCTATATTAAAATCTTCTTTAAGAGCCTTTTTAAAATCGGCCTGTAAAGCCATTTGGTCTCCAGGTAAATATGCACCAGATGGATTATAAACCAAATCTAACCGCAAATCACTACCAGGCATACCATAGCCACGTTCATTTAGTTCTTGCAATGCTTTAATAGATTTATCAAAAACACCATCACCACGTTGTTTGTCTGTTTTTCCACGGGTATAATGTGGCATAGATGAGATTACATGTACATTATGTTTTTTAAAGAAATCTGGTAAATCATAATACTTCTTATTTGCTCTAATAATAGTTAGGTTAGAGCGTACAATAAAATCTTTAATACCAGCTTTAGCAGCTTCTTCTACAAACCAACGAAAGTCAGGGTTCATTTCTGGAGCACCTCCAGTTAAATCTAAGGTATGTGCTCCTGTGTTTTTTATTACTTCTAAACACTGCTGCATAGTCTCACGAGTCATAATCTCTTTACGATCAGGACCAGCGTCTACATGACAGTGCTCACAAACTTGGTTACACATATAACCAACATTTATCTGAAGAATTTCTAACTTTTTTGGACGTAAAGGAAAATGACCAATTTTAGCAATATTATCCTTAAAATAAGGAAGTTCTCCATCAGCGAAAATACCTCCATTTAAAATTTCTAGTTGCTTATTAGCTATTGCTAGATCTTCACCCTTTGCTTGTAATGATTTTGTAGCCATTTTTTCTAATTAGTAAAAGTAATACATGCTTAGTACTCTATTTTATGCATTACTTTCATTTTAATAAAAATATTTTTTTGTTTTCCTTCAAATATTTAGGAGGTTACATAGATAATTTATCATGTTTATTCATCATTTGCACACCATGTACTAAGGCTGCACCACTTTTTATTGCAGCACCTACATGAACAGCCTCCATCATTTCTTCTTTAGTAATTCCTTTTTGCAATCCATCTTTTGTATAGGCATCTATGCAATAGGGACATTTTTCTGTGTGTGCTACAGCTAATGCAATTAAAGATTTTTCGCGGGCTGTTAAAGCTCCTTCTTTAAAAACCTCCCCATAATAGTCAAAGAACTTTGTTCCTAAATTTTCACTCCATTCGGTAATTTTTCCGAATTTTCTTAAATCTTTTGGGTCGTAATAAGAATCTGCCATGTTTATTTTTTTATAGTTTGATGTTCTTTAATAAATGTTTCAAAATCATAAGGTATTCCTTGTAATTTCTTTTCTATTTCGGGTAATATTTCCATGTTATCCCATATACCAGAAACTAAGGTTTTGGTATATTCTATGGGTAAATTATTTTCTTCCATTAAGGAGGAAGCTTTTTCGTAATTGTAATTTAAATACCTATGAGTATACTTTATGTTTCCTTCTATATTTTCTAAAATCATGTACCAAACTCTAGAAGTGCCATCATTGGCTGGCATGCCTATTACACCTGGGTTTAGCCATAATTTTTCTTTTATAATAGAATGAAAAGGTAGACCGCAATGTCCTGCAAGAATAACATCAGAATTTAAGTTCTTTAAGCTTTCTTCTTTTATTTTTTCTGAGGTAGACTCAAAAATAAATTCGGATATATTAGTATAGGAACCATGTACTAAACTAACTTTTTTAGTTCCATAAGTAAAAGAAATATGATGGGGTAAAGTTCCCATCCATTCTATGGAATTGGCAGATAGTTTACTTTGCGCATAAGGGTACCATAATTTAGAAAAATTATCACATCTACTACCTTGCGTAAAATCGCAGCCGCAATCTTCGGCTCCTTCCACTAATTGTAATTCTACATTTCCTAGAATACTTAATGCGTTCCAATCCCTAAACAATTTAACCGTTTCTTCAGGTTGGGAGCAGTATCCAATAATATCTCCAGTACAAATACAATTTTCAGGAACAATACCTTCTTCTTCAGACACATATTTTAGTGCTTGCAAAGCTTGTAAATTGCTATAAACGCCACCAAAAACTAGTATTTTTCCTTTGCGTTCTCCAAGATGTATTACTTTTTTATCCATGTAGGTATAAAATATAAGATTAGACAACAAATAATACCCCAGAAATTAACCCAAAGCAAATCGGCATACTTGCCAGTTGTAAAAATTAATTGTTGTGGGAATATTTTAAAAATTAATAAAAAACCGAAAATAATTCCTGTAAAAACACTTAAATGAAAACTTAGTATATCTGCTTTTTTATGCCAAAAAATAAATATTGGTGTTAACCCAATTACCATAGTGCCACTAATGGTTGTTGCAGATAATATTTCGGCATTTAAGAAAACAGGAATAGTTCCTATAACTGCTATTACAATCATAGATAATCTGCCAAATTTTAGGGTATTTCCTAAATTTAAATCTATAGCTAGTAATTTAGAAAAAGAAGAAAATGTAGAATCTAAAGTAGATGCCGCTGAGGTTATCATAATAAAATTAATTACTAATAAAATAACAACTCCAAAAGCCTTACCAACTTCCACGGCAGCCTGCCCTTGCAACCCAGAAGACTGTGCATAAATTCCAATTACACTAAATAGTATAATACAAATAGCGCCAATAAAAGATGCCCATAAAAAGCTTTTTAGAGTAATTTTTGGGCTGCTAATAAATCCTCTGTCTGTAAGAACAGGGTCATGAAAAGGATAACTTAAAGATTGTAATAATGCTGCAAATAATAAGTTTAATCCCATATCAAAAGACCAAGTGCCAGAGGTTATTACTTTGGAAGTTGTAAAATTTGCATCTGAACTAAAAATAGCACCAAGAATAACAAGTAATAATATAGAGAAAAACCCCATTTGAATTACATCTGTAAAAATGGAACTACTCATTCCGCCTTTTAATACATAGGATAGAGTAAGCACTGTAAAAACTAAAATAGACCAGTAATATGCAGTGCTATCTGGATCTCCAAAATAGGAGCCAATTACCATGGTATTACTCCAAACTTCATTAAACAAACGAAAAGCTATTAATATAGAGAAAACCGCAACGGCACTTTTACCAAATTTTGTGGTTAAAAATTGATGAATGCTTATGTAATTACCCTTAGTTCGCATCTTATAAATTATAATGCCGGCTACAGCAAAAGACACGTAATATGCAGCATATGCAACGCCACCTACTAAACCAAAAGCTAAGCCTAAATTTGCAGCATTAGTAATACTCTTGGCAAATATCCAAGAGATTACCAAACTACCCATTAGCATAAAGGTATTAGGCGTTTTTTTACGTTGCTTAGCCATAAAAAACTGATTGGTATTTTTAGCCAATGGAGACAAGAAAAACAACACCAAACTAGATGTTATTACTAATGCCCATTGCCAAATTTTTATATCCATCAGTTTTTTATTTTAATCTTGGTCCCACCAAACTTTTACGTTTATATTATTACCATCTGTATTTTCTTCAGCGATATTATAATTACTACTATTTAATGCTTCTTCCTCTGCAGGGTATGGCATACGAACAGGAAGAAGGTTGTTATTTAAACTAGCAGATATTGGTTTAAGGTTTGGGTAACCAGTTCTTCTATATTCTATCCATCCTTCGTAACCATTTATCATAGTAGCAATCCATTTTTGAGTGCAAATTTGCTCTATAGGATTTTGTCCGTTCTGCCCATACGCAGCAACTGTGGTAAGGTAATTTACGGGTAATGTTGTACCCCAATATGCAAAAGATTCTTCTACAGCTTGTTCATATAAGGTTTGTGCATTTGCAGAGATTAGTAATTTTTCTGCAGCTTCTGCAAGTAAAAACTTGGTTTCCCAACTAGTCATAAAATTAGCATCTAAAACACCAGGATTTTCTCTAAAAATAGTTCCTGTTAAAGAATAATCTGCTAATGCAATGGAGGTTTGTGAGGCATCAATACCATTTAGTAAACCATTATATTCTCCTGTAGTACTATTGCTAAAGGGTCTAAATAAAGTTTCTAATCTTGGGTCGTTTAGATTGGTTAAAATTTCATCCATTGTTTCTGATAAAACAAAGTTGTTAAAATCTCCAATTCGTAATCTTGCTAACCTAAAATTGTTTGGTTCTCCATCTGTAAAATCGAACGTAGCATTTTGAGTGTTATTTGCAATGAAATTATTTTCGGTATATAGGGCTTGAATTTGTGTTGCAACATTTTCTTTGCCTGAAATACGCATTAAAAATTTTAATTGTAACGATTTTGCAAAACGTACCCAAGCATCTAAATTGCCATTAAAAAGAATATCACCTTCTAAAGTTATAGAACCATTATAGCTCTCTATAGCAGTAATTCCTTTTTCTAAATTATCTAGTATACCACCTTCTTCTAAGTAAATAGATTCTTGTGTATCATAAGTAGGAGTTACTGTAATGTCTTTTCCTTTAAAAGCTTCGGAATAGGGTACATCCCCAAAAATATCGGTAAGTGCGCCTGCCATATACGCTTTTAGTATTCTAGAAGGACCTTCATAAACCGCAAGGGTTTCGTTCTCTAAAGCAAGTGTTAGTATTTGTTCATTGTCTCTAAGATTAGTATATAATATTGGCCAAGGATTGCCACCAAGTTGTGGTGATTTTAAATCGTGGCGATCAAAAAGATTAAAATCTAATGCTGTAGTATATTGTCCTAATAAATTACCTGCGGTAAAACCTTCATAGGACATTTGTTCTCCATAATCGTAGATAACCTGCCTTAAAAGTAAACTAGGTTGTACACTAACGGGAGCATTAGGATTTGTATTTATTTCTTTAAAGTCTTTAGTACAAGAAAATACTGTTGCAATAATGCAAAGTGTTATTAGTACTTTATATTTTTTATATATCATTGGTAATATCTTAAAAATTAAATCCGGCTTTTATTCCAAAGCTTCTAGTGGTAGCGTAAGACATGTCTTCTATACCGCTAATAAAACCTTGTCCTTGAACAGCTAATTGTTCAGGGTCAAAGTGTGGATTTTCTGTTATTGCAAAAAGGTTTTTTCCGATTAAAGAAACACGTAAAGTAGCGTCGTTTTTAAATACTTTTAAATTATCAAAAGTGTACCCAAGGGAAACTTGGCGTAGTTTTAAAAAGGAAGCATCGTAAGTATTGTTTTCTTCATGGTTACGGTCATAAAATTGACGATAATAACTTTCTGCGGTTACTGCTGTAGTGTTGGGTTCATAAACAGGATTATCTATTGTACCAACATTAACAACACCTTGAGCAATAATACCTTCTTCTGGTCTAAAAGCAGTTTCTGCTAATTGACCACCAACATTTCCTAAAGCTCTTGTTCTAGAAACTATAATTCCGCCTTGTCTCCAATCGAACAAAAACCCTAAATCCCATTTTTTATAAGAGAATTGATTATTAAACCCTAAGATAAAATCGGGATTATAATTTCCTAGTTTTTGTAAATTATTATCTGGTATGTAGCGACCTTCATTGGTAAGAACAAAATCGCCGTTTTCATTTTTTAGATAGCCCGTACCATACAAATCCCCTATACGGCCTCCTTCTTCTGCTTGTAAAAATACCGTTTGGTTTTGACTATCGTATATTCTTGAATAAGCCAATGTTAATAGGCCTCCGTCTTGCGGCAAACTTTCTACAGTTGCTCTGTTTCTACTAAAATTAAAAGTAGTATTCCAACTAAAATCCGTAGTATGAACAGGAGTAGCATTAAGAATAATCTCTACCCCTTTAGAGCGCACTTCTCCACCATTAACTACCTGTTGTGTAAAGCCCGAAGATATACCAATAGGTAAAGAAATAATTTGGTCTTTAGTGACCGCATTGTAATAGGATATATCAAAACTTAATCGGTCTTTAAAAAAACGAATATCGGCACCAATTTCAAACGATGATGTTTGTTCAGGTTTTAGGTTTGCATTTGCAATAGTATTTTGGTCACTAAAAGTTGGCTGACCATTAAAAGGAGTTTGTGCTACAAAAGCTCCTGTAGTTTGGTAAGGGTTGGTATCATTACCAACTTGTGCCCAACTAGCTCTTAATTTTGCAAAAGAGATTTCTTGCGGTAGATTTACTACTTCAGATACTATAAAACTTGAAGATACCGAAGGATAAAAGAGAGATGTATTATCTACTGAAAATGGTGTTGCAAGAGCACTGGACCAATCGTTCCTTCCTGTAACATCTAAAAATAAGTAATTTTTATAGCCAAACTTTGCAAGGCCATAGATGCTATTAATTCTTTTTTTGGATGCAAACTCAAATACTTCAATTGGTGATGCCGCATTAGATAATTTAAAAATTCCTGGTTGTGCTAAACTCGTGGTTTGCGATTGGTTAGTTACCGCTTTTTGGTTTATTCTATTGGCACCTAAAGATATATCGACCTTAAAATCACCAAAATTATTTTTATAATTCAGTAAAAAATCGGTATTTATTTCTCTAAAGAATACATCATGTTCGGCATATGCTCCGTTTCTAAATCGGTTAGAACTATAGGCACGTTTAAGCTGTCTTAGCTCACTAGAATAATCCATTCCTGTACGGATGGTTGCACTTAAATTATCTGTTATATCATATTTTGCTGAAAGGTTTCCAAATACCCTATCTCTATTAAAAGAGTTAGTATTTTCATTTAAGATAAAATAAGGGTTGTCAAAAAAAGTATAATTAAAAGAATATTGTTGTGTGCCTTCTAAACCAGGTTGCCAATAGTTTTTTAGATCCTTAATGTTTAAAGAACGAGGCCCCCATGCTACTAAAGAATAATTTACGTTTTCGGAACCATATCCACTAGAGGGTCTATTATCGCTTTGCGAATTTACATAGCTAATAGAAGAATTTATATGTAGCTTTTCTGTTGGATGAAATCCTAAACGAGCAGCTATGGTTTGGCGATCCAAATTTACACCTGGAATAATAGACTCACTTCGTAAATCGGTAAAAGAGAGTCTTAGATTTCCTTTATCAAAATTAGAAGCTATTGCTAAATTGTTTATTGCTGTTGTTCCTGTTTCATAAAAATCTTTAAGATTATCTGGGTTAGAGGTAAAAGGTGTAGCAGTAATTGGCAAACCATTGTAAAGAGCAGTATCACCACCACGTACTACCGTACCATTTGCTAGAGTTACAGGACTATTAAACTGAGGCACTAGATTACCTGCATCTAATCTTGGCCCCCAACTGTAGGTAATATTATCGTTTGTTCCACCACCTAGACCATCTACATATGCAAATTGTCCAGAATTACCTTGTCCGTATTCATTTTGAAAGTCAGGTAAACGAAAAGCAGAATCTACAAAGAAACTTGTATTGTAACTTATACCTAAACCTTTGCTTTTTGCACCACTTTTTGTTTGTATTAATATAACACCGTTAGATGCTCTGGTACCGTAAAGTGCAGCTGCACTTGGGCCTTTTAATACAGAAACCTCTTCAATATCATCTGGATTTACCTCCATGGCACCGTTTCCAAAATCTATTTCTTGAAAACCAGCAGCAGCTTCATTAGTAAAATTAAAAACCGAGTTGTTATTAATAGGAACCCCATCTACCACAAAAAGAGGATTGTTGTTAGAGAAGGAAGCTTCTCCTCTAATAGTTATTTTAGACGAAGAACCAACACCAGTTGCACCTTGATTTATAGTTACACCAGCTAGTTTACCACTTAAATTATCTAAGAAATTGGCAGATTTTACTTCGGTTACTCCTTTTGCATTTATGCTTTGTACGGCATAACCTAGTTCTTTAGTTTCTCTTTTAAAGCCTAAAGCAGTTAAAACTACCTCCTCTAATTGTTCTGAAGATTCTTCTAAAACTGCATTTACGGTTTCATTATAATGTATTGGTATTACTTGCGTGGTATACCCTAAGGCAGAAAATTGTAATGCGCCCTGGAAGTTTGGAACATCTATAGCATAAGCCCCTTTAGTATTTGAGGCAGTTCCTTTTGAGGTTCCTACTAATGTAATATTTACATTAGAAATTGGGTCTCCAAAAATAGTTGTAATAGTTCCGGAAATGGTTTGTTGTGAATGGCCTAATGCACTAGCAAATAGGACAAATAAAAGCATGGTATACTTCATTAATTGGTATAAAGAATGATTATTAGCAGACAGGAAAAATGTCTGCAAAATTATTTAATTAAAAAAAGGGTGTTGTAATTGTAAAAAAGGCGACCCTTTATTGTAGAAGACACTTTTTGTAGATGAAATAACTATATTTTGTATATAGTAGAATATGTTTTTGGTTTCTTGAACAAATTGAAGCAGTAGAATGTAAAAACTAGAATTTCTTAGAATGTATAAAGAAGATATTGTAAAAACATCTTTTTCGGTATCAATATCTTTAAGTGCATTTAGTTTTAAGACATTAATTTTATTTGCCTTTATCCAAGTAAAAACTTGTTCTTTAAGTGCATTTGTTTGCCAAGATAAATTTTTAAATAAATGGGCATTAAATTGGGCTTTATGGAAACCCATAAGGTAAAAACCACCATCTAAAGACAATCCTAGAACGGTTTTATTTTCAGAAATTTCTTGAGCAGCTTTTAATAAATGATGCTTTGTTAACTGTGGGGTATCATTGCCAATTGCAATAACGCGTTCGTAACCTAAATCATACACAGAACTTATTGCATTCGTAAATCGCTCTCCAAAAGTATTACCTACTTGTTCTTGTTCTGTAAAATGAAAAAATGGAAGCTTAGACTTATAAATAGTGTCTAATGTCTTTTTTGTTAAGGCTGAAAATAAAGAAATACCGTTAGCTATTTTTTTGTGCTTTACTTCCTCGATAGAAGATTGCGCAAAAAAAACAATGGCAGTTTGTTTTGAACTTTTAAATTTCATTTCCTTAATTCTAAAGTAAACTTACACAAAAAAAGATGCTTTTACATTGGTCGATAGCTTCTTTTTTTCATTACAAAGTATTGTTTCTTTTATTTTTTTGTGTTTTTAATTAAGAATAAAGAAAAGACTAAATGGTTTGTAATAGAAAGTGGTTTAAACTTATATATTTACTTAGAATACGGTAAAGAGAGTTGTTTGTTAGGTAAAAAGTTGTTTTGAAATTACTTCTTTAAATAATAGAAACAAAACAAACTATAGGGTTTGTTTTATTTAGAATTTTAGAATGATTTTTTAGTATAAAAAGGGTAATTTTAGGCAAGTATTATGGTAAAATGGCAAAGACAATAATAGACTTAGATTCGGTAGGCCTAGTACTTTCTGGAGGGGGCGTTCGTGGGCTTGCTCACATAGGTGTAATTAAGGCTATGAAGGAGAATAATATTAATGCCACTACAATTTCTGGAAGTAGTGCAGGTGCTTTAGTAGGGGCATTGTATGCAAACGGAAATAGTATAGAAGAAATGTTAGATTTTTTTAAGGAAACACCAATCTTTAAATATAACTTTTTAACTATGGCCAAGGCAGGCTTTATAGATACAGATAAATATATTACCCTTTTTAAGAACTACTTTCCAGAAGATTCTTTTGAAGCTTTAGGAAAGAAATTGTTTTTAGTAGCCACTAATTTACAGAAAGGGGAGGAAACTTATTTTTCTTCGGGAGAATTAATACGACCTTTATTAGCTTCTGCAGCTTTACCACCAGTGTTTAGTCCTGTAGAAATGAATGGTACTCTATATGCAGATGGCGGAATCATGAACAACTTTCCGATAGAGCCAGTGCAAAAAGCAGCAAATTTTATCATAGGAAGCAATGTCTCTGTAATAAGTAGTTTAGAGAAGAAAGAACTTAAAAATGCAGTTAAACTTGCTGCAAGAGTAACTAATTTAATGATTTATGCTTCTTCTAAACAAAAACTAAAATCCTGTAACATAGTTATAGAGCCAATTGCCCTAGAAAAAATAGGTGTTTTAGATAAACGAGGAATGCAAAAAGCTTTTGAAATAGGCTATGAACACGCCAGCAAAAAGATAGAAACGTATTTAGAATCTAGACATCATCAAAATCTACCTTTAAAGTAGGGGTTATTGGGTGCGCTTGGCAAGTAAGTATTAATCCTTCTTCAATTTCGCCATCCGTTAAAATCTGATTTTTTACCATAGTAGCTTTTCCTTCGGTAACACGAGCAATACAGCTACTACAAACACCGCCTTGGCAAGAGTAAGGAGCATCAATATTTTCTTTAAGAACAGCATCTAAAACAATTTCTTTCTTATTCATAGACAATGAAAATTCTTCATCATCAACCACAACGGTTACTTGTGTTTTTCCGTCTGCACTTTCAGTTACAGGAAGTTCTTCTTTAATTTCGGTACTGGTAAAAAGTTCAAAATGTATTTTATCTTTAGGAACTTCATTCTCTTCTAAAGTGGCAGAAGCTAAAGTAATTAATGCCTCTGGTCCGCAAAGATAGTAACCATCAAAAGTAACATCTTTATGTTTGTTTTTTAGTGCATAGTTTATAGTAGAAACATCAATCCTACCAAAAAGAGAATTTTCTTCTTTGGTTTGGCTATTGGTAAAATATACAAAAAAGCGATTGGCGTACTCCAATTGTAATTTCATTAAATCGGTATAAAACATAGTCTCTTTATAAGACTTGTTTCCATAGACCAAAACAAATTTGCTTTCTGCATTACTATCTAAAACAGCTTTTGCAATACTCATAATAGGAGTAATACCACTACCAGCAGCAATTGCAGCAATATTTTTCACAGAAGAGGTTGCATTAAAAACAAAACGCCCTTCTGGTGCCATAACCTCTAAAATATCCCCTTCTTTAAGTTTGGTGTTAGCATAGTCAGAAAAACCACCACCATCTATTTTTTTAACTCCAATAGTAATAGAATCGCTTTTCGGAGAAGAACTTATAGAATATGCTCTACGCAATTCTTTTCCCTTTATTTCTTTTTTTATGGTAATATATTGCCCAGGCTCAAAATGAAACGTTTGCAAATGTTCCTTTGGAATACTAAGGGTTATTGCTACAGAACTAGGGGTTAAATGTTTTATATGTTTTATTGTAAGGGGATAAAAATGAGCCATGCTTTGCTATTTAAATAAGAATGCAAAATTAAGCAAAGCAAGTAGTTTCTTTAAGTAGAAGAGCTAAAAATTATGATTATTTTGTATAATTACCTTTAAAATAATATAAAACTTGTAACAAAAATTTAATTTTAGCACTAACAAATAAATTTTAAACACAAATCATGAAAAAAGTAGTATTAGGTCTTATTTTATTTTTAGCAGTAACTGTACAAGCACAAGAAAAATCAGCTTTACAAACAAAATCAGAAGAACTTATAAAATTAACAGGAGCAGGAAAAGCTTTTGAAGATGCTATAATGCAAATAGGCGCAGGTGTTGGTGCAGACAAAAAAGAAGCGTATAAAAAAGAGGCAGAAGGCACTTTAGTAGAAATATATGATCAGTTAGGAGCATTATATGCAGAAGAGTTTACAGAAGAAGAAATAGATTCTTTAATTAGTTTTTACCACACAGATTTAGGTAAAAAGTTGAGCGTAAAACAATTATTAATTAGTCAAAAAGCAATGATGGTTGGGCAAACTTGGGGTATGAAGGTATCTGGAATTGCACAAAAATATGCACAATAAATACGTTTTTATTCTAGGGTAATAAATTGTTTTTTAAAATTTAAGGACTAAGCACTTTTAAAAGCGTTTAGTCCTTTCTTTTTTTAGAAGCCTATTAATCACAAAAATAAAGTGCATTTTACCGACCAACGGTATAATAATATGGTTGTTTTTTAGTTTAAGTTAGGTACGAATACAGATAATTTTGAAGCTTCAACACAAATTTATAGTTACCACAATTTTAATTGGACTAGGGTTTAACTCTTGTTCTACTAAAAAAGATGCCTTTTTAAATAGAAATTGGCATGCCTTAAATACTAAGTATAATACCCTATACAATGGCAATATTGCTTTTGAGGAAGGTAGAGAAACTTTAAACACTAATTACCAAGACGATTATTGGGAAATACTACCAATTGAGCGTATGGAGGTAAGTGGAGAAATAAAATTAGACTCCGAAGATAATAATCCAAATTTTATTATTGCCGAAGAAAAAGCTACAAAAGCCATACAAAAACATAGTATGGATATTAAAAATGTAGAGCGTAATCCACAAACAGATGAGGCTTTTCTACTTTTAGGAAAAGCAAGGTATTTTGATGAGCGCTATATTCCTGCACTAGAAGCTTTTAATTACATACTTAGAAAATACCCAGCTAGTGACAAACTTAGTGAAGCTCGTATTTGGAGAGAAAAAGTAAATATTCGTTTAGAAAATGATGATTTGGCGGTTAAGAACTTAAAAAACTTAATGAAGTATGATAAGTTAAAAGACCAAGAATATGCAGATGCTCGTGCTATGTTGGCACAAGCGTATATTAACTTAAATGCACCAGATACTGCAATTCAGCAATTAAAAATAGCATCGCACTATACTAAAAAGAACCCTGAAAAAGGACGTTACTACTATATTATAGGGCAATTATACAATCAGCTAGGTCATAAAGACAGTGCAAACTATGCTTTTGATAAGATTATAGATTTAAACAGAAAATCTCCAAGAGTGTATATGATAAATGCACATCTTCAAAAAATTCAGAATATAGAATTAACAGGAGAAAATGAAGAAGAACTTTTAAAATACCTTACAAAGTTAGAGGAGAATAGAGAAAACAGACCTTTTTTAGATAAAATTTATCGTCAAAAAGCAGAATATTACTTAGCAACAGAATCCGATAGTTTGGCAATTGTATATTTTAATAAATCGCTAAGAAAAACACAAAATACTCCAAAGCTTAATGCTTTAAATTATGAGAACTTGGCAGAGTATAATTTTGACCAGAATTCCTATAAAAATGCTGGTGCTTATTATGATAGTGTACTTACTAATCTAGCAGAGAATACAAAAAAATATAGAGCAACTAAAAAGAAGTTAGACAATTTAGAAGATGTTATAAAATATGAAGACGTTGTACATTATGCAGATAGTGTTATTACGGTTTATGATATGCCTAAAGACAAACAAATAACATATTATGGTAACTATATTGAAGAATTAAAGAAAGCCAAAGAAGAAGAAGAAAAAAAGGCAAAACAAAAATTAACAGATGGTTTTGCAGCCTTTAGCGAAAGTAAAGGAGGTAAGGAAAATAAAGGCAATTTCTATTTTTACAATATTACTAGCTTAGGATACGGTAAGAACGATTTTAAGAATAAATGGGGAACAAGAAAACTAGAAGATAATTGGCGTTGGAGTAATAAAAACACAACAGTTATAGAAGACAATTCTGGGGATATTGTTACTAATAATAATAGCGCGTCTTTAGACCCAACAGAAGAAGAAAAGTTTTCGGTAGATTTTTATATGAAACAAATTCCAACAGATGTTTCTGTAATAGATAGTCTTAAAACAGGAAGAAATTTTGCTAACTACCAATTAGGGTTAATCTATAAAGAGAAATTTAAAGAAAACCTTTTAGCTGCGGGTAAACTAGAGGGCGTGTTAAAATCTAATCCAGAAGAAAGATTAATATTACCATCTAAATATAATTTGTATAAGATTTACGAAGAAGAAGGTAGCTCTTTAGCAGAATCTATGAAACAGAATATTATAAGCAATCATGGAGATTCTCGTTACGCAGAAATATTATTAAATCCAGAAGCAGTATTGGAGGGTAGTTTAGACAGCCCAGATGTGCGCTATGCAGCATTGTATAAAAAATACCAAAACCAAGAGTTTTTACAAGTAATAACAGGAGCAGAAGAAAATATTAGCAAGTTTACAGGAGATCCTATAGTTCCAAAGTTTGAAATGCTTAAAGCAAATGCTATTGGAAGACTACAAGGTTTTGTAAATTTTAAAGAAGCCTTAAATTATGTTGCTCTTACCTATCCTAATAACCCTGAAGGAAAAAAGGCAGAGCAAATGATTGCAGAGCATTTACCTAAGTTAGAAGAAAAAGAATTCTCTTCAGAAACAGGCGCTACAGGAACAGGAAACTGGAAAGTAGTATTCCCTTTTAAAAGAAATAATAACGATGCAGCCCTAGTTTTAAAAGAACTTTTGGAAAAATCTATAAAAGATTTACGTTATAAGAATGTAATTTCTAAAGATATTTATAACTTAGAAGACCAGTTTGTAGTAGTGCATGGTTTTAAATCTAAAGAATTTGCTTTAGGTTATGCAGAGCTACTAAAAAATAATAAGGACTATAAAGTTACTAATGAGAATTTTGTAATTTTATCTTCTAACTATAAAGTAACACAAGTACATAAGAATTTAACAGATTATAAAAAGTCTCTTTTAACCCCAAAACCCTAAATTAATGTTTTCAGATAAACAAAAACCTAGAACTATGAACGAAGTAGGAGGACAGCCTAACAGAATTGAAAAGAACACTAAAATAAAAGGAGATATAATATCGGAAGCAGATTTTAGGATAGATGGTAAGTTAGATGGTAATGTTACCACTTCTGGTAAAGTTGTTATTGGTAAAGGTGGGTATATCCACGGAAAAGTAGAATGTGTAAATGCAGATATAGAAGGTAATTTTAATGGAGAACTTTTAGTATCCGATTTACTTTCTTTAAAAGCCTCTGCAGTAATAGAAGGTACTGTTTCTGTGTCTAAATTAGCAGTAGAGCCAGGTGCAACTTTTAACGCTTCTTGTACTATGAAAGGTAAAGGAGGTTTTAGTAAACAACCTGTTAGCAATGCAAATAATGGAGCAGCAAAAGCCTCATAAAAAAAATAAAAATTTAAAGAATTTTGGCATCCTTTCTGGCATAGCAATAGAAATGGGTGCTATTATTTTTTTAGCAGCCAAAGGAGGCCTTTGGTTAGATGTGCATTACCAGAATGAAAAAAAATTGTTTACTGCATTTTGTACAATAATAGGAGTTGCAATTGCGCTATATTTGGTATTAAAACAATTGAAGCGAATTAAGCAATAATGCCCAAAAACAAAATACTCTTCCCTTTTCTTATAACTTTTTTTACTATAATAGTAATTACGTTTGGCATTCATTTATTTATTCTTAATCAACTAAATAAAAGTTTGTTTAGTAATATGATAGTAGAATCCTATCTTGTTAATTCTTTACTAGCAATAAGTATTTTTATTCTATTATTTTTTTCAAGAAATAAATTTAAAACCCAGTTAGGATTCTTTTTTCTAGGAGGGAGCATGCTTAAATTTCTTTTCTTTTTTATAATTTTTAACCCTGTTTATAAAGCAGACGGGGAGATTCAAGCTGTAGAATTTGCAGCTTTTTTTATTCCTTACTTCCTTTCTTTAGCGCTAGAAACTATTTTTGCAGCAAGAATGTTAAATAATTTGTAGAAAGTTTGCATTTTAATTTTCTTTTATAAAAATAGAAACAAACTTTTAAATGCTTTTTGTTTTTGATATAAAAGCGTACATTTGCACGGATTTTTCGAGACCGATATTCTTAAAGATATGCAAAGACCATTTTATTTCAAGATATTTTTAGTCGCTACACTTTTACTTGGTATTAATGTTTTCGCTAAAGAAAATAGCCATCCAGTAGAGGAAACTGAAAAAGATCTTAAATCCGAAATAAAGGAATTTATAGGACACCACTTGTTAGACTCTCATGACTTTACACTTTACACTGTAGATGAGGAAAAAAATGAGCACGTAGGATTTCCACTTCCTGTAATTTTATGGGATAACGGTTTAAAAGTTTTCTCTTCTTCAAAATTTCATCATGGAGAATCTGTTGCTGAGGTTGATGGTAATTATTATGCATTAAATCATGGTAAAATTGTAAAGACGGATGCTGAAGGGACTATCACTTACGACGATCACCACCATGCAACTAATACAAAGCCATTGGATTTTTCTATTACAAAAAATGTGGTTTTTATATTACTAGTGGCAATTCTTATGTTCTTTATGTTCACAAGGATGGCAAAATCGTATAAAAACAATCCATTACCAAAAGGTATTGGTCGTTTGTTAGAGCCAGTAGTGCTTTATATTAGAGATGATATTGCTATTCCGAATATTGGAAAAAAACACTACAAAAGATACATGAGTTATTTACTTACTGTATTTTTCTTTATCTGGATTATAAATTTATTAGGGTTAACGCCATTAGGTGTTAACGTAACAAACAATATAGCGGTAACTTTAGCTTTAGCTTTACTTACCTATTTAATTACTACGTTTACAGCAAACAAAAACTATTGGAAACATATTTTTTGGATGCCAGATGTACCTGTGTTTATGAAATTGGTTTTAGCTCCTATAGAGTTATTAGGAACTATAATTAAGCCTTTTTCATTAATGATTCGTTTGTATGCAAACATTACAGCAGGTCACGTAGTATTAATGAGTATTTTGGGAATGATGTTTATTTTCAAGAACTGGATAGGGAGTCCATTGTCATTTGGTTTGGCATTTGCCCTTTCACTTCTAGAATTATTAGTTGCAGCATTACAAGCCTATATATTTACAATGTTATCGGCATTGTATTTTGGTTCTGCTGTAGAGGAACACCACGACCATTAAAAATTGAATGTTTAATAATTAAATATATATATTATGGAAATCCCAACTATTGTAGGAGCTGGTTTAATCGTTATCGGTGCTGGTTTAGGTATTGGTAAAATTGGTGGATCAGCGATGGATGCTATCGCTCGTCAACCAGAAGCTTCTGGTAAGATTCAAACAGCAATGTTAATTGCTGCCGCTCTTATTGAAGGTATTGGTTTTGCTGCGTTATTCGCATCATAAAACATTTAAACAACAGTTACAACGGTTGGTTGTAGCTGTTGTTAATTAAACATTTTAAATTTAATTTTTTTACGTTTACAAACATGGATAAATTAATAGAACAGTTTTCATTTGGGTTGTTTTTTTGGCAACTTTTATTATTCGTTGGCTTACTTCTTTTATTAAGAAAATTTGCATGGAAGCCTATTCTTAATGCGGTAGAAGATCGTGAAGAAGGGATTAAAGATGCTTTATTAGCAGCGGAGAATGCAAAAAAAGAAATGCAAAACTTGCAAGCAGATAATGATAAGTTATTAAAAGAAGCGCGTGCAGAAAGAGAAACTATGCTTAAAGAAGCTAGAGAAATTAAAGAAAAAATGATTTCGGATTCTAAAGAGCAAGCACAGGCTGAAGGAGATAAAATTATTAAACAAGCGCAAGCAGCTATTGAAAGTGAGAAAAAAGCAGCATTGGCAGATATTAAAAACCAAGTTGGTAGCCTTTCTGTAGAAATTGCAGAGAAAGTAATAAAAGAGCAGTTATCTGATAAAGACAAGCAACTAAAATTAGTTGAAGGTTTATTAGGAGATATTAAATTGAATTAATAGAAGATGAGCAATTCAAGAGCAGCCGTTCGTTACGCCAAAGCAATTTTAGACCTTGCAGTCGATAATAAATCTGTGGATGCAGTGGAAGCAGATATGCGTTCTATAGTTAGCACTATTGCAGAAAGCAAAGAATTGCGAGATGTATTAGAAAGCCCTATTGTTAATGGAGAAACTAAGAAAAGTGCATTATTAGCGGTTTTTAGTGGAAGTAATACTATTACGCAAGGAGCTATTTCTAATTTAATAGCAAATAAAAGAATCTCTATATTAAATGAGGTTGCTTTAAAATATATAATACTTAATGAGCAGTTAAAAGGGAAAGATATTGCTTTTGTTACAACAGCAGTTCCTTTAACAGCAAGTTTAGAAAAGAAAGTATTAGAGAAAGTAACAAAGTTAACAGGAAAAGAAGTTACCTTAGAAAACAAAGTTGATGAGAGTATTCTTGGAGGTTTTGTGTTACGTGTAGGCGATTTGCAGTATGATGCTAGTATCGCCAATAAATTAAATAATTTACAAAGAGAGTTTACAAGTAGTCTATAATATATTTTCGGATTTTTTAGGAATCCAGAACCTTATATCTAAAACAAATGGCAGGAGTAAAAGCCGCTGAAGTATCAGCAATTTTAAAGAAACAATTATCAGGATTTGACGCTACAGCATCCTTAGACGAGGTAGGTACAGTATTACAAGTGGGAGATGGTATCGCACGTGTATATGGTTTATCTAACGCGCAATATGGAGAGTTAGTAGAATTTGAAGGGGGTTTAAAAGGAATCGTTCTTAACTTAGAAGAAGATAACGTTGGGGTGGTACTTTTAAGTCCATCTAGAGATGTTAAAGAAGGGTCTGTTGTTAAACGTACACAAACTATTGCATCTGTAAACGTAGGTGAAGGTATTGTAGGTCGTGTTGTAAACACTTTAGGTCTTCCTATAGATGGTAAAGGTCCTATTTCTGGTGATACTTATAAAATGCCATTAGAGCGTAAAGCTCCTGGGGTTATTTATCGTGAACCAGTAACAGAGCCATTACAAACTGGTATTAAAGCAATTGATGCTATGATTCCTGTAGGTAGAGGACAACGTGAGTTGGTTATTGGTGACCGTCAAACAGGTAAAACTACGGTTTGTATTGATACCATCTTAAATCAAAAAGAATTTTACGATGCTGGGGAACCAGTATATTGTATATATGTTGCAATTGGACAAAAAGCATCTACGGTTGCTGCCATAGCACAAACATTAGAAGATAAAGGAGCATTAGCATATACAACTATTGTTGCTGCAAATGCATCTGATCCTGCACCAATGCAGGTGTATGCACCTATGACAGGAGCAGCTATTGGAGAATATTTCCGTGATACTGGTCGTCCTGCATTAATTATTTATGATGATTTATCTAAGCAAGCAGTTGCTTACCGTGAGGTTTCTTTATTATTAAGAAGACCACCGGGACGTGAGGCATATCCTGGGGATGTATTCTATCTTCACTCTAGATTATTAGAGCGTTCTGCAAAAGTTATTGCAGATGATGATATTGCAAAAGATATGAATGATTTGCCAGATGCTTTAAAACCAATCGTAAAAGGAGGCGGTTCTTTAACTGCTTTACCAATTATAGAAACACAAGCGGGAGATGTATCGGCTTATATTCCAACTAACGTAATTTCTATTACAGATGGACAGATTTTCTTAGAGCAAGATTTATTTAACCAAGGTGTTCGTCCAGCAATTAACGTAGGTATCTCTGTATCTCGTGTTGGTGGTAACGCACAGATTAAATCTATGAAGAAAGTATCTGGTACATTAAAACTGGATCAAGCACAATTCCGTGAGCTAGAAGCTTTTGCTAAATTTGGTTCTGATTTAGATGCAGCTACATTAAATGTAATTGAAAAAGGTCGTCGTAATGTTGAGATATTAAAACAAGCACAAAACGATCCATTTACAGTAGAAGATCAAGTTGCTATTATCTATGCAGGTTCTAAAAACTTGTTAAGAGATGTTCCTGTAGATAAAGTAAAAGAATTCGAAAGAGATTTTATTGAGTTTTTAAATGCGAAGCATAGAGGTGTTTTAGATACCTTAAAGTCAGGAAAACTTACCGATGAAGTTACAGATACATTAAGTGCTGTTTGTAAGGAAATGTCGGCGAAGTATAAAGCTTAAAAGTAATATAGTACAAAGTAATGAGTACGCAGTTTAAAGCTCTTTATACTGCGTACTAAATACTAAAAAGAATGGCAAACTTAAAAGAAATACGTAATAGGATTGCATCGGTATCTTCTACCATGCAAATTACTAGTGCCATGAAAATGGTATCTGCAGCAAAGCTTAAGAAAGCACAAGATGCAATTACAGCTATGCGTCCATATGCAGATAAACTTACAGAGCTTTTACAGAGCTTAAGTGCAAGTTTAGATGCAGATTCAGGAAGTACGTATGCAGATAATAGACCTGTAAATAAGGTGTTGGTTGTAGCCATTACATCAAATAGAGGTTTATGTGGTGCTTTTAATACTAATATTCTCAAGCAATGTATTTCTTTGGAAGAAAATACATATGCAGGAAAGCAAGTAGATTTTGTTGCAATTGGAAAAAAATCTAATGATATTCTTTCTAAGAAACATAATGTAATTGCAAATCATAGTGCTGTATTTGATGATTTAACTTTTAATAATGTTGCTGCAATAGCAGAAGAGTTAATGCTTCTTTTCACAGAAGGGAAATATGATAAAATTGAGATCGTTTATAACAAATTTAAGAATGCTGCAACGCAAATTGTTATGACGGAACAATTTTTACCAATTGTACCAATGGAAGGGGAGTCTAATTCAAATGTAGATTACATTTTTGAACCTTCTAAACTAGAGATTGTTGAAGAACTTATACCAAAGTCTTTAAAAACACAATTGTTTAAAGGTATTCGCGATTCTTTTGCTAGTGAACATGGTGCTCGTATGACTGCTATGCATAAAGCAACAGATAATGCAACAGAGCTAAGAGATCAATTAAAACTTACTTATAACAAAGCAAGACAAGCCGCAATTACTAATGAAATATTAGAAATTGTTGGTGGTGCAGAGGCTTTAAATAGTTAGAATAGTTTTTCAAGTAAATATATACGTTAAAAAGCTCTACTTTTAAGTAGAGCTTTTTTGTTGCCTAAGTTTAAATAACTATTTTTAAACTCTAATTTCTAGACTATTGAATCCGTTAAAAAAACTTTTTAAGCAGACTTTTGTATATGGTCTTGCTACGGTATTGCCTAGAATGCTTTCCTTTATTTTAGTGCCTTTATATACCTCGGTAATGGCGCCTGGTTTATATGGTAAAGTAAGCGTAATATTTGCTTGGTTTGCAATATTTAACGTGGTATTAGCTTATGGTATGGAAACTGCTTTTTTTAGGTTTTATAGCAAGTCTAAAGAAAAGAATACAGTAGTATCTACCTCTTTAATTTCTATAGTAATTACAACTGCTGTTTTTGTTTGTATAGCGTTTTTATTTTTTGGTTCTTTGTCTCAAATCTTAGAAATAGACAAAAAATACTTAGGATATGTAATTAGTATTTTAGCATTAGATGCAATAGTTGTAATTCCGTTTGCTTGGTTACGAGCAAACGAGAAACCTATGAAATACGCAATTATTAAGATATTAAATGTAGGTATAAATCTTGGTCTTAATGTATTCTTTTTACTACTGCTCCCAAAGCTTGTTAATGAAAATCAAGACGGTATTTTATCAACCCTATACAAACCAAATTTTCAGATTTCGTATATTTTTATTTCTAACGTAATAGCAAGTGGTATTACGTTTTTATTGATGAGTGAATTGTATAGAAAAACGAAATGGGTTTTTGATAAAGTACTATGGAATTCTATGATGAAATATGCAATGCCAGTTATGGTAGCCGGAATTGCTTTTAGTATAAATGAAGTGTTTGACCGCGTTTTATTAGAAAAGTTATTACCAAAGGATATCTCAGAAGCTAAAGTAGGAATGTATTCTGCATGTTATAAAATAGCATTATTTATGACACTATTTGCCACGGCATTCCGTATGGGTATAGAACCTTTTTTCTTTAGTCACTCTAATTCAGAGAATCCACAAAAAGCATATGCCCAGATTACCAATTACTTTGTGGTTTTAGGAAGCATAATTTTATTAGGAGTTGTAGTTTATGCAGATGTTTTAAAAACAATTATTGTACGTGACCCTGCCTATTGGGAAGCAATGTCTATTGTTCCAATAATTGTACTTGCCAGTTTCTTTTTAGGCATATACCATAACCTTTCTGTTTGGTATAAGGTAACAGATCGTACAAAGTTTGGTGCTTATATATCTATAATTGGTGCAATTTTAACTATAGTTATTAATTTAGTTTTTATAAAATATTTTGAATATATGGCCTCTGCAGTAGCAACTTTAGTTGCTTATGGCACTATGATGTTTCTTTCGTTTTATTTTGGAAGAAAATATTACCCTATTCCTTATAACTTTAGAAAAATAGGATTTTATTTAGCATTATCTATTAGTTTCTCTGCAATTGCTTTTTATGGGTTTAATAGAAATTTAATTATTGGAAACATATTACTAGCTATATTTTTAGGATTACTATATAAATTAGAAAACGAGAACCTTAGAAAGGTATTTTTAAAAAATGGAAATAAAAATAATTAATAAATCGTCCCACGATTTACCGCATTACGAAACTGGCGCATCTGCTGGTATGGATTTAAGAGCTAATATTCAAGAAGCTATTACATTAGAGCCAATGGGAAGAGCCATTGTAAAAACAGGATTATTTATAGAGCTTCCTGTTGGCTTCGAGGCACAAGTAAGACCAAGAAGTGGTTTAGCTGCTAAAAAAGGCGTTACCGTGCTTAATGCACCTGGTACTGTAGATGCAGATTACCGTGGAGAAATAGGAGTTATACTTGTTAATTTATCTAACAACGCTTTTGTAATAGAAAACGGAGAACGTATTGCGCAATTAGTAATAGCAAAACATGAAAGAGCGGAGTGGGTTTCAGTAGAAGAATTATCCGAAACTGCAAGAGGAGAAGGGGGCTTTGGTAGCACAGGGGTAAAATAAACATAAGATTAGCTTAAAGCTAAACCCCAATAATTAAGATATTTTTACGTTGTATTAGGCGTAAAGAGATTCCTGCCTTTGTAGGATTTAAGTTTAACCATTAATAGACATCCGCATTTGCGGACAATAAGTATGAAAATAATAGTTCCAATGGCGGGCAGAGGCTCGCGACTAAGACCACATTCTTTAACCGTTCCTAAACCATTAATTCCGGTTGCAGGAAAACCAATTGTTCATCGTTTAGTGAGTGATATAGCTAAAGTGTTAAAACAACCAATTGAAGAAATTGCTTTTGTTTTAGGTGATCCAGCTTGGTTTGGAGAAGATGTAATTGCTAGTTTAAAAGAATTAGCAGAAAGCTTAGGAGCAAAAGCATCTATCTATAGACAAGATAAACCATTAGGAACAGGACATGCAATTATGTGTGCAGAACCTTCTTTATCTGGCCCTGCAGTAATTGCATATGCAGATACTTTAATTAGAGCAGAGTTTGATTTAGACCCAACAGCAGATAGTGTTATTTGGACTAAGAAAGTAGAAAACCCAGAAGCATACGGAGTAGTAAAACTTAATGATAAAAATGAAATTGTAGAGCTTGTAGAAAAGCCAGAATCTTTTGTTAGTGATCAAGCAGTAATTGGTATCTATTATTTTAAAGATGTTGCGGTTTTAAAAGGAAAATTGCAAGAAATTCTAGATGAGAATATCATGAACGGTGGAGAATACCAAATTAATGATGGTATTAAACGTATGATGTCGGATGGTAAGATTTTTAAAACAGGTACCGTTGATGAGTGGATGGATTGTGGTAATAAAAAAATCACCATAGAAACCAACCAAAGAATGCTAGGCTTTTTAGAAGCAGACGGAGAAGAATTAATATCTAATTCTGTACAATTAGAAAACGCAAATATTATTGAACCTTGCTATATAGGTAAAAATGTAGTTTTAAAAGACACTACAGTTGGCCCTTTTGTTTCTATTGGGGATAATTCTGTAGTAGAGAATTCTACAATTAAAAATAGTTTAATACAAACAAATACTACAATTACTAATGCTAATTTAGATAATGCCATGATTGGTAATCATGCTAAATTTAATGGTAATTTTGAAAGTATAAGTATCGGAGATTATTCTGTTTTGGAATAGTTTTACTTTATAAATAGATTTAAATGCCTCGTGGGTTAGCCTACGAGGCATTTTTATTATAAGCAATTGTTCTAGCCGCTGTTAATTCCTTGTTATAGAAAGCCTTTCTTTTTAGAAATATTCAAGTTTTTATAATAATTTAGTAGTTTACAAGGATTACAAATTCTTCTCTTTGCTAAAAAACATTTCAATGAAAATTAGAAATATATTTAAAGTAGTATCTCATTTAGGGTGTTTTTTTATACTCTTATTGGGGAATAATACTGCTATAGCTCAAGAAGATAAAATAGATATAGAAGAAAGCGCTGCGGTCTTTTTAGAGGACTATTCCGATGATTTTCAAGAACAGTTTTTTGAAGGGTTAAAGCAAAAAGGCATTGAGAATTATGATAAAGCCATTAATCACTTTCTAAAATGTAAGGCAAAAGAGCCTAATAATGCTGTTGTGAGCCATGAGCTGGCAAAAGTTTATTTATTAGATAAACAATACATAAATGCTCAAAACTATGCTATAGAAGCTTTAAATAATAAGCCAGAGAATATGTGGTATTTATACACCCTAGTTAAAGCCTTACAATTACAAGGAAATACAGTAAGTAATATAACTAAAGAGGTTCCATATAGTAATTTAAAACTTAGAGAAAACCTAAGTCATATTTATTATAACCAGGAAAAGTATAAAGAAGCATTAGCGGTGATAGAAAAGCTAAAAAGAACAGATAAAACACAAGTATTATATTCTAAAATAAAAGATGCTTTAAAAAAACAAGAATCTCAAATTTCATCAGTTTCTTATTCTACTTCTACTATTACAAAAACTTCAAATACTAGAGATAACGCAGCACAGTCTTATAAAACTAGACTTCAGGGTCTAATACGAATAGAAGCTTATGCATTGGTAAAGCAAATTTCTAAAGAAGCTTTAGAACAATATCCTTTGCAGCCTTATTTTTATTATGCACAAGGATTAGCTTTAAATCAAAATAAAAAATACAGAGAAGCCCTTACTATTTTAGAAGCTTCTATAGATTATTTAATAGATGATATTTCATTAGCAAACAAAATATATAAAGAAATGGCAAACGCCTATACAGGATTACACCAAACTTCTAGAGCAAATATGTATCTTCGTAAGATAAAACCTGGTTTTTAAAGTATGATGCATTCCACAAAGCAATTTATTAAATACACTATACTAAGTATTGGTTTTCTATTTGTTTTTTCATGTAAAACCAATAAAGTTGTAACAGATGGTAGTATAAATGAAAACCTTTCTGCTAAGGCCATTATAAAAACGCATTACCAAAACCATATAGATTTTAAGACTTTAAGTGGTAAGATGAAAATTAACTATTCTGACGGGGAATCTTCCCAAGGAGTATCGGTTAGTTTGCGCATGGAAAAAGACAAAGCCATTTGGATGAGTGCTCCACTTGGTATGGTAAAAGTATACATAACACCAAGCAGAGTATCTTTCTATAATAAACTGCAGAATGAGTATTTTGATGGTAATTTCTCTTATTTAAGTAACTTATTAGGAACCGAATTAAATTTTGAAAAAGTACAAGATTTACTAGTTGGGCAAGCAATTTTTGATTTGCGTAAGGAGAAATACAATGCTTCTATAGCAGATAAAAACTACCAATTAAAACCACGTAAAGCAGGTAATTTATTTAAAACACTTTTTACAATAGAGCCCACTAATTTTAAAATATCTACACAACAACTCTCTCAACCTTTAAAGAAAAGAGTATTAGAGATTGATTATAAAAATTATCAAAAAATACAAAACAGAGTAATACCAAATTCTGTAATTATTACTGCTATAGATGAGGAAGTAACCAATACCATAGATTTAGAGTATAGGAATATGGAGTTTAATAGAAGCCTTAATTTTCCATATAAAATACCAAAAGGTTTTGATGAGATTGTACTAAAGAATAATGGGAAATAATTTCTTTTTTAAACTAATTTTAGTTGTTATAATAACTGTTAGTTCAGTTACCATAACCTATGGGCAAACAAATGAGCAAAAATCTTTAGAAGCCAAAAGAGAAAAATTACAAAAAGAGATATTAGATATAAATAGATTGCTTTTTGCTGAAAAAAAAGAAAAAGGAAATGTGTTGGATCAGATGGAAGCTTTGGATAAGAAGATTAGCGTTCGTCAGCAATTAATACGAGTTACAAATCAGCAATCTAATTTACTAAATCGCAAGATTAATGCTAATATTAGAAGCATTTCTAAACTAAATAAAGAATTAAAAGAGGTTAAGGATGCTTATGCTTCCATGATTCAAAAATCCTATCAAAATAAATCCCAACAAAGTAGATTGCTATTTTTATTGTCTTCTACTAACTTTTATCAAGCTTTTAAGCGTTTACAGTATATGCAACAGTATACAGAATACCGTAAAGAACAAGGGTTACAAATAGCTGCTAAAACAGAAGAATTAGCATTACTTAATAAAGACCTAAATGAAGAGCGAAAGGTAAAGGAAGTTTTAATTGCCCAAAACAGAAAAGCTAAAAACAAACTTTTTGGAGAAATAAAAGCGCAGAAAGAGCTTCTTAGTAGTATTAGAAAAAATGAAAGCAAATATACTAGTGTCATAAATAAGAAGAAAAAGGAAGCTCGTAAAATAGATAAACAAATAGAAAATCTAATACGTAAAGCCATTGTTGCGTCTAATAAAAAAATAGGAAAAAAGGCAAAGAGCTCTTCTGCTAAGTTTATACTAACACCTGAAGCAACTACGGTTGCAAATAATTTTTCTGCAAATAAAGGAAAACTAATTTGGCCTGTAGAGAAAGGTATTAAAAGTCAAGGATTTGGAATTTATAAAGATGCAGTTTACCCTGGAATAAAACACCAGAGTAATGGTGTAATTATAGCTACAGATGAAGGCGCTAAAGCAAGGTCTATTTTTGAAGGAGAAGTTATTGCAATACTTGCAGTTCCTGGTGGTAATAAAGGGGTACAAATAAAACACGGTAATTTTATAAGTACGTATTATAATTTATCGGAATTATATGTAAAAAAGGGCGATAAGGTAACTGCAAAACAAGAGCTTGGCACCATTTATACCAATCGGTCTAACGGACAAACACGCCTTAAATTTTATCTATACCAAGATACAGCTAGGTTAAACCCAGAGGAATGGGTGTATCAGCTGTAGTTTTCCTGCTTTAGTAATTTTTATTTTCTTTTTACGACTACTTAATTCCTAAGCAAAGCATGGAAAATTATGAAAAGCATTAAACTAAAGATTATAAATAATAAAGGATTTAAACTTCAGGCACACTTAGAATTACCTGCCAATCAGAAGCCTAATGACTACGCAATTTTTGCACATTGTTTTTCTTGTAATAGTACATTAAGTGCGGTAAAGAATATTAGTAGGGCTTTAACCAATCATGGTTTTGGAGTTATTCGGTTCGATTTTACGGGCTTGGGTAGAAGCGAGGGGGAATTTGCAGATAGTCATTTTTCAGGAAATGTAGAAGACTTATTAGCGGTAAATACATTTATAACCAAAGAGTATAAAGCTCCGAGTTTATTGATTGGGCATTCTTTGGGAGGAGCGGCAGCTATTGTTGCTTCTTATAAACTAGATAATATTAAGGCTGTTGCCACTATTGGTGCGCCTGCAACTGTAGAACATGTAACCCATTTATTTTCTCATGATCCTGAAGAAATTAAAGAAAAGGGAGAGGTAAAAGTACATATAGGAGGAAGGCCTTTTAGAATAAATCAGGAGTTTGTAGATAACTTTAAAAAAACCAATTTACCAGAAATAACTAAAAAATTACGTAAGCCTATTTTAGTAATGCATTCGCCTATAGATACTATTGTAGGTGTTGATAATGCACAGCAAATTTATCATAATGCGCACCACCCTAAGAGTTTTGTTAGTTTAGATGATGCAGACCATTTATTAACTAATGCTAAAGATAGTTTGTATGTTGGTAGTTTAATTGGCTCTTGGGCACAACGTTATTTTCGGCAAGAAGAAAATGAAATGATTTCTACAGAAGGAGAACAGCTTGTTGGGCATTTAAATTTACTAGAAGATAATTTTGCAACATCTATCCAAACCAAAAAACACTCTTTTATTGCAGATGAACCAGAGAGTGTTGGCGGTGATGATTTTGGCCCTTCTCCTTATGATTTTTTAAGTGCAGGTTTAGCAGCATGTACCGTAATGACATTAAAAATGTATGCAGAGCGTAAAAAGTGGGATTTACAAGAAGTATTTGTATACATAACGTATTCTAAAAAACATAGTGATGATTTAGGTTTAGCTGTAGATAAGCCAACACGATTTGATTATTTAGAAAAGAAACTAAAGTTTGTTGGCAATTTAGACGATAAACAGATTATTAGACTAAAAGAAATTGCAAGCAAATGTCCCGTTCACAAAACATTACAAAGTGAAGTTATTATTAATACTACAGTTTTGTAATTACTAAAATTTATTTTGTTTGCTACTGCTCCATAAACAACGCACGTAGCTCTGTGGCGTCTTTAGGCTTCATTTTGCCCGCCAATACAAGACTAAGTTGTTTTCTTCGCAAAGCGCCGTTAAAACGCTCCTTTTCAAGTTCTGTTTCTGGTTTTAGTTCGGGTACTTTCGTTGGTTTTCCTGTTTCATCAACAGCAACAAAAGTGTAAATAGCCTCATTGGCTTTTGTGCGTTCGCCACTAAACCTATCTTCCATCCAAACATCTATATATACTTCCATTGAGCTATTAAACGCTCTAGATACGGCAGCATCTACAGTTACAACACTTCCAACAGGAACAGCTTGGTTAAACGCAACATGATTTACAGATGCAGTAACAGTAATTCTTCTACTGTGTCTCCTTGCAGCAATACTTGCAGCTCTATCCATACGTGCTAATAATTCTCCGCCAAAAAGATTGTTTAAAGGGTTGGTTTCACTTGGTAAAACCATATCTGTCATTTGTGTTCTAGAGTCACTAGGTTTTTTAGATTGCATGCAATGTATTTTTTACAAAGATACATTCTTATACTGAGCTTATATATAAAGTATTATAACCAAAATGCTTTATATAGAATAGTATTTGTTTAAAATAGGAAAGAATTAGTTACTATCTAGCAGAAAATAACCAAGCATCTTTAGAGTGGTTATGCTTTACTTGTTTTAATGTTTCTAAAGCTTTTTCTGTATCCGTAAAATGGTCATAAGATACCATGTGTAGACCATGTGCATTTGTACCAAAATAAGAAGCATTATACCCACGTCTTTTAAGCTGTCTAATTTTTTTCTCTGCATTAGTTTTGTATCTAAATGCACCAGCAACTATATAATGTACCGTTTGGTTTTTATCCAAATCATCATGTATAACATTCTTAATAGCAGTAGTTGCATCTAATGTGATAGAAGGTAGCTCTAGCGGAGAAGATTCAAAAAACGTAGCTTCTTGTATGTGTTTAGAAACTCTGTTTTGTGCTTCTTGTTGTACTAATTGTTTTGTAGTTTCAGATTGCTTATATCCTCTATAAACGGTTAAACCTGTAGATAAAGCAAGTAAAAATATTGCAGCATATTTTAAATATGGTCTAAAAGAAGTTGTTTCTCTTTTTTCAGGAGTAATAATAAAAGGAATGGTCTCTTCTAACTGCGCAACTTCTTCTTTTAAAACTTCTCTTGTTACAGCTGCAGAATTAAAAGATGTAAGACCAAAAGAACTAGTTAAATAATTTACTTTCTCTAATGGTTTAAATATAATTTTTTCTTCAGCGTTTAAAGTTAGTTCCCCAATATTTTCAAGGAAAAGTGTCTTGTTATTAGTAAGTTCTTCTGTCCAATCTGTAACTGCAGCTTCAATTTTAGTAAGAATAGCTTCGTAAGTAGATTTTTCTGCCTCAGCAATGTAAGAAACCAATAAACCATCATTAGTGGTTAACTGTCTGTTAAAAGAAATCTCTTTAGCTGGCGGATAAAAAGTATTACTTTCCTCTACCAATTTGGCATTTCTTTTTTGAGTTAAAAAAGCTCCAAAATTTGGAACTGCCACACAGTTATATCTGTATAGTAAATCGCTTATATAGTGTTCTAATACCATCCCTACAAAGATTGTAAAAAAATAGATTCTTGGAAACTCTTCTCATAACTTTTTATTAACATTATATTTTCGGTATTTTGTGAATAACTAACCATTAATTATAAATGACTACAACTGAATTAATTGCAATCTTAAGATTACAAAGTATACCCAATATTGGAGACATAACAGCCAAAAAATTAATTGCACATTGCGAGAGTCCAGAGGCTATTTTTGAAGAAAAACTGCAAAATTTATTAAAAATTGATGGTGTTGGCACACACACTTTAAGAGGTTTGTTTGATACAGAACATTTAGAAGCTGCAGAAGACGAAATGGCGTATATAAAACGTAATAATCTGGAATACAGCTATTTTATGAATGCCGAGTATCCATCGTATTTAAAACACTGTATAGATAGTCCAATTCTTTTGTTTAAAAGAGGAAAAATAGACCTTGAAAATAGAAAAATTATTAGTGTAGTTGGTACAAGAAACATTACGAGTTATGGTACCGCTTTCTGCGAAGAGTTTATTGAAAAAATAGCACCATTAGACCCTATAATTGTTAGCGGATTTGCTTATGGAGTAGATATTTGTGTACAAAAAGCAGCAGTAAAACATGGATTGCAGACTATTGGTTGTTTGGCACATGGACTAAATCAAATTTACCCAAAAAAGCACGCTAGTTTTGCTCCTGAGGTAGAAAAAAATGGCGGATTTTTAACTGAATTCTGGAGTAATAGCAATCCTGAAAGAGAAAATTTTTTAAAAAGAAATAGAATAATTGCCGGTATGACAGAGGCTACAGTTGTTATAGAATCTGCAGATAAAGGAGGTAGTTTAGTTACTGCAGATATTGCTCATAGTTATAGTAGAGATGTTTTTGCTGTTCCAGGAAGAGCAAAAGATAAATATAGTTTGGGTTGTAATAACCTTATAAAACAACAAAAGGCACATATGTTAACTTCTGCCGAAGATTTAATTTATTTATTAGATTGGGAGGTAGAGCAAAAACCTATCCCAATGGTGCAAAAACAGCTTTTTGTAGAATTAGAGGATAAAGAACAAGCTATTTATAACTACTTGCAAAAGGAAGGAAAACAACTTTTAGACACTATTGCATTACAATGTAATATTCCTGTATATAAAGTATCATCTACATTATTAAATATGGAAATGAAAGGGGTTATTAGGCCGCTTCCAGGAAAATTGTTTGAAGCTATTTAGTTTTTTTACAAACTAAGTGGTCTTTTATGTCTAAATCAATTGGTGTTCTAATGCTCATAGGTGCATTATATGGATAAAAAACAACAGAAAATCTAGTGTCTTTTTTAAAAGGGTATTCTAATCACTTTTTAAAACAAACTATTGGGTTTGTTTCTCTATTTTGTAAAATGTATGATATTAGTGTTTTCTCTTTTTTAATTTTAACTATTTTCGCATCAAAATATACTATAAAAATGAAGAATTTTATCCTTGTTGCTATATTACTACTTGTGGGTGGTAATAGTTATGCACAAAAGAAGAAAGATTTAATTGCTGAAGTTGCAAAATTAAAGTCAGAAGCAACTGAAATGAAAGCGCAATTACATAAAATTAAAAAATCTAAAACAGTAAACTTAGAAGATAGCCTGCAAAAATTTAGCTATGCTTTTGGAGTAGAAATAGGAACTAATTTAAAGGCATTAGGAATAGATTCTTTAGCGTATCCTATTTTTGCGGTTGCATTAGAAGATGCACTTAACGGAAATGAAAAATTATCTTCACAAGAAGCCCGTTCTGAAGTACAAAATACTATTCAGAAAATTCAAGAAAAGAAAGCAAAAGAGTTAAGTAAGGCAGGAGATCTTTTTTTAGCTGAAAACGCTAAAAGAAAAGGGATAGTTACTACAGAAAGTGGTTTACAATATGAAGTTATTAAAGAAGGCAATGGAGCAAAACCTGTAGCTACAGATAAGGTTAAGGTACATTACGAAGGAAAATTAATAGACGAAAAAGTTTTTGACAGCTCTATAGAAAGAGGGGAGCCTGTTGTTTTTGGAGTGTCGCAAGTTATTCCAGGTTGGACAGAGGCTTTACAATTAATGCCTGTTGGTTCTAAATGGAAAGTGTTTATACCACAAGATATTGCATACGGGCAAAGAGGAGCAGGAGGGTCTATACCTCCTTATTCTGCTTTAATTTTTGATATAGAGTTAATATCTATTGAAAAGTAAAAAACGTTTTAAGAGTAAGAACAAGTCTAATATCCTAGCTTTGTTCTTACTCTTTTTAATACATCATCTACAATTTTAACTGCTGTTATAAATTTTTAATTATTTATAACATTAAAGTTATAAGTACTATTAACAACTCTTCCATCAGTAGTTATACCTTCTACTTTTATTAAATATTCTCCCAAATTATCTCCCGTATAAAAATTAACAACAGAATTGTCTTTTCCTTTCAATTTTATATTAGGTTCCCAATGTAAGGTAGTCCTATAATCTTGTTTTTTGTGTTCTGGTTTAGGAGAGTTATAATTAGGAACATAAAACTCTCTGATTTTAGAGAATCCTTTAATTTCAAAATTAGTAACACCAGGGTAACGTTCTACATTTGTGTTAAAACCTAAAGCACCATTTGTACTTGTATATAGAGCAATTACACCATTAGAACCTCTTGAACCATACATTGCAGTAGCAGCACCTTTTAAAACATCTATAAACATAACTTCATTAGCAAGCATACCTTGTATAGCATTTCCTGGGACTTCATTCCCATCAATTAGAAAAAGAGGGTCTGTAGTTAGCGAAAGACTAGATGCTCCTCTAATTTGAATCGTTTGATTTGGAAAACTTCCTAAAATTCTTACACCAGACACACGCCTAAGCAGGTCAAATATAGAGGCAGATTCAGTTCCAGGAATGGAGTCAACAAACAATCTATTATCGGGAGAACCATATATAGTAAGAGAATTTATTTTTTCATTTATAATTTCTTTTTTTGTTTTTTTCTTGGCTTCAATTGTTACCTCCTCTAGCATTGTTACTTGCGGATCGTACTTAAAGTCATTTACTTTTTTACGGTATGTTTCTTTTAAATATTCTTGAGCATAACTAATTGGATATTGTTCAGGTTTTTTCCAAGGATAGTTAGTTGTAATTTTAGGAAGGTTGTTTTTTATGTAAATTGAAATCTCTTTTTCTTTTTCCTTATCTAAAGTCGATACTTGTATTACTCCTTTTACACTATCTTGAAAAATAAAAGGGCCAAAAGAAAATTTGCCTTGTAAATTTGTGGTCTTTTTTTCTTGGTATATTCCTTTTTCTAATATACTAATAGTTACATCTGTTTTTTTGGGCTGATGTCTATTTTTAAATGCGGTTGTTTGTCCGTTAATCATAATACCCTTTTCTGGTATAAATGGTTGTTTTTTGATAATAGAATCATTCAATAAATTTTTCCAAACAAACCTGCGCCAACCATGAGTTAGCATTAATGCATCTAATAAATATTTTGTAGCATTTGTATTGTCTTTAAAAAAATAATTTGCATTAGAAATAGTACCACCTATATCTGAATTTAATAATAACCAGCTTTTAATAGTTTTACTTTCTTTTTTTAAATTATTACTAGTTACAACACTCATAGAAAAATCGCCATCTAAAAAATTTCCTTTTGCGTCTGTAAGTTCCATTTCTATTGCCACTTTGTCTCTAGTGTTATACTCTTTTTTAGTAGTATTTATAGAAAGTTTTGTATCATTATCTGGATGGTCAATAAAAACAAGACGTTCGCAAACAGGTTCTCCATTTGATGTGAATAAGGTAAATTGTGCTACACCATCTTCAATATCTTTTGACATTAACTTTATTGAAAAAGATTTTTTCTGGTTAGATTTTTCAATATGTTTCAAAAAAGTAATTCCTCTAAGGTGTCCGAGTAACAAAGTACCATTTAAACCATTTGGTATATTTGTTTTGGCTTGTATATTAATATAATCTCCTTTGTTTTCTATAGTTAAAACATATCCTTTTGAAATAGGGTTTGGAAGAGGAAACCTTTTTTCTATATTATTTACTATAGTACTTGCATAATATTTTTTAGTTGCTTCTGGTGTAAAACTAGTACTCCCTAATCCAAAAGAATAGCTTCTAAAAGGTACAACCATATTATTATCTTGATCTACTATTTTTCCTTGTAATGCTATGCCAGACCCTATAGAATCGGTTACTTTTATCCCTATTACACTTTTAATTCCATAAACTAAATCGCCACCTTCAGGAAAAAATTGAAAATTAGGCTCTATAGTCTTTTGTTCTATTAATATATTTTCTTTTTGTGTAGGTATGTTTTTAGAAAGTTCATTTGAAAAAATGTTTTGTGTCCAAATTGGAATTTCTTTTTGAAAGAATACGGGCTCCTTTTTATTTAGCATATACTTTGTATAGGAGCGTAACAAATAAGTACCTTGTTTTATTTTATTATTTATTTTTATGTCTCCTGCTGCAAAATCATCAACATAAATTTTTTTGTGCGTAATTATACTATCTTTTTTATCTACAAGTTCTACATAAATAACTTTACTTTTAGAGCTTTTGTAATGTGTAATACCATCTAGTAAATATGCTTTAAACCAGATAGTTTCTCCATTTGTATAAAAATCTTTATCTGTTTGAAGGTAAACTTTTTCTGGACCACCATTAAAAATATAAGTGGCTAGTTTAGAAAAGATGTGTTCAAATGCTGAATTTTCTATACTAGATTTTTGAAAAGCACTGAATAAAAAAATGATAACTAAAGAGGATATATAAATAGAAGTTCTTTTCATCTAAAAAAATGTTGCTTAGTTGTACTAATTATACTACAATAACAACTATTTTTTTACTTTATAAGATATCTTTTATTCAATAAAGCATTACAGATGGTTATTAAAAGCTTTTTTATACATGGATATTATTATTCCTAATACCCTAGCTTTGTTCTTACTCTTTTTAATACACCATCTGCAACCTTGCCAGCTTTTTCTGCTCCAATTGCAAGTGCATCATCTATCTCATTAAGGTTGTTCATGTAGTAGTCGAACTTTTCACGAGCTGCCCCAAATTTATCTATTATAACTTCAAATAAGGCTTGCTTTGCATGTCCGTAGCCATAATTTCCGTTTAGGTAATTAGCGCGCATTTCAGCAATTTGTTCCTCATTTGCCAAGATTTTATAAAGTGCAAAAACATTATCGGTATCAGGATCCTTTGGGTCTTCCATAGGAGTACTATCTGTTTGGATGCCCATAATTTGTTTGCGTAACTTTTTATCTGTCTGGAATAAGTTAATTAAGTTGCCTTTACTTTTGCTCATTTTAGCACCATCTGTTCCAGGAATATACATGGTTTCTTCTTGTACTTTGGCATCGGGTAAAACAAAAGTTTCCCCAAATTTTGCATGGAATCTAGAAGCAACATCACGTGTCATTTCAATATGTTGTAACTGGTCTTTTCCTACGGGAACAATCTCAGCATCATACAAAAGAATATCTGCAGCCATTAGCATTGGGTATGTAAATAATCCTGCGTTTACATCATCTAAACGGTCTGCTTTGTCTTTAAAAGAATGTGCCAGAGTTAACCTTTGGTATGGAAAAAAACAACTTAAATACCAAGAAAGTTCTGAAACTTGAGGAACATCACTTTGTCTATAAAAAACCGTATTACTAACATCTAACCCAAATGCTAACCAAGTGGCAGCAACTGCATAAGTGTTGTTACGTAACTCTTCTCCATTTTTTATTTGCGTAAGAGAATGCATATCTGCAATAAAAAATAAAGACTCATTTTTAGAATCGTTTGCCATTTTAATTGCAGGCATAATAGCGCCTAAAATGTTTCCTAAATGTGGTGTTCCTGTACTTTGTATTCCTGTTAAAATTCTAGACATAGCATTATCTGCAAAAGCAGGGCATATTATTAATAAGTTAAACGAAAGACAAAGGTAATTTTTTTAATAGAATAGCTCATTACAATTATGTATTTTTGGTTTTATATGATTGTTTTTAAATATATATTCTGGCTTCTATATCGTATTTGGTTTTATGTTTTAGTAGCCATACCAATATTTTTATTTTTTCCTTTCTTACTTTTATTTTCTCTTAAAGAAAAGTGGTATCCTCAGTTTTTTTGGTTGGCAAGAAATTTATGGGCAACACCTATTTTGTATGGTATGGGTTGCCCTCCAAGAATAAAGAAAGAACAAAAGATAATAAAAGGAAAAAGTTATATGCTGGTTGCAAACCATACTAGTATGTTAGATATAATGCTTATGCTTTATGTTAGTAAAAACCCCTTTGTTTTTGTTGGAAAAAAGGAATTGGTTAAAATTCCTGTATTTGGTTTTTTCTATAAACGTGTGTGTATTTTGGTAGATCGTGAAAGCACAAAAAGTAGAACAGGAGTGTATAGAAGAGCGCAAAGAAGATTGGAGCAAGGACTAAGTATTTGTATTTTTCCTGAAGGTGGTGTACCAGAAGAACATATTGTATTAGATAGTTTTAAAGACGGAGCTTTTAAAATGGCAATTGCGCATAAAATTCCTATTATTCCTATGACGTTTTACGATAATAAAAAAAGATTCTCTTTTACTTTTTTTAGTGGTTTTCCAGGGATTACTAAGGCAAAGATTCATTCTTTCTTTGAAACCGGAATATTGGCCGAAGAAGATAAAATTACTTTACGAGAAGAGGTTAGAGATGTAATTTATAAAGAGTTGATAAATGCTGAAATTAGCTAAATAATACTGCTTTAGTTAAGAATAGTTGGGTTATGTTAAGTTAAGCCTTTGGATTAAAATGGATAAAACACATTTTTTACATAGCATTTTTAAAAAGGAGAATTATAGCTCGGAGGAGTTAGAGTTAATAGTGGCGCAATTTGAAGAAGTAGATTTTAATAAGAATGCTTATTTAATTGAAAAGGGGAAAGTAGCCAGTTATTATTATTTTTTAGAATCAGGGTTTTTACGTTCCTATACTATAGATACAGAGGGGAATGATATTACAACTAAATTCTTTTCTGTAAATGACATTGTAATAGATTGGCACTCTTATTTCTTAAAAAAGCTATGTAAAGAATCTATTAAAGCTATAACAGAAGGAAGATGTTGGAAAATTAGTTTTTCTAATTTTATGAAGTTGTTTCATATAGAATCTTTTAGAGAGGTGGGTAGAACAAGATTAATAAATAATTATTTTGAGTTAAAGAATCATTCTATATCTGTAATTGCAGATCAAGCAAAGGATAGGTATTTAAATTTATTAAAAGAAAAACCCTTAATAATTCAAAATGTTCCTTTAAAACATATTGCTACGTATTTAGGAATTACGGATACATCTTTAAGTAGAATCAGAAAAGAAATTACTTTATAATATAAGCCCATGCTATCTAACCAAGTTCCAATAATTTTCTCTATTATTTTTTTATTTGCTTTTTTGTTTCCTATAGTAATGGTGGCTCGTTTAGCAAAAAGGGTAATATAAAAAACGGATATTGGGCAGTACTTGTATTTTATTTTCTTTACTTAATTGTAGTTGCTATAGCTAGTATTAATGGCTTTTTTGATACTGTTATGTTGCCTCCTAAAATTGTATTAACTACAACACTTCCTTTAGCAATATTTGTTACAATACTATATAACACCAAAACATGTAAAAAGGCAAATGTAATTTTAAAATTAGAGGACTTAGTTAAGATTCACATATTTCGTTTAATAGGGGGTACTTTTATCATTCTATATCTTTATGATTTATTGCCACCAGCTTTTGCTTTATTTGCAGGTATAGGAGATTTAATTACTGCAATCTCAAGTATTTTTGTTGCAAATGCTATTAAGTACAATAAAAGGTATGCCAATACGCTTACTTTAATTTGGAATACGTTTGGTCTGGTAGATATTTTAATTACCTCTGCAATGGCTATTATTTTTACTAAAATTAGTATTGATAATAATGTCCAAGGGGTAGAGTTTTTGGTAGAATTTCCATTTTGTTTTATTCCAGCCTTTGCACCACCAACTATTATTTTTCTTCATCTTTTGGTTTTTCGCAAATTATCTTGGCTTAAAAAAGCCTAATTTTTATTTCTTGTCATAGGCAAAGTTTTTTGTCTTTTTCCTCTTCTACTTTTGGAGTGTTGTTTAACACTTAAAAATAAAAGACATGAAAGCAGAGAAAAAATTTATGATGTTATTTAGGTATACTCCTAATCCTGAATATAAGCCAACACTACAAGAAATGGAGCAAATGAGTCAAGATTGGGGTAGTTTCATTGGTAATATTGCAATGAAGGAAAAATTAGATAGTACCAATCAATTGGGCTTTGAAGGAAAACAAATAGCTGCTAATTCATCTGTCTTAGATGGAATTCTTATTTCCGAAAATAAAACAGTTAGTGGAAATATGATTGTTAAAGCAAATTCTTTAGAGGAAGCGGTAGAGATTGCTAAAGACAGTCCAATTTTAAAAATGGGAGGCTCTGTTGAGGTTCGTAATATTATACCAATGACAAATTAATATATACTATTATAAAAATGAAAAACATGATACTAGTAATCGTCGCTATAGTACTAATCCTATTTTTAGGGATTGGATTATATAATGCAAACAAACTACAGCATATTCATATTCAAAAAACCGTACATATTCAATCTGATTTACAAACCACTTTTGATAATGTAGTTTACTTGAAGAATTTTACAAAATGGTCGCCATTCTATGAAGCAGACCCAACACAAAAAGTAAGTATTAAAGGTACAGACGGACAAGTTGGTGCTCAGTTTCATTGGGAAGGAAATAATGGAAAAGATTTAGGCTTTCAGGAAACAAAGGAAATTAGACTTTTAAAGTATATAAAAATGGAATGTGATATTCAAAAACCATTTAAAGCAAAACCTACTTTTGAGTATTCTTTTTTAAAAACAGGAACTCTTATTAAGGTAACACAAGATTTTAAGTTAAAATCTGGCTTGGTAGATGCCTTTTTTATGTGGCTTTTTGGGGCAAAAAAAGATATGGAAAAAATGAATGCAAGAGGGATGGAGCTATTAAAAATAGCTTCAGAAAAGTAATAATATGTAACAACAAAGCGACTTTAGTATTACTATCAAAGTCGCTTTGTTTTAAAATTTAAAAATTAACCCACTATAAACACCAATAGAGTAAGGGTTAAATGTCCCTTGTGTATTAGAAAATGTATTTAATTGGTATTTAAACATCGGTTCTACGTTAATTTTTACTTTTGGAGAAAACTTATAATTTAGACCAACACCTATATTGGTGCTAAAGTTTACCGAGTTAATATTGTTTGCCTCTCCTAGCTCCGTAGTTATATCTTGAGAAGATAAAAGAATAGAATTATCTATTAAGAATAAAGAACTTAACCCTCCGATAAAGTTTACGCCAAACTTAGTGTCCAATATAGTATAATTAAGCTCCAAAGGTACTTCTATGTAGCCAAATTGTTGTGACATAGAACCTTCTTTAGCTGGGCTTTTGGCAGAAGCATCTAAAGCAAAATTTTCTTTAGGAGAACTTTTAGGAGTACTATTTGTGTCTGTACTTAATACCTCTAAACTTGACGAACTATTATTATAATTAATAGTATTAATTTTACTTATTGCACTGTTAAAGTTTGAAGAAAAAAGCACATTGTTTGTGTTATAAGAATAATCAACTTTATGAACCCCAGAACGTATACTTAGTTTTTTACTTACTTCATAAGCTACCGATAATCCATAACTTAAGTTAGTATTTCCAGATTTGGAGTTAGACACAAATATGGCATCTACAGGAGAACCGTCTCCAAGAGCATCAAAATAAACAGGAGCTATATTAGGTCCTGCAGACCACCTTTTAGTCGGAGTTTTATTTGCTAATGCTTCTTTTTCTTCTTCTTGTTCTTTAATTTCATCAAAAATAGATTTTTTGGTTTCCTTTTCTTCAGAAGCCAATTCTTCCTCTATAGTCTCTTCCGTTATAATAGCTTTTTGACGGTTATTTTTAGAAGTGTTCAAATCTTTTTTGGCAGTAGTAGCGTCTGTAAGATTGTTAATAGTCTTTGTTTCTATGGTAGATGAAGCTTCTTTTTGCTTCTTCTTTTCTGCAATTAAATTGTCTTTAGAGGTGTTTTTCTTTCTATTTACTAAAGCATTGGTAATATTCTTATTTCTACTTTTAGTACCATTGTTTTTAAGAATATTATTTTTTGAAACTGTAGTTATGCCGGTTTCTTCTTCAGAAGTAATATTACTAGGCGTTTCTGCAATTTTTGTTGAGGCATTAATTTCTTCTTTTAAGATTAAATTATTCTCCTCTTCTTGGACACTATTTTTGTTTTTATTAGAATTTGATTTTTCTGTCACAACAGAAGAAGGTATGGTTTGGCTGTTACTAAAAGGATTAATTAAGAATAAACCCAATGCAATTATTGCTGCTACACCACCTAATTTCCACCAAAGCGGAATTACTCTACGTTTCTTCTCCTTTTCATTTAAAGATGCCTCTATAGATTGCCAGACTTTTTCGTCTGGCAGCTCTTGGAAGCCTTTAAACTTTTCCTGGAAAAGTTTGTCTAATTTTATTTTACTCATCTTTATACTATCTTATGTCTTATTGTGTGCTGGTTTAGGCAAACAATAAACGTTTTATGCGTTTTCCAATCCAAATATTAAGATTCCTACTATTATAGATTGGACGGTTTTGGTTTCTATTTTTTCTTTTAAAATTAATCTTGCTCTAGCTAGGTTAGATTTTGAGGTACCTACAGTAGTACCTAAAAGCTCACTTATTTCTTTATGAGAATGCCCATCTAGAACATATAAATTAAAAGTTATTCTATATTTTGATGGTAGTTCTTGAATATAACCAAGTAGTGTTTGTAAACTAATTTCGTTTTCTTCCTGTTCTACCTCTATAATATCTTCCGTATTTTCTGTAACAGCATTTAGGAATTCTTTTTTTCTGTATTTCTGTAATACTGTATTAACTGTAATTCTTTTTAACCAACCTTCAAAAGAGCCTTTAGATTTATATTGCCCTATTTTTTCATAAATAGTCATAAAACTATCATGCAAGCTATCTTCTGCCTCCGTTTTATTGCGGGAGTATTTAAGGCAAATGCTAAAAAGTACAGGAGAAAACATACTATACAATTGAGCTTGGGCCTTTCTATCGTTTTTTTTGCATTTATGTATGAGTTCTTCTAGACTCAATTTAACGTTTGTTTAGTTGTTACTACTCGTTTACTGGCACATCAATTTCTAAATACTCATCTTCTCCAGATGCAGTTTCCCCGAGCCAGAACTTAAAGGTATAAGTTTCGTTGTAAAGTACAACAAAATTAAATTCTGCTGTTTGTTCAACCGCTTGTTCTGTACAATCATCAATATCTATACGTTCAGAGCCAACAACAACAACATTACGTGTAGTTTGGGCTTCTTTAGTAACATCAAAGCCTTCGTAAGAAGTACAACCGTTTGGTTTTATAAAGGAAACTTTAATTTGATAGGTTTCCTCTAAATTAAAAGATTCTGGTAATTCGGCACTTATAATTTGTAGAGGGACAAATTGAAAATTTGGACTATCATCTTCTACACTACAGCTACTTAGTATAGTTCCGAGAAAAAGTATAGCAATAAGGGGAACAAGCCTTTTCATAAGCAAACATTTTATTTTAAGATGTTTGCTTATGCTAAAGGTTGCGTTTTTGCTTTAATATATGGGGAAAAGACTTGTTTTTACTCGATAATCGAGATTTATATGCTCTAATCTATTTACTTTACAGCATTTATTGCTTCACGAATTTTAGATTCTAATTCTTCGAACAATTCTGGGTTATCTAGTATTAATGCTTTTACAGCATCTCTACCTTGGCCAAGTTTAGTATCGCCATAGCTAAACCAAGAACCACTTTTCTTTACTATTTCATACTCAACACCAAGGTCAATTAATTCTCCTACTTTAGAGATCCCTTCACCATACATAATATCAAACTCAGTAGTTCTAAACGGTGGGGCTACTTTGTTTTTAACCACTTTTACTCTAGTTTTATTTCCTAGAACATTACCATCGGTATTTTTAATTTGTGTAGACCTTCTAATGTCTAAACGTACAGAAGCATAGAATTTTAATGCATTACCACCTGTTGTAGTTTCTGGGTTTCCGAACATTACACCAATTTTTTCACGCAATTGGTTAATAAATATAACAGTACAATTAGTTTTACTAATAGATCCTGTTAGTTTACGTAATGCTTGAGACATAAGCCTAGCATGAAGTCCCATTTTAGAATCTCCCATTTCCCCTTCAATCTCACTTTTTGGAGTTAAGGCAGCAACAGAATCAATTACAACAATATCAATAGCACCAGAACGTATAAGATTATCCGCAATTTCTAAAGCTTGTTCTCCATTGTCTGGTTGCGAAATAATTAAGTTATCAATATCTATCCCTAGTTTTTCTGCATAAAAACGGTCAAAGGCATGTTCTGCATCAATAAAAGCCGCAATACCACCATTTTTTTGAGCACCAGCAATAGCATGTAGCGTTAAGGTTGTTTTACCAGAAGATTCTGGACCATATATTTCTACAATACGTCCTCTAGGGTAACCTCCAACGCCTAAAGCAATATCAAGACCAAGTGAACCAGACGGAATTACCTCAACATCTTCTATAACACTATCTCCTAATTTCATTACGGAACCTTTACCGTAAGTTTTGTCTAATTTATCTAGGGTTAGCTTAAGGGCTTTTAATTTCGCATCTTTTTCAGAACTCATTATCTATTTTTTTAGGCTAGCTAAATTACCAATTCTTTTATCAAAATAACAATCAGGAATTTAATTTTATTAACAGATTTTATGGTTTTAAATATATTTTTTTTGAAGGTTACGCAACCTTTTTAAAAAAAACACATCTTATAAAAAATTGTATATACTAACTCAATATATAATCTACTGTTTTTAGTGGCAGTGGGCAATGATGACCATCTCCTTTTAGCTCTACTCAAAGAATGCTATGAAAAAGAATAATCGGAATGGTCGATAAAGAGTCTTGAAAAATCAAGACTCTTTTTTGTTTCCCTTTATTTAATGTTTAGTTTTGTAGCTTCAAAAATCTTTTTAACTTAAAAATTAGTATAGCATGCAACTGTACAATACATTAAGTGCAAAAGAAAGAGCTGCTCTTATAGAGGAGGCAGGTAAAGAACGCCTTACCATTTCTTTCTACAAATATGCACACATAGAAAATACTTCTGTTTTTAGAAATCACTTATTTATTACTTGGAATGACCTTGATGTCCTAGGGCGCATTTATGTTGCTAATGAAGGAATAAATGCACAGTTATCTGTTCCTGCAGAAAATTTTGAAGCTTTTAAAAAACATTTAGATAGCATTTCTTTTTTAGAAAACGTGCGTTTAAATATAGCTGTGGAGCAAGACAACAAATCGTTCTTAAAGCTAAAAGTTAAAGTGCGTAATAAAATTGTAGCAGATGGTCTTGTAGACGAAACTTTTGATGTTACCAACAAAGGAGTTCATGTTGGGGCAGAGAAATTTAATGAACTTATAGATGACCCAGATACGGTTTTAGTAGATATGCGTAACCATTACGAAAGTGAGATTGGCCATTTTAAAAATGCAATAACACCAGACGTAGACACTTTTAGAGATTCTTTAGATATTATAGAGGAAGATTTAAAAGACCATAAGGAAGACAAAAAATTGGTTATGTATTGTACCGGAGGTATTCGTTGCGAAAAAGCAAGTGCATACTATAAGCACAAAGGTTTTAAAAATGTGTACCAGTTAGAAGGCGGAATAATAGAATATACTAGGCAAGTAAAGGACCAAGAGTTAGAAAATAAATTTGTTGGGAAAAATTTTGTTTTTGACCACCGCAGAGGAGAACGTATTTCGGAAGATGTAATTGCTAATTGCCACCAGTGCGGGGAGCCTTGTGATACACATGTAAACTGTGCAAATGAAGCTTGCCACTTATTATTTATTCAGTGCCCTAAATGTGCAGAAAAAATGAATAATTGCTGTTCAGATGATTGTAAAACAGTACATGAACTTCCGTTTGAAGAACAAAAAGAATTACGTAAAGGAAAAACGGTAAGCAACAAAATTTTTAAAAAAGGAAGGTCTCCAGTTTTAAAATTTAAAAAATAGTATCTTTACGTTTAAGATTAATATGAACCTTTTTTAAAAAGAGATTTCTTTCTTTTTAAATCTAGATATAAAATATGGGTTGCAGTAGTTGTTCAACCGGAAAGGACGGACAACCAGGCGGATGCAAGAACAATGGTACTTGCGGAACAGATGGTTGTAATAAATTAACGGTTTTTGATTGGCTTTCCAACATGTCACTCCCAAGTGGGGAAAAACCTTTTGACTTTGTTGAAGTACGTTTTAAAAATAGCCGAAAAGATTTTTATAAAAACACAGAAGGTTTAACGCTTTCTATAGGCGATATTGTTGCAACACAGGCGCAATCTGGCCATGATATTGGTATGGTAACTCTTACAGGAGAACTGGTAAGAGTACAAATGAAGAAAAAGAAAGCTCCTTTTTCTGGTGAAGAAGTTTGTAAAGTATACCGTAAAGCATCTCAAAAAGATATTGATATTTGGCAAAAATGTAGAGACCGCGAAGAAGAAATTAAAAAACGAGCTCGTGAGATTGCTATTGTTTTAAAACTACAAATGAAAATCTCTGATGTAGAATTTCAGGGAGATGGATCAAAAGCTACTTTTTATTATACCGCAGAAGAACGTGTAGATTTTCGTCAGCTTATAAAAGACATGGCAAAAGCTTTTGGTATTCGTATAGAAATGCGTCAAATAGGATATAGACAAGAAGCACAACGTTTAGGAGGTGTAGGTTCTTGTGGTAGAGAATTATGTTGCTCTACTTGGTTAACAGATTTTAGATCCGTAAGTACTTCCGCAGCACGTTACCAACAATTATCTTTAAACCCGCAAAAGCTAGCTGGGCAATGTGGCAAGCTTAAATGTTGTCTTAATTATGAATTAGACACGTATTTAGATGCTTTAAAAGGTTTTCCGGGACAAGACACAAAATTGTATACAGAAAAAGGTCTTGCATACTGTCAAAAAACTGATATTTTTAAAGGTTTATTATGGTTTACTTATAAAGATGAACCATCTAACTGGCATGTACTTTCTAAAGACCAAGTAAAAGAGGTTTTAGAAAAAAACAAGAAAAAAGAAAAAGTTGCTAGTTTAGAAGAATATGCAGCAGATAATATAATTGAAGAAAAAGTTGTTTTTGAAAATGTAGTTGGGCAAGATAGTCTTACACGTTTTGATCAACCAAAACGTAAAAACAACAAAAATAGAAACAGAAATAAGAAAAGAAGAAACAATAAAAATAGAAAACCCAAAAATGCTTAGGTCTTTTACCCTTTCCATTATATTACTTTTACTTCTTGTGTCTTGTAGTGGCACTACTATAAAATCTGAATACCAAAGCTTAAAAGGTGCTAGTTGGCATAAAAAGGATACTATCACTTTTAATTTTTCAGAGTTAGATACTATAGAAAAACATAACATTTTTATTAATGTAAGAAACGATCAAAACTATCCATATAGTAACCTTTTTTTAATAACAGAGTTAAATTATCCTAATGGTGATGTTGTAAAAGATACCCTAGAATATACTATGGCCTTACCAGATGGTACATGGTTAGGAAAAGGAAAAGGAAGTTTAAAAGAAAGCAAATTATGGTTTAGAGAAAACATCGTTTTTCCTTCTTCTGGCGTATATACTTTACAAATAGTACATGCAATGCGCAAAAACGGCTCTATTCCTGGCGTTGTAGATTTAGAGGGCATAACCGATGTTGGTTTTCAAATAGAAAAAAACAAACAGTAAACTAATGGCAAAAAAAGCTGTAAAGAAAAAGCAAACAACAAGTTTTTTTAAATTTATTAAGTGGTTTTGGATAGTATTTATAACAGGAATTCTTTCTGTTGCATTATTATTTGTTTTAGCTGCTAATGAGGTTTTTGGAGAAATGCCAACCTTTGAAATTTTAGAAAATCCGCAAACTAATTTAGCCACAGAGATACTTTCATCCGATAGTAAAACATTAGGTAAATTCTATTTAGACGATAATAGAACACCAGTAAAATTTGAAGACCTTCCTAAAAATTTGGTAGACGCATTAGTTGCAACAGAAGATGCTCGTTTTTATGAGCACTCTGGTATAGATGCTAGAGGAACGGTAAGAGCTTTTGCTTTTTTAGGTAAAAAAGGAGGAGCAAGTACTATTTCGCAGCAATTAGCAAAACAGTTATTTACAGGTTTAGCCGCCAGAGGCTGGAAAAGATATACTCAGAAAATAAAAGAATGGGTTATTGCAACACGTTTAGAACGTAATTACACCAAAGAAGAAATTATGACCATGTATTTTAATATATATGACTTTGGTAATAATGCAGATGGTATTCGTTCTGCTTCTAAAATTTACTTTGGCAAAGAACCTAAAAATTTAAAAATAGAAGAATCTGCCATGTTAGTAGGGATGTTTAAAAATTCATCTTTATACAATCCTAGACCACATAGGAACCCGGTGGGAACTAAAAATAGGCGAGATGTAGTATTGGCTCAAATGGCAAAGTATGACTATATAACAGAGCAAGAAAAAGATTCATTACAGGACTTAAAAATGAAACTTAATTATAGCCCAGAATCTCACAGAGAAGGCTTGGCTACTTATTTTAGAATGTATTTGCAAGGTTTTATGAATGATTGGATTAAGAAAAATCCAAAACCAGCCTTAGAAGGAGAGAGAGATAGGTATAATTTATATTTAGACGGACTTAAAATATATACTACCATAGATTCTCGTATGCAAGCTAATGCAGAGAATGCAGTTTCACAGCATATGACAAAATTACAAGCCGAATTTTTTCATCAAAATACGCCAGAACGTAATAAAACAGCACCATTTTTAGATTTAGAAAAAAGTGAAGTAAATGCTATTATGGAGCGTGCAATGAAAACTTCGGACCGTTGGAGAGAAATGAAAAAAGAAGGAAAATCGGAAAAAGTAATACGTGCTTCTTTTACTAAGAAAAAAGACATGACGGTTTTTGATTGGAAAAGTGAAACCAAAGAGAAAGATACAGTAATGACACCTCTAGATTCTATTAGGTATTACAAATCTTTCTTAAGAACAGCTATGATGTCTATGGAGCCACAAACAGGGCATGTAAAAGCTTGGGTAGGAGGTATAAACTACAAACATTTTCAGTATGATAATGTGATACAAGGAGCAAGACAAGCAGGCTCTACTTTTAAGCCTTTAGTTTATGCTGCAGCTATAGATCAACTACGTTATTCTCCATGTGATTCATTACCGGATACACAGTATTGTATAGAGGCAGAAAAACATGGAAACCCAGAACCTTGGTGTCCAAAAAACTCTAACGGTAAATATTCTGGAAAAAATTATACTCTTAAAAAAGCCTTAGCAAACTCAGTAAATACAGTTACAGCACAATTAATAGATAAAGTAGGACCAAAGTCTGTTGCTATAATTGGTAAAAATTTAGGAATAACTAGAGAAATAGCAGAAGTACCTTCTATTGCATTAGGAGTTTCTGAAATGAACGTGTATGAAATGGTGGGAGCTTATGGGACTTTTGCTAACCAAGGGGTATATGTTAAACCTGTTATGGTAACCCGCATAGAAGATAAAAATGGTACAGTGTTGTATGAGTATGTTCCAGAAACAAAAGATGTTCTTAGTAAAGATGTTGCTTATGCGATGTTAAATTTAATGGAAGGAGTAACGCAAGGAGGTTCAGGAACACGCTTACGTACCCAAGGAGTAAATAAATGGAAAAAAGAATATGATGAAGTAATCACTGGTTATCCTTACGGCTTTAAAAATCCTATTGCAGGTAAAACGGGTACCACGCAAAATAATAGTGATGGTTGGTTTATGGGCATGGTTCCTAATTTGGTTACTGGTGTTTGGGTAGGTGGTGAAGAACGTGCAACCCACTTTAAAAGTATTACTTACGGGCAAGGAGCAACTATGGCATTACCAATTTGGGGTCTTTATATGAAAGAAAATTATAAAAATGAAGATTTAGGTATTTCTGATAAAAGTTTTACTAAACCTAAAGATTTATCTATAAATGTAGACTGTACTAAAGTTGCGGAAGAAGCTCAGGAGAATAAGGATACAGAAGATGATTTAGATGATTTAGATTTCTAAGCCTTAAAAAAGTTATTTACTCGATAATCGAGATTTAAATGCTCCGAGGCTTGCCTCGTATTCAAAATTAGTTTCCAAATAAATGCCTCGTGGGCTTACCCCGAGGTAGTTTACTTTAAAAAGCACCTCTATTTTTTAATGGAGGTGCTTTTTTTATATTAATATTGTATTTTTAGTAAGAATTATTTAAAATGATAAGAAATATTTAATCTAAATATGAGAAATCAATAATGATAAAGAAAAAAGTTAATACTATTCAAGAAGCATTAAAAGGGGTACAAGATGGGATGACTTTTATGCTAGGAGGTTTTGGTCTTTGTGGAATTCCTGAAAATGCAATTGCTGAATTAGTTAAGTTAGAAGTAAAGGATATTACTTGTATTTCTAATAACGCAGGTGTAGATAATTTTGGATTGGGGCTATTGTTGCAAAAGCATCAAATAAAAAAAATGATATCTTCTTATGTAGGAGAAAACGATGAGTTTGAAAGACAAATGCTGAGTGGAGAGTTAGAGGTAGAACTTACACCACAAGGAACTCTTGCAGAAAAATGTAGAGCAGCACAATCTGGATTTCCAGCATTTTATACACCAGCTGGTTATGGAACAGAAGTAGCAGAAGGGAAAGAAACAAGAGAATTTAATGGCAAAATGTATGTATTGGAAGAAGCCTATAAAGCAGACTTTTCTTTTGTAAAAGCATGGAAAGGAGACGAAGCTGGAAATCTTATTTTTAAAGGTACTGCTCGTAATTTTAACCCAGCAATGTGTGGCGCAGCAAAAATCACAGTTGCTGAGGTAGAAAAATTAGTGCCTGCAGGAACATTAGACCCTAATGAAATTCATGTACCTGGAATTTTTGTAAAGCGAATTTTTCAAGGGAAAGATTATGAAAAACGTATAGAACAAAGAACGGTTAGAAAGAAATAATTAAGCGATTTGAAAATTATTTAATTTGGAAATGAGAAACGATAAAGAAAATCTAATTGTAAAGTTAACTTTTGAATTGGCTCTTGAAGTTGTTTCATTTTCCGAAAAGATTAGAGCTACAAATAGATTTGAAATGGCTTCTCAGATTTTTAGAAGTGGAACTTCAATTGGAGCTAATATTAGAGAAGCACAAAATGCAGAGAGTAAAAGAGATTTTATACATAAGTTTAAAATTTCTGCAAAAGAAGCGGATGAGTTAATGTATTGGTTAGAAATATGTAATTCCACAGAGTTCTATCCGAGCCCAGAAGAAGCTTTGCTTAAAAAATTAAAGTCGGTAATTTTAATTATATCTAAAATTATCTCTACAAGTAAAAAATCTTAATTAATCAATTTTCAAATCGACACATTTTCAAATTAAATAGTATGTTAGATAAAAACGGAATAGCAAAAAGAATAGCTAAAGAGGTACAAGATGGCTATTATGTAAATCTTGGAATAGGAATACCAACTTTAGTTGCTAATTTTGTACAAGAAGATATAAATGTAGAATTCCAGAGTGAGAATGGAGTTTTAGGAATGGGGCCTTTTCCTTTTGAAGGAGAAGAAGATGCCGATATTATTAACGCAGGGAAACAAACCATTACAACCATGCCTGGAGCCTCTTTTTTTGATTCTGTAACCAGTTTTGGAATGATTAGGGGGCAACATGTGGATCTTACTATTTTAGGAGCTATGGAGGTGTCTGAAACTGGAGATATAGCAAATTGGAAAATTCCAGGTAAAATGGTTAAGGGAATGGGAGGTGCCATGGACTTGGTAGCATCAGCAGAAAATATTATTGTTGCTATGATGCATACGAATAGAGCAGGAGCACCTAAATTATTAAAAAAATGTAGTTTACCATTAACAGGAGTAGCGTGTGTTAAAAAAATAGTTACAAATCTTGCTGTTTTAGAAGTTGTTAAAGAAGGTTTTAAACTACTAGAAAGAGCTCCAGGAATATCTGTAGATGAAATTATAAAAGCTACCGAAGGAAATCTTATAATTGATGGCGAAATACCAGAAATGGTATTATAAGCTTATAAAAGTGTGTAGTTTATCTAATAAATTGGAACTTCATTTTATTCACAACAAATAAAGTGTGTTTCACAACAATAATTACTTAAATACTTACGTTAGGAAGTACATTTGTATAAAACAGCAACAACCCAAATCTAAAAAAGTATATAATGGACGCCCAAATTAGTAACATGTCAGCACCAAAAGAAATTCAAGTTTATAGAAATGATTTTTTTAGTGGTGTTGTACATTTAATGCGAAAGCTATTCATGTTGTAGAAACAACAGGAAACTTAAAAAAGCAGCAATCTTATTAAAGGTTGCTGCTTTTTTATGGAATAGATTTTAGTTTTAGATATAACTATATTTATCAGAATTTAAAGTAGACGATGTTCCTAATTTTGTGAAATAGGAAGTATTATAATTTATTTAATATTTCAGAGGCTTTTAATAAAATGTCTTCTGTTTTAGCAAAACAAAAACGGAGCACTTTATCATCTCTATTATTTTCGTTAAAAACAGAAATAGGAATACTAGCTATTTTATGTTCTTTAATAAGTCGTTCAGCAAAAGAAACATCTTGTTCTTGTGTAATGTTAGAATAATCTAAAAGTTGAAAATAAGTGCCTTTACAGGGCAGAATTTTAAATTTAGAGCCTTCAAGTTCTTTTACAAAAAAGTCCCTTTTCTTTTGATAAAATGTAGGCAGACTATTGTATGTTTCCTCATTTTGTAAATAAGATGTCAAGGCTATTTGTGATGGGTGATGTGTAGAGAACACATTAAATTGATGTGTTTTTCTAAATTCGTTCATTAACTCTTTTGGGCCTACGCAATATCCAATTTTCCAGCCTGTAATATGAAAAGTTTTACCAAAAGAAGAACAGATAATACTACGATTTGCTAAGTTGTTGAATCTTGCAACACTTTGGTGAATTTCATTATCAAAAATAATATGCTCATAGACTTCATCACTTAGCACAATAATATTTGTATTGAAGAGAATTTTTTCTAAGGATTGCATGTCCTCTTTTGTTAGTATAGTTCCGGTTGGGTTATGCGGGGTATTTATAATTACCATTTTAGTTTTGCTGGTAATTTTACTTTTAAAAACATCCCAATCTATTTTATATGTTTTAGCAGATAAACTTACATGCACAGGGATTCCCCCATTGGCTATTATAGAAGGTTCATAAGAATCATACGCTGGCTTTATAACAATTACTTCGTCTCCCAGGGAAACAAAGGCTGTAATAGCAGTAAAAATTGCTTGGGTTGCTCCTGCGGTAATTGTTATCTCTGTTTCAGGATTATAATTTTGGTTATATAGCGTTTGTATTTTATGAGAAATAGTCTCTCTTAAATTTATATCACCAGCCATTGGAGCGTATTGGTTATATCCATTCTGCATTGCTTTAGTAACCTTATCTAATAGTACAAAATCTGGATTAAAGTTTGGAAATCCTTGAGAAAGGTTTATAGCATTATACTTTTTTGCTAATTGCCCAATAGAAGTAAAAATTGTTGTTTTTACACTTGGTAATTTAGAGGTAATAGAAAGTTTTTTTGAAGACATTTTTAAAGATACTAGAAACTCTCTTTAAAACTATTCTTTTTTTAATATAGACTTAAATTCATCTATTAAAACAACATTTATGAATAGTAAATTAAATGCATATACGGTATCCTCAATAGGAATTGTAAAAAGCCTAATTCCTAAATTTTCATTATTGTTATACCAAACAATGGGCTCTTCTATAAAGGAGCCAGTTAAAATACCATTTACTATAAAAAAAGGGATTAAAATAATAAGAAAAGAAATGTAGAATTTTTGAAGTTTTTTTATTCTTAAATAACCAATTATTAATAGTATAACTGCAATACTAAAGTTAACAGATGTATATACCTTTTCTAAATTATTTAAGATTGTTATGGATAAAATAATAATTATTAAAACGCTTATTATTTGAGTTACTCTTTTTGATAGTTTTATAGTAGGAAAGTAATAATCAAAAGCGTAATGTATAAAAACCGAAGCATATGGTATACATATAAAAAAAAGCCACTCTTCAAGTGGAAGACCTAGTAGTTTATAGGGTAAATGATATTTAGTGTTAAAACCCCATACACCATCTAATGTAAAAATAGCATCCCATAAAATAAATGCTAATCCTACCAATAAGATAGAACTAAAAATAGCTTTCCAATACTTTATAAAATTCATTTTCTTATGAAATGAATAGGCAAATGGAATGGAGATGGATACAATATTTAGTATTAAATATAAATACATTATACCATTTGGTTTTTAAAATATTTATAAGGAACGTATAGCATTCCAAAGCATTCTCCGTCTTCTTTATTTAAATGTTTATGATGAATTTTATGTGCTTTTCTAAGTCCAATTAAGTATTTATTTTTGGTTTTTTTAAACCACTTAAATCTTTGATGTATTAGAACATCATGAATTAAAAAATAAGTTAATCCATAACATAATATTCCAAACCCTATAAAAAATAAATAATTAATATTTGGTAAAACTCCATACCAAAACAATAATATACTTGGTATAGCAAATATTACAAAGAACCAATCGTTTTTTTCAAAAACACCCTGGTATTTTGGTTGGTGATGGTCTTCATGTAAATACCATAAAAACCCATGCATTATATATTTGTGAGTACACCAAGTTATAACTTCCATACTTAAAAAAGTAAGGATAGTAATTACAGGATATAGTAATAGTTGCATATTACAAGATATTAAGTTTATATCTAATAAAGGATTTAGCTAGTAAATTAAATTTCATTAAATCGGATACGCGTATTCTAGTATCCATAATTTGGCTAGAAGGTGTACTTTCTAACTTTCTTAAAAGTTTTAAGTAATATTTGTAAGCAGTATATACCCCAAACCTAGATTCTAAAGGTAATTTTACAATTCCTTTATAGGCTTCTTTAAAATCTTCTTTTATTTCCTCTATAATGTTTAATTTATCTTCTGGACTTAATTGTTTTAGATTAACATTTGGAAAATAGGATCGGTTAAGTACTTCATAATCTTCTTTAATATCTCTTAGAAAATTTACCTTTTGAAAAGCAGAACCTAAACGCATAGCAGGCGCTTTTAAAGCATCGTACTTATCTGTATCTCCATTGGTAAAAATTTTTAAGCACATAAGACCTACTACATCGGCAGAGCCATATATGTACTCTTCATAATCTTTTTTGTTATCATAGATTGTTTTATGCAAATCTGCACGCATACTCTTTAAAAATGCTTGTATTAAACTATCTTCTATATTGTATTTTTTTACAGTTCTTTGGAAAGAATGTAAAATAGGATTTAAACTTATATCGTTTTTATGTGCTTCATAATAGTTGTCTTCAAAGTCTTTAAGTAAATTATGTTGATTGTGTTCATGAAAACTATCTACAATTTCATCTGCAAAACGAACAAAACCATAGACACTATATATAGCATTTCTAATTTTAGGAGATAACATTCTAACAGCCGAAGAAAATGAAGTGCTGTATTTTTTAGTAACTAATTTGCTACAAGAAAAAGAAAGCTCTGTAAATAATTGTTTCATAATTAGTTGTTTTTTAATATTAAATCTGCAGCTATTTTTCCTGATATTAATGCAGGCGGTACACCAGGTCCTGGAACTGTAAGCTGGCCTGTAAAGAATAAATTCTTTACTTTTTTACTTTTAATTTTTGGTCTTAAGAATGCAGTTTGCATAAGAGTATTTGCAAGTCCGTATGCATTTCCTTGATAAGAGTTGTATTCCTCTTTAAAATCATTTACACAAAAGGACTCTTTAAATATTATATTTTCTTTAATAGTTTGATTGGTTACTTTTTCTAATCTTTCTATTATTTTTTTAAAATATGTTTCTCTAATTTCATTAGTGTCTTTTATACCTGGAGCAAGCGGAATTAAAAAAGTTGCAGCTTCTTTTCCTTCTGGAGCTACAGAAACATCTGTTTTACTAGGAAAACTAACATAGAATAAAGGATTTTCTGGCCATTTTGGAATATCGTAAATAGATTCGGCATGTACTTCAAAATCACAATCAAAAAATAATGTATGGTGCGATACATTTTTTACAGGTTTACTTAGGCCAACGTAAAACAATAGGGCAGAAGGAGCAAAAGTTTTGTTGGACCAATATTTTTCTGAATACTGTCTGTTTTTTTCGGGTAATAAAGTTTCTGTGTGATGATAATCTGCGCCACTTAGTATTATGTCAGATTTTTTAAACTCTCCGTTTACAATAAGCCCCTCTACTTTGTTGTTAGCTCTTACTTTTATCTGCTCAACATTAGCTTCGGTAATAAATTCTACACCTAGAGATTTGGCTAAGGTTACCATACCATTAACAACAGTATACATTCCTCCATCTGGATGCCAGGTTCCAAGTCCAAAATCTGCATAATTCATGAAATTATAAAAGGTAGGAGTATTACTAGGCTTTGCTCCAAGAAACAAAACTGGGAATTCTAATATTTTTATTAGTTTTTCATTTTTAATATTTTTCCGAATTGTTTTTCTAATAGTGGAAAAAAACTGATTTGCTCTTTTTATTGTTACTGGCGTAATAAGTTCTGTGATAGATTCTCCGGGCTTATAAACTAAATCTTTTATAGCTGTATTATAATTGTTTCTTGCAGAGGTTAAGAATTCTCTTAGGTGCTTAGAACTACCTTTTTCTTCCGCTTCAAACATAGAATGTATTTCTTCTAAATTACCAGAAACTATTTTTGAATCTTCTTTTGCAAAATATACTTGATATGCAGGATCTAATTTATTAAGATGGTAATACTCTGAAGGGTTTTTTTTAAAATCTGAAAAGAATTTTTCAAAAACATCAGGCATCCAATACCATGTAGGACCAATATCAAACGTAAAACCTTCTTTTTTTAATTGTCTTGCACGACCTCCAATAGTACTGTTTTTTTCCAGTACAATTACCCTATAACCTGCCTGAGCTAAGTAGCAAGAAGCAGATAAAGAAGAAAAACCTGAACCAATTATATGTATTGTTTTTTTCATATTGTTTAACAAATCTATTAAAAAGTTAAACAATATGAAAATATTTTTTTATAAACTCTCTAAAAGACTAAGTGTGGAGGTAAATGTTTTAATGTTATTATTTGTAATTTCTAAGTTTTGAGTTCTTTGTCCTACTGCCCAAAATGTGCTATTAGTATTTTTAATTATCGTATTAATTTCTTTAAAATATGGTACTAGTTTGTTTTCTTGAGGCTCAACGGTAAAATAAGAAATAAAACATATATCATTAAATACGTTTTGTACATCTATAAGGTTATCAATTGGTACACTTTGTCCAAGATATATTGTTTTATTACCTCTTAAAGTTAGTTCATAATTTAAGTATAGCAAACCAAGCTCATGTATTTCATTTTCAGGAAGATAAAGCACATATACTTTTGTGTTATTATTTTGTTTAAATGGAATACGTTCTGTATTAATCTGTATTTTTTGAGATATTAAGTTAGATATAAAATGTTCATGAGCAGGAGTTAAAGTCTTAGTTTGCCATAAAAGGCCTATAAAGTTTAAAAGGGGAATAAAGGTTTCTTTAAATATTTCTGGAAAAGATTTTTGAACCAAAAGTTTAGCATACACTTGATTAAAAAGATTTTGATCAAAATTATACATTGCTATCTTTAATGAGTTTATAGCATCATCTTTAATATCTGTCTTTAGAGCTAATTCTCTTGTGTTAAGAATTATTTCGTTATCAGACATAGCAGCTATTTTAGATATTTTATAGTTGTTATTATTTAATAAAACTACATTTAATAGCTTTTGTAGGCTATCTTGATCATAAAATCTAGAATTACCAGAGGTTCTTTCTGGACTAAATAGATTGTATCTTTTTTCCCAAATACGTATCGTATGTGCTTTTATACCAGAAATATTTTCTAGGTCTTTAATACTAAATCTTGTTTTTATATTGTTCAATTAAAAATGAATTTTAGTTAGACAAACTTAATAAAAAAATTGCACTTAATTAAAAACAAAAAAACCTTAAGCAATTAAGCTTAAGGTTTTTTATAGGTAAGTTATTTATTGTTTAGCTTTTAAATGTAGCTTTTAATAATTCTCTATTCATTCTAGCAATGTTTTCTAGAGATATTCCTTTAGGACATTCTATTTCACAAGCACCTGTATTACTACAGTTACCAAAACCTTCTAAATCCATTTGTGCAACCATGTTTTTAACACGATCTGTAGCTTCTACTTGTCCTTGTGGTAATAATGCATACTGAGACACTTTTGCACCAACAAATAGCATTGCAGAAGAGTTTTTACAAGTTGCTACACATGCGCCACAACCAATACATGTTGCAGCATCCATAGCTTCATCTGCGTCATGTTTAGATATAGGTGTTGCATTAGCATCTTGTGTGTTACCAGAGGTATTTACAGATATGTAACCACCAGCATGTTGTATACGATCAAAAGAACTGCGATCTACAACTAAATCTTTAAGAACAGGAAATGCTTTTGCTCTAAATGGTTCTATTGTAATAGTATCACCATCTTTAAACATACGCATGTGTAATTGGCATGTAGTTACCCCTCTATCTGGCCCGTGAGCTTCACCGTTAATATACATAGAGCACATACCACAAATACCTTCTCTACAATCATGATCAAAAGCTACTGGCTCTTCTCCAGAATTTACTAGTTGTTCGTTAAGAACATCCATCATTTCTAAGAAAGACATATGTTCTGAGATATCGGTAACCTTGTAGTCTACCATTTGACCCTTAGTTTTCGAGTCTTTTTGTCTCCAAATTTTAAGCGTTAAATTCATAGTCTTTTCTTATTTGTATGAACGTTGTTTAAGTTCAATATCGTTAAATTCTAACTCTTCTTTATGTAGTACTGCATCTGCAGGTTCTCCTTTATATTCCCAGGCAGAAACAAATGCAAAATCTTTATCATTACGTTTTGCTTCTCCTTTTTGTTCGCCATCTAATTCTACAGATTCTTCTCTAAAGTGACCACCACAAGATTCTTCTCTTACTAAAGCATCTTTAGCAAACAATTCTCCAAGTTCTAGGAAATCGGCTACTCTACCTGCTTTTTCTAACTCAGGATTCATTTCGTTAGCATCTCCTGGTACTTTTACGTCTTTCCAAAAATCTTCGCGTAATGCTTTAATTTCTGTCATAGCTTCTTTTAATCCTTCTGCATTACGTGACATTCCACATTTTTCCCACATGATTACCCCTAATTTTTTATGGTAATAATCTACAGAGTTCTTTCCTTTGTTATTAATAAAGAAATCTATTTTGTCTTTTACAGCTTTTTCCGCTTCATCAAATTCTGCAGTGTCTGTTGGTATTTTTCCAGTTCTAATATCATTAGATAAATAACTGCCTATGGTATATGGTAAAACAAAATAACCGTCGGCTAAACCTTGCATAAGTGCAGATGCCCCTAGTCTGTTAGCACCGTGGTCAGAGAAGTTTGCCTCTCCAATACAATATAAACCTTCTACGGTAGTCATTAAGTTGTAATCTACCCATACACCACCCATTGTATAGTGGGTTGCAGGATAGATCATCATTGGTGTTTTGTATGGATTTTCATCTACAATTTTCTCATACATTTGAAAAAGGTTACCGTATTTTGCTTCTACGATGTCTCTACCTAAATCATATATTTTTTGAGCAGATGCGTTTGTTATACCATGTATTTTAGCTTGTTCTTTACCATAACGCTCTATAGCAGATTTAAAATCTAAATACACAGCTTCCCCAGTTGCATTTACACCGTAACCAGCATCACAACGTTCTTTTGCTGCTCTAGAGGCAACATCACGAGGTACTAAGTTACCAAATGCAGGGTATCTACGCTCTAAGTAATAATCTCTTTCATCTTCAGACAAATCGGTTGGCTTTTTCTTGCCTTCACGAATTGCTAAAACATCTTCCATATTTTTTGGAACCCAAATACGACCATCGTTACGTAAAGACTCAGACATCAATGTTAGTTTAGATTGATAGTCTCCTGAACGAGGAATACAAGTAGGGTGTATTTGTGTATAACAAGGGTTTGCAAAGAACGCTCCTTTTTGGTGTATTTTCCAAGCAGCAGTTGCATTAGACCCCATTGCATTGGTAGATAAAAAATATACATTACCATAACCACCAGAGGCAATAACAACTGCATGAGCAGAGTGGCGTTCTATTTCTCCAGTAATAAGGTTACGTGCAATAATTCCACGTGCTTTCCCATCAACTTTAACAACATCAAGCATTTCATGACGGTTGTGCATTTCAATCTTACCACGAGCAATTTGTCTGTTCATTGCAGAATATGCTCCTAATAATAATTGCTGCCCTGTTTGTCCTTTAGCATAGAATGTTCTAGAAACTAATACACCTCCAAAAGAACGGTTATCTAATAATCCACCATAATCACGTGCAAAAGGAACCCCCTGTGCAACACATTGATCAATAATATTGGCAGATACTTCTGCTAAACGGTATACGTTTGCTTCTCTAGAACGGTAATCACCGCCCTTTACAGTATCATAAAATAATCTATAGGTAGAATCTCCATCTCCTTGATAGTTTTTGGCAGCGTTAATACCACCTTGTGCAGCAATAGAGTGTGCTCTTCTTGGAGAATCTTGGTAAGCAAATGCTTTTACGTTATATCCTAATTCTGCTAATGTAGCACAAGCAGAACCACCAGCTAAACCTGTACCAACAACAATAACATCTATGTTACGTTTGTTTGCAGGGTTAACTAAATCGATATGGTTTTTATAATCAGTCCACTTATTTTTAAGTGGTCCTTTAGGTACTTTAGAATCTAATACAGACATAGAATTGTATTATTAATGATTAAAATGATGAAAAAGAGCAATTAGTATAAAACCTAAAGGAATTATAATAGCATAAGCTTTTCCAAATGCTTGAAGTTTTTCTTTTCTCATAGAGCTAACTCCAGAAGATTGAAACGCAGAACTAAATCCGTGCATTAGGTGTAAGGATAGAAACACAAATGCTAAGATATAAGCACCAACTCTTAGTGGATTAACAAACTTATGTGTTAATTCTTCGTAATAACGGTATCCTTCACCATCTGCTAGTAATCCAGACATATCACCTTGAATGTATTTGGTATTAATTTCTGGCAACCAAAAATCAATAAAGTGAAGAACTAAGAAACCTAAAATAGCTAATCCGCTATAAATCATGTTTCTACTCATCCAACTAGAATTAGCCGAACCATTATTTTTTGCATACTTTACAACTCTAGCATTTCTATTTTTAATCTCTAGAATAAAACCCATTATAAAATGGTACATTACTCCAAAAATTAAAATTGGTTGCATTACATACTGTATAGCCCAAAAAGTTCCCATAAAATGAGAAGCTTCATTAAAAGCATTAGGACTAAAAACGGATAATATGTTTATTGCAAAATGTTGTAAAAGAAAAAACATTAAAAATAAAGCAGAAAGTGCCATTGCATATTTTCTGCCTATTGAAGATGTGAAAAATTTACTCATTGGTTAATTAATTTTAGACAAATTTAACGCACAAACGTTTGATTAACAAACTTTGTTTTCTTTGACTCAGTATTTATACTTAGTAAAAATAAGGGGCTTATGAGCCTGTAAAATACATAAACATAAGTTTTATAGTCTATTACAGAGAAAACGTTTTCGTAAGGAGTATAATTTTCACCGCTAAAAACTAATTTTTTTTCAATTTAATTTTGTTTTTTTACCTAATAAACTAAGAAGAGTTTAAATAATTAGTATGGATATTGGATTATTATCTGTAAGTGTAAATGTGTATTCTACAAGAAGAATTGTAGAAGAAGCCCAAAAATTAGGGCATTATATAGAACAAATTGATCATACAAAATGTGCTGTTAAACTAGGGAAAGGTAAGCCTCAAATTTTTTATCAAGGACAAAACATAACCAATGTTTTTCAGGCTATAATACCAAGAATAGGAACTACAGTTACTAAACATGGCGCTGCTATTGTAAAACAGTTTCAAATGAATGGGGTGTATAGTGTGGCAAAAGCACAAAGTATTACAACTGCGAGAAATAAAGTGCAAACCCTACAAATTATGGCAAGAAAAGGAATTGCTATTCCGGATACCCTTTTCTCTATAAATCCCGATAATATTGAAGAGCAAATAGATATTTTAGGTGGAATGCCAATTATTATAAAATTACAGGAAGGTACCCAAGGTTTGGGTGTAATATTGGCAGAGACCAAAAAATCGGCAAAATCTATAATAGACACTTTTTATAAAATGAATACCAGTATTCTTATTCAAAAATATATAGAAGAGTCTAAAGGAGAAGATATTAGATTATTTGTTATTGGTAATAGGGTTGTTGCAAGCATGAAAAGAACAAGCGCTCCAGGAGATTTTAGATCTAACGTACACCGTGGAGGAGCTACAGAAATAATAGAACCTACAAAAACTGAAAAGTTTATGGCCATTAATGCTACAAAACATGTAGGTTTAGATATTGCTGGGGTAGATTTGCTGCGTTCTGAAAATGGACCGCTGTTAATAGAAGTAAACGCATCGCCTGGACTTCAAGGAATAGAAGCATCTACAGGACTTAATATTGCAAGAGAAATTGTATTGTATGTTGAAAAAAATGGAGGGCTTAAAAAATAAAACTATTGTTATAGGAGGGGAAACAGTTTCTCCAGGTAAAAATAAGTTGGTAAGTATTAGTATAGGCAGGTTACCTACGGGTACTTTAATAGATATTCCTGTACATGTTTTTAATGCAAAAGAGCCAGGCCCAATACTTTTAGTGCAGGCAGGTTTACATGGAGATGAAATTAATGGCGTGGAAATTGTACGACGCATGTTATACGAAAAAAAGTTTGCCATAAAAAAAGGAGCAGTTATTGCGGTTCCAATATTAAATATTTTTGGTTTTATACATTATTCTAGAGATGTTCCAGATGGTAAAGATGTAAACAGAAGTTTTCCTGGTTCTAAAACTGGTTCTTTAGCAGGTAGAATGGCATACCGTTATGTTTCTGAAATATTACCACAAATAGATTTTGGTATAGATTTACATACTGGTGGAGCACAACGTAGTAATTATCCGCAAATACGATACACTGTTGGCGATGAACTAAGTAAAGACCTGGCTACTGCTTTTAATGCGCCATTTACTTTTTCTTCTAAATTAATAAAAGGCTCTTTTAGAAATATTTCTCACAAAATGGGAAAACCCACTGTAGTTTTTGAAGGAGGTGAAAGTATGCGTTTTGATACCCATTCCATATCTGAAGGAATACAAGGGGTGTTAAATGTTTTACAACATTTTAGTATGATAGAGAAAGGTGCTATAGGTTTAAATAAAAAGGCTTCTATTTTACTTACAGATAGAAGATGGTTAAGAGCACCAACTGCTGGTATGTTTATTCCAGAAGAAATAAATGGAGCATCTATTAAAAAAAATGCAGTTTTAGGCATTATAACAGATACTTTTACACTTAAAATAAAAACAATAAAAGCGCCTTATGATGGTTTTATTTGTGCTATTAATAACCAAGCGGTAGTTAACCAAGGAGACGCTCTTTTTCATGTTGGGAAGAGGGAATTTTAGTGTAGAAGCGTTCTTTTTTCAATGTTTTTATTTTGTATTAACAAACTAGTTAGTTTCTATGTTATATTTTATGGTTGTTATAAAACAGCCCTTTTGTAGTTTGTCGATAAAAAATAAAGAAAAATCTATAATTTAAAAGCTCTTTGAGGATATGTAAAAATCAAAAACCAACTAGCTAGTTGGTTTTTGATTTTTGTTGTAATTAATTTACTTTATGAAAAGGTCTACTACTTGTTTCGTCTTTTTTAGGAAAATCTTTAGGAATTTTTTGGGTAACTTTTCCTGTAGCGGCCCATTCTGCGCCACGTAAAAAAGTGGTAATAAAACCAACACATTGTATAGAGTAATCTACGTGCCCCATAATACTATGAAAAATACGTCCCTTGCCGTATTCTAATGTCATTAAAGCTGGCTCATGACGCCCAGACCCTTTGTTTTCTTTCTCGGAATAAGCAGTAGCTAAAACCGACATATTTTCTGCAGGACCTCTTAAACTATTATATAATTCGTCTTTTGTATGTAGCCATATTTTAGGCATTCCTTTAGTAATAGGATGTTTTTTATCTCGTATTTGAATTTGATATTCGCTCTGTGGTCCGTGAGCGCCAGCACTTCCTGGAGAGGTGTCTTTAATTAATTTCCCTTTTTCATTATAATATACATAAGGACCATCTTTTTCGTTACGGTTTCCCCAACCCCCTAAGCCAATCATTTTGTTGTATGCTAGCCATTCTGGAAAAGAGTTGTCTGCTGCATGAAAAACCACTAAACCACCACCATTTTCAATATATTTTTCAAATGCTTTTTGTGTTTTTTCTGGCCAAGAAGCAGCTCTCCAGCCAAAATTGCATATAACTAAATCATAATCAGAAAAATTAGGAGCATAGTTAGGGTCTGCTTTAGGGTCTTTTAGAGCCTCTGTGGTTTTTTTATTTAGAGCGTATTCTTGAATATATTTCTCTCCTTTCCATGTATATGCGGTTCTACTTAAATCTACAGAAAACAGTTTAGTGTCTACCATATATTTTTTTAGCATATAGCTTATTTTTGGCCATTGGTCATGGTTGTTTTGACCATCAATAATTAGGGTTTTTATTTTGGCCTGTTCTGTATTTTGGCCAATAACTGTTGCTGAAACTAAAAGAAGTAAGAAAAATATTTTTTTAAGAAAGTGCATTGGTGTTTTTTTTAGAAAGATACTATAAAATTTGTAACAATTTAATCTGTAGCTATTCCAAAGTAGTTCCAATGAACATCTACTTTAAAAGGATTGCTTTGCGCATGTAATTCTCCAGGTTCAATAGTAATACAATCTCCTTCTGATAAAATTATAGTTTTGTTATTTACTATAAATTGCGCTTTACCATTTACTATCTGAAAAACTTCAAACATGGTGTCGTGTTTATGAAGTTCTACTTTCTGTCCAGGTTTAAAAACAGCAGAGCCAAACATCATTAATTGCGGAATTTCTCCTCGTTCTATATAAACCTTTTTTTTAATTTCAGCATTATGAGAAACCCCTACTTCTGGCAATTCTTTAGTTTTTACAAGTTTCATAGTTAAGATACATTAGAGTTTTATTCAATTGTAAAAGTAGTTTCTTTTTTAACAGTTTCACTTTCTAATAAAACTGTGTAAATGCCTTTAGGAAGATATGTTTTTCCGTTTTTGGCGGTTTCTAATTTGTTAGTATTGTTTTTTTCGTAATTCAATTTTGCTTCCATAGAAAAAGCAACATCAAAAGAAAGTATATTAAACCCTTTATCCGATTCTATTTCGGTTTGGCTTACCATAGTTTTATCTTCAGAAAAAATCTTTGCAGCGTATAAGTTTGATCTGTTGGTATAAAATATAATATCTATACCCGGCGTTTCTGGTTTGCTCCATGAGCTCCATGCATTTCCCCAGTTTTTAGAATACCTAATGGGTTTAACCTTATAAATATGTAGGTCTTGTTCTAAAATATCTTCTGTAGTTTCTTGTAATGGTTTAATGTTTGCTTTATAAATACTTCTTCCATGTGTGCCAACTAACAAATGTTTGGCTTCTTCTTGTATAACTAAATCATGTACAGCTACATTAGGTAAACCGTTTTGCATAACTTCCCAGGTGTTTCCTTGGTTAAATGAGGTGTATAAACCATTGTCTGTCCCAACAAATAATAAATTCTCATTCTCAGGGTCTTCTAAAATTACATTTACTGGAGAATTAGGCATATTATTAACAATGCTTTTCCAAGTATTTCCGTAATCATTACTACAATACACATAAGATGTAAAATCATCATTTCTATACCCATTTAGAGTAAGGTAAACTCTTTCTTTTTTATGCCTAGACGCTAGAACTCTGCTTACCCATAAGTTTTTTGGTAAACTGTCTGATACTATTTTCCAGCTACTTCCGCCGTCTTTAGAGATTTGAACAAGGCCATCATCACTACCTGTATATAGTAAACCAAATTTAAAAGGAGATTCAGAAATTGTTGTAAGTGTGCCATAAGCTACATTCCCTTTTTTACTTCCTAAGGTTAAATCCTTAGAAATAGTTTCCCATGTGGAACCTTGATTTAAAGATCTATGTAATTTATTACTACCTAAATAAAGTATGTCTTGGTTATGTTTAGATAGTAAAATAGGGGTTTGCCAATTAAATCTATATGGTTTTTCTCCTAATTCATGTTTTGGTTGTATATATGTTTTTTTACCGGAACTTTTATTTATTCTATAGTAGTTTCCAAATTGATATCCAGTATAAACTATATTGTGGTTTCTAGAATCTATTTCTATTTGCATACCATCGCCTCCCATAATTGATTTCCAAGGGTATTCTCCTGTTTGATGCCATTTTGTATTTATAGGAGCATTATGTGGCCCGTGCCAAACACCATTATCTTGTAACCCACCATACACATGATAAGGTTCTTGGTTATCTACATTTATAGCATAAAATTGTCCTACATTGTTGGTATTTAACTTTATCCAGCTTTTACCATTATCATAAGACATATTTAAACCACCATCATTACCACTTATAATATGCCCTTTTAAGTTTGGGTTTATCCATAATGCTTGGTGGTCTGCATGCACATTTTTTCCTTGTATGTTAGAAAACGTTTCTCCATTATTTTCAGAAAATAGTAAAGGAACACCAGTAATATAAATTTGTTCTTTATTAGATGGGTTTACCCTAATTTCTCCAAAATAATACCCGTAACTATAGTATAAATCATCAATAAAATCTTCATTTTTTTTAACCCATGTTTTTCCTCCATTTTCAGTAAAATATACTTCCGCACCAATTACAGGAGTGTTAAAAAGTAAAGAATTAGCATTTTCTAAATAGGTTGTAATATCAGCAGGTTTTGTAAGACCGCTTCGGACCATTTGCTTTACGTTTTCTGCTCTATATTTTTCTTGAAACCCATTTGTTTTAAGAAAAGTGTTTAGTTTTTTATCATCAAGACTTAAAAACTCTTCATTAGTCATGTTTTTAAAAACCTCTTTGTCTAATTTGTTTGTTTTTTTAATGGTATTACTTTCTGTTTTTCTTCTATATTGATTATCAAGAACCGCATAAACAATACTGTCATTAAAAGCAGCAAGTCCTATTCTACCAACACCGTTCCCCGTTGGAAATCCATTTTCTAATGAAGTAATTTTTTCCCAAGTTTCTCCAGCGTTTATACTTTTGTAAATAGCAGAACCTTTGCCACTACTAGTAAAATTCCAACCTTTTCTATCTTTTTGCCATGCAGAAACATATAGTATATTAAAGTTATTTGGAGCGTAAGCCACATCAATAATTCCAGTATTAGCGTTTATGTAGAGTGTTTTTTTCCAAGTTTCTCCTCCGTCTATAGTTTTGTAAATTCCTCTTTCCTCATTAGAAGTATATAAATGACCAGTTGCTCCAACAAGTACTTCATTAGGGTTATTAGGGTTAATTAGTATTCTACCAATGTGGTGCGTATTATTTAAGCCAGTATTTATCCAGGTTTTTCCCTGATTTGTAGATTTTAATATGCCAATACCTGCATAAGAAGACCTAGAAGAGTTATTCTCTCCAGTACCAACCCAAATAGTACCGGTTTTCCAGTCTACAGCAATATCACCAATGTTTTGTGTATTAGAATTGTCCATTAATGGTGTAAAAGACGTGCCATTATTATTGGTATACCAAAGACCACCAGAGGCATATGCTACATAAAATTCTGTTGGATTTTTTTCATTAACTTCAATATCTACAACACGACCGCTCATTATAGAAGGGCCTATATTTTTAAGTGCTATATTTTTTACTAATGAGGTGTTTTTTAGCTCATTTTTCTTTAATAAATCTTTATTAATTTTTTCTGATGCGTTATTTGTGTTTTGAGCAAAAGAATAAAACGAAAAACTAAAGATTAAAATGTGAAGGTATATTTTCATTTAAGTATAAGCTGCTATGTTTTTAAAAAGGGAAGTTAGGAATATCTTTTGTAGTGGTAAAATTCAAGATTTCGTCATATATTTTCATATATAACTGTAAATCAGCATTTAATAGCTTATTTAATTGTTGTTTTGATAATTTTTTTGTTAATTTATTGCTATATAACAAACAAAATACATTATTATGGAAGAGTATTTACCATTAATTATTCAACTAGTAACAGGTGCTATTGGAGGCAATGTTGCAGGAAAATTGTTTAAAAATTTATCTTTAGGTACCGCAGGAAATAGCATTGCTGGTATTTTGGGAGGAGGTTTAGGAGGACAATTATTAGGAATGTTGGGATTAGGAGCTGGAGCTGCTTCTGGAGTAGATACATCTGCAGTAGCTGATGCAGCTGGAGGGATGGATTTATCTAGTATTTTAGGAAGTGTAGCTGGCGGAGGTGTTGGTGGAGGAGTAATCATGGCAATATTTGGAGTTATAAAAAATATGATGTCAAAATAATAAACACAACCAATATTTAAACTGGAAGGAGCTTATGTTTGTAAGCTCCTTTTTTTGTTTTGTATACATAGGTTACCAAATAGATTTGTTAATTTTACTCGATAATCGAGATGTAAATAATCCGAGGTTTACCTCTAATTTTGAAAGTTTAAAGCATGAAATACGAGCAAATATCTAATAAACTATTTATAAAAAACCGCAAAAAATTCATGGCAAAGATGAAACCTAAGAGTATTGCTGTTTTTAACTCTAATGACGTTTATCCTATAAGTGCAGATAGTACTTTACCGTTTGAACAACATAGAGATATTTTCTATTTATCTGGAGCAGATCAAGAAGAAACAATATTAGTGTTGTTTCCTGATGCTTTAAATAAATTGCATAGAGAAGTATTATTTGTTCGTGAAACCAACGCACATATTGCGGTTTGGGAAGGCGAGAAATTAACTAAAGAAAAAGCAACAGAAGTTTCAGGAATACAAACAGTTTATTGGCTTTCAGATTTTGACAAGGTGTTTTTCGATTTAATGACCGAAGCAGATATAATCTATTTTAATACCAACGAACATTATCGTCAAGCGGTAGAAACCCAAACTAGGGAAGATAGGTTCATCCAAAAATGTAAACAACAATTTCCAGCACACTTATATGCAAAAAGTAACCCTATATTACAAGAAATAAGAGGAGTAAAAGAGCCAGAGGAAATTGCTTTAATGCAAACGGCGTGCAATATAACAGAAAAAGGATTTCGTCGTTTATTAGATTTTATTAAGCCAGGTGTTTGGGAATATGAGATAGAAGCAGAGTTGCTACATGAGTTTGTTCGTAACCGTTCTAAAGGATTTGCATATACACCTATTATAGCTGGAGGTAATAATGCCAATGTTTTACATTATATAGAAAACAATCAGCAATGTAAAGATGGCGATTTAATCCTAATGGATGTTGCTGCGGAATACGCCAATTATTCATCAGATTTAACACGTACAATTCCTATAAATGGAAAATTTACTACAAGGCAAAAAGCAGTGTATGAAGCTGTTTTAAGAGTTAAAAATGAAGCAACTGCAATGTTGGTTCCTGGAACTATTTGGGCAGAATACCATAAAGAATGTGGTAAAATAATGACATCTGAGTTATTAGGATTAGGTTTGTTAGATAAGGCCGATGTTCAGAGTCAAGATGTAAACTGGCCAGCATATAAAAAGTATTTTATGCATGGAACCAGTCATCATATAGGGTTAAATACTCACGATTATGGGGCGTTAAAAACCCCTATGAAAGCTAATATGGTATTTACGGTAGAGCCAGGTATTTATATTCCGGAAGAAAAAATGGGTATTCGTATTGAGGATGATGTGGTTATTCAAGAAAAAGGAGCGCCTTTTAATCTTATGGCAAATATTCCTATAGAGGTTAATGAGATAGAGACTTTAATGAATAGTTAATTCGTTACAATAAACTCATTTAGATTAGAAAACAGTTTTAAAGTTATAATTATGCTTGGTTTAAAATTAGCAACAGACCCACGTTGGGCAAACTTAGTGGAAAGTAATATTGAAGAAATATTAACAGACCATGCGTGGTGCGAGCAAAAAGCAGCAACCAATGCAATTACTATTATTTCTTTAAATTCTGAACACGAAGATTTAGTAACAGACTTATTAGCGTTGGCGCAAGAAGAATTAGAGCATTTTCAGATGGTTCATGAAATTATAAAAAAGCGCGGTTATAAATTAGGAAGAGAAAGGAAAGATAGTTACGTAAATGAGCTTTTTAAAGTGCAAATGAAAGGAGGAAGCAGGCAACAAGCTCTTGTAAACAGATTATTGTTTTCTGCTATGATAGAAGCACGTAGTTGTGAACGTTTTAAAGTTCTTTCCGATAATATTAAAGATGAAGAATTATCTACCTTTTATCGTGAGTTAATGATTAGCGAAGCTGGTCATTACAAAACGTTTTTAGGATTTGCCCGCAAATATGGAGAAGGTATTGATGTGGATAAGCAATGGAAAAACCTTTTAGAAAAAGAAGGAGAAATAATTAAAAACTATGGCAAATCAGAATCTATTCATGGGTAGGTTTTGCTAACCAATTAGAAATAATAAAAACAACTAAAGCAGGCAGCACCCAGCCCATACTATATTTTTGTAAGGGTATCCAAGAAAAAATAGTTGGTTTGAGACTAATGAATGGAATGCTATTTATAAAATCTGGAATGCTAAAAAGAATAGTAGCTATAACTACACTTTTAAAAACTATGTTTGAAGCGTATTTTTCTGGAAGATTATTAAGTAAAATTAACACAATAGTAATAGGATAAATAAACATAAGAGCTGGCAAAGCTATTGCTATAATATACCCTACATTAAATTGCCCTATTACTATTCCTAAAAGACATCCTATAATTGCTGTAATAATATATGCTTGACTAGAATTATTGCATCTAGATTTTATAAAATCTGCCGTTCCAGTTACTATTCCTACTGCAGTAGTAAAGCAAGCTAAACTAACTAAAATACTTAAAAATAAGTTCCCAATATTCCCTAAGCTTAGGCTAGATAATCCTGTTAAAAGGGCTGTTCTGCTTATTTCAGAATCAAAAAAATTATGAACCAGCGCCCCAGAAACAGCTAATCCCGTATATATTAAAAATAGAGCTAGCCCTGCTACCCATCCAGCTTTTCTAATTAAAGTTTTTTTAGTTTCATAGCTATCCTCTTTATTTTTTATTTGGATAGAAACTATAATAACACCACCAACAACTACAGCACCAATAGCATCAAAAGTTTGGTAACCTTCTAATATACCATCGGTAAAAGGACTGGTAAAAAGTGTGTTGCCAAAAGAAAAATCAAAAGAAAAAGTTAGTATTCCTATAATTAAAAGTAAAATTAGGATAATAGCAGGAGTTAAAATTTTACCTATTACATTTAAAATTTTAGATCTATTTAGTACAAAAATAAATACCAAGGAAAAATAAATAATACTCGTAGTAAGTGATGTTGAATTAAAGAAAGGCGTAATTGCCATTTCGTGGGTTACCGATGCTGTTCTGGGAGAAGGTAAACTTATAGATATTGCATACACAATAAAAGAATATACTAAGCTAAAGGTAGGAGAAACTTTTTTGCCAAAATCAAAGATAGTGCCTTGTAGTTTTGCATGGGCAAGTATGCCTAATATTGGTATTACTACTGCGGAAATGCAAAAACCAATAGTAACTAAACCCCAAAGATTACCAGATTTAAAACCTAATAAAGGAGGTAAAATTAAATTACCAGCACCAAAGAATAGAGAAAACAGAGCAAAGGCTGTAATTAAAATATCTTTGGTTGTATTCATATAATTTGTAATCTAGGGTAAGATAGTAAAATATGGAGTAAAAAATAGAAAGCAGCTCAACACGTAATCCTTTTCTTTCAACTAGTTAGATATTTGTTTGTTTTTTAGTTAGTTATAATTTTGTGTCTTTTATCGATATAAAAATACAGTTTATCGAATTATTGGTTATTCATCGAAAAAACGAGAATTTTATTTGTTTTTGCCAATAAAAAACAGATATACGCCGTTATCTCTTCACAGTGTTTTAAAAAGTATTATTAACACCATAACCAAAATTAAGAACTTTGTATTTATAGGTCCCCAAATCGCATAAATACACCTAAAAAAAACCTACATTATGAAGAAATACATATGCAGTATTTTTGGACATCACTACGCTGTGTCTAAAAAAGTTACTTCGCACATTAAAGAATACAAATGCATTCATTGCGCTAGAGAGGTTACAACAGATGTTAGTGGAAACTTATCTGCTTTAACTCCAGAATTACAAGACATAAATAACACCTTAGAGGATATTTATCAGAAAAGACACAGAGCTGCTGCACAGCAAGTAGCTTAATCTATGCTTTGGCGAGCGAATTCCAGCCCTGAGCGGTTATTGGAATTTTAGAATTATTCCTGGAGATTAAGAAAGCACCTTCATTCTCTTCTGTCGTATGCCCCACAACAGAAAAGTTAGGATTGCCCTTAATTTTTGGGAATTCTTTTTGGTCTATAGTGAACAATAATTCATAATCTTCTCCACCACTTAAAGCAACCGTAGTACTATCTAAATTAAACTCTTCACAAGTAGAAATTACGGTTGGATCTAACGGAATTTTATCTTCATATAAATTAATACCAACCTTACTGTTTTCGCATAAATGCAAAATTTCAGAGGAAAGGCCGTCACTTATATCTATCATAGAAGTTGGGTGTACACCTAATTCTTTAAGTAATTCCGGAATATCTTTACGAGCTTCAGGTTTTAATTGCCTTTCAACAATATAAGAGTAAGGTTCTAAATCTGGTTGGTTATTAGGGTTTACTTTAAAAACTTCTTTTTCTCTTTCTAAAATTTGTAATCCCATGTAAGCACCACCTAAATCGCCAGTAACAACTAGTAAATCTTTTGGTTTAGCACCGGTACGGTATACTATATCTTCTTCATTAGCTTCGCCAATAGCAGTAATACTAATTAACATGCCTTTGGTAGACGAGGTGGTGTCTCCACCAATTAAATCTACTTTGTATTTATCCGTAGCAGTTTTTATTCCGGCGTATAATTCTTCTAATGCTTCTAAAGGAAATCTATTAGAAACAGCAATAGAAACAGTAATTTGAGTTGCTTTAGCATTCATGGCATAAATATCCGATAGATTTACCATCACAGCTTTGTACCCCAAATGTTTAAGAGGCATGTAACTAAGGTCAAAATGTACATTTTCTACCAATAAATCTGTAGATACAACCACTTTTTTATCTTTAAAATCTAATACAGCGGCATCGTCGCCAATACCTTTTATAGTTGAGGTTTTAGTTATCTTAAAGTTCTTTGTTAAATGGTTTATAAGTCCAAATTCTCCTAAACTTTCTAAAGATGTTCTTTCCTGATTTTTGTCTTCTAACATAATGCAAAAATAAGGATCCTAGAATTAAGAACCATAGTTTCTATGGGGTTAGATGTTGTTGTATAAAGAAAACTTATGTCTATTTGCGTTATATTAATGTAAGTTTATAGCAAAAAATCCTACTTATAACATATATTTGTAAACTATTTAGATTTAATCCAGTTAACTATGATTCAAGTATCGGAAACAGCAAAAAAGAGAGTTGTAGACTTAATGACCGAAGGAGGTTTTGATGCTACCACGGATTATGTACGTGTTGGTGTTAAAAGTGGTGGTTGTAGCGGGTTGTCCTATGAGTTAGATTTTGATAAAAATATAGGAGAATCTGATAAGGTTTTTGAAGACAATGCAGTGCGTATTGTTGTTGATAAAAAAAGTTTTTTATACCTAGTTGGCACCACTTTAGAATATTCTGGTGGTCTCAATGGTAAAGGATTTGTGTTTAACAATCCCAATGCCCAAAGAACATGTGGTTGCGGAGAGAGTTTTTCATTATAAAATAAGAAGATGGCATATACAGAAGAGGAATTAAAGAAAGAATTAGAAACCAAAGAATATGAATATGGTTTCTATACAGATATAGAATCAGATACTTTCCCTAAAGGGCTGAATGAAGATATTGTTCGTGCTATTTCTAAAAAGAAAAACGAACCACAATGGATGACCGATTGGCGTTTGGATGCTTTTCGTGTTTGGGAAAGCATGGAAGAGCCAGAATGGGCAAACGTAAATTATGAGAAACCAGATTTTCAGGCAATAAGTTATTATTCTGCTCCAAAAAAAGCAGACCCTAACAAGACGCTAGACGATGTGGATCCAGAGTTATTAGAAATGTATAAAAAACTGGGTATTTCTGTAGATGAACAAAAGAAATTGCAAAATGTTGCGGTAGATATTGTTGTAGATTCTGTTTCTGTAGCAACTACTTTTAAAAAGACATTAGCAGAAAAGGGTATAATTTTTATGCCAATTTCTGAAGCAATACAAGAACATCCAGAATTAGTTAAAAAATATATGGGAACTGTAGTTCCTAAAACAGATAATTTTTATGCAGCTTTAAATTCAGCGGTATTTACAGACGGTTCTTTCTGTTATATTCCAAAAGGTGTAAAATGCCCAATGGAATTATCTACTTATTTCAGAATTAATGAAGGTGGTACAGGGCAATTTGAAAGAACTTTGGTAATTGCCGATGAAAGTAGTTATGTAAGTTATTTAGAAGGTTGTACAGCGCCATCCAGAGATGAAAATCAATTACACGCAGCAGTGGTAGAGCTTATTGCTTTGGACGATGCGGAGATAAAATACTCAACGGTACAAAACTGGTTTCCTGGTAATGCAGAAGGTAAAGGTGGGGTTTATAATTTTGTAACTAAAAGAGCTATTTGCGAAAAGAATGCAAAAGTATCTTGGACACAAGTAGAAACTGGTTCTGCTGTAACATGGAAATATCCTTCTTGTATCTTAAAAGGAGACAATTCTATCGGAGAGTTTTATTCAATTGCTGTTACAAATAATTACCAGCAAGCCGATACTGGAACAAAAATGATTCACCTTGGAAAAAACACCAAGAGTACTATTATTTCTAAAGGTATTTCTGCAGGAAAATCTCAGAATAGTTACCGTGGATTAGTACAAGTAGGTTCTAGAGCAGAAAATGCTAGAAACTTCTCACAGTGCGATTCTTTACTAATGGGTAATGAGTGTGGCGCACATACTTTTCCTTACATAGAAGCAAAAAATAAGAGCGCTCAAATAGAACATGAGGCAACAACTAGTAAAATAGGAGAAGACCAAATTTTCTATTGTAACCAAAGAGGGATTGATACTGAGAAGGCTATTGCACTTATTGTTAATGGTTTTAGTAAAGAGGTGTTGAATAAATTACCAATGGAATTTGCAGTAGAAGCTCAAAAATTATTAGAGATTAGTTTAGAAGGTTCTGTAGGATAATTCTATAAGTAGGTTGAAAATGAAAAAGATACTAACAGTTGTATTTACTATTTCACTTTTTGTTGCTTGTAAAGAAGCCCCTAAAAAAGTAGAAGAAAGCGTAGCTGAAGAGGTAAAAAAACCTGAGGTTAAACTTTATACTTTTAATGGCGGAACAGTGCTGGTAAATAATTTAGAGATATTTTCCCAGGATACTACCTATCACGGACAATCTAAAGAATTTGCGGATGCTTTTTATGTAATACAACACCCTAAAGGAAATTTAATTTGGGATACAGGTTTACCAGAAGGTTTGGTAGGTTCAGCAGAACCATTTACTTCTCCAGATGGTAATTTTACAGTTTCTAGGAAAGATTCTATAGCTAACCAATTAAAAAGTATTGGATTAACCCCAGCTGATTTTAAATACATTGCTTTATCACATACACATTTTGATCATACTGGGAATGCCAATGTTTTTAAAGATGCAACATGGTTAGTACAAGAAGTAGAACATAGTTTTATTACAAGTGAGGAATCACAAAAAACAGATAATTTTAAAGCAATAAAAGAGCTAACAAACGTTAAAAAGTTGAATGGAGATTTTGATGTTTTTAATGATGGAAGCGTAGTTATAAAATCTATGCCAGGTCATACACCAGGACATCAAGTTTTGTTTATAGATTTAGCAGAACATGGGCCAGTATTATTATCTGGAGATTTATATCATTTATACGAAAATAGAATACATAAAAGAGTACCAAGTTTTAATTTTGATGTAGAGCAAACACTAGCAAGTATGGAAGCTTTTGAAGCTTTTGTAAAAGAAAAAAATGCAAAAGTTTATATTCAGCATCAAAAAGACGATTATAATAAAATGCCTAAGGCACCAGAATATTTAAAGTAGAAGACAATGTTAAAAATTAATAATCTACATGCACAAGTAGAAGACAAGGAGATTTTAAAAGGAATTAATTTGGAGATGAAAGCGGGTGAGGTTCATGCAATAATGGGCCCTAATGGTTCTGGAAAAAGCACCTTGGCATCTGTAATAGCTGGAAAAGAAAATTTTGAAGTTACCGATGGTTCTGTGGAATTAGAAGGAGAAGATTTAGAAGATATTTCTCCGGAAGAAAGAGCACACAAAGGAGTATTTTTGTCTTTTCAATATCCTGTAGAAATTCCTGGAGTTTCTGTAACTAACTTTATGAAAACGGCAATTAACGAGTCTAGAAAAGCAAAGGGATTAGAAGAAATGCCTGCAAAAGACATGTTAAAGCTAATTAGAGAAAAGTCGGAGCTTTTAGAAATAGACCGTAAATTCTTATCACGTTCTTTAAACGAAGGTTTTTCAGGTGGTGAGAAAAAGCGTAATGAGATTTTCCAGATGGCAATGTTAGAACCAAAACTTGCTATTTTAGATGAAACTGATTCTGGATTAGATATCGATGCTTTACGTATTGTAGCTAACGGAGTTAATAAACTTAAGAGTAAAGACAACGCTGTATTGGTAATTACACACTACCAACGTTTGTTAGATTATATAGTGCCAGATTTTGTACACGTTTTACATAATGGAAAAATAGTAAAATCTGGAGGAAAAGAACTCGCTCTAGAGTTAGAAGAAAAAGGATACGATTGGCTTAAAAATGAAGCTACAGTTTAATTAGTACAGAGTAAAAAGTAATTAGTATAAAGAGCTAATTACTTAATACTAATTACTTAATACTTAAAAAATGGAATTAAAAGATAAACTAGTTTCTTCCTTTATGGCATTTGAGAATAATGTGGATGTAGAGCATTCAGTTCACGATATTCGTACCGAAGCTATTAAGAATTTTGAAACCAAAGGTTTTCCAACTAAAAAAGAAGAAGCGTGGAAATACACTTCTTTAAATAGTTTACGTAAAATAGATTTTAGTCTTTTTCCAAAGACAGAAAATACGATAGAGTATAAAGATGTAAAAAAATACTTTTTACATGAGATAGATACGTATAAAATTGTTTTTGTTGATGGGGTTTATAGCTCTTATTTATCAGAGACTACGCATGATGGTGTAGATATTTGTTTAATGAGTGCAGCTTTAACTAAAGAAATGTATAAGCCAGTTATAGATGTTTACTTTAATAAAGTAGCATCTAAGGACGAGTCTTTAACTACATTAAACACAGCATTTAGTAGAGAAGGAGCATATATTTATATTCCTAAAAATAAAATGCCTAAAAAGCCTATTGAGATTTTACATTTTGCTACAGGCAATGAGGCTTCTTTAATGTTGCAACCAAGAAATTTAGTGGTTGTAGAGGAAAATGCTGAAGTACAAATTATAGAAAGGCACCAGAGTTTAACAAGCAATAATGTATTAACAAATGCAGTAACTGAAGTTTTTGCAGCAGATAATGCTATTGTAGATATATATAAAGTGCAAAATGATTCTGCTAGCGCATCATTAATAGATAATACATATATAGATCAAAAAAATAAGAGTGTTGTTAAGGTGCATACCTTTTCTTTTGGTGGTAAATTAACGCGTAATAACCTTAACTTTTATCAGAATGGAGAATATATAGACTCTATTATGAAAGGAGTAACAATTTTAGGGGAAAAGCAGCACGTAGATCACCATACTTTGGTACACCATATAGAGCCAAATTGTGAAAGTCACCAAGACTATAAGGGTATTTATGGAGAGAGTTCTACAGGAGTATTCAATGGAAAAATTATAGTAGATAAAATTGCACAGAAAACAAACGCTTTTCAGCAAAATAATAATATTCTTATTAGTGATAAAGCAACTATAAATACCAAGCCACAATTAGAGATTTTTGCAGATGATGTAAAATGTTCTCACGGATGTACTATTGGTCAGTTAGATGAAGATGCTTTGTTCTATTTACAATCTAGAGGTATTCCATTAAAAGAAGCTAGAGCTTTGTTAATGTATGCCTTTGCTAATAATGTTTTAGAAAGTGTACGCATACCTGAACTTAAAGTAAGGATTAATAAATTAATAGCCAATAAGTTAGGTGTTAATTTAGGGTTTGATTTGTAGAAGGCTAAAGATTTCTTTTTAACAAGAAATTATCTTAAAAGCATAAAAATATTTAACGACACTTTAATAGTGTCGTTTTTTATATAAAATTGCGTACAGAATCTTTATATATATTTTTAAATTATTAGCAGCGTATGCTATTTTTTAAGGTTTATATTAGAATGTACTTTTCTTTATAGACTAGTGATTATCTTTGCAACTTAGCAGAAGTATTATGATAGATATTACCAAAATTCGCAAAGACTTTCCAATACTAAACCGAGAGGTTAACGGAAAACCATTAGTATATTTTGATAATGCAGCAACATCCCAAACACCTCAACAGGTTATAGATGTTATTGTAGATTATTATAGCTCTTACAATGCTAATATTCATCGTGGTGTACATGCTCTATCGCAAGAAGCTACAGATAAGTATGAGCAAGCTCGTATAACTATTCAAAAACATTTTAATATAGCAAAATCACACGAAGTAATTTTTACTTCAGGTACTACGCATAGTATTAATATGGTGGCCAATGGTTTTGGTGCCTTTTTATCTGCTGGCGATGAAATTATTGTATCCGCCTTAGAGCATCATTCTAATATAGTTCCATGGCAAATGCTTTGTGAACGTACAGGAGCAGTTCTTAAAGTTATTCCAATGAACTTGGAGGGTGAGTTGGTAATTGACACCTATAAAGAGTTATTATCAAACAAAACAAAATTAGTTTTCTGTAACCATGTATCTAATGCATTAGGAACAGTAAACCCTGTTGAAATAATAATAAAAGAAGCGCATAAAGTAGGTGCTGCTGTTTTAATAGATGGCGCACAGGCTGCACCACATATAAAAGCAGATATGCAAGCTTTAGATGTAGATTTTTATACCGTTTCTGCGCATAAAGTTTGTGGCCCAACAGGAGCAGGTATGCTTTATGGTAAAGAGGAGTGGTTAAAAAAATTACCACCATACCAAGGAGGTGGAGAAATGATTGCAGAGGTTACTTTTGAAAAAACTACCTACGCAAATTTACCTCATAAGTTTGAGGCCGGTACACCTAATATTTGTGGCGGTATTGCTTTTGCTGCAGCATTAGACTATATGAATGCTATAGGCTTTAAAGATATTGCTACATACGAGGAAGAACTTCTGGAATATGCAACAGAAAAATTGTTAACTATAGACGGACTTAAAATTTACGGGACATCAACAAATAAAACGGCAGTAATTTCTTTTAATATAGAAGGCTTGCACCCGTATGATATTGGTTCTATTCTAGATAAATTAGGAATTGCTGTGCGTACAGGACACCATTGTGCACAACCAATCATGGATTTTTATAAAATTCCAGGAACCGTAAGAGCTAGCTTTAGTTTTTATAACACAAAAGAAGAAATAGATGTAATGGTTGCAGGTGTAGAAAGAGCACGTAATATGCTAATGTAAAAGAAGGAATAGTTATCATTTTCCTAAAGGTTTGAATCCCAAAGAATCCTATCGTACTTTTGTAAAAAATAGTAGGTATGACAATTGATAAAATCCAAGAAGAAATTATAGACGAGTTCTCCATGTTTGATGATTGGATGCAACGCTATGAATATATGATAGACTTGGGAAAATCTTTGCCTTTAATTGAAGAGGAATTTAAGACTAATGATTATATAATTAAAGGTTGTCAAAGTAAAGTATGGGTACATGCTAAGCTACAAGAAGATAAATTGGTTTTTACAGCAGATAGTGATGCCATTATTACCAAAGGAATAATTGCAATATTAATACGTGCATTTAGCAATCAAAAACCACAAGATATTATAGATGCAAACACCAATTTTATTGATGAAATTGGATTAAAAGAACATTTGTCTCCTACCAGAGCAAATGGATTAGTTAGTATGATTAAACAGATAAAACTATACGCTGTAGCATACCAAACACAACTAAAATAGAATATTATGAGCGAAACGGCAGACAATATAGAAACAAAGGACTTAGGAGAAAAAATAGTTAATGTATTAAAAACTATATATGACCCAGAAATTCCTGTAGACATTTATGAATTAGGGTTAATTTATGATGTTTTTGTAAATGAAGATAATGAGGTTAAAATTTTAATGACTTTAACATCACCAAATTGCCCTGTGGCAGAATCTTTACCAGTAGAAATAGAAGAAAAAGTGAAATCTATAGATGAAGTTAAAGGAGCTATTGTAGAAATTACTTTTGATCCACCTTGGACACAAGATCTAATGAGCGAAGAGGCAAAATTAGAAATCGGATTACTTTAATTTTCTGAAAATGGAAAATGAAATAGTAAATAGAGTATCTCAAAGTAAACTAATGACACTAGACCTAGAGGAGTATTATCCAGAAGGTAAAAGAGAAGTGTTAGATGTGAGTTCTTGGCTTTACAAAGGCTTAATCCTTAAAGAAAAAGAGTTTAGAGCAAGCTTAGACACTTATAATTGGGAAAACTATAAAGATGCTTATGTAGCTGTTACTTGTAGTACAGATGCAATAATACCCGGTTGGGCATATATGTTAATTGCAACAAAATTAGAACCATATGTTAAAATGGTTTTTAATGGAAATTTAAATGAGTTAGATACGGTTTTGTATAAAACAATTATCTCTAATTTAGATGTAACCCCTTATAAAGATGCACCTGTTATTATAAAGGGGTGCAGTAATAAACCTGTACCTACAAATGCCTATTTGTGGGCAACTTTAAAACTACAAAAAGTTGCTAAAAGTGTTATGTATGGCGAAGCTTGTTCTTCGGTTCCTCTTTTTAAGAAGAAATAATTTGTTATTAAATAAGTGACATTTGTTACTTTTGCGTTTCTAAATTAAAAAACACTAAACATTACAATTATGAAAAAACTAGTTTTTACTTTGGTAGCAGTATTTGCATTAACTGCAAGTTACGCCCAAACGATTGATGAGTTAAAGGCAGAACAAGCTTTAAAAAAAGATTCAGTTGCAGCTATCCAAGGTAGAGTAGATGCTTTACAAGGGAAAATAGATGCTTTTCCAGGTTGGAAAAAAGGAGCTTTTGGAACTATAGGAGCTAACTTATCTGGATTTAGTAACTGGTACTCACAAGCTTTACCAGATAACTCTTCTGGAAATATAGGTGTTACTGTTAATGGTTTTGCAAACTTAGATCGTGAAAAATTCTTCTGGAGAAATAATGGAAACATTAATCTAGGATGGGTAAAATTAGATGATCAAAATTTACCAGAAGACCAACAAGATGGTTTTAAAGAAGCAACTGATGTTTTTACAATTTCGTCATTATATGGTCGTAAATTAAGTGACAAATTTGCTATCTCTGCATTAGGAGAGTATAGAACAACAATTTTAAATAATTTTAATGACCCAGGATACTTAGATTTAGGTGTTGGTGCTACTTGGACTCCAATAGAGAATATGGTAGTAGTTATACACCCATTAAACTATAACTTTGTGTTTGCAAAGAACGATGCGGTTTTTGAATCTTCTTTAGGTGCTAAAATTGTAGTAGATTATACAAGACAATTAGGAGCAGTAAACTTTAAAACTAACTTTTCTACATTCCAAAGCTATAAGAGTAGTGACTTGTCTAACTGGACATGGATTAACTCTTTTGGTTACACATTATGGAAAGGTATTGGTTTAGGATTTGAATTTGGATTAAGAGGAAACAAACAAGAAGCTGTAAATTATGCTCTTGCTTCAACTCCAACTGCTAATTTTGACAATATAGATAACAAAACACAATCGTATTGGTTATTTGGTCTTAATTATGCTTTCTAAGACAAATAGTATTATATAATATATAGAAAAGCCCTCTTAAATGAGGGCTTTTTTTGTTAAGTAGGGTTGCTTAATTTTTAACACAGTCTACAATATAACATGTGTTTATAGTAATCGGCTTTATTTAAGTATCAAAAAAATAAAGCATTTATTTAGGACTTTTATTCTAATACAAAACCAATGTAAATAGTAAGGCTAGTTTTTTAAAAGTTTTGTTGTAAATAATTCGAATCTTGTTGTAAAACCTGTTAAAATGAATGTTTTAAGCTTAAGAAGCTTTTTGTAAAAATAAAAAGCCCTTTTGGTAAAGGGCCAGTTCTTTAGTTAAGTAGGTATTCTGTAAAATTTGGGTCCAATTTACATTGGTAATTTTTTTAGGTTAAGTATCATTTTTTGGGGAAAAGACACTTTAACATTTTTGGTTAAGCTCTGGTGTTTATTTGGGGTAAACACTATTTCTTACACTTCAAAGATACTACAGCTCTTAAGATTTAGAACAATTTATGTTGTGAAGTGGCTCTAAAATGTTGTGAAAAATATGAGTGGTATTCTTTCTTCGATGAACTGCATAATAGTTAGTAAAAAGTAAAATATCCCTTTTATAGATTATTGTAATTATAAGAAATAAAAAAAGCCCTTTTGGGAAAGGGCTTTGTTTTTTAGTAAGTAGGTATTCTGTAAAATTTGGGTCCGATTTGCATCGGTAATTTTTTTAGGTTAAGTATCATTTTTTGGGGAAAAGACACTTTAACATTTTTGGTTAAGCTCTGGTGTTTATTTGGGGTAAACACTATTTCTTACACTTCAAAGATACTACAGCTCTTAAGATTTAGAACAATTTATGTTGTGAAGGGGCTCTATATTGTTGTGAAAAATATGAGTGGTATTCTTTCTTCGATGAACTACATAATAGTGCCCAAAAACACATAAGCTAATGTGTATACTATTGTATTTATAGGGCATAAAAAAGACCTTTAGAAAAAGGTCTTTTTATTAATACTCATCTAAATGTTCTGGATATAAAAAGTTGTTATAAGGAAAACGAGTTACATGAATGTCTCTAACTTCATCATAAACACGTTTTCTAAACTCGTCCAGATTTTCCTTATTTAAGGCAGATATAAAAAGCGCTCTATCGCCTACTTTTTGCATCCAAGTTTGTTTCCACTCTGTAATGGTAAAGTGTTTAGAGGTCTTTTCTGTAATTAAATCATCTTCATCAATAGTTTCATGTTCATATTGGTCTATTTTATTAAAGACCATTATGGTTTTCTTGTCGGAACTTTTAATTTCAGATAGTATTTTCTGTACAGAGTCTATATGTTCTTCAAAGTTAGCATGGCTAATATCTACGACATGTAATAACAAATCGGCCTCACGAACTTCATCTAAAGTACTTTTAAAGCTTTCTACTAGTTGTGTTGGTAATTTTCTAATAAAACCAACAGTATCACTCAAAAGAAAGGGTAAGTTTCCTAAAACAACTTTACGTACCGTTGTATCTAGGGTTGCAAAAAGTTTATTCTCTGCAAAAACAGCACTCTTACTTATAACATTCATTAAGGTAGATTTACCCACATTGGTATACCCAACCAAAGCAACACGAACTAAAGCACCACGGTTACCACGTTGGGTTTCCATTTGCTTATCAATCTTTAATAGTTTCTTCTTAAGAAGTGTAATACGATCACGAACAATACGCCTATCCGTTTCAATTTCTGTTTCACCAGGACCACGCATACCAATTCCACCCTTTTGTCTTTCTAAGTGTGTCCAGAGACCTGTTAATCTAGGTAATAAATATTGGTATTGCGCTAACTCTACTTGGGTTCTTGCATAACTAGTTTGTGCGCGTTGAGCAAAAATGTCTAAGATTAAACTAGTACGGTCTATAATTTTACAACGCAATTGTTTTTCTATATTTCGTTGTTGTCCAGGGGTAAGTTCATCATCAAAAATAACAGAACCTATTTTATTTTCTTCTACATATGCTTCTACCTCTTCCATTTTACCACTACCAATAAGCGTTTTAGGATTAGGAACGTCTACTTTTTGCACAAAACGTTTATAAACTTCACCACCAGCAGTATAGGTAAGAAACTCTAGTTCATCTAGATATTCTTTTACCTTTTCTTCATTCTGTTCTTTATTAATTACGCCTATTAGAACAGCCTTTTCGTAGGCAGTAGTCTTCTTTTCTATCATAAATTCTATAAAGTGTAAAATTAAACAAATCTAAGGTAGCTATTTTGTAAATTTATCGTCCTTAATATTAAAACCACACATTTTTCCTTAAAATATGAAAGATAAAAACCAAGAACTGTATACAATTGCATTTTATAATGTAGAAAATTTATTTGATACAGTAGATGGAGAACATACGTTAGATGATGATTTTACCCCAAAAGGTTTTAAGAAATGGACAAACAAAAGGTATACTAAAAAACTATCTAAGTTAGCAACTGTAATTTCTAAAATAGGATATGATACTATAAATAAACCACCAGTATTAGTTGGTATTGCAGAAGTTGAAAATGAAGAGGTAGTTAAAGAGTTGCTACATACAGAACCTTTAAAAGATATAGGATATGATTTTGTACACTATGATTCTCCAGATGAACGTGGTATAGATACAGGCTTATTATTTTTAAAAGATAATTTTGAAGTATTACATTCAGAGGCTATTCCTTTACTTATAGATAGTTTAAAAGGCGTTAGAGACACCACTAGAGATATTCTTTATGTAAAAGGAAAATTAAATGGCGAAATAGTGCATATTTTTGTAAACCATTGGCCTTCTAGAAGAGACGGGAGTACATCAACCGATTATAAGAGAATAGAAGCTGCCAATACAATACGGAAATTTATGGGTACAATAGAAGAGGAAGAGCTGGACCCAAATTATATTATTATGGGCGATTTTAATGATAACCCAACCTCAGAAAGTATACAAACCTTAGTAAAAGATTCTACACTTTATAATCCTATGGAAAAATTACATGCTCCAAACCATAGAGGAAGCACTAGTTATAGGAAAAATTGGAGTTTGTTTGACCAAATTATAATCTCTCACAATTTCTTTAATTATAAAAAAGACACCCATAGTTTTGCAGATGCAGACATTTTTGATGATACTTTTTTAACCGAGTATAAAGGTAAGTTTAAAGGAAGTCCTTATAGAACTTACGCAGGCAAAAAGTATATTGGTGGGTATAGTGATCACTTTCCTGTTTACATCCAATTAAAATTCAACTCTTAATTTCGTATAAGATTATTCCTACGCATCATTTTTTTACACTTTCACAACATAAGCTTAAAAACATATAGGTAGTTCATCGAAAAGAGGTTGATTTTTAATTTTCTTTTTGTTTATAAAATATATTTGTAGTCCAAATCTTACAATATACTTATGAGCAATAAGCAACCTACTTGTCTATGGCTTTTTAAATTAGCCATGTTTTTTTCTTTTATTCTTTGTACAGTTACTTTATCGGCTCAGAATAAAACGCAAAAAAATAAGATTGCTAAGGCTAATAATAGTGCCCAATTAAGAAAAACTGTCTCAAAGTTAGAAAACCAATATGCTAAGAAGCAACAAAGAATAAAGACCTTAGCAAAACAGAATGGTTGGAAATTAAAGGAAGAGTTAACAGATGGTACGTTTACAGAATTGTTAGATTTAGGGGACGATGGCTCTCCAATATATTATACCACTTTTTCGGATCATGTAAGTGTTACATCTAGGGCAAACTCTCTATATGAAGATGGTTTATTGCAATTAGGAATAACTGGGAAAGGAATGCAAGTAGGAGTGTGGGATGCAGGTGTGGCTCGTAAAACACACACTGAATTTGATTCTAGAGTTACTATTGCCGATGCTGCAACAGAAATAGGGAAACACCCAACTATGGTAATGGGTACTTTATTAGCTTCTGGAAAAAAAACAAATGCAAAAGGAGTTGCCTATGAAGCAACAGGAATAACCAGTGATTGGAGTAGGGATAAAATAGAAGTTGCAGAGGCTGCTGCAAACGGACTTTTATTATCTAACCATTCCTACGGTATAAAAACAGACCGCGTACCCGATTGGTATTTTGGTTCTTACCTAAGAGTAACTAAAGATTGGGATAATATAATGTATAATGCCCCTTATTACTTAATGGTTACTGCAGCCGGTAACGCTCAAAAGTCTGGAAATAATAAACAACCAATTTCTGGTGCTGTAGGCGCAGGTTATGATATGCTTTTAGGTTTTGCTACTTGTAAAAATGGAATTACAGTTGCTGCTGCAGAGGCTAAAATTAAAAGTAATGGCGATTTAACAAAAGCATCAGTAGCATCGTATAGTAGTTTTGGGCCTATAGATGATGGCCGAGTAAAACCAGATATAGCAGGCAGTGGCACTAATGTTTTTGCAGCATATTCTACTAACGATACTAGCTATAATTCCTCTACAGGGACGTCTATGGCAACACCAGGAATAACTGGCTCTATGCTTTTATTACAGCAGTATCATGAAAAATTATATGGTTCTTTTATGAAAGCTGCAACTTTAAAAGGATTGGTTTTACATACTGCAGATGATGTAAATGAAGCTGGCCCAGATTACCAAATGGGTTGGGGAATAATGAATACAAAGAGAGCGGCAGAGGTATTAGCGAATAAAGAATTTAAAAGCCTTATAAAAGAGGAAAGTTTATCTCAAGGAGAAACGTATTCTATTACGGTTACTATACCTGAAGGAGAAGAACTAAAAGGAGAAGAACTAATAGCATCAGTTTCTTGGACAGACCCAGCTTCAAGTTTTATAAATAGAGATATTGTAAATAATAGCCAAGCTGCCTTGGTAAACGATTTAGATATTAGAATTTCTCAAAACTCCGGAGTTTACTACCCATGGAAACTTAGTGCTGCAAATGCAACACAAGCAGCAAAAAAAGGAGATAATAAAGTAGATACTTTTGAACGAATTAATATTGATAATGCTAGTGGAGAATATACCATAACAATTACACATAAAGGAGAATTAACCAATGCTTCACAAAATTTTTCTTTAATAGTTTCTGGTGTTGCAGTTACAGAATGTAGTGTTATAGCTCCTTCAAATTTAAAAATAGAGGCAAATGAAGATAAAGCATCTTTACATTGGGATGCTATTCCAGATGGGTTATATGAAATACAATATAAAGAGGTTAAAGAATCTAGTTGGAATACTAAATATACCAATGAGAATATTTTTGAGTTGTCTGATTTAGAGATAGGTGCCTCATATGAAATGCGTTTGCGCACTTTTTGTAATGAAAATATAGCATCAGACTATAGTTTGGTCTATTCCTTTACATTTAATGAAGAAACTACCGTTTTAGATGAAATATTAGAAACAAATAGTGTGCATGATTTACATATTTCTATTTACCCCAACCCGTCTACAGATATTATTCAGTTACATGGGGATAAGGAAATAGATAGTCACTTTCAAATTATATCTACAGCAGGCTTAGAGGTAGAACATGGGAATGTGCCAGAAGAGGGCATACCAGTTTCTAACTTATCTTCGGGAATGTATATTTTAGTGATTGATACTTCTAAAGGAATGTCTACTACTAAATTTTACAAGGATTAAATTCGCTTAATTTCAGAATCTACTAAAAGGTCATCGTTGCGTAAACGTAGAAAAACTTGCGCTGTGGTAATAACATCTAATTCGCAATAGGTACAAATACGGTCTATATCTTTGTCTTTATAAAATACCTCACGAACCATACTACCATCAATGTCTTCTTTGGGCGAAGGAATACCAAGAACGTTTGCCATAAGTTTAAGAGATGTAAAGTGTTTGTAGTCTCCAAATTTCCAAAGTTCCATGGTATCTAAATGCGGAATTTCCCAAGGTTTTTTGCCAAACATATTTAGTTTGTAAGGTAAATCTATACCATGTATTATCATTCTACGAGCTATATATGGAAAATCAAATTCCTTGCCATTATGGCCACAAAGCATATGTTTTGGCCCACTAAAATGAGAATTTAATAGATTTTTAAATTCTTTTAAAAGGGTATCTTCTTCTCCATGAAAAGTAGTAACTCTAAAGGTTCTTATATCGCCTTTAAAATTAAAATAGCCGACAGATATACAAACAATTTTACCAAATTCGGCCCAAATTCCGGCACGCTCATAAAACTCCTCTGCTGTAAACTCATCTTTACGTTGGTATCTGGATTTTTGCTCCCAAAGTTCTTTTTTATCATCGTCTAAATTACCAAAATGCTCTTGTTCTGGTACGGTTTCAATATCTAAGAAAAGTATATAGTCTAGGTTTAATTTTTGTAGCATAAGTTAATTTTCTTTTATAAAAATAAAGGCGCTAAAATTGTTAATAACAATACTTTTATCGTATTTAACCCTATAATTTAATTCAGATAAATGCATTTTTATATCTAACGTTTTGGTCTTTAATTCTATAGTAAAATTATCATCGTCTAAATTTCTTAAATCAGGGTCTCCAGCTGAAAGTGAAACTAATTTTTCACGTAATGGTATTTCTATTTTATTTGTTGCATCTTTTTTTGATGAAATACTCATTTGTATAGTATCCATGTCTAATGCTATCTCATATTCTCCAGCATCAATAGTTTTTGATGTGTTAAAATATTTTAGATATGTGAAATAATCATATGCGCTAACAGATTCAGAAAATTTATAGTTGTTATATTGATGACGACTATAATATACATCATTCTTTTGCTTATCTGTAATTGTAGTTGGGTCAACTTTTATATCTAACTTTTCCCAGATTTTATTCTTGTTTAAATACCCAGGTTGTAAACTATCAACAGGTTTCTCTCTATAGTCCTCTAAGTTTAATTGCGTAATTGTATTTAGGTTTGTAACTTTTTTATGTTCTTCTAGAAATTTTAAGATTGATTTTAATTGTGATAATTGGGAGCCAGTAGCAGTGTTATTTTTTTCTTTTACTGCAGTAAATATTTTTTCAAAACGTTTTGTTTGACTTCTATTAGAGACACTATACGCTCCCCAAAAACCAAAGGAAGATAAGATTGCAATTGCAAATAGTGATATTGGTATAACTTTTAGCGCTTTATTTTTGCTAAAAAGTAAGTAAATAATCATTGCTACATTCCATAGTGCAATTGCCAATACAAAATATCTATTTTCTGTAATGCCGTAATCATTTATTCTTCTGAAAATAGCAACAAATAAAAGTATATTTAATGGAATTAGTACGATATAGAACCAAGGGAAAAACCTATTAATTGTCCAAGATTTTATATTTTTTTGTACTGGGTTTATAATTATCTGAATTATATAGCCTAAAATAGAAAGTGCAATTACCAAATAAGATACCCAGCCTTTAGGTAATTTCCATTCTAAAACAATTTTACCGCTATATGCATAAAGAATTAGTAAGTATATAATAACTAATGGAATTAGAATGTACTTTACAAGAACTTCAATGGGCTTATTAAAATGGATTTCTGTGTTTTTTAAAATATTTTTAGGAAAATCGGCAAGGTAAATCCATGTATTAATTATACCTAGACAAAAAATAAATAACTGTCCATATCTTCTTCCTTTAATAGTTACATCAAAAAGAGCCTCAATAGCTACTAATGCTAAAACTAAACCTAAATAAAGAATCCCAGAAAAAAACAAACTCCTAGTAATAGCTGTTCCTGTAAGATTTAGGTAATTCCAATAGGCATTTTTATTCCATTTAACTATAAATGGAGCAAAAAACACAAATAAATGTCCGGCAATAATGTATAGAAAAAAGCGAGTTAAATAAATAGGGTTTTGGTCGTAATGATATGCACTAGGGTAATACCAATAAAACAGCCCTAATAAGGCAAGTACAAGTAATTTTAACCATTGCCACTTGTTCTTATTTTTAAATTGTTCTATTAAAAATTGAGTACCTATTAACCAACTTATACCTAAACTTAGAGTAAGTAGTACATTTTCTTTATCCTCAAATAATTCTCCTGTGTCTTCTAGTAAACCAATACAATATAAAGTTCCTAAAATGGACCATATAATTGTAATTGGAAAGCGTTTTGCTGCACTTTCGGCCTTAGCGGTAATTTCAACTAACGATGGTATTTTCATTGTTTTTTATTAGGATAGGTTTAGCACCAAATATAGCAAGTATTTTTATGGTTAAACACCCTGTTTATAGTGGTTTTTAAATCTGTGTTAGCTTTAATTTGTAATGGAATAAAAAGGACTAACTAGTTTGTTTTAGTTTTTAAGTTATGAAATACTATGTATCAAAACTTCTTTTTTAGGTGTTTTAGTATCGATAAAAAGCAAAAATGCATTTCTGTTGGGAAGAATACTGGTTTTAAACAAACTAATTGGTTTGTAAATTTTAAAATAAAGAAGTTTGTTTTGCAGGACTTTCTAATTCTAAAAGCCATTTTTTACGATGTAATCCTCCAGCATAACCGGTTAAAGAACCATCACTGCCAATTACTCTATGGCAAGGAATAACAATCCATAAAGGATTTTTACCATTTGCAGCTGCAACAGCACGTATTGCTTTTGGGTCTCCTAAGGTTTTAGATAAATCTATATAGGAAACTGTTTTTCCATACGGAATCTCTTCTAAGGCTTTCCAAACACGTTTTTGAAAACTAGTTCCTTCTGGATTAAGAGTTAATGTAAAGTCTTTGCGTTCTTCTTTAAAATATTCCTTTAGTTGGTAAACGGCATCTTCTAAAACTTCTGGGATAACCTCCGTAAGTGGTGCATCAGAATTAAGAACAACAATAGAGGAAAGACCGTTTGCATCACCAGTTATTTTAGCAATGCCAAGTGGAGTCTTAATAAACGCCTCTTCCATGTTTATTCTAGCTTTGTATTTTCTTCTATAATACCAATTTCTTTAGCTCTGGTTTCCCATTTTTTTCTGGCTAATAATTGTAAATCTGCTACATTATCACTCTCATCCATAATCTCTAGACCTAAGAGGGTTTCAATTAAATCTTCTAAGGTTACTAGTCCGCTAACAGAGCCATATTCATCTACCACTAAAGCAATATGTTCCCTTTTTGCAATAATAATATCAAAAAGCTGTGGTATTGGTGTATCCCTTTTTGTAATTAAAATATCTCTTTTTATTTCGGATAAGGGAACGTCATCATTCTCATGTATTATTTCTTCAAGAATAGTATCTTTAAGAACAAAACCTGTAATATTATCTACCTTTTCACTGTATACAGGAATACGAGAGAATCTTAATTTAGGATTTTCTTCAAAAAAAGACCGAATGGTTTTTTGTTCCGAAGCAATTTTCATTACTGCTCTTGGCGTCATTATATCTTTTACTAGAACTTCATCAAAACGTAATAAATTCTTTATAATGGTAGATTCTGATTTTTGAAAAACACCTTCTTCATGCGCAATATCAGTCATGGCTGTAAAATCTTCTCTACTCAACACACTTCCATGATGTCCTTTACCACCAACTAGTCTTGTAAACAGTTGTAAAATCCACAATAGGCCTGTCCATTTTAGAAATAGGACCATTATTTTAAGAGATTTTGCAGAAAAGTTAGAAAGTTGTCTCCAATACGTTGCTCCAATTGTTTTTGGGATAATTTCCGAAGCAATTAATATAAGCAAGGTCATTATTGTAGAAACTACACCTACCATGAGTTCCTCTGAGAATTGTACGCCAAAAAAGGAGCGTTGCGTAGTACCATACAATTCTTGATATGCAACTTTAGCCTGTACACCAACCAAAATTGCTCCAACAGTATGGGCAATTGTATTTATTGTAAGAATTGCAATAAGTGGTTTGTCTACATCTTTCTTTAGCTCTTCTAATGTAACTGCAAAAGCTTTGCCTTCTTTCTTTTTTACATTAATAAACGTTGGGGTAATACTTAATAATACGGCTTCTAGTATAGAGCATAAAAAAGAAAAGAAAATAGATATTAGAGCATAAAATAATAAAAGTGCCATGTATAGTGTTTAGGGTATAAAAATACGGATAAATTGATAGAGTTTGTTTTCTTATTTAAAGTTGGTTATAAAAAATTAACACTCAAGTTTTTCATAAATACAGTTTTACTGGATAATCGAAATGTAACTTCTCTGAAGCCTCCCTAGAAATTAAAATTAGTTTCCTATACGTGCTTTGTGGACTTACTTCTAGGGAATTTATTTTAATTTACAAATACCAAAAATCATATACGATTTTTGGTAAAACAGATGTTTTATTGCTATTTTGGCGATTTTTAATCGGTAATGTAGTTAAAACATCTTAGTAAATTATACCAAAGACTAAGTGGTATTAAATTCTTAATTTATCCCAATAATTTAACAGCATCTTTTGCAAAATAACTTGCTATTATATTTGCTCCAGCTCTTTTAATTGCAATTAACTGTTCTAGCATAACTGCATCATGATCTAACCATCCTTTTTCTGCAGCAGCTTTAAGCATTGCATATTCACCAGACACTTGATAAACTGCAACAGGAACATCTACTTCATTTTTAATTTCGCGAACAATATCTAAATAGCATAATCCTGGTTTTACCATTACAATATCTGCTCCTTCATCAATATCCATTTGAGTTTCTCTAATAGCTTCAAATCTATTAGCATAATCCATTTGGTATGTTTTCTTGTCTTTTGGAATTTCTTTAGAATCTACGGGGGCGGAATCTAAGGCATCTCTAAAGGGGCCGTAGAAGGCACTTGCATATTTGGCACTGTAGCTCATAATCCCAGTATTAGTATACCCTTCATCTTCCAAAGCTTCTCTAATAGTAAGTATTCTACCATCCATCATATCACTTGGAGCAACAAAATCTGCACCAGCTTGTGCATGAGAAACGCTCATTTCTGCAAGTATTTCTGCAGATTCGTCATTTAATACTTGTCCGTTTTCTACAATACCGTCATGCCCATAAATAGAAAATGGATCTAAAGCAACATCCGTCATAACCAACATTTCTGGACAAGCATCTTTTACAGCTTTTACTGCACGCTGCATTAATCCGTCTGGATTTAAGGCTTCTGTACCTTTGTTGTCTTTTAAATTATCTGGAACTTTGGCAAAAAGGAGAACAGCGCAAAGTCCGATTTTCCATAGTTCTTTTACTTCTTTTTGTAAATTTTCTAAGCTTAAATGGTATTGGCCAGGCATGGACGGAATTTCTTTTTTTATTCCTTTTCCTTCCACAACAAATAGTGGCACTAGAAAATCATTTGGAGTTATTATGGTTTCACTAACTAATCTACGAATAGCAGCATTGCTTCGTAGTCTTCTATTTCTTATAAGTGGATACATAATTTATTTTGATATTAGTATGTTTTGTTTATACTACAAAGAAAAGAAAAACGAAATTACAATTATTGTTTGCGCCAATATTATTAGTAAGTAAAACGTTGTTAGTCTACATTTACGATGTAAAATCCTTTTTTTTGATTCCTAGTTTACAATCTTTATCTTTTAAATACCCATGGAGAACATACCAGGGTGCGTTTTTAGCACATTTTAATGAGCATATAAAAGATAATCACTTGCATGTTATTGCGCCTCCAGGTTCTGGAAAAACCCTTTTAGGCTTAGAAATTGTTAGACAGTTAGGCAAAAAAACATTGATTTTAGCACCAACTTTAACTATTCGCAACCAGTGGGAAAACAGATTGCAAGAGTTTTTTACTTTAGAAAATAGTTTTAAAGCATTCTCTTTTGCTATTTCTAAGCCGTCTGATGTAACTTTTAGTACCTATCAGGGATTACACTCGTTTTTCAAAAAACAGCAGTCTCAAGAGGCTTTTTTAAACTTTTTTAAGGAACAAGGAATACAAACTTTAGTTTTAGATGAAGCACATCATTTAAAAAACGAATGGTGGAAATGTTTAAATACCATAAAACAAGAGTTAAACCTAACAGTTGTTGCATTAACAGCTACACCTCCTTATGATAGTGGCAGCGCAGAAGTACAACGGTATTTTGATTTATGTGGCCCAATTGATGATGAAATTGCAGTGCCAGATTTGGTAAAAGAAGGCGATTTATGTGCGCACCAAGATTTTGTTCATCTATCGTTGCCAGACGATAGTACTATAAATTACATTTATGAGTTTCGACAAAAAGTAGCACAATTACTGGAAGAATTACAGCTAGATGTTGCTTTTAGAGAGCTAATTAAGAACCATCGTTTTCTAAACCAAACCGAGACATATTTAGAGGATATTTATCAGAATCCTACCTATTTTTCTGCTTTACTAATTTATTTACAAAGTATAAATTTTCCTGTTGCTACAGATAAATTGGAGGTTTTAGGTTTTAATGAAAAAGAATTGGTAGATTTTCCTGCACTTACAACCCATTGGTTACGCATACTTTTAAATTATTTGTTTTTTCAGGATAGAGAAAACTTAGAAGCGTATGAAGTAGAATTAAAAAAATGGGAAAAAAAACTTCGTAAACTTGGGGTTTTAAAAACCAAAAGAATTGATTTAATAGGTTCTGAATTATTTTACCAAACACTTTCTACAAGTGCTAGTAAGTTAAATAGTATTGTCGCAATTACAGAGGCTTCAGAAAAAGACTTAAGAGTAGAATTACGTGCGGTTGTTTTAACAGATTATATACGTAAGGAATATTTAAACCCTAAAAAGGAAGATGTATCTAAGATTAATAAAATAGGTGTGTTGCCTATATTTCATAGGCTTAAAGTGTCTAATGTTAATAAAAAAACAATTGGTATATTAACTGGAAGCTTAGTAATTATAAGTACAACTGCTAAGGATAAATTAGAGGAAAGACATCTCCACATAAAATTTAATTTTCAAGAATTAGAATCCGATTCTGATTTTGTTATTCTACAAAGTGCCAATTCTGGAGAAACCACTGTTGTAGAAATAATAACTGATTTATTTCAGGACGGAATAATTAACATACTAATTGGAACAAAGTCTCTTTTAGGCGAAGGTTGGGATGCTCCCGCTATAAACACTTTAATTTTAGCGTCTTTTGTTGGTTCTTTTGTTTCTTCTAACCAAATGCGTGGTAGGGCAATTCGTTCCCAGCAAGGGAATCCAAATAAAACAGCAGTTATTTGGCATTTGGCTTGTATAGACCCCACCGATGAGAATAATGGCAAAGACTTTGAAACTTTAACCAGACGTTTTGATGCTTTTATGGGAATTTCTAAGGAGAATCCTGTTTATATTGAAAGTGGATTAGATAGGTTGTCTATTTCAAAAATATATACGGGAGAAGAAGTTTCTAAAGCAAATAAAGAGACTTTGTTCGCAGCTTCTAATAGAGAAAAAATTAAAAGTAAATGGCAACAAGCTGTTTTAAAAGGAACAGGTTTACAACGAGAATTAAAAAAATACCATACGAGTAAAAAGCCTTTTGTAGAACAAAAGAAACTACTTTATAAAGATATGGTTACTTATGGTTTTATAGAAATAGTTGCAATGCTTACTTTTTTCTTACCAGAGTTTTTGCTTAAGAATATGACCGTTCTTTTAACTAGGGGCTGGCTACAATTTATTTACGCTTTATTATCTGCCTTTGTTTTTGGGTTTGGAATAAAAACCTATAAAGCAATAAAACTTTATGTAACCTATGGTAAAATACATAAGCATGTTGCTAAAATGGGTTGGGCAGTGGTGCATACTATGCAAGAATTAGGATATACGAGCACAGCAAAAAGCAAGTTGCAAGTAGAAACTAATTTAGATGCTTATGGCACTGTTTCTTGTGTGCTTTTAGGAGCGTCTAATTATGAAAGTTCTATTTTTATAACCGCTTTAGAAGAAATTATTGCGCCTATAGAAAATCCTAGATATTTACTACTTAATAAACATTGGTTTAAAAAGCGTTTTGGAATAGAAAACTTTTTTGTGGTACCCACTATTTTTGGAGATAAAAAGGAAAGAGCATTACTCTTTTTAAAGCATTGGGAAGAAAATATTGGGAATGCCCAACTAATTTACACTAGACAAAAAAAGGGGAGAGGAATATTACTTAGAGCAAGAATTTTACATATTACCAATGCCCAGGAGAAAGTTACTAAAAAAGCAGTAATCTGGAACTAATATTTAGTTGTTTTTAAGCATTTCTTTTTTACAATGTATCTGTTTTTCTAGAGCAATATCTAATTTATGTTTTTTCCAGGTTTTTAAATCTTTTCTAATTTTTATTGGGTTTTGGTCTTTGTCTATAAATTTTTTGATAGAAGTAATAATGGAATCCTCTATCCCAGATATTTTTAAGATAGATTTATTTCCAGGAATTGTATAATCCTCTTCATAATCATAGCAAGTAACTAAAACAGCATCTCCAATTTTTAAGTCTAAACCATTAAAACAGTCCGATTTAAAATAATTCTGATTGGTATATTTATTAGTGCCTAGGTCTTTTATTTTATATACCTGTTCTATTCTAATAATACCGTTTTGTGAAGTATATAAAGGCCCTGCTTCCTCTGTAGGTTCATCTAATTCTGTAACTATGCCTCTAAAAACCAAAGAAAGTTCCGTGCTACATTCTCCAATAAATGGCCCAGACTCTGGCCACCAATAGGTATAGCCAACATTTAGTGTGTCTGGTGTAAATATAACTTCTATATCACTTTTTCCTTTTTTTCTGGAGTTACATGCATTCAGCATTATAATGGCTGTGATTCCAAAAAAAGATAGTAGTGTTTTTTTCATTCTATTTTATTAATCTGCTAATCCCAAATATACCCAATGCCCGTTTTCTTTTACAAAGGCAGATTTTTCGTTTAGAATATTTACTTTCCCATTTTCATAATAATGGGCATTAAAAGTTACGGTTCCTTCGGTGTCTTCTTTTTTTCCTTTTGTAGTTTCTAAAACTTCAAGCTTAATCCAAGTTACAGATTCTGCCCAAGCAATAATTTCCTTCTTATCTTCTAAAACTCTTGTTTTAGAATGATGACTTTTCATTAAATAATCTCCATTGCCAGATGCAAATGCAGAATACCGAGAACGCATAAGCTGTTCTGCAGTTTCTGTTTTTAAAATGTTGTTATGTAGTATTTTACAACAAATTGTATACGATTTTTTATTTCCACAAAAGCAATTTTCCTCCATCAGTTATCTTTTGTGTTAACTTTGCTTGCATTAACAATAGCTTTAAGGCGTTCTTTTCTTGTCTCTTGTTCCTTTTTAAGTTTATTCTTTTTTCGGTTCATGAGTTTGGTGTGCTTTGCTTTGTTTAGCGTATTCTTTTCTTTTCCTTTTTTTGCCATTGTTGAGAAATTAAACTAAAACGTTTTATAGTTTAGTGATTATACCCAATCCTTTGGATTTGCTAAAACCTTTAATAATCTGTCCTCTTCGCTTCCTTTCTCTGGATGATGATTATAATGCCATTGCACATGAGGAGGTAAACTCATTAAAATACTTTCTATACGGCCATTAGTACGTAAACCAAACAAAGTTCCTTTATCATGTACTAAATTAAATTCTACATAACGACCACGTCTTACTTCTTGCCAATCTCTTTGTTCTTTGGTATAGGGCAATTCTTTTCTTCTTATAACAATTGGTATATAAGCTTCTAAGAAGCTGTTTCCTACCTCGGTTACAAAGTTATACCAATCTTGCATTGACATTTCTTCCGTTGCTTTGCAATAGTCAAAAAATAAACCTCCTAAACCACGAGCTTCATTACGATGTGCGTTCCAGAAATACGTATCGCATCGTTCTTTATATTTTTTATGAAAATCAGAATTGTGTTTGTCACATGCCTTTTTACATATAGAATGAAAATGAATAGCATCTTCATTAAACAAATAATAAGGAGTAAGGTCTTGTCCACCACCAAACCACTGGTCAACAATATTCCCTTCTTTATCATACATTTCAAAATAACGCCAATTTGCGTGTACCGTTGGAACCATTGGGTTCTTAGGATGTAGTACCAAACTTAATCCGCAAGCAAAAAAATCGGCATCCTCCACACCAAAATACTTTTGCATACTTTCTGGTAAAGCGCCATGAACTGCAGAAATGTTTACACCACCTTTTTCAAAAACAGCTCCATTTTCTATAACACGGGTTCTACCACCACCGCCTTCTGGTCTTTTCCAAAGATCTTCCTTAAATGTAGCTTTACCATCTACTTCTTCTAATTTGGCTGTAATGGTGTCTTGTAAGGTTTGTATATAAGCGTAAAATGTATCTTTCATAAATCGAGAATATTTATCGGAGTTTTTTAATTTGTGGCTTATAAAGTAATAATACTTCAATTAGAACTAAAAAACAATAATAGATTAGTCCAAAACAAATTGCTATGTGTGGTGTATCTATAAATACACCACCAGAGGTTTTTGCAGCGTTGTACCCAGATACTTCTAAAAACTCAGTATTTAATCCCAGTTCAGGAATATAATTCATAGAAAATACCACTACAAAGATTAAAATAAAATAGATTATCGCTGCCAATACAGAAGTTAGTATTGCTCTATTTTTTAAGCCAGGGCTAACATCAGAAAACGCAAAACGCATCCTATTAAAAATAATTAATAAATATGCTATTAAGATGGTATTACTCTCTGTCATAGTATTAAAGGCCAACGCAAATAAACCGTATACAGGGAATAGAACATATAAGGATATTTTCCTTGGCATAACTGCCATAAAAACACCGGAATGGACCATGATAAATTCAAAGGCCATTAGTATTGCTAGAGTAGAAACTATCCCTGCGTCATTTATACTAGGGTTGCTCCAAACCGCATAGAATTGATATGCTATTAGCAAATTAATTAATATGCTTGCGTATTCAAATTGACGGTCATATTTTTCTATAATATTCATTTTGATGTTGAGTTATAACGTTCGTACAACTCCATGTCTAACGGATTTTCATTTGGTGGGGTATGTTCTTTAGGCAATGTTTTTTGCCATGTAAAGTTACATTTTTGAGCTACTTTAATACTTGCAACATTAGTTTTGTGTACAATTATTTGGAGGGTTTTTAAAGAATGTTCTTTAAATGTCCAATCCGTTATATTTTGAACGGCTTTACTGGCTATACCTTTGCCTTCTTCTGTATAACCTATGCAATACGCCAATTCCCCTTGTTTGGTTTCCCAGTTTAGTTCTTTTAGATATACCATTCCAAGTATATTTTTTTCGGAATTACTTCGGATAATGAACAAAAACTCTTCTTTTGTATGGAATTCTTTTACCTTTTTATGTGTAAAAATAGTTGCTAGTTCAGGAGTTAGGTTTGCCGCTAAAGTTAAAGGGAAATACCGTTTTAATCTATCAGCATTAGAAGTAACAAAATCGCATAAACCCCAAGCGTGTTTTTCATGTATAGGTTCTAGGTAGTATGCATCAAAATTTAAGACCACTAGATTTGTTGTTTATGGTTTTCTAAAATGTCAACAGTTTGTTTAGATGCTGCCGTTACCGATAGAGGTAAAACTAGTATAATGCCTATAACTGGAATTAGAAGAAAGAGCATAAAAACGATACCATTACCTATGGCATAACCTTTATATTTTTTTACAAACTGAATGCTTTCCTTGTATTTATAATGACGTTCTAGTGTATAATCCATATTACCAAAACCTGCATAATACGCCTGGACAAGGAATATTAAAATAGTAGAAACAATACCAATTATTGGAATAAAACCTAAGAGTAAAAGAGGAATGGTAAAAAGAATCTCTTTCCAAAGGTTTCTAACGTTTATACGAATACCTCTCCATAACTGTTCTTTAAAAGAAGTTGTTCTATGATTATGATTTATTTCTCCTGTAAAATGAGCTTCAATTTTTTCAGAAACAGGACTCATGAACGGAGCCGAAAGAGCCATTATAATATGCTTATATAAGACTAAGCCTAATACTACAATCGTAGCACCACCTATAAAATTACTGATAGTGGTAAAGGTCTCTTTTCCCCAGTCCCAAATCCATATTTTAGCAATGAACACGCCAATATTATCAGAGAGACTATAGCTTATGAACCCTATTATTATTGCAGTCGCAACACTTATACCAATAGGTATAAAAAAATATTTCCACAGTTTAAGCTGACCTATTAGTTTAAAAGAATTGGTGTAAGACGTAATGCCTCTTAATATATTTTTTAGCATATCTAAATATAATAATATAAAAAATAGGTAAAGGCAAAATGTTTATGCCTTGTACTCTTTTACAGCATCAATGAAAGCCTTAGCATTTTCTAAAGGAATATTTGGTAAAATTCCATGACCAAGATTTACAATGTATTTGTCTTTTCCAAATTCATTAATCATTTGGTGTACCATCTTTTTTATTTCCGCCGGAGGGGATAATAAACGAGAAGGGTCAAAATTTCCTTGTAAGGTAATATTTCCTCCTGTTAAATAACGAGCATTACGAGCAGAGCAAGTCCAATCTACACCTAAAGCAGAGGCCCCAGATTTTGCCATATCGCCTAGGGCAAACCAACACCCTTTTCCAAATGCAATTACAGGAGCTTCATCTTTAAGAGCGTCAATAATTTGTTGGATATATTGCCAAGAAAATTCTTGGTAATCTGTTGGTGAAAGCATACCTCCCCAAGAATCGAATACTTGAACAGCGTTAACGCCAGCAGCAACTTTTGCTTTTAAATATGCAATAGTAGTATCTGTAATCTTTTGTAATAAAGAATGAGCAACCACAGGTTGTGTAAAACATAACTCTTTGGCTTTATCAAAGTTTTTACTTCCTTGCCCTTGTACACAGTAACATAGAATAGTCCACGGAGAACCTGCAAATCCTATTAATGGTACTTCATCGTTTAATTTCTCTTTAGTCATTTTTATGGCATCCATAACATAACCAAGCGTATCTTGAATGTCTGGAACAATAACACTATCTAAATCTTTCTGAGAGCGAATAGGATTCGGTAAATATGGGCCAAAATTAGGCTTCATTTCTACCTCAATATTCATTGCTTGAGGAATCACTAAAATATCAGAAAATAAAATAGCAGCATCCATCCCGTATCTAAGGATAGGTTGAATTGTAATTTCTGATGCTAACTCAGGTGTTTGGCAGCGTGTAAAGAAATCATATTTAGCCTTAATTTCCATAAACTCTGGAAGATAACGACCTGCTTGTCTCATCATCCAAACTGGTGGTCTTTCTACCGTTTCTCCTTTTAATGCTTTTAAAAATAAATCGTTTTTCATATCCAGCAGTTTGCTGTTTGCCTTTAGCTTTTAGCTCAGGTTTTCAGCTATTTTTAATTTTACTAATTAGACTGTTATTTTATTGAGCTAATAAAATTTTCGTTAGCTAATGCAATCACACTCTCCACGGTGCGCATTTTAGCGACTTTAACTTCCGTAAAATGTTTTCTTGCCTCATTTGCAGTGGTTTCCCCTATACAATAGGCAATTTTATTATTGTTGTTAATCTTTATAAAGCTTTGTACGCCAGAAGGACTAAAGAATAATACCGCTTTAGTGTCTTCTTCTACAGTTCTTGGCGCAAGTCTTGTTTGGTATGCTTCTATCTCTGTAACTTCAATATTATTTTCAGTTAAAAGATTTGGCAATTCATCTAGGCGAATATCGCCACAGAAATAAGTAACTTCTTTATCTTCTAGGTTTTCTGCTAAATGTTCTGCTAGTTTTTTAGCATTTGGAGCACTATAAGTTACCTCGCCAATTCGTCTTTCTATTAAACGTTTGGTTTTACGACCAACACAATAAATATTATCAAACTGTAATTCACTAGCTGTTGCATTTTGAATTAATGCTTCAATACCATTTTTACTAGTAAAGATTACGTTTTTATGTTGTGCTTTTAAAATAGGTCTTGGAATTCTAGTAAGCTTAATTTTTATAAAATCTTCCGAATCTACAATTACAGAGGTGTCAAATAATTGAAGCTGATCTTGGGTTAATTTTTTAGTAGAATATACATGAGGAGCAGCTAGGCCTTCATTAAGTTGCCCCATTAAACGTTTGCCGCCTTTTTCTAATATTTTATTTGCAGAATCTTCTCCTAAGGTTAAGTGTTTACCAAGTTTTACAGATTTTGCTACTTCAATCTTTTGTTTCCCATCTTTAGATAGTAAAACTCCTTTAAAAACAATTTCTTCTTCTTTGTTTATGTATGCAAAAGCACCTATAGGAGCAGTACAACCACCTTCTAGGGTTCTAAGAAATTCTCTTTCAATAGTTACGCAAGTATCTGTTGCTTCATGATTTAGTTCTGCTAAGATTTCTCTTAGTTCTTCATTTTCTTCTTTGGCAACTATCATAATTGCTCCTTGGGCGGGAGCAGGAATCATCCAGGTAAGGCCAATAGTATTTTCTGGCTGTAAATTTATTCGGTCTAGTCCTGCAGCAGCAAAAATAGCCCCATTCCAATTATTGTCTTCTAGTTTTTGTAATCTGCTATTTACATTACCTCTTAAATCTACCACCGTATGCGTTGGGTAACGATTAAGCCATTGTGCTTTTCTTCTAAGGCTACCTGTTGCAATAATTCCTTCTGGCGCACCTAAAAACTCTTCATTGTCTTTAAAAGCAAGGATATCCATGTAATTAGCACGCTTTAAAACAGCTGCTTTTACAATACCTTTTGGTAATGCTGTTGGTACATCTTTCATGGAATGTACAGCAATGTCTATATCGCCATTAAGCATAGCAATATCTAATGTTTTTGTGAAAATGCCAGTTATACCTAGCTCATAAAGAGGTTTATCTAAAATTAGGTCTCCGGTAGATTTTACAGCAACAATTTTTGTGTTATGCCCTAAGGCGTCTAATTGTCTTTTAACATAATTTGCTTGCCATAGTGCTAGTTCACTATCACGAGTACCTATTCTAATGGTGTTACTCATTTTTTGCTTACTTGAAGTTGAAATACCTTCTGAATTAATTCTAGACTTTCGTCTGCATCATTGCCGGTTTCTTTTAAGTGATTGGCAAATTGCTTTGTTATTTTTTGAATTATGCGGTTAGAAATTGCATCTGCGTGCTTGGAATTAAAATCAGTCAATTTTTTAGAATGATAATCTAATTCTTCTTCCTTCATTGTTTTAAGCTTTCTATTTAAAGCTTTAATAACAGGAGCAAATTTTCTGCTCTCTAACCATTGAATAAAGTCTTCTTTTACCTCTTCAATAATTTCTTCTGCTTGCGGAATAAATTCTTTTCTACGTTCTAAAGTTTCATCAGTCATTTGCGATAAATGATCTAAATGAATAACAGTCACATTTTCTAAATTTGCAACAGAGTTATCTACGTTTTTGGGAATAGATAAATCTAAGATTAGTAATGGTTTTTTTGTGTGGATTAAATCTTTAGAAATAGTTGGTTGGTTAGCGCCAGTTGCAACTACAAGAACATCTGTAGTTCTTATTTCAGTTTGCAAATCCCCATAATCCTTTACCATTAAATTAAATTTACCTGCCACTTTTTCGGCTTTATCTTTGGTTCTATTAATTAAGGTTATACTTGGATTTTTGGTATGTTTTATAAGATTCTCGCAAGTATTTCTTCCTATTTTACCAGTTCCAAATAGTAAAATCTTTTTTTGAGAAACATCTGGAATAGTCTTTAATATATATTGTACAGATGCAAAAGCAACCGAAGTAGCTCCAGAAGAAATTTGTGTTTCGTTTTTTATACGCTTACTTGCTTGTATAACCGAGTTACATAAACGTTCAATAAACGGATTTGCAATGTCTAGTTTTTTAGAACGATTAAAACTTTGCCTTAATTGACTAATTATTTCAAAATCGCCAAGGATTTGACTATCTAAACCAGTACCTACTTTAAAAAGATGAGAAATAGCATCGTTGTTTTTATACACATATGCTACTTGTTGAAACTCTTCTACAGTACCTTGTGTATTATCGCAAAGCATTTTAATTAACTGGAAAGGATGTTGCGCAAAACCATGCAATTCTGTTCTATTACAAGTTGATGTTGCAAGTAAACCATCTATACCTGCAGTTTTTGCTTCGGATAGTATTTTTTGCATTGCATTTTCGTCTAGACTAAATTTTCCACGCATTTCTGCATCAGCCTTTTTATAATTAAGACCAATGGTATAGAAAGAGTTGTGCTTAGAAATGTTATAATCCTTCATCTAAAATTGTGAATGCACGCAAATGTAATTTCATTGTTTGGATAAAAATAACGCTAGAGGAACTATAAATATCGATTCAAGGGTTTTGGACCCTTAATCGATAGATTTTGGATAAAAACCTGTATTTTAGCAGTAAATATTAAGGTTTTTTCACTATTTTATTTAGAAATATTCTAAATAAAGATAATTATAAATTGCAAGGAGTATGGAAGAAAATGTCGCTTTAGGTTCCTTTAACGAGGTGTTACTAGAACAAGGGTTTTATGTACTAAAAATACAAAATGACTCTTCTGATATTCAGAAAGTTACGCGAGATATAAATAGTTCTTATATTCAGTTTCATTTTTGTTTAAAGGGTAGGGCAAAGTTTGTTTTTAATGATGGTAGGTACGCTTTAGATGTTTCTGAAGAAAATTCCTTGTTGCTTTATAATACACAGATAGATTTGCCTATGAATCTAGAACTACAACCAAACTCCTGGTTAGTGTCTATTGTAATGACTATTAGAAAGTTTCATTCTTTATTCTCTACAGAAGCAAGTTATATTCCTTTTTTAAGTCAAGAATTTAAAGAAAAAAAATACTATTCTCAAGAGCCAGTTTCTCCAGCTATTGCAGTAGTTCTTAGCCAAATTATGGGTTATAATTTGCATCCGTCTATAAAAGCTTTATACACAAAAGGGAAAGTGTATGAGTTAATCTCTTTATACTTTAATAAAAGTACCGATGCAGATATAGAGCAATGCCCTTTTTTGGTAGATGAAGATAATGTAAAACGTATAAGAAAAGCCAAAGAAATAATGATAAGTCATATGGCAGAACCACCAAGTTTACCAGACTTAGCAAAACAAGTAGGTATAAGTCTAAAACGATTAAAAGAAGGTTTTAAACAAATTTATGGAGATTCGGTCTACAGTTTTTTGTTTGATTATAAGATGGAACATGCTCGTGGATTATTAGAATCTGGACAACATAATGTTAATGAAATAGGGTTGCGAATAGGGTATAGTACCTCTAGTCATTTTATTGCCGCTTTTAAAAAGAAATATGGAACTACACCAAAAAAATATGTAATGTCTCTTTCTAATTCTTAAGTTTATTGGGCTATAGTTACATATAAAACTTTTTGTTGTAGTAATACAATATTTTGTTATGGTCTCATTTTATAAAAGTCATTACTTTTAAAGATGTAAAATCTTATAAACCTAATAGAGAATGAAAATTATTATTAAAACTACACTTACCTTATTTTGTGTATTGCTTTTGGCAAATTGTGGAGAATCTAAAAAAGTAGTTGCTACTAAAAAAGATACTACTATAGTACCATCTGTAGAAAAAGTATTAGTTTTTACTAAAACCGCAGGTTGGCGCCATAAATCAATAGAAAAAGGAGTAGAAACCTTAAAAGAACTTGGCGCAGAAAATTTATTTCAAGTAGCACAAACAGAAGATTCCTTAGATTTTAATTCTGCAAACCTTAAAAAATATAAGTTAGTGGTTTTTTTAAATACAACATTAAATATACTAGACGAGAAGCAGCAAGAGACTTTTGAGAAGTATATTCAATCTGGAGGAAGTTTTATGGGGATCCACGCTGCCTGTGATACGGAATACGAATGGCCTTGGTATGGAAAGTTAGTAGGTGCTTATTTTAATGGGCACCCTAATAACCCAAATGTCAGAGAGGCTGCTATTAATGTAGTGAATAAAAAACATGTAGCTACTAGCCATTTAAAAGATACTTGGATAAGAAAAGATGAATGGTATAATTATAAAGAAATTAACCCAGATGTTACAGTTATTATGCAGTTAGATGAAAGCACTTATGAAGGTGGAACTAATGGCGATAATCATCCTATAGCATGGTATCATGAGTTTGATGGTGGACGTTCTTTTTACACTGGTGGAGGGCATACGAAAGAGGCTTTTGATGAGCCCAATTTTAGAAAACATTTACTTGGAGGTATAGAATATTGCTTAGGTAGATAAAAACAAGATAAAGTTTAAAACAAACTGTTTGGTTTGTAATACGTTTAAAAATAAAACGCCTCCATTATATTTTTGGCGGTGTTTTTAATTTATAACCCGACCAAAGGTATTTTTTAAGTAAATATGTAGCCTTTACATATTACGAACAAACTAATGAGTTTGTAAATGCAATTAATGTTTTAAGTATTTGGAGTAGTTATAAGGGTCTACAAACCATAATTCCAGTGTTGTTTTTTATCTTTTTTAGATACTCTACTAGTGGTTCTTGAGATATTTTAACTTCCCCAGAAGAAGAAGCGTGTAAAAGATGAATTCTTCCATCTTTTTCTCTTACAGCGATTCCTGTATGTGTAATGTCTAATCCCTTTATAGAAGTGGTAAGTGCAATTATATCTCCAGACTTTATTAAGTATTCGTTAGCTTTAATTTGGCCTTGTTCCAGAATACAAATAGCTTCATTGTTTAAGAACTCTTCAGAAGCTTTTATTTTAGTATAATTAGCGTCGTTATTTTTTAGAAAAGGATATAGTTCTCTGTGAGTACTCATGAAATCTATTTTTTTATGAATCTCTATACCGCCAATTTCTGAAGTAATATTTTTTAGTAATCCTTTTTTCTCATTATTAGCAATCCATTCCGAAAAGTAATGTAACCTAGATGCGTAACTATTACGCTTACCATCTTTATATCTAATGTTTTCTAGGATTTTTGTAAAATCTGTAAAATCTGTTTTTTCATTTTTCAACAAAAGACTAAAAGCTAAAACATTTTCTACATATGTGGTGCAATCTAAGCCCTGAAAGTTTATTACAAGAGGCTCACTCTCATTTACTTCTAGTGTCCTAGCAACGTAAGGTGTTCCCAAAAAGGTTTTGCCAACAGAAGTTATTGTTTTACCAAATTCCTTTTCTAGGAGCCCATCAATCTCTATTATTTTTGTTTCAAAAGCTTCTTTGTCCTTTAAAGAACAAACAAGTTCTTGAGAGAAAATAGATGTATTTATAAAAAATATAAAGAAAAGAAAATATATAATTTTCATAACTGTTTAGAATTTTGTCTCTATAATTTAAAACCCATGATACCCGTATCCACCATAACCATTAGGTCTATATATAACTGCTCTTTTATGCTTTTTTAATAAGAATTCTTCAGTTGCATACCTAACGGTATCATCGTCTGTATCTGTGTCTTCTATACGCATGCCACGGTTTTTATATATTAGATTGGTTTGTATTCCTTTTCCTTTTTCAAAAACAAACATATGCAGGGTATAGTTTTTATCATAATCCTGAGAGTTTCTTTTCTTAAAAAAGTAGGCAGAAACTTGTTCGCTATTATAATCTAAAGTTTCATTGCATAAGTATTGCAGTTGTATTTTATCTTTTTCATATAAAATATTTTGAAAAAGTAATGCTTCTGCGATATGTTTTTGAGTTTTATAGGTAGAAGGAAATAGATGTAATTTATTTACATTTTTTAATTTGTTAAATAATAGAATCCTAGATTGTACGTCAATAGCAAGTTCATTTAAAAGATTATTAGGTGTAGTTTCAGTATTACTTGCAAGTAAAGTTACATAGGTAGTTTTTATATCTGCATCTTTTACCATTAGTAATTGTGTGTAAAATTGTGCCACAGATTTTTCTTTTCTAAAAGGGAAAAGAAGTGTAACATAATCTTCTAAAATACTACTAGTTTTATTTTGAAGTGTTGCGTATCTATTTTGATTATATGTGGCATTATCTGCTCCTAATTGTCTTTTAAGAAGTATTTTGGCATCATTTAAAATTTGCTTTTTATACTTTTTATATATTTTAGGTTTAACAAACTTATTTGTTTTAAGTTTAGCTAAAAGTGAAAAAATAGGTAGTTTGTACTCCTCTATTGCGCTGTATTCTAGAATTTCTGGGAATAGTTTTTTTGCTAGATTTAGGCTATCATTATAAGGTCTAAAAATAGAGTTAATTTGATATTGATTAGAAATTAACGGAAGGTCTGTAGACATTAAACTTAACATTAGTGCTGTTGCATCTTCCTCTTCTTTATTCGCTAATGCTTTTAGAATTTTGGCTTGTGCGTTAGAGTTGCTATAAGATTGGGTATAAAACTCTGTATAAAATTCCTTAAGATTTGTGTTTTCTATTTTAGATAACTCTTTAATTAAATAGGGTTGTATTTCTTTTTGGTTATCTGTAAATGTATGCCTAGAAATATAATGTTTTAGTTCGCTAAGATGTTTCTTATTAAATTTTACAAATTTGTAACCTTCTGTTACAAGGCTGTCATTATTTTTTAGCGCATTAAAAAAAGCTGGTGTTTTGTCTTTTAAAATGTCTTTTCCAATATTTGTATCTAGCGGTGTAAAGTTGGTGTAAAAATTAGTTACAAAGCTAGTCGTTTTCACTAGTGTGTCTATTGGGGTTTTTAGTTCCCAAAGTAATCCGCCTTTTATTACGTTTTTAATTAAAACACCCCTAGTACTTGCAGTATCTGTTAGGGTTAATTGCAGTTCATAGGTGTTTTTGTCTATAATTTTTTGCGTAGCATTTTTAATTGTAAATGTGTTTTTAGCATATAAACGCTTACGAAGCGCCCAAACAGAGTCAATGTTTTGGAACATTAGCAAATCATGCGATTTATTTACTTCTACCCAAATAGCTTCCTGGTTTTTATTACTATAGATAGTTTTTTTATTAAAAGCATCGTACTCTTTTGGTTTTTTATCATTGTAGTAATCTTTACTGCTCTCTACAAATTTTGGCGCAGTAACATTAGATTTTGTACTAAAAAAAAGAGCAGTATCTATTACCGTTGTAAATGGCTTCTTATATTCTGTTTCTTGTAGTTTTAATGAGTTAAAGTAGTCTAAGGCCTCATCTTTATCCTTAGTTAATATACCTAATAAGTAATAATTGTTATTGGCAAGTACTGTTTTAATATAAAGTGTTTTATTGTTTTTAAGAAATGGAGCGCTAGAGCTTAGCGTTCTGTCTTTTACAGGGCTGTATTCTGGAGTTAATTTTAAATCTTGATAAAAACGTTTTTGTATTTGTTTAAGCTCAAAAGAATCTTGTTCTATAAAATTAAAATCGTTTAAACTTGCTTTTTTAAGAAAATAGTAGGAGTCTTTTATACTATCATACCCTTCAATAAACCTATTGCCTGCTCTAGATGTATTTGTAAAATTATATAAAGAAGGTATTTTTACTTTAAAGTCTTTAAAGCCAGAGGTAATAGTTACCTTTTTAGATTTCCTATTTTTGAAAGCAATACTGTTAAATATGGTATCTGAGAATTGAGAAACAAAATTACCTTCGCCACCCATTTTAAAAATTATAATTTCTAACGGAGTTTTATAAATTTGATAGCGTTGTAAGTCTCCATTTTTTAATTTGTTTTTAATATCCAGACCATTATATCCGTTTCGGTATATTTTTGTTTTTTCAATGATTTTTCCTGGGATATTTTCAAAAAGCAAATGGTCTATATCTTCTAAAGAATAGGTGTACTCTTGTTTTAAAAAAGAGTGTAGCGGTATTCTATTAATTACTACAAAGCTTCCGTTTGCCAAGTCAGGAGAAACATAGGTTGTTTTATTTACAGAACTAATAGGGTAAATTTTATTAGGTAAAAGAAGGCTAAAAAAGTGGTCTTCTACTTCATGAGTGTTATACGAGTTAATCTTTATTTTATCTTCAATTTTTGTTTTTAGTTGCTTCCCTTTATTACTTGCTTTAGATGTTAGTGGTTTTACGGTATACCCCTTTTTTTGTAAAATATCTATAACGCCATTTTTTCCAGGTAAATGTGCTGCTCCTATACCTGCAAAGACCTTACCTAACTGCATAACAGAATCTAGGCTTTTTGCCATGTTATAGTTTCTTATATGAAGCATATTCTCAATGTAGTAAGGTGTATACATGGCTCTATCTATTGAATCTAGTAAGCTTATGTTACGTTCTCTATAGGCATCTTGCAACATGAACATAGGGTCTTGTTGTTGCATTCTTTTTAATAACCATTCGTCTGGTTTTTGTTTTATTGGATTTTTACTTGCTCTAGCAACTAGCGTAGCAGACTCTTCCATGTCTTCTAGAGCTACAATTTTTTTATCAAACTTTTTTCCTGCTTGATAAATAAACATATCTAAATAGGTTTCCTCTTCAAAATTCTGGGAAAAAGAGCTAGTTCTGTATAAAATATTATTAATTATGCGGTCTTCTGCAGCTAGGTAAGATGCAATATTTTCTTTTCTAGGATTATTTATTAAAAACGGATAGGTGTAAAAACCTTTGGTCATAAGTCCGTTTCCTATACTACGAATAGCACTACCATTAATGTCATCATTATCTAGCCAAGTATTAGGATCAGACTCTAATGCAATTATCTCACTTTTATCTAAAGCATCATAAAAAACATCATCTAAACGAAAAGCAATTTTTTTACTAACATGCATGGTACCATATAAGTAAGAGCTTTTTTGTAAGCCGTTACCAGATATTTCCCATAACAAACTGTTTTTTTCTTGTGCATTTATACCAAGGCATATAAACAGCGTTACTAGCGTAATTTTTAAATGCATATTAAATAAATATTTTTACAAAGTATTTTAAATATTTGTAATATAATACAACAAAATGCTAATTAACTTTTTCTTGTAGGTATTACTAAACCTTATACTACTATTAATAATCTCTTAGAATATCCTAACGTATATTCAATACAAGTAGTATTTTTGTTTTTGATAAAAAGAACATATGAAAGGAGTATTGTTAGTTAATCTTGGGTCTCCAGATAGTCCAACCCCGAAAGATGTAAAGCCCTATTTAGATGAGTTTTTAATGGATGAAAGGGTCATAGATGTTTCTAAGTGGCTGCGTAATATTATTGTTCGAGGTATTATTTTACAAACAAGACCTAAAAAATCTGCCGAAGCCTATAGTAAAATTTGGTGGGAAGAAGGTTCTCCGTTAGTGGTTATATCTGAAAGGTTTGCAGAGAAAGTTAAGCAATTTGTAGATATGCCTGTAGCATTAGGTATGCGTTATGGAAGCATGACAATTAAAAATGCATTACAAGAATTAAAAGATAAAGGTGTAGATGATGTTTTATTAGTTCCTTTATATCCGCAATACGCTATGTCTTCTTTTGAAACTGTTGTTGTAAAGGCAATAGAAGATAAAGATGCTTTTTTCCCAGAAATGAAACTAACTACGTTACCTGCTTTTTATAAAAACCAAGAATATATAAAGGTACTTTCAGAGAGTATAGCAGACGGACTTAAAGATTTTGACTACGACCATATATTATTCTCTTATCATGGTATTCCAGAAAGACATATAAAAAAGAGCGACCCAACTAAGTTTCATTGTAAAATAGATGGTAACTGTTGTTCTACAAACTCGGTAGCACACCATAGTTGTTACCGTCATCAATGTTTTGATGTTACAGAAAAAGTAAAAGCCTATTTAGGGTTGCCAGAAGATAAAGTGAGCTTATCATTTCAATCTAGACTACCAAATGACCCTTGGTTAAAACCATATACCGATTTTGAGTTTGAGCGTTTTCCAAAAGAAGGAAAAAAGAAGTTAGCAGTTATAACCCCAGCTTTTGTTTCTGATTGTTTAGAAACATTAGAAGAAATTGCAATGGAAGGTAAGCATCAATTTCAAGAAGCAGGTGGAGAAGATTATAAACACATTCCTTGTTTAAATGATAGGGATGATTGGGTGCAAGTTATGGTAAATTGGCTTAAAGACTGGCAAGAAAACGAACTACTCCCAGCATAATGGAAAAAGTATCTTCAGAGCAATTAGGTTCTGAGCCTATAGGAAAACTGTTGGTAAAACAAGCTGTGCCAGCTGCTATAGGGATATTAGTAATGTCTTTAAATGTTTTAGTAGATTCTATTTTTGTTGGTAATTGGATTGGTTCAATTGCCATAGCCGCAATAAATGTAGTACTTCCAGTTTCTTTTTTTATAGCTGCCTTAGGAATGGCAATTGGTATTGGGGGATCTAGTATTATTTCTCGTGCATTGGGGAGTAATAATCTAGAGAAAGCACTTAAAACCTTTGGAAACCAGATTACACTAACCCTTATTATTTCTTTAGTATTTGTAGGTTTTGGATTGTTTTTTGTAGATGATTTAATTCCTGCTTTTGGTGGAAAAGGAGACATTTTTAATCCCGCTAAAATTTATTACGTAATTGTATTATATGGAGTACCTCTCTTAGGTTTTTCTATGTTGGGCAGTTCTGTTATTAGAGCAGAAGGGAAGCCCAAATTTGCAATGGTTGCACTTATAATTCCGTCTATAGGCAATCTATTTATGGATTATATATTTATTTATGTTCTAGATTGGGGTATGCATGGAGCAGCTTGGGCAACTACTATAGCCTATTTTTTAAGTTGTAGTTATGTGTTTTACTTTTTTGTTTCTAAAAATTCAGAACTAAAAATAAGTTGGAAACACCTTAAATTAGATGTTGAGGTATTAAAGCAAATTGCTTCTCTTGGTTTTGTAACACTCTCTAGGCAAGCCGCAATAAGTATTATTTATCTTTTAATGAATAACATACTCTTTAATCTGGGAGGAGAGGCAATGGTAGCTGTATATGCTATTATAGGTAGAATGTTAATGTTTGCTTTATTTCCTGTTTTTGGGATAACACAAGGTTTTTTGCCTATTGCAGGGTTTAATTATGGAGCAAATAAACTTTCTAGAGTTAGAGAATCTATTAATACAGCAATTAAATATGCAGCAGTTTTAGCAACCGTTGTGTTTTTAGGATTAATGTTATTTCCTCAAGAAATTGCTTCTTTATTCTTAAGTAGTAACCCTAACCTAACGGCAAAAGAACTTGCTACAAATGCTTTTGTTTTAGAGCATACTCCTTCTGCAATGCGCTGGGTTTTTGCGGCAACACCTATTATTGCAATACAATTAATAGGCGCAGCGTATTTTCAAGCAATAGGAAAAGCAATTCCAGCTTTATTACTAACATTAACCAGACAAGGATTCTTTTTTATACCTTTAATTTTAATACTCCCAAGCTATTTAGGAGAATTTGGAGTTTGGATTTCCTTCCCAATTTCCGATTTTTTAGCTACACTAGTAACTGGATATTATTTAAGAAAAGAAGTAAAAAAAAATTTAATAGTAAAAACTTAATTATTTGTATGAAACAAAGAAACTTAGTACTGATTCTATGTAGCTTAGTTCTATTCATTTCTTGTAAAGAGGAAAGTAGTAAGTTATTTGTTGGAACTTTTTCTGAAAATGGAAGTGAGGGCTTATACAGTTATTCTTTTAATTCAAAAACAGGAGAGCTAAACAATAAAAAATTAGAAGCAGAGATAAAAGACCCATCTTTTTTAACACTATCGGATAATAAAAAGTACTTGTATGTTATTAAAAGAACAGAAGAGTTTAAAGATTCTAAGGGAGCTATAATTGCATATAAAATAAAGGAAGATGGTATAGAAGAAATTAATACTGTTGGTACGGGTGGCGGATATCCTTGCCATGTAGGAGTTTCAAAAGAAGGAAATTTTTTAGCAGCTTCTTGTTATTCAGATGGTAGCTTGTCTATTTATAAAGTTGCAGAAGACGGCTCTTTAAAATCTAACCCCCAATATATTAACCATAAAATACTGGACAGTATAAAAAAGGCAAAAGCCCATGCATCTATTTTTACACCAGATGGGCTTTTTACGGCAGATTTAGGTTTAGATGCTGTTAAAAGATATACTTATAATGGAAAAAAATTTGTTCCTGGAAAACAAGCCTCTTTAAATTTTCCGGATGGTGCAGGACCTAGACATTTTAAATTTAGTAAAGACAAAAAGTTTTTATATGTAATTAACGAGTTAAATTCTACCATCACTGTTTTAAACAAAAATGAAGACGCAGAATATACAGCTATAGAAACAAAATCTACTTTAGATAAAGCTTTTAAAGACAAAAATTCTTGTGCAGATATTCACCTATCTAAAGATGGTAATTATTTATACGGTTCTAATCGTGGAGAAAATACTATAGTAATTTTTAAGATAGATAAAGAAACAGGAAAATTAACTTTAGTGGGTAGAGAAAGTGTTCATGGAGATTGGCCAAGAAATTTTGTTATAGACCCTAGTAATACTTTTTTGCTAGTGGCTAACCAAAAAACAAATAATATATCTGTATTTAAGAGAAATATTAAAAATGGAACATTAAGTTTCCTTCAAGAAATTAAAAATCCAAGTCCTGTTTGTTTAGAATTTTTAGAGTAAGTAGTATTAAAAAAAGAACTTCTCTCTAGTTTTTTGTGTTTAATTGTAACAAATTGCTGTTAATTGCTACTTATTCAATGAAATACGACTTTTTTTAGTTGGATTTTGTTAAATTGAAAACACTAACTAAACAACCAAATTATGATGAGATTACTTTTTGTTTTTCTTTGTATAAGTTCATTTTCTTTTGGACAAACCATACCAAGTACAGGATTATTATTTGATGACGAATCTTATGAAGAAACACCAATTAAAGCAAGGAATGTTGCTTTTCAGGATGTAGTAACAGAAACTCCAGCAACTTCATTAAGAAAATACACTCCAGAAATTAGAAATCAAGGTGGTTATGGCACTTGTGTTGGTTGGGCTAGTGCGTATTATGGAAGAACTATTTTAGATTCTAGATTGCAAAATACTACAGATAAAAAGCAAATTACAAAAAAAGCATTTTCACCAGCATTTGTATATTTAAATTCAAATATTGAAAATGATTATAATTGCCAAGGCGGAGCTTATATACATAGAGCAATGAAAACCATTACCGAGATAGGGGTGCCTTATCTGGAGGATTTTAATGTAATGTGCGATACAAAAATCCCTGATGGTATACTTGAGAAAGCGGCCAAAAATAAAATTAAGGACTTTACTAGATTGTTTGGGGCAGATGAACCTGCTGAGAAAAAAATTGATGAGGTTAAAAGGTCTCTATTAAACGGTAATCCAGTTGTTTTCGGATTTAAAGTAGAAAACTCCTTTTTTAGTGCAAAAACTGTTTATGAACCAGATAATCTTGGTACAGATGGTGGCCATGCTATGTGTGTAGTAGGTTATGATGATGATAAATATGGTGGTGCTTTTGAAATTATTAATAGTTGGGGCTCTGATTGGGGTAATAATGGTTTTATGTGGATACGTTATAAAGATTTTCCAAAATATACTCGTTATGCTTTTGAAATGATACCAGAAACTGTAGTCCCAAAACAAAAAACAGTTTTAGCGGGCGAATTAGAACTTAGATTAAGAGATAATTCGGTTATGAAAGTAAGTCAAGGTGCAGGAGATTATAATGGTTCTGTGTTTGGTTTTCAAGATGTAGTTATAGAAGAGGAAGAACAAAGTATTGGGGATTATACAACAGAAGTTAGTTACCCTATAGATACAAAATACCGTATGATTACAAAGGTTAATAAACCAGCTTATGTATATGTTTTAGGTTCTGATTCGGACAATGAAAATTCTTTGTTATTTCCATATAAAGACTCTATAAGCCCTTATATAAATGCAGAAAAAGCAGATGTAATTATACCGTATGCAGGACCTAGACAAAAGGCATACTTTAGACTTAATAAAGAGGTGGAAACAGATTATACTATAGTAGTATTTTCTTTAGAAAAAATTGACCTAAAGGCTGTTAAAAAACAACTAGATGAAATGGAAGGAAAACTTCTTGATAAACTTTATTTAATTTTTGAGGGAAAATTAATAAATAAAGAAGAAGTAAAACTCATGGAAGATAAAATAGGTTTTAAAGCAGAGTTTGATAAAGGGACTATGGCAATGATGATTCTAAATATAAAAAGGTCCTAGAGAAATGCGTATACTTCTACTATCTTTTATAGGTATAGTCTTTATGTTTTCTTGTAATAGTCAACAAAAAAAAGAAACAATAAAAAAAGAGACTTTAAAAAAGAGTAATAAGATTGAAGTTTTTTTAAAAGAAAAGAACTTTAAAATACTTAATAATTCCAATCAAATTATTGAATATATAATACAAAATACACTTATAGAAGGAACAGTAGACGAATATTCAAATAAGTTGTTTTTAAAAGATACTTTAGAACAAGCAACTGTTCAAAAGTTAGTTTCATATCTAATTTTAGATAGCTCTTATTCCTGGGATGATAATAGAAAAGAAGCAACTTTTACACCTAGCAGGCAATTTTTAATTAAAGGAGAGTCTAGCAGGTTAACACTTTTAGTAAATAAGGATGCTACTAAATTAGGTTTTATTAATCTGGAAGGGCAAAAAATAGTAATGCTTTCAGAAGCTCTTACAAACTATCTTAATAGTTTATAGGTAAAACAAGAGTTTATTTTATACTGCTCATTTTATATGAAAAAAGTTTTTGTTAAGTTGAATAAGGTTTTATTTAAAGAGGCATTTTTTTGTATGCTCTTTTCTTTTTTAATATTGGGAGTTATTGCTTTAATTGGTTTAAACATAAGTTTTTTTAGTCCTTTTGAGGATGCCTTTAAAGACTTTAGTTATTTAGATCTTTATTATACAGAGAAATTAGAGGAAAAGGAAGAACATGTTAATGAGAATATATTCTTAGTTAATGTTGATAAAATAAATAGGAAAGAAATTTCTTTACTTTTAAAAGCTGTAGCAGAACAAAAACCAAAGGTAATTGGTGTAGATGTTATTTTTAAAGAATTAAAAGACCCTGTTTTAGATAATTTTTTATCAGAAAGTCTGCAAAAGAAGAATGTAGTTACAACCTATGCTTTTACTAATTCTGGTATTGATTTGTCTAATGAGTTTATTAGAAATGAAAACGCTACAGAGGGTTATACAAATTTTAGTTTTACTTCTAAATCCTCAGTAATTAGAAGTTTTCAAGGAATAAAAAAAGAAAATGATACTACATACTTATCTTTTGGGCTAGCTGTAGCTAAAAAATTTTATGGTAATAATTGGAACTCTAGTATAGAAAAACAACTTTATACAGAAAGGACTATTAATTATGAGGCAAATAGAGACGGTTTTTTTGTTCTGGAATATAAAGATTTAATGAATCAAGAATCAATTTCAATTTTAAAAGACAAAATAGTATTGTTAGGTTATTTAGGAGATGCTAAAACTCATTTTTTAGATTTAGAAGACAAGCATTTTACACCAATGAATAAGAAGTTTGTAGGTAAGAGCAGTCCAGATACTTTTGGTATTGTTATTCATGCAAATATTATTAATATGCTAATAACAAATAACTTTATTAATGAAGTGCCAAATTGGGTTGTTATGTTGGTAACATTACTTTTAAGTTACTTAGCATTAAGTTATTTTATTTGGCTTAATAAAAAACAACTGGCCAGTTATATTCTAAGGTTAAATATTTTAAGGATAATATTTGTTATATTTTTTATTTGGTTTTCTTTATTACTATTTAAAAATCAAATTCTTTTAAAAACGGCACCAATTATTGCGGTAGTAGTCTTTAGTGTTAGCCTAATAGGTTATTATAAAAAGTTAGTTCATTATTTAAATAAAAAGTTTAAATGGAAAGGATATTTTTATCAAGATTAATAATTACTATTTTTCTTTTTATAAGTAGTAATATAATTTTTGGGCAGCATAATTATTATGTTTTCAAGAAAGAAGGAAACCCTTATTTTAAAGAAAATAAGAAGGTAGAACGTGGAGAGCCTTTTTTAAAAACTGATATTTTAATTGTAAAGAAAAAGGATACTGTGATTTTAGTAAATGAGTTAGGAGAAATTTTTAAAATTTCTGAACCTATGTCCTATAGTTTTTCCGAAATAAAATTATACAAGCATAAACTAGAAGAAGATTCTTTTACAAGAAAGTATTTTAAGTATGTTTGGAAGCAGTTTACAAATCAAAATAAGCGCAAACTAGAATCTGGGGTAGTTTATAGAGAAAAAAGAGATATAAAATTAAAATACCCTATAGACAGTGCTAAAGTTTATTCTCCAGAAGTACAGTTTTCTTGGAATAATAAAACAGAAAGTAAGGAAGTGTATTTCTTTTTAAAAGACCTAGAAGCTAATCGTACAATTAAGCTTAGGTTAAATGGTAATTCTATAATGCTATATTTAGATAATTATCTTTTAAATTCAAATACAGAATATCAATGGTGGGTAGATACTACGCCTTTCCCAGATTTAACCCAAATAGAATTTCATAATTTGAATATTTTAGACAAAAAAGAATATCAAAAATTAGAAGAAGAAACAGCTGTGTTAATCAAAACCTTTAAAATTTTAGGATTTACCGAGGAAGAAATAAAAGAAGCAATATGTGTTGATTATAAATTTTGTAGATAGCTACTATAATGTTTAGAAGGATTTGAAAAATAAAAAGAAAAATAAAAATTGGTTATTGTTTAGAGATGCGTTATTTAGTACACTACTCTCATTATTTACTTGCTATGTACTCTCGTTATTATTTTTAAACCTTTCCTTTTTTAATCCCATAGCCAAAGCGTTAAAAGATTTTAGTTTTTTAGATGTTTATTATGCAGAGAAACTATCCGAAACAAAAAAAATAGACTCAAGCATTGTTCTTATAAATGTAGAACATAAAGATAGAATGGCTATAGCTTTAGCTCTTGAAGAAGTTTTAAAAGCAGATCCAAAAGTTGTTGGTTTTGATATAATACTTAAGGAACCTAAAGGCATAAAAGCAGACACTATTTTGGCGGATTTGTTAAATAAAGAAAATGTTGTTTTATCCCATACAACAGATAATGAAGAAAATATTATTGCTAATTATCCTTTTTTTGCTCCTTTAGAGCACTCTGGGTACGTGAATTTTAATTTTGAAGAAGATAATTCTGTTATAAGAGAGTTTAACGGCTTGTATTATAATAAAGGCTTAGAAATGGAATCTTTTGGTTATAAGATTGCAAAAAGATATATGCCTAAAAAACAATGGGAAGCCAATAATATAAAGGATAAACTAAGAAGCCCTAGAGTTATAAATTACAAGGGAGATTTACATAAATTCATAAATTTTACTATTGATGAATTTATGACTTTAAGTAATAAAAGTCTTTTAAAAGATAAAATTGTACTTATTGGATATTTAGGAACTCCAACAGCAAATATTAATGATGTAGAAGACAAGCATTTTACGCCATTAAACACAATAACTTCAGGTAAGAGTATACCAGATATGTATGGTGTGGCAATACATGCTAACATAATATCTATGATTATAGAAAATACATTTATGTATAGAATATCTACTTTTTGGATAGTAGTATTTACTTTTTTGTGCAGCCTTATTGTAAGTATTTATTTTATATGGTTAAGTAAGCGCTTAAAAATAAGTTATAGAACAGTGCGTAAATTAATGTTGCTTGTATTTACAATACTATTGGTTTGGCTTACTTTATGGTTGTTTAAGAAGGGCGTTGTTTTAAAATCTGCACCAATAATTTTTGTAACTGTTTTTAGCGCAGGGTTTATAAAATTTTATAAGCATTTAATTAGGTATATTAAAACAAAAAGAAAGTTCAAGACTTATATGAAATAGTTAACGGTTTCCTTTAGTTAAAAAACTTAACAATAATTAAAACTGGCTAAACTTAAGAATGCTGGATGCACTATTTTCCCCATCTTTTGCTATTACTAAAATATAATAATCTTTATTCGGATCAAAATTTGGAATACTAAACTTTGTATTTGGGCTAGTTAAATTAGTATTCCCACCGTCATTAATAGTTACACTTATGTCTGCTTTAGTACTCCAATATGCATCATACCTTAAACTTCCATCAAAATCTATATCGCCACCTTCCCACTCAAAGCTTACTTCCATAGAATTTCCTAATTGTTGATAAGTAGGTGCTTTAAACAATACAGCAAGGGGTACATTGTTATTATTATTGCCTTCAATTGGAGTTCTAAAACTTCTTAAATCACTTTTAACATTTTCACTAATAATTTGCCATTCATATTTTTTATTATATTCTAACGCCTGTTGAAAAGTTAAGACGCCATCATCGTCTTTATCGTAATTTTCAATTGGAAAAGGAGTGTTATTCAGTATTAGTGTGTATGTTGTTAAATCCCCTTGAATTTCCCATTTAAATGGAATAGTTATAGAGTTACCGTTATCAGTACCTTCCTCACAATTTGAATCTTGATCTGGATATTTAAGATTTATTGCAAATGTAGCTTCTTCAAATTCGCCTTTACAACTATAATGAAGTAAGCATAATAAACTAGAAAATATTAGAATATACTTTTTCATTTTTTTAATAATTTAAATTTTATTTCTTTATTCTCCTTTGAAATTATTTTTCCAATGTACATTCCTTTATGTAAATTGGATATGTCAAATTCTATATTATTATTAGGATTGTCATTTTCTTCATGATAAACTAAGCGTCCATGAATATCAAAGAGGTAAAATTCATATTTACCCAATAAAGAATTACTAAACACAGATACTAAATCTTTAGTTGGGTTAGGGTAAATAAAAACGTCATTTAACAGGATTTCTTTTTTTATGCTACCTAAACAAAGAGCTTCTCCAGAAACTATGATGGAATTTAAACCATTTTTAAGAGGAACAGTTATAACGTTTTTACCGGTGTTTTTAAACTGGTATTGATAAGTTTTTCCATTAGACTCTACAGTGTATTTTTCACTTCCAGATACTATAAAATTACCTGTCTTGGTTTTTAGATTTGTACTTTGCTCTTGAATGCTCATACCTTCTAATTCAGTAATTTTTATAATATAATTTGGGAGAATTACATTATCAGGAATGGTTTGGTTAATATCTAAATTAAATTCAAGTTTTACTTCGTAACTTCCAATAGGTAATTGATTAAAGAACTGTTTAAAATTATTGGAATTAATTTCATTTAGAACTTTAGTTTCTTGATAATTAATTCCATTTAACCCAGTAGTGGTAACATTATAGACAAAAGGTGAGGCATTTGCTATCTCAATACTTCCTTTTTGATTACTTCCAGGACATCTGGGATTTTTAGCTATAATGGTTAAGTTTCTAGGGTCGAAATTAGAAGTGTCTGATGTAGAGCTAATTAAAACAACTTGAGCATTATCAGTTTCTCTAATGTCATAATTTACTCCAGAATCTAATTGTAAATATAGGGTTTCAAGATTTTCGTTTATTCCATCATTTAAGGCTTTTATAAAGATACTTTTTGATTTATCCACGTTAGCATTAAATAAAACCTTTCCACTGTTAGAATTTATTAGTGTAGTTTTATCGTTTTGGTATATTAGATAATCTTGTCCTTCTATTACTTTCGTTACATCTGTTAGATTAGAGATTTTAAATTCTACTTCAATATCTGTTATTGGTATTTCATTTAGTTCAATTATTACTTCGGCAAAATCATCAATATCTTCTTCACGTGATTGGTTATCTATACCACTTTTAATTTCAGCGGTGTATTCTGCATCATCATCACTTAGAATAGTAATTTGTTTACTAGTTAAACTATTAATAGAATATCTACTACCTTCTATTAGTTGAATAACGACATTTTCAATGTTTTCAAATTTTAGATCGTTTATTGGTTTTACAACTATTCTAGCCGTAGTGCTACCATCTGGTATTAAAACAAATCCGGTTAAAGTATTTAAATCTAAATCATCTATTAAATAATCCTGTCCTGGTGTTGCGTTATTTACTCCGTTTACTAATATTTGGTAATTAATTCTTATATCTTCTCCAGAAGTATTTGCAGCTTCCATCTCAATAGTGAACTCAGCATTTTCTAAATTATCTTCTCTTGCTTCATTTTTATTGTCAGAGACTATAAATTCTTTAATTTTAATTACATCTATAATTCTTAGAGCAAAAGAGCTTCGTATAGATAGTTTATTAATATCTCCTTCATTTTGAAAATTATCTTGGTCAAAAAAACGATCAGCAATAGTAAATTGTGATGATATAGATGTAAATCCTATTCGTAATTTTTCCCCTATTAAATTATCACCACTAGAGGGGTCTATATGTTCATTAGGAATATCATCTTCGTTTACATTTACAATTAATCTATTATCAAATGGACCGTTTCCATTAGACACTGTTCCTCTAATTGTAGAACCTACATTTTCGTGTGTAAAGTCTTTATTAGTTCCTTCTTCAGCTTTACTATTTTGGAAATTAAATTCTACATCATAATTTGTGCCTGCGGGAACTCCTTTCTCAACATCTAAATAAATAATAAACTGTTCGCCTTCTTCAACAGAGAATTCTAAGCAACAACCAGGATCAAAGTTATTTTCATTATCTGTTGGTATTACCGACATATTTACTCCTGGGTAAATATTTATTAGAAATTGAGCTGTAATAGCATTATCTAATATAACTGCTTGTATTTTTTTGTTATCAAAACTAATGTTATTGTTTGTTGAAGATATCTCTACAGAATAATAATCACGTTTATCATCATTAGGCTCATTTTCTTGTGGATAAAAAACGGTAAACTCTCCACTAGATTCACCGGGATTAATGCTGATTTTAGGGTTAGTTATGTCTGTTTTATTAGAATCATTGTTTTTATAATCATCAGTTTCTGCTTTTTCTCCATTTATATCATTATTGTTTATTGCGTATTCAATATCAGTATCAAATATTTCATCTTTAAAATCTAAAGAAAACTCTAAACCATTATGGCTTGTCCATGGGTTTCCTTGACTATCAAAAAGTTCTACAATAAAGGTATCGGTACCTCCTTCTATACCGCCAGTATTATTAAACTTTACAGTAATTATATCTGATGTAGTAGGTGGAATATCATTTATAATAATTTCATAAGATAAACTGCCATCTGGATTTATATTATTGCCTTGCCAAGTATAAATATTATCGGGGTCATTTAGGAAGTTAATAATTAGCTTATCTTCATTGTCTATTATGTTATCTGTATTAATTGTAAAACTAAGTTCGCCATCTGGATTAACAGATTGTTGTGAAGTTAATTCTAATGGATTAGGGATAGCTAATGAATATTCATCTGCATTTGCAGTTGTTCCTTCAGTATTGTAAATAATTTTATACTTATAAAAATCTGTGGCAGGTGATAAAGCGTTTAGATTAATAGTAAAAGTTTCTCCTTCATTTACAGTATAGGAACCATTAGTATTTAAGCTTGCATTTTCACTTATAGAAGTTTGTACAATAAATGGTTGTGAAGTAACATCAGAAATATCTTCAATATTTATTCTAAATTCTAAAGTGCCATCACTTTTTTCATTACCCCACTTATATTTATTACTAGGATCTTTTTGTAAAATTATTACTATGTCTTCATTTTCATTTTTTTGAGAATCTATTAATACTTCTACTTCAATAAATTCTACTGCATCATGTTGATGCCGAGCGGTAAAAGACGCCGGACTATTTTCATGAGTAAAGTCTTCATTAAAAAGTGCGGAGCTATTATCTGAATTAAAAAAAACATCAAAAGATTGATTATCATAATATTGTGAAGTGCTTGCTTCAAAATAGATTCTAAATTTTTGCCCTTCTTCAATTGTATTGTTTGGTTGGCCTACAGGTAAACTTAAATAGGTATTTACGACAAAGGGTTCTACTGGCTCAACGTCTTTTACTGTTATAGTAAAAGATATTGGGTCAGCAATGGTATATTCTGTATTATTTCTAGAACTAATGTTTACGGTATAGACTTCATCATTTTCTAAAAAATTATCTGTTATTGCTTGGACAGTAATACTACCATCAGGATTATTACTACTAACAGTAAAAGGGTTATTAGGAATTGAAATAGAACCATTGAATAAAAAATCTTCAGAAGAAGATATTCCATTAAGAGAAAAAGTAATTTCTGGATTGTATGTAGTTCCATTTGCAGCAGTATTATCTGCATCAAAGTTTATTGTAAAAGTTTCTCCTTCATTGATTGTATAGTTTGGTGTATTCCCAGCCCCGACAATTGTTGTAGTTACATTAAATGGAGTGTTAGGTGAACAGTTTAAACTGTAGGATGTTGTAACATCTTTTTGCCAATTTGCTTGAGATTCGGCATTAGATGTACTACTTACTTGAATACAGCTTAAACTAGTATTTCCTGTAGATACAAAAACATCTAAATTAGAATCAATTAAAGAGATGTTTAAGTTGCTGAGGTTAACGTTGTTGGAAATTCTAAATCTATTAAAATTTGTATTGTTAGAAAAAATAATAGAGGTTAAATTATTATTATTAATATCTAATATTTGTAATGCATTATTCGTGGAAAAATCGATTGTGGTAAGGTTATTAAAGTCTAGGCCAACTATTTCTAAAAGAGTTAAATCTTCAATATTTAGAGTTTCCATATTATTTCGCCAAGCCCTTAGTTCCTTGAGATTAGTATTTTGTCTTAGGTCTACATTTGCAATGGTATTTCCTTCTATTCTTAATATTTCTAAATCTCTAAAAGCTTCAATACCACTAAGATTTGTTACTCCTAAACCTGGAGGATTGTTCTCCATATTAATTGTTCCTGATAAGTTTAAAGTTGTTAAAACTTCCACTTTTTCTTTACAAACTTTTTTATTCCCTAAAATTCCATCGCCTACATTTAGAACATTTTCTAAATAGTTTTCAAAATTACTGTCTTCTATGTCAATTGTATTTTGGCAATCATTTGGGTCATAAACATGTAGTTCCCTCCCAATTCCAGTTCCATCATCTCCTGTAATGTATAGTTTATCATTAAAGAAAGAACCATATACAGGTGTAAAACTTCCTGATCCACTATTATAATCTTCTGTGAATTTTATTTCATTGTTTTTTTCGTACATGTATAGTTCATTCCCGATAGTATTTGTATATCCTGTAAAAGCCATTAAATTATCACTAACTATAGGAAAGCTTCCACTTGGGTATTCTACACCATTTTCTATTGGAACTGGAACAAAAACTCCTAATTGCTCTGAGGAGTATAAGATATTATTAGATACATCAAAAAAATATAATTTATTATCAAAAACTGTTAACCCAAAAGCAAAACTTATCTCATCCCCAAAACCAGCTGTAGCAGTAGTATTAGAAGACCATAGATTATAAGGTTGATTAAAATCTCCGTTTCTATACAAAAAGTATAAATTATCATTTAAGGATCTTAGGTAAGAAACACTTGTATTTTGAAAAAAGGTAACAACATCTATTGTTGTTCCATCAGTTTTATATATAAAATTTACAGTAGCTGGTTGTCCATTTATTGTTGCTTCTTCATTGCCAACAAAGTGTAGTTCTCCTAAATGGATAACAAATTGCCCAGGGTTTAGGCTAATAGAAGATTCTTCTTTTACCAATCTTGTAGATGTACCATTATATGCCATTAACTCATAATTAGGATTTAATGGATCTATTTGGTTTAATTCTCCACCAAAAAATAATTCCCCATTATAAACAAACCCTCTACCCCAGATAGAAATATTATTGTCAACAATAGTACTACCTGTTCCGTATGGAAGATTAAGTTTGTGTAGTTTATTTGAAGCTTCAAAATATAACTCATTATTATAAACAACCATGGAATAAGGGTTACTCCCTGCTTCTTGCCATGCTATACTTATATTTTCCAAGGAGTCCATAATATATATAACATTATTATTGGTGGCTTCAGATCCGCCTATAAAGAAAAGTTGTCCATCATGTTCTAAAAATTCAAAAGGGTTAGAAGACTCAGCCCCAGGAGTAAGATCCTCTATTAAAGTTATTTGACTATTACTTTTTGTCCAAAAAGTTAAAAGTAATAATAGAAGTAATTTTTTTTTCATTTTTCTATGTTTTCAATAGTATATGCGATTATCTAAATACATCTTCTAATAATGGTAAATTTAATCCAAAGTATATATGGTTTAATTTCCCATTTGTAAAGAGACTATTTAATGCAGCAGAACCAATAGTAATAGGCCCGTAACGGAATCCTGCGCCAAAATAAACGCCGGTATTGTTTTCATAAGTTATAGGTAAATAAGCACTAAATTTTTGGGTTTCATAGCGGGGTGTTACAGTAATTAAATTTAGTCTAGTATTTGTATATTTATCATCTACGGTTGTTAAAGCTTTTACATAGTTAAGGTTTACATAATAATTTTTGTCGTTGAAAATTATATAGTCTAATCCAATATTTAAAGATCTTGGCAGTGCAAAAGTTGCTTTTCCTTGTTGGGGGGAAGAATTAATTTCTGTAGTATTTTTTAATGTAGCAATAAAACCTTCGTTATTTAAAGTGTTTTTAGAAAGAGAAGTGGGAGAAGTAATATTAAAATTTTCTAGCCTCACTTTACTATTATCAATTTCTTCATATTTAATAGCACCAATATCTAAAATAGAGGCGCTTATTTTAAGCTTATACGTGTTTACAGCACTGCTATTATTACGCACACCAACTCTGTTAGTTTCACGAGGTCTCCACTCATAAACAAAGCCAACATCACCTCCAAAACCAGAACCGTTTTTAGTAAAATCAAATGCAGACTTGATAAATGGAGAGGTTTCGTTTAAATTATTTGGGTTTGCAGAGAAAGTATTCAAATAAGAAACAGTTCCAGAATTAATAATTAAATCATCACTTACGCCATCATTGTAGCTGCCATTAATATCTCCTCTAAGCTCTACAGCTCCATTACCTATAAGGTATTTTGCTGTACCTCCAACTTTAATAAAATGATAGTTACTGTTTACTAACACAATACCATAATTCAACCCAATTTCTTTCCAGGATTGTGAGGTATTATTAAATTTTGGAATATTAAAAGTGTTTTCTAATGTTTCATCTTCAAAACCTTGGCTTAGGTTTTTCCATAGGCGACCATTAAAATTACTGTAATCTGAAAATGCTCTGGAACGTAATAATAACCCAATAGTATGTTTTTCATTAATTTGATAAAGGACTGAGGGTAAGAGAACATCACTATTAGAAACTAAAAAGTTATTGTTATTAGAGGTTTCTACATTTGTAGAAAAATCACTACTATTAAACCCGTTGGGGGTATCTGGAGAATCTATAAAATTTATAGTTCCGTAATCTGAAGTGCCTAATAAATTATAGGACAAACCATTAATATGCCATCTATGTTTAGATTGGGCACTGTTTGCTGGGTTTGCTGTAGAGCCATAAATACCATTATAATTATCAAAACTAAAGCCATGATTTGTTTGGCTAAACACGAAGAAAGGAACTCCTATAAAAAAAACAAGGAGTTTTTTAGGGTAGTTAAAATTCATTTTAGTTGGTGGTGGTTGGCTGTTCTTAAATAACTAATATTAAGGGGGTTATAAATATTAAAAAAAATATATAAAAGAGCGTATTTTTTATCGACTATTTAAGTATTTCGTCGATAATTAAGAGTAATTATTACCTTTTGTTAAGAAATAGAGTTTTCTTTTTAGTTTTTTTAAAAAATTAGTAATGATTTATAGCTCTTGTTTCTTAGCATTTAGAATTAAATTGGTTATAATTCTTTTCTGATATCTTGTTTTTCCTCTTGGCAAATCATTAAACAATTCTGTTTCTGTGGTACTTATTTGTGAAGGAAACAAAATGTCTTTAGTAGGTTTATAGGAAATGAATATTTTTTGTGTTTTAATATTTTTTTGACTTTTAATTTTTCCTCTAACAAAGTTTGAGGTTTTCTCTCTTGTTTCTATTCCATATAAAAGACCATCTAGAGTATTAAAAAAGTATTTTTTTGCAACACTAATTCTTTTCCCTTTTTTCTTAAGGTTTCCTATTTCGGTATTTTCTGTAGGTAGTTCTAAAACAAAACATTCTTCATCAGCAATTCTTTTTCTACCTCGATATAGTGCTAGTTCTGGATTGGATACTAAAACAAAATCATCAAAGAAGTTTTTAATAGTAGGAACCTTATCTTTTTTAAAAGAATAAAAATCTTGTTTAACACTTGTGCCTATTCTAGGAACTTCATTTTTCCACTTTTTTTGATCGGTATATTTCCACAGTAAAGAATCGTTATTAATTATTAAATACTGCTCGTTATATTTTTTATTTGTTATTAGTATTTTATTTGGTGTTTGTTCGTAAGAATAGCCATATTCAAGTGGTTTTTGGTTTAAATTTTCACCAATGGTTTCCGAAATTTTTTCGGTATAATTTAATTGTTTAATTTGGCTTAGAGTTTTTAATCCTCCTAAAGATTTATAATATCTATTTACAATTAATTCTGGATTTATTTCTCTTTCAGGAGTATTTTCGTTTAGGATTATTTTCTTTTGAGCGGGATTATTAAATTTCATCCACCCAATTTTAATAGCATTCATTCTTTCTGCTCTTCCTGGATGCGTAGAGCTTCCTTTTTCAGGAATATTTTTAAACATACTTTGTGCTTCTTCGAGAGTACTTCCCATACGTGCTAGTGTGGTGCCAGCAAAGCGGTCTGCACTTAGTTCCCATCTTGGGTTACTTCCTCGTTTATTTAATGAATGATAAAGTAAAAAATGGCCAACTTCATGCGCAAGAACCCCAATAGAAGCCCAGTCTGTATTAGATTTTTTAGACATTTGAGCTAACCATTCTGGGTCATAAAGAATGTAAGGGGTCAGTTTTTTATTTTCATCTTCTTCAATATGTGCTAAAGCATTTTTAATATTAGAACATTTTCTAATTTTAAAGTTTCTGTTAAGTCCCATTTGACCCATAATCTCATCTACAATGGATTCTGCTTCAACATCTGCAGATTGACTTTGGTGACCAAAACAGAGATCATCTACAGATTCTATAACTACATTTTGAAAACCAGGTGACTGAGAATGTAAAGTAAAACAACTAAAACAAAGTGTCAGATATATATAGTAAATTCTCATAAAATGGTTTGTTAGTTAGTGGTTTCTAGAAAATTAGAGTTTCTAAATATAGAAAAATCATAGGCAAGCACAAAAAGAGTATAATTAGTTAAAACTATTTGTCTTAGTATTTCTAATTTTAAGGAACAATAAAATAAATCTTATAAAAATAAAAAAGGAGCTTAAATTTGTAATTTTAAATGGAATCATGTTATGCAAGAATACTACAACTATATAAAATCGCTACATCTTATTTTTGTAATTACATGGTTTGCTGGTTTGTTCTACATTCCAAGACTATTTATTTACCATATTGAAGCTTGGCAAAAACCGTCCCCTGAAAAAGAAATTTTAAGTAAACAATTAAAATTAATGACTAAGCGCTTATGGTATATTATTACCTGGCCTTCTGCGGTTTTATGTGTTTTGTTTGCCATTTGGTTATTAATTTTAATACCAAGCTGGTTGCAACAACCATGGATGCATATTAAGTTAGCATTTGTAGTGTTACTAATTCTATATCATTTAAAAAACCATCAAATCTTTAAGCAACTGCAGAGAGATGAGGTTAAGTATACCTCAAAATTTATGCGCATTTGGAATGAGGGCGCAACCCTAATTCTCTTTGCAATAGTATTTTTAGTTATCTTAAAGAGCACTTTTAATTGGATTTTTGGAGTTGTTGGTATTGTGGTTTTAGGAATTTTATTAATGTTAGGCATTAAACTATATAAAAGCATACGTTCTAAAAACCCTAATGCTTAAAATAGAGTGTTGGCTTAATTTTTGATAAGTCTTTATAAGAAAAAGGCAAATAAAATCTAGTTTTAAGCCTTGTGTATATTCCTTATCTTTAACATTAAATAAGTTACATTGCTTAAAAAATTCTCTCTTAGGTCTCGTATTTTTATTTCTATGATATTGCTGGTGCTAATAGCATCTGTATTAATTGCAGGAATTACTATTTACCAGTATAGAGAGCAATCTAAAGATTACCACGAAGTACGCTTAGAACGTAAAGAACAGCAAATAAAGCAAAGTATTAATTACACGTTACAACGAACAACATATCCAGTAAACACCGAGAATTTAGCTAATATATTTAAAGAAGAAATTTATCAGATTGCAGATGTGCAAAATGTAAATTTTAATATTTATGATTTAGAAGGAGAATTAATTAAAAGTTCAAGACCTAAATTTGAACAAGACTCTATCTCTAATTGCTTAGATGCGTTGGTTCTTAATACATTAGGTGCATCTGTAGATAAAAGATTTGTAGAAGAAAACTCTGCTGCGGGAGATAAATATCAGGCATCTTACACCTATATAACAGATTATCAATTTAAACCAATAGGTATATTAAATTTGCCTTATTTTGAGGATAATAGCCTTAATGACATGGAACTTAGAGAGTTTTTAATGCGTTTAGGAGGGGTTTATTTTGTAATGTTTTTAATGGCAATTAGCCTGGCGTATTTTATTTCTAAATACATTACTCGTTCTTTAGAAACTATTTCTAATATGATGAGTAAAACCGATTTAACAAAACGGAATGAAAAGATTTTTATAGAAAGTCCTGGTGAAGAAATGGATAATTTAATTTCTTCTTATAATGCAATGATTGATGAGTTGGAGATTAGTGCTGTAAAATTAGCAAAAAGTGAAAGAGAACAAGCTTGGAGAGAAATGGCAAAACAAGTAGCTCATGAAATTAAAAACCCTTTAACTCCAATGCGCTTAACGGTACAAAGTTTTGAGCGTAAATTTAAGCCCGATGACCCAGATATAAAGGCTAAATTAGAAGAGTATTCTAAAACTTTAATTCAGCAGATAGATACCATGAGTAGTATTGCATCTGCCTTTTCTAATTTTGCCGAAATGCCTGCACAGCAAAATGAAACCTTGAATGTGGTTAAAATTGTAAAGCTGGCACTTGATATTTTTAATAAAGATTATATTCATTTTATATCCGAAGAAAAAGAAATTATAGCAAAATTAGACCGTACCCAATTAATAAGAGTAATTACTAATTTGGTTAAAAATGCAATACAGGCGGTTCCAGAAGTAGCATCACCCAGAATTTTAGTCTCTATGGCATCCGAAGAGACTTATGTTAAAATTATGGTAGCAGACAATGGTGTAGGAATATTAGATGAAAATAAAGATAAAATTTTTGAACCTAAGTTTACTACAAAAACTAGCGGAATGGGACTAGGTTTGGGAATGGTAAAAAATATTGTAGAATCTTATAAAGGAACTATAAATTACACATCACAACCAGGAAAAGGAACCGTTTTTACAGTAAAATTCCCAAAAGAAATTTAATAAACTAATACTATGGCATACAATACAATTTTAATTGAACAAGACCAATTTATTGCAGAAATTACAATTAACAGACCAAGTAAATTAAATGCATTAAATAAAGAAACTATAAAAGAGTTGTCTAAAGCTTTAAAAGACCTAGATAAAGATAAAAGTATAAAAAGTATTATCTTAACTGGTACTGGCGAAAAAGCATTTGTTGCTGGTGCAGATATTTCTGAATTTGCAAATTTTTCAGTTAAAAAAGGTGCTGCTTTAGCTAAAGAAGGGCAAGAAACTCTTTTTAGTTTTATTGAAGATATGAAAACACCTGTTATAGCAGCCGTTAATGGTTTTGCTTTAGGTGGCGGATTAGAACTTGCTATGGCATGCCATTTTAGAGTAGCTAGTGATAATGCCAAAATGGGATTACCAGAAGTTTCTTTAGGAGTAATACCAGGGTATGGTGGTACACAAAGATTGCCACAACTTATAGGTAAAGGTAGAGCGCTAGAATTAATAATGACAGCAGCTATGATAGATGCTCCTAGAGCATTGTCAATTGGTTTAGTTAATTATGTGGTTACACCAGAAGAGTTATTACCGTTATGTAAAAAAATTGCCAATAAAATTGCCAATAATTCTCCAGTAGCTATTGGGCATGCAATAAAAGCAGTAAATGCTGGTTTTAATACTACTTTAGATGGGTATAAAACGGAAATTAAAGCCTTTGGCGAATGTTTTGGTACTGCCGATTTTAAAGAAGGGACTACTGCTTTCTTAGAAAAAAGAAAGGCAGATTTTCCTGGTAAATAAAACACTCTAAAATCAGTTTTCTTATGTATAAAAAAACCATTTTTGTACTGTTATTAATTTGTAGCTTTAGTTTCGTTAAGGCACAAGAAATACCTGTAAATTATAGTCTTGGAAAAAATTATAACGATAGGTATAAGTATTCTACAGTGTTGTCTTTTAATAATGATGCCAAAGATCAAAGTATTATTGTAAGAAAGTATTACGGAGGCGTTTTGTTAAAGGCAAAAGGTCATTTTATAGAAATTTATGATGCCGATTTAAACCTAGTACAAGATTATAATTATAAATATTCTGCCATGCACATGGTAGATGGTTTTGTACGTAATGGGCAATTATATTTATTAGAATTAAAATATGATTACAGGAAAGAGGCCTATGATTATATTATTCACCAAAGCCCTTTAGACGATTTTAATTTTACAGAAAGAGTTCTTTTATCTATCCCATCAAAAGAAGTTTCTAACCCACTTGCGGTAAATAAATACAACAGAAACTTTAGTAACGGTTTTTCAACGGCAGTTCATTTTAATGATAAAAAAACAGCTTTTGCAATTACAGTACAGCATAGAGATAGAAAAAAAGTAATTTATGATATGCACCTTTTTGGAACCGATTTAAAAAAGCATATTACCTACGATTTTACTACTGCTACAGAAGAAAAAAATTATGCTTTTGAGAATATAGAAATTGCACCAGACTATAAAACAGTATATTTTTCTGGAAAAGCATATTTTAAGAAAAGAAGGTTTGATGTTAAGGAACGTAGATTTCAATATGAAGTAGTACGTGTTACTAATGAAGCACATAAAATACAAGAGTTTAATGATGCTGGAAAATATCCAGAATCTTTAAAACCTATACGAATAGGAGAAAATTTAATAGTAGTTGGTTTTTATGCAGACCGTAAAGACAATAGATATAATGGTTTATGTTATTATAAGTTGCATGGTTCATCTTTAGATATACAATCCAAAAAATACAATGCTTTCTCAGAACAATTTATGGTAGATAAATTTGGTAGAGAGGTTGATGCCGAAATAAAAAACTTAATATTTAAAAATATTCATATAACACCACAGAACGATTTACTTTTTAGTGCAGAAGAATATTTTGTTACCAAAGGCATGGATGCAAATTCTACTGGTACACGATTAGAGGTAGAACGTTTTCATTATAACGACATTGTTTGCGCAAAGTTAAATGCAGAAGGTACAATGGTTTGGGCTCGTAATATAAACAAGGCAGAAGTTACTCAAGGAGACGCCGCTTATGCTTCTTACACAGCCTATGGTAAGGAGGATACTATGTTCTTTTTTATTAATTCTGGTGAGAACCCTCAAAAAATGAGTAATAATAGAATATTGTTCAAGCAAGGGTTTAGTAGAAATCCTAACTTATTTGTTATTCAAGTAACTCCATCAGGAGATTTATCCTATAAAAAATTGGTCGATGATAAAGATGTTCGTTTACCAATTATGGTTTCTAGACCATTAATTAATAGTGCAGATAATGAGTTATTGTTTTATGCTAAAAGAGGAAATAGAAAGCAATTGGTTAAAGTTGTAGTAGAATAATATTTACTCAAACTTATAAGTGGCTGATTTTTAAACAATTTGATTCAAAATTATCCTTTTTTAACCATTTGTAATACACAACTCTTTTTTTTATCCAGAAATTTAAATCTTACTTAAAATTTAAATTTCATGGTAAAATCTTACTTATATAATTTATCGGCATTAAGAGGTATTGCTGCTATTATGGTAGTTACACTTCATTTTCATTTTTTCTTAGGAGGTCTAGTCCCATACAAGAATGCAGGTCTTGTAGATAAGTTATACTTAATGGTAGATTTGTTTTTTATCCTTAGTGGGTTTATCATGTGCTATGTTTACGAAACAAGTTTTACAACAAGAGTTACTAGAAAAAAATACAAATCCTTTTTAATTGCTCGTTTAGCCAGAATTTATCCACTTCATATAATTACCTTATTTGCTAAAGTAATTATGTTTATTACTGTAGTTTTAATAGGCAAATTTCATTTACTATCAGATTTAGGAAAACATATTTATAGGCTAGACGCTATTCCTGTGCAACTAGTATTTTTACAAACTATTGGCATTTATAATTTTGATACTTGGAACGCTCCAGCTTGGAGTTTAAGTGCAGAGTGGTGGGCTTATGTTATATTTCCGTTTTTATTTATAATGTTTCGTAAGCTTGGTTTTAAAAATTGGTGGGTAGGGGGTATTTTAGTAATTCTAGGTTGGTTAAGCATTGAGTTTTTATTGGCTCCATTAGAGCCCTTTTTTAATTTTCCATTAAACCCAAATCATAAAACTCTAGATGTAAATTGGCATTATGGAACTATAAGAGGTATTGTTGGTTTTATGGCAGGAATGATAGTTTGGCAACTATTTAAAACTTCAAAAGGAAAAAAATGGATTAGAAATGGATGGTTTTTATCTGGAGTTCTTGTTTTATGTCTTATTTCTATGCAGTTTAAATGGTATGATACTATTACAGTGTTTTTATTTACGCCTTTAATATTATCATTAGCCTATGGGAGTAAAAATGCAAACTATTTTTTGGGCTTAAGGCTATTTCAGAAATTAGGTAAATGGTCTTTTTCTATTTATATATGGCATATGATTTTTATGGATATAATACTCTTATACTTTAGATTCCAAAGTTCAGAAAAATTAGGAGGCCTAATTAGGCCTATAAAGGGAACTTATGTTGAGAAATGGACTTACTTTATTTTATGTGTTGCTTTTATTTGCTTTATGGCTAATCTCTCTTACCGCTATATAGAAACCCCAACCAGAAATTGGATTAAAAATAAATTTAATACTGTTAATTAAAGTCACAATAATGGATTTTTTACATATTTTTGGATTAAATCCAAAATTTAATGTCCAAAAACTATCTAAAAGGGAGAGGCGCACAGCTGAATAAAACGAATAAATTTTCGGAGCTTATTTATGAAACCAGAAATGATTTTCTAGAATTTTGTAGAGTGGAAGGGGAAGAAGCCAATAAAAATAAGACCCAATACATTCCTATTTTTCCTAAAACCATTGTAAATAAAGTAACCAGTCCAGATATTGGAATGGCCTTTTCTATGAACCCCTATCAAGGCTGCGAGCATGGCTGTATTTATTGTTATGCAAGAAATACGCATGAGTTTTGGGGTTATAGCCCGGGTTTAGATTTTGAAAGAAAAATTTTAATAAAAGAGAATGCCCCAAAACTTTTAGAGGCCAAGTTAAAAAGTAAACGATGGGAGGCTAAAACTATAGTACTTTCTGGAAATACAGACTGTTACCAACCTGCAGAGAAAGAATTTAAAATAACTAGAGCTTGCCTAAAGGTGTTTTTAAAATATAAACACCCTGTTGGTATTATTACTAAAAATGCATTAATACTCCGAGACCTAGATGTTTTAAAAGAACTTGCAAAAGATAATTTAATTGGTGTAAACATGTCCGTTACTTCTTTATCTGAAGAAACAAGAAGGGTGTTGGAGCCAAGAACTACTACTACTAAAAAACGTTTAGAAGCTATTCGATTATTATCAGAAAATAATATCCCAGTAAATGCGATGTTAGCTCCAATAATCCCTGGAATTAATAGTCATGAAATTTTAAATCTTGCTAAAGCCGTTTCACAAAATGGAGCAATTTCTTTTGCATTTACAGTGGTTAGACTTAATGGTGCTATTGGAGAAATTTTTTCAGATTGGATTTATAAAACAATGCCCAATAAAGCTCAGAAAGTACTAAATCAAATTAAAGAATGTCATGGTGGTACTTTAAATGATAGTAGGTATGGAATAAGGTCTAAAGGAGAAGGGAAAATAGCAACGCAAATACATGATATGGTACGTATTGCAAGGCAAACTTATTTTAAGGATAAAAGTTTTCCTAAGTTAAATAGTAAATTACATAAACAGTATAAAGATGGGCAAATGCGTTTGTTTTAATTGGTTCTAAAAGCTGAATGAAAGGTTAGTGTTCTATTTTCGTCTATTATACTGGAAAATAAATTTTATTAGAAATGAAAGTAAGTATTTGGTCAGATATTAGATGCCCATTTTGTTATATAGGAAAAAGAAAATTTGAAGCCGCTTTAGAAAATTTTCCTCATAAAGAAGAGATAATTGTAGAGTGGAAAAGTTTTGAGTTAGACCCTCATTTAGAAACGCAACCAAATGTAGATTATACAGAATTTTTTATGGAAGTAAAAAATGTAGATAAGGATACTGCATTAAGTATGTTTGATCGTGTAAACGCCATGGCAAAAGATGTTGGTCTTAATTTTAATGTAGAAAAAGCAATTACTGCAAACTCCTTAAATGCTCATAGATTAATACATTTTGCAAAAAAATATAATGCTGCAGATATTGTAAAAGAAACCTTGCTAAAAGCACATTTAGAAGATGCTAAAAATATTGATGCTATAGATGTATTAGTACAAATCGCAAATGAAGTTGGTTTAGATTCTGATAAGGTTAAAAATATGTTGGTATCTGAAGATTTTACTTATGAAGTAAGGCAAGACGAATTAGAAGCTCGAAATTTAGGAATTAATGGAGTTCCTTTTTTTGTGTTAGATGGTAAATATGGTATTTCTGGAGCACAACCAGAGTCGATTTTTACTGAAGCTTTAGAAAATGCTTGGAAAAAGCATAAGCAAGAAAAACTAACTATACTAAATACAGGAGAGGGAAGCGCTTGTGATGTAGATGGTAATTGTGATTAAGATTCTCCTTGCCATTCGGCATTAAATTGAGATAAAAATTGAAGCATAAATGAATGCCTTTGTTCCGCAATTTTTTTGCCACTAAGGGTGTTCATTTTGTCTTTTAATAGAAGTAATTTCTCGTAAAAATGATTAATTGTTGGGGCGGTAGATTTTTTATATTCCTCTTTGGTCATTTTTAAATTTGGTGGTATATCTGGATCATAAAGAGCCCTATTTTTAAAACCACCATAATTAAATGTCCTTGCAATTCCAATAGCCCCAATGGCATCTAAACGGTCTGCATCTTGTACTACTTGTAGTTCTAAAGAGTTAAACCTCTTTTCCCTTGTTTCTAAAGAAGATTTAAAAGAAATGTTCTCTATTATTTTAACCACATGCTCTATGGTAGAAGAAGAAACATTTTTAGATTTTAGAAAATCGGAAGCAATTTTAGGGCCAATAGTTTCATCGCCATTATGAAATTTAGCATCTGCAATATCATGTAGCAAAGCACCAAGAGAAATAATAAGCATATCTACCTCTTCTTCTTTCGCGATTAATAAGCTGTTTTTATAAACACGTTCTATATGAAACCAATCATGTCCACCTTCGGCACCTTCTAAAGTTGTTTTTACAAAGGCAATGGTTTCTTGTATCAATTTTTCATCTTCCAAAATAAAGTATTTTAGGATTTAAAAGAATGCACCCCTTCTGCAACTGTCTTTTCTACTGAGGCAATTAAAGCATCAATATCACCTTCTATTTCTAAAGGTTCGTGTACATCTATAGTAATATGACTGCCAAGTCCGTTAGGAAATTTACCATAGCGTAGCATTTTCCATGAATCGTTTACACTAATAGGTACTATTAATGCCGATGGTGCTTTTTTAATTAAAATTTTGAGTCCCATAGTTTGGAACTTTTTTGGGTGCCCGGTTCTACTACGTGTACCTTCGGGGAATATTACAGCACTTCGGTTATGTTCTTCTATATAAGAGCCTAGTTTTGCAATTTCTTTAATTGCCTGTTTCCCATCGTTACGATCTATAAGAACAGATCCACCATGATTTAAATTGTAAGAAACGCTAGGAATACCTTTCCCTAATTCTTTTTTGCTAACAAACTTTGGATGATGTTTACGCATCCACCAACTTATTGGAGAAATCTCATACATACTCTGGTGGTTAGAGACTATTATTAAAGGTCTGTTTGTTGGTAAGTTGTGAGGGTTGTTAAACTTATAAGTTGTGCCTATAATATGGGTGCATCTTATTAAAAATAAATTAAAGTAGTTTACACTAATACTATGAGCCTTATAACCAAATACATTTAAACAAACCCACTGAATTGGTTGAAAAACCAATAAAACAAGCATAAAAAAGAATGCAAATATTGGAGTTAGTATGTAGGCAAAAAATTTTCCCATAGTGTAAAAATAAAAAAACCGCTCTTTACAAAAGAGCGGTTTTAAAAATAATGTTTTTATTATTTTTTAGCAAAACTCATTATAAGCTTGCGCAAGGTTCTCAGCTATCATTTGTGCTGGTCTTCCTTCAATATGGTGACGTTCTATCATATGAACCAATTCTCCGTCTTTAAAAAGAGCCATAGATGGTGAAGATGGAGGAAAAGGGATCATTAAATTTCTAGCAGCATCAACAGCTTCTGTGTCTACTCCAGCAAAAACAGTTACTGTATGGTCCGGCTTTTTGTCATTTTGCAAACTCATTTTTGCAGCTGGCCTAGCATTTGCAGCAGCACATCCACATACCGAATTTACAACTACTAAAGTTGTACCTTCTTTTGCTATTGCGCCCTCTACTTCTTGGGCTGTATATAATTCTTGAAAACCAGCAGATGCTAAGTCTTCTCTCATTGGTTTAACTAATTCCGCAGGATACATAATATCTTAATTTTATTTATTACTACAAAGATAACTAATTTGTCGTACTTGGTTAATTTTCATTACGGTTCGTTTATTTAAATTTTTTACGCTAATACCATATCTTTGAAAAAAATAATATATTATGATTAAGTGGTTTGCTGCCATTTTAGGATATTTCTTCTTAAGATACCCAGGAGCAATTTTAGGTTTTTTTGTTGGTAGTTTCATAGATAATGTAAGCTCTAATAAAGGGGGAGGTAATACCGTTTTTAGTGACATCACAAGACAAAAAGTTTCTCCAGCAGATTTTGAACTTAATTTACTCTCTTTATGTTCTATCGTAATTAAGGCCGATGGTAAAATCTCGCAAACAGAAATGGATTATGTGAGACAATACTTTGTGAGCACTTACGGTAAAGAAAAGGCCAATGCAATTTTTAGAACTTTTAATGATGTTAATAAGAAACATGAAATATCTGCACAACGTATTTGTAATTTTTTAAACCAAAGAACTAGGTATGAAGTTCGTCTACAATTAATACACTTCTTATTTGGTATTGCAAAGGCAGATGGGCATGTTAGTAACCCTGAAGTAGCTAAAATTAAAGAAATAGCAGGGTATTTAAGAATAAGTGCTACAGATTTTGAGAGTATTAAAGCAATGTTTATCTCTTCTTCGGATAACGCTTATAAAATTTTAGAAATTTCTAAATCTGCTAGTGATGATGCCGTAAAAAAAGCATACCGGGCTATGGCAAAAAAATACCACCCAGATAAAGTAATTACGGAAAATGAAGCTATTAAAAAGGGTGCCGAAGAGAAATTTAAAAGGGTACAAAAAGCCTATGAAGACATTCAAAAAGAAAGAGGAATTAACTAAAGTAAACTTATGCAAGAATTTTTGTTTTACACAAAGTTGGGTTTAGAGCATGTATTAGATTTTTCTGCTTACGATCACATTCTTTTTTTAGCAGCATTAGCGCTTCCTTTTACTTTTAAAAATTGGAAAAATGTTTTATTATTAGCTACAATTTTTACTGTTGGACATTGTACTTCACTAGTTCTTTCTGTATATGAAGTTGTTGTTTTTGATGTTAGTTTTATAGAGTTCCTAATACCTGTTACTATTTTTTTAACAGCAGTTTTTAATTTATTCTATAGCTATACTATTAAAAAGGAAAAGAGTATTCTGTTACACATAATTGCAACTGCATTTTTTGGTTTAATACACGGGTTTGGTTTTTCTAATTATTTTAAAATGTTGCTTTCTGGAGAAGAAGAAAAAGTTTCTCCTTTATTTGGCTTTGCATTAGGAATAGAGTTATCGCAATTACTAATTGTACTAACAATTTTAATACTAGCATTAATTTTACAGGCTAAGTTAAAAATAAAGCAAAACTATTTTGTAGTAGTAGGTTCTATAGCAATAGTATTAATTACGATACCAATGTTAATAAACACTTTTCCTTGGTAAGGTTTGTTAAATTTAACCATAATAGGGTGTTGTTCTTTTATAAAGCAGGTATCTTAGTGCTTTGCCTGTATAAGATTAAGAGGTTTTTAAATGATTAAGACGAAACAGAAAAAGTATGATAAGGCCTATTTGCGTATGGCAAAAGAATGGGGGTTATTATCTAATTGTGAGCGTAAAAAAGTAGGAGCAATAATTGTAAAAGACAGAATGATAATTTCTGATGGGTACAATGGAACACCTACAGGGTTTAATAATATTTGTGAAGACGAAGAAGGTTTTACAAAATGGTACGTTTTACATGCAGAAGCAAATGCAATATCTAAAGTAGCCTCTTCTACTCAGTCTTGTAATGGAGCTACTTTATATATAACCTTATCTCCGTGTAGAGAATGTAGTAAATTAATACATCAATCTGGTATAAAACGTGTTGTATATCAAAATGCATATAAAGATGATTCTGGTCTTAAATTTTTAGAAAAAGCAGGTGTAGAATTAGTACATATACCAGAAATTTCTAACTAAGAAAAAAGTAATGAAACGTATAAATACCTATTTATGGCCAACTATTATTGCAGCTGCCTTAGCAATAGGAATTTTTCTTGGCGGTAAACTTAATTTTAACGATTCTCCAGAACGCCTTTTTACTACAAACTCTAAAAAAGACAAATTAAATAGGTTAATAGACTATATAGATTATGAATATGTAGACGATATTAACACAGATAGTATAGTAGATATTACTGTAAATAATATTTTAGAAAAGCTAGACCCGCATTCAGTATACATTCCTAAAAAAGAAATGAGTCGTGTTGCAGATAACATGAAGGGAGATTTTGTAGGTATTGGCATTAATTTTTATGCCTATAAAGACACAATTTCTGTAATACGAACTATAGATAATGGGCCTAGTTTTAAAAAAGGTATAAAAGCGGGAGATAGAATATTAATGGCAGATTTGGATACACTTTATGGAAAAAACCTTGGAAGTGGAACCATTGTAAAAAAACTTAAAGGGAAAAAAGGGACTATCGTAAATTTAAAAGTTTACAGAAAAGAAGAGGATAAAATTTTTGATGTTAAAATTAAAAGAGATTTAGTGCCTATTAAAAGTGTAGAGGCGTATTATATGCTTACAGAGGACATGGGTTACATAAAAGTTAATCGTTTTGCAGAAACCACATATAGAGAATTTGATGCTGCTTTAAAGGAGTTAACAAAACAAGGAGCTAAAAAACTTACATTAGATTTAAGAGATAACCCAGGAGGTTATTTAGGTGTTGCCGAAGAAATGGCAGATGAATTTTTAAAAGACGGTAAACTTATTTTATTTACAAAAAATAAGAAAGGAAAAATAGATAAGATTTTCGCTTCGGAAAAAGGAAAGTTTGAAGATAAACCGGTCTATGTTCTAATAAACGAACGCTCGGCATCTGCAAGTGAAATTATTGCTGGAGCATTACAAGATAATGATATTGGAACTATAGTAGGAAGAAGGTCTTTTGGAAAAGGATTAGTACAAAGAGAAATGGAACTAGGAGATGGTTCTGCTGTTAGGTTAACCGTTTCTAGATATTACACACCAACAGGCAGAAGTATTCAAAAAACGTATGAAAACGGGAATAAAGATTACTATAAAAAGTTTACAGAACGTTATAGTAATGGCGAATTAATGTCTGCAGATAGTATAAAAGTAGCCGATTCTTTAAAATTTAAAACTCCAAAAGGCAAAATAGTGTACGGTGGTGGTGGTATAATTCCAGATATTTTTGTGCCAATAGGAACTAATGAGGAGGAAGCTATAAAAAGTATGGATAGTTACGGCATACTATCCTACTTTGTTTTTGAGCATTTAGATGAAGACCGTAAAAGGTATGAAGACTATACGCAACAGGAATTTATTAGTGACTACAAAGTAGATGATATACTTTTTGAAAATTTTGTAGAATACGCAATGGCTAGAAATCTAAAAATGAATTTTTATGATTTTGAGGATAGTGTAAAACTGTATTTAAAAGCTGCATTAGCAGAACAACTATACGGAGCTAATATTTACGCAAAAATTAAAAGTACAAAAGATGCTATGTTACTTAAAGTATTATATTTAGATACTCCTACCTTATCACAAGAAACAGAAGGTGAGATAAACGATGCAGAGAGTAATTAACCTTCGTTTATTTTCTTTTGTATTTTTTTACTAGTATTAAAAACTAAAATTAATAGTATGGCAATTAAAGCAGCCATAATACCTATTAAGGCAATAATACTATTCCCTTCAAATACATTATTAAAATCTATTAAAGTTACATTATATGCAATAAGTGCAATTGCTAAAACAATTAAAACTATAGATAACGTCTTGTTCATTTTTATTTTTTTAAAATAACTGGTTAATATTAGCTGCAAATAACTTAACCGCAATAGCTAGTAAAATTACACCAAATACTTTTCTAATCACATTAATACCATTACTGCCTAAAATATATTCTATACGTTTAGAAGATTTTAAAACAATATATACAAATATAATATTTATGAAAATGGCTATAATAATATTTTCTACATGAAACTCTGCTCTTAAAGAAAGTAAAGACGTCATAGTACCTGCGCCTGCAATTAATGGGAATGCAATAGGAACAATAGAAGCACTTTCTGGCTCATCATCTTTATAAAGACTTATGCCCAATATCATCTCTATAGCTAAGAAAAATAAAATAAACGCTCCAGCTACAGCAAAAGAGTTTACATCTATTCCAATTAAGTTTAGTATTTCTTCTCCAATAAAAAGAAAAGAAATCATTATTAAAGTGGCTACAATAGATGCTTTTTCAGATTGTATATGTCCTACCTTATTGCGTAATCCAATTATAATAGGAATACTTCCAATAATATCTATTACTGCAAAAAGAATCATACCAGAAGTAACAATTTCTCTAAAATCAAAATTAAAAGTCATATCAAAACATTTGGTCAAATGTACGTTTATTATCAAATTTTAGATGTTAAGTAATAAAATAAACTAGAAGAATATAGAAGAAAACGTATCTTGGCACTTTATAAAATTATATGTTTCAAATAGGTAAAACCATAGTTTCCGAAGAGATAATAGAGAACGATTTTGTTTGTAATCTTAACGCTTGTAAAGGACAATGTTGTATAGATGGTGAAGCTGGCGCACCAGTTGCAGAAGATGAAACCGATATTATGGTGGATATTTACAGCAAAGTAAAGCCATATTTAAGTGCAGAAGGAATTGTAGAAATAGAAAAACAAGGGGCTTTTATTAAAGGGGAAGATGGCGAATGGGAAACTCCTTTGGTAAATGGTAGTGCTTGTGCGTATGTTATTTTTGACGATAAACAGATTGCCAAATGTGGTATTGAAGAGGCGTATAATGATGGGGTAATAGATTGGAAAAAACCTGTGTCATGTCATTTATATCCAGTTAGAGTAAAAGAATATACTGAGCTAACAGCAGTAAACTACCATAAATGGGAAATTTGTGATCCTGCTTGTGCCTTTGGAGACGAATTAAAAGTGCCAATTTATAAATTTGTAAAAGAATCTTTAGTTCGTAAGTTTGGAGAAGAATGGTATGCAGAGCTAGAACAGGTTGCAAGAGAACTTACTAGAAAGTAGGTATGTGTAATAGTACCTGAGTTCCTGAAGAATTTTTATTTTCATCATATAAATCTATAATTTCAAGACTAAATGAGTTTTGATAATCTCTAGAAAAATTTGTTAACCTTTCTTTGGTTATATCTATTCCTATAGATTTTCTTTTAAGAACTTTGTTTTTTTTAATTTTTTCGGCAGCTGCTCTTCCAACTCCGTTGTCTGTTATTTCTATATGTATAAACCCATCTTTACATTTACGAACGTTTAACTTTATATTTTTTTCTCCTTCCTTAGAAGAAAGCCCATGCCAAAGTGCATTTTCTAAGAAAGGTTGTAAAATTAACGATGGTATTTTTATAGTATGTGTATCAATATCCTCAGCAATAGAAATGTTGAAATTAATTTCATTAGAAAACCTAATATTTTCAATATTCATATACAAGTCTACTGTTTCTAACTCTTCTGCTAAAGGAATTTCTTTTAAAGAAGACGCTTCTAATATTTTACGTACCAGTTTAGAGAACTTGTTTAAATAGTGTACCGCATTCTTTTTTTCATTATTTATTATGTATAACTTAATGGAATTTAAGGAGTTAAAAAGAAAATGAGGGTTCATTTGGCTACGTAGCATAGTTTGTTCTAGGGTAAGTAGCTTTTTCTCGTTTTTTAATTGGTATTGTCTGTAAAGTATAAAGAAAATACCAGCAAGTAGTGTTAGTGCAAAAGCACTAATAAGTAAGGTGGTTTTGTTTTTTCTTAATTTTAGTTTTACAATTTCATTTTCTTTGGCTAGTACTTCAATTTGGCTGCTTTTCTTTTCGGTATCATACCTAATAATCATATCATTTACATAACGTAAATTTCTAACGTTTGTTATTCCTTCATCAAAAGCTTGTGCTACTTTATAATACTCTAAAGCCTTTTTGTATTTTCCCTGTTCGTTATATAAATCGGACAAGTTTAAATTTGCCTTAATTATACCGCTAGGCAGGTTATGTTTTTTTGCCAATTGCAAACCTGTTAACATGTTCTTTTCGGCATCTTTATAATTTTTAATATGCATTAATGCAGTTCCTAAATTTATATGCACAGCAGATGTAACATATTGGTCTCCTAAGGATTTAGAATCAATTAAAGTGGGTTCTAAAATAGCAATAGCTTCTTTTATTTTTTCTTGTTTTATATTTATTTGAGCTATGCTATTCTTGCAAATAATTATGCCCATTGCGTTATTTATTTTTTTGTTATAATAAAGCGATGTTTTAAAATTTTCTAGGGCTGCATTTAAATTTAATTGCGACTCTTGGCATTCTCCAATGTTTTGATGGTTTATTGCTATACCTAGTTCATTACCTAATTCTTTTTCTAAAAACATAGATTTTTCGAATTGCTTAATGGCTAAATCATACTGCTCTAGAGTTTGGTATATATTACCTATCCCGTTTAAAGAAACATTAATACTCCTTTTTAACCCATCTGATGGGTTTTTTACAGTTTCGGCTAATTCTAGAGCTTCTTGGCTATAGTCTAAGGCTGTTTTAATAGCATCTGTTCTGCGGTATACAACGCTAAGCATATTTAGGCTAAATACTTTAAATTCTAAATTTTCATCTTTATTAGCAGCTTCTAATGCTTTAGTGTGTAACGCAATTGCATTAGAAAATTGAGAATATGCTCTATACCTTCTCCCTAACTGATTTAGAGCATAAGATTGCCCTGCAAAATAGCCTTTACTTTCTGCGGTATTTGAAAAATAGCGCATGTGTATAGTGTCTTTTCTTTTAGGCCTTAATATTTTATCTATCTCTCTATACGTTTTTGGCTCTGCCTTTATAAGACTATCACTTAGAGAAATAAATTCTGAAGATACTTCTTGTGTATAACAGCTAACAGAATAAAATAGAAGAAAAAAAAGTACAAAAATTTGTTTAGTCTGTAGCAAGGTTATTAGTTTTTTGGGTTTATAACAAATCTAGAAAATCAGATTTTTTTTGTCTAGACACAGGTATTTTATGATTAGAATTTAAGATTACATACCCATCGGTTTTTAAAAATTCTTTTATCTTATTTAGGTTAATAATATAGGAGTTATGAATTCTAAAAAATGTATCTGGAGGCAGTAACTCATTTACTTCTTTTAATTTTTTTGTAAGGACTATTTTTTGACCGTCAGTTAAAAAAATGGTGCTATAATTCCCGTCAGATTCTGCATATAAAATTTCATTACTTTCTAAAAACAGTAGTTTGCCATCTGTGTTAAAGGTAATTTTTTTAGTGTTTGTTGAGGAGTTAAAATTTAGAAGAATTTTTTCTAATTTATCTACTGTTAAATTTTTGGCATTAAATTTTTTTATTTTAACAATTGTTTCTTCTAAATCGTCCGTATCTATAGGTTTTAGCAAATAATCTAAAGCCTCATTTTTTAAAGCTTTTATTGCGTATTGATTATAAGCGGTTGTAATTACAACAGGAAAATTTTTATTCTGTAATTTTTGAATAAATTGAAAACCGTCCATGGTTGGCATTTCTATATCTAAAAATAAACAATCAGGTGTGTTTATTTCTAAATAACTTAATGCTTCAAATGGATCTGTAAAAGAAGCCACTACATTAATTTCTTTACTAAAGTTTGTTAGCTCCCAAGATAAGCTTTGCAAGGCTTTAATTTCATCGTCTACAATTACAGCTTTTAGCATAGTTAAATATTGCGTTTAAATAAGGTAACCAAAAATATAATTATTATGTAATTTATTATATAAATATGTATTAATGGTTTGTAATTAAGTGTAAATGGTAAGGGAGAATTTTTTATACAAAAACGATTACATTGGTAAGTAATAAACTACAAATGTCAAATGTTTGTTTTTTATATTATTTCCATATATACAAAATTAATTACCATTTATACATTTTAAGAGTTGTAATATATCTATTAAAGTATATTTGAGAGAATTTTTTAGGTTCCCTTAGTATATATTTTAATTAATTTTTTTAAAATGAAAAGGTGTCTTTTAATGTTTATTTTTTTGCTTTCATTATTGTTTTTTGCCGCTTTAGTGGATGATGAGGACAAGAAATTACCTTTGCAAAATAATGTAGTAGGGGTAATTGAATTTAAAAAATAATTATGTAGTTGTAGTACTATTGAATGAAATGTGGTTTTGCATTATCTAAAATTGTTTAATTATACTGATAATATAGAAATTTAGTACAGAAATTCTTAAAAATAGAAGGAAAAACCGTCTAAAAAGATAATTTAAATGTTATAATTTTGTAATTATTATTAAATAAAAAAATAATATTTTTTATCTAGACATTACCAATTTAAAAGTTACGGTTCCTAAGCAAATTTTAAAATTTTGCTGTACAATGTATTATTACAATTAAAACCAACAACCAACCAGTTGGAAATTGGAATCTTGTTGAGAATAGGTTTCGGGGGAACTACCTAAATCAGCTAAATTGTAATAATTATCTTTCATTAGGTGCATTGGGGAACCGTATTTTGGTAGTAACTGGGTGTTAGGGCTTTACGTTAATCAGGAGTCCAATTTTAATAAACCAAAAAGTATAAATTTTTATACTTTTTGGTTTATTTTTTTTACTCTATTTTTATTTCAAAAATCAATTCTTTGTAAAGGCTAATAAACATTACTGGTCAACATACATTTCAACATTGTGTGTTAAAAACTTTGTGACCATATTACTTAATTAGCCCTTAAAATTTGGCGTTAATTTTACATCTTTGTTAGTCCGTAGAGGGAGGTTTTTTTTCTAGTAAAATAAAATATAAAAAGCACAAATTATTATGTCTATATCCATTGAGCCCATTTTAGCCGAAAACAAAGATCGGTTTGTAATATTTCCAATTCAACATAATGATTTATGGGATTGGTATAAAAAGCAAGAGGCATGTATATGGACGGCAGAAGAAATAGATTTGCATGAAGACTTAACCGACTGGAATAATAAGTTAAGTGACGATGAACGATATTTTATAAAACATATTCTTGCATTTTTTGCTGCATCAGACGGTATAGTAAATGAAAATTTAGCAGAAAATTTTGTGAATGAAGTACAATATTCAGAAGCAAAATTTTTCTATGGTTTTCAAATAATGATGGAAAACATACATTCAGAAACCTATTCTCTATTAATAGATACGTATGTTAAGGATGATAAGGAAAAAACAAAACTTTTCCAGGCAATAGAAAATTTTCCTGCAATTAAGAAAAAAGCAGATTGGGCTCTTAAATGGATAGAGTCTCCAAGTTTTGCAGAACGTTTAATAGCGTTTGCAGCAGTAGAAGGTATTTTCTTCTCAGGTTCTTTTTGCTCTATATATTGGTTAAAAAAGAGAGGTCTTATGCCTGGTTTAACCTTCTCTAATGAGTTAATTTCAAGAGATGAAGGTATGCATTGTGATTTTGCTGTGCATTTACACAACCATCATATTGTAAATAAAGTTCCAAAAGAAAGAATAAAAGAAATTTTAGTAGATGCTCTTAATATAGAAAGAGAGTTTATAACAGAATCACTTCCTGTTAGCTTAATAGGAATGAATGCTAAATTAATGACCCAGTATCTTGAATTTGTTACGGATCGTTTATTAGTAGAATTAGGATGCGATAAAGTGTATAATTCTACCAATCCGTTCGATTTTATGGATATGATTTCCTTACAAGGAAAAACTAATTTCTTTGAAAAACGCGTTTCAGAATATCAAAAAGCCGGCGTGTTAAATACAGAGGATGATGAAGATTCTCAGAAAATAAGTTTCGACGCTGATTTCTGATGCCTAAAACAACATTAGTTTGTTGTTTTATACCCCAATTAATTATAAAAACCTGCAGTAAAACTAGTTAGGACGGTTGATTATTAACCGACCCTAATATTAACACACCATTAAAACCCTTGTAGCAATATGTATGTAGTAAAAAGAGACGGAAGAAAAGAACTAATAATGTTCGACAAAATTACAGCAAGAGTTCGTAAACTTTGTTATGGACTAAATGCTTTAGTAGATCCACTTAAAGTGGCAATGAGAGTAATTGAAGGTTTGTATGATGGTGTTACAACTTCGGAGTTAGACAATCTTGCAGCTGAGATTGCAGCAACAATGACCACAACGCATCCAGATTACGCAAAATTAGCAGCTCGTATTTCTGTTTCTAACTTGCATAAAAACACAAAAAAATCTTTCTCCGAAACAATGAAAGATTTGTATTTGTATGTAAACCCTAGAACTGGTAAAGAAGCTCCGTTGCTTTCTGATGAGGTTTTTAATGTTATATCTGAAAACGCTGAAAAATTAGACTCTACAATTATATATAACCGAGATTTTGGCTACGACTATTTTGGTTTTAAAACACTAGAGCGTTCTTATCTGTTAAAAATAAATGGTCAAATTGCAGAAAGACCGCAACATATGCTTATGCGTGTTTCTATAGGAATACATTTAAATGATTTAGATGCTGCTATAGAGACGTATGAGTTAATGTCTAAAAAATATTTTACTCACGCTACACCAACTCTTTTTAATTCTGGTACTCCAAAACCACAAATGTCTTCTTGTTTTCTTTTAGCAATGAAAGATGATAGTATAGATGGTATTTACGATACTTTAAAGCAAACAGCTAAAATATCTCAGTCTGCTGGTGGTATAGGGTTATCTATACATAATGTAAGAGCTACAGGGTCCTATATTGCAGGTACCAATGGTACGTCTAATGGTATAGTTCCAATGTTACAAGTTTTTAATGATACAGCAAGATATGTAGATCAAGGAGGAGGAAAACGTAAAGGTAGTTTTGCTATTTATATGGAACCATGGCACGCCGATATTTTTGAATTCTTAGATTTAAAAAAGAACCACGGTAAAGAAGAAATGCGTGCTCGTGATTTGTTTTATGCTATGTGGATTTCTGATTTATTCATGAAAAGAGTAGAAGGAAATGAGGATTGGACTTTAATGTGTCCTAACGAATGTCCTGGTTTATTTACAAAACATAGTGAAGAGTTTGAAACCTTGTACCTAAAGTATGAAGCAGAAGGAAAAGGAAGAAAAACAGTTAAGGCTCGTGAACTTTGGGAGAAAATATTAGAATCTCAGATAGAAACAGGAACCCCTTATATGTTGTATAAAGATGCAGCTAACCGTAAGAGTAACCAAAAGAATTTAGGTACAATTCGTTCTTCTAATTTATGTACAGAAATAATGGAGTATACTTCTCCAGACGAGGTAGCTGTATGTAATTTAGCTTCTATTGCGTTACCAATGTTTGTTAAAAACGGAGCGTTTGATCATAAAGAATTATTTAAAGTAACAAAAAGGGTTACAAAGAATTTAAATAAAGTAATAGATAGAAATTATTACCCAGTAAAAGAGGCAGAAAATTCTAATATGCGCCATAGACCTATTGGTTTAGGCGTGCAAGGTCTTGCAGATGCATTTATTATGTTACGCATGCCTTTTACAAGTGATGATGCAAAAAAATTAAACCAAGAGATTTTTGAAACGCTTTATTTTGCAGCGGTAACAGCTTCAATGGAAATGGCAAAAGAAGAAGGGGCATATTCTTCTTATGAGGGCTCTCCAATGTCACAGGGAGAATTCCAATACAATCTTTGGGGAATTAAAGATGAGGAACTTTCTGGAAGATGGAATTGGGAAAAATTAAGAAAAGATGTATTAAAGAATGGTGTTCGTAATTCTTTATTAGTTGCTCCTATGCCAACAGCATCTACTTCTCAAATATTAGGTAATAATGAGTGTTTTGAGCCGTATACTTCTAATATTTATACAAGAAGGGTACTTTCAGGAGAATTTATTGTTGTAAATAAGCATTTATTAGAGGATTTAGTTGATTTGGGGATGTGGAATGAAAACATGAAGCAAGAACTAATGCGTGCAAACGGATCTATACAACATATAGAGACTATTCCTCAAGATATTAGAGATTTATATAAAACAGTTTGGGAATTAAGTATGAAGGATATTATTGATATGAGTCGCCATAGAGGTTACTTTATTGATCAAAGTCAGTCTTTAAACTTATTCATGGAGAATGCTAATTATTCTAAATTAACATCTATGCACTTTTATGCATGGAAGAGTGGTTTAAAAACAGGAATGTATTATTTACGTACTAAAGCAGCTGTAGATGCAATTAAGTTTACGTTAGACAATACAAAGAAAAAAGAAGTGCCTGTAAGTATAGCAGCAGAAGCAGAGGTAACAGCTGCTACGCCTGCGCCAACAGCGGCAGAAGCAGTGTCTATGGAGGTAAAAGCAGCAACTACGGTTGTACAACCAGAACTAGATGTGCAGCCATTAACCCCAGAAGAAATGAAGGAAATGATTGCAAGAGCTAAAGAAGGACAAGCGGATGATGATTGTTTAATGTGTGGTTCTTAAAACTACTCTATATAGTACAAGAAAAGCCCTAGTAAACAATTTTACTAGGGCTTTTTTATATGATTTTTTTATAAATAGTATAAGATATACTAAATACAAAAATTGTTATTTTTTGAAGTATGGCTTAAATACTAAAGAGAATATATATGCCATCACGTACAAAGCCAGTATAATAATATAGTTGTCCATGATTATAAATTTTTAATGTATATATATTAGAACGGCATAGTTATTAAAAAATTACAAACCACACTATTAAAAATTTGTTAATGTGTTAATTTTTAATAGAATATAGTGAAATTAGTTTATTGGTAATGTCTTTCTATAATATCAAATATAGGAAAAATCCTACAATTATAAAAATATTCCCCATTAGTTTTAAAGTGAATGAGATTTTCACTGAATAATTTATATGTTCCAAAGCTTGATTCGAATTTTATAAGTTGTTTTCTTATGAATAGCTCGTGAGTTTGCCTCAATCTTATTTGCGAGTTTAAATTAAAAAGCGGCTTATCTAAGCCACTTTTTAATTTAAAACTAAGTGTTATAATTTATAAAGACCAGGCTTTGTTTTGTGTTAGTTCTTCCACATCACCACAAGCTATATATTCTCCAGGTATAGGTAGGTATGCTAAAACCTTTTCTCCAACATATTCAGAGGTTTTATACCCCCAAATAGTCAGTCCTCTTAACTTGCTAGCAAAAGCATAACATGCAACATCATCAGCAAGAACTACCGAACTATTTTGAGCAGCAATAGCATTGTTATATACCATAATAGCTTTATCATTTTCTTTTTGTTGCCCTTTACTTATTTTTAATGCTTTAGATAAAGACATATCTAAATTAGCTGAAGTTAGCTCTTTAGGGGACTCTTTTCCAGAATCTTTTAAAGCTGTGTTAGTAAATGCATTAAATGTAGTTTTAAAAACATCTTGCTGTTCTTTAGGCATTACTTCTTTAGAAAATTTATCTATAAATAAATGCACTTGTAATTCCGAAGCAGAAGGAGTATCTGTGGCTGGTAGAATTAAATCTACTAAGGAGATTAAAGTTTCCCCTTGCTCTTTAGTAAAGAAATCTGGAACCCATTCAAGTGTTTTTTCTGTTTTACAACTTTGAACAATGCTTAGTAGGGTAGGAGTGGCTACTACGTAACCAAGAGACAACCCCATATTTTTTAGTGCTTTTCTTCTATCCATTATAGTTTTCCTTTTTTAAATTGTTCAGCAGCATGATTAGCAGCTCTGGCTGTAAATGCCATATAAGTTAATGATGGGTTTACACAACTAGACGATGTCATAAAAGAGCCATCAGTTACATAAACATTTGAGACATCATGTAATTGGTTATTTCCGTTTAGAACAGATGTTTTACGATTTCTTCCCATACGAGCAGTCCCCATTTCATGAATACCTAGTCCAAGTGCAGCAGAAGTATCATCATAACCTTCTACATCTTTAAACCCGGCTTTAGTTAACATTTCTATAGCAGATTCTTGCATGTCTTTACGCATATTACGCTCATTCTCTTTTAATTCTGCATCAAAAGTAACAGTTGGTAAGCCCCATTGGTCTTTTTTATCGTAATCTAAAGTAAACCTATTATCTTCATAAGGAAGAACCTCTCCAAACCCTCCAATACCAATAGTCCATCCTCCTGGTTTTAAAATGGCATCTTTTAAATTTTTACCATGAGACAGTTCGGCAATAGAATCTTCCCAATTACCTCTAGAAGCACTTCCTTGGTAACCAAATCCTCTTTTGTAAGATTTAGTATTACTATCTCTTCCTAAATTTTTAAATCTAGGAATATATATTCCATTTGGTCTTCTTCCTTTATAATATTTATCTGTAAAACCATCCACTTTTGCTCTGGCGCCAACTTTTAAATGATGGTCCATAATATTACGCCCTAACTGGTCAGATGTATTTCCCATTCCATTAGGAAAAGTTTCGGACTTAGATTGCATTAGTATAGAGGTAGATGCAATTGCTGAGGCACATAAGAATATTACTTTGGCCTTAAATTCAAACTTTTCTTTAGTTAATCTATCAATTACTCTAACGCCAGTAGCTCGTTTTGTTTTTGGGTCATATATAACTTCATGAACAATAGAGTCTGGTCTTAATGTCATGTTACCTGTACGTTCTGCTGCTGGTAAAGTAGAAGATAAACTACTAAAGTATGCTCCAAAAGGACACCCTCTTATACATCTATTTCTAAATTGACATTTAGTTCTGCCATCAAATTCTTTATTCCCAGTTATATGAGCAACTCTACCAGCAGTTACCACCCTTCCATCAAAATTTTCGGCAACTTTTTCTTTTAGGTGTTCTTCAACACAATTAAGATCCATTTTTGGAAGAAATTTACCATCAGGTAATTGTTCTAAGCCTAAATTTTCTCCACTAACTCCTATGTATTCTTCTACTTTATCATACCAAGGAGCTATATCTTTATAACGTATAGGCCAGTCAACGGCAATGCCTTCTCTTTTATTTGCAGTAAAATCAATATCACTTAAACGATAACTTTGTCTACCCCATTGTAAAGAACGCCCACCAACGTGGTAACCACGCATCCAATCAAAACGTTTTGTTTCGTTATATGGGTGCTCTAAATCATTAACAAACCACATAGAACTAGCAGATTTAGTAGTGTAACCGGTTCTACTTTGCTTTGGTTGTTTGGCAAGTTCTTCTTGTGTAGGTTGTCCACCATTTGGAAAGTCCCAAGGGTCTTTATGAGCAGTTTCATAGTCTTTTATATGGGTAACCATTTTACCTCGTTCTAAAACTAAGGTTTTTAGACCGTTTTCACACAGTTCTTTAGCAGCCCATCCACCACTTATTCCAGTCCCAACAACAATTGCATCGTAAAAATCTTGTTCTTCGTTATAATAAAATTTGCTCATGTATTAATTGTTTAATCCCTAAATTTATTAAATATAAAATTAATTTTCTACATTTATTTCCCTTAATAATTAGGAAAGATTTACTATAACGTTGTAGTATTTTACAATTGTGCAATACGATAAATACCACTATTTTTGACATATAACGAAAAAATAGAACCAAAAAAGATATGAGAAAGAATAGTATTGTAAATACAAAAATTAGATTATTGGTAGTCATTTTATTTGCTACTGCATATTCCTGTAAAGAAGTAAAAAAGGAAACTTCAGAAAAAGAAACTACTAAAGAAGAGGTAGTAGTTAGTGCGGATCCTTTTTTTAAATTATCATTAGCGCAATGGTCTATACATACCATGATAAAAGAAAAAGGTGTAGATCCTTATACATTTGCTGAAAAAGCAAAAAAGTTGGGTTTTAGTGGTTTAGAATATGTAAGTCAATTATACAACCCAGAATTATCTAAAGCAAATTACTCCAAAGAAGCAATGGCTTCTTTTGTAGAAAAATGTAATGCGGAAGCAAAAAAGCATGGGATGCAAAATTTGATTATTATGATAGATGGTCAAGGAAAATTAGCGGTAACCAATGCTAAAGAAAGAAAAAATGCAATAGAAAAACATTATAAATGGGTAGATGCTGCAGCTGCAATGGGTTGCCATTCTATACGAGTTAATTTAGCGGGTAGCGACATTCCTGAAGAATGGAAAAAAAATGCTGTTGATGGTTTAACACAATTAGCTACTTATGCACAAACAAAGAATATAAATATAATAGTAGAAAACCACGGAGGTCTTTCCTCTAATGGAGCTTTAGTAGCGGAAGTTATGGAGCTTGTAAATATGGACAATTGTGGAACATTGCCAGATTTTGGTAATTTTTGCATCAAGAGAAATGATAAAAAAGATAGATCTAAGGGCTGTGCAAATGAATATGACAAATACCAAGGGGTAAAAGAATTAATGCCAAGGGCAAAAGCCGTTAGTGCTAAAACGCATGATTTTGATGTTAATGGAAACGAAACTGAAATAAACTACGTAAAAATGCTTCAAATTGTAAAAGATGCAGGGTATACTGGTTTTATAGGAGTAGAATACGAAGGTAAAATACTAGGGGAAGAAGAAGGTATATTAGCAACAAAAAAATTGTTAGTAAGTGCTTCTAAAAAAGTTAAATAATTAATACATATTATGAAGGGTTTTTTTAATCAGATGTTTGATTATAATTTTTATTGCAACAAAAAAATAATAGAGCAGTGTATTGCAATGGAAACTATACCTGATAAAACAATTAGATTATTTAGCCATATTTTAAATGCGCATCATATTTGGAATTCTAGGATAATAAATATTCCTTCTAAATACACTATATGGCAATTACATGATATAAAAGAGTGGGAGGATATTCATTATGAAAATCAAAGAAATTCTTTTGAAATAACAAGTAATGCAGATGATTTTGAGGATAGAATAGATTATGAGAGTTCTGAAGGACGGCTTTTTACAAATACACTACAAGATATGCTATTTCATATCATAAACCACTCAACCCAGCATAGAGGGCAAATAGCAAAAGACTTTAGAAAAAAGGGACTAGACCCCCTAATTCTAGATTATGCTATTTATAAAAGATAGCTTTAGAACTTAATAACAACACCAACTAATTAAATATATAAGGAAATGAAAGAAGTAAATAAAAACCAAATATTTTTAGCAGCCTGTATTTCTCTAATTGTAACGTCTATGACATTTGCAATAAGAGCAGGTATTTTAAATCAATTAGGAGTAGATTTTGAAATTTCTAATAAAGAATTAGGTTGGATAAATAGTATGGCTTTTCTAGGGTTTCCGCTAGCAATGATTCTTGGAGGGTTACTTTATAATACTGTGGGCGCTAAAAAATTAATGATTGTTGCCTTCATATGTCATATGCTAGGGCTGTTATTAACCATTTTTGCAGGTGGTTTCTGGACATTAATCATATCTACCTTCTTTATTGGTTTTGCAAATGGTTCTGTAGAAGCAGCATGTAATCCAATGATAGCAGAAATGTATACTAACAACAGAACAGCAATGTTAAATAAATTTCATGTTTGGTTTCCTGGGGGTCTTGTTATAGGGGCTTTAGTAACTAAATTTTTAACAGATGCCGGAATGGGGTGGCAAACCTTAATAGCAACAATGCTAATTCCTACATTAATTTATGGGTATTTAATATTTACTCAAAAATTTCCTGAAAGTAAGAATATGGAATCTAACACATCTAATAATATAAAAGCCTTAGCAAGTCCATTATTTATTTTTATGGCACTTTGCATGACATTAACAGCGGTTTCTGAGTTTATACCACAACAATGGATAGAAACTATTTTAGGTAGCTCTGGTGCTAGCCCTATGTTAGTATTGGCTTTAGTAACTGGTATTATGGCTTTAGGCAGGTTTTTTGCAGGACCAATTGTACATAAATTAAACCCTGCAGGGGTTCTTTGGATGTCTGCAATAATTACTAGTGTAGCTATTTATCTTATGAGTATAGTAGATGGCTCTATGATATATGTTGCGGCTGCATTATTTGCTTTAGGAGTTTGTTACTTTTGGCCAACTATGATTGGTTTTGTATCAGAATACTTGCCAAAAACAGGTGCATTAGGAATGTCGTTAGTTGGTGGAGCTGGAATGTTTGCTACCTCTATGTGGAATCCAGTAATTGGTTCTTGGTTAGATGAAGAAAAAAATAATGCTTTAGCATCTGGTTTATCAGGAGTTTTGGCAGAAATTGCAGCAGGAAAAGCCGTTTTAGGAATAGTAGTGTTTTTTCCATTAGCTCTAGTTGTATTGTTTGGAATTTTATTCTTTATGCGTAATAAGATTGAAAAAAATAGAATTGGACACGGAGAAGATGCTATTGCATAAATAGTATTAAAAATAAGTAGTAAAGAAATTAAATATTTAAGTTGATGAGTAAAAAAATTAGGTTAGGAATTCTTGGCGGAGGCGGAGATTCTCTTATTGGAGTATTACATAGAGTTGCATCACATATAAATGATAATTATCAAATAACAGGAGCAGTATTTAATCCAGATTTTGATGCAAACATGGCTTTTGCGAAAGAGATAGATGTTCCAACAAATAGAATATATAAAGATTTTGACACTTTTGTGGAAGAAGAAATGAAACTTCCAAAAGAAGAAAGAATAGAAGTTTGTTCTATACTTACTCCTAATTTTTTGCATTTTCCAATGGCAAAAAAGTTGTTAGATAATGGTTTTCATGTTATTTGTGAAAAGCCAATGACAACAAGTCTAGAAGAAGCAAAAATATTACAAGAGGCACATAAAAAATCAGGAGCAGTTTTTGCGTTAACGCATACATATACAGGATACCCAATGGTACGCCAAATGCGAGAAATGATCAAATCTGGTGCTTTAGGAAAAATTCATAAAGTAGATGCTTCTTATTATCAAGGATGGATAAATACAATAATCCATGATCAAGAAAAACGTTCTTCTGTTTGGAGATTAGATCCTAAAAAGGCAGGTATTAGTTCTTGTATTGGTGATATTGGTGTGCATGCTTTTAATTTAATTGAATATACTACAGGATTACGTATAGATTCTATTTTGTCTGATTTTAATTATTTGTATGAAGACAACCAGATGGATGTTGATGGTACTGTTCTAGTACGTATGGATAATCATGTAAAAGGATTAATACGTTCTAGTCAAGTTGCTACAGGAGAAGAAAATGGATTGTCTATTGCAATATATGGGGAAAAAGCTGCTTTTAAGTGGGAGCAAGAGAATCCTAATTTCTTATATAAATTGAGCGACACAGAACCAATGCAAGTGTATAAACCTGGGCATGCGTATAACTCCGATTTATCTTTAGGGGGAACAAAATTACCTCCAGGACACCCAGAAGGTATTTTTGATTCTATGGCTAATATTTATTTAGGAGCTGCAAAAGCAATTAGAGGAGAAAAGTATAATGACGGAGAGTTTCCTACTATGTTAGATGGCGTTCGTGGAATGAATTTTATTGAAGCTACAGTTGAATCTCATAAAGCAGGTAATATTTGGGTTAAATTAGAATCCTAAATTAGGTACTAATAATTTATAAAAATGCAGCCTTATATAGGGCTGCATTTTTTTATGTTTTAAGTTAAAATACTACCTTTTAAAAACAACATTAAATTCATGGCAAACTACAATCATGCTCTCACTAGGTTTGCGATTAAAAGCACCTAATTCTCTAGTGTAATAATCCCAATGTACTTTTTTCCAATGCGCTAAAGACTTATCTCCCTCCCCTTCTTTATTTGCATAAGCTTCGTCAATACTAAAATAAGGTTTTAGGATAACTTTAGTAGTTTCTACAATACATTGAGCTTCTCCTTCCCAATTGGTAATAACAGTAAAGTCTCCTATTTTAGGAAGTCTTTCTTTTCTGTTTTGAATACCAATAAGAGAATCTGTAGTAGCTTTTTTTATGCCAGATTTTACAAGATTAGCACATTCATTAGCATCATTCTCATTATCACAAAAATGGATTGTTTTTGGAGCCTCATGAAAAGCATCTTCTAAATGCTTATCTAAATAATCTCCCCACATATTTCTTGCTGATGAATTTTCCATTACTAATGAACGCGTTTATAGTTTTTAATATTGTTAGTGTTGTGCAATATAGTCATTTTAAGAAAATGCACCTGCTTTAAATTCCTTTGCAGCATGGTTTGCAGCTCTTGCTGTAAAAGCCATATAAGTTAATGAAGGGTTTACACAACTAGAAGAACTCATAAAAGCACCATCTGTTACATAAACATTTGGTACGCTATGTATTTGGTTGTATTTATTTACGATAGATGTTTTAGCAGAATGCCCCATTCTTGCACCACCCATTTCATGTATTCCAAGGCCTGGGCCAGTGGAATTGTCATAGGTAGAAACATCTTTAAAACCTGCCGCTTTAAATGTTTCTTCTATGGTTATAAGAATGTCTTTTCTCATGTTTAGTTCATTTTCTTTAAACTCTACATCAAAAGCAAGTTGCGGTAATCCCCATTTATCTTTTTTAGTTTTACTTAGCATAACCCTATTATCATCATGGGGCAACATTTCTCCAAAACCAGTGGCGCCAATTTGCCATTGTCCAGGTTTTAAAATGTGTTCTTTTAATTCTGCGCCGTAACCCATTTCGGCGATTGCTTCAGACCAATTACCTCTACTTGCTCCGCCCTGGAATCCAAAGCCTCTTAGATATTCTTTTCGACTAGTTTTTTTATCTAAGTTTACAAATCTTGGAATATAAAATCCATTGGGTCTTCTTCCTTTGTAATATTTATCTAAAAAGCCATCTACTTTTGCAGAAGCTCCTAACTGGTAATGGTGGTCCATAATACCTCTTCCTAATACATTAGAATCATTCCCAAGGCCATTAGGGAAACGTTCAGACTTAGATTGTAATAATATCCCAACAGATGCCATTGCAGATGCGCATAAGAAAATAACTTTAGCTTTATATTCTATTTTTTCATTCGTTAGTGCATCAATAATTTTTACTCCAGTTGCTTTTTTTGTTTTAGCATCATAAACTACTTCATGAACAATAGAGTTTGGCCTTAATGTCATGTTTCCAGTTCGTTCGGCAGCAGGAAGGGTAGAAGAATTACTACTAAAATAACCTCCAAAAGGACAGCCTCGGCTACATCTATTTCTATATTGGCAAGGATTTCTCCCTTCAAATTTTGCATTTTTATCTGTAAGGTGAGCTGCCCTACCAATAGTTAATAATCTACCATCATCAAATGAAGATGCCATGGACTCTTTTAGGGCTTCTTCTACACAGTTTAAACCCATAGGGGGTTGAAATATTCCATCTGGAAGCTGTTTTAACCCTAAATTTTGACCACTTACACCAATGTATTCTTCCACCTTATCATACCAAGGAGAAATATCTTTATAGCGCACTGGCCAATCTACCCCATTTCCATCTTTTTTGTTTGCTTTAAAATCAATATCACTCCATCTATAACTTTGTTTTCCCCAAGTTAAAGAACGCCCACCAACATGATAACCACGTATCCAGTCAAAACGTTTAATTTCTTCATAGGGATGCTCCAAATCATTTACAAAAAAATGTTTGTTGTCTTCTTTTGGTGCCCAACCAACCCTATTTTGAATATGTTGTTTCTTTTTATCTTCTTTAGAAAGTTCGCCTTTAAGGGGGTAATTCCAAGGGTCGTCATTCATGGTTTTGTAATCTTCTATATGTTTAACTATAGGACCACGTTCAAGCACTAAAGTTTTTAAACCATTTTCACATAATTCTTTAGCTGCCCAACCTCCAGTTATTCCAGTTCCTACTACTATGGCATCGTAAATTTCTTCGTTATTCATTGCACTTTTTTAAAAATAATAATGATGTTATGCCTATATTTATAACGTATCTGGTGAGATATTAATAATATGGCAGAATAACACTAAATATACTGCATATTCATAAAAATTTCTTGCAGAAAAGCAAAATAATTCACAAAAAAACGCGAAATATTACGAAAAATATACTAAAAACATTAAAATGAAAACGATAAAAGGACCTGCTGTTTTTTTAGCACAATTTGTAGATAGTAAAGCTCCATTTAATACCTTAGATGGTATGTGTAAATGGGCAGCAGATTTAGGATATAAGGGAATACAAATACCTACATGGGAATCTTTTTTAATAGATTTAGACAAAGCTGCAGAAAGCCAAACCTATTGTGATGAATTAAAAGGAAAGGTTAATTCTTACGGATTAGAAATAACAGAGCTTTCTACGCATTTACAAGGCCAATTAGTGGCAGTTAACCCTGCCTATGACTCTATGTTTGATGGTTTTGCACCAGATGCTGTAAAAAATAACCCAAAAGCAAGAACAGAATGGGCAATAGAAACTGTTAAAAAGGCAGGTACTGCAAGTAACCGTTTGGGGTTAAAGTCCCATGCAACTTTTTCTGGCGCATTACTTTGGCATACTATGTACCCGTGGCCACAAAGACCTCCAGGATTAGTAGAACTAGGTTTTGAAGAACTTGCAAATAGATGGATGCCTATTCTTAATCATTTTGATGAAAAAGGGGTAGATGTTTGTTATGAAATTCACCCAGGGGAAGATTTACATGATGGTGTTTCTTTTGAGCGTTTTTTAGCAGCAACAAATAATCATAAGCGTGTAAATATGTTATATGACCCAAGTCATTTTGTGTTACAAAACTTAGATTATTTAACGTATATAGACCATTACCATTCTTTTATAAAGGCTTTTCATGTAAAAGATGCTGAATTTAACCCAACTGGTAAGCAAGGTGTTTATGGCGGATATTCGGATTGGATAGATAGAGCCGGTAGGTTTAGATCTCCAGGAGATGGTCAAGTAGATTTTAGCGGAATATTCTCTAAACTTACGCAATACGGCTGCGACGTTTGGGCAGTTATGGAATGGGAATGTTGTATGAAGAGTCCTGAACAAGGTGCTCGCGAAGGTGCCCCGTTTATTAAAAAACACATAATAGAAGCTACTCAAAAAACATTTGATGATTTTGCGGGGAGAGATACAGATAAAGATGCCTTAAAAGGAATTTTAGGGATTTAAAACATACTTTGTTATTCAGTGAATAAAATGGTGTTTTACAGAAATATCAAAATAAAAGAATTATAAAATGAAAAAATTACGCCTAGCTTTTGTACTTGTTGCTTTTGTAGCTAATAGTTGCTATAGTCAAAAAGAAATAGTTACAGAAAATAAAGAGCCAACAAAACCAGAGGAAACAGAATTTTATGAGCCAGTAGTTCCTGTTGTAAAAAAGAATATTAATGGAGTTCCTAGTGATGCTATTGTATTGTTTGACGGGAAAAATTTAGATGGTTGGGAGCATACTAAAACTAAAGAAAAAGCTACTTGGCTTATTAATGAAGATGGGAGTGTAACGGTTAAAAATAAATCGGGAGATATACAAACCAAGCAAAAATTTGGCGATATACAATTACATATAGAATGGCAGTCCCCAGCAGATATTAAAGGGAAAGGGCAAAATAGAGCAAATAGTGGTGTTTTTATTCAAGGTAAGTATGAAGTGCAAGTTTTGGATAATAACGATAATGATACCTATGTTAATGGTCAAGTTGGGTCTGTTTACAAACAACACACCCCTTTAGCAATGGCATCTGTTCCTAGTGGAGAGTGGAATGTTTATGATATAGTGTATCATGCTCCTGAGTTTAATGAAAAAGGGGTAAAAATAAAATCAGGTACTTTAACAGTACTACATAATGGTATACTTATTCAGGATCATGTAGAAATTAAAGGAACTACTCCATATATAGGGTGGCCTAAAAATCCTCCACATGGTAAAGGCCCTATAAAATTACAAGACCATAGAGATAATAGTAGAGTAAGTTATAGGAATATCTGGGTAAGGGAGTTATAGATAAATAATTTAGATAAAAAAAGCTGTTTAATTATACAGCTTTTTTTATGCGCTAACTTTTAAAAATAAGGCATATGCTTTTAAATAGTATGCTTTAATTATCTTTGCAGGCAAATAATCTATATATGATTCAATCCATGACCGGGTTTGGGAAACATGTAATACAACTTCCCTCAAAAAAAATTACAGTAGAATTAAAGTCCTTAAATAGCAAAAACTTAGATTTAAATGCAAGAATGCCTTCGGCATACAGAGAAAAGGAATTAGAATTGCGAAAGGTAATTGCAAGCTCTTTAGTTCGTGGTAAGGTAGATTTTGGTTTATATATAGAAAACACAGGAGATAGTACTTCTGCTCAGGTAAATGAAGTTACTGTAAAGCAATATATGAAGCAATTACAGTCTATTGCAGAAGGAGAATCTATACAACTTCTTGAAATGGCATTGCGTATGCCAGATGCTATGAAAACGGAAAAAGAAGATATAGATGAGGCAGAATATAGTTCTATAAAAGAAGCATTAGTCAAAGCCTTGCAGGAAATTAATACATTTAGATCCGAAGAGGGGAGTGTTTTAGAATCCGATTTTAAATTAAGAGTAAGTAAGTTAACTTCATTGTTAGAAGAAGTTAAGACTATAGATCCAGATAGGCAAGCTACTATTAGAGAAAAATTAGAAAAAGCAGTTGCAGATTTAACTGCAGATGTAGATGCTAATAGGTTTGAACAAGAACTTATTTACTACCTAGAAAAATATGATATAACAGAAGAAAAAGTACGTTTAAAGAATCATTTAGAATATTTTACAAAAACATTAAGCTCATCAGACAGTAATGGAAAAAAACTTGGATTTATATGCCAAGAAATAGGAAGAGAAATTAATACTATAGGCTCTAAAGCAAATTATGCTCCTATGCAGCAAATAGTGGTACAGATGAAAGATGAGTTAGAAAAAATTAAAGAACAAATGTTGAATGTTTTATAATGGCAGGCGGTAAATTAATAATTTTTTCGGCACCATCAGGTAGTGGTAAAACTACTATAGTTAGGCACTTATTAGAGCAACCAGATTTAAATTTGGCATTTTCTGTTTCTGCTGCATCTAGACCTAGACGAGGAAAAGAAAAAAATGGAGAACATTATTATTTTATGACTGTTTCTGAGTTTAAGAAGCACATTAAGAATGATGATTTTTTAGAGTGGGAAGAAGTATATAGAGATAATTTTTATGGTACTTTAAAAACAGAAGTAGAACGCCTTTGGGCAGAAGGGAAAAATGTAATTTTTGATATAGATGTTGTAGGAGGATTGCGTATTAAAAAGAAATTCCCGAAAGAGACATTAGCAGTTTTTGTAAAACCTCCAAGTATAGATGAACTCAAGATTAGGCTTAAAAAAAGAAGCACTGAGAGTGATGACAAAATAAATATGCGAATTGCAAAAGCTGGAGTAGAACTTGCCACTGCACCACAGTTTGATAAAATTATTAAAAATTACGATTTAGATGTTGCTTTAAAAGAGGCACATGACCTTGTAGAAAGTTTTGTAAATCCAAAAGAATAGTAAGCTAGTAAATGAAAAAAGTAGGGCTTTATTTTGGCACTTTTAATCCTATACATTTAGGGCATTTAGTAATTGCTAACCACATGGTAGAGTTCTCAGATTTAGACGAGGTTTGGTTTGTGGTAACTCCGCAAAGCCCTTTTAAAACAAAGAAAACTTTACTAGATAACAATCATAGATACCAAATGGTATATGAGGCCGTAAAAGAGTATGATGGTTTAAAACCAAGTACTATTGAATTTGATTTACCACAGCCAAATTATACCATAAACACCTTGGCAGTCCTTTCGGAAAAGTACCCAAAAGATTATGAATTTTCATTAATTATGGGAGAAGATAATTTAAAGGGCTTTCATAAATGGAAAAATTTCGATATTATTTTAGAAGAGTATTCTATTTATGTATATCCTAGAGTTTCTAGTGGCGTTGTAGAACATCAGTTTAAAAATCACCCTAAAATACATAGGGTAGATGCTCCAATAATGGAAATTTCATCCACATTTATTCGCAAAAACCATAAATTAGGTAAAAACATAAAACCTTTGTTGCCAAAAGTGGTTTGGAAATATATAGATGAGATGAATTTTTATAGATAGTCCTCTAAGGTCTTTTCCGACTTGTGAAAATCAGATGTATTGTAAGGGTTAATTTTATCGAAGAAATTTAGATCTTCATTTTATAGCCTTTACCACGAATATTAAGAATCTCTATAGAGCTGTTTTTCCTTAATTTTTTTCTGAGTTTAGAAATATATGTATCTAAACTTCTGCCTACAATAACACCTTTGTCTTCCCAAATTTCTTTTTGTAGTTTTTCTCTTGATATAATTTGATTTGGTTTGTTTAGAAATAATGTTAATATTTCTGTTTCTTTTTCACTTAAATCTATTTCAATACCGTTGAGAATTAATTTTCTTTCCTCAGTATTTAAGATGTCTTTTATATTATAAGAAGCCTTTGTAATATTTTTTTTCTTTTGCTCTTTTTTTTTAAGTAAAAAATAGAAAATTATTATAACCCCAATACTTATTAAACTATAAGGAATGAAGTTCCATGGTTTTTTAGAGGAAGAAAGGAACTTTATGTTTAATTTATAGCAAGATTTTGGCAAATCTCTGCCAATACATGGGATAATAACCCCCTCTTCTTTCAGAGACATTTTGTAACTATAAACTATTTCGTTTAACTCACAACTTTTTACTTCGACAATATAATTTGCAGGTAATTTTAGTCTCTTAAAAGTAGTACTAACAGTTTTGGTTAAAAAACTAGGAGAGATTGAGATTTTTGAATCAAATGAAATTTCGAACCAATTGTTGGATTTTTTTTTAATGGGTAAGACTAAAGAGGATGTATCGTTATTTTTTAGTAATAACTTGTGGCCTATATTACGAAGAGACACATTTATAATTTCGGTTTTAGGAAAGGTAGTATTTACAAAGATAGAATAGATTAATACAAGAATTAAAATCCCCAAGATATAAAAGACACTTTTTTTAGGTTTAACCATTAAGCAAATTTAAGTATTGAAAATTAGGTCTAGTATTCGATTACATACTTTTTACAAATCTTTGACAAACCTTTTACATTTAAAAGCTTTGCTCAAATATATCTTAGATATAAATTTAAAAACTTAGAATTATGAAGAATGTATTAAAAACAATGTTAATGTTACTATTAATAAATTTTACATGCCTATCAGCCCAAGAAAAGAAACCAATTGATATTGTTGATAGTAAAATTTCATGGTTAGGTTCAAAATCATTTGATATAGTAGAGCACTCTGGCTCAATTAAATTTAAAAGAGGGGAATTACTTTTTAAAAATAGTTTATTAGTGGGTGGCGAATTTATAGTAGATATGAACTCAATTATTGATAGCAAATATAATTCACTACTTACAAACCATTTAAAAGGAGGAGATTTTTTTAATACAGAAAAATTTCCTTTTGCTTATTTAGTAATAACAGAAGTGAACTATAAATCCAAGTCAAAAATTTCATTAAAAGCAGATTTAATCATTAAAGGAATTACAAACTCAATAGATTTTGATATAGAAGAGCAACCAGTTTCTGAAACTGATTATAGAGCTGTTTTTAGTATTGATAGAACAAAATGGGGTATAAGATATGGTTCTAAAAGTTTTTTTGAAATCCTTGAGGATCGTGTTATATCAGATATTATAAAGCTTAATGTGTTACTTAGTTTAGCAAAGGATAAATGTTAATTAGATGCTTAAATTAATAAAGCTATTCATCATATATTTTTTGATACTATTTCATTAAAACGAAAGCCCTGTATAGTCATTTTTTTGGAATAAAAAAGGTAGAATAAAAATTGTTTCTGGTTATAATGATGGTAGCGTTAGAATCTGAAATATCAATATAAAATTACAAAGTATAATTGAAGTTGTATTAAACGATTTTTAGTATTAAAAAACATAGGAAAAGGCAATCCTTATACAAGAATTGCCTTTTGGTAAACATCAAAACGCAATTTATTAGAATTACGTTTTAATGCTTTTTCATAAAAAATTACTTTCTATTCTAATTCCTCTAAAAATTTAAGGTCACGAGTATTCTTTTGTACAGCAATGGCAGAGAATAAACTTAAGGTAAAAGACATGCCATAAAAGCCCTTTTCACTTAACAGTAAATCTGCATTCCAAAGACCAATAACTAATAACACAATAGAGGTTATAGTTGTAAACCAACTAATACCATAATAGGCTTCGGTAACGGGGAGTCCTTCTTTTTTATCACGTACACTCTTTTGTACCGATACTACAGAGAATAGCCCAAATAAAAGAACGGTAAAATAGTACCCTTTTTCATTCAATAGCATATCTGCATTCCATAGACCAATACAAAAAGAGACCATTCCTAAAAGCAAGGCGCTCCAAGATGCAGATATAAAAGCTGGTGTGGGTTTTAAATCATAATCTTGCTCTTTTTTTTCTTTTTCTAATCGCGTATTCTTTTTTGTTTCTGTAAACATTTGATTTTCCATACTATTTTTTTTGATGTTTAGTATGGTACAAAGATGCAACGGTGAAAGAGTTTTTAATAATCAAAAAATATAATTTACTTATGATTAAATATATAATATTTTATTATAAAATTCATATATTTATGATTTATGCAATTAAATTACTTACGATTAAATGAATAAAATAATTTTAATTATTAACTCTTTATCTATAGAAAATAGGCAGCATTTTGTCTTATGGTTAAAAAATAAGAATCGTAGAGGAGATGTTAAAAATATTATTTTATTTAATTATCTATTAAAAGGAGAGACAAACGCCTTAGATGTTAAACTCTATGGTAAACCAAATAAAAATGCTTTTCATGCTTTATGCAAAAGATTACAAGATAGTTTACTTGATTTTATTGCTACTAAAAGTTTTGAAGGAGAAACCTCTGAAGAGATAGAGGTTATAAAATTACTTGTAGTAAGCCGTTTATTCTTAGAACAAAAAGAATACAAGCTTGGTTATAACACCCTTGCTAAAGCAGAAAAGTTAGCCAGTTTTATAGATCATTACTCTTTGCTAAATGAAATTTACCATACCAAAATACAATATGCTCACTGTAATTCCTCTTTAAATTTAGAAGAAGTTTTTAAGGCATCCATATTTAATATGGAGGCTTTTCAAAAAGATTTTAAATTAAATATGGCGTATGCAGAAATTAAAGAAAAAATGCTTATTACAGATTCATTACCTGTTTTAGATGGTATTGTAGAAAAGGCATTTACAAAATTTAATGTATCTATAAATGCCTCCTTATCTTATAAATCCTTGTATCAGTTAATGAATTTAACTTCTATAACAGCAAAATTGCAGCGTAATTATTATAGAGTCACGCCATTTATAGAAAAAGCATATGCTGTAGTGAGCACCAAAGAAACCTTGGCACATAAACATTTGTACTATCATATTGGTATTTTACAAGTTATGGCAATGGTACATTTTAGGAATAAAAACTTTAAGAGCTCTATGTTTTTTGTAGAAAAAATGGAAGCACAAATGAAGAGGAATAATAAGGTTTACTATCGTCGTTTTTTAGGGGATTTAAATACGCTTAAAGGATTAAATTATAATTATACTGGAAAACATGATAAAGCCTTGGAGATTTTAGAAAAAGACTCCTCAGGAGCATTAGATATACAGTTAATAAAGATGATGTGTCTTTTTCAACAAAAAAGATATAAAGCAGCGTATCAAATTATAAAAAGATTAAATCATAGTGATGTTTGGTATGAAAAAAAAGCGGGCTGGTTATGGGTATTAAAAAAGAGTATGCTAGAAATTTTATTAGTAATAGAATTAGATGAACTAGATTTAGTTTTATTGCGAGTAAAGAGTTTTAAAATTAAATTTAAAGAAAGGCTAATAGCAATAAAAGAAGAAAGGGTATTAACTTTTATACAGTTAGCGCTAGCATATTATGAATCTCCTAAAAATGTGAATACATCATCTTTTAAAGAAAAAGTAGAACGTTCTTTTGATTGGAAAGATAACCGCGAAGAAGATATTTATGTAATGAGTTTTTACGCTTGGCTAAAAGCAAAAATGGAAAACAGAGAATTGTACACCACCACTTTAGAGCTAGTTTCTTTACAATAAAAATCTTTTATTAAAAATCTTTATCTATAGTTGCAGGTTTTACAGAGCTATCATGTTCTTTATAATAAGATTCTAATAGGTTCATTGTTGCAGTTATTAAATCTTTAGTTTCTAGTAGTAGTGTAAAATATAAAGTAGTGTTTTTAGGACTAGATTCTTCTGTCCTTGTTCTTGCTACTTGTTTTTCTATTTTCTCTGAAACTAAATTAAAAAGATTGTTTTTGTGTTTAACAATACTTTCAATTTCTTCAAAAGACCTATTCTCAAATACTATCTGTGTATCCGTAAATAATTTTATTAACTCAATCTCTATTTCTTTTAGCTCTTTAATTTGGTTATATTTTAATTTTTTGTGATTGTTGCTAATGTGTTTGTGTGTAACTTTAGCAATATATTCTAAAGATTGTGTCATGGCTTGTAAATAGCCTAGTATATTGATGTAGAAATTACTAGCGCCAACACTTGCTTCATCTAAATTTTTTATAAAATAAAAAATATGGTCTCTTAAATCGTCTATTTCTTCAGAAAGCCGTACAACACCTTTTTTATTCTTTTTAAGCGTTTCTAAATCTTGTTTTGCAAGGCTATTAAAGCTTGTTGTAAATATTTTATTTGCCCTTTTAACTACTCTTGCAACATTATGTGCACTTTCTTCTATAACACCTTGTATAGAGCTACTTTCCGCTTTACTTAAACTATCTTCTTCTTTAAGAATTTTGTTTTTTCTGTTATAGGAAATGTAGCTTCTTAACAATAAGAAAAATACGGCAAAAAGTAAGATCGTAATAGCTACCCCTTTTCCAAAATAGATTATGGTTAAAATACCTCCAGATGCTATAAAGGCAATTAAAGCAGTACCAAACCAACCGCCAATAACATTTAATACTCCAGCTACTCTATATACAGCGCTTTCTGCTCCCCATGCTCTATCTGCTAATGATGTTCCCATACCTACCATAAATGTAACGTATGTAGTAGATAAGGGTAGTTTAAAAGAAGTTGCTATAGAAATTAATATACCTGCAACCATTAAGTTTACAGCTGCACGTACCATGTCAAAAGCTGGTAAATCTTGCGGTTTGTCTTTAGATATAATTGGGGCTGTTTTTGTAAATTGAATTTCTATTTTGTCTTGCATATTTTTTGACAAAATACTGGTGAAAATTTCAGAAGTATTAACTGCAAACCTAACTAATGAGCGAGAAATAAAATTAGGTTGAAAACGTTCTTTTATTCTTTCTTGGCTAGATAAATCTATGGATGTTTTAACAACAGCCTTTGCTTTACTAGAAAACCAAAGAGTAACAACCATAATAATGCCAGCAATAAAAAGTAATATGTTTGGTGTAGGAACTTTTTGGGACAGTATTTCCATACTAAACTTTGTTGCTAAAACCCCTGAAGCTTCCCAAGCTTCATAAGATTGCCAAGCAGCAATAGGAACACCTATAAAATTCATTAAATCATTACCTGCAAAAGCAAGCGCTAAGGCAAAAGTACCTACTGTAATTATTAGCTTGTAAATATTAATTTTAGTAAAAGATATTAATAAGAACGATAAAGCAATAAGAACAGAAAATGTAGAAAAAATAATTAAAAAAGGTTTTTGTTCTATAAATGATTCAAGAGTAATGTTTCCTATTATTTTAAAGCTATGCTGTACCAGTGTAGTTCCCTTAATACCCTCAATAAGTATAAAATAAGAAATTGCAGTTAAAGCAATACCTCCAAAAACTGCACCTACCCATTTAGGTTTTTTCTTAAAATCAAAAGAAATTAATAGCCTAGTTAGCCATTGTACAAGAGCACCTATTGTAAAAGCAATTAATATAGATAGTACAATACCAGCTATAATTATAACAGCTTTTTCAGTATTTATATATTGTACTACTTCAGAAAAGGCGCCATTATTATTTGCAATTTTAATTAAAGCCATTGCAACTGCAGCACCTAGTAATTCAAAAACTATGGAAACGGTTGTAGAGGTAGGCATTCCTAAGGTGTTAAAGAAATCTAACAACAAAATGTCTGTAATCATAACAGCCATGAATATGAACATGATTTCATTAAAATAAAACTCACCAGGATTAAAGATGTCTTTACGAGCAACCTCCATCATACCACTAGAAAAAATGGCACCACAGGCAATACCAATACTAGCTACAATCATTATGGTTTTAAATGAAATAGCTTTAGAGCCAATAGCAGAATTTAAAAAATTTACAGCATCATTACTAACTCCGACCACTAAATCTGCAATTGCTAAAAAAGCAAGTGCCACAATCATTATTAAGTAAACATTATCCATAAATTTTGTAAAGAAATAAATCGGCAAATATCTAAAAGAAGTTAGATTGCAGTGTTATCTAAAGGTTATATTTTTCAATAAATTTGATAGTTATTAATATATATAAATGTATCATTTTTTAAGAAAAAGAAGTCTCGTTTTTGCAAAAAAATGAGTTGGTATTTTTATCAATTAAGTTAATACTGTTTTTTATTAGCATTACTATTTTGTAAAATGTAACTTGCATATTATAAAATTTTACAATGCACTGGGAGCAATTATTATCATTAAAAAGACAAGGAGATACTTTTAAAAGGTTACGTAAAGAGCAAGATGAAACTAGACTTGGTTTTGAAGTAGATTATGATCGTATAATATTTTCTAAGGCCTTTAGGAGTTTACAAGATAAAACACAAGTTATTCCTTTGTCTAAAACCGATTTTGTGCATACAAGACTTACGCATAGTTTAGAAGTTTCTGTTGTGGGACGTAGTTTAGGTAGAATTGCTGGAAAAAAAATAGTAGAAAAGCATCCGTATTTAAGTGAAATACATGGGTATAAATTCAATGATTTTGGAGCTATTGTTGCTGCAGCTGCCTTATCTCATGATATTGGGAACCCACCTTTTGGACACAGTGGAGAAAAATCTATTGGGGAATTTTTTAAAACTGGAGCTGGAAAAAAATACCAGTCGGTTTTATCTAAAAAAGAATATCAAGATATTATAGATTTTGAAGGTAATGCTAATGGTTTTAAACTCCTAACAGAATCTAAAGAAGGTGTTTCCGGAGGATTACGCCTTAGTTATGCTACTTTGGGTGCTTTTATGAAATATCCAAAAGAATCGCTTCCTAAAAAGCCTACAAAACATATTGCAGATAAAAAATTTGGTTTTTTTCAAAGTGAAAAAGAAGCATTTATTAATGTTGCAAATGAGTTAGGCCTTAAGCAAACAAGAAATGGTGATAAGGTTTCTTATGCAAGGCACCCATTAACTTTCTTAGTAGAAGCTGCGGATGATATTTGTTATACCATTATAGATTTTGAAGACGGTATTAATCTTGGATTAATTTCTGAGGATTATGCTTTAGAGTATTTAATTAAGCTAGTAAAAGATAGTATTAATACTAAGAAGTATAATTCTTTAGTCTATAGAGAAGATCGTTTAAGTTATTTACGTGCTTTGGCAATAAATACATTAATTACAGATGCAATAGATATATTTATTACTAATGAAGATGCCATTCTTAAAGGGGATTTTCATGTGTCATTATTAGATAAAAGTACTTATGCTGCACAAATTAAAGATATAATTACATTAAGTGTAAATAAGGTATATAAGGCACAGGAAGTTATAGAAAAGGAGATAGCGGGGTATAAAATAATCTCAGATATATTAGACGTGTATTCTTCTGCTCTTATAAATGAAAAAGAAAACAAGGCATCTAACTACGACAGGTTAATGATAAGTACTTTGCCTAAGTTTTACCAGCGTACAGAAATTTCTCTTTATAATATTTTATTAAATACATGTTGTTATGTAGCTAGCCTTTCTGATAGTGCTGCGGTACATATTCATAATAAAATAATGGGGAAGCAACTAAACTAAAAATCATAAGAAACACCCACACCTAATAATTGTTTAAACTGTATTCTAGGGATACCAGCATCTACGACAACACCATTTTCTTTAACTTCATCAAAAAGAATATCGTCATCATAAATAATATGAGTTCCAATATTAGCTTTTATGTATTTATTTACTTTTAAGTCAATATTTAATTCCCAGTCTACATCTACATTACCAAAACTAGTTAGGTAATCTGTATATAGAGAAAGCCTATGCTTCATTTTTACATTTTTAGCAATGTTGGTTTGCCAAGTATTGGTTAATAAAAAACCAAGTTCTACAAAAACGGTTTCCCCTGGTGTTATTATATTTCCATTAGTATCTAAAGTAGCTTTTTTAACCCCAAAAGCACCTTTGTCTGCAAGTCTTTGGTCTAAAACATAGGTAGACTTTAATGTTAGTGGAGATATGTATAAATTAAATTTTTGATCTGGAGTAATATACGATGTCCCGGCACCAAAGAAGAAATAACCTGGAGCCATAAACCTAGAAATAGGAGTAGTTCTATCAGGATATTTATACCCATTAGAAAATTGTGTTCTAAGATTTGCTTTTACAGAATAGTACCAATTACTTATAGTATCTCTTCTATACCCAAATGTAGAACTCATTCTTATGTTATCATCCGTTTTTCTTAATTTCTGGTCTTCCTGTGCGTTTAGACCGTATCTTAACTCTAACTCATTATCCCATTGTACATACCTAAATTTATAATTTCTTTCAAATTTAAGACTGCCAAGACCACTAATAGAGTTGTTACCACCTGCATTCCAGTTTACAAAAGCAACTTCACTTACTCTGATTCCTAATTGGTTTTTCTTAATCCAGAAAGATGGAATTCTAAATCTTTTAAATTTTTTAGCTAAAGGTTTTGTTTTTTTAAAAGAAATATAAGGGTTTGTTAAGTGCGCTCCCCTTGGAATATGCTTAATTTTTTCTTGATTTTTTCTAATAACAATAGTATTAATTATTGTAGTATCTATTTCTGAAGTTGTGGCAAGAGAATCTTGAGAAAAAGAGGGTAGGGAAAATGTTATTAAAAATAAAGCTAGAACTATTTTTTGGACTAGTTTTTTAAGATAAGCGTAATTCATTTATGCTCTTTTTAATGGTTGTATAGTCAATTTTAGCTATTTTATGTAATTCTTCTAGGCTGCCGTGCTCAATAAAAACATCAGGAACTCCAAGTATTTTAATCGTGTTTTTATACGTATTATCTAAAACAAATTCAGAAATGGCACTACCAAATCCGCCGCTTATACAACCATCTTCTATACTAATAATAGCCTCATAATTTGTACAGATACTTTTTAGCCTATTAGTGTCTAAAGGTTTTATAAATGGCATAGAATAGTGACCAATTTCTGTATTAGAATCTAAATCATTTATAACTTTTGAAACTAAATTTCCGATTGTTCCAGTGGAGATTACAGCAATTTTTGTGCCTTTTTTTAATTCTTGGGAACTTCCTATGTTAATTTTTTTAAATTTCTTTTTCCAATCAACATTTTCACCTCTTCCTCTAGGGTATCTAATTGCAATTGGATGTTTTAGTCCTAATTGAGCAGTGTACATTATATTTCGTAATTCTATTTCATTTAAAGGAGCAAAAATAATAAGATTTGGAATGCATCTTAAAAATGCTATATCATAAATTCCATGATGTGTTGCACCATCTTGGCCAACCAAACCAGCACGGTCTAAACAAAAAATAACAGGTAGGTTCTGTAGAGCAACATCATGTATAACTTGGTCATAGGCTCTTTGTAAAAAGGTAGAATAAATATTACAAAAGGGTATAAGTCCTTCTTTTACCATACCTGCAGCTAAGGTTACAGCATGTTGTTCTGCAATACCAACATCAAAAGCACGGTCAGGAATTTTTTCCATCATATATTTTAAAGAACTTCCTGTTGGCATTGCAGGTGTAATACCTACAATATTTTTATTATTAAGAGCTAGTTCTACAATAGTATGTCCAAAAACATCTTGGTATTTTGGAGCTTGTACTAAATTGTTTTTAGGAATTAAATCTCCAGTAGTTTTGTTAAACTTTCCTGGAGCATGGTAGGTAACTTGGTTTTCTTCAGCTTGTTTTAATCCTTTGCCTTTAGTGGTAATAACATGTAATAATTTGGGGCCTTTTATATTTTGTAAGCGTTTTAACTCTTTTATTAAATCATTTATATTATGACCATCTATAGGGCCCGTATAATTAAAGTTTAAGCATTCAAAAATATTTTCGTCCTTTGCTGTTCCTTTTTTAACATTAGTAAGGTATTTTTTTAAAGCACCTACGCTAGGGTCAATACCAATAGCATTATCATTTAAAATAATTAGAACATTAGCATTGGTAACTCCACCATGGTTAAGCCCTTCAAAAGCCATTCCACTAGCAATAGAAGCATCACCAATTACTGCAATATGATTTTTAGTTATATCTCCTTTAATATTTGCTGCAATTGCCATACCTAATATGGCCGAAATAGAAGTAGAACTATGCCCTGTTCCAAAAGCATCATAAATACTTTCGTCAATTTTAGGAAAACCACTTATGCCATTTAGTTGCCTGTTGGTTTCAAAAACATCTTTTCTGCCGGTAAGTATTTTATGCCCGTAGGCTTGATGCCCCACATCCCAAATAAGATTATCTATAGGGGTGTTAAAAACATAATGTAATGCAATAGTGAGCTCTACCACTCCTAAACTTGCCCCTAAATGTCCTTCTTTAGTAGCAACAATTGTAATGATAAAACTACGTATTTCTTGCGCTAATTGTGGTAATTGCTCTTGTGCTAATCTTTTAAGATCGTTTGGAGAATTTATAGTTGATAATAAAGTTTTAGGCATGCCCACATTAGTTAAGGTAACAAAATTACGGTTTTTATGACGGTATATTAAATATAGAGTTTACCTTATGCTCTTCATTATTTTATAAAGCCTACTTTTTTTATTATTCTTGAATTAAATTTACAATATGATCCAACCTTTTGATGATACCTATTACATGAAAAAGGCTTTGCAAGAAGCAGAAGAAGCGTATGATAAAGGAGAAGTTCCTGTAGGTGCAATTATTGTAGTTAAAGATAAAATTATAGCTAGAGCACATAATCTTACAGAACAATTGAATGATGTTACTGCACATGCAGAAATGCAAGCCATTACTTCTGCAGCTAATTTTTTAGGCGGTAAATATTTAAAAGAATGTACCTTGTATGTTACTTTAGAGCCATGCCAAATGTGTGCAGGAGCATTATATTGGAGCCAAATTTCTAGAATTGTGTTTGCTGCAACAGATTTGGAGAGGGGTTGCAGAGCTTTAGGCACTAAATTACATCCTAAAACAAAAATAGAAGGAGGATTATTGGCAGAAGAAGCTTCTGAACTATTAAAACGTTTTTTTAGTAAAAAGAGAAATTAAAATTATATGCAAAAGCATTAAATAACTTGGACTTGTCCTGCAACAATTCCTTTTCTGCCTTCCTCTTCTTCATACTCTACTTTATCCCCTTCATTTAATTGTACTCCGTTTAATGCAGTAGCATGAACAAAAATGTCTTTTCCTGTATCATCATTGGTTATGAACCCATATCCTTTAGATCCATTAAAAAATTTTACTGTACCAGTCATTAGAATAAAAATTAAAAATTAATACACTAATTTATAATTTTTTGGGCAAAAATAGTTTAGAATAGAAATAAAATGTATTGGAAATTACTGGTTTTCAGTCTTTTTGGGTGGCTTTCCTTGCATTTTTCTTACATTTTCTTCGGTAAGCATATAATCATTCATTTTTTTTCCTTTACTCTCTTTATAAAGAAAAAGTGGCATAGCTACTAAAAATAAAGCTGCAGTACCAGCCCCTATGTATTTGTGAGAAAGTTGTGTTTCACTTTCCTCTAAAGTAAATCCATAAGCAATAGAACCAAATGCGACTATTGTAATTATTGTTATAATGTATTTCAAAATAATTTAATTTAAGGCAATAATAAACCCAAGAGTAGCTATAATTGCACACAAGGGAATAAAGTATTTTGTATCGTTAATTGCAAAAGTTGTTTTTTTTATTTTTTTAAATAGCCCAACATATTTAAAATCACCAAGAACTCTTAAAAGAAAAACACTAGGAACAATCCATATTCCATATTTTATAATCCATGTTGGGAGTATATTTATATAGATGTTAAATATAAGTAGTAAATAAATATATGCAATGAAAAGCAATGCAATTGCAACTAGTATAGTAGCTATTGGTTTTGGGCTAATAGCTTTTTCTATATTTGTTTTTGTTGGTATTACATATTCTAAACCCCATTTACCTCCAAAGGCCCAATACCAATGTAAACAAGAAAGGTTTAAAAAAATTAGCACTAATATTCCTTTTGCAATGACTAACATAGTTTTATTCGGTAAAATTAATTAGTTTACGTCTATACGCAGTTAATAATTTAGATTTAGAAACAAAGCCCATATACTTTCCTTTTTTAATAACAGGTAAATTCCAAGCGCCACTATTTTGAAATTTTTGCATTACTATTTGCATACTATCATCTCCATAAAAAATATAATCTGGAGCTTGGTGCATAAAAGTTTCTACTTTTGTGGTTTTATACAAAGCTCTATCAAACATAAACTCCCTTATATCATCTAACAAAACAATACCAACTAGAGCTTTACTATCATCTACCACTGGGTAAATATTTCTTGTAGATTTTGACACAGATTTAAGTAACATGTCTCCAAGTGTCATTTCAGGGTGTATTACCTTAAAATTATCTTCTATAACATCATCTAACTCCATTAAAGTTAATACCGTTTTATCTTTATTATGGGTTAATAGGTTACCACTTTCTGCAAGTTCTCTAGTATAAATAGAGTGATCTACTGCATTCTTAGTTATTAAGTAAGATATAGATGCAGTTATCATTAATGGAACAAATAATTCATATCCACCAGTTATTTCTGCTATTAAGAAAATTGCAGTTAAAGGCGCATGCAATACCCCTGCAATTAAGCCTGCCATTCCTATTAGTGTAAAGTTACTTTCAGATACAGAAAAGCCTAAACCAAGGTTATTAATTACTTTAGCTACAACATTCCCTAAAGCACTTCCCATAACCATAGTTGGTATAAAAATACCACCAGAACCACCAGCGGCAAACGTGGTGGTCATTGCTACTGCCTTAAAAATGGTAAGTCCAAATAGTAGCGAAATTACCACCCATATATTATTTCTATACGCATCAAAAGGAGTGGTTCCTATAGCTTTTAAATGATTGCCTTCTAAAAGATTATTAATAAAACCAAAACCTTCACCATATAGTGGGGGAATAAAATAGAGCATAATACCAATGGCTAACCCACCAACTAAGAGCCTGTATTTTGGGCTTTTTAGGGGTTTAAAAAGGGTAAGAATTCCAAAATACATTTTGGTAAAATAGATAGAAGCTATGGCAGTACCTACACCTAGTAAAATATAAAATAGGGTGTCTTTAATTTCAAAATTATCGGTTAAAGAGAATTTAAATAACACCTCATTTCCCAAAAAGAAATAAGAAGTTAGTACTCCAGAGATAGATGCTAAAAGTAACGGAAGTACAGAAAGCATAGTAAAATCTAAGCTAAAAACTTCTACGGCAAAAATAATAGCTGCAATAGGGGATTGAAATATAGAGGCTATTGCCCCTGCAGATGCACATGCAATTAACAAAGAGCGTGTTTTAGCATTTACGTGTAGTATACGACCAAGGTTAGAACTTATGGCTGCTCCAGATGCTACTGCTGGTCCTAGCAACCCTACAGAACCTCCAAAGCCAACTGTAAGTGGTGCGGTAATTAAAGGACTATATATTTTTTTAAGTTTGATGAGGCTTTTTTTTCTAGATAGCGCAAATAAAATAGAAGATACAGCATGTTCTATTTTTTCTTTGTGGATGTATTTTACATATAGATATACCAATGTTAAACCTAGGATAGGTAATATAAAGTATAACTGATTACTTGAAAAAACAATCCCTGTTTCTAGAGAAGAACTAATGAAAAAGGTAAGATTTTTTAGAGTAACCGATGCTAAACCCGCAAGTAAACCTACTAGAATACTTAATATATGTGTAAAATTCTTATCAGAGATATGTTTATATCTCCATTTAAGAAGTTTTGTGAATAGATTTTTTTGTTGGGTTGGCATTTATTTAAATCCTTTCTTAAAAGTATTAAAAAAATCCTGCTAATTAGCAGGATTTTATAATATTAAGACTCTAAGTTTAGTTGTAACCGCAGTTCTTTTAATTGTTCCTTATCAATAGGAGCAGGGGCGTCTATCATAACATCTCGTCCGCTATTGTTTTTAGGGAAAGCAATAAAGTCTCTTATGGTTTCTTGTCCGCCTAAAATAGAAACTAATCTATCTAAACCAAAAGCAATACCACCATGAGGAGGAGCGCCATATTGAAAAGCATCCATTAAAAAACCAAATTGTGCTTTTGCCTCTTCAGGAGAAAACCCTAAATGCTTAAACATAGTTGCTTGCGTTTCTTTATCATGAATACGAATAGAACCTCCGCCAATTTCATTACCATTAAGTACCAAATCATACGCATTTGCTTTTACAGCTCCTGGGTTGGTATCTAATAATTCTAATTGTCCAGGTTTTGGAGATGTAAATGGGTGGTGCATGGCATGGTAGTTTCCTGTTTCCTCGTCTAACTCTAATAAAGGAAAATCTATTACCCATAATGGAGCAAACTCTTCTGGATTACGTAGGTTTAGACGTTCTGCCATTTCCATTCGTAAAGCACTTAATTGTGCTCTTGTTGCATTGGTATCTCCAGAAAGCATGCATATTAAATCGCCAGCTTTAGCTCCAGTAACTTTTGCCCAGTTTGCTAAATCTTCTTGGTCATAGAATTTATCTACTGAAGATTTAAAAGTACCATCTTCATTACATTTTACATAAACCATTCCTTTGGCACCTACTTGTGGTCTACGTACCCAATCTATAAGTTTATCTATTTCTTTTCTGGTATAGGTTGCTGCTCCTGGTATTGCAATACCTACCACTAGCTCTGCAGAATTAAAGACATTAAATTCTTTGTGTTTTGCAACAGCGTTTAGTTCTCCAAACTCCATTCCAAAACGAATATCTGGTTTGTCATTACCATATTTGGCCATAGCAGCATCATATGTCATTCTTGGGAAAGAACTAATGTCTATACCTTTAATTTCTTTTAAAAGGTGTTTTGTTAAACCTTCAAAAGCATTTAAAATATCTTCTTGTTCTACAAATGCCATTTCGCAATCTATCTGTGTAAATTCTGGCTGGCGATCTGCACGCAAATCTTCATCTCTAAAGCATTTTACAATTTGAAAGTACTTATCCATGCCACCTACCATAAGTAATTGCTTAAAGGTTTGTGGCGATTGTGGTAAGGCATAAAATTGCCCTTCGTTCATACGGCTAGGAACCACAAAATCTCTGGCACCTTCTGGAGTAGATTTAATTAAATACGGAGTTTCTACTTCTATAAAACCACCGTCGGAAAGGTACTTGCGTACTTCCATAGAAACCTTACTCCTAAATATAAGGTTGTTCTTTACTATATTTCTTCTAATATCTAGGTAACGATATTTCATACGAATATCTTCCCCACCATCGGTGTCATCTTCAATGGTAAAAGGAGGTGTTTTAGACTCGTTGAGAATAGTTAGCTCTTGTACCAATACTTCTATATTCCCAGTTGGGATATTTGCATTTTTAGAGGCTCTTTCTAAAACGGTACCTTTTATTTGAATTACAAACTCTCTTCCAAGACTACGAGCTTGTTCTAAAAGCTCTTTAGAAGTTCTTTCCTCATCAAAAATAAGTTGGGTTATTCCAAAACGGTCACGTAAATCTATCCAAACAACAAAACCTTTATCTCTTGTCTTATGTACCCAACCAGATAGGGTAATGTTATTTTCTATATGTTCCTCTCTTAATTCACCACAAGTATGACTCCTATACATGATATTTTACTTTTGAGGGCAAATTTAAGAAGTATCAGCAATTTAGTAGGTTATATTACAACGGATTTTTATTTAATTATGCCGACCAATGTAAATAAGAGTCAAATAGTTAATTAGCTAATAATTAGATACTTGTGTGTTCAATGTTAATTTAATGTAAATTAAATGTTACGTATTTGTTGATTTTGTGTAAAATATTTCTATATTTGTAACGTTAATGTTAGTATAACGTATATAAAAAATATAAAATTATGAAAAAAGCAATATTCTTTTTAGCACTTATAGCGACTGTCAGTATATATGCACAAGATAAAAGTCCTTCTTATGAAATAGAAGGAGAAATAGTAAAAGCAACTTTTTACCACGATAATGGAGAAGTTTCTCAAACTGGTTATTTTGTAGATAAAGAGTTACACGGGGAGTGGAAAATGTATAATGAAAATGGTAAAAAAATTGCCATGGGACAATATGAAAATGGTGTAAAAACTGGAAAATGGTTTTTTTGGAAAGGTGAAGGACTTAGTGAAGTAGATTATTCTAATAACCAAATTGCAAATGTTATTCAATGGAATAATGCAGAAGCAGTAGTTTTAAATAAATAAAAGTTTTTAACTATATAAAAGCTCTTATTACCTTGGTAATAAGAGCTTTTTTTATGGTGTAATGTTTATATGCAACTTATAAAAAGGGTTTGGGCTTCTTATAAAATTTCCCTAAGACTTTTTTAGGTATTTTAAACATTAAAAAGCCCCTAAAAGATAATATGTTAGAGGCTTTTTTAATATATATTAAACAGCTATATCTATTTCTTTTGTAGCTGTTTTTGGCTTTCTTTTCACTGCAATTTTTATACGGTATATAATATTAAATAATACCGGAACAATTATAAGGGTTAGGAAGGTTGCTACTATTAATCCAAATATAACAGTCCATGCTAAAGGTCCCCAAAAAATTACATTATCACCACCCATATATATTTTTGGGTTAAATTCAGAGAATAGTGAGAAAAAATCTATGTTTAAACCAATTGCAAGCGGAATTAAACCAAGTACTGTTGTAATTGCGGTTAAAATTACTGGGCGTAACCTTGCTTTACCACCTTTGGTTAGAATATCTGTTACCTGTTCCATATTAAGCAACTCTTTTTCATCTATATTTAATGTTACCTTTTTTCTGTCTATTAAAATTTGGGTATAATCTAAAAGTACTACGCCATTATTTACTACAATACCAGCTAAGGAAATAATACCCATCATGGTCATCATTATAACAAAAGACCAACCAGTTATCATTAAACCACCAAATACTCCAATGAAACTTAGGAAAATGGCAATCATTATTATTAAAGGTTTAGAAATACCACCAAACTGAAATATTAATATTAACATAATTAAACCAAGGCCAGAAAAGAAAGCACCTACCAAGAATGCCATTTGCTTGTTTTGTTCTTCTATTTGTCCTGTAAAATCTATTTTAACATCTTGTGGTAATTTTTTGTAGCTCTCCATTTCTTTCTGAATCTGAGCAACAATAACTGTAGCATCTGTAAATCCCGGTTTTAATCCAGAATAAATAGTTACTATTCGTTTTTTATTTTTGTGTTTAATAGCACTAAACCCAGAAGTGTTTCTTTGTTTTGCAACAGCAGAAACAGGAACTTCTTTTATTTGCCCATTAGAAGGATCTCTAAAAATAATTTTTTGATTAAATAGAGCACTTTTATTGTAACGTATGTCTTCGTTAAAGCGAACGTTAATGTCATAATCATCTCCATTAATTTTATAAACACCAGCTTTTTCACCAAATAAAGAACGCCTTAATTGCTGTCCTACTTGGCCAACGGTTACACCTAGTTCACCTGCTTTTTCTCTATCTACAGATACTTCCATAGATGGTTTACTCTTATTAACATCAATCTTAAGTTCTTCTATACCAGCTATGTTTTTAGTATTTATAAAATTACGAACATCTTCTGCTGCATTTATAAGTTCTTCATAGTCTTTACCTTCAATTTCTATGTTTATAGGGTATCCGGCTGGTGGGCCAGCGGCATCTTTCTCTACTGATATAGCAACTCCTGGATAAATACCTCTTAAAGCTGTTTGTATTTTTCCACGTAGCTCTTCGGTATCTCTTCCGCCTCTATATTTATACTCTCGCATAGAAATGGTAACTTTTCCTCTATGTGGCATTTCCGCAGAGGAACCGCCATCTGTTTGTGGGTTACCTGCTCCTTCGCCAACTTTAGAAACAGCAGATTCTACTAAATAGTTACTGTCTCCGTTTATATATGGTTCACTATTAATAACATCATAAACCCTTTTTTCTATAGCCTTTGTAATTTTATTTGTTTTTTCGATAGAGGTTCCTTGTGGGTATTCTATATAGGCATAAATCTCATTAGGCGTATTGTCTGGAAAAAATTCTATTTTGGTTCTTCCAGAACCTACAGACATACCAAAAAGCATAAAAACGGCAATTAAAGAAAGAAAAGTAATTCCAAAATACCAGTATACATTTTTCCCTCTTAAAGCGTGTTGTATTCTTCTTTCATACCAGTTTTCAAATTTAACCATTGTGTTTTTCTGAAAGCTAATGGCCCATTTTTTAAGCGCATATTTATATACCCAAAACATAATGGCTGTAACTATCATTACTGAACCAAGTCCGCGCATTGCACCGCCAAAGACTAGTATAAATAGTCCAAAACCACCAAGAATAGCACTAATTTTTATTAATTGCTTTACTTTAAGTACTTTTTCTCCAAGTTCCATAAATTGAGAAACAAGCATGGAATTCATGAAAATAGCAACAAATAAAGAGGAGCCTAAAACTACAGATAATGTAATTGGAAAGTACTTCATAAATTGCCCCATAATTCCCGGCCATAAACCTAATGGAACAAAGGCAGCAACAGTTGTTAGTGTAGAGATAATAATAGGGAAAGCTATTTCACCAATACCTTTTTTAGCGGCTTCGGTTCTGGACATTCCCTCGTCCATTAATCTATATACATTTTCTACTACTACAATACCATTATCTACTAACATACCTAGTCCCATAATCATTCCAAAAAGAATCATGGTGTTTAAGGTGTAGCCTAACAGAGATAGAATCATGAAAGACATGAACATAGACATAGGAATAGCAAAACCAACAAATAAGGCATTACGGAAACCTAAGAAAAACATTAAAACCGTTACTACTAAAATAATTCCAAATATAATATTGTTTACAAGATCGTCTACTTGGTTTAGTGTTCTTCCAGAGGAATCATTTACAATAGAAATATTAAGATCTTTAGGATAGTAATTTTCTTTAGCTTCTTTTACAATTTCTCTAATTTTAGAAGAAGCTTCGATCATGTTTTTACCGGATCGTTTTTTAATGTCTAGCATTACTACGCTTTCTCCAAATTCACGTGCAAAAGTGGTTTTCTCTTCTTCGCCAAAAGAAACTTTTGCAATGTCTTTTAAGTAGGTAGCACCGTTTTCAGATTTTACAACAAAGTTATTTAGTTCTTGTGGATCTACAACTTCACCCATTATCCTAATGGTTCTACGTTGCTCTCCGGTTTTAATGTTACCTGCAGACATGGTCATATTACCACCGCTAATAGCTGTTAAAACATCTTGAAAACTAATTTTAGCTGCCATCATTTTATAAACATCTACAGCAACTTCTACTTCTCTTTTTTGAGCACCAAGAATATCTACTTCTTTAATTTCTTCTAGGTCTTCAATCTCATCTTCTAAATACTCCGCAAAATCTTTTAGTTTATCTACAGGGTAATCTCCTGTAAAATTAACATTCATAATAGGAAAAGATTCCGAGAGATTTAGATCAAAAATATTAGGTTCTACTTTAGCATTGTTAAAAGTAGGCCAGTCTTCCCCTGCTTTTTCACCATCTACTTCGTCTTTTATTTTTTGTTTGGCTTGCTCTACAGTTAATTCCTCATCAAACTCTACTGTAATTATAGAATAATCTTCTTGGGAGGTAGAGGTAACTTTTACAACGTTACTTACATTGTTAATTCTATCCTCAAGAGGATCTGTAATTAAACGTTCTACATCCTCGGCAGTATTACCAGGATAAGGTGTGCTAATGTATATTTTGGTTTCTACAATTTCAGGAAAGTCTTCTCTAGGCATAGCAAAGTATGCTTTAAGGCCAATCCATAAAAATAACCCAATCATTACATAAATTACAGATGGATTATTAATAGACCAGGAGGATAATCCAAATTCTTTATTGACGTTTTTTTTCTGCTTGCTCATAAACTTATTCGTTTAAGATTTGTACGTTTTGACCATCATTAACATTCCTTGCACCTTCTTTAATTAAGTGCTCTCCTTTAGTGATGCCGCTAACAATTTCTACTAGTCCTTCTTGTGTTTTTCCTGTATTTATAATACGTTTTGTTGCTTTTGCTTTATTTTCTCCATTTTGTTCTGCAACATATACATATTGTTGCCCTTCTGCATTTTCAGAAATAATACTTTGTGGTATTAAAATGGCATTATCTTTAGAGTAATCATTAAGGTTAACTTTTGCTGTTAAGTTAGGTTTAATGTTTCCGGTTTTATTTTCAACAGGAATTTCTACACTAAAAGAGCGGTTACTAGGGTTTATAAAATTACCTGTTTGTCTAACTTTTGTTAATACTGTATCTCCTAATACTGGAAAATATACAATAGCTTCTTTTCCTTTTTTTATGTTATTTAGGTGTGTTTCTGGAACATCTACCTCTATATACATATTAGATAAATTTACAATACGAAACACTTCTGATCCAGGGCCTGGAGCTACAACAGTACCTTGGTCTTTTATTACATTATCTATAACTCCAGAAAACGGAGCTCTAATAGTAGATTTGCTAAACATACTTTGTGCTTGTTTAACAGCACTTTCCGAAGATTCATAATTAGTCTTTGCTTGTAAGTACTGAATCTCTGAGCCTATTTTTTGTTCCCATAATCTTTTTTGGCGATCAAAGGTCGTTTTAGCAAGTTCTGCTTGTGTCTTTAATTGTTGTAATTGGCTTGCCATACCACCATCATCTATAGATGCTAATATTTGTCCTTTTTTTACTTTTTGGCCTTCTTTTACATAAACACGTTGTAATGTGCCAGAAGTTTCTGGGTAAATTAAAACATTCTGTTTTGTTTTAACATTACCTTGTAACTCTAAGAAGTGATTAAAAACACTTTCTTTAGCAACAACGGTTGTTACTAATGGCAATTTTTCATTACTGTCTAAAATAGCAATTACAGAATCTAGCTGTTTCATATCTAAATCTAATGCTATTTGCTTCTCAGAAAGCGAGCTTTTTAGATTTCTTATGGCGTTAATATCTTGTGATGCAATAGTACTTTCTACAGATTGCTCTTGTTTGCCTCCACAAGAATACAATACTATTGTAATGGCTGTTAGGTAGATTATTTTTTTCATTTTTAATGTCTTTATTGATTGTTGTTTTTTGATTATGATTGTGTATTTAGAATAATTTCTAATTCTGTTTTCTTTTTGATAACTTCTATCATAGATTGTAAATATTCTTGTTGTGTACTGTAAAGTTGGGTTTGTGCTTGTCTTAACTCAAAACTAGTAGCAAGTCCTTCAAAATATTTTATTTGATTTTTTTTCTCAATTCTTTCTGCTAAACTTAAATTATCTTTTGTGGTCTGATAATTTTCAATGGCAAGAATATAATTGCTCTTAGCACTTTCTAACTGTAAGCGTATCTGTTGTTCTGCTTCTTGTAGTTGCGTTTTCGCTTTTTCTAATTCTATTTTTGCACGTTGCGTACTTGCACTTCTTTTTAGTGAACTAAAAATTGGAATATTAAGGTCTACTCCTAAGATAGAGGAGTTAAACCATTTTTGTTCACTATTAAAAAAGTTAAAATCATCTGCAAAAGCAGAAGTGCCATAATTAACAAAAGCATTTAAACTAGGTAAAGCTCTACTTTTTGCAAGTTTATGTTCGTAAAAACGTTGCTGCTTTAAATTTGTAGCAAGTTTATAATCTATATTGTTATCTATATTTAAGTTGGTTTCTAATAAATTAGGCTTAACCTGCTTTTCTGTAAGAGCGTCTAAATTATCTTCTAATTGTGTTGGTGCATCTATAGCAATACCCATAACTAAATTTAGCATTTGTAACGTAATACCTTTAAGACGAACTGCATTTTTTAATTGGTTATCTATAGAAGATAAGGTAATTTGTAATTGGTCTACACTTTCTTCATCACCTAAACCATTTTCAAATATTTTGGTTGTTTCAAATAATGTTTTAGAAAGTGTTTCTTTATTTTTTTCTAAAATAGCAATGCTTTCTTGCGCCAACAAAACATTACCATAAGCTTCTGTTACTGCTTTACGAATTTCTAATTCTGTTTTTTCTTTGTTATTAGCGCTATAATTTAAAAATACTTTAGAGGCCTGTACGCCTACTATATAGGAGCCATCAAAAATTTGTTGCGATAAGGTTGCTGTTGCAGAAGCAGATTGTGCTTGCCCAAAAACAATAGGAACAAATGTACCAGGTGCACCACCAGCAAATTCTCCAGGAATTAAAGAAACTGGCTGTTTTAACTGGTTTTGGTAACTTATTGAGCCATTAATTTGTGGTAAACCGCCAGCAATGGTTTCCCATTTTTGTTTTTGCGCAGCAATAATATCTCTATTTGCATTTATGGCGCTGTAGTTGTTTTCTAGAGCAAAAGATACAGCTTCGTCTAACGTAAAGCTATATGTTTTCTCTTGTGCTAGCCCTAAATTACAAAGGACTATGGTTAATAATAATACTAATTTAGTTTGCATTTAATCTTGATTTGAATTGATGATTGTATTTAATATTTTTCTTCCTTTAGGGGTTACAATACCTCTTAAGTGGTATTCTAAATATTCATTCATAAGTTTAGCTGGACTAAAGGTCTTTGATGGAAAAAGATTTAAGTCCTTAATGCTTGTTACACCAGAGAAGTATATTCTTGAAATAAAATCTATATTCAGGTTTTCTCTGTAAATTCCCATTTCTAGGCCTCTTTTTATATTAACAATTACGCACTCATTCATGACTTCAAAATGTTTTTGTTTTATGGAGTCATGTATTTTAGGATAATACTTTTGTAATTGATATTGGGGAGAAGTTTTATCTCCTTTTAAGTGCAGTAAAACAAATTTCTTTATTTCATAAAGCTCTTCAATAGGATTTTTTTCTAATGCACATATAGCATCAATCCCTTCGGATACAGAACAAAATAGGGATGAAGTAATTTCATTTACTAACTCTGTTTTATTTTTAAAATGAGAATAAATAGTTTTTTTAGAAATAGCCATTTCCTGCGCTAAATCGTCCATCGTAACGCTTTTAAACCCATAGTTTAAAAACATATCAGCCGCCTTTTCTAGAATTTTTTCTTTCATATAGGTGGCAAATATAAGTCAAGGAAACTTTAAAAACATTAAAAGTTTCCAAAGTTTTACTTTTTTTTAACATATACTATTTTTCTGACTGCTCTTTATCTACAGAATCTTTATTTAAATACGAGTTAAAAGCACTTTCTCCTTCTTCTTTCCAGAATTTGTCATATTGTTTCCATTTAGAAAAATCATTACAATTCATATCATCCTTGTTAGAAGAAGGCTTATTTTTTTTACTCCTAGATGAGCCAGAGCTGCTACCACAACCAATACTTCCTATAAGAATTTTAGAGAGTGCAAATAGCCCAATAGCTTGCCAATACCCAATAGTGGCAAGACCAAATAGTTCTGGCATTAGCCAGTTCCAGAGCCACATAATTCCGTAGCCTAAAAGAATAGCAAGGGCTATTGCGGCAAATATTCCAAAAATAACCCAACCAATTATTGTCCCTATATTTTTACTTCTAATTTTATGTTTTATATACTGTTCCATAATTTTATTTTTTAATTTATATGTCTTTTAGTTTCTAATTTTTTTGCTAATATGGATAATGCTCTATGTCTTCTAGACATTAGCGTTCCTATAGGTATTCCTGTTTCATTTGCTATTTCTTTATAATTATATCCTTCAAAATCTACCGCAATTAGAATGCTTTGATATTCGGGTTTTAGATTACTAATTGCTTTTTTTAATTCTATTTTAATAGTATCCGAATATATATCAGAGGAATTTTCATAGAAAAGCTCCGAAAATTCTAGTAGTTTTAATTCTGTTTGCTCCTCAAAAGACATTCTTTTAGTTTTGGTACGCATAGTATCTATAATTTTATTTTTTATAGCGCGGTAAACAAAACTTGTAATGTTAGTAATAGGAGAAGAATTATCGGTTCTGGAAAAAAGTTTTAAAGCTACTTCTTGTATAATATCTTCTGCATCACGATCTGTTGTGTCTTTAATTTTAGAGTGTACATATGCCTTTAACGAAACATATTCGTTATTAAAAAACAACTTTAAATTTTTGTTATTCTCAGTGTTTGGCATTACTTATTTGGTAAATTACCTAGGTTGGTTGTCTATAAAGACGAAGTTTTTTAAAACTATTGCATTTATTTTTATAAATCATATAAAAGAGAAAAGATATTTCTTTTTAGAGGTTGTAATTTATCTTGAAGAAGATTTGATAAAATGGACGTATTTTTGAAAAAAAATTGCAAGCATGCATTCTGTAGATTATTTCCGTACTGAATTTATTTCTTATCTAGAAAAAAAGATTATTACCAAAGAACCTGTAAATCTTTATGAACCTATATCCTATATTTTAGAATTGGGAGGTAAGCGTTTAAGACCAGTTTTAACCTTAATGACTGCAGAAATTTTTGGAGTAGATTATAAAAAAGCTTTAGATGCAGCATTAGCAATAGAAGTTTTTCATAATTTTTCTTTAGTACATGATGATATTATGGATGATGCTCCTTTACGAAGAGGAAAAGCATCTGTCCATGAAAAGTGGGATATAAACACTGGAATACTTTCTGGAGATGCAATGCTTATAAATGCATACCAACTTTTTGAAAATTATGAAAATGATACCTTTAGGGCTCTAGCACAATTATTTACAAAGACAGCCATAGAAGTTTGTGAAGGCCAACAATATGATATGGATTTTGAAACCAGAGATAATGTAACTATCTCTGAGTATTTAAAAATGATAGATTATAAGACAGCAGTTTTAGTTGGTGCAGCAATGAAAATGGGAGGCATAATTGCACAAGCAAGTACAGAAGACCAAAATAGAATTTACGATTTTGGTAGAAACCTAGGCATAGCTTTTCAATTACAGGATGATTATTTAGATGCTTTTGGAAATCCTGAAACTTTTGGAAAACAAGTTGGTGGCGATATTATTGAGAATAAAAAAACCTATTTATATTTAAAAGCCTTAGAGTTAGGAACAAAAGAGCAAATAAGAGAGTTAACAGATTTGTATTCTATACATCCAAATGATACAAAACATAAAATAGATACCGTTAAAGAGGTTTTTGTGGAAACTGGTGTTGTAGAAAATGCTAAAGAAAAAATATCGGAGTATACGCAAAAGGCATTTGAAGTTTTAGAAGAACTACAAATTACTAAAGAAAATAAAGAAGTTCTTAGAGAATTTGGAGAAAGCCTAATGCAAAGAGAGGTTTAGTTTTTTAAGTTATAGATGCTAATTTGATTATATTTTCCATGGTCTGTATAACGGTTTTGTTAATTTTTCTTTTAGCAATTAAAAAAATTATAATTTTTTTAATTGGAGATGTCACAAACCAGTAAGTTTCTATTTTTAAATTAGATTTTTCTTTAGAAAGTGGTGTAATAGTGTAAAATTGATAGAAAGTATCTACTATTGGAGGGCTTTTAGTGAATTCTCCATAAATTAATTGTCCCTTTTTTACTTCTTTTACTACAGTGGTAAAATCTAAGTGTTTTTCTTTTATAACACAAATATGCTCTGTACCTTTTCTATTAATTTCATTTTCATTGTATTCAAATTTATCTACTCCATTTACCCATAAGTAGCGGTATTTAAAATTAGAAATATATTCATATAATTTTTCAGCAGACAATTCAATATTTTTAGAATAGGTTAAATTTGGAGGGTTAGGCAAAATAACCTTTTCTATAGATCTTAAAGGCTTAAGTTGTAAAAGTTCAGAATTAATAACAGCATAGATATAAGTAAGTTCTTTAGAATCGTAAATATTTACACCTTCTCTAAATTTAAATAATTTGCTATAATAATAAATAGGCAATCCTATTTCAGAAGCTAAAGATTTACTTATTAAAACGTAGTTATCACTATCTACAGAGTTTTTAAGCATTCTATGTGCTTCAATTACTTCTTTACCAAAAGGTTTTCGGTTTCTTTGTACTTCAATAAATTGTATTTCTCCACAATGTGCTATAATTTTTAATTGCAAATTGGGAGCTGTTGCACAAGCATTACAAGGGCAAATCCTATTTTCTTTTAATAATTTTAAATGGCTGTAGAATGCTATAAACATAGATTCTATTTGCGCAAGTAATCTTTCTTGCGAAGGCACTTCTCCTTCCTTATAAAAAAACAAAGCGTCTCCTTCAACTTCGGCAAGTTGCAATTCTTCGGTATTAGATTGTATTAAAACTTCTAATAGCTCGGCAATAACATGTTGGCTATGTTCTACTTCTGTTGTTTGTATAAATTCTGTAAATCCAGAAATATCAGGTATAAAAAGCAGAGAATTAGCCATTTTATATGGTTTAGTTATTTATAAAAGTATATAAATTTTGTCGGACTAATAAAACAACCTTACTACTAATTTTACTCGATAATCGAGATTTAAAGGCTCCGAGGCTTGCCTCGAAATCAAAATCAGTTTCCTATAAATGCCTTGTGGGCTTGCCCCGAGGTAGTTTACTTTAATCTAAACGATAACGTATCCCAAAAAATCCTCTAATACCTTGGTTGGGTCCATAAACATAGGTTGGGTCAAAAGTTAAGGCGTTAGGGTTATTTGCTGTGGCAACAGCATCTCCGTTGGTATCAAAAGTTACCTCTTTATCAAATGGGTCATTAGCTCTAGCAATAATAAAAGGATTTCCACGGTTGGGTGTCCAGTCTAAAAGGTTTTTAACACCCGCGTAAAGCTCTACGTTTTTTATTCCGTTATATGTAAACTGTATGTTTTGTATGCTCCAAACAGGGGAGTATTCACTTCTTGGGTCTAGTTCTCCTAATAATGGTAATCGCATTGGGCCATAAAAGTTGCCCGTATAATCTATTGTTAAATTCCAAGGCGCAATTGTATAAGTTACTCCCCATGTTCCAGAATAGCCTTCGGTTAGTATTTGTCTTTCTGTTATTCCATCTTCTGTATTACTAACATCCATTATTGTAGCTCCTAAAGAAACTTTTAATTGGTTGGGAAATGAAATATCTAAATTAAGACTAGCTCCTTTAGATACCGATTTTCCGTCTAAATTATCATATATAATTTGATTAGGGTTTGTGTCATAATCTGGTAGAATTACATTGCTAAAATGAGTAAAAAAAAGTGATGCATCTAGTGTGGCAAAAGTACCATTGGTCCCATAGAATTTTTGCAAGTAATTAAGGTTGGCATTGTAAGACTGTTCTGGTTTTAATTCATTAGCAATTATTACTTCTCTTGATCCAGTTAATGCAGCATGGTCTTCTGTAAATAAATTTACAACTCTAAATCCTGTGCCGGCATTTAATCTTATAATACCATTGGTAGTAACTTTATATTTATAGGCTGCTCTAGGTGTAAAAATAGAACCATGTCTACTATCATAATCATACCTAGCACCTAATAATAAAGAGTGTTTTTTATTAAACTTTATTTCGTCTTGAATAAAAAGACTAGGAATAACTATTTCATCTGGATTATTGCCGGTAGTTGTTTCGGTAGCAGAAGTATTATCATCATAGTAATTATAGCGTAATGCTGTTCCAAAAAGTAAATCGTGTTTCCCTTTAGTTTTATCCCAAGTAAGTTGTGTAAAACCAATACGCTGGTCTGCTAAATAAGGTGTGTCTCCATAAAAAGAGTCTTGGTGGTGATCGTTATAAGAAAATGAAAATAGGACCTTTTCTTTAATTGGTAATTGGTATTTTCCTAATATTTCCCATCTTTTTGTTTTAATGCTTTCGCCATAGATATCAGTACCGCCCCTAAATTCGGGTGTCCATTGCATTTCTCCGCCCCAACGATTTTCGTAAAAAAATCTCCCAGCAAAGGAGAGTATTCTGTTTTCTTTACGTTTAAAATTCCATTTTTGAAAAACGGAGATTCGCTCTTGTATGGTTAAATCGGTAAAATTATCATTGTTATTATCTATTGGATTATCATAATTAAAGTAGTTAATTCCTATTAGTGCATCTGTCTTTTTACCAACACTTAGTTTTGCACCTAAATCTAAACTATATTCTTCCCAACCTGTAGCAAATGCATCGGCAAAAAATATAGGGGCTTCATCGGTACTTTTTGTAATAACGTTAATTAGTCCGCCAACGGCTTCACTACCATATAAACTAGAAGCAGGGCCTTTTACAATTTCTATTTGTTCTATAAGGGAATTAGGAATTCCAGAAAGTCCATATACAGTTCCTAATCCACTTACAATTGGCATTCCGTCTATTAAAACCAGAGTATAAGGGCCTTCTAAACCATTAATATGTATGTCTCCAGTATTACAAACACTACAATTTATTTGCGGGCGTACTCCGTTTACATTTTGTAGTGCTTCAAAGATATTAGCGGTAGGGTTCTTTTTTAAGAAAGTAGGGCTATATACTTCAACAGGAACTGGGCTATCTAATCTATTTACAGCTTTTAAGGTTCCTGTTACTACAGTTTCTTCTAATTCTTCAGAAGAAGCTATTAACTCTATAAGAACTGTTTTACTTTCTTTTTCTTTAAGTGCTATTTTCTTAATATAAGGTTGGTAGCCAAGCACTGAAACCGATAATGTATAATCTCCAGCACTTAAATTTTGTAATCCAAAAGCACCTTTTTCATTTGTTGATGTTCCTTTAATAGTTCCTTTTAAAAGAACATTAGCAAAGGGTATAGCTATGTTGTTTTCAGAAACCACACCATTTATTTGTCCTTCTTGAGCTGTTAATGTAATACAGCTGCATAAAACTAGAAAGCTTATTAGTAGAGATTTGTATAGTATATTCATTACTATTTTTTGTGGAAGTAAAATAAAATTTAGGCAAATCTAAAAATTTGTTTTTAGTAATAAAAATGTATTTTTGTTAAAAATGAAAATATAATGACCCTCTCAGAAGAAGACTATATTAAAATTATATATCATTTAGGTAAAGGAGATCAAGGAACGGTTTCTACAAATGCTATTGCAGAAAAAATGGAAACCAAACCATCTTCTGTTAGTGATATGATTAAAAAATTGTCTGAAAAAGGCCTTGTAAATTATAAAAAATACCAAGGTGTTACACTTTCTGAATATGGTTTAAAAGTAGCTTTGTCTATTGTTAGAAAGCACAGGCTTTGGGAAGTTTTTTTAGTTGAAAAATTAGAGTTTTCTTGGGATGAGGTTCATGAAGTTGCAGAGCAACTAGAGCATATAAAGAGTGAAAAGTTAATAGATATGCTAGATAAGCATTTAGGATTTCCTCAAATTGACCCACATGGTGATCCAATACCATCTAAAAGTGGCGAGTTTAAAAAATCTATTAAAAGACTATTAAATGAAGTGCCAATTGGAAAAGAAGGAATTTGTGTTGGAGTAAAAGACTCTTCACCCCCTTTTTTAAAGTTTTTAGATAAAAATAAAATAGCTTTAGGAGATTCTATTTTTGTTGTAGATAAAGAAGAGTTTGATGGCTCATTGCATATAAAAATTAGAGATGTAGATATACGAATATCAGACCAAATAGCATCTAACCTATATTTAAGAATAATAGAATAACCATGGAACAAGTAATTGCATATTTAGAATCTATAGATCCAATTTTAGCAGCATTTTATGCTACAATTTTTACATGGGGATTAACAGCTGCAGGAGCTGCATTAGTTTTTTTGTTTAAAACCATGAATAGAGCCGTCTTAGATGGCATGTTAGGTTTTACTGGAGGAGTAATGGTAGCAGCAAGTTTTTGGAGTTTATTAGCTCCAGGAATAGAAATGAGTCCTGGAGAAGGGTTTGTAAAAGTAATTCCGGCAGCAGTTGGTTTTTTGCTTGGAGCATTATTTTTATTTGGCTTAGATAAGGTTTTACCACATTTGCATATTAATTTTAAGGAAAGCGAAACAGAAGGGATAAAAACACCTTGGCACAGGTCTGTATTATTAACACTAGCAATAACCTTGCATAATATTCCAGAAGGTTTGGCAGTTGGGGTTTTATTTGGAGGTGTTGCTGCAGGGTTTGATGGTGCTTCCATTGGGGGTGCAGTAGCTTTAGCTTTAGGTATAGGGCTTCAAAATTTTCCAGAAGGCTTTGCAGTTGCTATGCCTTTAAGAAGGCAAGGTTTAAGCAGAACCAAAAGTTTTATGTTTGGACAAGCATCTGCATTAGTAGAACCAATTGCAGCTGTAATAGGAGCTTGGGCAGTACTTACTTTTCAGCCAATATTACCTTACGCACTTTCTTTTGCTGCAGGAGCAATGATTTTTGTAGTGGTAGAGGAAGTTATTCCAGAAACCCAACAAGATAAACATACAGATATTGCAGTAATGGGCTTTATTGGTGGTTTTATTGTAATGATGACTTTAGATGTAGGTTTGGGGTAACTAATTGATTGTAAATATATATTACATTTGTAGCACTATACAAACTATGAGAACTATGAGTTTTATAAAGCTAGTTTTGTTTTTATTTTTTTTAAATACAGGTTGTGAAAAAAGTAATAACAATATTCCAGAGGTAGAAAAAAAAACTATTCCGTCAATAGGGGATAGAGATTTTAGAGAAGATATGCGTTCTTTTGTTATTGGTTTAAGTGCACATGCAAAAGCACAGAATTCTGATTTTTCTATTATACCACAAAATGGAATTGAATTAGTGACAAAGTCAGGTTCTGCTGAGGGTTCTCCTAGTAAAAAGTATTTAGAAGCTATAGATGGTAACGGACAAGAAAATTTATTTTATGGGTATAAGAGAGATAATGTTGCTACAGAGAAAGAAGTGACAGACTATAATGTTGGCTTATTAAAAGTTTCTCAAGAGTATGGAAATTCAATTTTTGTTATTGATTATTGTTCATCTGAGGACAAAATAGAGGATGCATATACACAAAATTATAACTTAGGTTTTATCCCTTTTGTTGCTACAGAAAGAGACTTAACGTTAATCCCAACAGTACCTACCAAACTTAATAAATTAACTAGCAGAGATGTATCTTCTCTTGATGATGCAGAGAATTTTTTATTTATTCTTAATTATGAAGACTATGACACTAAAAATGAGTTACTTAATGAAATAGGAAACTCTAATTATGATGTAGTTTTTTTAGATATGTTCTTTAATGATGGTACTCCATTTTCAAAATTAAATATTGAAAAGTTAAAAACGAAACCAGATGGAGGGCAAAGATTGGTTATGTGTTACATGTCAATTGGAGAGGCAGAAGACTACAGGTATTACTGGGATAGTGATTGGGATAAAAACGAACCTGTTTGGTTAGATAAAGAAAATAAAAACTGGAAAGGAAATTTTAAAGTACGCTATTGGGAAGAAGAATGGCAGAATATTATTTATGGAAATGAAGATGCCTACTTAGATAAAATACTATCTACAGGGTTTGATGGAGTATATCTTGATATTATTGATGCCTTTGAGTATTTTGAGAACTATGATGAGTAGTGTTTTTTATCGATGAAGGTAATGAATATGACCCTTTATAGATTAAATGCATAGCTTCAACCAAAATAAAATAACATATCTTAGTTATGTGTTTTCTTTGAATTTGTTTTAACAAATATAGAAATAGGAAAACCTACATGACACTAACCAATAACCCTATTAATGTACTTCTTATTACCGAAGGAACTTACCCCTATAATGGAGGAGGAGTTTCTACTTGGGCGCACGATTTATGCTCTAAAACTAAAGGGATAGATTTTACACTATATTCTATAAACGCAGGAGTAGAAGTAACCCCTAGATATCCATTATCAAAAAATGTAAAAAAAATTATTCAGGTTCCAATGTGGTCTCCAGAAGAACCTTTTGATTGTGTAGATTATAACATAAAATATTCTACCATATTAAAGGCAAGGGAATATACATCAGAAGATATTATTATAAACTCTTTTGTTCCTAATTTTAAATCTTTCATTGAAGAAATATATTCTGAAAATCAATCTTTAAAAACAGTAAATGCTTGTTTTTATAAAATGTGGCGCTTTTTTCAGAAATATGATTACAAAACAACAATGACTAGTGAGCCAGTTTGGAATACATTCTGTAATGTAATTTCTAATGTGCTCCCTAAGGATGAGTTAAATAGAATACCATTAGAAGACATGACTACAGCAATGCGCTGGATATATCGTTTTCTTATTCCTATGGCAATAGAAGTTCCTAAAATGGATATATCACATATAACTATTTCTGGAATTGCAGTTATACCCGCATTAGCATTAAAATATAAGTATAATACCCCTATTTTGGTAACAGAACATGGTGTTTTTATTCGGGAACGTTTAATTGCAATAAGTACTGCAGATTATTCTTATTTCTTAAAAAAGATGCTAATCAATTTTTCGGAGTGTATTACCAAATTGGTATATTCTCATGCTTCAAAAATTACAACAGTAAGTAAATTTAACGTGTCTTGGGAAAATTTTTATGGTGCAGAATTATCTAAAATTGACGTAATATATAATGGTGTTGATGAAAACTTATTTACTCCAAGACCTAAACCAGAGCATTTAAAAGACATTCCTACAGTAGTAGCCGCAGCAAGAATTTTTGATTTAAAAGATATTCTTACAATGATTAAAACTTGTGCAGAGGTTATAAAAACAATACCAGAGGTACAGTTTTTAATTTATGGTAATAAAGATGCTGTGCCGGAGTATACCGAAGAATGTGAAAATTTGATAAAAGAGCTTAAATTAGAGAGTAATTTTTTCTTGAAAGGTTTTCATAATAAACCAGAGTTAATTTATTCGGAAGGAGATATATCTATATTAACCTCAATTTCGGAAGGTTTTCCATACACTGTAATAGAGTCTATGAGTTGTGGTGTTCCAGTTGTTTCTACAGATGTTGGTGGTGTTACAGAAGCTATAGATGATACTTGCGGACTTGTTTGTAAGCCTAAAGATTATGTGGAAATAGCAGAGAACGTTGTTAAATTATTAGAAAATCAACAACTAAGAAGTTGGATGGGAGAAAATGCAAGAAATAAAGTAACCAACCGTTTTACTATAGAAAAATTTATTAAGTCTTTTGAAGAAACCTATCAAAATTTAGGTGAAACACATACCCATTTGGTAGAAAATTAAAAAAATAATAACCCCTTTTTTTCTTCATGAAAAGTCTACATAATAATATAGAAACTGTAACTACATCTGTAATACAAAAAATAGGAAATCCTGTTAGTGTTATGGTTGTTTTGGCTACTTTAGAATCTTTTGGAATACGCGATAAAGATGTATTTTCAGATTATGGATTTGTATCTATTTCAGATTTAGCAAAGCATATTTATGAAGATTTAAAAAGTAGAGATATAGAGTCTCTTAAAAATGTAAATGAGCTTAAAAAGGCAAAAGACAAAAAATCAGTTATACCAGTCTCTAGTTATTTATGGATGAAAACAAAATTGTTAGTGCAATTTTATCCACTAGGAATATTTCATTTACTACCAATTTTTTTACAAATAGCATCTATAATTGTTTTTGGCTATTCTTTATGGGCTTTTATTGGTTTTAATATTGTACAGTCTACCTCTGTAGTATTTGGTGTAATTATAGGCCTAATAGCATCTGGAGGATACGTTCAGGTACTTGGAAGGCAAGCATCTTTTTATTGGCATCATCAAGAGTATAAACAAGCAAAGATGGTGGTTAATAAATTAATAGAATCTGGAATAAAAGGGCTATTGGTAACATTTTTAGTTATTTCTGCTATAAATTTTCTGTTTAATCTTTATCCTTTTTCATTCATTTTAATTACTTGTGTTTATGCCTTTTTAATAGGATTGCTTCTTTTGGTATCGGCCCCTTTTCATACTATAAGGCAAAGATGGGTAATATCCTTAGCAATATTAATGGCAACGGGTATAGCTTTAGGTTTAAAACTTTATACTACGTTACATGTATATGTAACACATTGGGTAGGTATTGCAGTAGCTATATTCATATCAAAATTATTCTTAGAGTATTTTTTTAATAAGAAAAAGGGGTCTTATACAGAAGAAACTCTTAGACCAAAAAAGCTAATGGTAATCTATAAAAACTATAGATACTTTTTTTACGGAACCCTTATTTATGTTTTTATTTTTATTGATAGAATATTAGCATGGTCTGCAGATATAGATTTAACACATCAGTTTATTTTTCTTTATGAAAAGAACTATGAAATTGGGATGGATTTAGCAATTGTTATTTTCTTTATGTTGGCAGGTGTTTTAGAATATTCCATTGCTTCTTTTAGTAAATTTTTAGATGTTAAGCAACGTAATATTTTATTAGTAAATAAAGATACATTTAACCGTAGCTTGTTTAAAATGTATTTAGGGCATATTTCTTTGTTGCTACTTACGGCACTTTTAACTACAACTTTTATCTATTTATTAATTACTCAACCATGGGGGTACCAAGCTAATTTTGGAGAAGCTTTAGATTTTATAAGTGTTAAAGTATGTATTATAGGAGGCATAGGGTATTTGTTTTTAACATGGGGTATGCTTAACTCTTTATATCTATTTACACTAGATGCTCCAAAAGGACCATTACGTTCTATACTAATTGCTTGTTTGGCTAATTTAATAGTAGGCTTTATTTTATGTAGGGTAATAAGTTATGAATATAGCGTTGTAGGTATGCTAGTAGGAGCAGGGCTTTTTATGCTATTAACTTTGAGAGAAACTATTATCTTTTTTAAAAAACTAGATTATCATTATTATGCAGCTTATTAGTATGTTTTACTTTTTATTACCTTTTTTAGGTGTGTCACAGATGCATACTAAGGATAATTCTATACAAGAGAAATTGTTTGTTTGTTATGGTAAAGTAAATCCAGAATTAGTAAAAGGCTATGCTTTAGTAATTATAGAATCGGGACATTATTCTTCATCAGAAATTGCTGTATTTAATAAAAATAATAAAAAGGTTGTAGCTTATTTAAGCTTATCCGAAGTAAATGAATATGCTTCTTTTTATAAAGAGATTAAACCATATACCTTAGGGAAAAATGATACTTGGAATAGTCATTTCATTGATATAAAGAATAAGAACGCACAACAGGTATTATTAAATGAAATTAATAGAATGCAAAAAAAAGGCGTTCAAGGTTTGTTTTTAGATAATTTAGATAATGTTTCTAAGTGGGGAAACTTATATAATCAAAAAGAAGAATTTATAAGTTTTTTAAAGAATCTTAAAAGTAAAAACAAAGACATTTATTTGGTTCAAAATGGAGGTCTTTTTTTAGCTAAAGATTTTAAAAACATAACTAATGCTATCCTTATAGAATCTGTTATTAGCTCTTATAATTTTGAAAAAAAAGAATATAAGTTAAGAGATAAGGTTACTAAAAAACAAATTGTAGAAAATTTAAGAGCAACAAAAAAACAAGTAAAAAAACCAATATATATAATAGAATATGCCGAAACTTTGGAGATGAAAACGATTATTAATAAGGAGTTAAAAAAAATGGGGTTTTCATCATTTGTAGGACAAATAGATTTACAAACTATTCCAAAATTTAAAAGTAATTAAAAAATGGTAATTCTAGATAATGTTCTATTAGGCCCTTTTAGGGTTTTACTACTTTTCTTAGGAGTACTTTTTGTACATCAAATAGTTACAAAGCAACCAATAAAAACCTATAATTTAGATTATGTAGTAAAGCGTTCTATATTCTTTGGGAGTGCAATATTATTATTAATTTTTGCACTAGTACATTTTAAGATGTATGATGTTTTTACATTAATCTCTTTGTTCATAGGATTACTTCTTTATTTATATTTAGATTTAGGAAGCTTTCATAATTCTGCTAGTCAAATTCAAAAAAAGAGAAAAGCTTTTCTTCTTTCTTTTTTTAAGTTTATGGAAGAAAGACCAAATATTTCTAAGCAAGTAAAAAAGAGTAAAAACTTTTTTATTCCTAAGAGGATTAATTTTAAAGTTTTAACAGCTTTTTTAGTTTCTTTTGCTTGTTTTGTTTCAAGATATTTATTTCTAAAAAATGATTTATATACATTATCTGGATTGTGGATTCAGAATTTAGAATTTGTAAAACAGTTTAATGAAAATAAATGGTTTACTCCTGGCTTTATTATGCTAGGAGAAAATGCTTTAATAAATTTTTATAGCAAAATAACAGGCATTAGTGAAGAAATGGCAGTACATTCTTTTGGATTGTTAGAAACTTTTGCAGTAAGTTTAATTCTATATTGGGTAGTAGCTAAAATCACTAAATCTAATTTTTTAGCGCCCATGATAGGGGTTCTATTCTTTGGCTTCTTTTACAAATATTTACCAATAAACATAAACTTATTACTAGAGCATAATGCCTTATATATGGCTATTTGTTTTGCGTTACCGCTTATGTTATTTACTGTAAAACCAGAATTGCTTACAAACGAAAAGCGCAAGTTTTTTACACTGTTCTTTATTGTTTATACTGCTTTAGGGTTAATAAATTTATTTGTGGCTTTAATAATTATGCCAATTTTTTTAGTAATAGCAATACTTTTATTTACTAAGAAAAATTTGCCATATATTCTAAGGAGTATATTAAGCTATGTTTCAGCAATTAGTTTAATTTCTATTGTACATGTAATAGCATGTTGGTATACAGGAACTTCTTTTTTCTCTTTTTTAAGAGAAAATATAATATTAGTGGATGTATACACTTATTTTCCCCAATTAATAATTAGTATAGATGAGTTGGTTCTTGTATATTCTTTATTAGGAGGCATTACAATTTTAGTTCTTTTACCATTATTTATAAAAAATAGAGAAAAATGGAATCCAGCTATGGTATTTCTACTTTTCTTTAATGCCATAATTGCTTTGAAATGGTTAAAATTGTCATGGATAGACATAGATTTATACTATCAATCTATGTCCGTATTAATTGTTATTCTTATAGGAATAGTATGTGGTGTATTGGTATATTATTTTAAACTTTCTGTTCCTAAAAAAAGAAATTTAAGAATTATTAGTATAGCAAGTATTTTTATCGTTTTTATTTCTGTATCCTATTTTACAAATAGTTTTTTTAAATATGATTTTAAAAAAACAGATGAACTTAAAACAGACATTTTATTAGTTTATAATGACTTGTCTAGTAATTACTTGCCGTTTTCTTATGCCGTTGTAAATCAAGATTACGGGCGTAGTATTAGTAAAAGTGAGCATCACTTTATCAATTATAATATTTTTACAAAATTATATTCTAAGAGAGATTCTATCTATCAAACTATAAAGGATGATGAAGAATTAATGAAGAAGAATTCTAGTAATATTTTACCCAATAGTGTTTTTGTTTTTATTCCAAAAAACAATTCTAATTCTATCGATGAAAATTTTATAATTAAAAAAGAAACCGCTTTAGAAACAGATGCGCAAATAAATATTCTTAAAAATAGGGGACGTAAGGTAAAGGTATATTTTGAAGATGATTTTTTAACCGTTTATGAAATAATAAACAAAGAAAATGCTTCAAAATTGAACGATTTAATTTTTGATTTATGATTCAAAATATAAAATTTGGTTTAGTAATCTTATTATTAGGATTAACAATAGGTTGCCAAAGAGATATATACAGATTTACACACGAGTTTAGTATTCCAGAAAAGAGTAAAGAACTTCCATTAGTGCAGTTTTTAGTTAGTAAAAATGAATATAGCAATGCTATAGAAAGTAAAAATTTATATAAAGCATTAGATTATACTAAAATACCTTATAAAAATTTATATGTTAAAGACTTTAATGAGGTTCCTAAAATTGCGCCAACTACTAGAGTATTATGTATATATGAAACCACTCCTTTAAATGATAAAGCTATTAAATCACTAATTAATTTTGTTGCTAAAGGAGGAACATTATATGTAACAAAAGCAATTAAAGATAATCGTATTGCTTTTTTATTAGGACTTAATCCAGATGCAAATTGGGAAACTAATTTAACGGCACAAGGATACAATCTTTTATCTCCTATTTTTCCAGGTAAGCAGGGGCTAAAGTATAATGATGATGGATTACATTTAGGCTTCTCTGGACGTAATTTTTCGGATAATGCGCAGGTTTTAGTAAGTGCTACTAATAATAATGATTATCCTGTTTTATTAGAAAATAAGATTGGTAAAGGAAGAGTTATACTCTTTAATTCTGCCACATTATTAAATAAAAGTATGCGTGGTTTCATGTTTTCTAGTATCCTTAAAGGTTTAGAAGGCATTCCTTACCCAATAGCAAATGTGGCAACAATATTTTTAGATGATTTTCCAGCTCCTACCTATAATATTTATAAAGAACCTATTAAATCAGAACTTAATATAACGGTAACAGATTACGTAAAAGATGTTTGGTGGCCCGATATGAAAAAATTTGCATCAGAACAAAACATGGAGTATACTGCTTATGTTACATTTGATTATAATGCACATGTTATACCACCTTTTACTTTTAAAGAATGGGATAGAAATACTGTTGTAAAAAATGGGGCTACACAAAAACTTAGTGCTTGGATTGCCAGAGATGTACTTAAAAGTGGACATGAACTAGGTTTTCATGGGTATAACCATGTCTCCTTATTAAAATCGGATTGGAAAAATCCAAAATATATAGTTACAGGATTAGATGCTGCCGAAAAAAAATGGAAAGTATTAGACTTTAAAAATTTGCCAACTTCTTATGTGCCGCCATCAAACTATATAGATAGTGTTGGGTTAGCAAAGTTACATGAAGGAATGCCAAGTCTTAAATACATGCAAAGTATTTATTTAGGAACAAAAGAAGAGGGCGGTAATAGAGAGTTTGATCCAGAACCTTATAATGATAAGTTTTTTGATTTTCCTAGAATAAGTAGTGGTTATGTATTAGAAAAAACAAATACTTGGGCTATAGAATCTATGTATATATGTACAGGTATATGGACACATTTTGTGCATCCAGATGATGTTTATCAAATTCCTGATGCATCAAATGCTGCAACTAGTGGTCATTTTAGTTACAGAAATAAACACAAGTTAAACTGGTATTCTAAAAATGGTAAAAAAGGTATGTTAGATACTTTTAAGGATCATATTTATGAATATAAGAGAGATCATCCATTTTCAAGGTTTATAAATGCAACCAAAGCATCTGAAAAAACCATGGATTGGCGTTATGCGTATTATAGACATTCTAATTTTGATGGTTTCTATGAAGTTGAGAGTAATAATGCAAGAAACAAGGATAAGAGTAATTTTTGGTTAATGTATGTAGACAATGCAAACATTAAGTTAGTAGAGGAACTTTTAGCTGGTGAGGAAGTTGAAGTTAAAAAAACCGCAATGTTAGATGGCTTTTTATTCTCTATAAAAACAAGAAACCCATCTATCTCTGTGCCAGATTTATTTGGTAAATCTGGAGGTGTAAACAAACCAGATAATCTTGTGGTTTCAGAGGTAAATAAGGCTTACGAATTGTATTTGCATAACAAAAAATTAATGGCTCCAATGGCAGATTTGGTTAATAGATTTGTTGCGGATGGAGAATTAAAAAAAGCTACAGATTTAATAGAAGAAAATTTTAAAACAAACCCAAATGCAAGTTCAGATTTATGGAAAGAGTATGCAACATACATGGTTTGGCAAAAAAGAGAAAAAGAAATTTGGGTTAATTTAAACAAGTATTACCTAAGATTCAAATCTAAAAATACTGCAGATATATCTAGAAAAGTACATACAATAGCAGGTTATCCTAATAACATAGTTCGTAAACAATGGCTTACAAGACAAATAGAATGGAAAACTAAAGATGCTAATGTTTTAACGGAATATGTAGATTATTTTAATGAACCTCAAGATTATAAACAAATAAAAAAAGTATTAAAGCGGTTAGTAACTATACAGCCAAATTCTAAAAACGCATCACTTTATATAAATCATTTAATAGATACTAAGGATAAAGATTTAATAGATGAATTATTACAATTAAAGTCTTGTGAAAAGGAATACGAAGAATTAGCAAGTACTATTGCTTGGACTTTTGCAGATAATCTTAGGTTTGATAAGGCTTTAGAATGGGAAAAATGTGCAAAAGGAATAGATAAAGAAACAAAAGACTTTTGGGTATTAAGTTCTTCTGATTTTGAAAGAATGAAAGAAAAAGACTTTCCATATTACATAGCTTTATTATTAGCAAATGATACAAGAAAGGCTGTTCAAGAACTTAAAAATGAAGAAAGTTGTTCTAAAGAATTAAAACACTTATCTAATAAAATAGCAGCGTCTTTTGCAGATTATGGAAATTATAAAAAAGCATTAAAATGGGCAGAATGTGCAGATAATATTGCTATTAAAGATAAAATGTCTTGGCTATATGAAACAAATAATATAAGCATGTTAAAAGAGGTTTTTAACACATATATAGCAGCTAATACAAAAGATTATGAGGTTCGTTCTTTTATGGCTACTATAATGTTGTATGAAGGAAAAATAGAGGAATCTGCTAGAATAGCATTTAGTATACCAAGTGATAAAATTGATGAAAAATATAAAAGAGCTCTTAATAAAGAAGTAAAAGACTTAGAGCTTAAAGAACAATTAGTGATTTTTAGAAAATATGGCGATTTATTAGACCCTGAAATTGGCAAACAAGTTGCAAAGAAAATGAGACAAGAAAGAGGCTCTTCTATAAGTTTTGGTTCTTTTAGTATTAATGATAAGTTAAGACTTAATGCTTTAACAAATAACCTAACCTATAGTACTCATAGCACTAAAGGCGATATGCATAGCTTTTCTTTTGTACAAAGTACTATGTATAAATTAGATGGTTTTCGTAGAAGAAGATCTAATGTAGGTCATGATTTAATAGGGGCAGAATATAGATTTACAAAAAAGTCTAGTAAAAAATATAAATATGCTTTAAAAGGAAGAGCAGAGAGAGACAATTTTGGAGAGTTCTTTTTTCAAGCAGGAGCAGAATTAAACTATTCTAAGAAAGATAATTTCACGGCTTTTCAATTAGACGCTTTTCCAGTAAGATCCGGGCCAGGTTATTCTTTAGATATTTACAGGGTACAGTTTAATGGTTATAAAGAAATGGTAATAGGCAAGAAGTTTGTGCCTATAATTTCATTAGAGTCTAATTATTATACAGATAAAGAAAATGACCACATGCTAATGGGTAGGTTAGAGTACAAATTTATTAAATTTAATAAATTTAAGCTTAACCCAATGATAGAAGGGGCAGGGGGTATTGGTAGTACAGACCGTAGGTCTGGTTACCCATATTGGATGGCTAAAGAAAGAATTTATGGAGGTGCAGGAGCTTTAGTAGTGTTAGGTTCAGATAAAAGTAAATTTAACTTCTCTGCAGACTTTGGTTTCTTTTTAGAAAAAAATGAGCCTACTTTTCAAAGATATATAGGAGATATGTCTTATAGAATAACAGACTTTACAAAGATTAACCTTGGATATGAATTTTACACTATTAAAAATTTCTATTCTAATGTTATTCAGTTTGGGTTAATTTATAATTTTAAATAAAAGAAACTATCTTGTAGCTTCTATTGTTTTAATTAACAAGGTATAGACTAAAACCCTTTTTATGGCAACAAAAAAAAGACACTGGTTATGGAATTTAATATTAATACTAACATTAGCTGTGTGTTTGTTAGCCTTTGTTGTTCACTATAAAAACTGGACAAAAATAGAGCCAGATGGTATTAAAATGGTCTCTGGAATATATTATAAAGAGATAAAATTTAATGAAGTAGATAGTGTGTCTTTAGTAGATAGAATACCCCCTATGGAACGTTTAAATGGTTTTTCTGCTTTATCTAAAGGTAATGGCTTATATAGGGAGTTTAAAGATTCTCTTACCAATAAAGAAGTACATGTTTTTGTTGATAATTTTGAACAGCAGAAAATTAAAATAGTATACCAAGATTCTTCAAAGCTATTTTTTAATTATAAAGATAGTTTAGAGACATTAAGCTTAGTGTCTCTTCTTAAAAGTAAAATAAAAACTAAGGACTAGTTTTTTTAACACAAAAAGTTAAAATTCAGATAATTAGAAATATTTCGGGTGATTTTCCGTTAGAACATAAATAGCAAAAGACACAAGTTCCCTCCTTTAAAGGTCATTTAGCTAAACCAAATCTAACATTCTAAAACCACCTACAATGAGAAAGCATCTATCTGTATTTTTTGTTTTTATTCTTAGTGTTACTTCCTATTTACAAGCACAAAAAAGTGTAGATATAGATGGTCGTTTACAGCCTATTTTAAATGATTTTTTTGAAGAATGTAAAAAGTATGGAATAGAGTATCATTCCAAATTATTTGAATTAAAAAATATTGATATAGTTAATAATTTACCGCTTGAAGAAGGAAATACGGTACTTGGGAAAGTATCTCGTAATGAAGCTGGTATGGTAGATGAAATATTAATTAATTGGGCTGCAATGTTAGACCCAGAAATTCTTAAAGTAGTAGCTTTTCATGAATTTGCGCATCATTTTTTAGACTATAAACACACCTGCCAAGACTGTAATGAAATTATGGCGGTAACCAATACTAGTTATTTTAATATTGCTAACGATTGGGAAAACCAGGTAGAAAACCTTTTTATTACCTCCCCTATATATTTAGCAAACAAAGAAGCGCATACTGTCGCTGTGAATACTTATAATTAGATAAAGAAGATATTTAAGATATAGCTATATTCGTTTCTTAAAATGAATTTATGGTTGGTGTAGCACAAATTTTTGGCGCTTTATTTGGAATGTTGGCAATTATCTTTGGCGCTTTTGGAGCGCATGCATTAAAGAAAATATGTAACGAGGACCAGCTAAAGAGTTTTGAGACAGGTGTAAAATACCAAATGTACCATGCCTTGTTATTATTACTTTTAGGATTTAATCTAAGGCTGGAAACAGTTTTAGAACGTACTTTAGTGTATTTTATAATTGTTGGGGTTATTCTATTCTCATTTAGTATTTATGGCCTTGTTTTAAGTGCTGCAAGAGGCAAAAAACTAAAGTTCTTAGGGCCTATTACTCCACTTGGAGGGCTACTTTTAGTTATAGGTTGGGGAATGTTACTATATACTTTTATTCTATAATTTCTGTATCCGAAATAAAATCGCGAATAGCTTGGTTAGGTTCTATTATATCATAACCTTTCCAAAAATCGGGATTATAGTTGGGCATATATGTAGGTAATATAGTGTTGTTTTCTTTAAAGGAATTATATTGGGAGTTGCTTATGGTAGTTTCATCAAAAACAACAAGTTCATATCTATTTATATTCCCAAAATCAAAATCTACTTTTAAGGACAGTTCATTTTGTTTTCTACGGCCTTTTACGTTTTTATTCTTTTCAATGATTTTCAGTGGTCTGCGAAAACCAGCTTTAATTCCTTTAGATATATCATAGTAACTTAAGTGATACTTTTTATCTTTTCCTTTGCTAAAAATAATTTTACCAGCGGCTAAATATTCTTTCATAGATACTCCAAGTAATCCAAAGTCACGCAAAGGTTTTACATTCTCAAAATCCATTCTAATTAATGCAAAATCATCAGAATTTATATAAAGCTTTCCTTGGTAATCTTCAGACCTTTTTGGTTTAAACGTAATAACATATACGGCAGCATCTCCTAAATAAGTAAAATCTTCAAGAGCTAAATTATATCTTCCAGGTTTAAAAAGTACATTATAATCAGAGCTTTCATAAACAGGAAGATTCTCGTAGAGTTTACCCATTGTTTCTCTTTTATATTTTGCAAAAAACTTTTTTCGTTCTTCTTTGTTCTTTTTTTCGTCTGCTAATTTTTTATTTAATGCAGCAACATCTGTTGAGTCTACTTCAGATTCAAACATTTCATCAGCATCTACTTTAGTTCCAAAAAGCCCAGATTTAATTTTAAAGTAAGAGTCCGTTTTTACATTTTCTTGCATAATTTTATTGAACTTTTCCTCTAGAATCTCAAAATCTAGCTCCATACTTTTATCATATAGTTCAGATGCTTTAATAAGATTTAGCTTTTGTTCTTCACTATCTCCCGCGCCATATAAATCTCCTAGAGCTTCATTGTAAACTGTATTGTTTTTTGGTATTTGACTAATAAGGTCATCTATAAATTTTTTGTTAAAGGCTTTTATGGTAGATTTCTTTAATGTATAATCTGTCTTTAAGATTCTATTATTATAGGTTTCTCTTAAAAAAACTCTTTTTTTGGCAAACCCTAGATTGTAATTTTTTAAAATACTGTCTTCTACAATTTCAAGTATTTCTTCTGGAGTATAGTTTTTATTTGTTACAATAACCGGGTTAAGCTCTATTGCCATAGGAGTTAAAGAAATAGTAGTCTCGGTAAATTCTTTTATGGGTTTTCCTAATGTTGCATACCCAATACAGGATATAAATAGAGAATCGGTCTCTTTAATTTCTTTGTTTAATAGAAAGCTAAAACGCCCTTCTTCATTCGTAATTACACCTTTGTTAATTAATTTTACAGTAACATAAGGTATTGGTTTTTGTGTGGCAGAGTCTACAATTGTTGCGGTTAAAGATTGTGCTTGGCTATTAGAACAAATAGCAGAAATAACTATAGAAATAACCCAAAAAGTAATTTTTTCCATACAAAGTTGTGTTGATTGTATTACAAACTAAAGGAAAGAGAAACAAATCAGCAGCCTTTTTTTAATTTCTTTAGTACAGTTTTATCTTTTTTTTAAGAAGCGTGACTGTCTTGTAGACGAATACGACAAAGTTTTGTTACTCGATAATCGAGATTTAAATGCTCCGAGGCTTGCCTCGAAATCAAAATTAGTTTCCAAATAAATGCCTCGCGGCTTGCCCCGAGTTAGTTTACTAATCTGGAGAGAATAAATTAAGCAGTATAAGGCTAACTACAACCACAGCCACCTTCTTGACCACAAGATTTAGTAAATTTGTTTTTGGTAACCTTTATTGGTTTAGGAAGAAAGAATTTTTTAACCAAAAAACCAATAGCAAGAAATAATGTTGCAAAAACTAAGATATCTTGGATAATTGTATTCATAATTAATTTAATATTTGGTATGCTGCTAAAGCTACAATATAAGCAAAAATGCTCATAAAAACTAGTTGTCCTGCAGGCCATTTCCAGGAGTTTGTTTCTCTTTTTACAATAGCTAAAGTACTCATACATTGCATTGCAAAAGCATAGAATAAAAGTAGAGAAACCCCAGAGGCAAGATTAAATAAAGGCTTTTTAGTTACAGGATTAATTTCTGCTGCCATTCGGTTTTTTATAGTATTTTCTTCATCACTACCAACACTATAAATGGTTGCTAAAGTACCTACAAATACTTCTCTGGCAGCAAAGGAGGTTAGTACAGCTATTCCTATTTTCCAGTCATAACCTAATGGTTCTACAACAGGTGTTATGGCTTTCCCAAGATACCCCATATAGGAGTTTTCTAATTTATAACTTGCTATTTCTTGGTTTTTAGCTTGCTTGTAAAGTTCTATACCTTTTAGTTTTAGGGAATCTTTTAATAATGCTGGGTTTGTTTTATAAAGTGTTTTGTCTTTACTTTCTAGTAAAACTTTTTTGTAGATTGCTAAATTTTCTACAATACTTTCTTGATTAAAAGAAGATAATCCTTCTTTTTCTATTTTATTTTCTATAATTGTGTCTGCATTTTTATAATTTTCAGAAAAGCCATTAGACCCTAAAAACCAAATAATTATAGAAATAGCTAAAATAATTTTACCTGCTCCAAATACAAAACTTTTGGTTTTTTCCCAAACAGTAAGTGCTACGTTTTTAAATAAGGGAAGTTTGTAATTTGGCATTTCTACTACAAAGAAAGACCTACTTTTAATTTTTAATATTTTGTTTAATATCATTGCAGATACTATAGATGCTGCAAACCCTAATAAGTAAAGTAGCATTAGCGTTAAGGCTTGGTAACTTAGGCCTAAAAACCTTCCTTCAGGAATTACAAGAGAGATAATTATTAAATATACTGGTAAACGCGCAGAACAAGTTGTAAAAGGAGTTACTAAGATGGTTATTAAACGTTCTTTCCAGTTTTCTATAGTTCTTGTGGCCATTACAGCAGGAATTGCACATGCAGTCCCGGAAATTAGTGGTACTATACTCTTACCACTTAATCCAAAAGGACGCATTATACGGTCTGTTAAAAAAACAACTCTACTCATATAACCTGTTTCTTCTAATAGGGCAATGAATAAAAATAAAAAGGCAATTTGGGGTATGAAAATTACAATACCACCAATACCAGCTAATATACCTTCGGCAATTAAATTTGTAAATGCTCCTTGTGGTAATGTGTTTTTAACCCATTCACTAGCTGTTGCAAAAAATTCGTCTATAAAATCCATTGGGTAACTACTCCAATCATAAATTGCTTGGAAAATAAGAAGAAGGATAAGAAAGAAAATTACATACCCAAATATTTTATGAGTAAGCACTTTATCTAAGCTAGCTCTCACTCCAGTAGCAGCATTAACATCTACATGATAGGCTTCTTTTAAGGTTTCATTTATAAATTTATACCTTAAAATAGTTTCTTTTTGTTGGAGCCTTTTAAGTTCTGATTTAGATTTTGTAGAAAAAGAAGATGTATCTGGTATTACCTTTTTTTCAATAGGCATAAAGTTTACATCTTGCGTAATAACTAACCAAAGTTTGTATAAATCTTCTTTAGGAAAAGCTTGTTGTAAGTTGTTAAAATACTGAGCATCAATTTTGGTAGTATCTAGGCAAGGTGTTGTAGACAAATTTTTATAATCTGTTATAAGCTCTTTTAATTTGTCTATTCCTGTTCCTTTTCTAGAACTTACTAGTGCAATTTTAGTGTCTAATTTTTTTTCTAGAAGTTCTATAGCAATAACAATCCCTTTTTTGGCCATTTGGTCTGCCATGTTAATGACTAAAAGGGTCGGAATTTTAAGGTCTTTTATTTGCGTAAAAAGTAAAAGATTTCGTTTAAGGTTTTCTACATCAGAAACAACAATGGCTAAATCTGGGTGGTTTTTATCGTTCTTGTTTAACAATAACTCTACCGCTACACTTTCATCTAAAGAAGTAGTGTTTAAACTGTAGGTGCCAGGTAAATCTATTATATGTGCTTTTACTCCTCTTGGTAGTTTGCAAACTCCCTCTTTTTTTTCTACCGTTATGCCCGGATAATTACCAACTTTTTGGTTTAATCCTGTTAGTTGGTTAAAAACTGAGGTTTTTCCTGTATTAGGGTTGCCTATGAGGGCTACATTTATTTGTTTACTCATAGGTTATTCTTCTATAAGATCTAACTTAATCTTTAAAGCCATAGCGCGTCTTATAGCAATATGAGAACCATTTACATTTATATAAATAGGGTCTTTTAGTGGGGCTACTTGTACAAGCTCTACCATATTACCTGGTAAACAACCAAGTTCTAGTAATTTTATAGGAAGAGAATCATAAGCAAAATCTTTGATAATACCTTTTTCTCCTCTTTTTAAGTTTGCAACTGTAGTCACTAATGTTTATTTAGATTCATTTTAATTAAGAGCAAAAGTAAGTCAAAAACCCGAATTCTAATAAGGCAATATGTAAAATTTCTTGAGAAGCTTTTATTCTATGTAGGTTTTTTTAAGAATCTTTAAATCGGATACTAATTTCTCTATGTCTTCAGTTTTTGTACCATCATAAAAACCTCTTATACGCTTTTCTTTATCTACAAGTATAAAATTCTCTGTATGTATCATATCAAAAGGGCCGCCATCTCCATCTGTTTTAACGGCTAAATAAGACTTTCTTGCCAAATCGTAGATTTCTTTTTTACTGCCAGTAACTAAATTCCATTTAGTATCTATTACTCCTTTTTCTAGTGCATATTTTTTTAATTGTGCAACAGAATCTATATCTGGAGTTACGGAGTGGGATAGTAGTAAAACATCGGTGTCCTTTACTATTTTAGATTGTATTACGCCCATGTTTTTGGTCATTATAGGGCAAATAGTGGGGCAAGTGGTAAAAAAGAAATCGGCTATATAAATTTTGTTCTTATAATTTTCTTGCGTAATTGTTTCCCCATTTTGGTTAGTTAACGAGAAGTTAGCTATGCTGTGGTATTTTTTTACATACTGTAGTGTACTATCTACTAATTCTGAGTTAACCATAGCTGGTTGATAAATTGGAAGTGTTTTTTTAGGAGTTAGCGCCGTATAAAACAAGTAAATTATTATACCAGAAAGTGCTAGCATAACTAATCCAAATAACTTGTATTTACTAAAAAAAGAAAGCATAATTTTTTATACAAAGGTACATTAGCGTGGTTTAGTAATCCAAATAAAGAAAGTTATATTGTTGCTAATAATATCATAAAAACGCTGCCCTAAAGGTAGTTTCTTTTTTTAAGACTTTGTAAAGATGTATTTTTGAGCCGATTTTAACGATACAAAACAAAAATGAATCCAATTTTAATTAAAACTATCCAATTCTTTTTAAGTCTATCTCTATTGATTGTATTGCATGAATTGGGGCATTTTATACCAGCTAAATTATTTAAAACTAGAGTAGAGAAATTTTATCTGTTTTTTGATGTTAAGTTCTCTTTGTTTAAGAAGAAGATAGGAGAAACCGTATATGGGATAGGTTGGTTGCCTTTAGGTGGGTATGTTAAAATATCTGGGATGATTGATGAAAGTATGGACACAGAGGCCATGGCCGAAGAACCAAAAGAATGGGAATTTAGAAGCAAACCAGCTTGGCAACGCTTAATTATTATGTTAGGTGGGGTAACAGTTAATTTTATATTGGCGGTAATAATATATATAGGAATGGCATGGTCTTATGGCGATGAGTATATTTCTGCTACCAGTTTAAAAGATGGTTTTTGGGTAACAGAACAAGCTATAGGAGATAAATTAGGAGTTAAAACAGGAGATTTAATAGTAGCAATAGATGGTGTTAAGATAGAAAGGTTTAGTAGTATGGTTGGTGGTATTGCTTATGGTAATACTATTACTATTAAAAGAGACGGTAAAACTTTTGAGCAAGAAATCCCAGAAGATTTTATTGCTAAATTAATAGAAGACGAAGATAAAATGCGTTTTCTAAGCTTAAGGCAACCATTTATAGTAAATGAAATTTCAGAGGGGTCTGTAAATAAAGACACAGATTTTCGTAAAAATGATGTTGTTTTAAAAATAAACGATACAGATGTTACTTATTTAGATCAAGTAAAACCATTATTAGAAGAAAATAAAGGAAAAGACATACAAGTAACTTTAAAAAGAGAAGGTGGCGATGTAGAGACTATTGCTGCAAAAGTAAGTTCAGAAGCAACTTTAGGTGTTGCATTAGGAGCAATGACAATGCAACAATACCAGGACAAAGGATATTTTAAGATAGAGAAAGTAAAGTATTCTTTTGTAGAATCTATACCAGCAGGTATAGATAAAGGAATAAAAACCTTGTCGGATTATATAAAGGGGATGAAAAAAATATTTAACCCTTCAACAGGAGCTTATAAAGGAGTAGGTGGTTTTGCTGCAATTGCAGGTATTTTTCCAGATGCTTGGAACTGGCCAGCTTTTTGGAGCGCAACAGCGTTTATTTCTATTATTTTGGCATTTATGAACATATTACCTATACCAGCTTTAGACGGCGGACACGTAATGTTTTTATTATATGAGATGATTACTGGAAGAAAGCCTAGTGATAAATTTATGGAGTATGCACAAATGACAGGCTTCTTTATTTTAATAGCTTTATTATTGTTTGCCAATGGTAATGATTTATATAAATGGCTTGTAAAATAAAAACAATAAAAAATTGTTTGGTGAATTTGAAAAAACATTTATATTTGCACCCGCTTTGGGTTACTAAAGCAAAAATAACACTCCTCCTTAGCTCAGTTGGTTAGAGCATCTGACTGTTAATCAGAGGGTCCTTGGTTCGAGCCCAAGAGGGGGAGCAAAAAGCGAAATCCAATCTATTTATTTAGATTGGATTTTTTTGTTTTTAGTAAGTTTTGAATAAATTGACTTATATATTTCAGGATTTAGAAAACATATACCATATTGATATTTAAGTTTAATTTATAAATTTTAATTATAAAATAATAATCTTACTCAAAACCAATATTACTAAGTGCTTTATGACTTATTTTTATGGCTTCTATGGGTTTTAAATTATCATATGTAGCATCTTGTTCTACCATATAATATTTCATGCCAGAAGCTTCTTTTTGAGTTAAAATACGTGCAAAATCTATAGACCCTTTACCCACTGGAGCAAATCTTCCTTGTGCATCCATATCTTTAACGTGCCATATTATGAACCTTCCAGGATATTTATTAAAATACACTATAGGGTCTGCTCCAGCTTTTGTAACCCAAAAAAGGTCCATTTGAAAATTAACATACTCAGGGTTACAGTTCTTTAATAAATAGTCTATAATAACAACGCCATTACTATTTTTTTTAAATTCAAAATCATGGTTATGATATAATAACTCTAAACCAGCTGCATTAGCTTTTTTTCCTAAAGTATCCAAAATGTTTGCCAATTCTGCAGCGGTTCCTTTCATACTCATAGTATTATTCGAATTGTTGTATTGGAACATTCCCATAGGAGGTATAGGCACTACAAAATACTTAAAGCCTGCAGCTTTAACATTTGCCATCATTTTATCTGCGTTTTCAAGAGTAACACTACTATGATGACTACTAATTGGGTTTAATTGTATTTCTTCTAAAAATGTTTTAAAATATTTAGGAGTCATATTATAAAACTTTCCATCATTGTATCCTGCAGCTTCTATATTTTTATAACCGGTTTTTGCAATTTCTTTTAAGGTGTTTTTAGCATTTACTCCCATAGCATCTCTAACAGTATAGAGTGCTAAACCGCCAACTTTTTTTTGGGAGTTGCAAGAAGAAATTATGATGGATAATAATATAAAGAGGATAAATTTATTTTTAGAAGTCATAAGTATATTAGTTTTAAATTTTATGTTTTGTAATTGTAGGGAATATAATAAACAAAAAACCTCTACAAAATTGTAAAGGCTTTTATAATATTTTTTGTTTTTACTACTGTAATGCTACTAGTATTAATCCCATGCAGATAAACCAATGATTTCTCCATTTGGACCTACAAAAAAGGTGTATTTATCTTTAGCATAATTTTCATTTTCTAACTCGTAACCTTCTTCTTTTAACATATCTCCAATAGGCACAATATCATTTACTTTAAGCATAAAGTGATTGTGGTTCGTGTTTCCTATAGGGCCAATGGTATCTATAAATTCTGGAGAAGTAAGTGATAATCCAATAGTTAAATCATCGGCTTTTAACTTCATCGCTAACATACCTTCAAGACCAGGTCCGTGAAAAACTTCTGCATCAACCATTTTAAAACCAAGAATTTCGCGGTAAAGTTTTAGAGTTTTTTCTAGTTGAAGTACGTGTACACAAATATTTTTTAAACCAATAACTCTTGCCTTTGTTTTCTCTTCTTTAGTTGTAATTTTTGCATCCTTACTCTGAGCAAAAATATTATTTGTTCCTAAAAAAATAAACATTGTTAGAAAACAACATTTTAAAATAGTGTTTGCCCAACCTTTTTCTTTTTTACTCTTACTACTATAAATTTTCATATTAAATATTGTTTTCTTAAAAATAAAACAAATTATTAAAGTTGGCAGCTAAACATACATAGATAAAAACTGAATATATTAAATTTTAAAATTGCTGTTTTTGCTGTTGTTAGTTTTTTCCATGAATAAAAACTAGACAACACACTTAAACTACTGTATTATAGTAAGCTTTGCTAGGTTTTTTTGTAATATTACTAGAGTATATTTTATTAAAATATGTATTGTAGTAATACATTTTATAGTTCGCAGAATAACATATTTATTTTTCTTCAATAGAATTTAACTTTAAATAATTAACTAATTAATAGTATGAAACTTTGTAAAAACGTTTTGCCTATACTTTTACTTTTAATTTCTTGTAATCAAGAAAAAAAAGAAAAACAAAATCTTGATGAGGTTTATGAGTGGGAAGAATTAATAGATAAAGAATTAACACAGTGGGATACTTATTTAAGTTACCAACACCAAGTTGGTTATGATGGTTCGGTGCCAAAAGATAAGAATGGTGAAGAAATTATGCCTATAGGTATAAACAATAAAGGTTATAGTGTTTTTACAACTTTACAAGAAGGGGAAGATACTATTATAAAAAATACAGGGGAATATTATGGCTGTTTAATAACAAAAAAAGAATATAAGAATTACCATTTTCAGTTAAAATATAAATGGGGAAATCAAAAATGGGCTTATCGTAAAGATTTGCTCAAAGATTCTGGTATTTTATATCATTCTATAGGCCCAATGGCTGTAGAGTATTGGCGCTCATGGATGTTATCTCAAGAGTTTCAAATTATGGAAGGGCATACTGGAGATTTTTGGAGTCAAGCAAATTCTGCTATAGATATTAGAGCATATAAACCCGAGTCTGTTTTAGATCCGTCTGCAAATAAGAATCAAGACTTTTTACCAATTGGTATGGGTAGCCCTTATAAAAATTACTGTTTACGTAGTGGTGACTTTGAAAAAAAACATGATGAATGGAATACAATCGATTTAATTTGTTTTGAAGGTAAAAGTTTGCACGTAGTTAATGGAGAAGTTGTAATGATATTAAAAAACTCTAGATATATAGATGAAAATGGGAAAGCAATACCATTGACTAAAGGTAAAATACAATTACAAAGTGAAGCTGCCGAAGTGTTTTTTAAAGATATTAAGATAAGAGAGATAGATTCACTAACACAACAACAAAAAGAACTTTTTTAAAATTAATAAGCATGAAAATATATTTAATTGCATTTTTTGCTATTACAGGTCTTTTTTTTTCTTGTTCCTCTAGTTCAGAAAATGGAGAGGAAGAGAAAAAAGAGGTTAAAGATCCTGTAAAAGATGACGATAAGGATACTATTGAACCATTTGAACTTTCAGATTTAGACCCTAATTTACCGTCATTTGTTTCTGTTATAGATAAAACCCCAGAAGGTAAAAAATGGGAAAAGGTAGAAGAAATGTCAGATGAATTTGATGCTTGGGATGAGGATAAGTGGTTTAATTCTTTTTGGAATTACGGTAATACGCCGGTATGGATGCGCGAGGAAAATTCTTTTGTAGAAGACGGTAAACTTTGTATTAAGGCTACACTTCGAGATGATCCTTCTAACTGGTTTCAAACTGCCCGTGTACATTCAAAAACTCAAATTAGTTACCCAATGTACACAGAATGTAGTATGAAAACTTCTAGTATTTCTGCTTTTAATACTTTTTGGTTAAATAATGGAGATATAGATAATAGGGATGAGATTGATGTTGTTGAGAATAATGCGAACCCAACGCCAGAATGTAGCGATCAAACAACAAAACCAAGTAATTTTCCATGGACACCTTGGGATTTCCCTACACAGATGAATTCACAATACTTTATTGCTAAATCAGGTGTAACGGAAAGGCATGAAGATAATTTTGATACTAGGATGTTATCTGATGCCAATCCTAATAAAGACAAAACTTGGGATGAAACATACCATATTGTAGGCGCCTGGTGGAAAGATGCTAGAACTGTGCAATTTTATTTAAATGGGGAAGAAGCTGGTACTGTTACAACTAATCAAGATTTTACAAGAGATTTAGAGTTAATATTTGATATGTGGACTTCTACAGAATGTTATTTGGGAGGTCTACCGCAAAAAGAAGAATTAAACAATGATTCTAAAAATACTATGCGTGTAGATTGGGTACGTACATGGAAGTTAAATGATAAGTAGAATATATTAAGAATTTGAGTTAAGTTTAGTTTTGAGTATAGGGCATAGCATAATGTTATGCCCTTTTTAATTTTTATGGTTTAGTTTTAATTTGTAGTCTTTAATCGAGAGTCATATTTATAGTCGATACTATTTTTATAATCCTTAATCATATTATGCTTTTCTCTAACTTTATTGCCATTTTCTAAAGATAAATTACACTCAAAACGTACAAAATGATAGTAAGGAAATAACTTATGGCTAATTCCCCAGGTTATACCTTGTCCTGGTTCTACATTAACATCTGTAAATTTTCCGGGTCTATATGTTCCACCACCTTTAGGAATGGTAAGCCCCTGAATAACAGGATAAAAATTTATTCCATCTTCAGCAAATAGGATACTATTTCTTTCTGGCCCCTCGGGTAATGTTGCACAAACACCATTACGATATGGCCATACCATACTACCATGACCACCCATTAAGACTGGGTTATATTTAGATTTAACATACGGACCTTCTGGATTATTTGCTATGGCAACGCCAGTGGAAAGTGGTATGTCTGCATGTTCTTTATTATATTCTCCTGGAGAAATATTAGTAGTCCACGGTAGTCGCCCATGACTTTTGTAATATAGAAAGTATTGTCCTCCTTTAACAAAAAAAGTAGGTTCATGTATAACTTCTGCATCCCATTCCTTTTGTGAGCCTGGTTGTAGAATGGGTTCATCTAAGGCTTTCCAAGGACCATTCGGGGAATCTGCTACGGACATCCCAATAACATTTGGGGTAAAATCTCCTGATGTAATAAATAATTTGGACCATCGAGCATCTTTTATACTTTTAGCCGCCTGATAAGCTAAGTAGTACTTGCCATTAGCAAACAATATTTCTGGATTAAATACACTACGATGATCATAGTTGCCCACTTTGCCACGAGAAACAGCTGCACCTTGTTCTTCCCATTTAAATCCGTCGGAAGATGTTGCATACCAAATATCACATAAATCCCAATGAAAAGCTCTTAAACTGTCATTTGCGTTGTTTGGTCCAACTACTTTAGTATTTAATTTAGGTTTTGAATACCACATGAAGTATGTACTATCTTTTTTTATAATACTTGAGGGGTAATAGCGCTCCACTCCTTTTTCAAAATCAAAACCTTCAATTTTTTTAAATGTAAATTGGGTGTTAAACTCATTATATTTTTCATAGACTACCTTGTTTTCACGAAATCGTTTATAGGATGCACTTTCGTATTTTTCTGATTTTTTGTTTTGACATGAAAACAGACCTAGTATAATAAGGACTAAGACAAAATTCATTTCTTTCTTTCTATTTGTTTTTCTTATCATAATACAAGTTGCGTTTACTTTTATACTGAAATTATATATCTATAGTATTGCTTATTTAGTAGTTGTTTTTTTTATATAGTTTATCTTTAAGGTTAGTTATGTAATAAAAAAAGGGTAGTAACTATTTTTAGAAACTACCCTTTTTGCTCATTATTTTTTGTAGTTACTCTCCTTTAGCTCTATGCTGTTTTTTTGTTTTTGATGTAAAACTCATAATACTTTGATAGTCCCAGCTATTATACATATGAGATAAGCCCCATCTTAATATTTCTGTTGGCTCTTTTTCATTATCACTTGCTCTGTTAAGGCCAATTGCATGAGCTTTTACTCCTGGTATTACAGACATTATTTCAAAATTTATACCATCTAGAGACCATTGAATAGTATTTTTTTCTGGACCGTCTGTAGTTATTAATGCCGCAATACCTCCATTATATGGCCAAACACAAATTTCATGTCCACTATTACTTATTGGGTTGTAAGGAGATTTTATATAAGGGCCTTCTGGCTTATCTGCTATGGCAAGACCATGACGTATTTGCCTACCTCCAAAAGTAATTTCTTCTCCCATTTGCTCCCCTTTATAATAAAGATAAAATTTACCTTTATAAGGTATTATACAAGGGTCATGTACTTTATGACTATCAAAATCACCTTTTTGTTCTACAGCAAATCTATCTTGTTTTTCTCCTTTCCATATTCCATTATCTGCGGGGCTAAGTATAGGTTCTTTACTTTTTGTCCATGGACCATTTGGAGAATTAGACCAAGCTAATCCTATTTGGTTTTTTACTCGAACTGTATATGGAGATTTTACGGTTTGATAAGATAAATAGTATTTGTTTTCATGTTTCATTATCTCAACTGTAAACACAGACCTGTCATCATATTCTCCTTTTTTTCCTCTAGCAACAGCTAGGCCTTCTTCTTTCCATGTTTCTCCATCTTCAGAAGTTGCATACCAAATGTCGCAACGATCCCAAGGAAAAACTTTTTTGTTTTCAACATCGCCTCCAAACCCTTGTGTTGGCCCGGTACTTTTAGAATACCATACATAATATTTGCCATTCTCTTTTATCATGGCACTAGGATCTCTACGTACTACCCCTTCTTCATAGGCTAAATCTCCTTTTAAGGGACTTAGGTTAGAAAACTCTACAAACCATTCGTTGCCAAGGTCTGTAGGCCACTTTAAAGCTCTTTTAGATGCTGCGCTTAAATGGTTTACATCTGTTATGCCTAAATGATCTATTTGTTCTTTGCTTATTTTAGAGATTTCTAATTTTTGGGAATTTGTAGAGGATGTATTTTGTGCAGTAGAATAAGTCGTAATTAGTAACGTTGAAAGGGACAGAAAAGTGAGTATTCTTTTTTTTAATTTCATTTTGATTTATTTAAATTATTTCTAATAGGATTTTAATAGTCATTGCTATATTGATATTTTTTTAACTTCTTTTTATACAAAAATGAATTTAATAAGGTGAAAAACCCTTATTTTTTGATGAATTAAAACTGAACATTCCTAAAAAGGAGTGTAATTATAATGGATTATAACTAATCAAATATTATATTGAGTTAGACATTAACAGCATTGAATTTGTTCAGTATTAAATTTGGATAGTACTGTCATATAAATAGATATGAAGTAAAATTTTAGAAAATGAAAAATGGTATGGGGTTACAAAAAGTGTTCATCATTATTTTATGCATATTATGTACATATGCAAATGGGCAAGAACCTTATGTAACAAATAAGTATATTGAAAAGGCAAGGCAGTTAACAGAAAAAAATATAGATAGTGCTGTTTATTATTTAAATAGGGGTATTGATAATTATAGTAAAGAAAAAGACACATTAAACTTGATTAATAGTTTATGTCAACTATCTGCACTTTACAGTAATATATTAGATTATGGAAAATCCTATGACGGTTATTGGGATGCTTTAATTCTTGCCGATTTGTCTAGTGATACTATTTCTAAGTCTATGATTTATCAGGAATTAGGCTGGTTATATAATTCCTATAGAAGGGAACAAGAGTCTTTAGATTATTTTAATAGATCTTTAAAGCTTAAAAAAAAATTGGTTAAGCAAAAAAAAATTGGAAATGATTATTTAGTTAGTAACTATTTTGCAATAGTTAATTGTTACCGAGTAAATAATAACTTAAAAATGGCTAAAGTTTATTTAGACAGCTGCAAGGTAACCTTAAAAGAAATAGGGCCTAATGAAAAATCCATTTATGTAGAGTCCGAAGTTGCTTATTATAATGCAATTGTAAAAAAAGATTACAAAGAATCTCTTAGTAAATTAAATAAAGCTAAAGATTATTTTGCAAAAAAAGACCCTTCATATCTATCCATTATTCATTTTCTTTTTGGCAAAATATATACGCATAAAGGGGATTATAGTAAAGGAATAAATTCATTTAAAAACTCTCTTGCTTTCTCTGAAAAGTATAATAAGCATTTAGGATATAAATTATTTAATTATGATATTTTATCAGAACTATATTATAATAGTGGTAATTATAAAGAAGCGTTTATGTATAAAGATAAAGCTGAAAAATTAAATGAAAAAATATTTGGAAGAAGTAGTAAAAACAATAAGCATTTAATAGAAATAAAGGATAAATATAGGCTTCAAAAAGAAAAGGAAATAGAAATGCTTAATGAGGCAAAAATTCAAAAACTTGAAACCCAAAAAAGAATTAGTTTTTTACGAAATATTTTAATGACAGCGGTCATTGTTTTTTTGTTACTGTATGGTTTTCTTTTTTTTAGAAATCTAAGAAGAAAAAATAATTTGGAAAAGGAAAAAATTAATGAGGTTATGAAGTTAAAGAATAGAGAACTTACAACTTCTGTACTGCAATTAATAGAAAAGGAAGAGTTTATAGTTAAATTAAAAAATAGTATTGCCAAAGGGGAAGATATTGATGTTAGGGCAATACATAGTATGGTTAATAGTTTTCAAAACTCTATTGGAGATAGCTGGAAAGAGTTTGAAACTAGGTTTATTTCTGTAAATCAAAATTTTTACAAGAATATTCAAAATAAATACCCAACCTTAAGTCAAACAGATTTAAAGCTATGCGCCTTACTTAAACTTGGTTTTTCTAGTAAAGAAATGTCTTCTTTATTGGGAATTACAATAGAAAGTGCCCATACATCTAGGTATAGACTAAGAAAAAAATTAAACTTAAAAAAAGGAACTAACCTTGTTAAGTTTATGACAAAATTTTAAGGATTATAAATGACATTTAGTTAGCCTAGACTTTTATTAAAAGAGAAAGTTACTCCCATTTTTCTTCCTAAAAGAAAGCGTCCTTTTTTTGCCCAAGATATATATGCTTAATCCAAAATATTTGAGTCGTAATGTATAATGTATATATTAAATACAAAAAGTCCTTTAAAAGCTTTAGAAAGGGTTATTTGTGGCATAATTAGAAATTAAAATCTATATATAAATACTGTGAGAGGATTGTATAGGCCTAATGTTAAGACCAATAAGAATTAATAGATTATACTATTTAAATTCAAGTTTAAAATATGTGTCATTAGTAATAATACGATAATTTACAATATAAGAATACCTCTTTGATCTAATTCTATGTATTGTCATAGTAAATCCTTAACTAAAATTGGAATTGCAGAAATAAGGGATAAATAAAAGGGGTAGTAATTTAAAATTACTACCCCTTTTTTATATACTAAACTTTATAACGCTATTTTAATAAGTCATCTAATATTTCTAATTAGTGCTTTACTAATTTCGCGTTCAAAATTATGGTCTAACAGGAACCTCAGCTAAGAAAAAGTCATCTAAATAGAAGACAAGAGCATTATCATGAAATTCGTTAAATCCTCTAATTAACCAAGTTATGTCACGACCAGCTCCTGCATCGAATATTTGACTTTGGTAAAACCACTCCCCTGTAGGCATGTCAGAAGTAAATGTAGTTGGCACCAGATTTGGTCCACTCCAGTCATGCGCATAAAGTTGAATATCTGCAGATTCACTACCAGTTGGAAGTGCAGTTAAATCACTTTCGATGTATATCCAGTAGCCAAATTCATATCTTTTACCAGTTTCTATTGGAAAAGTAATAGGGTTTCCTCCAGACTCAGGTCTAACAATCATACCACCATTAGGTCTTAAGTTAACCTTAAGACTTTTCTCTCCTGTGCGAGGAGTCTCTAAGTCCATACTTATATCAAATCCATCCCAAGGAGCTCCCCAATTTTGATAAGGATAATTGCTAACATCTGTTGATTCAAAACTGTGATCATATGCGGTATTAGGGTAGATATTAATAAGAGGGTCAAAATCTGTTAATAGTACATCTGTAAAACCTTCAGATGCAACTTCATCAGTTGTTCTTAGGGCTCCGGGAGTATAACTTACATAAACTTGGTCATCGTTATAAAGTTGTGTTCCATCTAGTTCTAAAATAACAATAGTAGCTTCATCTTTGTCAACACTTACAGATGCAACTGTAGGAGTAAGCACAATAGGATTCATTTCGTCTGTGTTATTTTCTATACGAACCGCGAAATCATTAGCGTTTACCGTTGCAGCATCTATTTCTCTACTAAATTCTAAAGTAATTAGATCCTCTCTTTCAGCAACTCTATCCAGAGTAACGGGAGCAGTAGAAGGAATCACCTTTATTAACTTTTCAAAGAAAAGGGTATCGGCGTCGGTAGGGCGAAATCTATCAGCTATGTATTGTAAATCCCAAGAACCTAACTTGCTAAATTTCATATCTACAAAATCATCTGTAAGCTCATGACTAATTTTATTGGGCTTTCCACCATCAGAAGACCAATTTATATTCTGAGGTTCTCCAATTGCTGTATAACTTAATCGAATGAAATTACTCGCTTCTAATTCATGTTCGGCATTATCTGCTAAATTTAGCTCCGTACCAGTACTACCATCTGGATTAACACGGTGTGCCTTTAATACTGAAGAGATGGAGTCTAGTACGGTTACTACAATTGTAGTATCTAACTCTCTAGTATCGCTAGGTTCACTACTATCTTCATTGCGAAAAACATTTCCTTTGAATTTTTGATTAAGTACAACATCATAAACACCTGCTTTATTAAATTTTGCTTTAATAACATTTTCGGATGATGTCTGTCCACTTCCTCCATCGACAATGTTTCCATTTGCAGGTAAAGTCCATGTTCTAGATTCAACACCACGGGATATATCCCCAAAATCAATATCTCCACCAACAATTACTTTGTTTTCAAAGTTCATTTCGGAGGTTACAATAACTCGATGGCTCACATCAGTTATATTCAAATCTTCTTGCTCTTCACAACCTACAAACAGTAGCGTTAGAATAAAAAGCATACTTAAAAATTTATTTTGTTTCATGTCTAGCAATTTTAATTATTAAAATTTGGATTATTTAACGCTTCTCCTGTAGGGATTGGGAAATAGTCGTGTTGATCCGATTGGTAGTTGTCAGAAGAAAGCAGAAAATCTTGTCGAACAAATCCTGGTATATATAAAGGAGCTACACCATCACCAGAAATATCTAAATTCTCATTTCTCCAAACTTCATCTGCACGTAATTCATCAAAAACCTCTTTAACGATGCCCCATCGAACTAAATCTTTGTAACGGTGCCCTTCAAAACAAAGCTCTATTTTTCGCTCTACTTTTTGAATATGTTCCATCACTGTTTGTGCATTAGGAGCAACAAAAGTTAGATTCCCATCATTAACTTGTGGACTCACATGAAACGCTGGAAACATTCCGCCATTCATATCCATATACTGTTGTAAGGTATACACACCTGCACGACTTCTTACCATATCGATATATTGAATGGCAGTCATATGATCACCACTATCATTGATTATAGCTTCAGCATACATTAATAGAACATCTGCATAACGAATATGTCTAAAGTTTATTCCACTACGTCCCATTAAAGGCTCTGATTCCATATGATACCAGTTAGAATGTTTTTTTACGTATGCACTTATTCCACCACCCCAGCTAGCTTTAGATTCAGCAAATGGTTCTAAATAATAATCACCTTCCCCATTTTTTGGAGCAATGGTATAATTCATTCTACGAGATTCTACATTACCGTCGTTAATAGGGTTGTTTGGATCTACCTCATCATGCACTAACAATTCATGCAAACTATATGAAGTAAGAACCGTGTTAAAAGCACCATGTGCAAGGGTACCTATTTCATTAGACATAGCAGTTGCCTCAGCTGCTGGACCGCCTTGTGTAGTATTATCTTTAGTGGCACCACCAGCTCCTGGGGCTAAATCGAATGAGAAGTTTACTTCAAAAATAGATTCTTCATTATATTCGTTAAAGTGCGTAAAATTATCTTCAATATTACGTGTTAAACCATATATGCCAGAATCTATTACTTCTTTGAATAAAGTTGCTGCTTCACCCCATTGTTGGTCATATAAATACACTTTGCCTAATAGTGATGTTGCCGCACCCCATGTAGCTCTACCTACTTGATCTGCTTCCCATGATTCAGGTAAGTTATTCATGGCAAATTCAAGATCTGGAATAATTACCTGCGTATTTACATCAGCCATACTTGATAGGGGTTGGTCCAATTCTGCCAAAGTTTCCGCAACTCCATCATGAATCATTGCACCTCCATAGGTGTGTACAATTTGAAAATAAAAGAACGCTCTCAAAAATCTAGCTTCCGCTTCAATTTTTGCTTTAGCCTCATCATTTAAAATATCTTCCTCAACTATTTCTAACTGAGAAAGTATGCTGTTTGCTCTAAAAACACCAACATATAGCTCTTCCCACTTGTTCGTAACGTGATTTTGAGCGTTATTATACGTTAAATTTCTAAATGGAGAAGGACGATACCAAGGTTGCGTACCAGCTATATCTCCTAGTACAAACTCCTGTACCAATTCTGATCCACTCACTCCTCGGTACTGTAAAGCACCATACACTGTAGTAAGTGCAGAATTAAAATCAGTCTCTGTTTTCCAAAAGTTAGCTTCTGTAAGCGCATTTGGATTTTGTTCGTCTAAAAATGTACTTTCGTTACAACTAGTAATAACTAGCGCAAGAAGTGCAAGACTTTTAATTATTATTTTATTCATTGATTTCATAGTTATTTTTTTTAGAAACTTAATTGAACTCCCATCAAAAATTGACGAGCGATTGGATAATTTCCATTATCTACTCCTCTATTAAATAGGCTATCACCACCTACCTCAGGATCATAACCCGTATAATTGGTAAACGTAAAAGGATTTACAGAAGATAAGTATAATCTAATTTTATCTAATCCATAATCTTGTGTGTTTGGAACAGTAAACCCTAAAGACATGGCTCTAATACGCAAATACGTACCATCTTCTAAAAACCAATCTGAAAATGGTTGCACGTTAAAGTGTTGGTTACCTCTATAGGTAGGAATATCAGAATTTGCATTCTGAGGGGTCCATTGAAATACTTGATCTTGATGACGCCCGCCCTGATAAGCTAGCACCTTATTACCATTATATATTTCTGTACCGTATGCCATATAACCTTGTACGGCGAAATCCCAACTTTTATAGCTAAAATCAAGATTTAAACCAGCTTCCCATTGTGGAATACCAGAGCCAGAGAATCTACGATCTTGATCATCAATTTTATTATCACCATTAAGATCTTTAAACCTTATATCTCCCAATTCAGGAGAACCAATAGAAGATGTATTTAATTGTTGATACTCAGCTAGTTGTTCTGGTGTTTTTATTACGCCATCATGTTGGTATAAATAGAAAGACCCAGCTGGATCATTTAATTTTAAAATAGTTGTTGCAAGATTACTAGTACTACCATCAAAATTCCTAATTCTACCTCCATTAGGACCAAGTTCTTTACCATTTAAATTGGTAATCTTGTTATCATTAAGAGTCCAAGTTCCAGAAATTCCAAATTTAAAATCTTCGCCTATTGTACCTTTATAGTTAACAGCAACTTCCACACCCTTATTCACCATATTACCGGCATTGACAGGTATAGACCCATATTCATTTGCATGACCTGGTTGCCACAAACCAGCAGAAGGACCAGTTAGTTGATTAAGTAGCATATCTTCCTTGTCATTTTTATAAATATCTGCTGTAATGTTTAACTTATTTTTATATAAGCCCAACTCAAAGCCAATATTTGAAGAAACTTGAGTTTCCCATTGTACATCAGGATTTGCAAATCTACGTTGCACTAAACCGTTCTGTAAATTTTCATCAACACCAAAAGGATAATTTACCCCAGATTCAATTACGGGTATAAATGCATAATCTGGAATACCGTTAAATCCTACTTGTGCCCAACTACCACGAATTTTTAAATTGCTAATAGCATCTACATTAAACCATTCTTCATCGCTTACATTCCATCCTGCAGAAAAACCATAAAAGTTTTCGTATCTATTCTTTGCAGGAAATTTAGATGAACCATCACGTCTAATACTGGCACTGAAAAGATACTTGCCATCATAATTATATTGTATTCTACCTAATTTACCTGCCAAAGTATTCGCCTCTCTATTTTCACTTGGAGTCTGTGGGCTGGATCCGGCATTTAACACCTGTACATCATTGGATGCATCCCTAGAAAAAACCGTACCTGTATTTAAGGTTCTATATTGATACTTTTCGTAAGAAGCTACTGCTAATAAATCTAAATTATGCTTTCCAAAAGATTTTTTATAATTTAAAATATGTTCAATAGTCTCTCTCTTAGAAAACCATTGATTGTATTGCAAACTAGCCTGTGGTGTGGAACCAGATATAACCTCATCTCCGTTGCGGTCTAAAGCTATATACTGCGGTTGAAAGAATTTTCTAAAATACTGACCCTCATTACGGCCAATATTTAATTTGTAACTCAATCCATCTAAAATTTCGTACTCCGCATTTAAAGAAATACTACTGCTTTTATTTTCTCTATCATCAGTATTATCTAACTGACGTGCTAAAAAGCCATAAAATATAGCGTTATCCACATTATCTAATTGAACTGTATTTTGGCCATCAGTCTCAAATGCACTAAAAGGAGCTGTGTGGGGAGGATTACCTATAGCAAATCCAAAGATATTCCATGGTTCTTGCTTACGGTTTTCTGTTGTTAAACTAGCAGATGCAAAAGCTTTAAATTTTCCTTTAGTAAACTGCCCAGTAATACGGTTTGTTAAACGATCAAAATCTGAATTGATGATAGTACCTTCTTGCTTGTAATAGGTAGTATTATAATTATAGGTTAGGTTTTCAGAACCTCCAGATAAGTTTACATTAAAATTTTGTACAACAGCATTGTCATTTTGTACTTCATCCACAAAGTTTGTGTCAAAATCTAAGGCGTTAGAATTTATTCTAAATGTTTGTGGCTCAACACCATTTACTTCATCAGAAGTCTCTCTAACGTAGAGATAATCGGCTGTGCTTGATAATGGAGTTCCCGAAGTAATGTTTTGGATACCTGTAAACATATTTACATCTACCTTCATTTTACCTTTTTTACCACGTTTTGTTGTAATCAAAATTACACCCCCTGCACCACGCACTCCATAAATAGAAGCTGATGCACCATCTTTAAGAATATCGATAGATTCAATTTGTTCAGGAGCGAGGTTCGGGTTTCCTTCTTGAGGTATGTTATCCACAACATACAGCGGCTCTCCTCCATTTAAGGAAACTAATCCACGAATTTGTACGTTAGCAGCCTCACCTGGACGCCCACTGGCTGCTTGGACGTTTACCCCAGCAACTTTACCTTGTATAGCAGCTCCTATATCCGATACGGCAACTTTTACTAGTTCCTCAGATGCTACTTTGGCGACAGCCCCGGTAACCTCTTTCTTCTTCTGTGTACCATAACCTACAACAACAACCTCCTCTAGCTGTTGAGAGTCTTCTCTCATGTAGAGACTTATTGTGTTGTTGTTTACAGAAACAGTACGTTTTTCATCTTTGAAGCCTAGATAGGAGAATACCAGGGTTTCTCCAATAGTTGCATTGATGGAATATTTACCATCAAAATCTGTTACGGCACCCTTTTTGGTACCTTGAACAATAATAGATACTCCGGGTAAAGGAGTCTTTTGTTCATCTGTAATAATACCAGAAATTGTTTCTTGCGCATGTACCCAACTTATTCCTTGAGTAAGGAATAGTAGCAGAGCGCATACTTTAATAAATTTTAGTTTTTGTCCTTTCATAATGACGAGTTAGGAAGTTAGTTTTTTTAATACCGCATTGTTAAATTGATATTAAAAATGTTAATTATTAAGTTATTTATAATTATATGTCGATAAAATTATATAATTATCATTTTTAGAATGTAAAATGTACCCTGAATAAAAAATAGACATGTATTTTAGGAATGCCTTTGTTTGATTTTTTTGTCAAAAAAATATTTTTCTTTAAGAGGTTGAAAAAAAACTTTTTTACCTGCCTTTTTTATTCAATTGTAGAGTTTTTATAGTAATAAGAAACTGTCTTAATTATGGGTTTTATATTATTTTAAAGTACTTTATGTAGAAAAGGATTATGAGAAGAAATGACTAAGTCTATTTTTAAATAATATGTGTTCAGTTTTTGATCAGAATTTTATTTTACAAGAATATTTGTGTTTAATAGGATAGTTTATTCAATTTAAATCAATATTTTTTTTGTGCTTAAGCATGTCAAATCTTTATTCTAGACAACGACTTTGCATGTTTAAGCTCATATAATTGAAGTTTTTTAGTTTTTTTTCTATTTATAAAACATTAAATCAATATGGTTAGAGTGAATTCGAATTTGATATTTTAACTATAAAGGATGGTTGGATTAAAGTTAATTTTAATAAAGTGTAGGAAGAAGTTTTTCGATAATGCTACTTTTTCTTTTAAATATGATTCTATTTATCTTGATTATGAATATATGTCATACTTCTTCAGTATATATTTTGGTATATTTAGTTAAATATCTTTTTTATTTATGAAGAATGTTTTTTATGATAATAAGTCAATTAGACTAGTCTGCATACTGGTTTTAATTTTTTTATATAGTAATACATGTTTAGCTCAAGAAGCAATTAAATTTGAGCACATTACAACTCAAAATGGGCTTTCTCAAAACGATGTAAATGCCATATACCAAGACAGTAAAGGATTTTTATGGTTTGCCACCCATGATGGTCTTAATAAATATGATGGTTACGGGTTTACACTATACTTGCCAAATGCCAAGGATTCTCTTAGTATAAGTAGTAATCTTGTTTATAACATTGTTGGAGAAAAGAAAGGAAATCTATGGGTTGGAACTACCGGTAGCGGTCTTAACTATTTTGATCAAGAAACAGAAACATTTACCCAATACAAGCATAATGATGATGATAGTTTTAGCCTGATTAATGATTATGTAACTACCATGTTATTAGATAGTAAAAATAGATTATGGGTAGGTACTTCGGAAGGATTAAATATGGTGGACTTAGAGAAATCTAACAGTATTCTGAAATTTAATCATTTTTATCCTGAACAGAGTGTAAATAAGAGATTTCCCAAGTCTACTACTATTAGTTCTATTTATGAAGATAGGAATGGAAAAATTTGGATAGGAACCTTAAACGGTTTATTCGTAATGTCTCGCAATAAAGATGGAGATTATTATATGAATCAATTAGAATGGAGTTTTGGTTTGCCTAGAACAGTTATTGGCGGTCTAGGAGAAGATAAATTTGGAAGACTTATTATAGGCAGTGGTGATGGGATATATATTAGTAAAGATGCTACTAAATCTAAAGTTGAATTAGTATATAGAGTATTTTGTAATGATGTATTGATAGATAACACAAATGGTATATGGGTAGGTACTAATGATGGGTTACTATCTTTTGAAAATCATGATAAAGATGCATTGCCAAAATTAAATGGACATTATACCTATGATTCTAGAAATACCTATAGCTTAAGTAAGAATGTTGTAAAGTCTTTATTTATGGATAAAACCGGCATTATCTGGGTAGGGACTAACGGTGGTGGTGTTAATAAGTATGATGCGGAGCGGAAACAATTTCAACATTTTAAGAAAAATTTAAATCCTAATAGCTTAAGTTATGATAAAATTAGGTCTATTTATGAAGATAGTAATGGTTCTTTATGGATAGGAACAGAGGGTGGAGGTTTAAATATGCTTCTAAAAAAAGATGATAATGGGCAGTATGATAAATTTCAAATTTTTCCGAATATAAAAAAACCTTTTGCAATAAATGAGACTATAAAAGATGGTAAAAAAACTCTTTTTGTAGGAGTAGAAGGATACCCTGGTCTTCTTCAATTTGATATTACGAATCCAAAAAATGTTAAGCAAAAAGACATAAATGAAGTTATAAATATAGATAGAAGTGTTTTTTCTCTTCTAACAGATAAAAAACAAAATATTTGGATAGGCACTTATGGAGAAGGAGTTTTTAGATGGACAATAAATGAAGAAACAAATGCATATATAAATGAAAATTTTAAAAATATAAAATATAAGACTAATACTATTTCTGATGATATAATTCGTAGTATTTATGAAGATAGTAAAGGTAATATTTGGCTTGGCACCGCTAGCGGATTAAATAAGTTAACTCCTGAGGAAAAATATAAAAAAGAGCCAAAATTTATAGTATATAAGAATGAATCTAGTGAGATAAATTCCATTAGTCATAATTATATTTTAGCATTACATGAAAGTAAAGCAGGGGATTTTTGGGTAGGTACTTTTGGAGGAGGACTTAATAAGTTAGTTCCAGGAAAGGATGGAGAAAAGGAGAAATTCGTATCCTACACGCAAGCAGACGGATTGCCAAATAATGTTATAAAAGGAATATTAGAAGATGATGAAGGTAATTTATGGTTATCTACAAATAAAGGATTGTCTAGGTTTAACCCCTTAGATAAAACATTTAAGAATTATGATGTAAATGATGGATTACAAAATAATGAGTTTCAAGAATTAGCGGCTTTACGCCGAAAGGATGGCGAAATGCTTTTTGGTGGTGTAAATGGATTTAATGCTTTTTACCCTGAAAATATAAAAGAAAACAGGATAGCTGCGGAGACTGTAATTACGGATTTTTTCATTTCTAATGAACAAGTTGAAATAGGGGAAAAGATTAATGGGCGAGTAATTTTAGATAAAAATATAGACCAGTTAAAAGAAATTGAGTTAAAATATAGTGAGAATAGTTTTTCATTTGAGTTTTCTGCCTTGCATTTTGCTGCTCCAGAGAAAAATAGTTTTGCTTATATGCTAGAAAATTTTGATTCGGATTGGATTAAAACTACGTCAGATAAACGTTTTGCGACTTATACTAATTTAGAACCGGGAGATTATACTTTAAAAGTAAAAGCATTTAACAACGATGGTTATTCTGATGTAACGCCTTCGGAAATAAAAATTAAAGTAATACCACCTTGGTGGAGAAATACAATAGCTTATGTAGTTTATGGTCTTTTAATAATGGGGCTTTTGTGGCTATTTTGGAGATATACTTTTATTAGGACAACAAAAAAATTACAATTAGAATACGAATTTCTGGAAAGAGAAAAGTCTGAGGAATTAAACAGAATTAAACTCGATTTTTTTACAAATGTCTCTCATGAATTTAGAACGCCTTTATCTTTAATAAAAGGCCCTTTAGAATATTTGCAAAAAAACTATGAAGAGCTAGAATCTGATAAAGTGCAGAAGCAGTTTAAGGTTATAAAAAAGAATAGCGATTATTTACACAGACTTGTAAACCAACTCTTAGATTTTAGGAAAATTAATCAAGGAAAAATGAGGTTGGTTGTTCGTCCTACGAACACAGTAGCTTTTATAAAAGAAATAGCAGAGCCTTTTCAATTCCAGGCATCTAGAAGATTAATTAATTTTAAAATAAAGGTTCTTAAAGACCCGATTAAATCTTGGTTAGATCATGATGCTTTAGAGAAAATAATGAATAATCTTCTTTCCAATGCTTTTAAATTTACGAATAAAAATGGTACTATAGAGATTGAAGTTTCTCAAGACAAAAAAAATAACATAGAGTATATAGTAGTTAAAATTAAAGATAACGGCATAGGAATAGCAAAGGAAAAATTACAAAGTATATTTGAAAAATTCCACTCCGAAAAAGGGAAAGGAAAAATGAATTCAGAAGGCATAGGTATAGGTCTAGCGTTCACCAAAAATTTAATAGAACTACACAAGGGATCTATTGAAGTTATTACAGAACCGGATAAAGGTTCTGAATTTGCTTTTATGCTTCCTAAAAATAAAGAAGCATATCTTAATAGTGAAGAAATTACGTGTAAAGAAGAAACCGATAATGATTTTTTAATTAGATCATCGGAAGCCGAATCTTTTGCAAAAGATTTAAACGATGAAATTGATGATGATATTTTATCTCAAAAAAGCACAGAAAAACCAACATTATTAGTCGTAGATGACAATGCGCAGATAAGAGATTTTATTAGAGACGTTTTAGAGGATAGTTATACTATTTATGAGGCCGAAAACGGGGAGAGAGGGTTAGAAGTGTCTCATGAAGTAATGCCTAATATTGTTATAAGTGATGTTCTTATGCCTATAATGGATGGTTTGGAGTTTTGTAAGCGGATGAAAAATGGACGCGAAACAAGCCATATTCCTATTATAATATTAACCGCAAAATCATCGCAAGAAAATGAGCTGAAAGGATTACAAATAGGAGCGGATGATTATTTAAAGAAGCCTTTTGATGTTGAACTCTTATTACTTAAAATTAATAATATAATAAAACGTAGAGAGAAGCTTAGAGAGCGCTTTAATAAAGAAATTATTTTACAACCAAAAGAAGTTGCAGTCACCTCTTTAGATGAAAAATTTTTACAACAAGCTATGGACATTATAGAAAAACATATGATGAATACAGAGTTTAATGTAGAAATGTTAGTAAAAGAAATGGGGCATAGCCGCACCAATCTTTATATGAAGTTTAAAGAACTTACAGGCTTGTCTTCAGGAGAGTTTATTCGTAATGTACGTCTTAAAAGAGCTGTGCAGTTATTAGAAAATAGTGATTTGCCTGTTAAAGATATTATGTACAAAACTGGTTTTAATACATCCTCATATTTTTCTAAATGTTTTAGAAAACAATTTGGAGTTACCCCGAGCCAATATGTTAGAAAAAAACCTACTAATACATCAATAGAAGAATAACTTAACTTGCTTTAAGGTAATAAAACAAGACCCAAATATTTTTTTGTTAGCAGATTAATTAACTACATGCAGTTTTAAAGTACTATTGTTTATGGCAGTGAGTACTCCTTTTTTGTTATTGCCAATATCTATTTTCTGAATATCCTTTACATTAACCGGCAAGCAATAACCACTATCTAGATAATTAACAGGGTTAAAAACACCATTTTTGCTACCAAGTAATAATAAGCCTATGGAGGCATCTGCCCGTGTGGTTTCTATTTCTGCTTCAAATTTATTGCCAGCAACTAGTATGTCTGGAATGCTATCTTTATTAAAGTCATCTACAATAATGCCATTTATTACAGAAAATTGAGCCTCTGTAGGGAGTTTTTTAAGGGTTAGTTTTCCATTATTGTTTTCTAAAATAACGCTAGCAAATTCTTTTACTTGGTATGCATTTCCTGATTTTAAATTATCACCTACTATTTCTTTTATATCGGCTTTTGCGAATTCGGAATAACTTTTAAATTTTTTTCCAATTGTTGGCATTTGTTCCGATGTGCATTGCAGCCCTCTAATAGGAACCTCTCTGTCTTTGTATTTTTTAGCAAGAAAAATGTCTTTGGTTCCGTTGTGATCAAAATCATTAGCGTAAACTAAAAAAGGATTTTCTTGACTAGCTTTAAACTTATAATTTAAACCTAAGTTACCCACTATAAAATCCATATCGCCATCGTTATCATAATCGTTGGCAACAATTTTATTCCACCAACCATTTGTACTTTCTAAATGGTAAGATTTAGTGCTATTAATAAAAGCGCCATTACTTATTTTGAATATAGAAATAGGCATCCATTCTCCAACTACGATAAGCTCATTACTGTTGTCGCCATCAATATCACTCCAAACGGCTGAGGTTACCATGCCAATAGTACTAAGCTCTGGAGCAATAGTAGTAGTTACATCTATAAATTTTCCGTTTTCATTTTTTAGAATATAGCTTTTAGGAGCAGAAGGGTAATTTTTAGGAACTAACCTACCACCAATAAATAAATCTAAATCACCATCTGCATCATAGTCTAGAGGTACGGCAATAGAGCCACTTTCGTAAATATTTGGAAGCGTATTGGTTTTTGTATAATTACCTTTCCCATCATTTAAGTACAGTCTATCTTTTAAAAGGGGAGAATTAGGGGTAAATTCATAACCACCACTAACAACATATAAGTCTTTATCATTATCCCCATCTGCATCAAAGAAAACAGCTCCTACATCTTCTTTTTCTTTATCTAGAGTAAAGGGGTCTTGGTTTAGTTTTTTGAATGTTCCTTTTTTATTTTGTGTATATAATGCTCCAGTTTGCCCAGAGGCTCCACCAACGTAAAAATCTTCCAGACCGTCATTATTAATATCGGCTACAGTTATACAAGGGCCGTTATTAGATAGTTTATGAGGAAGTAATATTTGGTCTTTAAAATCATTATACTCATTTTCTTTGTGTACAAAAGTAGGAGTAATTAGTTTTTTTGTTTTTTCTGTAAATAGGGTAGTGGCAGTTTTTTGTGTTACTATAGAATTTGTAGCTTCCTTATAATTAATATGGAGTAGCTGATTAGATTTTACATTCTTAATTTTATCTGTTTTTCCATCATTCCATACTATTTTAATACTATCTATTACTTTATTTTTTCCAAGTCCAAAGTGAATTAATGGTTCAACAGAGGACAAATAGCCTCTTACGGTTTTAAACTCATGAAATTGTTTTTTGGAGTTGTAGTTTATGGTAACTTTAGCACCTAAGCCAGTAGTGTTTTGTGTTGGTCCATTTAGTTTAATTTTCAGAAAATTATTGTCATTTTTTTCAGCATTGTTTTTATATATAAATGCGGGCTGATTAATGTTATTTACTACAATATCTAAGTCGCCATCATTATCTAAATCTGCTACAGCAGCACCATTAGAAAAACTATTTTGATGTACGCCCCATTCGTTTGTTTTTTTGGAAAAAGTTAAATCTCCATTATTCTTATATATATAATTAGGGATTTTATTTTCTTTAAATAAGCTAATTATATGCTGGGCATTTTGTTCGTTGGTATTTTGTCTGGAGACTGGGCTTCTCATAAACGCATTAAATGCAGCATTGGCATCTTTGTCCCATACATCTCTTTTAAATCCGTTGGTTATATATAAATCTCTATAGCCATCATTATCAAAATCACTACCTAAGCAAGACCAGCTCCAATCTGTTTTAGCTATTCCTGATAACTGGGAAATATCACTAAAAATACCGTTCCCTCTATTGAGGTGTAAATGGTTATGCATGAATTGGTAGTGAAAGCCATTTGTTGTCATGTCATTAAATAGCTTTGTATTCATGGAAGCCATAGTAGTTTTAGATCTTTCATAATCTTCAGGGGACATTTCTAATTGTATTATATCTTCAAAACCGTCATTATTAAAATCAACAACATCTACACCCATGGCATAAAACGGAATATGATTAAAACGAGAGGTTAACTCCTCTTTAAACTTTTTATTTCCTTGATTTAGATACAAATAATCTCTTTCTAAATAATCGTTAGAAACAAAAATATCTGTATTTCCATCGCTATTAATATCGGTAGTTGCTATACCTAAGCCATAACCAAAATTATTTTTAATACCAGCATTAAGACTTACTTCTATAAATTTTCCGTTTACATTTTCATATAATTTATCACGGAATAAATCTTCTTCCTTTTGTTTTCCTTGCAGTACCTGTTGGTACCCCATGAAAAATTTATTTGGCCGGTTGGTAATATATACATCTAAATCATTGTCTTTATCATAATCAAAAAAAGAAGCCATTATGGAATATCCTTTATCATTAAGTCCATATGATGCAGCCTCTTCTTTAAAAGTTAAATCTCCTTGATTAATAAAAAGTAAGTTTTCTCGATTGTTATCAGTATCATTATAACCACCGCGGCAAACATATATGTCTTGTAAGTTATCTCCATTAACATCGGCCATTACAACGCCATTATGCCAGCCTTTATGGGCACTTACTTTTGCTTGTGTAGATATATCCTCGAATTTAAAATCTCCTTTGTTTAAATACAGTTTGTTGGGAACTTCATTACCTACAAAATAAATATCAGAAAGGCCATCATTATTAATATCACCAATAGCAACGCCTGCACCATTATATACATAATTAAATATGGCAAAAAAGTTTTTAAAATTTTCTTCTATATGGTTATTAAATGTTATACCACTTATATCATTATTAACTAAATCAAATAAAACAGAATCTTGATTTTTTTTTTCTGAATCTTGCTTTATTGTAGCTTCATTACAGCATAAGAAAAGTAAAGAAAATATTAATATTAAATACTTGTATTTCATTATTTAGAATGGTATATACTTTAGATGTAAGATAAATAAAAAAACTGTCTGAAAATTACTTTTCAGACAGTTTATATCTATTTGAATATAAAATTTTTGCTATGGTCTTGCTTCATCAGATTCTATTACTATATCGTCAATATAGAAATCTGCATAGGCAGCCCAAGCTGATGCTATGTTAAAATTCCCAGCGTGTGTTGCTAGTGCTGTAAATTTAAGTTCTGATTCAATCCATCTGTCCACATTATTTGGGTCTCCTGCCTCAGGATTAAAGGCAAGTTGATTTGCCCCTCCTTGGTTATTAAAACGGAATAAAATATTAGGAGTACCTGCTGTCATATAACGTTTAAATTTTATAACATAATTTCTACCTGCTACTAAATTAACTTCAGCAGTAGCCGTTTGATTAATAACATTACCTAGTGTGGCACCTCCATTTCTATTTAAAGCTAAATTAATTACTTTGCCAGAAGGAGTTACACCCGTTGGTACACCACCTGTTGGAGGATCAACTATAAGAACTTCTGTAATCCCATCAATAGTAGCATTTTGAAGTAATTTAATCCAATCAGTATCTAATGCTTCTTCAAATTGTCCTTCAGAAAGCAAAAATTGTTCTACGAACGATTCTACAGGTAAGTCTGTAAAGGTCTCTGGAGCTCTTGAATCTATCGCTACAATACTACTTCCTGGTAATAAAGATACAGTAATATCATCGTCTTGATAAATTGGTTCTTGTAGCTTAATGTTAAGCATGCCCGTGTCCGTTTCATCAACAGATAAGCTTTCCACAGCAAAATCAACACCATTAACTTTAACTTCAATAAAAGATTCTTGATCTGTAATAGGTTCAAAATCACCATTAAAAGAAATGCTTATTGTTTCATCTTCTAATTCTGCAGCAAAATCTGGCACTAAAGGAGTAGGCTCTACAACTGTAATGTACCCTTCAACTGTTTTAGTTGCTTCACTTAATGGAGATTGTCTGTGTGCCGATAATGTTACTCTATAAGTACCTAAAGTATTATAAGTAACAACAGGATTTGGATCTGAAGATGTTGCAGGTACACCACCTTCAAATGTCCACTCTAAAGTATCCATATCTCTAGCATCTTCGAAAAGAGATTTCAAATTTTCTACCTGACTTTCAAAAGTAGTTCTTCCTCCCATAAAAACTTCTGTTTCTTCAGCAGTAAAATCAACAATTACCTTTTCATAAACTCCAACTAAAAACTCACCTTTCTTTACGGATCCATCATCATAAGTTACTTCTAGTTTTGTAAGATAACTTGGAAGAGCATTTTCAGCATTTAAGGATTGTCCAACAGGATAATTAACTTCAACTGTTTCTAAATCGGATGTTTCAATATCTCCATTTGAAAAGGTCCATAATCTACTTGCTACATTAAGAGACGAATCTATGTAAACTATGGATTCTCCTGCAGTAATTGTTCTTGTGTCAGCTGTTGCCTTAAATTCTACTTCTCTAATACCATCCCTTACACCTAAGTCATCTTCACAAGCTGTAAAAAAACTTGTTAGGCATAAGCATATTATCCCAACTATATAATAAATTTTATTTTTCATTTTAATAGGTTTTTAATTATTAGTATCCAGGATTTTGGACAAGGTTCTCATTTGTCTGAAGTTGTAATTCAGGAATTGGCCATCTAATTTCATAATCTTGAAATTCTGTAATTGGATCACCTGCATTTGGTCCTCCCTGAGTAATTCCAGAGATAGCTTCTTCATATTTACCAAAACGGAGTAAATCATTACGTCTCCATCCTTCTAAACATAGTTCCTTTCTTCTTTCGTCTAATAAAGCAATACTATTATCTTCTTGAGACCCAAGAACCATAGGAGCTACTGCAGTAGCTTCTAATCTTGCTCTACTTCTTAATCTATTTACGGTATTATCAAGGTCATTTTGAGTTAATTTATTTTGACCATTTAATGCCTCTGCATACATTAATAAAACATCTGCATATCTTAAATAAATATAATCAAAAGGAGTATCGTTTGGATAGGAGTTAGGTTTAGCTGCATGCCATTTCCAACCTCTCCATGTATTTTTTCCAACGGTCCATGATGCAGGGTCTGTCGCTCCTTCTTCTGGAGTAAAGTTATTTGCATTATGTCTTGCAACATTATTCAAAAAACGAGCATCATCATCTTCATAGGCATCTGCTAACCCATGATTAATAAAGCAAGTTCCCCATCCTCCGCCTTGATTAACACTACCATTAGGGCCGTAAAATGTACTTAATAATCCGCCTTCATTTAAAGTAGGACCATCAAAACCAACAGAAAAAATTATCTCTTTACTTTGTTCAAAATCTAGTTTAAAAACATCGCCATATGTAGGTAATAAATCGTAAGTTCCACTATCCATAACTTCTTTTAGAATGTTTTCTGCTAGAGCAAACTTATCGGTCTGGTTTAAAGGAAAACCAGTCATTTGAAGATATATTCTGCCTAATAATGCTTTAGCTGCACCTGCCGTAGCACGCCCACCACCTTGCTCTTCTGGTAATAAAGGTATTGCTGCTTTTAAATCTGCGATCATATATTCGTAGACCTCTTCTGTAGTGGCTTGTGAAACATTTAAATCATCTACAGATATAACTTCGTTTTTAATAAGAGGAACATTTTCCCATGCAGATACTAATGCAAAATTTATGGTAGTTCTTAAAAATTTAGCTTCTGCTATAAATTTATTCTTAACATCTGTATCAATTTGATCCTCTGTCATAGCCCCAATTCTATCTACAACACTATTAGTTCTATTCAAGGCTTCGTATAGATTCACCCATAATGTATTAATTGATGTTGTTGATGGTGTTACTTGTTGTAAATAAACCAATTTACGCTCTCCACCCCAATTTGGCACAACAACTTCATCAGTCCCAAGTGTTCCCCAATATATAGACATATCTGGTGACCCCCCAGGTGCAATTGTACGTTGTAATGATCCGTATGATCCTGTTAAATATATTTCTGCTCCTTGCTCACTAACCAAAAGTGTTGATGGTGATGCAAAAGTTGTAGGATTTTCTTTCAAGAAATCATCACTACATGATGTTACTGCTGTTGCCATTGTCAATACTGAAAATAGCTTTATGTATTTTTTCATCTTTTTTTTCATCTTTTTATTTTTTAAAAACCAACATTAAGTCCTATTCTAAATGTTCTAGCTCTCGGGTATGAATCGGTATCCAAACCTGGTGTTAATTGATTTGTTCCAACATTAACATCTGGATCATAACCAGTATATTTTGTCCAAACAAAAATATTATCTGCAGCGGCATATAGTCTAAATGATTTTATTCCAATGTTTTTAATAAGTTCTTGAGGTAATTTATATCCTAAAGTTATATTACTTAGTCTAAAAAATGACCCATCTTCGATATAAGAAGAATATGAATTACCGCTAATACCAGCATTAGCATAACCCAAAATGCTTGCTACATCTGTATTAGGGTTATCAGGAGTCCATCTATCTCTAATACTTCCATATTTATTAAAAAATGGGATGTTTTGACCATTACCTCTAACTCTGTTTTTATTATAAACATCATTGCCGTAAGACCAAGAAGTTAAAACAGATAAGTCAAAATTTTTGTATGTAAAGTTATTTGTAAATCCTCCAAAATGTTTAGGAACAGTACGCCCAATAATTGTTCTATCATCAGAATTAACAATGCCATCTCCACTATCTGGAATACCATCACCATCTGTGTCTACAGTAATTTGATCTTTAAACTTAGGCAATCCTGGTCTATACGTTGAGCTGTCTGGTTTACCAGAAGAAACAACAACACCATCTTTTAATTGGTACTCTAATTCATAGTATGGTGTATCTTGATCTGCTGCATCTGACGTAATTTTTTCATAAGATTCTTGAGCAGATAGCCCATCAAAATCAACAAAATCAGAATATTGGTATAAACCATCTTCTTGGATTCCAAATACAGTTCCTAATGGTTCTCCTACTCGAACCACATAATCACTTCCTATTTGGTTGTCTCCAATTGCTGTTCTAAAAAACTCATCAGCACCACCTAAATCTGTAATTTCATTTTCATTAAAACTAATATTAAAACTGCTTGACCAAGTAAATTTTTCAGAATCTATATTAGTAGTATTAATTGCAAATTCATATCCTTTATTAACAAGACTTCCTACGTTTGTAAAAACTACATCAAAGCCAGAAGTTGCTGGGATAGGTTGTTCTAACAATAAATCTGTAGTTTCTTTATTATAGTAATCTGCTTCAATTGATATTCTATTATTAAATAACCCTAAAGAAATTCCTGCATCTATTTGTGTTGTAGTTTCCCATGTTAATCCAGGAGCAATAATATTATCTACAGAAAGACCTATACCTAATTCATTTCCATTAAAAATGGTATTAGTGCCTGTAGTTCGTGGTAAGGATCTAAATGATGGTATTGCAGTATTTCCTGTTTCTCCATAACTAGTTTTTAACTTTAAATTACTTATTATTTTATTATTTTTTAAAAACTGTTCATTAGAAACTTTCCATGCTAAACCTGCAGAAGGGAAGAATCCCCATTTACTACCTTCTTCAAATTTTGAAGAACCATCATAACGTGCACTTAAATTTAAAACAAAACGATTATCAAAATCATATTGTATACGTCCTAGATAAGATTTTAAAGTACTTGGAGAAAATGTTGTAGTGTTTATTATAGTTTCTTTAGCAGACCCTAAATTATCCAAATTTACATTTGGAATGTCAAAACCAGTAGCTCCAGATCTAACAGTTTCAAATGAGGTTTGTTGTTGCTCATATACTGCAGTTGCACCTAATCTATGCTTTCCATATGTTTTATTAAAATTTAAGTTTTGTTCTGTAGTTATACCAGAACCTTGGGAAGTGTTAATAAAGGCTCTACCACCAACAATTTTTCCCCATCCAAATTTCTCTGTAAAATAGGCTTTTCCTTTAGTAGTATTAAAATTCCCTCTAATGGAAGACTTAAATGTTAAACCATCTGCAATTTGGTATTGTACATAAACATTACCAAAAGTATTAAACCTAACGCTTTCATTTTTATCATCTTGAAGCCTTCTGATAGGGTTAACTATATCCCCATCACGTAAACTAAGAATTAAACCATTCTCATCATACTCTGCATCTTCATATTGAGTAATTCCTTGTACAGGGCTAAAGAGTAATGTATTTGTTATAATACCATTTCTACCATTTGCATTAGAGGTAGCAGCAGATACTATTCCATTATTATTAACAATACCTAAATTAACATTTACTCCTGCTTTTATTTTGTCAGAAATATTTTGATCCAGTCTTAAACTTGCATTATATCTTTCAAAATTGGTATTAAGAACAATACCTTCTTGATCTAAATAGGAAAATGAAGCGGAATAAGAATTATTTTCACTACCTCCGGTTAAAGATAAACTATAGTTCTTGGTTACTGCGGTTCTTGTAGCTTCATCTTGCCAATCTGTTAAAATTACACGAGGATCATTTAGACTTAAATCATTACCAAATTGATCTCTATAAGCTGAATTTACTGGTTCATTACTTGTTGGGTCCCAAGGATTATATTCATTTCTCCAGTCAACAAATTCTTGTCCATTCAGTAAATCTATTTTTCTTGCTAGAGTAGACATAGATGTATACGTATCAAAGGTCAATGTTGATCTTCCTTTTTTACCACCTTTTGTTGTAATTATAATTACACCATTAGCTCCACGAGAACCATAAATTGCAGTAGCAGAAGCATCTTTTAAAACCTCTATAGATTTTATAGTACTTGGGTCTAAAGATGCTAAAGGACTAGTAGTACTATTTCCAAGACCTACCCCAGTACCCTGTGGAGAACCTTGTAATGCAAAACCATCTATTACATATAATGGGTCTGTACCAGCAGTTAAAGAAGTACCACCACGAACACGTACTTTAAAACCAGCTCCAGGGCCACCTTCAGAAGTAACAATTTGTACACCTGATGCTCTTGCTGCTAAACCAGCTTCAAAAGATACAGGTTTAATCTTGTTAAGTTCTTCTGCTTTAACAGAAACAATAGAACCTGTTAAATCCTTTCTTTTAGAAGTACCATAACCAATAACAACAACTTCGTCTAAAGCAGAAACATCTTCTGCTAGAGTAACATTTAATATTGCATTGTTACCTACTTTTAATTGTTTTGTTGCGTATCCAATGTAACTAAAGACTAGTACATCAGAAGAATTTGCTTCAATGGAATAATTTCCATCGAAATCTGCTACAGCACCATTTTGTGTGCCTTTTACCACAACACTTACACCCGGTAATGGTGTGCCATCAGCAGAGATTGTCCCCGAAATGGTCTTTGTTTGAGCGTGTGAAATACCAAAGCTTAAAAACCCTATTAGAGTCATAAGGCAAACCTTGGATTTCCAACTAAATACTAATTGAAATTTCATAATTTTTATTGAATTTAAGTTAGTTAAACAAACACTAAAGTTTTGTTAAACAAATATCAAAGCATTAAGATTATTTTAAGGTTTCAGATGTACCGAATCACAGAACAAATGTTCCGTTTTGTTTTTTTATTAAATTCAGAAATAATGAGGTAATTTGTTTTAATTAGCTTGTTTATAGCGTTTTAATAGGTTTTTATGTAATGGTGGTATTTGGTTAAATAGGATGTTCTAATGGTCTTTTTCTAAATTTTTTATCAAATAAAAATTAGTGTAAATACAGATTGTAATTTTAAATTTGGATAATCCCTTTTTTCTAAAAAGATTTTTAAAATCGTTTAATTTTCATATCATTACACAGTTATATTCTTTTCATTATGTCCCTAATTGCAAAAATTAAAAGCTTACAAGGAATTAATAGTTTGTCTAAACATGAACAATTAGTAAATGGTATTATAGAATCTATAGATTCTGGAATAATAGGTATTGGCGATAAATTGCCATCTATTAATGTAATGGTAAAAGAATTAGGGTATGCGCGTAAAACTATTGTAAAAGCATATGAAGAACTAAAAGAAAGAGGGTTAGTAGAGTCTAAAAAGCTTAAAGGGTATTTTATTATAAGTCAAGAAACAAAAGTTACTTTAAAAATTGCATTACTATTGTTTTCTTTACAGCGCTTTCAGGAAGAGTTTTATAATGCTTTTAGAAAAGAGTTAGGAAAAAGATACCAGATAGATGTGTTTTTTCACCACAATAACAGATCTGTTTTTGAGGGCGTACTAAATACAATTCGTGGAAAATATGGTATGTATGTTATTGCACCAATACCTAATACCACTTTAATTCCTCTTATTAAAACTATAGACCCAAAAAAATTATTAATAATAGATAGGTATATAAACTTAGGAAATGGATACTCTTATATTTCTCAAGAGTTTGAAGAGTCTACTTATAATAAGTTGGTAGATTTGCTCCCACAAATATCGGCCTATAAAAAATTTATTTTATTTTATAGAGATGATGCAGATTACCCAATAGGTATTTTAAATGCATTTAATAGGTTTTGTAAAGACTATACTATTTCTGGTAAAGTAGAAGCAAAATATAAGGCAAGTTCTATAAAAAAAGGAAACCTTTACTTTTTTATAAGTGATACTTTTTTATGGGAAGTTTTAAGGGATGCTAAAAATAATGAATACATGGTTGGGAAAGATGTTGGTGTACTTTCGCATAACGATCATGTTGTAAAAGAAATAGTTTTTGGCGGCATTACTACAATATCTACAGATTTTAAAGAAATGGCCAGAGAAGCAGCCAATCATATTAAATTGCAAAAAACCACAAAAATAATTATGCCTTCTAATTTAATAAAGAGAAATTCTTTGTAAAGTAAGCCTTATTATACCTGCAATTGCAATAAACGTTAAATTTACATTTTTAACACCAAAATTTTAACATATAATTAATTTTTATGTATAAATATTTTTATATGTGCAATTTTAATATATATTTGCAAAGTAGCATAGACTATCATAGTATAATATAAAAAATGTTTTTTGCTACAGAACTAAACTAACTTTTTAAATAATCTATTAACAATTAATTCTTATGAACAGAAAAACACGCAAACAAATTATGGGTTTGGCAATGATGTTTCTCAGTTACATCACAATTGCGCAGACTACACAGGTTTCGGGTACAGTATCAGACGTAGATGGTCCTTTGCCAGGTGTTAACATTGTAGTGCAAGGAACTACAAATGGTGTTACTACAGATTTTGATGGTAATTACACTATTGCTAACGTAGCCGAAGACGGTGTTCTTGTTTTTAGTTATATTGGGTATGCTACTCAAGAAATAGCTGTAAACGGACAAACGACCTTAAGTGTAACTTTACAGGCAGATGCACAGGCGTTAAATGAAGTAGTAATCGTAGGTTACGGTACTTCAAACAAAAGAGAACTAACGGGTTCTGTTTCTACAATTAAGAAAGATGCTATTGTAAATGTAGTAGCAAGTAACCCAACTACGGCATTACAAGGTAAGTTATCTGGTATACAAGTAGAAAGTTTTGGTGGGCAACCAGGTGGTAAAGCAAATGTTTTTATTAGAGGGGTAAACTCTTTAAGTAATGCTTCTCCTTTATTTGTTGTAGATGGCCTTTTTGTAGATAACATGGATTACGTTAATGCAAACGATATTCAAGATATTTCTATATTAAAGGATGCAGCTGCATCTGCTATTTATGGTGCTAGAGCAGCCAATGGTGTAGTTCTTATTAAAACAACTCATGGTCAAAAAAATAGAGCTACAGAGGTTACTTTAAATACTAGAATTGGTTTTGATACCCCTAGTAAGAAACTAGATTATATTAATGGTTCACAATATGCAGATTATCTAAACCAACGTTTCATAAATGATGGCGAAGCAAATTCTGTTACATGGAATGGTGTAGATACGGATTGGCAAAATGAATCTTTAAAATCTGGAATTGTAGAAGAGATTGGTGTTTCTGTATCTGGAGGAGGAGAAAATTCTTCATTCTATGCTTCTGGAAATTATTTTAACCAAGACGGTATTTTGGTTGGTTCAGGTTTTAAGAGAATTAACTTTAGATTAAACAGTAGGTTCGATTTTGGAAAATTTACTTTAACAGAATCTTTAGGTATTACAGAAGGAAAGCTTCAAGAAAATAACTGGTATGGTTGGGATGGAGCATCTGCACCAACTTTAGCTTTTAGAAATAGTGCTAATGATGGTGGTTTTGAAGGACCTTCTTCTGCAATACATGGTCCAGGTGGTGTTAATCAATTTGCTTTAGCAAGTTTAGAAGATAACCAAGTTACTACAAGGACTATTTTTGGAAGCGCAAAATTAGATTATGAAATTATAGAAGGTTTAAAAGCATCTGTAAATTTTGGTATTGATTATACAAGTAGAAATTCGTATCAATTTACACCAACATATTTTATGAGTACTGTAGATGCTGTATTAAATGTTAATACAGAGAATGATCTTACAGATCATAGGCAAGAAGATGTTAATGTTCAAGTAGAGCCAACGTTGTCTTACGAAAAAGAATTTAATGCGCACAAGGTAGCTGCTGTATTAGGATATACATACTTTAAGGAGACTCAGAAAAGTAATGGTGTTTTTGGCCAAGGAACTCCATCTAACGTAATAAGAAATGTAGGTGCATTACCATCTAGTGATCAATTGGTGTTATTAGGAGAAAACAACAATGCAGCATTACAGTCTTATTTTGGTAGACTTAATTATGGGTATGATGGTAAATATTTATTCTCTGCTACGCTTAGGAGAGATGCTTCTTCTCGTTTTGCAGAAGAAAATAGAGTGGGTTATTTTCCTTCTTTCTCTGCAGGTTGGAATATAAGTGATGAAAACTTTTGGAAATCTGAAACCGTAAATTATTTTAAACTTCGTGCTTCTTACGGGGAATTAGGTTCTTATCCAGATACTTTTTACCCTACACAAGCAGTTTTTGCAGCTAATGCATCAAATACTTCTTTTGGTGGAGGTTTAGCAAATGGTCTTGCACAAACTACTTTGGCAGATCCAAGCTTAGTTTGGGAAACAACAAAAACTTTTGATATCGGTGTAGATTTAGGATTCTTAGATAATAGAATGACTTTTTCTATGGATTATTATACTAAGGATATAGAAGATGTATTGGTAGCAATTAATGTTCCCTCTACTAGTGGTGTTAGTTTACCTGTAACAAGAAATGCAGGTACATTAATTAATAAAGGTTTAGAATGGGATTTAGCTTACCGTAAAACAGATGGAGACTTTACTTTTACTGCAGGTACTAATTTCTCTTTTAATTTAAAAAGTGAAGCAGGAGATATTCCTAACACAATTTTAGGTCCAGCAATTGATGAAGATTTACGTGTAGTAAATGCAACAAGAGCTAACCAACCAATAGGTGCATTTTATGGATACAGAGTAGAAAATAAAGTAGATCCAGCTACAGGAGATTTTGTTAGAATAGATACAGATGGTGTTGCAGGAATTACTGCAGATGATATTACAAATATTGGAGATCCAACACCAGATTTTACATATGGTATTAACTTTAATGGAGAGTATAAAAACTTTGATTTTGGTTTAAGCTTTAATGGGGTTCAAGGTAATGAAATTTACAACTTAAGTAGATACTATAGTGTTTTATGGCAAGATGGTGGTAAACTTTCAGAAGTTTTAAATTCATGGACACCTTCTAATACAGATACAAATATTCCTAGAGCATCTATTTCTGATGCAGCAGGGAACAAAGCACCTTCTTCATTTTTCGTAGAAGACGGTTCTTACTTTAGACTTAAGAATATAGACATAGGCTATAACTTTAAAGAAGGTACATTAGGTTTAGACTGGGTAAAAAGTCTACGTGTATCACTTAATATTCAGAATGTATTTGTACTTACAGATTATAGTGGTTACGATCCAGATGTTTCTTCAACAAATGGTGGTCGTGCTAACAGAAATACAGGCGTTCCTGGTTTAAGAGCTCAAGTTAACCCTCTTTTAGGTAGAGGTCTAGATGCTAGAGCATATCCAAATGCTAGAACATTCATGTTTGGAGTACAGGCTAAATTCTAATTCATAAAACAAAAAAATGAAAAATATATTCAAATTTAATCCAATGGTTATTACCCTTGCCGCAGCAGTTATGTTGGGAGGGTGTTCCGAAGAGTTGTTAGATCAATCTAATAACAATGCTACTTCTACTGCCAATTTTGGTAGCTCAGTAGCAGAAGTAGAGTCTGCTGTAAATGGCGCTTTTCACCCAATAACAGATACATTCTTCTGGGGGAGAATTATACATACAGGAGCAATTCAAAGATCCGATGAGTTTAATGTTTTTCCTTTTGGAAGTAATACCGCAATGGCTACTCTTTTAGGAAATCCAGGAGATAGATGGGCAACAGAACCTTGGCAACAACTATATAAATCTATTGCACGTTGTAATAATGTTATTATAAACATTGGCGAAGAGCAAATTGCAGATGAGGCTGTTCGTAATGGTCTTGTTGGTCAGGCTTATTTTTTAAGAGCTTTTGATTATTGGTATTTAACGAACCTTTATGGTAGTGTACCTTTAATTACAGAGTTACCAGATTTAGATAATCTTTTGGTAGATCAAGCAGAATCTTCAGTAATCTGGGCGCAAATAATTTCAGATTTAGAAATGGCAGAAGCTATGTTGCCAGAAACCTGGGAAGGCGATAATGCTGGTAGACCAACTTCTGGTGCTGCAACAGCTTTAAAAGGTAAAAGCTATTTGTACATGAAAGATTGGACTAATGCAAGAACAACATTAGCATCTTTAATAGGTAAATACAGCTTATTACCTGCGGAAGCTTATGGAGATAACTTTTCTGATGTAAATGAAAATAACCAAGAGTCAGTTTTTGAATTACAATTCTTAGGGCAAACAACTTTTATTTGGGGAACAGATATTCCTGGTACAGGTACAATGGGTAACTATCATATAGATTACGCAACACCATCTAAATCTCCAGATAAAGGACACGTAATTAACCCTTGGTTAAAAGATTTATTTGAAGCTAATAATGATACGGTTCGTAGAAACGAAACTTTAGTTTATGATTACCCTGGAGCTACAGGATATGGAGGACTTCCTTTTGCTCAAGATTTAGGAGATACTACAGATGAGGATAATGCTACAGTTGCAGGAGATATTACAATTGCTACAGCAGCAGGAGTAGAGCCAATTTTTGGTAAAAAATATTCTGGAATGGATTTAGGAACAAGAGATCAAGTAGATTTCTTAGGAACTAATGTAGGTAACAACTGGAGAATTATTAGATATGCAGATGTTTTACTAATGTTAGCAGAGGCTTTAAATGAAGATAATATGACTGGTGATGCTGCTACGTATTTAGATATGGTAAGATTAAGAGCAAACTTAGATGGTGTTGCTTCTTTAAACTTAAGCCCAGAAGATATGCGAACTGCTATTATAGAAGAACGCGCCATGGAATTAGCAGGAGAGGGCCACCGTTTCTTTGATTTAGTTCGTTGGGGATTAGCAGATGATTACCTAGGAGCTAATTCTTTACATGGTAGTAATCCAAAGTCTTTAAGTGGCGGTGTATTCCAAGCTAATAAGCATGAGCTAGTTTGGATACCAAGTTCAGAGTTGGATGCTAACCCTAATTTGGTTCAGAATCCTGGGTATTAATTTATTAAAGAGTTTTGGTTTGTTGAGTTGATAAAGCCAAGTAGGATATAAAAGAACTACTTGGCTTTTATTACCAATAAACTTCCTAAATATAACTCCTCATAAAAGAGGAGACTTTTAGTCTTTTAAAAGTTTAAAAAATAGCTACATAATAATAGAAGAGCATGAATATAACTACTAGTCCTATAGAAGATTTGCGTATTAAAGGGTTACAAAAATCTATGAATGGAACCTTAACTAAGGTGCAAGATGAAGAAGGCGTACTTATATACGATTTAGAAGTAACCTGTGATAACCAAATTATTCCTAAACCAATAACTGTAGAATGGAAAATTCCAGGAGTTAATGTAAAAGGGGTTTGGAAACCAACAACAGATTTTAATAAAAGAATTCAAGCAGATTGGGAACTAGACCATATGGAATCTAGAATTTCTATAGATGCTCCAATTATTAATTTGTTTGGCAATGAGGATAGTAATGTACTAACATTTGCATGTTCTAACGCAATTAATAAGTTAGAAATGAACGCACGATTAAGGGAGGAAGACAATTGTTTTTATTGTCATATTTCTTTTTTTATGGAACAGCATTATGCATTAAAAAACTTTAAAACTCAAATAAGATTAGATACAAGGCCAATCCATTTTTCGGAAAGTTTAAAAGAGGTTTCTAAATGGTGGGAAAGTTTTGAGAATTTAAAGCCAACACATGTGCCTGCAATAGCAAAAATGCCATTGTACTCTACATGGTATCAGTTTCATCAAGATTTAGATTGCAATTTATTATTAGAAGAATGCAAGTTAGCCTATGATTTAGGATATAAAGCCGTAATTATAGATGATGGCTGGCAAACAAACGATAACAATAGAGGGTACGATTATACTGGTGATTGGAAACCAGACCGTATTCCTAATATGAAAGAATATATAAGCGATATTCATAAAACAGGAATGAAAGCAGCTTTATGGTATTCGGTTCCTTTTTGCGGAAAAAAATCGGAAGCTTATAAAAAATTTAAAGGCAAATTTTTAACTGAAGATCACCGTTGGGCACCAGTTTTTGACCCAAGATATCCAGAGGTAAGAGAATATCTTATAAATATTTATACAAATGCTCTAAAAGATTGGAATTTAGATGGTTTTAAGTTAGATTTTATTGACGATTTTAGATTATATAAAGACACACCAATACATAAAGAAAACGGTAGAGATTATGCTTCTATTAATGCAGCAGTAGACCGTTTGTTAACCGATGTTGCAACTGCATTACAAGCAATAAATCCAGATGTGTTTATAGAATTTCGTCAAAAATATACAGGACCGGCAATGCGTAAATACGGCAATATGTTTAGGGCTTTTGATTGTCCAGGAGATGCTACAATGAATAGAATAAGAATAGCAGATATTAAAATGCTATGTGGAAACACAGCTGTACATTCAGATATGGTTACTTGGCATAAGAATGAGCCTTTAGAGATTGCCTCTTTACAGTTAATAAATACTTTTTTTGGTGTCCCGCAACTTTCCATATTTTTATCTAAAGCAACAGCCGAAGAGAAAAAAATGATTGCTTTTTACACGAATTATTGGAATGAAAATGCAGATATTTTTATGAATGGTAATTTTACACCATCAAAACCATTAGCTAATTATTCAACCAAAAGAATATCAAAAGGAAACCAAACTATTATTGGTATTTACGATCCTGTTGTGGCTACTATTGAAAAGGGAGATGAAACTATCCATATATTAAATGCAAAACTAGAAAATCAATTAATAATTAATAGCAGTAGTAACTTTGGAAGCTATAATTGTACTATTTTTAATTGCCAAGGAGAAATTACATCAACCCAAAAAATAGATTTAAAAAAAGGTGTTTTGGCATTACATGTGCCTTCTTGTGGTATTATTAAACTTAATAAAATAACCTCTTAAATTTTTAAAATATGGGAATGTTGTCCATTGTTTCTTTTTTAGGATTTACAATACTAGTAGCTTTTATAGCATGGTATGCAACAAGGCGCACCGATGAAAAAACTGCAGATGGTTATTATCTAGGAGGGAGAAGTTTAGGGGCTATAACAATAGCGGGCTCTTTGTTGTTAACAAATCTTTCTGCAGAACAAATAGTTGGCTTAAATGGACAATCCTTTACAGAAGGGGTTCTTGTAATGGCATGGGAAACATTAGCGGCAATCGCTATGATTTTTACCGCCATTTTCCTATTACCTAAATATATGAGATCTGGGATAACTACTATTCCAGAGTTTATTCAAGATAGATTTGACCATCAAACTAAAGCAATTTTATCTATTTTATTTTTGGTCGCTTATGGTATCGTATTGTTGCCAACCATATTATATTCTGGCTCTTTAGCGTTTAGTACCATGTTCGATTTACCTGAATTATTGGGTGTTTCACAAAATTCTGTTATTTGGATATCTGTATGGACCATTGGTATTATTGGGGGTATCTATGCAATTTTTGGAGGACTAAAAGCGGTAGCTGTTTCCGATTTAATAAACGCTATTGGTTTATTAATTGGGGGTTTGTTAATACCTGTTTTTGGACTTATGGCAATTGGAGAAGGTTCTATTGGAGAAGGTCTTAGCACTTTATGGGAAAGTAACCCAGAAAAGTTTAATGCAAAAGGAGATGTTACGGCATCTATTCCTTTTGGAACCATATTTACTGGAATGATGATTGCTCAAATGTATTATTGGGGAACAAATCAATCTATTTTACAGCGTGTTTTTGGTGCTAAAAGTTTAAAAGAAGGTCAAAAAGGAATGATTCTCGCTGGTTTTGTAAAATTCTTAATTCCAATTATTGTAGTATTACCTGGGATAATTGCTTTTCATTTATTTCAAGGGAATTTAGAGAATGCTGATCAAGCATATCCGGCTTTGGTTAGAAAAGTATTACCAAGTGCTTTTTTAGGCTTTTTTGCAGCGGTATTATTTGGGGCGGTATTAAGCTCTTTTAATAGTCTATTAAATAGTAGCGCTACTTTATTTGGTTTCGATTTGTATAAGCAATACTTTAAAAAAGATGCTTCTGATATGCAATCTGTTAAAGCAGGAAAATCCTTTGGTATGGTGCTAGCCATTTTATCTATGTCTATAGCTCCATTTATCGCTAATGCTCCAGATGGCTTATTTGCTTATATACAACAATCATTAGGTAGTTTAAGTGTTCCTATTTTGGCAGTTGTAGCAGTAGGTATGCTTTCTAAAAAAGTACCGGCTATAGCAGCAAAAATTGTACTTACTTTAGGTGTAGCAATGTATTTATTTAGTTTGTTAGTGCTTAATCCATATTTTGTTGAAATAGCGCTAACAGAAGCTGCATCTAATGGTATAACTGATCCAGAGAAGTTACGTGTAATTAAGGCAGAAGCCTATCCTCATTTTCTGCATATTATGGGAATTTTGTTTGCTGTTAACATAATTATTATGCTAATTATAGGTAAAGTAAATCCTAAAAAGGACCTTTATATACCAAAAATTACAGAGGAAATTGATATTACACCTTGGAAATATGCCATGATTGTTGGGATAGTAGTTTCTATATTAGTTTTAAGTACATATTTCATTTTTTAAAACCGATAATAGTTTCATTATGGAAAATTCTTACATCATTTCCTTAGACCAAGGAACTACAAGTTCCAGAGCCTTATTGGTAGATAAGAATGGGCAAATTATACAAATAGAACAAGAAGAATTTGAACAAATTTATCCTAAATCTGGATGGGTAGAACATAACCCTAAGCAAATTTTAGAGTCACAATTACGTGTTTGTCATAAATTAATAGAGAGCACTAAAGTCGATGTAAAAAACATTTCTGCAATAGGTATTACAAACCAAAGAGAAACTACTATAGTTTGGGATGCAGATACAGGGGAACCAATTTATAATGCTATAGTTTGGCAAGATAAAAGAACAAGTGAGTATTGTGAGGTTTTAAAAGAAAAGGGATTTACAAAATATATAAGAGAAAATACAGGCTTAGTTGTAGATTCTTATTTTTCTGGAACAAAAATTAAATGGATTCTAGATAATGTAGAGGGATCCAAAGAAAAAGCTCAACAAGGTAAATTACGTTTTGGCACGGTAGATTCTTGGCTAATTTGGAATTTAACTAACGGGGAGCAGCATGTAACAGATTATACAAATGCTTCTAGAACCTTACTATATAATATAAATACACTTTCTTGGGATGCTAAACTTTTAGAAGAGTTACAAATTCCAAGAAATATGCTTCCAGAAGTAAAACCGTCTTCTAGTATTTTTGGAGAGTATGAAATTAAAGGAGTAAAAATTCCAATTGCAAGTGTATTAGGAGACCAGCAAGCAGCATTATTTGGGCAAGCTTGCTTAAAAAAAGGGGAAGCTAAAAATACGTATGGTACAGGTTGTTTTTTACTAATGAATACAGGTAAAAAACCACAGTATTCTAATAATGGTTTGCTTACTACAATTGCATGGGGACTAGAAGGAAAAGTAACCTATGCTTTAGAAGGTAGTATTTTTATTGCTGGTGCAGCAGTACAATGGCTAAGAGATGAGATGAGGTTAATAGAGTCGGCAAAAGAAACACAACAAATAGCAGAAGACTTAGAAGGAGAAAACCCAGTGTATGTTGTTCCTGCATTTGCAGGTTTAGGAGCTCCTTATTGGGATATGTATTCTAAAGGAGCCATTTTTGGGTTAACGAGAGATACAGGTTCTAGGCATATTATAAAAGCAACTCTAGATAGCTTAGCTTACCAAACCAGAGATATTTTGGATGCCATGCAGGCCGATGCTGGTTTTAATTTAAAAAGACTAAAAGTAGATGGTGGTGCTGCAGCAAATAATTATTTAATGCAGTTTCAATCTAACTTATTAAATAAAGAGGTTGTAAGACCAAAGTCTATAGAATCTACAGCTTTAGGAGCAGCTTATATGGCAGGAATAACAGTAGGAATATGGACGCAAGAAGATGTTTTAGAAAGTAAAAATGTAGACCAAGTTTTTGAACCTACCTTTACTAAAAAACAAAGAAAAAAAATGTACAAGGGCTGGAAAAAAGCTGTAAAACGTACAATGAACTGGGATAATAACAAAAAATAAATAGCTTGTCTAACTATATATTAGATAAGTTTCATAGGTATGAAAAATATAAAATTTACAAATCTTAATAGAGATAAAATTGTATCCGAACTAAAAGAAGAGGAATACGATTTGGTAGTTATTGGTGGCGGAATTACTGGTGCGGGAATACTTTTAGATGCCTCTTCTAGAGGAATGAAGGTAGCATTAGTAGAAAAAGGAGATTTTGCTTCAGGAACAAGTAGTAAATCATCAAAATTAATTCATGGCGGACTGCGATATTTAAAACAGTTTGAGCTTTCTTTGGTTAAAGAAGTAGGTACAGAACGAGCTATTGTTCATAAACTAGCGCCACATTTAGTTATACCAGAAAAAATGCTCTTACCATTAATAGAAAATGGTTCTTACGGAGAGTGGATGACTTCTATTGGATTAAAAGTTTACGACATTCTAGCCAATGTAGAAGGTGATGATAAGCGTAAGATGATGAATAAGGAGGAAACCTTAGAATTAGAGCCATTATTACCAGAGAAAATTTTAAAAGGTTCTGGATATTATGCAGAATATAGGACAGATGATGCAAGGTTAACCTTAGAAAATATTAAAACAGCAATAAACTACGGAAGCACACCTTTAAACTATACTCAAGTACAAGATTTTATATATGCTAAGAAGCAAATTAAAGGAGTAAAAGTTAAAGACCAATTAAGTGGAGAAGAGTATAGCATAAAAACTAAATTTGTTATAAATGCTGCTGGCCCATGGGTAGATGAACTTAGAGAAGTTAATCATTCTAAAAAAGGAAAACAATTACACCTTACCAAAGGAGTGCATTTAGTATTTCCAAAAGATAAATTGCCATTAAAACAATCTGTTTATTTTGATATTCCAGATGGCCGTATGATGTTTGCTATTCCAAGAGGTAAAATCACTTACGCGGGTACTACAGATACAAATTATACTTTAGATAAGAATGAAGTAATGGCAACTGTAGAAGATGCCGATTATTTATTAAGTGCTATAAATAATATGTTTCCTGCAGTTAATTTGGAGCGTAAAGATATTGCTTCTTCTTGGGCAGGATTACGACCATTAATTCATGAAGAGGGTAAATCTCCTTCAGAACTTTCTAGAAAAGATGAGATATTTATTTCGGATACGGGTCTTATTAGTATGGCAGGCGGTAAGCTTACTGGTTATAGAAAAATGGCAGAAAGAGTTGTAGATAAAGTTCAGAAAAAACTAGAAAAAGAAACACAAGTAAATTACAAAGATGTATTTACAGATAAAATACCTTTAACCGGTGGTCCATGGAAAAAATATAAAGAAGTAAAAAAATACATAAAAAAGTTAACAAAAGACCTAGAAGAATACGGTTTTGAGCCTTATACGGCTTGGTATTTAACAACTACTTATGGGAAACAATCGGAACAAATAATAGCTAATTTTAATACTAAAATAGGAAAGGATATTGAAGAAAAACTACTATTAGCAGAATTAGATTTTTGCGTGCAAAATGAAATGGTAGCAACACCAATAGATTTTTTTGTTAGAAGAACTGGGCGTTTGTATTTTGATATAGATAGTATAAAAATGTATTTAGAAAGAGTGCTGCTAGAATTTAGTACAATTTTTAATTATTCAGATTCTCAAATAGAAGAGTTTCGTAAAACTATGTTATCCGAAATAGCAAAACATTCAGAATTTTAATCTCCTATTTTTAAGTTTAAAAAGGCTGCATTTATGCAGCCTTTTTTTATATACATAAAACACTTTTTATCTCTTATGTTTTCTTTTGTTAAGAGAAGATTATATTACTTCATTTTTTTAATTAATAGTATTGAATTTCCTTTTTTTTGTTTTCATTTGCCAAAAAAAACGGAACACTATTTTTTGTGTTTTTCTAGACAAAATAAGAGTACTTTTAAGAGAGTATTTTTTAATAAAATTTAAGAATATAATTTATGGCAGTAAGTAATTTAGGAATTATAGGTAGTGAGGAATGGTGTGTTTTTAAAGATTTAGGAGTTCCTGCAATAAAAGCTAGGGTAGATTCTGGTGCAAAAACCTCGTCTATACAAGCCACAAATATTAAAGTGTATTCCAAAGGAGCAGAAGAATGGGTTAAGTTTGATATTAATCCGCTTCAGGAAAATAGAAGTATAACTATAGAATGTGATGCTAAATTAGTAGATCGTAGAATGGTAAAAAGTTCTTCCGGAATTTCTGAAGAGCGTTTAGTAATTAAAACAGCCGTTACTTTAGGAGATGGAGTTTTTGAAATAGAACTAACACTGGCTAATAGAGATACTATGGAGTTTAGAATGCTCTTAGGTAGAGAAGCAATTAACCAGAGATTTATGGTAAACTCTGCAGAGAACTATTTAATCCAAAATTTTACAAAAGAAGAGATAGATGAAAAGTATAAAGCCTATTTTAAAGAAAAAACGGGATTAAAAATTGCGCTGTTAGCAAGTAACCCAAAGTTATATAGTAATAAAAGAATTATAGAAGCTGCCGAGGCTAGAGGCCATGAAATTGTATTTTTAAATGTAGAGCAGGCATATATGAAATTAGATGCCAAGTCTCCAGAAATGCGTTATAGAGGAGGTGCTATTTTAAATGATTTTGATGCTGTTATACCAAGAATTAAACCAGCAGTTACTTTTTACGGTTGTGCACTTATTCGTCAGTTCGATTTTTTAGGGGCGTATTGTCAAAATTCTGCGGAAGCAATTACACAGTCTAGAGATAAGTTATTTGCATCGCAATTATTTTCTAAAAATGATATACAAATACCAATAACTGGCTTTGCAAAATCTCCAATGGATACTAAAGACTTAATACGTATGGTAAATGGAGCACCATTAATAATAAAGCTATTAGAAAGTACCCAAGGTAAGGGTGTGGTTTTAGCAGAAACTAATAAAGCTGCAGAAAGTGTAATTAACGCTTTTAAAAGTGTACAAACAAATATCTTAGTCCAAGAGTTTATTAAAGAAGCAAATGGGCAAGACATACGTTGTTTTGTGGTTAATGGTAAAGTAGTTGCTTCTATGCAAAGACAAGCACAAAAAGGAGAGTTTAGAGCTAATATTCATCAAGGGGGAAAAGCATCTGTTGTAAAAATTACATTAGAAGAAAAAAAGCTAGCTATTAAAGCTGCAAAAGCCTTAAGACTTGCTGTTGCAGGGGTAGATATTATTAGGTCTAATAAAGGGCCTTTATTACTAGAAGTTAACTCTTCTCCTGGTTTAGAAGGTATAGAAAATGCAACAGGAAAGGATATTGCAAATAGTATGATTGTTGCTATTGAAAACAAACTTAAATTTTCGAGCAGTACTGTAAAATAAAATTTCTATACTAGGAAGATTATTAAATCTGCTCCTAAAATTTGTACCTTCGTAGTATGAGAAGCGTATTTATTTTAGGAGCTCTTTTTTTGACTTTTTTTAGCTGTAACACTAAAGAAAAAGAAGTTAGTTCTACACAGAATCAGATAGTTAAAATAGAAACTACAAAATGGCCTAAAAAGCTAACTGTTGCTAGTAAAGCGGCCACTATTTTAAGTGCGTGGCCAGAATTTAATGCTTTTGACTCTAGTTTTGACCCTATTTATGATGTAGAAGGAAAAGAAGATTTAATTTTAATAATAGAAGATTTAATAGAAAAACAGAAGTTACTAGCAAAATCTACATATCCAGAAGAGTTTAATTTACCCCAAGTAAAGAGTAGACAAAAAATAGCGCTTACGTATCTATTAAAAACCAAAGGCGATTTAGAATACCAAATAAACGCGGAAGAATCTGTCATAGAATTTATAAATGCATATAATGCTATGCGTAATCAATTTAATGTGTTGCTTAATAATACATTAAATAATAAACTTATTCTAGATGAAGAATAGTCTACTTTTTGTTTTGTGCATGTGTTTGGGAATGTTTTATTCTTTTTCACAAACTAAAAAAAAACAAATAAATGCCCTAGTAACTGCATGGCACCAAGCAGCTGCAGATGCAAATTTTGATGCGTATTTTGGAAAAATGACCAATGATGCTGTTTTTGTTGGTACGGATGCTACTGAGAATTGGCAAAACAAGGAATTTAAAGAGTTTTGCAAGCCCTATTTTAATAATGGAAAAGCTTGGAGTTTTACTACTATAGAAAGAAATATTTATAGCACAGAAAAGAATATTGCTTGGTTTGATGAGCTTTTAAATACACAAATGGGTATTTGTAGAGGCTCTGGAGTAGTAAATAAAGTTGGCGGACAGTGGAAAATTGCACATTATGTGTTGTCTATTACTATTCCTAATGAGAAAATTAAAGAAGTTGTTTTATTAAAAAAAGTAGAGAAAACTGCTCTAGAACATAAGTAAACTACCTCGGGGCAAGCCCACGAGGTATTTATAGGAAACTGATTTTGATTTCGAGGCAAGCCTCGGAGCATTTAAATCTCGATTATCGAGTAAATAAAAAAGGGAAAAGCAAAGCTTTTCCCTTTTTTAATGCCTATTAATAGGTGTTTATTATTTATTATTTTCAGTAGGTTTTTCTTTTCTGGCTACCAAGGCTTGTTTACTTAAACTAGCTAAGTTAAATTTTGGATCTATAGCAAGAGCTTGATCAATTAAAGCTATGGCTTCATCTACATTAGTCATATCTGCTTTATAAATTGCCAAAGCTTTTAAATGTAAAAAAGCTGCTTTTAAAGGTACTTCGTAAGGTTGCTGGCGTTCATAAAAAGCATATTTCATATCTTCTTTAGCATTAGTAATACCATATTCTATATGTGTTGCAGCTCCAGTTTTATCACCAGTTTGTATTTTTAAATCAGCAATTTCATAAGCTAAATAAACATTTGGAGTCCTTTTGTTTAAAACTTCAAATTGTTCTAATGCTCTTTTAGGTTGGTTTAATGCTTTTAAAGAAATCCCTTTTACCTGTACAGCTAAATCAGAATCCGTATCTATTTTTTCTATTCCTATGGTGTTTAATGCTTGTAAATGTTGATTGTCATTAGCATAAATAAACGCTAAGGTGTCTTTTCTTTGTTTAGAAGGCGCAATAACGTTTAAATGTGTAAGTGCATTAATAACACCATTTACATCGCCTTGTAGCCTCATTTCTTTATAAAAAGCTTCATAATGCTTTTGTAATTCGGTTTTAGTTTGTGCAATAGCAGAAAAGCCTATAAGTAATAGTAGGGCTAAAAATATCTTTTTCATTTTTGTTAAAATTTAGTGTACTAAACTATTAAATAATTTAGAGTAATCTGTTAATATTATCTTTAAAACACATTTTAATAAAAAAAGGGATACTTTAAGCACCCCCTTTTCTATAATTTATTAGTGAATAATTTAAACAACACTAAGTTTTATTTCTTTTTTTGTAAAAGCTCTAAGTAAGCTGGCATAAAAAGCTAAACTTTTGGTATCCTTTTCTATACAAGAGTTTAAAAAATCTTTTAAATTTTCAAAACACAAATTTGTGTAGATTGTACTGAGGTTTGTATTTATTGTTTTTGGATCATATTGTTTATCATCCACAATGATATTCATAGTAACACGGTTTCTATTATAATCTATAGAAACATCTGCTGCATTGTAATGCTTTTTTAATATAGCAACATGTAGTTTGTTAAACTTTGAACTACTTTTTTGAAAGGAGCTACTTCTAGAAATTAAGTTTTCTACATCCAGTAAAATTCTCCTTTTTAAACTTGAATTTTTCATGGCTTTTATATTTAAAAATATAATATAAAGGTATGTATTTCATCGATAAACTTCTGTTTTTCAAGTATATAATTAACACAAAATCCTTCTTTTTGTTGTGAAAAACGTTTGTTTTGATGTGTTTTAACTATAAATAGAGGTGTGAAAATGGTATTTTTTAACATTTATTAGCCAAGTAGAGTCCACTTTTTTGTTGTTTACTTCATTAGAAGTTATATAATTTGGGGGTTTTATGCCCCTTAATAATGCTTCTTGCGTATAATATTCTTTTTTAGTTGGGTGTAATGGGTGTACCGCATTCATAATGGTATTCCACCAACCTTTATTAATAGTAGTTTTAATAATAGAGATACAATCCTGTAAATGAATTAAATTAACAGGGGCATTTCCATTAGTTAAGTTTTCTTTCCCTGAAAGCATTGTTACAGGATGCCTATCCGGTCCAATTAATCCACCAAACCTAATAATAGTAGTTTGTAATTCAGGATCATCTAAGAAAAGATTTTCGCATACGAGTAATTGTTTTCCAGATTCCGTGTTTGCTTGGGTTGGACTTTCTTCGGTAACTGTTCCACTTACATTCCCGTAAACAGCAGTACTACTAATAAATATAATTTTAGAACATTTTACTTTTTTTATTTCTCTATGGAGGAGAGTCATTTTTTTTACAAAATTCTCTTTGTTTTTTCCTCTTAGTCTAGGTGGAGTATTAATAATTACTATATCTAAGGGTTTTAGAAAGGTACTAATGTCTCCTTCAATTTTATTTTCAAAGAATATAATTTTGGAAGCTTTTATTCCATCATTTTTTAATTTTTCTACTTTGCTATGTGTGGTTGTAGAACCATATATAGTATACGCATTTTTTAAAAGTTCTTTTGCTAGTGGGTATCCTAGCCAACCGCAGCCTAAAATTCCAATATTTTTCATATAGTTTGTAGTACTATTTATTGTAAATATAAGCGGTAATATAGTTGTTTTATGTTACTGTAAGTATAATATTTTTTGAATATGAATTTTGTATCAAAATCTTTTTAATGGTGATGTTAATTCAATTAATAGTAATATTTGTTGCGTAATTCATATTTTTTTATATCTTTAGTAATCAACCTAAAAATAACGTATATGGGAATTAAAAGCTTTCAAGGAGTAAGGAAAAGTACTAAAAAGGAATTTGATGCTCCTTTTTTGGTTGAAGATTATATGACAAAAAAACTCCTTACGTTTAGTCCAGAACAATCTATTTTAGAGGTAATGGAGCTTTTTGCTAAAAATCATATTTCTGGTGGCCCTGTTATAGATTCTAATGGGTTTCTTGTTGGTATTATATCTGAAGCAGATTGCATGAAACAAATATCTGAAAGCCGTTATTTTAACCAACCTATTCTAGATAAAAGTGTAGAAAGGTTTATGACTAAGAATGTAGAAACTATTGATAATGACATTAGTATTTTTGATGCTGCAGGAGTGTTTTATAATAGCAACAGACGTAGATTACCTGTAATGAAAAACGGTATTCTTGTAGGGCAAATAAGTAGAAAAGATATTGTAATTGCTGCTTTAAAATTAAGCGGGCAAAATTATAAATAAGTTTACTCTCTTTTAACTATCATATAGTAATCATTATCTAAAGGCAAATAACCTAAATCATAAACAAAGAAATAGGTTGTGCCTTTTTTTGTTGTATAAAGGTTTGTAATAAAATCAAAATCGAACCCTTTATCTAATAACCTAGTTCTAGTGGTGTTAGTTTTACCGTCTTTTAGAGCAAAACTATCTAGTACTCTATAATTTTTTCTAAGTCTGTTATTTATATTTCTAATTAAGTTTTTACTGTCTTTATTTACTTTGTTATTATAAGCGTTTCTACAGTAATCTGAACAGAATTTTTTATCAATTCTACCAGCTATTTCGGTACTACATTCCAGGCATTTCTTTTTCATTAATTACAGTTTTTTGTAATTAAATTTCTCTTCTTTTTTTGTACCATCTTCGTGTTCTATTAGAACGTATATATTTATCTCATTAGTAGTTACTTTTTCCATTGTAAAGCCCTCAAAATATACTTTGTTTTCTTCTATTTTTACAAGTTTAAAATCTATTGTTTCGTCCTTAGTTTCCCAACCTTTTAAGTTGCCACTAAAGTGTTTTAATTGTAATAAAAGTGTTTCTTCTTGTTCTTGAATATGGCCAATTTCATAAAATTGAACTTTGCCATTTACTAGTAGTTTAAAAACAAACATCATGGAATTGCCTAATGGTGGGCTCCATATTTCTTCCGTTATACCTCCAAATGCTTCTCCTTGCCAATGACCAGCAATCCAAGAAACGTCTTCTAAACTTGCTTTTGGAGATTTTAGACCTTCTTCTAGTTGTATCGTATTTTGACAATATATAGGTAAAGAAATAAAGAGGAAAAGGATATAGGAATATTTCATTAGTAATGATTGTATTTAATACAAGATACAAATTATACAAAAATAATTAAATCACTGTTATATCGTGTTTGGTTAATAAACCTTTTAGATTACTGCTAGAAAATTTTGCTTTTTTTATAGTATTAACTTCTGGGTCTAAGCTTATGTTATATGCAGTACTAAAATCTACTTTTTCTAATTTTGTTCTTTCAAAATGGGCCTTATCTAAATTACAATTTTTAAATATGGATTGGTTTAAATTAGTATTCGTAAAATCTACTTGTACTAAACTACAATTTATAAATTTTTGTTTTTTTAAGGTTAACTCATAAAAAGTAGAGAAGTTTAAATTACAATCTGTGAAAGTAAAATCTATTAAAAAAGTATTACACGTTTCAAATTTTACTCCTAACATTTTACTATTCATAAAGTCTACTTCTTTAAAAATAGTGTTAGTTATATTTGTAGAACTAAAATTGCAGTCTATAAAAGTACACTCCATAAAGTTTTGCCCATCTAATAAACCATTCTCAAAATTACATTCTTTAAAAATACAATTCTCATATTCGGCTCTTGACAACCTGTTAGTTGTAAAATCTTGTCCAGTGTATGTTTTATCTACAATAAAAGGGATTTGCATATTTTAGGTTTAAAGTTGTAATGTATTGATTTTGTATTACTTGTAAATGTTAAAAATATGTTAACATATTAATTGTAAGAAAAAACTTATAAAAATATTTTTACTTTCGCTTCGACCCCCAATTTTAATTAAAATTTTGATTATATGTTTTATAATAAGAAAGTAATTTTAATATTGGCGGGAGTATTTTTTTTAATTTTTGAGTCTTGTGAGAAGGAAGAAACAGAAGATATTAAAGATTCTAAGCAAGAGGTTTTTAGTACAGAAACTACCGAAATAATTTCAGATTCCATTTTACGAGCTGTTTTAGAGGAAGAGGATAGTTATAAAGAAGCCATATTAGCAGGAAGGGTAGTAGATATTTCTGGAATGGATGTGGTAAAAAGTAACCCCAAAAAAGTATATGCGCATTATATGCCTTGGTTTCAAAGTTTAGATTTTGATGGGTATTGGGGACAGCATTGGACAATGGCAAATAAGAACCCAAATAATATAGATGCTAATGGTAAAAGAGAAATAGCCTCCTACTATTATCCAATTATTGGCCCATATTCTACTAATGATCCAGATTTACAGGAATATCATTTTTTAATGATGAAGCTATCCGGAATTGATGGAGTAATTTTTGATTGGTACGGAAGCAAAAATGTTTATGATTATGAGCTTATTAAGCAATCTACAGAATCTTTTATGAATAAGATAGATGATTTAGGAATGGAATTTTCCATTATGTATGAAGATAGGGTAGCACAAGATATTTATAATGCAGGACTAGCATCAAGTGTTGTAGATGCTGCTATGATGGATTTTAATTATATTAAAAACACTTATTTTAATAAGTCTAATTTTCTAAAACATAATTCTAAAGAACTTATGTTTGTTTTTGGTCCCGGAACTATAACAACAACAACAGAATGGGATAGTATTTTTTCGGTATTTCCTCCAAATCAAGAGCCTTATTTTTTAACCCTATGGGCTGCACAAAATAGGGTTGGGAATAGTGCTTCTGGTGAATTTTTATGGGTAGCTGGGGATCATCTTTTAGCACATGAATATTATTACGATACTTATTTAACAAATAACTTAGTTACCGTTGGGAGTAGTTATCCTGGTTTTAATAGTTTTTATGAAGAAGGTGGCTGGGGGTTACATCATACTTGGAATATAAACCATGCAGATGGAGATACGTTTGTAGAGACATTAAATTATACGCATCATGAAGCTGCAGATTTTATTCAATTAGTTACCTGGAATGATTTTGGAGAAGGAACCATGTTAGAACCAACAGAAGAATATGGTTTTCTTAATTTACAATTGCTTCAAGAATATACTGGAGTTTCTTATGTTCCTGAAGATTTACAAGTTGCATTAGATTTATATACTGCAAGAAAAGAATTTAAAGGTAATGCTATTGTAGAATACTATTTAAATAGAACGTACTCAAAAATTAAACAATCAAATTTAGAAAGAGCTCGTTTAATATTAAGAGCAGTAAATAGGTTTTATAACCCTAAGTAACTCCTAATAATATACCTAACAGTATGTATTTTTAATGTGATTTACAAGAATATTTTGTAAATCTTAATACATGGTTTTGTTTAATATATAGTTTTAATTTTCAATTAATTAGACTTATCATCATTGGTATATGTATTTATAATATACCAATTGGTATAGTAATTTTAGTATTTTTTAGTATCTGAAATATATTTTCAATTATAAATAAAAAATGAAAACTTTAGGTGTGCTTGTTAGAGCTAAATTGGCATGAAAATGGAGATGATTGTACTATCTTAGTAAACTACCTCGGGGTAAGCCCGCGAGGCATTTATTTGGAAACTAATTTTGATTTCGAGGCAAGCTCGGAGCATTTAAATCTCGATTATCGAGTAAATAAGATACTTTATTTAGGAGTATTAGCGTCTGCCATTTTACGCTCTAATTCTGCCTGGAATTCTTCCATAACAGGTTTAACTGTACTCTCCGGTAAGTCTGCAATTTTAATATACATTAAACCATCAACAGAGTTGTTAAAAAGAGGGTCTACATTAAATGCAATTACTTTAGCATTCTGTTTAATATATTTTTTAATAAGGACAGGTAGCCTAAGATTACCTGGTTCTACTTCATCAATAAGTCTATCAAACTTATTTAAATCTGCCTGGGTTTCGTCAAAAACAAAATCTTTATCGGCATCTTTAAGTTTAACTTTAAATTCTTTTTTAGGACGTATATATTGTGCGACATAAGGATCCCAGTAATTAGATTTCATAAACTCTATCATTAAAGATTTAGAGAAATTAGAAAACTGGTTGCTTATACTTACACCACCTATTAAATATTTATGTTCTGGATGCCTTAAGGTAGTATGTACAATACCTTTCCATAATAAGAATAGTGGCATTGGTTTTTGTTGGTATTCTTTAATTATATAAGCTCTACCCATTTCAATAGAATTTTGCATCATTCCATATAATTCGGGTTCCACTCTAAATAAATCCTGCAAATAAAATCCATTTATACCATGTTCAGGGAATATTTCTGAGCCCATCCCCATTCTATAAGCACCAACAATACATTTTTCTGTATTATCCCACAAAAAAAGATGGTAGTAATAGGAGTCAAAAACGTCTAAATCTATTGCTTTATTTGTGCCTTCGCCAATAGCTCTAAAGGTTACTTCTCTTTGCCTTCCAATTTCCTTTAAGATAAAAGGCATATCTTTTTCTTGTGCTAAGAAAACCTCATAATTTTTACTTTGTAAAAGGCGACAATCTTTTTCTCGTAATTTTTCTATTTCGCCTTGCATTACCTCTGTTGGAATTGGAGAGGCAATTTTCTTAGGAGCTTTAGGTATTTTAAGCGTTGAAGGTATTTGGTCTATTAAGCGCTCTTTTTCGTAGGCGTTGGATAGTATATAGGTTTTTCTTCGTAAAAGCTCTGTAAATTCTTCTAATGTGCCCTGTTCCTTTTGTGTTTTTACAGATATAGGTTGCCCTATACGAATTTTTATAGGACGGTTTTTTTGCGAATATAACTCTGAAGGTAATTTAGCAGTTCTAAATACATCACTTATTTTAGATAAACGATAAAATAATTTACTGTTCTTGGCATGAAAATATATTGGTACAACAGGCACTTCTGCTTTTCTAATAAGTTTTAATGCTGCTTCTTCCCATGGTTTGTCTACTATTAACTTTCCATCTTTATAGGTAGATACTTCTCCTGCAGGAAAAATACCTAGTGGGTGGCCATCATTTAAATGTTTCATTGCATTTTTAAAACCAGCAATACTACTTTTAGCACTTTTGTGATTTTCAAAAGGATTAACAGGTAAAATATATGGTTTTACAGGCTCTAACCTGTGTAATAAAAAGTTAGCAATAATTTTAAAATCTGTTCTATGTGTTAGAATAAGCTTTAATAATAATGCACCATCTATTCCACCTAACGGGTGATTAGATATGGTTATATATGCACCGTCTTTAGGAAGTCTTCTAAAATCTTCTTCAGGTATTTTAAAATCTATTTCGTAATGCTTTAGTATTGCTTCTAAAAACGGAATACCTTCTAGATGTTTGTATGTATCATAACATCTATTTATACTAGATATTCTGGTAACTTTCATTAGAACCCATCCAATAAAAGTACCTAGAAATCCGTATTGTTTTAGGTTAATAGCTGCTGCTACTTCCTTTGCGGTTACTAAACCCATAGAATTTAAAAAATTTCAGAACCGTAAATATAGCAAAAACCAGCTTTAAGCACTTCCTTTTTATATTTTGGAAGTTTTTATTTTACAACTAACTGCACAGTTTCTTTAGCACGTTGTTCTAGTAAAACTTCATTTCCATTTTGTAAAGAGGCTATGGCATCGGAATTAAAATGACGAATTGTATATAAAGAAACACCCTCTTGGTGTACTACTTTAAATCGGCTTTTTAGGGTGTTCAATAATTCTTCTAGACGACCAAATCTATTGTCTACACAAACAGAAAAACTAATAGCAGAGTTTTGTATTAAATCTACCTTCATTTTATATTCATGAAAAAGTTTAAATAGCTCACTAATATTATCTTCCACAATAAAAGAGAAATCTAAGGAAGAGAGTTTCATTAATACCTGGTCTTTTTTAACAATAAAGCAAGGTACTTTAGGCTCTATACCATTTCCTTTTCCTACGGTAGTACCATCATTTTTTGGATTAATAAAAGATTTTACAAGTAGTGGTATTTCTTTACGTTGTAGTGGTTGTAATGTTTTTGGGTGTATTACAGAGGCACCATAAAAGGCAAGTTCTATTGCTTCTCTATAAGATATTTTATTTAGTAATTGTGTTTCTTTAAAATATCTAGGATCTGCATTTAATACACCAGGAACATCTTTCCAGATAGTTACAGAATCAGCATTTAAACAATATGCAAGTATTGCAGCAGTATAATCCGAACCTTCCCTTCCCAAAGTAGTAGTAAAGTTGTTATCATCACTACCTAAAAACCCTTGGGTAATATTAAGAATTTTTTTATCTACAGTTTGGTTTATTTGTTCTTGCGTTTTTTCCCAATTAACAGTAGTATCTCTATACATGTTATTGGTTTTTATTAAGCTACGAACATCTAACCAGTTATTTTGCATGCCAATTTCATTTAAATAGGCACTTATAATACTGGTAGATATTAATTCGCCATAACCTACAACTTGGTCGTATACAAAATTGTAATTAGGAGATTTATTCCAAGCTAAAAAACCTTGAACTTCATCAAATAAAACTTTAACTCTCTTATAAACTTTATGTTCTTTATTTGGAAATAAATCGTGTAAAATAACAGCATGATAATCTATAACTTCTTGTATTTTAGATGATAAGTTGTTTTTATCATCAAAATATGCCCCAACAATGGCTTCCATACCATTGGTGGTTTTTCCCATAGCAGAAACTACTACTAAGGTATTCTTATAACCTACTTCTTGTAATACTTTTACAACATTTTTTACTCCATCGGCATCTTTTACAGATGCTCCTCCAAATTTAAAAACTCTCATTAAGCTTAATTTTTTACCCCGAGTAGGGTTTATTTTATTTATTATTTTTTAAATAGTCTTCTATTCCTTGCTCATCTAATTGTACTACATCCCAGTCTCTCATTACATTTGCCCCTTTAGATTCATAAAAAGATATTGCAGGTTCGTTCCAATCTATTACTTCCCAACTAATTCTTTTTACATTTAATTTTTTACTGTATTTAACTACAGAGGTTAATAATGAGGAACCTAAACCTGTTCCTCTATATTCTTTAGTAACAATAAGGTCTTCTAGGTGTATAACAGGACCTTTCCAAGTAGAATATCTTGGGTATACTAAGGCCATGCCTACAATTTTAGAATTACTTTCTGCAACAAAACAATGAAATAGTGGGTTTTCTCCAAAACCGTTTTTTTCTAATTGCTCTACAGTTACTTCTACAGCATCTTCTTCTTTTTCAAAAACAGCTAGTTCATTAATTAGCCCTAAAACTTGAGGCATATCATTTTTTTTACTATTTCTAATAATAAAACTCATTGTTCAATTTTTTAATTCTAAAAAGCAATTTGTCTGTAAATAAGGCGTTTAACCTTAATATTATTTAGAAGGAAAAACTATCATGTTACAAATATAACACATAGTTATAAATTTAAAAATCAAAAAAAGTCGAAAACGTTATAGTATCACAAAATATGCGATATTTGTAATCAAAATAAACACAATCATAATAATGCTTAAGAAAAACAAAACATTAGGAGAGTTTATTATTGAAAATCAATCTTCTTTTCAATACTCATCTGGAGAATTATCAAAACTTATTAATGCACTTAGATTAGCAGCTAAAGTTGTTAATCATGAAGTTAATAAAGCGGGCTTAGTAGATATTCTTGGAGATGCAGGAGATACTAATATACAAGGGGAAAGTCAACAAAAACTAGATGTTCTTGCAAATGAAAAATTTATTCAAACATTAAAGAATAGAGAAATTGTTTGTGGAATTGCATCGGAAGAAGAAGACGATTTTATTACTATTAATAGTAATGACGAGAATCATCAAAATAAATATGTAGTATTAATAGATCCTTTAGATGGGTCTTCTAATATAGATGTGAATGTATCTGTGGGTACTATTTTTTCAATATATAGAAGAGTAACTCCTGTTGGTACTCCTGTAGAAATGAAAGACTTTTTGCAGAAAGGAAGTGAGCAAGTTGCTGCAGGCTATATTGTTTACGGTACTTCTACAATGTTAGTATATAGTACTGGAGATGGGGTTAATGGGTTTACATTAAACCCTGCATTAGGTACTTTTTATCTTTCGCACCCTAATATGCAGTTTCCTGAAGAGGGTAAAATTTATTCTGTAAACGAAGGTAATTATGTGCATTTTTTACAAGGAGTAAAAGATTATATAAAATATTGCCAAAAAGAAGAAGGGGATAGACCGTATACCTCAAGATACATAGGTTCTTTAGTCTCCGATTTTCATAGAAATATGATTAAAGGCGGAATTTATATGTACCCAAAAAGCAGTATTGCAGAGAACGGTAAATTACGTTTGTTATATGAATGTAACCCTATGGCATATTTAGCAGAACAGGCCAATGGTATTGCTAGTGATGGCTTTGGAAGAATATTAGATATAGAACCAACAGAGCTACACCAAAGAGTTCCTTTTTTCTGTGGGAGCAGAAAAATGGTAGAAAAACTCCATGAGTTTATGGCAAAAAATGCATAAAAAAAAGCGGTCTATTTTAGACCGCTTTTTTTTATTTTAATACTTGTATTATTATTTTAAAAGAGATTGGTAGTCTTCAAAATCTATTCTTCCGCTAAAAATAGCAATAGAACGCTCTATTAATTTATTAGCTTTTTCTGAAGAGTAACCAAGACCAATAGCGTATTTTTTTAGAAGAACCATTTCTTCATCATCTATAAAGTGATCCGAGAAAATTATTCTAAATAAATCGTACAAACGCTCTAATCTTTTTTCAGAATTTACAGGAGGTTCAATAGGATACTTGTTAGCAGGTTTCATTACCTCTTTGTATTCTTCTTCTGAAATATTAAGTTTATTAGCAAAACGATCTAATAAAGTTTTTTCTTGATCAGAAATTACGCCGTCCGATGCAGCTAAAGTAGCCATAGCTGCAAAATGAGCTAAATTACTTTTGTGCTCGCTATTACCGTATAAATCTTTAAATGACATATTTTTTATTGTTTAAGAGCACAAATATAAATTTTTATAATAACTATTTATATTTCAATTATTTTTTAATGTAAAAAAAGAAGATTCCTTTTTGTACACACTATATGTAGAAGTTATATTTGTACAAATTTATACCGTTGACCTATTCTATTATTCAACAAGGTTTTGCACAGTCTCCGCAATCGCAGAAACTGCAAAAAACTATTGCCCAATCCGAAAAAAACATTGCTTTAACAGGAACTACAGGTTCTGCTCTATCATTTATTTTAGCAGATGCTTTTAAGAAAGCAGAAAGTCCTTTTTTATTACTTTTTGATGATAAAGAAGAAGCGGCCTACTACCTAAACGATTTGGAGCAATTTATAGGAGAAAATGATGTGCTTTTTTACCCAGGAAGCTATCGTAGACCTTACCAAATTGAAGAAACAGATAATGCAAATGTACTTTTAAGAGCAGAAGTATTAAATAGGGTAAATTCTAGAAAAAAACCAGCGGTAATTGTTACCTACCCAGATGCTATTTTTGAAAAAGTAGTAACAAGAAAAGAGTTAGAAAAAAATACATTAAAAATAAAGGTTGATGATACGTTAACCTTAGATTTTTTGAACGAGGTTTTGTTTGAATATAAGTTTAAAAGAGTAGACTTTGTAACGGAACCAGGAGAGTTTTCTGTTCGTGGCGGAATTGTAGATGTATTTTCATTTTCTCACGATCGGCCTTATAGAATAGAATTTTTTGGAGATGAGGTAGATAGTATTAGAACGTTTGATGTAGAAACGCAACTTTCTTTAGAAAAAATTTCTAAAATAACTATTATATCAAATGTAGAAAACAAACTCTTAAACGAAACTAGAGAAAGTTTTTTAAAATATATAGCAAAGGATACTGTTGTCTATGTAAAAAACTTAGATTTTGTATTAGATAGATTAGATACTTTTTTTGCAAAAGCAATTACTGCATTTTCAAAATTGTCTGAAGATATAAAGCATGCAGAGCCCCTAGAGCTTTTTGTTAATGCTACTTTATTAAAAAAACAACTTGGCGCTTTTAGAATTGTAACTTCCGGAAAAAATGCATCTGCTTTAGCAAAGGTTGCAACTATACCTACCGAGGAAATTGTATACAAAACAAAACCGCAACCCTCATTTAATAAGAAGTTTGATTTACTAATTAATGATTTAAATGAGAATAATACCAAGGGGTATACAAATTATATTTTTTGTGCAACAGACCAGCAAGCACAGCGTTTTCATGATATTTTTGATGAGGTAGAGGAAGAGGTTCATTATAAAACTATAGTTTTTACTTTACACCAAGGGTTTATAAATGATAATCTAAAAATAGCCTGTTATACAGACCATCAAATTTTTGAGCGTTACCATAAATTTCATTTAAAAAATGGGTACGCCAAAAAGCAAGCTATTACTTTAAAAGAATTAACAAAGCTTGATGTTGGGGATTATGTAACCCATATAGATCATGGAATTGGAAAGTTTGGAGGTTTGCAAAAAATTGATGTAGAAGGAAAAAAACAAGAGGCTATAAAATTAATGTATGGGGAGAGAGATATACTTTATGTTAGTATACATTCTTTACACAAAATATCCAAGTTTACAGGTAAAGACGGTAACCCACCAAAGATTTTTAAGTTGGGTTCTGCAGCATGGAAAAAACTAAAACAAAAAACAAAATCTAGAGTTAAAAAAATAGCTTTTGACCTTATTAAAGTATATGCAAAAAGAAGGTTAGAAAAGGGTTTTCAATATGCTCCAGATAGTTATTTACAACATGAGTTAGAAGCCTCTTTTATCTACGAAGATACACCAGACCAAAGTAAAGCTACAGAAGATATTAAAAAAGACATGGAAAGTGAGCGCCCTATGGATCGCTTGGTTTGTGGTGATGTTGGTTTTGGTAAAACAGAAGTTGCTATTAGAGCAGCATTTAAAGCAGTAGATAACGGGAAACAAGTTGCAGTATTAGTGCCAACTACTATTTTAGCTTTTCAGCATGCGCGTTCTTTTTCAGAGCGTTTAAAAGAAATGCCGGTAACGGTAGATTATCTTAATAGGTTTAAAACTGCTAAAGAAAGAAAATTAACCTTAGAAAATTTAGAAGCTGGTAGGGTAGATATTATTATTGGAACGCATCAACTAGTAAATAAGAATGTAAAATTTAAAGACTTAGGACTTCTTATTGTAGATGAAGAACAAAAGTTTGGCGTATCAGTAAAAGACAAATTAAAATCTATCAAAGAAAATGTAGATGTTTTAACCTTAACAGCAACGCCAATACCTAGAACTTTACAGTTTAGCTTAATGGCGGCAAGAGATTTATCACAAATAAATACAGCTCCACCAAATAGGTACCCTATAGAGAGTGAAGTTATCCGTTTTTCCGAAGAAACTATTAGAGATGCTATTTCCTATGAAATACAAAGAGGTGGGCAATCTTTTTTTATTCACAATAGAATAGAGAATATTAAAGAGGTAGCTGGTATGATCCAGCGCTTAGTGCCAGATGCTAAAATAGCAGTTGGTCATGGGCAAATGGATGGAAAAAAATTAGAAGCACTCATGATTTCTTTTATGAATGGTGAGTTTGATGTTTTAGTTTCTACTACTATTATAGAAAGTGGCTTAGATGTAACTAATGCTAATACCATTTTTATAAATAATGCAAATAATTTTGGATTGAGCGATTTGCACCAAATGCGTGGTCGTGTTGGTCGTAGTAATAAAAAAGCATTTTGCTATTTTATAACGCCACCTTATGAGGTAATGACCAATGATGCTCGTAAAAGAATACAGGCTCTAGAACAGTTTACAGACTTAGGTAGTGGATTTAATATAGCTATGAAAGATTTAGAAATTCGTGGCGCAGGAGATATTCTTGGAGGAGAGCAGAGCGGATTTATAAATGAAATTGGTTTCGATGCCTATCAAAAAATACTTTCCGAAGCTATTAGTGAGTTAAAGGAAAATGAATTTAAAGATTTATATGAAGAGGTAGAAGGCGCCCAAGAGAAAATATATGTAAAAGAAACCCAAATAGATTCGGATTTTGAACTTCTTTTCCCAGACGATTATATTAATAATATTACAGAGCGTCTTACTTTGTATACTAATTTAAATAGCCTTAAAGAGGAAGAAGAATTAGTAAAATATGAGAAAGAATTAGTAGATCGCTTTGGAGAATTGCCAACACCTGCGGTAGATCTGTTAAACTCTGTTCGTATAAAATGGATTGCTAACCAAATAGGGTTAGAAAAAATTGTAATGAAACAGAAAAAACTCATTGGCTATTTTATTGCGGATCAACAGTCCGATTTTTACCAAAGCCCAATATTTACAAGAGTATTGCAATTTGTACAGGCAAATTCAAAAGTTTGTAAAATGAAAGAAAAACAAACAAGAAACGGGCTCCGTTTATTGTTAGTTTTTGAGAATATAAATACGGTAGAAAAAGCATTAAAAGCTTTACAGCCTTTAAAAATTAAGTAGTACCATTTTATGGTATCATTTTTGAAATATAACTAACACCAGTTCTTGAAAAGAGTACTATTATGAAAAAATATATCCTAGGTTTCTTATTATTTTTTAGTGCGTTTGTTTTTGCACAAAATACTATTTCTGGAACCTTTGCGCCAGCAAAAGACTATAGTTGGTTAATTGCATATAGATTAAAGCCTGGGACACAAGTTTATGTTGCAGATACAGCAATTAAAGGAGGTAAATTTACTTTAAACATTCCAGAAAACTCTCCTAAAGGAATGTATAGATTAGTTTATGCGGTTCCACAAGAGGAGTTTTATTTTGATGTGGTTTATAATGGTGAGGAAGATATTAAACTACATTTTACAACAGAAAACGGAGTGTCTTTTTTAGAATCTAAAGAGAATATTATTTTCAATAGTTACTTTAATGAAACACGTACAATAGAAAATGAAATAATTACATATTACTCCTCTGGAAGCACAAATAAGAAACAATATTTAAATCTTATTAAAAAATTAAAAAACATACAGTCTAATTACGAAACTAAATCGGCAGGATTAATGGCTAATACTTTTATAAAAGCTAATAAATTGCAGCTGCCAGAAACATACGTTGATGTTTTTACCTTTGTTTCAGAAAAAAAGAAAAATTATTTTAATGACTTAGATTTTACAAATACAACATTGCAAGCATCTGGTTTCTTAACAGATAAAATTCTTAATTATGTATTTACTGCTTTGCCTTTAGAACAAATGACAAAAGAGGCTACTGAGGGAGTAATACAAGATAATGTAGATCAAGTTAACCTAGAGACTAAAGGGGTAGATTCTAATTATAGATTACATTTATTTTATACTATATGGTCGCAAGCTGCTGCGAGCAAATTTAATGCTACATCAGATTATGTGTTTTCTACCTATTTAAATAAGTTAGCACAAGATTTAGGAAAAAAAGATATTGTAGAAGAGATAGAGCTTCATAATAGATTAAGAATAGGAGCTATTGCACCAGAAATTAGTTGGAAAGAGGAGAATAATGTAAAAACTTTAAATACACTAGAGGGTAGTAAAAACTATGTTTTAGTTTTTTGGAGTAGTACCTGTTCCCATTGTCTAAAGGAACTGCCAGCATTGCATAAAGAACTTAAAAACAACCCAGATATTACTGTAGTTGCAATTGGTATGGAAGAGGATACTAGTAGTTGGGATATAGAAAAAGCTAAACTTCCTAATTTTAAACACGCTATTGCATTAGGTAAATGGGAAAGCAATTATGCAAAATTATATGCTGTAAACCAAACTCCTACATACTTTATTTTAGATAGTAATAAGAGGTTTATTGCTAAGCCAGAAGATGATAAACAGGTAGTAGAATACCTAAAAAAATAACCTCGAGGAAAAGTCCACGAGGTATTTAAATAGCAATTATCTAAAATAATTAGTTTATAAGGTTTTTAAATCCTTAATAGTTTTAAAGGCAATATCTACTTGAGCATCATCCACCAAAATTGTAAATTCATTGGTGGTAGATATTACTTCGTATAAAACAATACCTTCCCATGCTAAACGTTGAAAAATAAAGTAATAAATACCAGGGACAGAAACATTTTCTGCAGGTAACTTTACCGTTATAGAAGATAAATCTTGTGCTTTTTTTGTGCATTTTTCGCCAACAAACAAGTTTTCAACAACACCATCCATTAAATTGCTAATTACAATGTTAATTTCGTTTACACCTCTAGAAGAAGTGTAAAAAACATCTTGGTTAGAGTTTATTTCTTCTAAAAGTTTAGCTTGTTGCTTTAAAATAGTATCCGATGCTAAAAAAGTATAATCAGTTAATGAAGAACGTACCGTTATTTCTCCTATATTTTTTAGGACTTTAATAATTTTATGGGTTGCTCTAAACTCTAAATCATCAGATAAACGTTTAAGTGCCATAACTATGGCTCCATTACGAATGTCTTTACCTAATTCTTCCTCAATTTCTGGTTTTACTATTCTAGAAAGAGAAGTTAAGTTAATAATACCTTGCGCTAGTGCGCTTTGTAAGAATGGTTTTTTCTTAATGTACTGTTCTACTACAGAAGAGATTGTTTTCATTTGGTTGTGGTGTTGTTGTGCAAATATAACAAACTGTTATAAATAAAACAAATTGTCAGAAATGATAATATGCATTTTCTATGTGATTTATTAAATATTCCGTTTTATCCTTACGAATTGTAATAATATCAAACTGTACATCTACATCTAAGTCTAAATCTGTAACATAGTGGTCTGCTGCAAGTATTTGTAATTGCATTTTCTTTTTGGTGACAGTATCTGCTATATTTTCAATAAAGTTGGTACTTCTAGAACGTACTTCTACAATAGCTAATATTTCTCCTTTTTGAGCAATAATATCTACCTCTGCTTTTAAATATCTATAATTTTTTTCTCGAATAGAATACCCTTTCTTTACTAAGAAATTTACAGCTAATTGTTCTCCTTTTTTACCAAATTCATTGTGTTTTGCCATCAAAACAGGGGTTAGTTGTGTATTTCATCGAAAATACAAGGAGTTCAACGTTTATAATTATAAAACATTGTAATTTCGAAAATAATGTTCAAATAAATGGATTGCAATACTATCCATGATTTTGTTACGTTATTACAGAGCCCCAACTCTAAGAACTAAAATACTAATGCCTATATCGCTATGGAATATTTCATTAATTGTAATACTTCTTCATTTGCTGTTTATACTGGTCCTATAGATTACCAAAAAGCAGCGCACCTATATAGAAGACTAGGATTCAGCGCTTCTATAGATACTATTAACACAGCAACTACACAATCTGCAAGTAACTTGGTAGATGCCCTAGTAGATCAAGCCCTTAATACGGCACCTACTACAGCACCAACTTGGGCAGATTGGAATAATAGTAATTACCCTGCAGATGATGATGCTGCACGCCAATTACAAAATACCCAAAGACAAGAATGGAGATTAGCATATTCAAATGATATGCTAGATAATAATCTAAAAGAAAGAATGAGTTTCTTTTGGAGTAACCATTTTGTAACCGAGATAGATATATATGAATGTAATTCTTTCTTGTACCACTATATTAATTGCTTGCAAAGAAATGCTTTAGGTAATTTTAAAACCTTTGTAGAAGAAATAGGGTTAACCAATGCCATGTTATATTACTTAGATGGTGTATTTAATAATGGTAATAATCCTAATGAAAATTACGGTAGAGAGTTGTACGAACTTTTTACTTTAGGAGAAGGTAATAATTACACAGAAGAAGATATTATTGAGACTGCTCGTGCACTAACAGGTTATGTAGAAAGAGGAGAGTTAGGTTGTGAACCTGTGCAATTTGACCCTACAAAACATGATGCTGGTACTAAAACCATTTTTGGACAAACAGATACATTCGATTATCAAGGCGTAATAGATAATCTTTTTGCGCAACGCTCTAATGAAATTGCAGAATTTATTTGCAGAAAATTATATGAATTTTTTGTGCACCCAGATTCTAGAGATGCGGCTAACAATGCTCAAACCATTATAGATGGTATGGCAGCAGTTTTTATTACGAATAATTTTGAGATAGCTCCAGTATTACGCCAGTTATTTAAGAGCCAACACTTTTTTGATGACGAAGCCATTGGTGTAATTATTAAAAGTCCTTTTGACCTCTATTTTAATCTATTTAAAGAAACAAACTTTACTATTACAGATACGAATGTAAGTGAAGCGGTTAATTATAGCTCTTTATTAGGGCAAACCTTATTTGAACCTTTTGATGTTGCAGGTTGGCAAAGAGACCGTTCTTGGATAAACACTAATTTTATGATTGGTCGTTGGTTAACTATAGAAACAATTCTTCTTGGATTTTATGATAGTAACCCAGAACAATTTAGAGAATATGGAATACAAGCGGCAGATCCAGGTGGTGCTACAACCAATGATCCAGCAGCAGTGGCTACTGCAATTGTTAATAAAATATTGCCAAAAGGCCTATTGACACAAGCAGATTACGATACAGCAATAGGAATCTTTAGAGATCCTTATGAAGATAATGGTGTTTATGAAGATAGTCCAGATCCTAATAACTTTTCATGGAATATGACTTTACCTAATGCGCCAACTCAAGTATACCTTTTATTACAACACCTTGGAAGGCAACCTGAATTTCAATTAAAATAAAACCTACTACTATGTGCGATACTCATGATAATTCTCCTCATAAGGGAAAAGAACATAAAGGCCATAATGAAGAACATGCAACTTGGAGTCGCCGTTCTTTTTTACAAACACTAGGAATTGCAGGTTCTGGAAGCATGATGCTTGGTTCAAATCTTTTATCTGCATCAGCCCCATCACGTTTAACAAATGCATTAGCGGACATTGAAACAGATAATATTTTAATATTAATACGATTGTCTGGTGGTAATGATGGACTTAGTACCGTTATACCGATAAATCAGTATGATGCCTATGCAAATGCAAGACCAAATATTTATATACCTGAAAGTAAAATATTAAAACTTACCGATGAGTTTGGTGTGCCCTCTTATATGAGTTCTTTAGAACCTATGTGGGGAGAAGGGCAGTTTAAAGCAGTCCACGGTGTAGGTTATGAAGGGCAAAGCCTTTCCCATTTTACAGGTTCGGATATTTTTGCAAATACCGATTTGGAAACTACAGGTTTTAGTGGAACTAATACTGGTTGGATGGGTAGGCATTTTGAAAATTTATATCCAGATTATTTATCCGATTTTCCTGGTAGTAGACCAGATGGTCCTGCAGCAATACAAATCGGGAGTTATGGTAATTTAGTATTTGAAGGAGAAGAAACTAATTATGCGTTTGTAACTAATAATGTAGACCAATTACAACAAATTGCAGAAACAGGAGTGCAATACCCAGTAGATCAAGCACTTTTTGATGATTGTATGTATGGCGATCAGTTACGCTTTTTAAGAGGTGTATCTAATGTAACCAATGAGTATTCGGGAACTATACATGAAGCGTATTTAAGAGGTCATGATTTACAATGTGTAGAATACCAAGATAATTCTTTTGCTAAGCAATTAGAGCTTTTAGCTAAGCTTATAAAAGGAAATTTAGGTACAAAAGTATATATGATTTCTATGGGTGGTTTTGATACGCATGGGAATCAACCATTAGCACACGAACGATTAATGACTAATCTTTCTGTAGCGGTTAATAATTTTTATGAAGATTTAAAGTGTACTGGTCAAGATGAAAAAGTTTTAAGTATGACCTTTTCTGAATTTGGAAGAAGAATTTTTGAAAATGGCTCCAATGGTACCGATCATGGTAAAGCTGCACCAACATTATTCTTTGGTTCTGGTTTAAAGGGTAGTGCTTTTGTTGGGGAACACCCAACGCTAGACGATCCAGATGGAAGAGGAAATTTAGAATATACCATGGATTTTAGAGATTTATACGGGACTGTTCTTGCAGAATGGTTGTGTGTAGACCCAACAACGGTAAATCAACATTTAAATCCCTTAAATGTAGCAGGATATAATTATACTCCGGTAGATTTAGGATTCCAGTGTCATGCAGAAACGGTGTTTCCAGATATTGCTATGGATGATAGTGAACCAACACTTCCAACTCAACCAGGTTCAGATGAGGATGCAGAATATAGTCCAGAGTTATTAAATCAAATAGTTCATGAACCTTATTACCCAATACAAGGGTCTCCGTCTATTCATATAGAAATGCCATTTTCTGCAGTTGTAGATATTAAATTATATAATATAATGGGGCAAAATGTAGGAACTGTGTATAGCGAAAGAATGTCTGAAGGTTCTACAGAAATAAACATTAGAGAAATGTTGCCAAATTACCTTGCAACCGGAAAATATATTTATAGAATAAATGTACAGAATAAAAAAATGAGTAAGTCTGTTATGGTTGCTTAAAAGTATCCCCACTATGTACTTAGCCTTCTGTATACCTTGGTATTTAGAAGGCTTTTTTATGCCAACTTAGATTTATTATTTTTTGTAGAAAAAGTAAGCTCTTTTTTAATTTTATGGCTCTTGTCTTTATGTACTCTAGTTATGTTAGAGTCTATTTTTTCATTTTCCTTTGCTATATCTTTAGCAAGTGTAAACTTTTTGGGGTTTCCAACACTCATAATTTTTTATTTTGTAAGATTTATCCTATAATTTAACATAAATATTTTAAATTTCGTATACTTTTTCGATGAGTAACACATTTTGCTTTACTACTCCTATCGTTTTCTAATTTCATTTACTTTAGAATGCTAACAACTAGCCTCAAAATCTGTATTTTTGTTGCTTAATTAAATTTATACATGTCTACACAGCAAAATAAACCTTCCAGATATACAATTACAGCAGCATTACCGTATACTAACGGACCAATACACATTGGACATTTAGCAGGAGTATATGTTCCAGCAGATATTTATGCACGTTTTTTGCGATTAACAAATAATGATGTGGCTTTTGTTTGCGGTAGTGATGAACATGGAGTTGCTATCTCTATGAAAGCAAAGAAAGAAGGTATTACTCCTAAGGATGTAATAGATAAGTATAATGGTATTATAAAAAAGTCGTTTCAAGATTTTGGGATTACATTTGATAATTATTCTAGAACATCAGCAGAAATTCATCATAAAACAGCTTCAGAATTTTTCAAAACTTTAAATGATAAAGGGGAGTTTATAGAAGAGACTACTGCACAGTTATATGATGAAGAAGCAAAACAATTTTTAGCAGACCGTTTTGTAATTGGTACGTGCCCTAAATGTGGTAATGAAGAAGCATATGGGGATCAATGCGAAAATTGTGGTTCCTCTTTAAATGCAACCGATTTAATAAACCCAAAATCTACTATTACTGGAGCAGTGCCAACATTAAAAGAAACCAAACATTGGTTTTTGCCGTTAGATAGACATGAGGATTTTTTAAAAGAATGGATTTTAGAAGGACATAAAAAAGATTGGAAGCCTAATGTTTACGGGCAATGTAAGTCTTGGATAGATGATGGATTAAAGCCGAGAGCAGTTACTAGAGATTTAGATTGGGGTATTCCTGTGCCTGTAGAAGGAGGAGAAGGAAAAGTTCTTTATGTTTGGTTTGATGCACCTATAGGCTACATTTCCTCCACTAAAGAATGGGCAGCTCGAGAAGGAAAAGACTGGGAGCCCTATTGGAAGTCTGACGATACTAAAATGGTACACTTTATTGGTAAGGATAATATTGTTTTTCATTGTATTATTTTTCCAGCAATTTTAAAAGCCCATGGGGATTATATTTTGCCAGAAAATGTACCAGCAAATGAGTTTCTAAACCTAGAAGGGAATAAACTTTCTACCTCTAAAAATTGGGCAGTGTGGTTACATGAGTATTTAGAAGAATTTCCAAACATGCAAGATGTTTTGCGTTATACCTTAACGGCAAATGCTCCAGAAACAAAGGATAACGATTTTACTTGGAAAGATTTTCAAGCACGTAATAATAATGAACTAGTTGCCATTTTCGGAAACTTTGTAAACCGTGTAGCAGTATTAACGCATAAATACTATGATGGAGTAATTCCTGAGCCAGCAAAATTTTCAGAAATAGATTTAGCGGCTTTGGCAGAAGTAAAAAAATATCCAGAAATAATATCTAGTTCTATAGAAAGGTATCGTTTTAGAGAAGCAGGGCAAGAGCTTATGAATTTGGCGCGTTTGGGTAACAAATACTTAGCAGATGAAGAGCCTTGGAAGTTGATAAAAACAGACGAAGAGCGTGTAAAAACAGTAATGTATGTGGCATTACAAATAGCATCTGCATTAGCAGTACTTAGTGAACCTTTTTTACCATTTACATCAACTAAATTAAAAGGAATTTTACAGTTAAATAATCTTACTTGGGAGGATATTTCAGAGAAAGATATATTAATAGCTCCTAATCATCAAATTAATAAAGCAGAATTGCTATTTAGAAAAATAGAAGACAAAGAAGTGCAAGCACAATTAGATAAATTAGAAGCTACTAAAAAGGCAAACGAAAATGCTAATAAAGAAGTAACGCCTCAAAAAGATACAATTACTTTTGATGATTTTTCTAAGTTAGATATGCGCGTTGGTACAATCATAGAAGCAGAGAAAATGCCAAAAGCAAAAAAATTATTGGTGTTAAAGGTAGATACTGGTCTAGATACAAGAACCATTGTTTCTGGTATAGCAGAGAGTTTTAAACCAGAAGAAATAGTTGGTAAAAAAGTTACGGTATTGGTTAACTTAGCTCCAAGAGCACTACGTGGTGTAGAAAGTGAGGGAATGATATTAATGACCGAAAATGTAGAAGGAAAATTAGTTTTTGTAAATCCGGATGATGAAGGCGTTTCTAACGGGGAAACAATAAATTAAAATTGTAATTTTATAAAAAAAGAAAAGATATGTTATCAAAAAAAATAGAAAAAGCATTAAATGCCCAAATAAAAATAGAAGCAGAATCTTCACAAATATATTTAGCAATGGCTTGTTGGGCTGAGGTTAAAGGACTAGAAGGTGTTGCAGGATTTATGTATGATCAATCACAGGAAGAGCGTGATCATATGCTTAAGTTAGTAAAATTTATAAATGAGCGTGGCGGTCATGCACAAATATCACAATTAGCAGCTCCTAATGTAACTTTTACTTCTTTTAAAGAAATGTTCGAAAAATTATTAGAACATGAAATTTTTGTATCCAGCAGTATTAACGATTTAGTACATATAACTTTAGAAGAAAGAGATTATGCAACACATAACTTTTTACAATGGTATGTGTCTGAACAAATAGAAGAAGAAGCTATGGCACGTACTGTTTTAGATAAAATTAACCTTATTGGTAATGATAAAGGAGGATTGTATTTGTTTGATAGAGATATAGAACAATTAACAGTTACCTCTGCATCTATGGATACTCCAGAATAATTTTTTACAACTACTTATTTAGATTAAATTAAAATAACATATATTTGTTGGCAACAAATAATAATGTTGTTTTGGGAAAAAATAAAAAAGCAATAAAAAGATTAGCAAAGACGGTTTCTATTAACCCAAATAAGCTAAAGAGTAAATGTTGCAATAAGTACAAGAAATCGGAAAGTAAGCGTTGCGGTAAATGTCCTTGTTTTGATTTACTTAAAAAAGTAGCTTAATTAGTTTAAAATAAATTCTATTATTACAGTAGAGTTAAATATATTACAGGCCTTATAAATTAATTTATAAGGTTTTTTTTATGATAAATTATATACTTAAACACACCAATCTTCCTGAAAAAGGGATTAAAAATACTATAGAGCTACTAAAAGAAGATTGTACAGTTCCTTTTATTTCTAGGTATAGAAAAGAACGTACAGGGAATCTAGATGAGGTTCAAATAGGGCAAATAGTTACGTTTAAAACACAATTTGAAGCTCTTGAAAAACGTAAAAAAGCAATACTAAAAGCATTAGAAGAGCAAGAAGTAGTAACTTCTGAGCTTGTCCAGAAAGTTAATAATGCGCCAGATTTAACTACGCTAGAAGACATATATCTTCCATATAAAAAGAGCAAAAAAACAAAAGCAGAAGCTGCAAGAAATAAAGGTTTAGAACCTTTGGCCAAAATAATTATGGCACAGAATGCTACCGATTTGGAGTTTACGGTATCTAAATATGTTAATAATCTTGTGGAAAATGAAGAGGACGCTCTAGAGGGTGCTCGCCATATTATTGCAGAATGGGTTAATGAACGGTCTGATATTAGAAATCAAATAAGATATCAGTTAGAAAAATTTGCACAAATAACAACTAAGGTTATTAGTACAAAGAAAAACGATGAAAAAGCGCAAAAGTTTCGCGATTATTTTGATTGGAGTGAATCTTTAGGAAGATGTCCATCGCATAGATTATTAGCTATTTTAAGAGCAGAAAATGAAGGTTTTATTCGTGTGAAAATAGAGGTAGATGCGGAAAGAGCTTTGTCTAAAATAGAAGACCGTATTATTAAAAGCAATAATGTTTGTAGTATCCAAATTTCTATAGCAATAAAGGACGCATATAAAAGATTATTGTACCCTTCGTTGTCTAATGAAAGACTAAAACTTGCTAAAGAAAAAGCAGATGAATCTGCAATATTGGTTTTCTCTAAAAATTTAAAACAATTACTATTAGGCTCTCCATTGGGAGAAAAAAGAATTTTAGCTATAGATCCCGGTTTTAGAACAGGATGTAAAATGGTTTGTTTAAGTGCGCAAGGAGATTTAGAACACAATGAAACTATTTACCCTCATGCGCCCCAGAATGATAGCTCGGGAGCTATAAAGAAAATAAGTTCTCTTGCAGATGCCTACAAAATAGAAGCAATTGCAATAGGAAATGGAACAGCCTCTAGAGAAACAGAGCAATTGGTTAAACGTGTTCATTTTAAAAATGAGATAGAAGTTTTTGTGGTTAGTGAGGCAGGAGCATCTATTTATTCTGCTTCAAAAATAGCAAGAGAAGAATTTCCTAATTACGATGTTACCGTAAGAGGGGCAGTATCTATAGGAAGAAGGCTAGCGGACCCTTTAGCAGAACTAGTAAAGATTGATGCAAAATCTATTGGCGTTGGGCAATACCAACATGATGTAGATCAAACAAAATTGCAAAACTCTTTAGATACTGTAGTAGAAAGCTGTGTAAATTTTGTTGGGGTAAATATAAATACTGCGAGCACCTCTTTATTAAGTTATGTTTCTGGTATAGGTCCTAAATTGGCAGAAAATATTGTAACTTATAGGAATGAAAACGGTCCTTTTAAAAGTAGAATAGCTATTAAAAAGGTTCCAAGATTAGGTGGTAAGGCTTTTGAGCAAGGAGCGGCTTTTTTAAGAATAAAAAATGCAAAGAACCCTTTAGATGACTCTGCCATACATCCAGAAAGTTATGCAATTGCCGAAAAAATGGCAAAAGATAAGGGAGTTGCTATAGAAAATCTTATTGGAGATAAAAAAGAGTTAGATGCTATTAATCTTAGTAAATATATATCTGACAGTGTGGGTCTCTTAACATTAAAGGATATCATTAAAGAGTTAGAAAAACCAGGATTAGATATACGAGAAAAAGCAAAGGTTTTTACATTTAATCAGAATATAAAATCTATAACAGATTTAAGAGAAGGGCAACTATTGCCCGGAATAGTAAATAATATTACAAATTTTGGTTGTTTTGTAGATGTTGGAATAAAAGAAAGTGGATTAATACATGTTTCTAATTTAGCAGATACTTTTGTAAAAGATGTTAATGAACATGTAAGCTTACAGCAACAAATTATTGTAAAAGTTTTGGAGGTTGATGTGCCAAGAAAACGTATTCAATTAGCTTTACACAATTAAAACTATATATATGGAACCTAAAAAAACAAATACTTTGTTTTTATGTAACCTGTCAAAAACAGTACTACTTTTTCTTTTGTTTTTTTCAGTGATTTCTTTTGCGCAGGATAAAACAATAAAAATGCCAGAAACCAGGTGGAAAATGTTAAGCTATGACATGGGAAATGTATTTAAAGGGGTAGGATACTCTTATACAAGACCACTACATTGGCAAGGTAAGCAATGGGCAAATTTTGGTTATACTGCTGCTGGTACAAGCTTAATTTATTTAGTAGATGAGCCAGTATCCGATTATTTTATTGGAATAAAAGATGATATTCCAAAAGGAATAAGAGATTACGGTTTTAGTGTTGGTAGCCCTACTAATAATTATATGATCACGGGAGCAGTTTATGTAACAGGTTTAGTTTTAAAGGACGAAAAATTAAGAAGAACAGGAGTTTTATTAATTGCATCTGCTACTTCAGCAGGGCTATTGCAACAAGTATTAAAATCGGCAGTAGGTAGGGCAAGACCTTTAAGCGGAAAATCTAGTGACACTTTTAGACCTTTTTGGGCAGGAAATAAAAAGTATCATTCCTTTCCTTCTGGGCATACTATTTTAGCAATGACAAATGCCCATGCTATTGCAAAGCAATTTAAAAATCCTTGGGTAAAAACGGGGATTTACGCCGTTGGCTCTGTTCCTGCAGTTTCTAGGTTATGGGAGGGGAAACATTGGCTTTCAGATATCGCTTTAGGTGTAGCAATTAGTATTTTTACAGTAGAATCTATAGATCGCTATTTAGATTCTAAGTATAATGAAAAGTATAACCAAGGAGATAAAAAAATTAGCTGGAATCTTAATTTTGGTCCTGGACAAATTGGAGTAGTTGGTACCTTTTAAAGTTTATATATACTTAAAAGGTATATTACTCGTTTTCGTTAGTAGAAATTAATAATTAACAACCATTAAAAATTACACATGAAAAAAATTGCATTAGTAGCATTTTTGCTTATCACGGGAGCAACTCAAGCTCAAAAATTAAAAGAGATTGATGGAAACCCAAAAGATTTAAAAGGTATTAAAGAGTATGCTCTTGAGTTTGATTATTCTGATTTAGAGATTCCAAAATACGATTCGGAAGAAGATTTTTTAGCAGATAAAATGAAGAAGAGAGAAGAAAAAGAAGCTGGTTTGGGAGAAAAATTTAAAGCTTCTTGGTTTTCGGATAGAGAAGAATTTTATGAGCCTAAGTTTATAGAATCTTTCAATAAAAGATTTGATGATGGAGAACTTTCGGTTTCTAGTGACAATGCAGAAGCAGAATACACAATGAAGGTACATTCAAATAAGATATATGCAGGATACAATGTTGGTATTGTAAGAAAAAATGCAGAGATAGATGTAACTTTTAGTGTATATGAAACTAGTAATCCAGGAAATGTTTTATTCTCTGGAAAATTTTACGATGTACAGGGCTATGGTGCTATGGGTAATGATTATAATTCTGGTTATAGAATTTCTGAATGTTATGCTAAAGCAGCAAAATCTTTTGCAGCGTATCTTAAAAAGAAAGCTTTAAAATAAGAAGTTTTAAAAATTTAAAAAAGGGAGCAATTTTTAATTGCTCCCTTTTTTGTTGTTACACGGTTTGGTTTTCCATGTCTATTACCTTTGCAACAGTCCTTACCAAACGATTATGATTTTTTACAAAAGGGTTTGTTTTATCCCAAACATAACCAGCTAATACAGCGCATATTTGCTTTTTTATTTCAGGATTTTCTGGCCTGTGAAAAAATATTTTTTGTAGGTTTCCTGTATACCACTCTTTTACATAAGTAGCAAAAACATCTACACCTTCTTTTATATAGCCATAATAGTCTTCTTCCCAGTTTACCTCTTCTCCTTTTAATTCTTTTGCTGCTAATTTTGCGGCCAGTAAAGCAGATTCGGTAGCAAATGTTACACCAGAAGAAAATACAGGGTCTAAAAATTCTGCACTATTACCTGTAAGCGCATATCCTTTACCGTAAATTTGTTTCACAGATTTAGAGTAATTTTTAATAAGTTTTGGTTCAAAGTCAATAGCTACTTCATCAAAACGGTCTCTGTAATAACTAGATAGTTTTATTATTTCTTTTAGCTTTTCTTCGTTGGTACCTTTAAAAGATTCCATGTATTCTGTAGGTCCTACAAGACCTAAACTAGTATGACCATTAGAAAAAGGAATTACCCATAACCAGGTTTCTTTACTTAAAACATCAAACGTTATTAAAGTTCCTTCTACTCCTTCAGGTCGTTTAGTGTCTTTAACATGCGCAAATATTGAAGAATGTTTTGGTAGCGGAGATGGCTTATCTAAATCTAATATTCTGGGTAATACTCTGCCGTATCCACTTGAGTCAATAATAAATTTAGCAAAAATTTTAGAAATTTCACCTTTGCTATTTTTTAAAGTAATTGTAGAGCCTTCATCAGTTATAACGACATCCGTAACTTCTTGTTCAAAAGCAATATCTACACCTCTTTCTATTAGTGTATTAGTTAATATAGTATCAAAATCCGCTCTGGGTACTTGCCAGGTCCAATCCCAACCTTCGCCATGTTTTTTTGCAAAGTCAAAATTACAAATTTCTTCTCCTCTCATAAATCGAGCGCCAGATTTAACTTCAAACCCAAAATCTTTTAAGGGTTGTAATAAATCTACTTCATCAAAATGATCCATACATCTTGGTAAAAGACTTTCCCCAATTACAAATCTAGGGAATGTACTTTTTTCTACAACTTTTACTTTAAAGCCATTGTTGTGCAAATAGGAAGCTGCTACTGAGCCAGATGGTCCTGCTCCTATTATTAATACTTCAACATTTTCTTGAATCATCTTACAAATTAAATTGGATATTTATTAAATAATGTAAATTTGCACAGCAAATTAATCATTTTTATTTATAAATTGCCGCTTATTTAAGTATAGCCAACATTAGATGCCAAAAATTAAAGGAAAGTTAGGAATTACAGATTTTTATAATGTAATTTTCAAAGGAGAAAAGTTAACTATAGACCCAAAAGTTGTAGCTACAATTAATGAAAGTCATAATTTTTTAAAAGAATTTTCTCAGAATAAAGTAATCTACGGAGTAAATACAGGATTTGGGCCAATGGCTCAATATAAGATTAAAGATTCTGAAAGAATTAAATTACAATACAATCTTATAAGAAGTCATGCTTCTGGAACAGGAAATCCAATAGCTCCAAAATATGTAAAAGCAGCAATGCTTGCTAGGATTAACACATTAAGTTTAGGGAATTCTGGAATTCATATTTCTGTTGTTATGTTAATGATAGAATTAATTAATAGAGATATAACTCCGTTAATATATGAACATGGTGGTGTTGGAGCTAGTGGAGATTTGGTGCAGTTAGCGCATTTAGCACTGGTTTTAATAGGAGAAGGGGAAGTTTTTTATAAAGGCGAAAGAAGACCAACAGAACAAATATTTAGAAAGGAAGGTTTACAGCCAATTTCTGTAGAACTTAGAGAAGGTTTAGGGCTTATTAACGGTACTTCTGTAATGACAGGTATTGGTATTGTGAATACCATATATACTCGTAGACTTTTAGAATGGATGATTTCTTCGTCCTCTGCAATAAATGAAATAATGCAAGCCTATGACGATCATTTGTCTGAAGAGCTAAATAATACAAAAATGCATAAAGGACAGCGAGAAATTGCACGTTCTATGCGTAGCCATTTAAAAGATAGTGAGTTAACAAGAAAAAGAGAGCATCATTTATATACTAATAATGATGGTGTCTCTGTTTTTGAAGAAAAAGTACAAGAGTACTATTCTATTAGGTGTGTACCACAAATATTAGGGCCTGTTTTAGATACCTTAAATGGTGTAGAAAAAATAATGATAGAAGAAGTAAACTCTGCTAATGATAATCCTATTGTTAATGTAGAGAAAAAGCATGTATATCATGGCGGAAATTTCCATGGAGACTATGTTTCTTTAGAGATGGATAAGCTAAAAATTGTAGTTGCTAAAACTAGTATGTTGGCAGAAAGACAACTAAATTATTTAATGAATTCTAAGTTAAACGATATACTTCCGCCTTTTGTTAATTTAGGAGAATTAGGTTTAAACTTTGGAATGCAAGGAGTACAGTTTACAGCAACTTCTACTACTGCAGAAAACCAAATGTTGTCTAATCCTATGTATGTGCACAGTATACCAAATAATAATGACAATCAAGATATTGTTAGTATGGGTACTAATGCAGCCTTAATAACCAAAAAAGTAATAGAAAATGCTTTTGAGGTTATGGCAATAGAGTTAATTACTATAACACAAGCAATAGAGTATTTAGGAGTTCAGGATAAAGTTTCTTCTAAAACTAAAGCTTTATATTCTAAAATAAGAAAAATTGTTCCCCCGTTTAAAGAGGATCTAGTTATGTATCCTTTTGTTAATCAAGTAAAAGATTTTATTATTAACAACGAAAACTAAGTATTATGAAAAAAGGGGTTTTATTCATTTTAACTATTTTATTATCAGTGTCATCATTTTATGCGCAAGAACTTGCGTTGGTTAGAGAAAATGATATGTTTGGGTATATTGATAAATCTGGAGCATATGTAATTGAGCCTCAGTTTGATAAAGCAGCAAGTTTTTCGGGAAAATATGCCGCTGTTAGAAAAGATGATAAGTGGGGTTTTATTAATGTAAAAGGAGAATGGGTAATTAAACCAGAATATGACAAGGTAAAAAGATTTAATTCTGGTTATGCTTTAGTATATAGTAATGAGGTTTGGAAATATGTAGATGGAACAGGAAAACAATTAGAAACTCCTGTGCCAGATAAGTATTATGATTTTAATGATGGTGTAGCCTTATTTAAAAAAGGAGAAAAAATAGGAATTTTAGGAACAGATGGTAAACTTATTTTGGAGCCTAAATATGAAATTGTGAAAAATTTCTGGGAAGGACATGCTAAAGTAAAAATTGGAGAATCTTGGGGACTGATTAATAAAAAAGGAGATCTTGTTGTACCTGCAGATTTTAAAGAAATAAGTAAATATAATAGCAATGGTATATGGGGGAGAAAAGGTGAAGATTTTGGAGTTATTGTTAATGGTAAATTGCAAGTTGTACCTGGTGCTACAAAAATATGGGATTTTCATTCCTCATCTAAACTTACATATGCTAGGAAAGGAAAAACGTGGGGTTTTATTAATGCAAGTGGCCAATGGGTTATAGACCCAACTTTTAATAAAGCAAAAGCTTTTGTGAATGGATTGGCACCAGTTTTAAAAGGAAAAACCTGGGGGTATATTAATGAAAAAGGAGAAGAGGTAATTCCTTTTGATTATAGAGATGCAGAAATCTTTGGAGATAAAGGTTTGGCTCCAGTAAGAGATAAAAAGTGGGGATTTGTAAATGCATCTGGAACATTAGTAATTCCTATGGAGTATGATATATCTGGCGGATTTTCTTTTGTAATGTCTGGATTTAAAAAAGGTTTTATTAATGGTTTAGCCAAAGTAAAGTCTAATAAAAAATGGGGCTTTATTAATGAAAAAGGAGAAGCTCTAGGAGGCAAATGGTTTCAGAATGCAGAAAACTTTGTAGATACTAGTAAATAACTTTAGAAAGCATCATAAATAAATGAAGGAGAAAATTGCGCCTAAAAAATATGCTCTTGTAACTGGAGGGTCTCGTGGAATAGGAAAAGCTGTTTGTATTCAGCTAGCTAAAGATTCCGAATATAAAATTCTAATTAATTATAATAGTAACCAAACAGCAGCAGAAGACACTTTAAAAGAAGTTGAGAATGCCGGTGGTTCTGGAGAAATTATTCAATTTAATGTTGGGAATTTAGAAGAGGTAAAAGCACGTTTAGATGCTTGGCAAGAAGCAAATGAAAATGCAATTATTGAAGCTGTAATTAATAATGCAGGAATTACAAAAGACGGTCTATTTATGTGGATGAAACCAGAAGATTGGTCTAGTGTTATTAATACAAGTTTAAATGGCTTTTTTAATGTTACCAATCACTTAATTCAAAAATTACTTGTAAATAAATACGGAAGAATTGTAAATATGGTTTCTGTATCTGGCCTTAAGGGGACTCCGGGTCAGACCAATTATTCGGCTGCTAAAGGTGCAATTATAGCAGCAACTAAAGCATTGGCGCAAGAAGTTGCTAAAAGAAACGTTACTGTAAATGCTGTAGCTCCTGGTTTTATTAAAACAGATATGACTGGGGAATTAGATGAAAAAGAATTAAAAAGAATGATTCCTGCGAATAGATTTGGGGAAGCTCAAGAAGTAGCAGATTTAGTTTCTTTTTTAATTTCTAAAAAAGCTTCTTATATTACAGGAGAAGTAATTAATATAAATGGAGGGATATACTCTTAAATGAGTTTGTAGGTAATGAGAAGAGTGGTAATAACGGGAATGGGTATTTACTCTTGTATAGGCAAAAATCTAGATGAGGTAAAATCTTCCCTATATGAAGGTAAATCTGGAATTGCTTTTGATCAGGAAAGAGAAGATCTTGGATATAGATCTCCACTTACTGGCATGGTAGACACACCAAATCTTAAAAAAGTTCTTTCTAGACGTCAACGTATTAGTTTAGGTCAAGAAGGTGCTTATGCTTATGCCGCAACACATGAGGCGCTTACTAATGCAAAAATTTCACAAGATTTTTTAGATGTAAATGAAGTAGGTGTTATTTATGGGAATGACAGTACAGCCAAATCTGTAATAGATTCTATAGATACGGTGAGAGAAAAGAAAGATACTACCCTTGTTGGTTCTGGTGCAATTTTTAAAGCTATGAATTCTACCATAACCATGAACCTTTCTACAATATTTAAATTAACAGGAATTAATTTTACGGTGAGTGCAGCTTGTGCAAGTGGGTCTCATGCCATAGGTATGGCGTATCATTTAATAAAAAGTGGTATGCAAGATTGTATTATTTCGGGAGGGGCTCAAGAAATTAACCCTTTGGCAATGGCTAGTTTTGATGGGTTAGGTGTTTTTGCAATAAATAATGAAAATCCAACAAAGGCATCAAGACCTTTTGATAAAGATAGGAGTGGACTTGTGCCAAGTGGTGGTGGTGCTACCGTAATATTAGAAAGTTATGAGTCTGCAGTTAAAAGAGGAGCTCCAATTTTAGGAGAGATTGTTGGGTATGGTTTCTCATCAAATGGGGGGCATATATCTACGCCAAACGTAGATGGGCCATCTAAAGCAATGAAAAAAGCTTTAGAAGATGCTAATATGAATGCTTCACAAATAGATTATGTAAATGCTCATGCAACATCAACTCCTGTAGGAGATGCCAATGAGGCAAAAGCAATACATCAAGTTTTTGGAGATTATCGTCCATTAGTAAGCTCAACAAAATCTATGACCGGGCATGAATGTTGGATGGCTGGGGCTAGTGAAGTAATATACTCTATGCTAATGATGCAAAACTCATTTGTAGCACCGAATATAAATTTAGAGAATACAGATGAAGATTCCGCTAAATTAAATTTAGTAACCAAAACCGTAGATAAAAAAATTGATGTATTTTTATCCAATTCTTTTGGGTTTGGAGGAACAAACTCTGCGCTTGTAATAAAAACAATATAATAGATGGATAAAGAAGTTATTATTGAAAAGATAAACGACTTTCTTATAGATGAATTTGAGGTAGAACAAGATGATATTCATCCAGAAGCTAACCTTAAAGATACTTTAGAATTAGATAGTTTAGATTTTGTAGACCTTGTGGTTGCAGTAGAGTCTAATTTTGGAGTAAAACTAGTTGGTGAAGACTTCATTAACGTTACTACATTACAACATTTTTACGACCTTATTGAGAAAAAATTAGGCTAACATTGCAATGGCAAAAAAGTGGGAAGGAAAATCCAAAGGAACCGTTTTAGGGTATAAAATCTTTGTTTTTTTTATAAAAACTTTAGGTCTGTCTTTTGCCTACTTTATATTAAATTTTGTCGTTGTTTACTACTTTTTCTTTTCCAGAGAAGGTAGAACATCTAGTTATGATTATTTTAAAAATCAGTTAAAATATTCTACCCTAAAAAGCACCATAAGCGTATTAAAGAATACCTATGTTTTTGGGCAAACTATAATAGATAAAGTTGCTATATCTAGCGGTTTAAGAAACAAATTTACTTATGAGTTTGATGGCGTAGAGGAAATAAATAATCTCCTTAAAGAAAAGCAAGGAGGTATTCTTATTAGCGCTCATGTTGGGAATTTTGAAATAGCAGATTTCTTTTTTGATGAAATAGATCATGATTCGCAAATTCACCTTGTAACAACAGATAGTGAGCATGAGCAAATAAAAGAATACTTAGAAAGTGTTACAGGAAAATCTAATATTAAGTTTATTCTTGTTAATGAAGAATTAAGCCATATTTTTGAAATAAAAACTGCGCTTGATCAAGGAGGTTTGGTGTGTTTTACAGGGGATCGTTATTTTGAAGGAAATAAAACCTTAACAGAAAAACTATTGGAAGATGAGGCAGAATTCCCAGCTGGACCTTTCTTAATGGCATCTAGATTAAATGTTCCTGTTCTTTTTGTATATGTAATGAAAGAAACAAAAAAGCATTACCATTTATATGCAAGAAAAGCTAAGGTAGAGAATAGGAATGCCCAGGCTTTATTAAAAGAATACACAGAAAGTATGGAGTGGATGTTGGAAAAATATCCTTTACAATGGTTTAATTATTTTAAATTTTGGAATTCTAAAAAAGTAGAATGAAAGAAATACTAGTTATACATTATTCTCAAACAGGGCAGTTAACAACTATTCTTAAAAATATGATTACCCCAATTTTTAAGGAAGAAATTAATGTAACTTATTATGAAATAAAACCCGTAAAATCTTTTGAATTTCCTTGGGGAAAAGATAGTTTTTATGATGTTTTTCCGGAGACTTTTTTACAAATACCCTCAGAGATAGAAGCACCTCCAGAAGAAATTTTAAACAAAAAATTTGATTTGGTGGTTTTAGGTTACCAAGTTTGGTTTTTAACTCCCTCAATACCTATTAACTCTTTTTTAAAATCAGAATTTGCAGAAAAAATAATGGGTAATACACCTGTTATAACTGTTGTAGCTTGTAGAAATATGTGGTTGCAAGCACAAGAGAAAGTAAAAAGACTTTTAGCAAAAGCCAATGCAAATTTGGTGGGGCATTTAGCTTTTGTAGATAAGCATATTAACCATATTAGTGTTATAACTATTGAATACTGGATGTTATCTGGTAAAAAAGACCGTTACTTAGGAATTTTTCCTAAACCAGGGGTGTCAGATAAGGATATAAAAGAGGCAAATAAATATGGCCCACCAATTAAAGAAGCATTAGTGAAAAATGATTTTTCAACACTTCAAAAAACATTTGTAAAGCTAGGAGGTGTTATTGTAAATCCATACCTAGTAATGACGGATGAAAGAGGTAATGTTATTTTTTCAAAGTGGGCAAATCTTATTATAAAAAAAGGAAAGTCTGGAGCGCCTAAAAGAGTAAAATTTCTTAAGGTTTTTAAGTATTATTTATTATTTGCAATTTGGGTTATTGCACCAATAGTTTTTATTGTATTTTTGTTGACTTATTTGCCTACGCACCTTAAAAGAAAAAGAGAGAAAGAATATTTTTCTTCGGTTTATTTAAAGGAAAATTCATGAAAGAAGTATACATAACAAGAATATCTAAGTTTTTACCCAATAAACCAGTTGATAATGATCAAATGGAAGAAAAACTTGGAAAAATTGGAGGAAAAACATCAAAAGCAAGACGTATTGTTTTGCGTAATAATAAGATTAAAACTAGATATTATGCCATTGATGAAAATGGCCAGGTAACCCATAATAATGCGCAGCTTACAAAAGAGGCTGTAGAGAATTTATGTGATTCTAATTTTACAACAAAAGATATACAGCTGTTATCTTGCGGAACATCTAGTCCTGACCAAATATTACCTTCTCATACCTCTATGGTACATGGTTTTTTAAAGAATGGTAATATGGAAATAAACTCTCCGTCTGGAGCTTGTTGTTCTGGAATGAATGCTTTAAAATTTGGATTCCTTTCTATAAAAACTGGTCAAGTAGAAAACGCTGTTTGTGCAGGTTCTGAAAGAACCTCAAGTTGGATGCGAGCAGATGTTTTTGAAGACGAAGTAGAGCAACTTAGTGCGTTAGAAGATAGCCCTATTTTGGCTTTTAATAAAGATTTTCTACGTTGGATGCTATCGGATGGTGCTGGTGCTGTTCTATTAGAAAGTGAGCCTAAAGGGAGCACGCCTTTAAAGGTAGAATGGATGGAAGGTTACTCTTACGCCCATGAAATAGAAGCATGTATGTATGCAGGAGCAGATAAATTAGAAGATGGCAACTTAAAACCTTGGAGCGAGTTTCCTGCAAAAGAATGGGGAAAAATATCCTTGTTTGCAATGAAACAAGACACACGTTTATTAGGTGAAAATATCTTAGTAAAAGGTGTAGATAGTTTAAAATTAGCTTTTGAGAAAAACAATATTGGTCCAGAGGACGTAGATTATTATTTACCTCATATATCGTCCTATTATTTTAAAGAAAATCTTTATGATGAACTAAAATTACAAGGGGTAGAAATTCCTTGGGATAAGTGGTTTTTAAATTTAGAGAGTGTAGGTAATGTAGGAGCAGCATCTATATATGTAATGTTAGAAGAATTGGTGGCTTCTGGAAAGCTAAAAAAAGGAGATAGAATACTTCTTCATGTTCCGGAAAGTGCTCGTTTTTCTTATACTTATGCATATTTAACTGTATGTTAAATGAATGTAGTAGAACAACCAATTACAGATGAAAGTTTTATACAAAACTTAATACCACAAAAATGGCCATTTGTAATGGTGGATACGTTGTTCTATTTTTCAACCGAGAAGATAATTTCTGGCTTTAAAATAAAAGAAGAAGACTTATTTTCATCTAATGGTTATTTTCAAGGTCCTGGTTTAATAGAAAATATGGCCCAAACCGTTGCCTTACATACCGGGTATTCTTATTTTTTAAAAAACCAAGAAGCACCTACAGGGTATATAGGTTCTATAAAAAAAGCAAAAATAATTAAGCTTCCAAAAGAAGGACAAGAACTAAAAACCACAGTTGTAATTTTACATGACATAATGGGGGTAACTCTAGTGAAAATTGAAGTGGAGTGCGAAGGAGAAATTATTGCATTAAGTGAAATGAAAACCGTATTAGCAAAATAAAAAATACGTGGGCAAAAATAAAATTGGCATTAAAAACTTTCTACCTCATAGAGACCCAATGCTCATGGTGTCTTATATTACTCATATTAATGACGATAGTGCCACAGGAGAATTTCAGATAAATACCGATTGTGTTTTTGTAAAAGATGGTGTTTTAAAAGAACCAGGCCTTATAGAGAATGCTGCGCAAGTTAGCTCTGCGGTTGTGGGGCAAAGTTTTTTTGAAAAAGGAGATTTAGAAGGTAAAACTAATACTATTACAGGTTATATAAGTGCAATTAAAAAAGTAACCATAAACCAGCTTCCAAAGGTAGGAGATACCATTGTGACGAAAACAAAGTTAGTTTCTAGGTTTGATACTGAGGGAGTTAGTATTTGTACTATTGAAAGCGCTATTTTTAATAATGATGAATTAATTGTAGCTTGTACTCTTAATTTTCTAATTCACGAAATATAGAGATGAAGAAAAACGAAGTACCTCAGGATAAAAGTAATCTAGAGTCGGCAAATATTAAAGAAATGTATTATGCTGTAGATGAAAATGGAGAATATACTACAGAATTAAGTACAGGGTGGGACCCTAAAACCATTGCTTTAGATAATGCTATTAAAGACATAGAAGAAAGAACCGAGATTGCTAAGCAAAAAGTTCTAAATAATACTACCAGTCCTATTGAATATTATATGGAACTCCATAAAATGGATGTTGGCATTTTGGCAAGTTATGTAGGTATGTGGGCATGGAGAGTAAAAAGACATTTTAAGCCTTCTGTTTTTAAAAAATTAAATAAAAAAACACTTCAAAAATATGCCGATATTTTTGATATTACTGTTGAACAACTAAAGGATATTCATAAATAAAGTCCATGGAAATAAACTTTACCCACAAACAATCTGCACATTGTGAAAATGGCGTAGTGTCCAATTTAATGCGTTTTAATGGTTTTGAAGTTAGTGAACCAATGGTTTTTGGCATTGGCTCTGGATTATTATTTAGTTACCTTCCTTTTTTAAAAGTTAATCATGCTCCTGTAGTTACGTATCGTGCAATGCCAGGAACTATTTTTAATCGTTTTGCAAAACGTACTGGGGTAATAATAAAGCGCGAAAAATTTAGTACTGCACAAAAAGCTAAAGCAAGGTTAGATGCCAATTTAGAAAAAAATAACCCTGTAGGTTTACAAGTTGGGGTGTATAATTTAGTATATTTTCCAGAGGAATATCGCTTTCATTTTAATGCTCATAATATGGTGGTATATGGGAAAAAAGATGGAAGATATTTAATAAGTGATCCTGTTATGGAGGAGGTTACCTCTTTATCAGAAAAAGAGTTAGAGAAAGTTCGTTTTGCCAAGGGGGCATTTGCTCCGAAAGGACACATGTATTACCCTATAGAATTTCCAGAGAAATTAGAATTAAAAAAGGCAATTGTAAAAGGTATTAAGCATACCTGTAAAGATATGACTGCTCCTGTTCCTCTTGTTGGGGTAAAGGCTATTCGTAAAATTGCAAAACTAATTCGTAAGTGGCCAGCTAAAAAAGGAGTTAAAACTGCCAATCACTATCTAGGACAAATTGTTCGTATGCAAGAAGAGATTGGTACTGGTGGGGGTGGCTTTAGGTATATTTATGGTGCTTTTTTACAAGAAGCAAGTAAGATTTTAGAGAATGACCAACTTTCTACACTATCTAAAGAAATTACACAAATTGGAGATTTATGGCGAGATTTTGCTGTAGATGCTTCTCGTATTTATAAAAATCGTAGTGCTACCGAAGATGGTTATAATAAAGTAGCTGATCAATTGGCTACCATTGCAGACAAAGAAGAAGCTTTTTTTAAAAAATTAAAGAAAGCAGTCTAATTTTACATAAGAATGATAACTATTAACCAACTGTCTAAAAAATATAAGGATTCAGAAGAATTTTCGGTGTCCAATATAGATTTGGTAATAGAAAATCAAGAAATTTTTGGTTTACTGGGGCCTAATGGTGCCGGAAAGACTACGTTAATTTCTATGCTTAGTTCTTTAATAAAACCAACGGAAGGTTCGTTTACAATAAACGAACTTACCTACAAACAGAATAAAAACAAGCTTAAACAAATTATTGGTATTGTTCCGCAGGAATACGCTTTGTATCCATCATTAACAGCATATGAAAACCTTTTTTATTTAGGAAGTATGTATGGCCTTAAAGGAAATACCCTTAAGCAATTAATAGAACAACATATAGAAATTCTAGGTTTAACCGAGTTTTTAAATAAAAAAATTCTTCATTTTTCTGGTGGAATGAAAAGAAGAATTAACCTAATAGGAAGTATTTTACACGAGCCAAAAGTTTTGTTTTTAGATGAACCAACAGTAGGTGTAGATGTACAATCTAAAAATGCGATAATAAGTCATTTAAAAGAATTAAATAAAAATGGAGCAACCATTGTTTATACATCGCACCATTTAAACGAAGCAGAAAATTTTTGCACTAGAGTTGGTATTATAGATCATGGAAAACTTATTTGTAATGGCAAACCTTCTGAATTAATAAAACAAGAAGAAGGAGCTCATAATTTAGAAGAAGTTTTTATTGCAAAGACAGGGAAAGAACTCAGAGATTATGTATAAACTTTGGGCATCAGCATATAAAGAATTTTTGCTTCTAATCAGGGATTTGGGAGGAATGGCCATTCTTTTTGTAATGCCATTAATTTTATTAATAACCATTACTTTAATTCAAAATAACACCTTTAAAACCATTAAGGATTCCAAAATTCCTATTCTTTTTGTAGATAATGATAAAGGTTCTGTCTCGCAACAAATAAATAAAGGACTTACGAGTACTAATGCTTTTGAAGTAATAAATAAGGCTTCAGAACAAGATGCCAAAGACTTAGTTTTTAAGGGAGATTATCAATTAGCAATTATAATACCAGAAAACTTATCTTCAGATTTAGAAATAAAAGTAAATGAAAATGTTGATGGCATTCTAGCTAAATTTGGAGTAGAGGAAGAGTTAGAACCTAGTATTTCAAAAAAGAATAAAAAGAAAGAAGTTAAACTTTATTTTGACCCTGCAACCCAACAATCTTTTAAGAGTTCTGTAAAGAACGGCATAGACAGAGTAATTTCGGGCATAGAAATACAAACTATTTATAAAGCTTTTGAAGCTCAATTATCAGATGAACCTAGTGCGGAACCAATTTTTGACACCAATAGTTTTATCTCTTTTAAGGAAATAGTCCCGGAAAGTGCTAAAAATGCTATACCAAATGCCAGTCAGCATAACATTCCTGCATGGTCCTTATTTGCTATATTTTTTATTATACTACCGCTTTCCATAAACATGGTAAAAGAAAAATCTCAAGGCACTTTTGTTAGGTTACGAACAAATCCTGTTTCTTATGCCACGTTTTTAGGGGGTAAAACTATAGTATATTTGGGAGTTTGTATAGTACAATTTATACTTATGTTATTGGTAGGCTTGTATTTGTTTCCTGTTATTTCTTTACCAGAAATTAATATTACAGGAAAATTGCCATTGCTATTAATCGTTTCCTTATTTGCAGGTCTTGCAGCTGTAGGTTTAGGATTATTACTTGGTACAGTTTTTAAAACACATGAGCAGTCTGCACCATTTGGAGCAACATTAGTAGTTATTCTTGCAGCATTAGGTGGCGTTTGGGTCCCTGTTTTTGCAATGCCAAAATTCATGCAAATTCTATCAAATATATCTCCAATGAATTGGGGATTAAATGCATTTTATGACGTTTTTTTAAGAAATGTAGGTTTTTCAGAAATTATTCCAGAAATTACACTCTTGTTTTTATTTTTTATAATTACAACAACAATAGCCATACTTTATAATGAAAAAAAAATTGCGGTCTAAACCCTCAAAGGAAATTTCCTACACTAGTGAAATTCGTGTGCGTTTTGTAGAAACGGATCCATTAGGAATTGTATGGCATGGTAATTATATACAGTATTTTGAAGATGGTAGGGAGGCTTTTGGAAGACACCATGGTATTTCTTACTTAGATCAAAAAGATAATAATTTCTCTACGCCAATAGTAAAATCTAACACAGAACATAAATTACCATTGCGTTATGGAGATATAGCTACTGTTAAAACAACTTATGTAGATTCCCCCGCTGCAAAAATGATCTTTAAGTATAAAATTTTTAATCCTGAAGGAGAAATTGTTTGTACTGGAGAAACGGTTCAGGTTTTTGTAGAATTAGGAGGTGAATTATCCTTGACAATTCCTGATTTTTTTATGAAGTGGAAAAGAAAAGTGGGTTTAATAGATGCATAAAATTTACCTCTCCTATAACAATATAGTTTCGTCTTTTGGCTTTAATAGTAATGATGCTGTTACTAAGATTAAAGATGAAATTACTAGTTTAAAGCTGGTTAATAACAAAGCGTTAATGCCAGAGTCTTTTTATTCTTCTTTAGTAGATAAAGAAAAATTAGAAAAAGAATTTGCGAGTTTAAATTCTAAAAATAAATATACTACATTAGAGAAAATGATGATACTTTCTCTAAGTAAAGTTATTTCTGCAAGTAAAACTAAAATCACAGAACGCACAGGGTTAATTATTTCTACAACCAAAGGAAATATTGATGCTTTAGAGGTTAACTCTACGCATAATGAAGATAAAGCATATTTATCTGAATTAGGAAAAGCAGTGAAAACTCATTTTGGGTTTTTAAAAGAACCTTTAGTTTTGTCTAATGCTTGTGTTTCTGGTGTTTTAGCAACATCAATAGCAAAGCGCTTAATTAAACAAGATTTGTTTGACTCTGTTTTTATTGTTAGCGGAGACTTGGTTACAAAATTTACAGTTTCTGGTTTCAATTCTTTTCAGGCGCTAAGTAATGAACCATGTAAACCATATAGTAAAAATAGAACAGGAATTAATATAGGGGAAGTTGCAGCAAGTATTTTGGTAACAAAAGATATTTCTAATTTAGCACCCGAAGCAGTAGAGATTTTAGGAGACGGTACCGCTAATGATGCAAACCATATTTCTGGTCCTTCAAGAACAGGAGAAGGTTTGTTTAGGAGTGTAAATTCGGCGCTTAAAGAGGCTAAAATTCTTGCTTCAGATATAGATTATATTTCGGCTCACGGAACAGCAACAATCTTTAACGATGAGATGGAGGCCATAGCTTTTGATAGGTTGCAAATGAACAAAACGCCACTTAATAGCCTTAAGGGTTATTTTGGGCACACTCTAGGTGCTTCAGGTTTATTAGAAACTATAATAGGAATGCATTCCATGCATAAAAATATACTTTTTGCCTCCTTAGGTTTTGATGAAATAGGAGTAAGTAAAACCATAAATGTTATTAAGAATTCTGCAGCTAAAAACCTTACTATTTTTCTAAAAACAGCTTCTGGTTTTGGAGGTTGTAATACAGCAGCAATTTTTAAAAAAGTAAAACACTAATTATTCAAAATTAAATAAATGCCACAAAAACACATGAAAGCAATAGATGCATTAGAAGAAGCACAAAAAATTGCTTTCGCACCGTTTATTTTTCAAACCTCAGTTTCTTTAAAAAAACTAGGGGTTTTAGATTATATTTTTGAAAAAAATAAATCAGGAGGAACTACTATAGACGAAATAGCAAAAGATTTATCTGTTAGTGAGTATGGTTTAGGTGTTTTGTTAGAAATGGCAGAAAGCTCAGATATTGTTTATGTTAACGAAGAAAATAAATATGAACTTACTAAAGTGGGGTATTTCTTAGCGTTTAATGAAACTGCTAGAGTTAATATGAATTTTACTAATGATGTTTGTTTTAAAGGGTTATATCATTTAAATGATTCCATAAAAACAGGAAAACCTTCTGGTTTAAAAGAATTAGGAAAATGGGATACCATTTATGAAGGGTTATCTGTTTTGCCAGATGAAATTAAAAAGTCTTGGTTCGAGTTTGATCACCATTATTCCGATGGTGCTTTTGAGGAGGCTTTAAAAATTCTTTTCAGAAATAAACCAAAACAAATTTTTGATATTGGTGGTAATACTGGAAAATGTGCTTTGCTATGTTGTAAGCATGATCCAGATGTTAAGGTTAAAATATTTGACCTACCTGGGCAACTAAATGTGGCACTTAATAACGCAAAAAAGAATAATTTAGACCATAGAATTTCTGGACAAGAGATAGATTGGCTGTCTGAAAACCCAAAAGTAGGAACTGGAGCAGATGCTATTTGGATGAGCCAATTCTTAGATTGTTTTTCTGAAGAAGAGATTGTAAAAATACTATCTACCTGTGTAGAAGGTATGAATGAGGATACAGAGCTTCTAATTATGGAAACTTTTACAGACAGGCAACGATTTGATAATGCTAAATTTATTCTAGAAGCAACTTCTTTGTACTTTACGGTACTTGCCAATGGTAACAGTAAAATGTACAGAGCAGAGGTTATGATTAAACTAGCAGAAAAGGCTGGGTTATATATTAAAGAAGATATTGCTATAGGAGAATATCATACCATATTAGTTTGTAAAAAAAGATAAGAATAATTGAGTTCTAAAACTTACATAAAGAGTTATTGTCATATAAAAAACAATTCTATTTTGTTAAATGGAGAATTGCTTTATAAAGGCTCAGAAGAAGAGCCTTTTGCGGACTTTATAAAAATGGCATATAAAAATTTGGAAACAGATTATTCCAAGTTTTTTAAAATGGATAGCTTAAGTAAATTAGCTTTTTTAGGAGCAGATGTTTTATTAAAACATGAAAATGTTGTTCCAGAAATGGAAGAAAATATTGCACTTGTTTTCTCTAATAACGCCTCTAGTTTAGATACGGATAGGAAATATCAAAAATCTATAGAGGATAATGATAATTTTTATCCAAGTCCGGCTGTATTTGTATATACATTACCTAATATTTGTATGGGCGAAATTAGTATTAAGCATAAACTGTATTCTGAAAATAGTTTCTTTATCTTTGAAAACTTTAATCCAGATTATTTATATGCATATAGTGCTGGTTTAATAGAAGAAAATAAAGCAGAAAAGGTTTTATGTGGTTGGGTAAATGTAGATAAAGAAGAGTATACCGCTTTTTTATATCTAGTAACAAAAGAGAAAACAGAAATACCCCACACAATTAAAGAAATAAATAGTAGATATTAAATATTATGGAAGCGTTAAAAGAAGAGTTAAAAAATAAGATTATTGAGCAGTTAAACTTAGAGGATGTTTCAGTGGATGAAATTGCAGATAATGACCCTTTGTTTGGAGAAGGCTTAGGGCTAGATTCTATTGATGCTCTTGAACTTATTGTAATGTTAGATAAGGATTACGGGATAAAATTATCGGATCCAAAAGAAGGAAAAAAGATATTTGAATCTATAGATACAATGGCTACTTATATTTCAGAAAATAGTCCTAAGTAAGAATCTTTAATTTTAAAAAGATTCTGTATTATTTTAAAACCTATGAATAAGGGAGTTGCAATAACTGGAATGGGAATTATTTCTGCGATTGGAAACAATGTAGAAGAGAATTATAGTTCCTTAATTTCTGGCAACAAAGGCATTTCTAGAATTTCTAAGATAAATACTATTCATAAAAATGCTATTATGGTTGGTGAAATTGCTTTCACTAACAAAGAGCTAGAAGAACAATTAGGAATATCCCCAGATAACAATTATTCTAGAACAGCTCTTATAGGATTAGTTGCGGCTAAAGAAGCTATAAAAGATGCTAATATTCTAGATATTGCTGCGTACAAAACTGGATTAATTTCGGCAACAAGCGTTGGTGGAATGGATATGACAGAGAAGTACTATTACGACTATCTAGAGAGTGATGCGCATAGAAAATACATAGAGGGCCATCATGCAGGAGATTCTACGCAAAAAATAGCAGAAGAGTTAGGTGTAAAAGAGAGCTTAGTTACTACTATTAGTACTGCATGTTCATCTGCAGCAAATGCTATAATGTATGGAGCCAGACTTATAAAATCTGGGAAGTTAGACCGCGTTGTGGTTGGAGGCGCAGATTGCTTATCAAAATTTACCATTAATGGTTTTAAAACCTTAATGATATTATCTGACACCTATAATACTCCTTTTGATGAAAATAGAAAAGGGCTAAATTTAGGAGAAGCAGCAGCTTTTTTAGTTTTAGAATCTGATGCTTTAGTAGCTAAGGAAAATAAAAAAGTATTGGCCTACGTAAAAGGATATGGGAATGCTAATGATGCATACCACCAAACAGCATCTTCTGAGAATGGAGATGGCGCTACTTTAGCAATGGAAAAAGCTTTAAAAGTAGCTAATTTAAGACCAGAGGCTATAGATTATATAAATGCGCACGGTACTGCAACAGGAAATAATGATTTATCGGAAGGTAGAGCTATTCTACGTGTTTTTAAAGATGCCGTTCCAGATTTTAGTTCTACAAAACCATATACAGGACACACTTTAGCAGCAGCAGGTGGTATAGAGGCAGTATACTCTATTTTAGCACTTCAGAATAATGTGGTATTTCCTAATTTAAATTTTACAACTCCTATGAAGGAGTTTGCAATTAGGCCGCAAGTAGAAATAAAAGAAAAAGAATTAAATACAGTTTTATCAAATTCTTTAGGATTTGGAGGAAATTGTTCCACCGTAATATTTTCTAAATAATGAAAAAAGTTTTTATAAACGGTTGTGGTGTTATTTCTGCTCAAAAAACTTTTGATAACAAAGCGTTTTTAGAGGAGGTAATTACCTATAATGACAGAGTTATGCCTGTGGTAAACCCTGTTTATAAAGATTTTATTTCTGGCGGTGCAGCTCGTAGAATGGCTTTAGGTGTAAAAATGGGCGTAGTCGCTTCTAATCTTGCTATGCAAGACGCGCAACTAGATTCTGTAGATGCAATAATCACAGGAACTGGAATGGGGTGTTTAATAGACTCTGAAAAATTCTTGAGTAAATTAATAGATAATAACGAGGAGTTTTTAACGCCAACTTCATTTATACAGTCTACACATAATACCGTTGGCGGTCAAATAGCTCTTGGTATACAATGCAAAGGATATAATTTTACGTATGTACATTCTGGAGCGTCTTTTGAGTCTGCTTTATTAGATGCACAATTACAGTTGTCTTCTGGCGAAGAAGAAAATATACTGGTTGGTGGGGTAGATGAGAATGCACCACATACCCTAGAGATTCACAAACTTATAAGATTTGTAAAAGAAGAAAATACAGATACTTCTTCTTTATTAGAAAGCAATACTTCTGGAGCTATTTTTGGAGAAGGAGCAGGTTTTTTTACGCTTTCTACCAAGGAACAAGAAAGTTCTTATGCGCAAGTAATTGCTGTAGAAACGCTAAATACACTTTCAAAAGAAAATTTAGAAGAACGAATAATTTCTTTTTTAGAAGAAAACGGTTCTAATGTATCCGAAATAGATGCTGTTATCCTAGGTAATAATGGCGATGTAGATTTTGACAGGTATTATAATCTGCTTTCTGAAGGTGTTTTTGCAAATACACAACAAGTATATTACAAACATTTATGTGGCGAGTATAATACGGCATCTTCTTTTGGCTTTTGGCTAGGAGCCAAGATTCTTAAAACCCAATCCATTCCAGAAGTGGTTAAACTAAATAAGAAGCAAACTAGTACTTTAAAAACCATTCTATTATATAATCAGTATAGAGGAGAAAATCATAGCTTCACTTTACTAAAACAATGCTAAGGTTTGGTACTATAAATAGAATTGTAATTGCACTTTTCTGTTTGTTATTAATTACAAATTATTGGCTTGCTGTTCCTGTTTATTTATATGGCATTATTGCTTTTATTTGGTTTACGCTAACAGTTTTTGGTTCTTTCTTTATTCAATGGAATTACCATTTAACATCCCATCATAAAAATAAAAAAATAGAAGAAAATAAAGTTGCCATTACTTTTGATGACGGTCCGCATCCAGAATTTACTCCTCAAGTTTTAGAACTTCTAGAAAAATATAATGCAAAAGCTACTTTTTTTTGTATTGGTAAAGAGATAAAGGAACACCAAGCTATTGTTTCTACGATATTAGAAAAAGGGCACACTATAGGGAATCATACGTATTCTCATACTCGTAATTTTGGGTTTTTAAGTACAGAAAAAGTAAAGCAAGAATTAGAGCAAACTAACGCTCTTGTAAAAGCTATTTTTAATAAAAGTATGCGCTTATATAGGCCAGCTTTTGGAGTAACAAACCCTAGAATTAAACAAGCGGTACAGGATACAAATTTAACCTCAATAGGTTGGAGTGTTCGTTCTTTAGATACTACAAAAAGGTCAAAGAATATGGTGGTGCGTAGAATAACCAAAAACTTAAAAAAGGGAGATATTATTCTTTTGCATGATACTAGTGCTAAAAGCGTGGCAGTTTTGGAACAGTTATTGTTATTTTTACAGCAGAAAAAAATGCAGTCTATACCTGTGAATGAATTGCTAGATATTGTAGCTTATGAATAAAATAGTATATTTTCTTTTTATTGTAGCTTTTGGAACGGTTGTAACGGCACAAACAAAAATGAGCTCTCAAGAGGCTAATGCATTAAAGAATAAGGTAAAAGTTACGGCAGATAAAACCCAATCTATCTCCAGTGATTTTACGCAATACAAACATTTAGATTTTTTGTCTAATGATATAGAGTCTAATGGGAAGTTGTCTTTTAAAGCTCCGAATACAGTAAAATGGGAGTATGTAAAACCTTTTGCGTATTCCGTTTTGTTTAAAGGAGAAACCCTGTATATAAATAATGAAGGAGATAAGAGCAATGTAGATATTGGTTCTAATAAGTTATTTAAAGAACTAAATACGCTTATAGCTGCTAGTATAAAAGGCGATATGTTTAATGAAGAGTACTTTACTATCACCTATTTTAAAAAAGATAAAAATAGCGAAGTTCATTTTGCTCCCAAAGACCCAAAACTTTCCGAATTTATAAAAGTTTTTCATATTACATTTACTAGTAATGGCGATGTTTTAGAAGTGAAAATGGTAGAGCCATCTAATGATTATACACAGATTATTTTTTCTAATCGTAAAGTAAATAAAGTAATTCCAGATGCGGTATTTGCTCAGTAGTATTTGTTTTTTTGTTATGGTTTCCTGTTCAAGTTATCCCAAGAAAAATGGTTTTACAGAAAGTAATGTAAGCGTTTCTCAAGTTTACAATCCTTATTTTTCTAATGCGGCAAAAGATTACGTTTATAAAGCCGATTTGCAATTTTATAAAAAGAAATTCTCTGGAATTATTATCATAAAAAAAATTACAGATAAAGAGCATAGATTGGTTTTTACAACGGAAATGGGAAATAAAATTTTCGATTTCTCATTTTATCAAAATACGTTTAAGGTAAATCATGTCTTAGAAGAGATGAATAAAAAAATTATTTTGAATGTATTAGAAAGAGACTTTACAACATTAGTAAAAGAATTTAATGTAAGCACCCAAACCTATACTAAAGAAAATTTAGAAGTTAAAGAAGCAGAGGTGTTAAACAAAAACCATTTTTATTTTTATAAGAATATAGGTTTAACAAAAATTGTTAGAGAGAATAATGGAAAGGAAAATGTGATATATCATTTTTTAGACATAGAGGATACTGCTGCAAAGCGTATTTTAATAGAACATAAAAACATCAAATTAAAAATACAATTAAAAGGAATTTAAGATGAAGAAGATAATTTTGGCAACTCTTTTTTTTGCTTTTTCTATAGTAGGTTTTGCACAATCTAAAGTAAACCCAGGAATACGTATAGGGGTAAATAGTGCTAACATTTCTAATACTAATCTAGAGGATAAAATAGGACTTAATGGCGCTGTTTTTTTAGATGTTAGGTTCACAAAATTTTATGCCTTACAACCAGAAATAGGGTTTTCTAATCAAGGTGGAGAGTCTGCTAACGGTGGAGAGGATTTGAATATAAACTATATTTCTATAGCTGCAGTAAATAAATTTTATGTAGCCCCCAAACAAGGGTTTCACTTTATTTTGGGGCCTAGTTTAGATTTCGATTTTGATAATAATTTTATCAATATAGTTAATGATACAAATGAGTCTGATGTTACACCAATAGATTTATCTTTGCTTTTTGGAATAGGGTATGAATTTCCTTTTGGGCTTACAATAGAAGCGCGTTACAAACAAGGGCTTATTAATATAGACTTATTTGATGATTTTTTTGACGATTACAATGAAAATAACACAAGCTTAAATAATGTTTTTCAAGTAGGTGTAGCTTATAAATTTAAGATTTAAAATATGTTGATAGAAGGATTATATAGTGTAGAAAATTTAGTAGAAGAAGAGGCAACTGTAAATGCAACTATAAAAATATATAAAGAGCACGATATTTTTAAAGGTCATTTTCCTGGAAATCCAGTAATGCCAGGGGTTTGTATGATTCAGATTATAAAAGAACTTACAGAGAAAGCAACAGGAAAGCAGCTGTTTTTATCCGTATCTTCTAATATTAAATTTATGGCAATTATTAACCCAGAGAAGAATGATACTCTTAATCTTACTTTGGCAATTACAGAAGTAGAGGATACTATTAAGGTTAAAAACACAACCTCTTTTGAAGAAACCCTTGCATTAAAATTAAGTGCAACCTTTAAAATTATAAGCTAATATGAAATTATTCTTTAGTAGTATACTTTTAATACTAAGCTTTCTAAGTCCTAATTTAACTGAAATTAGGAAGAATTTTATTTTGGCAAGTGATAGTAAAGAAGTTTCTGAAAAACTATATACAGCTTTAGAAAATATTACTAAAGAAAGTAAACCAATTTTAGTAGCTTATAAAGGAGCATCAGCTACTCTAAAAGCAAAACATAGTAAGGGAATAAAACAAAAAAAGAGTTTCTTTAAAGAGGGGGTAGGGTATTTGGAGTTTTCTATAGAGAAAGCTCCAAAAAACATTGAAATACGTTGTCTGCGGCTAAGTGTGCAGGAGAATTCTCCAAAAATATTAAAATACCAGAAAAACATAGAAGAAGACAAGCAATTTTTAATAGATAACTATAAGAAAATTACAGATAAAACTATTAAAAAGTTTATAAAGGATTATGTAATGCAATCTTCTCTTTTTGATGCTTCTGAAAAGAAGTTGTTTTAGTATATTCAATTGTTATCTTTGTGAAAAACTAAAGTCTTTGTAAAAGACCCCCACAACACATATATTTTTGGCAGAAAACACATCATCTATAAAGGAGTCTATGGAGCAGCTAAAATGTTGTGTAGTTATCCCAACCTATAATAATCAAAAAACCTTAAAAAGAGTTATTATAGGTGTTCTTGCGTATACCCAAGATATTATTATAATAAATGATGGTTCTACAGATGCTACTTCCAATGTTTTAGAAGAGTTTAAACATTTAAACTGCATACTATTACAAGAAAACAAAGGAAAAGGTAATGCGCTAAGAGTAGGTTTTAAAAAGGCATTAGAGTTAGGTTTTACCTATGCAATTACGATAGATTCTGACGGACAGCATTTTCCAGAAGATATTCCTGTTTTTATTAATGCTTTAGAAAAAGAAGAAACTAAAAATGTTCTTTATATAGGTGCTCGTAATATGGGGCAGACTGATGTTCCTAAGAAAAGTAGCTTTGGAAATAAGTTTTCTAATTTTTGGTTTTGGTTTGAAACTGGAATAAAACTAAAAGACACCCAAAGTGGTTTTAGGTTATACCCTCTAGCAGAGTTAATGGACTTAAAATTTTACACTCCTAAATTTGAGTTTGAAATAGAGATTATTGTAAGAGCAGCATGGAAAGGAACTTTGGTAAAGAACTTACCAGTGCAAGTTACCTACAATGAAGAGGAAAGAGTGTCGCACTTTAGACCATTTAAAGATTTTACAAGAATAAGTATATTAAATACTTGGTTGGTATTAATTGCTTTGCTTTATATTAAACCAAGAGATTTATACAGGCGCTTTAAAAAAAAAGGATTTAAACGATTTATAAGGGAAGATTTTTTGCAGAATGATGATTCTCCAAGAAAAAAAGCACTTTCCATAGCATTAGGAATTTTTATTGGTCTTTCTCCATTATGGGGTTTGCATACCGTAATAGTTATTTCTTTAGCCATACTTTTAAACTTAAACAAAGTCTTAGCATTTACTTTTTCTAATATAAGTTTACCACCATTTATACCTTTTGTGTTGTATGCAAGCTCTAAAGTTGGGCAATTTATGTTAGGAGATTACTATTCCTATACCATAGAAGAAATGACCACTAATTTTGAAGGTCTTAAACACCTAAAAACATATATAGTTGGTAGTTTAACGCTCGCTACGTTTGGAGCCATTTTATTTGGACTCTCGGCTTATTTATTTTTAACTGTTTTTGAGAAAAAAAAGCTAGTAAGTCATAATGGGTAATTTTCTATATAAAATATATAAACTATTACGTAAGCAAAAAGTTGTTGGCTTACTCTCCTTCTTTAGTATTTTAATTGTTTTTGGTTTTATTGCTAGTAAAATTTCTTTTGAGGAAGACATTACAAAGTTAATCCCTGTTAATACCAACAATAAAGACTATCAAAAAGTATTGCAGACCGTTAAGTTTACAGATAAAATTATTGTAAACATAAAAAGAGAACCTAATAGCAAGGTTTCCGATATTACTGCTTATGCAAATACGTTTTTAGATAGTTTGTCTAGAGAAAAAGACTATGTAGAAAATATTCAAGGGAAAGTTTCGGATGCTGTTGTTTTTAATACGATTGATTTTGTTTACAAAAATTTACCGCTTTTTTTAGAGCCCTCAGATTATAAAATTCTGGAACAAAAAACAACAAAAGATAGTTTATTAAGTATTACAAAGCAGAATTACAATACCCTTATTTCGCCTACGGGAATAATTGCAAAAAAAACAATTTTAAAAGACCCTTTAGGGTTGTCTTTTATGGCAATGAAAAAATTGCAGAGTTTAGGCGTTGGGGATGATTTTACACTAAAAGATGGCTTTTTGCTAAGTAAAGACGAGCAGCATATTTTACTTTTTATCACCCCAAAATACCCTTCTAGTGAAACCGATAAGAATACTAGCTTTTCTACATCGCTATATAAAATACAAGAAGAGTTAAACACAGCATTTAAGGGTAAAGTAAGTAGCGAATATTTTGGAGCTGCCCTAGTTGCAGTAGCTAATGCAAACCAAATTAAAAAGGATATTCAATTTACAGTAGGTATAGCATTAACCCTGCTACTTGTAATTCTAATCTTTTTCTATCGTAAAATTACAGTGCCTATTGTCCTTTTTTTACCAACTATTTTTGGAGGACTATTATCCGTAGCTATTCTTTATCTTCTACGGGGTAAAATTTCTGCAATTTCCTTAGGAATTGGGTCAGTGCTTTTGGGAGTTACCTTAGATTATTCCTTACATATATTAACACATATAAGAAATAACAAGAGTATAAAAAGTTTGTATATAGATGTTGCGCCATCTATTTTAATGAGTAGCGTAACAACAGCAAGTGCATTTTTATGTTTGTTGTTTATAAAATCGCAAGCCTTACAAGACCTTGGTATTTTTGCAGCTATAAGTGTATTAGGGGCATCATTTTTTGCTTTGCTATTAATTCCTCAAATATATAGTGCTAAGAAAGAAAAGGTTTCAAAAAAGAATATTTTAGACCGTATAGCATCGTATGAAATTCATAAAAATAAAATTGTCCTTTCTGGTATAGCTTTAGCATTAGTAATTAGCATTTTTACGTATAATAAGGTGTTGTTTAACACGGATATTGCTAAGATGAATTATGAGCCTAAAGAGTTATTAAATGCTCGTAATAATTTAGAAGCATTGACAGATATTGGTTCAAAATCTATCTACGCAGCAGCATATGGCAATAATTTAGAAAGTGCTTTACAAGTTAATGATAGTATTTACAGCCTATTACAAGAATATAAAGATAAGGGTGTAATTAAAAATTATAGCTCTATAGGTGCACTGGTAACTTCAAAGAAAAAGCAACAAGAAAAGATTAATAGTTGGCAACAATTTTGGACTACAAACAAAACCAAACAAACTAAAAACGACTTAATAGTTGCTGGGGAGAAACTAGGTTTTAAACCAAAAACATTTGATACTTTTTATGCTGCTTTGGAAAAAGAGTACCAACCTTTAACTTTAGAGGATTATACTGCTATAAATGTATTGGCTATAGAAGATTTTATTGGCACTAAAGAAGATTTTACAGCGGTAACTTCTTTGTTAAAAGTAGAGACTCCAAAAAAAGCCCAAATCATTAAGGAATCTCTTAGGAATAAGAAAACCATTTTAATAGACCGCCAAGGAATGAATGAAGCTTTCCTGGGCAATCTCAAAAACGATTTTAACCGTCTAATAGGTTATTCTGTACTTGCAGTTTTAATCTTATTGCTTCTTTTTTATAAAAGCTTTTCTTTAACCTTAGTAACAGGAATTCCTATTTTCTTAACCTGGTTTTTAACTATTGGTATTATGGGACTGTTAGGTATAGAGTTTAATATTTTTAACATCATTATTTCTACCTTTATTTTTGGTTTGGGAGTAGATTATAGCATTTTTATTACCAACGGTCTTTTGTCAGAAAATAGAACAGGAGAAAAAATAGTGCCAACACATAAAACATCCATACTATTATCGGTAATTACAACAATTTTAGGAGTTGGGGTTTTAATTTTTGCTAAGCATCCGGCTTTATATACCATTTCTTTAGTTTCTTTAGTGGGTATTTTATCTGCAGTACTTATTGCTTTTACAGTGCAACCGTTGTTATTTAAATTATTTATTGGAAATAAAACCAAAAGGCCTATTTCTTTTCGCTTGTTTATTCACTCTGTTTTGTCCTTTACCTATTTTGGTTTAGGCGGGTTGGTACTTTCTTTTTTTAGTTTAGTATTAAAAATAATACCAGTTTCTAAGAAAGTAAAAATGGGGGGCTTCCATAGGTCTATTTCTAAACTTATGGGTTCAGTACTATATACCAATGGTTTTGTGTCTAAAGAAATAATTAATTTACAGAAAGAGACTTTTAAAGAACCGGTTATGATTATAGCTAACCATACTTCTTTCTTAGATATTTTAGCCATAGGAATGTTGCATCCAAAAATTGTTTTTTTGGTGAACGACTGGGTGTATAATTCACCCGTTTTTGGAACAGCAGTACAAGCGGCAGGTTTTTATCCAGTTTCTAAGGGAGTAGAAAATGGAGAAGAACATTTGCGTAAAAAGGTAGCGCAAGGATATTCGCTTATTACTTTTCCGGAAGGCACACGCTCTAGAACCAATAAAATAAAAAGGTTTCACAAGGGCGCTTTTCATTTGGCCGATAAATTAGGATTAGACGTTCTTCCAATCTTAATTCATGGAAATTCCGAGGTGTTACCAAAAGGCAGTTTTATAATTCGTGATGGAAGTATAACCATTAAGGTGTTAAATAAAATAGGAATTCAGGATACATCTTTTGGTATTACTACAAGAGAAAAAACCAAACAAATAAGCACTTACTTTAGAGAAGAATTTAATACACTTCGAAATACGATAGAAGGTGCTACCTATTTTCATTCTTTAGTAGCATTAGAATATAGATATAAAGGAGATTTTTTATACAAAGCCGTTAGCCAAGATTTAAAATCTAATGCGCTAGTTTATAAAGAGATTTTAGATTACGTAGACCCCAAAGGTAGCATAGTACATGCCTCTAAAGATTTTGGACAGCTAGATTTTTTACTAAAATTAGATGCACCAGACAGAAAGATTACAGCATTTATTAAAGATACAGAGGTTAAAGAAATTGTTGCTAATAGTTATATTACCAGTAATTATGGAAAATTTATTTTTTCTGATACTTTGATAGATGCATTTAAAGAACCAGCAACTATTGGTATTTTAAATTTAGATACTTTTAATTCGGAAGCATCTATAGCACTTTTAAATTCTGAAATTACTATCTTAATCCTCTTAAAAGATGGAAAATCTTTAAATTTAGATAGTTTTATAGAAGGCGGATTTACAGTAGATAAAGAAATGCCTGAAGCTCTATTTTTAAAAAGATAAATTAGAAGATGAATAAGAAGTATGATGTTGTAATTGTTGGTAGTGGTATGGGAGGCCTTGTTTCTGCTATTATTTTAGCAAAAGAAGGAAAAAGTGTATGTGTGCTAGAAAAAAACAACCAATATGGTGGTAACCTACAAACATTTGTGCGCGAAAAAACCATTTTTGATACAGGCGTACATTATATAGGCGGACTTTCTAAAGGGCAAAATTTATATCGTTATTTTAAATATCTAGGCATTTTTGATGGGCTTAACCTTAAAAAAATGGATGTAAATGGTTTTGATATTATCACCTTTGATGAAGATGAAAACGAATACAGTCATGCACAAGGGTATGAAAGGTTCCAGGAATCATTAATACATCAATTTCCTGAAGAAGAAGAAGGTATTAGAGCGTATTGTAAAGATTTGAAGGAAACGTGTAATAAATTTCCGCTTTACAATTTAAAATTAGGAAAGCCTTATTATGATGATACCGAGCTTTTTTCGTTACCAGCCAAAGCACATATAAATTCTTTTACCTCTAACAAAAAACTACAAGCAGTATTAGCGGGTTCTAATTTATTGTATGCTGGGGAGTCTGACAAGACTCCATTTTATGTACATGCACTTTCTGTTAACTCTTATATAGAAAGTTCGTATCGTTGTGTAAATGGTGGTAGCCAAATAACCAAGCTATTAATTAGAAAATTGATAGAAAATGGAGGGGAGGCATATAAACATAAAGAGGTAACCCAATTAGAATACAAAGAAAAGCAAATTGTTGCGGCGCATACTAAAGATGGTACTATTGTAAAAGGAGACCTTTTTATATCTAACATAGAACCAAAACTAACTTTAAAATTAGTTGGGGAAACCAATTTCAGAAAAGCTTACAGTAATCGTATTAAAGATATAGACAGTACCATATCAGCCTTTAGTATTCATTTGGTGTTAAAACCGGAGATGGTAACTTATTTAAATAAAAATTATTACCACTATAAAACGCCAGAAGCAGTTTGGAACTGCCATAATTATACCCAAGAAAATTGGCCATTAGGGTATATGGTTTCTATGGGAGTTAAGAAAGGATTAGGAGAATGGGCAGACCAATTAACGGCTATTACCTATATGAAATATGATGAGGTAAGACCATGGGATAAAACATTTAATACAGTTGCACATAAAAATGATAGGGGAGAAACCTATGAAGAGTTTAAAAAAAATAAGGCAGAACAACTTATAAAAGAGTTAGAAAAAAAATTCCCAAAAATTAGAGAATGTATACAAACGGTTTACACCTCTACACCATTATCCTATAGAGATTATATAGCGTGTAATGAGGGTTCTATGTATGGCTATGTAAAAGATGTAAATAATCCTTTAAAATCGGTCTTGTCCCCAAGAACAAAAATTAAGAATTTGTTGTTTACAGGACAAAGTTTAAATATGCATGGAATTTTAGGAGTTACTATTAGCGGAATTGTTACCTGTTCTGAAATTTTAGGAAGGGAATATTTATTAAATAAAATTACAGAACCTACTGCAAAAGAAAACATTGTAAACGTAAATGCGTAATGGGAAAATTTAAAATCACTCCTGTAGAGCGAGTAAAAAATATTACCAAAGCAGATTTTATAGAAAAGTACTACAAGCCGCAACGTCCAGTTTTAATAGAGGGCTTAACTAAAGATTGGCCAGCCTATGAAAAATGGACACTAGATTATGTTCAGGAAAGAGCAGGAGAACAAATTGTACCACTGTACAACAATGAGCCAGCAAAAGACAAAGAGAGCGTATACGCACCAGTAAAAGAGCTTAAACTATACGATTATATAGAGATTTTAAAAACCAAACCTACCGATTTACGGATTTTCTTTTATGACATTCTAAAAAGTATGCCCGAGTTACTTAAAGATTTTAAGTACCCAGATATTGGATTAAAATTCTTTAAAAGATTACCAGCTTTGTTTTTTGGAGGTGGAGATTCTAAGGTTTTTATGCATTATGATATTGATTTGCCAGACAGTATGCATTTTCATTTTCATGGCGATAAAAGTGTAACTCTTTTTTCTCCAGAGCAAACCCAATATTTATATAAAGTGCCTTTTTCAATACACAATATTGATAAGATAGATATGGACAATCCAGATTTTGAAAAATACCCTGCTTTACAATATGCACAAGGAATACAGGCGCAGATGAAGCATGGCGATGCTTTGTACATGCCAAGTGGTTATTGGCATTATATAAAATACCTGAATGGGGGTTTTTCTATGACTTTACGCGCATTGCCAAGGACTCCAAAACGTTTTTTAAATATGCTGTATAATGTAGCAATTATGCGTCATTTTGATAATGTTACACGCAAATTTTGGGGACAAAAATGGTTAAATTATAAAGAAGAACTTGCTGTTAAAAAAACACATAAAAATTTAGATAAACATTAGAATGAAATTAAAAGTAAACTTCTTTTTTTCTACTGTAGTTGCCTTTACTTTAAGTACGTTACTGTTCTCTTGTAGTGTTTCTAAGTCTTTAAAGAATGTGCCAGATATTAGTAATTACTCTTTAGAAAAACCAGAGCGAATTAAAATTTCGGATACTAGTTATATTACTCAAAACGGATTTTTAAATAAAAATAAACAAGGACTATGGGAACTCTATGTAAAAGGAAATCCAATGCAATTAGGTCTAGCAACTGGTGCACTAACACAAGAACTTTTTCATAAACAAGAAAATGCGTTGTTGTCTAAGGTAGATGAACTTGTCCCTTCTAAAACAAAACAATACTTATTACGTAAATTTTTAGCTTGGTTTAACCGTAAAATGTACTTGAATATTAATGAGGATTTTAAATCAGAAATTTACGGACTATCACAATATGCGTCTCCAAAATACCAACATATAGCAGAGCCCTACCCTAGAATATTATATTTACATGGTGCACATGATATTGGGCATGCATTACAAGACTTGGCTCTAGTTGGCTGTTCTTCTTTTGCTGCTTGGGGAGACAAAACCCAAGACGGGAATCTTATAATTGGAAGGAATTTAGATTTCTATGCAGGCGATACTTTTGCCGAAGATAAGATAATAGCTTTTATAGAGCCAGATAAAGGCCACCCTTTTATGTCGGTTACCTGGGGTGGAATGTTAGGTGTTGTTTCTGGAATGAATAATCAAGGATTAACCGTTACTATAAATGCCGGAAAATCTAAATTTCCATTGGTTGCTAAAACTCCAATCTCTTTAGTTACTAGAGAAATTTTACAATACGCAAGCACTATAGAAGAGGCTATTGCTATAGCTAAAAGTAAAGAGGTCTTTGTGTCCGAATCTATTTTTGTTGGCAGCGCAAAAGATAAAGAGGTAGTGCTAATTGAGGTTTCTCCTAAGAATTTTGGGGTTTATAAAGTAGAAAATCAGAATACGTTGGTTTGTTCTAATCATTTTCAAAGTGCTGCGTATGCAAATGATGAAAAGAATCAAAAGCACATAATAGAGAGTCATTCTCAATATCGTTATGAGCGCATGGAAGAGTTGCTGCAAGAGAATCCAAAAGTAACTCCAGAAATAGCGGTAGATATTCTAAGAAATAAAGAAGGTTTAGACGATAAAGAAATTGGTTATGGTAACGAAAAGGCTTTAAATCAATTATTGGCGCATCACGGAATAGTTTTTAAACCAGAAGAATTATTAGTTTGGGTATCTTCTAATCCATACCAATTAGGAGAATTTGTAGCATACGATTTAAATACTATTTTTAAAGAAAAAGTTAAAAATATTGAACCAAGGCAGTTGGCAAATAATGATTTGGCAATAGCTAAAGACACTTTTCAATTCACAGATGCATTTGCAAATTATGAGGCATATAGAACTTTAAAACATACCATTGAAAAAGCAATAAATAAAGAAGAAAAAGTAGATTTACAGCTTTTTAAAGAGTTACAGAAGAAAAATCCAAACCATTGGGAAAGCTATTACATTAGCGGAAAATATTTATATGAACAAGGATATTTTAGAGCTGCTTTGGCCGAATTTAATAGTGCTAAAACAAAAGAAATTACCACACTTGTAGACCAAGAAAATATAGAGGAGTATATTCGCAAAATAAAACGGAAAATAGACGCATGATTCCTGAGATAGAAAAGGCAGACCAGCAAACTATAAAAGCTTTTCAAGAAGAAAAACTAAGACAACTTATATCCTATCTACAGGAAAAATCTCCGTATTACAGACGTTTGTTTAAGAGTCATAAGATTGTTGCAGAAGATATTCAGACTTTGGAAGATTTGGTAAAAATAGCACCTACTACTAAGGAAGAATTACAAAAATATAATGCCGATTTTCTATGTGTTTCTAAGACTGATATTGTGGATTATGTTACTACATCTGGAACTTTAGGAGACCCAGTAACAGTTGCATTAACCGATGCTGATTTGGAGCGTTTGGCATATAACGAATCTATTTCTTTTGCTTGTGCAGGTATTACAAAGGAGGACGTTTTGCAACTTACTACGACTATGGATAGGCGTTTTATTGCAGGATTAGCGTATTTCTTAGGTGCCAGAAAATTGGGAGCTGGTATTATAAGAGTAGGAGCTGGGATTCCAGAATTACAATGGGATACTATTTTAAAATTTAAACCGTCGTACTTAATTGTTGTGCCTTCTTTTTTATTAAAGTTGGTTAGCTATGCCGAGGAGCATGGTATAGATTATAAAAAATCGGGGATTAAAGGAGCAGTTTGTATTGGGGAGTCTCTACGTAACCAAGATTTTTCTTTGAATATTTTAGGAAATAAAATTAAAGAGAAGTGGGATATAGATTTGTTTTCTACCTACGCCTCTACAGAGATGAGTACTGCCTTTACAGAGTGTTCCGAAATGCAAGGTGGGCACCAACATCCAGAATTAATTATTGTGGAGGTTTTGGATGATAATAACCAAGCTGTTCCAGATGGTACAGAAGGCGAACTAACTATAACTACTTTAGGAGTAGAGGCAATGCCGCTTTTACGTTTTAAAACGGGAGATATTGTTGTGGCGCATAACGAACCTTGTGCTTGTGGTAGAAATACGGTTAGAATAGGACCTTTGGTGGGTAGAAAAAAGCAAATGGTAAAGTATAAAGGCACTACGCTTTATCCGCCAGCGATGGATAATCTTTTAAATGATTTTACAGAGGTAGAAAGCCATGTTATAGAAATTTATCATAACGATATTGGTACCGATGAGATAGGAATTAAAATAGCTTCTAACAACCAGTCCGACGAGTTACAGAACGAAATACGCGACCATTTTAGATCTAAACTTAGAGTAGCGCCAAAGATTGAATATTGTAGTACTTCAGAAATTCAAAAATTGAGAAGTTCTATGTTGGGCAGAAAACCTGTTACGGTTATTGATAGGCGAGGGTAGGGGTGCTTTTTTTATACCTTTAATATGGATGCAATTCGAAAATCTTTAGATGCCATTAGCAAGCTTACGGATGCCGATTGGAAAATATTCTCTTCCAAATTAAAGAAACACGAAATTAAAAAGGGTGATGCACTTTTAAGAGCAGGAGATGTAGAGCGCTATCTTAGTTTTATTGTAGAAGGTTCTGCTAGAATTTATATTCCTAAAATAGAGAACGATGTAACTGTTGGGTTTGTTTATGAGAATGAATTTGTAAGTTCTTATGCTTCTTTTTTAACTAAAGAGACAAGTACATTTCAAATAGAGGCTATGTCTGCTACTGTACTTTGGCGTTTAACCTATACTGACCTTCAGGATATTTATAAGGAAACAGAGAATGGAAATACTATAGGAAGGGTAACTGCAGAGACTTTGTTTCTTACAAAATCTAAAAGGGAAGAATCTTTGTTAACCCAATCTGCGGAAGAAAGGTACACAAGGCTTTTTAAGGAGAGACCTAAATTAATTAAAGAAATTCCATTAAAGTATCTTGCTTCTTATATTGGAGTAACACCACAAGCTTTAAGTAGAATCCGAAAAAGAATTTCGCGATAATCCAGGTTTATATACTTAAAAGTTTACCCTGAGAGTAATTACTTAACTTAGGTTCATTTTTTGGTCTTATAGTTGCCTCTACTTTTGCTAAAAAAAGATGAAACCATTTATAGTTCTTATTGTAGTTAGTATTCTTGCTCTTATTTTTTTAAAAATAAACACAGGAGATTATAATTATGCATTATCGGCACGTATTGGAATGTCTGCCATGTTGGTTTTTACAGCATTGGGGCATTTTATGTACGCAGACGGAATGGCTTTAATGGTTCCCGACTTTATTCCCTTTAAAAAAGAAGTAATTATTTTAACCGGAATCTTGGAGGCATTAGGCGCTTTTGCCTTACACTTTTCGGAATTCCGAGTGCTAGTGGCATGGTTTTTAATTTTGTTTTTTATAACAATACTTCCTTCTAATATAAAAGCAGCAGTAGAAAATATAAACTATCAAAAGGGAACGTATGATGGGCCTGGATTACTATATCTTTGGTTTAGAGTTCCATTACAAATATGCTTTATTTTATGGGTGTATTTAAGCTCCATTAGAGTCTAGCAAATACAACCCCATTTTAATTTTCCAGTACGGCATTTTTTCTTCAAAATAGGTAAAGTATGCTTTTAGGCCGTCTTCTTCGATTAGCGTTTCTCTAGCTTTTTCTATTTTTTCTATTTCTTCAGAAGTTATAAATTGTTCAAAATCTATCGCCTCTCCATTTTCATGTATCTTTTGCAAATGGCCGTAGATAGTATCTTCCTTAATACCTCTTTCTTTAGCAATATCAGCAATAGAAATTCCGTCTTTAAACATGGAATAAGAAACCTCATGCGTTGGTACTTTTGCTTTTACGGTTCTTCTGTGGTCAGCTATTTCGTCCATAAAAACCTTAGCATACTTTTTTAGTTTGGCAGCACCAACACCAGAAATTTTTTCAAAAGCCTCAATGGTCATTGGTTTTTTAGCATCCATATCTTTTAAACTAGCATCTGTAAAAACAACATAAGCAGGCACGTTTTCTTCTGTTGCTATTTGTTGTCTTAGCGTACGTAATTTTTTAAACAATGCACTTTGTTTTTTAACTGCTTTTGCTTTTTCCTTAGCTCTTTCTTTAAGGTCTATGAGGGTGGCCAATTGCACGGTTTGTTTTTCAAACAAAATAGCTTTTGCTAATGGTGTTACTTCTAGTTTAGAATGTTCTTTAAAGTTAATTTGCAGCACGCCTTGATTTAGTAACTGAATTATATATTGCTGCAAATCTTGCCAAGAAATATCTTTTAAAGCGCCATAGGTTTTTATGTTTTGATAGCCTTTATCGTATACCGCAGCGTTTTGAGAACCACGTAAAACATCTATAACGGTTCCCATAGCTTCTTGCTCTTTTAAGCGAACAATAGCAGAGCAAATCTTTTGTGAAAGTACTGTAGCATCAAAATACGCGGGTGGTCGTTTACAAATGTCACAATTCCCACAATTCTCGGAAGTGTGCTCCCCAAAATAATTAAGCAATGCTATTCGCCTACAACTTAGAGCTTCAGCAAATTGTTGCATACGTTCTAGCTTTGCTGTTTGTACTTCTGTATTTGCGCCATTGTCTATAAATCTTCTAAGCTGTAACACATCCGAATAACTATAAAAAAGTAAGGTGTTAGAGTCTATACCATCCCGACCAGCTCTACCAATTTCTTGGTAATACCCTTCTAAGTTTTTTGGCATGTTGTAGTGAATAACCCAACGTACATTACTCTTATCTATTCCCATTCCAAAGGCAATAGTAGCTACAATTATTGGCGTGCGGTCATTAATAAAATCTTCTTGTATAGAAGAACGTTTATCGGCTTGTATACCGGCATGGTATGCTTTGGCTTTATACCCTAGTTTGCATAGTTGTTCGGCAATATTTTCGGTACTTTTTCTGTTAAGGCAATAAATAATTCCGCTTTCGGTGGTTTTATCTTCTAAGAACTGCTGTATTTGCTGCATTCTATTTTGTCCAGGCCTAACCTCTAAATACAGATTGGCTCTGTTAAAAGATGCCAAATGGCGTTCTGCATGCGGAATAGAAAGTTGGTCTAAAATATCATCTTGTGTAGCACGGTCTGCAGTTGCCGTAAGTGCTATAACTGGCGTATTTGGATATTCTGTTTTTAAGCGCCCAAGTTGGGTATATGCAGGTCTAAAATCGTGCCCCCAAGAAGAAATACAATGTGCTTCATCTATAGCAAAAAGGTCTATCGTAATTGCTTTTAAATGTTGTTCTATAAGTGCTAAACTTTCCGGTGCTACATAGAACAATTTTAGCTTGCCTTCTTTTAAGTTTTGTAAGGTTTCTTGTTGCTCCTCACTAGGTTGGGAACTGTTAAAATATGCTACAGAAACCCCATTGGCACGTAAGACATCTACTTGGTCTTTCATAAGTGCAATAAGTGGAGAAATTACAACCGTTGTTCCTTCTAATGCTAATGCTGGTAATTGATAACAGAGCGACTTACCACCACCGGTTGGCATAATGGCCATTACGTCTTTTTTTTCTAATACATTTGATATTATTTCTAGCTGATTAGGTCTAAAAGAATCGTACCCAAAATGGGTTTTTAAAAGCCTTAATAATTGTTGTTTTTGTTCTTCTTGTAGCATAGGAGGTAAAGTTACAGTTTGCAGCATTGGTTACAAAACAAAAAACTGTTCTCTATAGTTTAGAGTAACAGTTTTTAGGTCTTTTATAATTACACTTATTTGTTGTCCTTATCTTTCATTTTCTTCATGTAATTTTTGATGCTAAATCTGTCGTGAGAAGGGGAAGGTAAATTTCCTGTTGCTTTTATTTCAGAAATAGTCTCTTCGAAATCTGATATATAGTTAGAGTCTTGTATAATTCTAAATTTCTCAAATTCTTTATGAGCCATTTTTTTAGCTACATCACTTTTAATTTGACCTAGATTGTCTAAAATTTCATACTCGTTAAATTGAAGAAAAGAATTTAAACGATTATTCCAATCTTTCATTTTCATGATTTTGTTTCTTTTAGCCATATTCTCTGCAAAATCTAAGTACATAGAAACCAACCTATTTAAATCATCAATTTCTTTTTGTGTTAGATAATTCTTAGCTATTTCAGTATCGCTTTTAAGAACCTTACCTGTAGTTTCTGAATTTTTATAAGACGTTAAGCCCATAAATGGTTTTGTTGCATCCGCCCTTTTTGAAATTAATTCTGCTGCTGTATGCTGATGTATAGCCCAATGAAGTTTGTTTTGTACAGTCGCATAAAATTCTTTTGTAATGGAAGCGTTTTTGTCGTAATCGATACTTCCTTCCCTAAACAAATCCGTAAGTTTTAAGTAAAAACGTCTTTCGGAATTTCGTATGTAACGAATTTTTTCGAGTAATTCGTCAAAGTAGTCTTTACCAAAAAGGTTCTTACCTTGCTTTAATCTATCGTCATCTAAAGCAAATCCTTTAACCATGTACTCTTTTAGTATGGATGATGCCCAAATTCGAAATTGAGTAGCTTTATAAGAGTTAACTCGATAACCAACAGAGATGATAACATCAAGATTATAGAACTTAACAGGCTTAGTTGAACTAGCAATGTGCATTTTTTGCACATTGCTAATCTCCTCTAGTTCACCAGTTTCAAAAATATTCTTAATGTGCTTGGTAATACCGCTGACATCAATATCAAATATTTCTGCCATAGATTTTTGGGTAACCCATATGGTCTCTCTTTCTTCATCTACGGCGACGGATATTTTTACCTTTCCTTTATTAGATTGATAAAAAATAAAATCAGAATGTATATTATCTGGGTTATCCATTACTATATTTTTTAAAATTATGCAATTCACTTTCTACTGTAAAAGTAATTTAATTCTTGCTTAGTGCGATGATGCTTTGGTACTGATATAAGATATCCTTATACAGTAGAAAGTGATTCTTTATTTAGTTTTAAATGCTATTTTAAAAAGTAGTATTACTTCCCTAACATTAATAACTCATTACAACGAATCTCAGTAATATATCTTTTTTCGCCTTCTTTGGTGTCATAACTACGGTGGGTAAGTTTCCCTTCTACAGCTACTTGTTTTCCTTTTACTAAAAAGTTTTCTACAATGTCTGCTGTTTTTCCCCAAGCAACAATGTTGTGCCATTGGGTGTCTTCTACTTTTTCGCCATTCGCATTTTTGTAATGGTCTGTGGTTGCCATAGAGAATTTTGCTAATTTTTTTCCGCCGTCTAGGGTTACAATTTCTGGGTCTTGTCCTAAATGTCCAATCAACTGTACTTTGTTTTTAAGTGCGTTCATAAGTTCTAATTTTAATGTTAAACAGTTAATACTATGGCGCTTTATTGCTACCACATTGCAAACATAGAACAGCACTTAAAAAATATTCGGTTACAAAATACTTACTTTCGCTTGTAAACGTTTGTAGTCGTTTAAGTTCGAATAAATCACCATAAATAAGGGCATCTATATACAATGTGGGCGAGTGAAATAAATTAGAATTTCGGATGAAAAACCATCTTTTGTAAAAAATAATTATAAAAGATTATAACATAAAATTATACTTTAAATCACATGCATTTCATCAATTATAACTTTATTTTTAGAGTATAACATAGGGTAGTAGCGTTCTCATTTGTATTATATATACACCAACATGAAATAAAAAAGTATAATGGTTAAGCGTACTAGTACCATGCTAATTTTTTAAATGCTGTTTTTAGAGATTAAAAAGTTATCATAGTAATGCAACAGAGTATTTATACTATATCTTCTAAAACTATTTTAGCTATAATTTCTGTAGGTGTATTTAGGCAGGAATATAAAAGACCAACTATTAAAAATAATGCTATTCTATTCCTCATGTTAATATTACATGTAATGCCCAAAATATAGGACTATTACTATAATATGCCCTAAATTTTTAGTATTTTAGAATACTAAGTTTAAACCGTTATTTGCAGTTAAAATTCTCATAAATGAAAAAGAAAATAATAGTAAGCGCTGTCTTACTTGCAATAAGTATATATGCAATTAATCTCTTTTTTATACAACCAAAATCTGTAGAAAAACAAATGAAATCGGTGGCTCAAAATTTAAATAAAAAATGCCCTATATATTTAGAAAAAAATTCTAGGTTAGATAGTGTTAGTACAATCTCTAATACAAATTTCATCTACTACAAAACGCTTTACGCAATGGATAAAAGATATATGAAGATAGACTCTTCTAGCGCAATAATACGCCCTCACTTATTAAAAGAAATTAAAGAGAATCCAAATTACGAAGCTTTTAAAAAACACAATATTAGTATAGACTATGTTTTTTATGATAAACATGGCTCGTTCGTTAACAAAATCTCTTTTACACCAGAACTATATGCACACTAAAAAATTTTACTTTAGTAGATTATTCTTATTGGTTATTTTATGTTTTTTTTCTTGTGAAAAAAGAGAAGAGAACAAAACTCCAAAAACTCTTTTTTCTACTATGCCAGTAGATCATACTGGGGTTAAATTCCAAAATAAGGTTTTAGAATCCGAAGAACTTTACTATTACAAATACCTGTATATGTATATTGGAAGTGGTGTTGCCGCTGCAGATTTTAATAACGATGGGTTAGAAGATCTTTTTTTTGTATCCAACCTATATCAAAATAAAATTTTCTTAAACAAAGGAGATTTAAAATTTGAGGATATTACCTCTACATCTGGTATAAAAAAAACGGATGGATTTAATACAGGAATATCTATTGTGGATATTAATAACGATGGTTTTTTAGATGTATACATTAATAGAGCAGGATGGTATGAAGATGAAAAAAAATTGGCCAACCTACTATACATTAATAATGGAGATTTAACTTTTACAGAGCAAGCAAAATCTTATGGCATAGCAAATACAGATAGATCTATAACTTCTACCTTTTTTGATTACGATAAAGATGGCGATTTAGATTTATTCATTGCCAATGCCCCTTCTAGGTTTGATGTTTCTGGTGTTGTTTTAGATAAAAAAAACATTCAAAATCATCCATTAACAAAAACATTTAAAGGGAGTGATAAACTGTATAATAATGATGGAAATGGTCATTTTAATGATGTATCTATAAAAGCAGGAATATTACCCGATTTAGGTTTTGGACTAAATGCACAAATAGGAGATTTTAATAACGATAGTTGGCCAGACATTTATGTTTCCAATGACTTTGTGGGCTCTGATTTTGTATTTATTAATAACCAAGATGGCACCTTTAAAGATGGTAGAGATAAGACTTTTAAGCACATATCTTACTTTAGTATGGGTAGCGATATTGCAGATATAAATAACGACGGATTGCAAGATGTAATGGTTTTAGATATGGCACCCGAAGATTATATTAGATCTAAAACAACAATGGCAATGACCTCTATTGATAAGTTTAAGAAAATGATAGACAAAGGATACTATTACCAATACATGCATAACACTCTGCAATTAAATAATGGTAATGGTACTTATAGTGATATTGGCCATATGAGCGGAATTGCCAAAACAGATTGGAGTTGGTCTACCTTGTTTGCTGATTTTGATTTAGATGGTTTTAATGATGTTTATGTTACCAATGGAATTTATAGAGATGTGGTCAATAAAGATATTATTAGATCTCTAGATGCATATGCTTTAAATAATAAAGACAATTTAGATGCTAAGAAGATTTTAGAATTAACACAAAAGTTACCACAACAAAAATTAACCAATTATATTTTTAGAAATAAGGGAGATTTAACTTTTGAAAATAAAACTGCAGATTGGACAAACGAAAAAGAAAGTTTTTCTAATGGCGCTATTTATAGCGATTTAGATAATGACGGAGATTTAGATATTGTTGTAAATAATATTGATGATAATGCTACTATTTTAAGAAACAATTCTAGAAGTATTTCTCAAAATAATTATGTGCAATTTAATATTGATGGCCCTAAAGAAAATAAACAAGGCATTGGTGCTAGTATTAAATTACATCAGGAGAATGGAGAAATACAAACAAGACAAGTAATAGGCTCCAGAGGTTTTTTATCATCCGTCTCTAACAAGTTACATTTTGGATTAAAGGAAAATAAAACAATTCCTTATATTGAAGTATTATGGCCCGATGGAAAAACGCAAATCCTAAAAGATGTTGCAGCAAACCAAACCCTAACTATTACGTACAATCCCCAAAAAAATGTTGCATCGGAAAAAGCATCTAAAGGTGTACTTTTTAAAGAACAACTAATAGACTATTCCCATATTGACCCAGTGTTTGATGACTATAAAAAACAATTACTACTGCCCCATAAACTATCACAAACGGGCCCTGCTGTTGCAAAAGCAGATTTAAACAATGACTCTCTAGAAGATATTTATATTGGAGGGGCGCATAATAGCCCTGGTAAATTATTAGTTGCACAACCAAATAATACATTTAAAGAAGTTAGCATTCCAGATTTTATAAAAGACAAAGAATACGAAGATGTTAATGCTACTTTTTTTGATGCCGATAATGACAATGATTTAGATTTATATGTAGTTAGTGGCAGCTATGAGTTTAATGAAAATTCTGAAATATTAGAAGACAGATTGTACATTAACAAAGGAAACGGCGTTTTTAAACGTTCAAAAAATATTCCATCCATAAAATCTGCTGGCTCTATGGTTACTGCTGCAGATTATGATAATGACGGGGATCAAGATTTATTTGTTGGCAGTAGAGTAATTCCTGGAAAATATCCTTATACGCCTAATAGCTATTTGCTAATAAATGAAAAAGGGAAATTTAAAATACAAACCAAAGAACTTGCACCTGCATTAGAGAAGGTTGGTATGGTAACCGATGCTATTTGGAATGATATAGATAACGATACGGATTTAGATTTAATAGTTACTGGGGAATGGATGGGGATTGAAGTATTCACAAATAATAATGGAAAATTAACCAAAACCGATTCCTATACAGATCTTTCTTCTTCCGTTGGTTGGTGGAATAAAATAGTAATAGCTGATATAGATGAAGATGGGGATAACGATATTGTTGCAGGAAATTTAGGATTAAATTACAATTTTCATGCATCTAAAGAAGAACCCTTTCATGTCTACACCAATGATTACGATAATAATGGGATTGAAGATATTATTTTAGCAAAATACTACAAAGATAATCAGGTTCCAATACGCGGAAAATCTTGTACGGCACAACAAATTCCTTCACTAAAAGAAAAATTTACCAGCTATGACGCATTTGCAAATGCAGACCTTAAAGATATTTTTGGAGAAGGATTAAATACCTCTTTACATTTTAAGGCTACAGAATTTAGATCCGGTATTTTTATTAATCAAGGGAACAATCGCTATTCTTTTAAAGCTTTTTCTAATGAAGCACAAATTGCTCCTATAAATTCTATCCTTTATGAAGATTTTGACGGGGATCAGAAAAAAGATTTACTTATGGCTGGTAATAATTATATGCCCGAAGTAGAAACTACACGAGCAGATGCTGGAAAAGGAATATTTTACAAGGGTGATGCCAACGGTACTTTTAATTATAAAGACAATAATAGTACTGGTCTTTTTACAGATAAAGATGTTCGAAAAATGTTACTTCTAAAATCTAAAGAAGGGAAAAACATTTTTATAGCAAACAATAATAGTAACCATCAATTGTTTAGTGTAAAAAATATCAATTAGCCTCTTATAAACTGTTAGACTTTTACTAGTACATAAGTACAAAAAAGAGATACGTTTCTTTAGTGAAACATATCTCTTTTTTCATTCAGTATAACTCAAAATAATTTACTATTTATACGTATATATTTCTGTCTTCTGGATTCCAATACCTTCTACTGGAAGAAATACGCCCATTCCTCTATTAGTTTCATCACCACCTAGTCTACGACCTTTGATCCATTTGTTATTAACTTCTATATATTCGTCTACGGTACCAATACCAGCTTTTACACTCTTGTCTTTTGGTATAAAGCTAATAACAGCTTTGCTTCCTGTTATTGTAAAATGGTTATCTCCTGTTTTAAGTATTACTCCATAAGCGTCTTCTACTCTGTAAATGCCTCTTCTTTTATATAGTTCTGCTCTAACCATATAATCTCCCATACTTATCTCTACAAAAGGGGTGTCTTTGTTTAATAGGAACCCACTTATTTTATCTTTATTTCCCTGACTTTCTAAAATAGAAGGGGATAAGTAGTTTACCGCACTATACATTTCTCTAAGTAAAGGTTCCTCTTTAGGGTTTACCCTGTCAATACCAAAGGGAGCAACACCCAAAGTATTGTAATTTCCGATAGCGTATAGCATATAGCCCACATATTCTGGTTTTGTCCACCATGTTTCTGGAATAAAAAGAGGATCTCCTTGGGTGGTATATTGGTTGCACCACTCAACAAAGTCTCCACCATAAATATCAGGGCTCATAAAATCTATATCTGGAGCACCAGCTTTCCAAATATCTTTTACTCTTGGTAATGGCCCGCCAGTTGGGAACCCTCCAGGAAGTGGACTACCCTCATATTCTAACCAAGCATTAACAAACATTGGTAAATTGTATTCCTCTTTACCTAATTTTGCAACATAATTCATGTAAGTAGCGTATTGCCATGACATAAAAGCCAAGTCTGTCCAAACACTAGAACCAAAAACTTCTTCCCAATTTCCAGACTTTTTATAGCCGCTAGATGCCCATAATTCTTTTAATTGTGGCATTAGTGTTTTTTTATTTTTAATTAAATATTCCATTAAAGCTTTAGGAACATCCTTTTTAAATTCTTTTTCGGCTATAGCAGAGCGGTCTCTAGAATCGTCCATAAGGCCAACCTCATTTTCTACTTGCACCATAATAACGGTTCTATGCTCGCTATCTACTTTTTTAATATGCTTCATTAGTTCTGTAAAAGCTTTGGCATCTGCATTACGAGCTTCTAAACTTAAGGTAGAAACAACCTCTACACTGCCCGATTTTTTAGTTTTTGATCTAGGAAATTTTTTGTAATCTTTTTTTAGCCAAAGTGGCGCATAACTAGACATCCCATTTTTCCAGGATCCAAACCATAGTGGGATTATTTTTATATTTTTTTCTCGTGCTCCTTTAATTATAGCATCTACCGCTGTAAAGTCAAAGGTACCTTCTTGTGGTTCTATCATTTCCCAACTTACAGCAACTAATACCGTATTTACATTTAGATCCACCATTTGGTCCCAAACGGAGCCATCATAATCCATATTTTTACTGGTGTCATTTCCTAAAGTACCACCCACCATGGAATATTCTTTTCTTGGTAGTGGTTTTCCGCTAGGTAGCATATGTTCTATACTACCACTAACAGAATTGGATAGTTCCCCAGCAAGCATAAGAAATGGTTTGTTGTTTACTATAAGCTGTGTTTTGTTTTTTTCTTTTTTTAGGTAAGGTATAGCTTGTGCTGTAGATATAGTACAAAAAGAAGCTATAACAATAGTCACTATTGTTTTGAGTAAAGAGGGTTTTATAGTATTGTTAGAATTAGAGATCATAATTTTTTAGTTTGTAGGACTATTATTTTTAAATTTTATTAATGTGGGTTGATAGCTATAATTTCTAGAGCTTGGTTATTCTTTGCTACGATAATGTTTTTGCGTTTGTTAATAATAATAGTTTTAATGTACTTTACTTCTCCATCTATCATCAATCCACTCTCTCTACCTTTTATCAATTTAAAATCTCCTTCTGCATTTCCTTTTAAAAACAAGCCATGAGCGGCATCGTTTCTAGGTGTTTCTACTTCGGAACCATAAAGATTTCCTGCCATTAGTATATCTGCAAATCCATCTCCATCCATATCGTCTACTAAAATATCATTAACGGATGATGTCTGAACTCCTGTTTCTAGTTTTTTTGACACAAACTTTCCTCCTTCATTTTTAAAAAGCGTAGTTTCAAAGGTATTCGCTTTTAAATGCACTGATTTTTTTAATTGATTATCATCGAAGATATCCGTCACCGTGGCTTTTCCATAAGCATCATAGGTAGGAAATTTTTCTTTTAAAAAAGGCATTTGTCTAGAGGAGCATTCGCGCCCTCTAACTGGTACTAATTTTTTATCATCGTAATAACTTAGTACAATATCATTACTTCCAGAGGCATCAAAATCGCTAGCAAAAACCTCAAAAGGAGCAGTATTACTTGCTTTATATTTATAGTTAAGCCCTAAATTTCCTGCTATAATATCTTTATCACCATCCTTGTCAAAATCATGAACAGCAAGACTATACCACCAACCATTAGTTTCTTCTAAACCATATTCTTTAGTTTTTTCTGTAAAATCTTTCCCCTTATCATTTTCAAACACTCGTATTGGCATCCACTCTCCGGCAGTTATAAGATCTAAAAAACCATCCTCATTAAGATCTATCCAAACTGCATCTGTAACCATACCTAAATTTTGCCATAAATTATTAACTTCTAATTTAGCTTCTTCAAATATTACTTTCCCTGCTATACTATTGTTTTGTAACAAATAACTTTTTGCAGGTGCAGGGTATTTACCAGGTACTTGCCTGCCACCTATAAATAAATCTTTATCGCCGTCATTATCATAATCTATCGCTTTAATACATGAGCCGCTAATAGCTATTTTAGGTAGCGCACCAGAAGTTTTCGTAAAGTTTCCTTTACCATCATTTATATAAAGCCTATCTCTTAATAAGACTGAACCTTCTAGGTTTTCATTACCACCACTAACTATATATAAATCTAAGTCACCATCGTTATCAACATCAATAAATTCGGATGCTACATCTTCATAAGCAGACTCTTTTTCCATAAGTGTTTCATTAGCTAATGCAAAAGAGCCATCACTATTTTGTATATATATTACTCCTTGCATAGCTAATGCTCCACCAACATGGATATCCTCTAATCCATCTCCATTTATATCGCCAACCGCTAAAGAAGGCCCTTCGTTAGACATTTTATGTGGCAATAGACTTTCTCTTGCAAAATCATCAAAATCATTTTCCTTATGCATATAATTTAGACCTTTTACTGTATTTTTAGAAAAAAGGGTGTTTTCTAATTTCTTTTTTTCTTGGGTTGATGCAACTACGGCATCGGAATAATTTATAGTCAACAATTGATTTGCCGTTACATTTTTTAATAACTGATGCTTATTATCTGGCCATATAATTTCTACTGTTGCTTTTGACGATGTACCAAGTCCAAAATGCAGCTCTCTAGACATGGCAGACATAAAACCTCTTGAAAAATATAATTCTTGTGTTTGCTTATTTTCATCCGTGGTTACCACTACACGAGCACCTATACCATCTCTATTTTTTTGAGGGCCTTTTAGTGTAATAGTTAAGCTATGTCCTAATCCTAATTCTTTGGAGTTATTCTTTAAAATAAATGCAGGGTCATCTGTATTATTAACAATAATATCTAAATCGCCATCATTATCCATGTCTGCATAAACAGCACCGTTAGAACTTGTTAATGTTTGGTCTCCCCAAACCTTATTCATCTTCGTGAAATTAAGGCCATCGTTATTTTTAAAGAAAAAGTTTTCTTTTTTTCTTGTTGGCATCTTATCTAAAAGGTCAGAAATATAATCTTTTGGACTAAATTTTTTACTTGCAAGAATAGTGTCTTGCTTTTTATTCATGTAATTTACAAAGTCGTTATTTCTAAAATCTCTTTTTATTCCGTTAGAAACAAAAAGGTCTTTAAATCCATCATTATCCATATCAAAAAATAATGGCGCCCAACTCCAATCCGTTCTTGATACTCCTGCTAACTGAGCAAGATTAGAAAATATTGGCACATTATTCTTATTTAAAAAACCAGAGTTTATTTGTAATGCATTATACATATATTGATGATGCAATCCTATATCAACTGTATTTTGGAATTTTTTTGGATTCATTCCACTCATACTTGTTTTAATATCGTAATTACTTTCTCCCATCATGTCTACTGTCATAATATCTAACCAGCCATCGTTATTTATATCAGACATGTCATTTCCCATTGCAAAAAAAGAAATGTTTTTTGTGGCTTCTAAAATTCTATCTGTAAAAGTGCCATCCATATTGTTCATATATAGATGGTCTTTTCCAGAATAATCATTAGATACATATATATCTGGCCAAGTATCATTATTTACATCTCCAATTGCTATACCTAATCCATACTCTAAACGATTATGTATTATACCTGCTTTCTTACTTATATCTGTAAAATAATTGTTGTCATTTCGTAATAATCTATCGTTAGAAACACCCCCGTCTACATCTAATAATTCTTCAATAGTTGTGTTATCTGGATAAGTAGATGGAAAATGATTTAACAAATACATATCTAAATCACCATCTTTATCGTAGTCAAAAAAAGTTGCTTGTGTAGAACAATCTGCTATATCTAGACCATATTTTTTTCCTTGTTCCGTAAAAGTGGGAATTTTATGTTCTCCTTTTGCTCCCATATTAATATAGAGCTTGTTTCTTCTTTTCTCTTCCCCTTTATATTTTCCAGAGTTAGAAATATACACATCCATCCAACCATCATTATTTATATCTACAATAGTAACCCCTCCCGAAAATTTTTGTTGGAATGTTATACCAGTATGGCTTGTTACATCCTTAAATTTTAAATCTCCTTGATTTAAGAAAATTTGGTGTTTTTTTAAGGTGGAAACAAAAAATACATCTTTTAACCCGTCGTTATTAAAATCGGCAACTGCTAAACCACTTCCATTGTAATAGTACTCATATTGTACGCCATTGAATTTCATATTCTCATAAAGCTCATTAGCAAAATTTATCCCTGTCTGCTCTTGAGATAGTTTTGTAAAAATTGCTTCATTAGCAGAATTTAAACCAGATAGCTCACTTTTCTTATTACAGCTACATAAAACAAGAAAAAGAAACATATAAATACAATCTATTTTGCTTACCATAAATTTATTTTCAATTTTTTCACACTACTAATATAAAATGTACTTGTAACATTACGGATTTAAAACTATTATAAACAAAAACGACCCAACCTCATTGTAAAATGATATTGAGCCGTTCTCAAAACTAACTCTCAACTTACTCGTAACCAGGATTCTGAACCAAACTTGGGTCAGCCTGTATCTGGGAAATATGAATTGGTAAATAATACATTTTATCTAACCATACTCTATTTTCGAAACCTGGGTCTATATCTTGTACTGTATACGTATAATCGTAGTTATCCTTATCATATGCATATGTATCCACACTCGCTCCAGCTTTTAAGGCTCCAGCTACATTAATTATTTTTACAGGTGCACCATGTGTTTCATCGGCAACCATCCATCTTCTAATATCATGATATCTAGATTCTTCATAAGCCAATTCTACTCTACGCTCTTTCTTATACGCTGTAACTAAATCTTCTCCAGTAGCAGAAATGGCTGGTAAACCTGCTCTATAACGAACTTTGTTTAGCCATGCAATTGCATTTGCTTCATCTCCTGTTTCTATACACGTTTCTACAAAATTAAGCATAGCCTCTGTATATCTAAAAAATGGCCATGGTATGGTTTGAAATTGTTGAAAATCTACTATACTCGGGTCATTATTTATAAATTTTCTTACATAATATCCCGTTCTTGTACCATTCCAATCTTCTACAGGACCTTCTCTTGTATCTAATCCTGGCCATACTCCACTATTAATTTCATAGGATCCAGTCTGTACTTGGTTTGCAGGATCTCTAGATGCCACATCATCCGTTCTAGGTTTCCAATCTGCACCATCATATAATATACTTGCATAAAATCTAGGCTCTCTGTTTTCATAAGGTGCAGCAGCATGAGTTGGGTTATCCCAATCAAAATCAGAACCATCTTCCATAGCATAGGCATCAATTAAATTTTGAATAGGCACATTTCCTGCCCAGTTATGGTATCCATTTGGCCCATTAAAAAGACCTATTCGTTTACCTCCCCATTCATCACCTTCTGTATTAAATTGTCTTTCCCATAATATATCTGCTTCTCCACCATTTTGAGCAAGAGAAACGCTTATATAGTTCTCCTTTGCATCTTCCAAAGATTCAGGAGCAGATAACCCAGTTTTATAACCAGTAGTATAATCTAAAACAGCTTGCGCTGCATTTTTTGCTCTTACCCAACGAGCTTGTTGATCCCCAGATGTGTACCCAAGAATTTCGTAATTAGAAAAACCACTAAGTAATGAAGAATTTGCTGTTGCTATAGAGGCATCATGTAAATCACTTGCAGCATCCATTAACATTCTTGCTTTAAGAGCTAAGGCAGCATCAGCAGTTGCTCTTCCGCCATCCATACTTTCTCCGTCTAATAAGCTAAATGCAGCGTCACAATCTTTTACAATAAATTCTATACATTCTTCATAAGTATTTCTTGGATTAGTAAACTCGGAGTCTAAGTCAAAAGGGGTTTCTATAATTGGCACCCCTCCATAAAATCGTACTAATTTATGGTAATAAAAAGCTCTTAAGAATGTAGCTTCTCCTAACAACCTATCTTTTAGAGCATCATCGCCTATATCTCCTTCTTGTAATCCTTTAATAGCCAAATTAGCGTTTCTTACACCTACGAAGATATAATCCCATTGGTTTTCTTGAGCAATAAATCCAGTATTACTAGAGTTTGCTCGTCCTTCTGTTGTTGTATTAAGACTAGACCCCGTATGTATATACACAGATTCATCTGTTAAAGACGATAACATTTCTGGTCCAAATCCTCCGGTTAATAAATTTTCGTACACATTAGTAACTGCTGCTGCAGCTAAACCAGGATCATTCCATATGGCGGACTCTGGAGCACCATCTGTAGGTGTTATATTCGTAAAATCATCGTTGCAACTTACTGTTATAAATAGTAAAGTCAGTAAGCACATAAAACTATTATTTTTCATATGTCTGTTTTTTTTGGTGCTAAATTTAAAATGAGACTTTAAATCCAGTGTTAATTATTTTTTGATTAGGGTAATCTCTACCAGCAGCTTGAAGCCCTTCAGGGTCAAATGTGGTGTCTGATATAGTAAATAAATTTGATGCGCTTACATAAAATCTAACTTTACTAAGTCCTGCTATACCAACAATTTCTTCTGGGAACGTATAGCCTAGTTCTAAAGTTTTTAGTCTTAAATAATCTGTATCTTCTATCCAATACGTATTACCGCTACTAAAGTATTGATCTGCTCTATTGGTAATTCTTGGATGTACTGAACTTGGGTTATTTACAGACCATCTGTTTCTATAGGTGTCGGCGGTATAATTTCCTATTTCACCTGCTTCATTAAAGAATAATTGTACGCTTGAACCAGCTGCTCCTTGCATAAAGATGGTGGCATCAAAATTCTTATAGCCTAATTTAATGTTTACACCTCCCATAAAAGTTGGGATATTAAAAGCACTCTTATCTGTTCTAAATTGATCATCTGGGGTTATTGCTCCATCGCCAGAAAGATCTTTAAATTTCATATCGCCAGGTCTTAAATTATTCGAAATCGCAGAATAATCTAATGTTTCTGCATCAATATCTGCTTGCGTAGCAAAAACACCATCATAAGCATAAACTAATGGCGCACCTATTGTTCGTCCTGTTATTTTTTGACGATCTAATACACCATCTGGCTCATCAATATTTAGTATTTTATTCTTGGCCAAACCTCCATTAACAGCAATGTTATAAGTAAAATCTCCTTTACTATTAAAGTACGCTGCAGTAAAATCGAACCCTTTATTCTCTACCTCTCCAATATTTTGTCTAGGAGGGAATATTCCTGTATAGGAAGGTAAAGAAGCATTTGGTTGTGTTAATATATCAGTACGGACATTTTTAAATACATCAAATTCTAAAGTTAAATGTCTTTCTAAAAATTTAGCTTCTAGACCAATATTAACGTTATTAGCTTTTTCCCAAGTTATTCCTGGATTAGGAACTACCGCTTCTGCTAAAGTAGTCGTTTGTGCTCCGTTTATGGTATATGTGCCAAAGGCATAGGTAGGTAAAAACTGATTTGTTGGAAAATCAGCAGCATCATATCTATCATTTCCTAATTGTCCCCAAGATCCTTTTAATTTCAAGAAATTTATAAAAGAACTATCTTTTAAGAAACTCTCTTCAGAAACAACCCAACCTGCAGAAATACCTGGAAAAAATCCGTATCTGCTACTTTCTGGAAATGCATAAGAACCATCATATCTCCAAAGAAATTCTAATAAATATTTCTCTTTAAAATCATAATTAACACGTCCAAAATAATTTAATCTAGCTGCACTATTGGAAAGTCCACCATTATTTTGCTCAAGAGCTCCACCTTGGTCTAAATTATCAAGTGCAGAGGATATAAAAAATCTTCTGTATGCAAACATATTCTCGTCTTGAATAGTCTCTTTATTTAATCCAGCAAGAAACGCTACATTATGATCACCTATACTTTTTTGATACTTTATGTTTGCTCCTAGAAAAATATTTAATCTATTAGAGGATATTTGTGTTAAGTTAGGTTCTGGTGGCCCTTTTTGACCAGCTTCTAATGCTGGTAAACCATCTGCTCCTAAAGTAGAACCATCCCAACTATATAAGGTCCATGGAGTAACCCATGTTTTTTGGTTATGAAAACTTTTGTCAATCGCTGCTGTACCTTGTAAAGACAAACCTTCTACCCATGGAATATCTATATCTAAAACCCCATTAGTTTGTAAAAAATCACTTTTTCCTCTATCATAACCAGTAGCATTAGTTGTTATTACAATAGGTTGCTGGCCGTTTTCAATATCTGGCCCAGGTAGTCCATTAGGATAGGTTGCAATTTCTGTTGGTCTACCTCTAGTTAGCATTCTAAAAATATCGTCCACATTTTCTGTTGGAGCTTTACGTATTTCTTCTCTTAGCATAATTCCCATGTTAAATGTAACATGTTCATTTATGTTCATATTTACGTTTAATCTAGCGTCATATTGCTCATATCCAGTTGCAGAGTTTTTATAAATTGCATCTTGACTTAAGTAGCCTAAAGAAGTCATATACTGTACTTTCTCCCCTCCTCCAGAAACTTGAAAGTTATGTTTTTGTTGAGGTGCAGATGTTTTAAATGTTTCATCGAACCAATTTGTATTTGGATACCTCCAAGGATCTTCACCACTTCTAAATAAATCTATCTCCTGTGGAGAAAATGGTGCATTAACTACAGTACCATCTGGTTGTGTAAAAGTACCTGAAGAAGAAAACCCATCCGTAGCCCCTTGCCACTGGCTTGTTGGTAGTTGATAAACTCTTAATTCGTTAAGTAACTCCGCATATTGAGGAGCATCTGCCATATCTGGAAGTACTGTTGGTTTTGACCAACCCTGGTTAAAAGAATAACTAATTTCTGTTCTGCCTTGCTTTCCTTTTTTTGTAGTAACTAGAATTACTCCGTTTGCAGCTCTTGCTCCATATATAGCTGCAGATGCATCTTTTAATACAGATATATTATCAATATCGGCTGGGTTTATACGAGCCAAGCCTCCAGCTCTATCTGGAATACCATCAATAACAACTAATGCATTGGAATTATTATATGTATTTATACCTCTAATTCTAACGTCTGCATCATCTCGTCCTGGCTCTGCACTTGTTTGTGTAATAAATAAACCAGGAACTCTACCAGCAAGACTATTAGTAAGGTTCACTGCTGGGGATTTGGTAAGTTCTACCCCTTTAACTGATGCAACAGCACCCGTTATGGTTTCTTTTTTCTGTGTTCCATACCCAACTACAACAACCTCTTCTAAAGCAGCAGAATCTGGTTGCATTTGAATATTTAGTTGCGTTTTATTTGCCACTATAATTTCTTGAGTAGAGTAGCCAATGTAAGAAACAACCAAGACAGGATTATCACCTGTTAAGGATAAAGAGAAGATTCCGTCAAAGTCTGTGGTAACTCCATTTGTAGTACCTTTTTCAACAATGCTAGCTCCCGGTAAAGGCTGTCCTAATTCGTCTATAATAACACCACTAATACTTTTTTGGGGATTATTAGAAGAAAAATCAGAATCTATTGTAGGTGGCTTCTTGGATTTATAGAGTAGTATTTTTTTACTATCTATTTCAAAAGATGTTTTGGTATTCTTAAAGACTTTATTAAGTACATTACTAATATCTTCCTTATTAGCGTTAATAGATACTTTTCTATCTAAGTTTACTACATTTGTTTTAAAAATAAACTTAAATTTTGAGTTGGCTTCAATTTCATCAATTACAGATGAAACACTAACATTTTTTAAATTTAAGGTAATTTTATTTTTTTGTGAATACGCAGGATTGGCCTGTAAGGATAGCGCTGTTGTTAAAAGAAAAAGAAGTGATAACTTCATTTTTAAATTCAGTTTGATTCCCCATGGAATAATACCATCGGGATTAAGTTGTTTTTTCATACTTTAAGAGTGTTTTTTTGGTAGTTTATTTTTTGTAAATAAATTGCCTTATTTAGATTGAGGGATGTTCCAGCATTCCTCAATTTTTTGTATTAGACAATTGGTAATAAAAAAGAGTTAGTTAATTCATATAGTTTAGTTATTAGTTAATTAAAATTTCATTGTTAATAATATTATATTCAATTTCATAGACTTTGTTAAAGCAGTTTAAAACTTGTTCTATAGTTTCATTTTCTACTTCAATACTTGCATTAAAATTCTCATTATCAATAAGGTCTTTATTATTTACAATAATAGTTACATTATATAGTCGTTCTAATTTTTTTACAATCTCTCTAAATGGAGTATTTCTAAAGACTACTGTTCCTGTCATCCAAGATGTATAAATAGAAGTATTAACTTTTTTGGTTGTAATATTTTTGTGTCTTTTATTATAAGACCCTTTATAACCAGGTTCTAATACAACATCATTGTCTTTATAATTAAGCTTTTTTTGAGAATCTAAACCAACACTACCTTCTACTAAAATAACATCAATCTGTGAGTCTTCTTCATAAGTTTGTACATTAAATTTTGTTCCTAAAACTTGTACATTCAATTCTTTTGTGTCTACAACAAAAGGATGCGTTTTATCTTTTGCTACATCAAAAAAGGCTTCTCCAGTTAAGTAAACTTGCCTATTAAGACCCTTAATAAATTTAACAGGGTATTTTATAGAACTACCAGAGTTTAAGAATACACTTGTACCATCGGATAATATTAAATCAAATTTTTTCCCATAGGGTACGGTTAATTTATTGTACACTAATTTTTGAACATTTTTATCATTTTTATAGATTAACTTATCTCCTTGTTGTGCTCCAACTACTTTGCCATTAACATCTACAACAGTTGAGGAGCCATCCTCGGATATTACTTGTATATTTCCATTCTCAAGTTCTAATGTTATAAATTCTTCCTTTGGAACAACTATATTATTTGTTTCTTTTTGTAAAAAAGCATTTTGGAAAAAATAACCAATACCAATAAAAAGAATAGATATTGCTGCATATTTAAATATTGACTGAACTCTTTTTTTGTGTATAAGCTTTTTGTCTTTCCTAATTTCTTTAAGTAAGCGTTTTCTAATTTCACTAGAATCTGGGTTGTTCATACTAATAGTAATGGCGTAATGTGCCTTTATAAAATTTTCAAAAAGAGGTGCATTAGAAGAATTTGAAACCCATGTATTAAGTACATCTAATTCTTTGCCTTTTGCAAATTTGTTAATGAATTTAATAAGAATATTCTTAATTTTAGGTGTAATCATTAAACTAATTTTATTACTAGTAATACAAGGCAAAATATTAATACCCTAACATTTTGTTAATTTTTTTTTTAAATTCGTATTCTTATGCAGGTTTTGTTGTCAAATTAAAATAGTGTTTTTAATAATGGATTTAAACGAAAATAAGCTACTCATAAATTCTTTACGAAAAGGAGAGGAAAAAGCCTATATGTTTTTATTAGATAAGTATCATAGACGGTTACACGCTTATGCATTAACTTTAGTAGATGACCATAGCTTGGCACAGGATATTGTTCAAAATGTTTTTTTAAGGACTTGGCAGTATCGTAAAAAGTTAAATCATAAATATACAATTCAGAGCTTTCTTTATAAGTCTGTTTATAATGAATTTGTAAACACTTATAAAAAGGATAAAGCTATGATGCTTTTGCAAATGAAATATTATGAAGCCCTGCATCAAGAGATAGAAAAAATAGACGAAAAAAAGATTGAAGAAATAATACAATTAGTAACAAAGGAAGTTGATAAATTACCTCCTAAATGCAAGCAAATTTTTTCGCTTAGTAAAAAGGAAGGGCTTACCAATATGGAAATATCAGAATATTTAAATATCTCAATTAAAACGGTAGAGGCACATATAACAAAAGCTTTTTCTATACTTAAAGATAAATTAGATGGTAAGATAGAGATCTCTCTTTTTCTATTATTTGGAGTTAATTTTACACAAAAAGTCGATTAATTACTATATAAGATTGCCACTAAATGTATTTTTTGCTAATTATATTTTTGCACTTTTAAAAAATATAGGCAACCTCTAGAACCTACATTTCGCCAAAGAATTTTTTCTTTTTAATGGCATAAGCATATTTGTTTTTTTATTGCGATATTCGTCTCATAACGCTTTGTAATAAAATAATCAACCAATAATCAAACATTTAGAGGTTACAATCGTTAGTATATTCTAAACATATAAAAGATTACCTATAACCATTTACCAATGAAGACTAAAATATTCCCCCTTTATAGTTTATTGTTGTTTTTTGCTAGTGTATATAGTAATGTATTACATGCACAAGAAAGGTCTGTATTAAATATTATAAGCCCAAATGCTGCTACTGTTTGGAAACTTTCCGATGGTGGTTCTTTAGAGTGGTCTACGCAAAATATAGGTAGTGAAAAAAACATTCGATTTTTTCTTATACGTGATGAAATGGTTGTGCAAGAGTTAGGCATTTTCCCTAACACTGGTAGTGCAACACATATAAAATTTGCAAAAAATATTGGTGCAGGAAACCGTTATAAAGTAATGGGTATAGAATTGTTTCCGGATGATAAGTTTAAAATAGCAAAATTTGCAACACCATTTTTTTCTATACAAAAAGAAGTCAAGAACCCTCCTATAGTTTCAGAACAAGCGGTTGTCGCAGCACAATCAAAGCAAGTTTTGCCAGAGAACTTATCTAAAAAAGAGTTAAGAAAATTAAAGAAAGAAGAACGTAAAGCCAAAAAGTTAGCAGATGCTAAAAAGAAAGAAGAGGCTAAGAGAATAGAAAAGGCTGCAGCTAAAGAAAAGCAAACAACTGTTGCTGTAAAAGAAAATACAACACCAGAAAAACCTAAACTTAGAGAAGAGTTTGTAGGCAGAAATATTACCTATGTAAATGATTTAGTTTTTGAAGGCACAGAAATTAGTGTATATATCTGGGATCACGGAAGGCAAGATGGCGATATTGTTTCTATTTATTTAAACGGGGAACCTGTATTATCTAAGTACTATTTAACCTATTGGAAAAAAGAAATAAAAATTAAGGTGGATCCAAACAAACCTAACGATTTGTTTTTGTATGCCCATAATTTAGGTAGCGCACCTCCTAATACAGTTTCGTTAAAAATTACAGATGGTACTATTACCTCTGAGGATATTATTTTAAATTCCGATTTAAAGAGTTGCGAGGCGGTAAGTATAAGTGTAAATAAATAGTTTTTTATAGAAAAAACAAAAAGCCCTAACAATTAAATTGTTAGGGCTTTGTTGTATTCGTTGTGGTAATAGAACCCACACTCCGAAGAACTGGATTTTGAATCCGGCACGTCTACCAATTTAATCACCATAGCTCATATATGGTTTACAAAACCAAGAAACAAAATAGTACTTCAGAATAAAAAGCAGAAAAAAAGAGACTTAAAAAAAAGTCCCTTTTTTATCAATATAACTTGTCTTTTATTTATTCTCTAATTTCCAAGTTCTAACCCAATCAACTTTCATTGTATTAATTGAATTGTCTCCTAAATCACTTTTAGGAGGAAGACCACCTAACCAACCGGCTTCGTTGGTCCATAAGTCAAAAATTATTTCTAAATCTCTTGTAAATACTCTATTTGGATGATTAGTGCCATCCAAATGTTCTCCTACAACAACACTACCTGCTGGTTCCCCATCTAAGTAAAACTGAATATTTCTTGAATCTTTCCACCAAACACCGTAAGTATGATAATCCTCATTCCAATTTACATTTTTAAGCGGATTTACATCTGACAAACCACTACGATTAAAATTACCTTTGTTTCTAATTTCGTTAGGGGTTAAATTTTCATCTGCATGAAAATATTGAGAATTCATTTGAGTAGGAAAATTGTCTGCTGTGCAATTGGTACAACTTGGCTTAGAATTATTTTCAATAATATCTATCTCATCTCTATTAACACCTCCAGCACCTTCACCTTTATTTAACCAAAATGTATTATAAGCAGATATGTGAGCTGTTTTTATTCTAGCCTCTGTATACATAGGATAACCTGCCTCCGCTTTAGAATGAATTCTAGCAGTTTGGAACCACCTGCCATCTGGATTACTTTCGTTTAAAGTTGCTTTTATCCATAAATTTCCATCTATTACACCAGAATTATCATTAGATCTAGACATAAAAACGGGCACACCATAATTCCAAACAGATTTAAACCATTTATCTCCGTCCCAAATATCAAATTCATCAGACATACTTTCAAATTTAACCCACTGCATAGTGCTTGGTGTAGTATCGTCTAAAGAAACAAAAGAAGGTAAAGCTGGGTCGATATTTTCAAAATCTTCAGCTGTAAGTCCTGTGGATACTTCTTCTACATCATTAACTGTAATATCTACAGTTGCCGTATCAGTATCTCCATCAACATCAGTCATTGTGTATGTAAAGCTATCTACTCCGTTATAATCTGCATTTGGAATATACTCAAATATACCATCACTAATTTCTGTAACCGTACCATTACTAGCATTGGTTAATAAGCTATAATTGTCATTATCTCCCCCATCATCACCAATAACATCATTTGCAGATACGGTTACTTGATTTGCAGTTCCTGCACTACTGTCTTCTTCAACTGTTAAATTATCATCTTTAGCAATTGGTTTGGTATTTGTCATTGGAGTTTCTGGCTCTCCACTACCATCTCCGCCACAACTGATAAGAAACGAAGTTAAAGTTAAAAATAATAGTAGGTTTTTACTTGGTAAGATTCTTTTAAGCATTATTTTTATTTGTTAGTTTATAACTAACAAAAATAGTTATTGTTCTTAGGTTAAAGCTATTTGTAAACTTGATAAAAGCTAAACAACAATGTAAAAAAAGTGTTTAATCCCTTTTAAATTAAATAATTTTCAAAAAATATGTCTTATTTTTAAAATGCAATATAATTTACAGGATTTTCATAATTAAAAAGGAGACATTTAAAGTAAATGTCTCCTTTTTTGTACTCGAGGTGGGAATCGAACCCACACTCCGAAGAACTGGATTTTGAATCCAGCGCGTCTACCAGTTCCGCCACTCGAGCATTACCTTTAAGAGGATTGCAAAATTATAAAATAAATTTGTTTTAAGGTTAAAAAAAGCCACAATTATAATGCGGTTACACAAATAAATTTCTAAATTTGCACCTCCTTAAGAAAAGATACGTTTAATAAACTAGGAAACAATACATTAGCTATGGCTTACCAGGTACCAGAACCTAAAATTTTTGCTTGTACACAAAGTACAGAATTAGCAACTAAAATTGCTAAGTTGTATGGAGCTACTTTAGGGAAAGTTAAATTTTCAAGATATAGTGATGGAGAATTTCAACCTTCTTTTGAGGAGTCTGTTCGTGGTGCAAGAATTTTCATTATTGGGTCTACAAATCCAAGTTCCGAAAATTTAATGGAAATGTTGCTAATGTTAGATGCTGCTAAACGTGCATCTGCAAGACACATTACCGCTGTTATGCCATATTTTGGATGGGCAAGGCAAGACCGTAAAGACAAGCCTAGAGTTCCTATTGCGGCAAAACTTATTGCTAAAATGCTAGAAACAGCTGGTGCAACTCGTATTATTACAATGGATCTGCATGCAGACCAAATACAAGGTTTCTTTGAGAAACCAGTAGATCATTTATTTGCATCTACCTTATTTTTACCATATTTAAAAGAATTAAATCTAGACAACTTAACAATAGCTTCTCCAGATATGGGTGGTTCTAAAAGAGCTTATGCATATTCTAAAGCATTAAAGAGTGATGTTGTTATATGTTATAAGCAAAGAGCTAAAGCCAATGTAATTTCTCATATGGAACTTATTGGTGATGTAAAAGGAAAGAATGTTGTTTTAGTAGATGATATGGTAGATACTGCTGGAACATTAGCAAAAGCAGCAGATTTAATGATGGAAAGAGGAGCGTTAAGTGTAAGAGCAATTACAACACATGGTTTACTATCTGGTGATGCTTATGAAAAAATAGAAAAATCACAATTATCAGAATTGATTATTACAGATTCTATACCAACAAGAAAAGATAGTAATAAAGTAAAAGTATTAAGTTGTGCACCATTATTTGCAGATGTTATGCAAAGGGTACATACAAATACGTCTATAAGTTCTAAGTTTTTAATGTAGAATAATAGAATTTTAAATAGAATTATTAATTTTTAATATATATAATGAAGTCAATTACAATTAAAGGATCAGAAAGAGAAAGCGTAGGCAAAAAAGCAACAAAGGCCTTACGTAATGCTGGAAAGGTTCCTTGCGTAGTATACGGAGGGGAAAAACCATTACATTTTTCAGCAGATGAATTATCATTTAGAGATTTGGTTTACACTCCAAACGCACACACAGTTGTGATTGAGTTGGAAAACGGAACTAAGGTAGATGCTATTATGCAAGATATCCAGTTTCATCCTGTTACCGATAAAATTATCCACATTGATTTTTACCAATTATTTGCAGACAAAGAAGTTACAATGTCTATACCTGTGAGATTATTGGGTAACTCTCCAGGTGTTAAAAATGGTGGACGTTTATTATTTAGAAATAGAAAACTTACGGTTAAAGCTTTACCAGCAAACTTGGTAGATTTCTTTGATGTAGATATTTCTGAGCTTAAAATTGGTGGAAACATAAAAGTTGCATCTTTAAAGAGTGATGATTTTACCTTACTTCATCCAGATAACACTGTAGTTGTACAGGTTAAAACTTCTCGTAACACAGTTGAAGAAGACGAGGAAGAAGAAGGAGCAGAAGGTGAAGAAGGAGCGGAAGCACCAGCAGAAGCTGCTGCAGAATAAGCAAAATTCTTATAAGTATAAAAAAGCATCCTATTTTTATAGGATGCTTTTGTATTTTTATAGCATTACATTTTAACGTATGCTATCTATTATAAAATTATTGTTTGGGAAGAATATTACCTTTTTAGAAGAATTAGATATAATGAAAAAATTTTTAATCGTTGGTTTAGGGAATATTGGAAATGAATATGCAGAAACTAGGCATAATATTGGCTTTAAAGTATTAGACGCTTTTGTTGCAGATAAAGAAGCTTCTTTTGAAACTCAGAAATTGGGAGATGTAGCAGTGGTTAAAATTAAAGGTAGAAGTATTCTATGTTTAAAACCCTCTACCTATATGAATTTAAGTGGTAAAGCTATTAAATATTGGATGGATAAAGAGAAAATTCCATTAGAAAATATATTGATAATTACCGATGATATAAACCTAGAATTTGGAACTTTTAGATTAAAAACTAAAGGCAGTGACGGTGGCCATAACGGATTAAAAAGTACGCAGGAAGTTTTACAAACTGCTTCTTATAATAGGTTTAGGTTTGGTGTAGGAGCAGATTTTGGAAAAGGAAGGCAAGTAGATTATGTTCTTGGAGAATGGAATGCAGAGGAAAATAAAGCTTTAAAGGAACGTTTAGAAAAAGCATCAAACCTTATAGCATCTTTTGTGTTATCTGGAGTAAAAAATACAATGAACCAGTTTAACGGAAAGTAATTAAAGTGCTTTAAAACTAAAAACACCAGAGTCAGAAGTATTTCCTTCTTTATCAGTGGTAATTATTTTCCAGTAATATACGGTATCTGCAACTGCGGTTACTTTATATTCTGTTATTCCAGAAGTAGTAGTTTCTAATAGTATTGTTGGTGGGTTTTCTGTTCCGTAGTAAAGTTGAAAACTATCAATATCATTATCTAAATCGGAACCAGACCATTCTAGTGTAACTTCATTATTTATATCTATAAAGGCATTATCTCCTATTTTAGGAGTAATTATCTCTGCAGGGAAAGGTGCAAAAGCAGTTATAAAACCAGCATTATAAAAAGCCCAAGTTTCACTAGAAGCAGAGCCACTAGTTTTAGAGTTTTTAGAAAGTACTTTCCATGTATATGGGGCGCCTTTATCTAAAGGTACTTTAGCGGTTGTATTAGAGGTGTTAATAGATTGTGAGGTGCCAGATGTTAAGTTTGTTACTTGTAGCTCATAGACTTCTGTATCTGCTGAAGATTGCCATCTAAATTCTACTTCGCTAACATCATCGCTAATAGATACACCCGTAGTACATTCCGAGTTTTTATCTGGGTACGTTAGTTGTGTACTTTGCGGAGGGTTTGGTGGCGAATCCGATTTTTTGCTGCATGCACAAACAAAAAAACTAAATATAAGTGCGGCTAAAATTCTCATTGCTTAATTACTTTTAAAGTCCCTTTTACATCTTTACTACTATAAGAAACATAATAAATTCCTATAGGTAAGCTACTAAAGTCTAGCTCAATTTCATTCGAAGTAGAGTTGTATGTTTTATTTTTAATTAATTGTCCAGTATTAGTAAATATTTTTACCTGTACTTCTTCTAGGTTAGCGCCAATGTATAAATTGGTTATAGAAGTTAGTGGATTGGGGTAAATTATAGGTGTACTAGAAATAAATATGTTTTCTTCATGAGTGCCCTGGCATGGTATATTGGTATATACTTTTAGAGTGTTGGCGCCTTGTTTTAACGTTAAATCAATTTCGTTTTTAGTGGTTTGTGTTACTAAACCATTAAGCTCAATGTTGTATAAATTAGACCCAGATAAAAAGAGAGTTGTTGTATTTTTAGTAATTCCAACTTTAGAACTAACATTAAGTACTTCGGGTTCTGTAATGTTTACAGTAAAACAATGTTCATTGTAGGTTATATTACCATCGGTTCCTGTAATACAAATAGTATATTCTCCAGCACTTAAACTGTTTAATGTGTAATTGTTAGTATTGAAGTTGTCTGTAAAGTTAGTATTATCTCCTGTTAGCGTTATGGTATATTCTAAAGGAAGTGTAGCGGTAATATTAATTTGCCCATCATTGCTATTCCTACAGGCTTCACTTTGTGTAGAAACTGCAAAATTTGTGCTTGGAAAAAGGTAAACAGTGCATCCATTTTCATCTACTTCTAAACCTTCTGGAGTACCAAGGCATAAATCGTCTCCATCATCAAAAACACCGTCATTATCTTCATCGGGTCTAAATTCTCCTTCTACACAAACTTCTATGGAAAAAGCTTTAAGGAAACCACCATCATCATTGGCGTTATCATTTATTTGTAGTGTCCAATCTCCCTTTATAGATTCACCGATTAAGGAACTTAAGGTTCCTAAGGGTTTTACGGTTCCATTTATGGCTGGGTTGCCTCCACAGGTAAAACTGTTAGCATCATCATCAAAAGTGGCATTAATGTTTTTTAAATCTCCACAAGAACTAGAAACTAGTGCTACCTTAGTTCCTTGGGGGGAAATTAAATTAACTACAATATCAGATAAATAGTTATGGTCTATTTCTAAACTTATATTTATATCTGATAAGTTTATGTCTTCATAAAAAGAAATTTTAGAATTTACTGTTGGCGTTCCTTCTGCAGAAATTTCTAGTGGAAGCCCTACAGCGCTTTTTGTTTTACAGCTAAATTTTATGGTAGAAAAATTAAAAGGAGCGCTAAAAGTTCCTTCGCCACAAACATTTTTAGGTTTTACACGCCAATAATAAGTAGTCTCATAGGATAGAGAAAGTGGGCTATAAGTGTTAGAAATTAGGGTTTTACTATCTATTATGGTAGTAAATAAATCATCGGTAGCTATTTCTATATCGTAAGAGGTGTATTCTGGGCTACTTTCCCACTCTAGTGTAATATTTTTTGAGGTGTCTTCAATACCATTTATTGGACTTTGCAGGACTACTGGGGTAAAAGAGTTATCGAATATATTTAACTCTAACGTAACTGTTTTTGTTTGTGTTGTTGCTGTAGATACTACTTCTATTGGGTAGGTGCCAGCAGTTAAAGAATCAATATTTGTAAAAGATATAGTAACTTCAGTATCATTTAATGTTGCGGTTTCTGGAGAGAAAGTAATTCCTAGACCAGGAGGAGGAGACGCAATACTAAAAGTGCTTTCTTCAGAAAAGCCTAAATAAGTTTCATAATTAAAGGTGGTAGTAACATCATCTGGGGAACAAACTTCATATTCTAAGTTTGTAAAGTTTAGAATAACTTCACTTTCTTCAATAGTAAAGTTGGTATCATTTATTGCAAAGTAAATAGAGTTACTTGCTTTAACCATAACTCTGGCTTGTGTTGTAGCAACACCTGGAATAATTATTTTATGCTCTCCGTCATTTACAACATCTTCACTTAATGTAATAGGGTAGGTAAGTCCTCCATCTGTAGATAATAGTATATCTACTTGTGTGGTATTTATTGGGGCTTTATCTGTATTAGCCACATCCCAAAGAATAGTTTGGGTAGAACCTGCTTCTAAAACTTCATTAGTTGTTTGTGAGATAACTTTAAAAGGTCCTGCATTACCACTAACAGAGACTTCAACCTGGTCTGTAACTACTTGTCCACCCCCAGGAGCATTATCTCTTACGGTGAGCGCAAAATTAAGCTCTCTTTCTACTTCAGATAAGGTTTCCCATGCAGAATTTATGGTTGGCATAGTTTGGGTTAGTTGCCCAGTTAAAATGCTAGAAATTTTTGGGAAATAACGTTCCGGATTAGTAGAAGGAATTTGTGACCTAAAATTAGCACCACTTACGCTGGTTGGACCAAATGTATCTTGTGTAATAACACCATTATCAATTTGTTCCCAAGTATAGGTTAGTACATCTGTAGGGTCTGTATCTGTGGCAATACCTGTTAAAACAAAAGGGGTAGATTTTGGAATAGTAAAATTACCTGTTAAAGTTACGGTGGGAGGCAAATTTGTTAAATCTGTTTCTACGGCACAATTTGTTGTTTTTACATAATTTGCAATTTGTACAATACTCCAGTAATGAAAATATCCATCTCCGTTAGAGGCAACATTATTATCGCCTACAATACCGGCATAACCCATAATTGTGGTTCCACTTCCGGGTTCTGCTTGTACTAAAGTTCCTTCAGATTCATGAGACCATGTGTGATTTGCTCCAAATTGATGCCCCATTTCATGTGCTACATAATCTAAATCAAATAAATCTCCTGTAGGGTTTGGGTGCGATGAAAAAGCACTTCCTTTTTTGCCATCTTGGCACACAGAACCAATAGAACCAGCATTACCATTTGCTGCATCTAAATGAAAAAGATGTCCTATGTCATAATTTTCTTCTTCAATAATACTAGATAAGGTACTTTGTGTTTGGGTGTTTAAATTACCATCATAAGGATCTGTATCTGGGTCCGTATAAATTACTTCATCGGTATTTGAAACTAATTCTAATGTAATTGCCAAATCTGTTTCAAAAACTTGATTAAGTCTTGTTACAGTAGCATTTATTGCAGCTAAGGCATCTATAATAGTACCACCATGAAAATTAGTATACTCTCCAGTGGTAGAAACCGCTAGACGGTATTTTCTTAATTTTTGGTCATCTACAGGCCTAAGAGTTTGTGAAGAAGCCTTATTTGTAATAGAGGCTTTTGTTTTACAAATAAAATCTTTTTCAGTTTTATTTTCTTTATCTCTCTTATAGGCAACATAGGTATTACCCTTAACATTTTCTATGTACGTATTTCCTGTTCTATCACCATGAACAACCATACTTTGTATTCCTTTATGAGAAATACTTAAACGAACTTTGTCTTGTGGGTTGTTAATAGAGTATCCTATATAGGATTTTATAGTAGGGTATTTAGCTGCAAGTATTGGGGATAAAACCGAAGACTCTTTTACTAGAAAAGCTTCTTGTATTCCGTTTTCATTAGGTAGGTATATAGAGATTCCGTTGTTTTTAGAATGTATGGCAGATTTTAATTGAGACTTAAAATTACTTGTATTAAATGTAAATGTTTTTCCTTTTTTTACCTTGTATTGTTTAGCATAAGCTTTTTTTATGGAGTTACTAGAAACCTGTTGTTTCCAGTAATTACTTTGTGCAGATCCGTAAAAGGAAAGAAATACTATGGTAATTGAAAAAAGTAGACGTAATTTTGTAAGCATTAATGGTCTTTTATCTCTAAATCAAAGATAAGCCTTTTATTATTTATTAAAAGTGAATATAGTCCAAAGCATTTCTAAATACGATAAAAAAAAGCCAATAGCTATTACTATTGGAACTTTTGATGGGGTTCATATAGGGCATAAAAAAATAATAAAACGCCTTATAAACAATTCAAAAGAACTAGGCTTAGTGCCTACTGTACTTACCTTTTTTCCACATCCAAGAATGGTTTTACAAAAAGATGCAGAGATTAAACTTTTAAACACCATTGAAGAAAGAGGTGTAATTTTAAAGAAACTAGGTTTAGAGCAATTAATAGTACATCCGTTTACAATAGATTTTTCTAGACTTTCTGCTACTGAATTTGTTAGAGATTTATTGGTAAACAATTTAAGTACTAAAAAAATAATTATTGGGTACGACCATAGATTTGGCCGTAATAGAAATGCAAATATTAAAGATTTAATTGCTTTTGGAGCAACCTATAATTTTAGCGTTGAAGAAATTCCGGCGCAAGAAATAAACGAAGTATCTGTTAGTTCTACTAAAATTAGAAAAGCTTTAGATCAGGGAGATATTAATACAGCAAATAAATATTTAGGGTACCATTATATGCTTAGTGGAGTAGTAACTAAAGGAAAAGAGCTAGGTAGAAAATTAAGTTTCCCCACTGCAAATATTGAGATAGAAGAAAAGTATAAACTTATTCCAAAAAATGGAGTGTACGTTGTGCAAAGTGTATTAAATAACACTACTGTTTACGGTATGATGAATATTGGTTTTAATCCCACTGTTGCAGGAAAAAAGCAAACTATAGAGGTTCATTTTTTTGATTTTAATCAGGATTTATATGGGCAAAAAATACAAGTTGATATTTTAGAGCGTATAAGAGATGAACAAAAATTTGAATCTATAGAAGCGCTAAAAGCGCAACTAATATTAGACAAAGAAACTTCATTGAAATTAATAGCAAACTAAGATGTTACATCGATTTCTATTTCAGAGAATAGATAATAGCTCCTTACTATTATTTAGAATCTTTTTTGGAATCTTAGTTTCTTTAGAATGTTATGGCGCAATGGTCACAGGGTGGATTAAAAGAACCCTAATAGAACCTAGTTTTACTTTTAGTTTTATTGGTTTTGAGTGGTTGCAACCTTTGCCTGGAAATGGTATGTACTTCTATTTTTTTATAATGGGAACTTTAGGTGTTTGTATAGCCTTAGGGTATAAATATCGTGTAAGTATTATAGCTTTTTTTATTTTATGGTCTGGGGTCTATTTAATGCAAAAAACCTCCTATAATAATCACTATTATTTACTAGCATTAATTTCTTTTTTAATGTGTTTTTTGCCAGCAAATAAAGGTAGCTCTTTAGACGCAAAGAAAAATGTAAGTCTGCAATCTAAAACCATGTGTGCTTATGTAAAATGGATAATAGTTTTACAGCTAGTTATTGTATATACTTACGCTTCAATTGCTAAATTATATGGCGATTGGCTAGATTTTGGTATGGTAGAACTTTTAATGAAAGGAAAGGCAGATTATTACGTAATTGGCGTTTTTTTACAACAACATTGGGTACATGTTATTATGGGAACCTTTGGTATTTTGTTCGATTTGCTAGTTATTCCGGCCTTGCTTTATAAGCCTACACGTAAACTTGCTTTTATCTTATCTATCTTTTTTCATTTATTTAATGCTGTTGTTTTTCAAATTGGTATTTTTCCATTTTTATCTTTAGCCTTTACGGTCTTCTTTTTTGAACCAAAAACTATTAGAAATATATTTTTTAAGACAAAGGAGGTAAGTAAGCCTACAGTTGTTAATATTCCAAAAAATAAAAATATTCTATTAGCTTTTTTTACTACTTATTTTATTATTCAATTGTTCTTACCTATAAGGCATCACTTTATTACAGACAATGTACTTTGGACCGAAGAGGGACATAGATTAAGCTGGCGAATGATGTTGCGTAGCCGTAGAGGAAGTGTTCTTTTTAAAGTAAAAAATAAGGATACCGGAAAAGAAATATATGTAAAGCAAAATAAGTACCTTACTCAAAAGCAAAGAGCAAGAGTTGCATCTTATCCAGATTTTATGTGGCAATTTGCACAGCGTTTAAAGATGGAGTATAAAGAAAAAGGAGAAGACATAGCAGTCTATGCTATTAATTCTAAAATTAGCATTAATGGAAGGTATATGCAGCCTTTTGTAGACCCTAAAATAGATTTAGCTAATGAGACTTGGAGCCACTTTAGCCATCATCATTGGATTCTTTCATCTAAATTAAAAGAAGAGTGAACGTTTTTCTGTTGGCATTAGAAGTAAATAAACCTAAATTTGCAATTCAAAATATAACCAATGCTACAATTACAGGCAATTAGAGAGTCTAAAAACGAATTTATTACCGCATTAAAAAAGCGCAATATAGATGCTGCTCCTTTATTAGATAAAGCAATAGCATTAGATGATAAAAGGCGTGAAACGCAAACGAAATTAGATAAAACTTTAGCAGAATCTAATAGCCTGTCTAAAGAAATTGGAATGCTTTTTAAAACAGGAAAAGCGCAAGAAGCGACGGTTTTAAAAGAAAAAACTGGAGTTTTAAAAGATGAGTCCAAGGTTTTGAACGATACACTAACTAGTGTTGCAGAAGAATTACAAGCCTTATTGTATCAAATACCTAACATACCTCATGATAGTGTTCCTGCAGGAAACACAGATGAAGATAATGAAGAGATTTTTGCAGAAGGAGATGTTCCTGAGTTAGTTTCTAATGCTTTGCCGCATTGGGAATTGGCAAAGAAATATGATATTATAGATTTTGAACTTGGAGTAAAAGTTACTGGAGCAGGATTTCCTGTTTATAAAGGTAAAGGTGCTCGCTTACAACGTGCATTAATTTCTTATTTTTTAGATAAAAATGCAGAAGCTGGGTACACAGAAATACAAGTACCACACCTAGTAAACGAAGCATCTGGTTATGGTACTGGTCAATTACCAGATAAGGAGGGTCAAATGTATCATGTAGGTGAAGATGATTTGTATTTAATACCTACAGCAGAAGTTCCTGTTACTAATTTATTTAGAGGAGAAATAGTAAAAGAAGAGCAATTCCCTATTTGTTATACAGCATATACACCTTGTTTTAGAAGAGAAGCAGGGAGTTATGGTGCGCATGTTCGCGGTTTAAATCGTTTACATCAGTTTGACAAGGTAGAAATAGTACGTGTAGAACATCCATCAAAATCATTTGAAGCTTTAGATGGTATGGTAGAGCATGTAAAAAATATTCTTAGAGAATTAAAATTACCATACAGAGTTTTGAGATTGTGTGGTGGTGATTTAGGTTTTACATCTGTTCTTACGTATGATTTTGAAGTGTTTTCTACAGCACAAGATCGTTGGTTAGAGATTAGTTCTGTTTCTAATTTTGAAGCATACCAATCTAACAGATTAAAATTGCGTTATAAAGACGAGAATGGAAAAAGCCAATTTGCACATACTTTAAATGGTAGTTCTTTAGCATTACCAAGAGTTCTTGCGGGTATTTTAGAAAATTACCAAGTAGAAGATGGTATAGAAATTCCAGAAGTGTTAATCCCATATTGTGGTTTTAGTAAGATAGATTAATTAAATTAGTCACTTTAAAAAATAAAATAACTAGTAATACATCTTCCTTAAGATGTAAATTTTTTAATAGTGACTTATAATTTGTTAATTGAAAATATAAAGAAACATATAGATCTGTCTAGTTCAGAAGCAGACAGTATTTGTGAGTTTTTTAAGCTAAAAACAATTAAGAAAAAAGAGTTTTTATTAACACAAGGAACTATCTGTAAGTTTGAGGGTTTTGTAGTAAAGGGGTGCTTTAGAACCTTTACCATAGATAAAAAAGGGAATGAAAACACCCTGTATTTTGCTGCTAAAGATTGGTGGTTAATGGATATTGATAGTTTTATGAACCATAAACCATCTGATCTAAATATACAGGCTTTAGAAGATAGTGAGGTTCTAATAATATCTCAAAAAGATAAAGAAACACTTTATGCTAAAATTCCATCTGCAGAAAAACTGTTTCGTATTATGTTTCAAAAATCCATAGTTGCATGGCAACGAAGAATTATAAGAAACCATAGTTTAACGGCAAAAGAACGTTACAATCATTTTGTCGAAAAATATCCTAAAATTGCTTCAAAACTTACGGATAGGCAAGCATCAAGTTATTTGGGTATTACACATGAATTTTTAAGTAAAATTAAAAAACAGCCTTAAATTCTTACTAAATTTTTACGGAGTTGAACTTGTTCAACTTTTTTTTCAGAATAGTTTATAATTTTTGTGAAATAAAATTAAAATGATAATTATGAACTTAGTTAAGCGCCTAAAAATTTGTGTTTTTACATTTGCCTTATTATTTATTGGAACCGCTGTTAATGCACAAATAACGAATGATATTACCCACGAAGAAGCCTTTACTGCTCTTTTAGCGGCTAAGAAAAATGCCGAAGATTCTAATGTTTTAGTAAATATTGCTGTTGTAGATGCAGGGGCAAATTTAAAGGCATTTATTAGGATGGATGAGTCTTACTTGGGAAGTATAGATGTAGCTATTAAAAAGGCTAAAACAGCACGTTACTTTAATATGGATACGGGGAAATTAGGAGAATTAACCCAGCCAGGAGGTATAATATATAATATAGAATTAACTAATAATGGAATGGTATCCTTTCCTGGAGGATTACCAATAAAAAACAAAGACGGTAAAATTATTGGTGCTATAGGAGTAAGTGGCGGTACTATAGAACAAGATAGAGCAATTGCTACAGTAGGAGCTAAATCTATTTTAGAGTAATCTATTAAATTATAAAAAATAAAATCATGAAAAATATAATTCTATTTATAGCACTAATAGTATCACAACTTTGTTTGGCACAAGCCCTTGATGACGTAATGCTTTACAGAAAAGATTTTAAAAACATATCTGGAAAAAATACTGTTTCTGTTACAAGTTATGAAAAAGAAGGTTCTCACTATGTATATGTTGGTGGTGTAGGTAATGTAGATGTTTATAGTTTAGATAAAGAAGGTGTTCTTACTCCAATTAGCAATCACGAATTACACAAACAAAAAGGACCAGCTAGAGGTATGGTTGCAGATAATATTAATGGCACCGATTTTCTTTTTGTAGCAAACAAACATGGAAATGTTATAGAGACCTTTAAAATAAAAGAAAACGGGTCTTTAGAACGTGTTGCTTTAGTTGAAGATACAGAAGACACGTATTTAGCTGTGGGTATTACATTGCAGGTGGTACATATGAAAAATACGTCCTACTTATTTGTAGGTGGTTTAGAAAAAAATCCCGGTTTAACTTGTTTCAAAATACAAGATGATGGGAAATTAACTCATATTATGTCAATTAAAGATGATGAAAAAATTCATACAGATGGCATTATAGGAATGTTTGTTCACAAAATAAAAGGCAAAACGTATTTATATACTAGTGGATTTCAAGATAATGGCGTTAGTAGTTTTAGAGTGTATGAAAACGGGAAATTCAAAAACGTAAATAATATAAGTGACAATACAACAGATAGGTATTTAACAGGAGCATACCCAGTTACTGGAGTTACCTTAAGTAAGAATAAATATGTTATCGTTGGACATAGACATCATAAATATTATAGTAGAAATGGCTTTATTAAAAGACCAGATTTTGTATATCATGGAGATGGTGTAAGTGTATTTAAGATAAACAATAAGGGCGCTTTAGTTCCTCATTTTGTTTTAAAAGATGATGAAAAAACTAAGTTACAAGGACAAACAAGAATAGAAGTTGTTTCAACAGATAACAACCAAGCTGTTTTAGCTGTTGGGACAAGAGATGATGCCAGCGTTCAGTTACTTAAATTAAACGAAGAAGGTATTCTAAGTCCAATTAATTATCTAGAAGTTGGGTTTCCTATTTATTATGGTTTACGTTCTCATAAGATTGATGGAAAGAATTTTCTAATAGCTGGGTCATTTAGTTTTGATTTTAAAAAGGTGGTGTCTTATGATGTGTCTCCTAAAATTAACAGAGAAGGTAAAGTACTAAAACATATAGTACATCTTAAATACAAAGAAGATGCTACAGAAGAACAAGTTAACGAAGCAGTTAATGCTTTTGTTGATCTTAAAAATAAAATACCAACTGTTGCTGGTTTTGAATGGGGATTAAATGATAGCTCAGAAGGGCATACAAAAGGACTTACACATACTTTTGTAATTACATTTAATGATGAACACGCAAGAGAAATTTACTTATTTCATAAAGCGCACCTTGACCTTTTAGAAAAATACGGACAGTTTTTTGCAGATGCTGTTGTGATGGATTACTGGACAAAAGAGTAAAACAAATATTACTGTTTACGTAATTTAAATTACAACCCAACAAATAGTATGTAACTATTATTTGTTGGGTTCTATTCATCAAAATTTCTTAGGCACCTATGAGTACATCTTGAGGTGGCTTGTAAATCTATCAACTCAATTTAATATAAAATGAAGAAATTAATTTTACTCTTCTTCGTATTTTCTTCGTTTGCTCTATTTGCCCAAACACAAGAAACGGACAGTATTCAGAATAGAGTTTGGTTTGATAAAGGCGTAGATCCTTTTGTTTCCTATGTCTCTATTGCTGCGGCTAATGTATCTGGGGGAGTAGACCAAACCAGTAAATATGCCGGGCAGCTTTATACCGGACTTAGCTTAGATTTTGAAAAAATATTAGGTTGGAAAGGAACTCGCGGTAAAATATCTATGATAAACCGTCATGGTAAAGGCCTTATGAATGATGTAGGTTCCGTTTTTGAGCCTTTGAATATGGTTGGCGGACAGAATACTTTTGTATATGATTTAAGTATAGAAAAAGACTTTGGTAAGCATTTTTCTTTAAAAGCAGGACGAACTACTGCTGCCGATGATTTTTCCGGTTCTAAATTATATTACTATGCACTTAATAATACCGTAAATGGGGTTATAAGAGCCCTTCTGTTAGATGGTTTAATGAGTACATTTCCTTTTGCCACATGGGGAACCAGACTAAAATATAAACCTAATACCAACCATCAATTTCAATTAGGGGTATATCAAATGGGAAAGGATATATTTGATGATACAAAACATGGTTTAGACTTTTCTTTTAGAAGTTCAGATAATCTATCCATTTTTTTTCAATACGATTGGTTTGGAAAAGTTGCTAATCGTAATGCAAGGGTTTATTTAGGTGCAAATCAGGTATTTGGAGCATTCGAAAATTTTAATCCAGTTAATGAATCTGATTATTTTATGCGTCTTTATGGGCATGTAGATGTAGAACTTATAGAGGGTTTAACCTCTTTCCTTACCATAAGTTATTCTCCCCATGGCGAAATAGCAAAAGTGCCTTTTCAAAGTAGTTTGGGTATAAATTGGAAAGGATTAATACCATCTAGAGCTGCGGATAGAGTATTGTTCTTTGCAACTATTGGCAGTTTTAGTGAGGAATGGGCAAGCCTCAAAGGAGATACATTGTCATCCGAAGTGGTATTAGAATTGGGGTATCGTTTTCAAATAGCAGATTATTTTGCATTACAACCAGCATTGCAGTATGATATTAATCCAGGTGGCTCAGGAAGAATAGATAATGCCTTTATCCCAGGTATTTTAATCGAAGCTAATTTTTAGAGCTTGTAAAAGATTCCTAATTATAATAAAATTAAGGACTTAGGTCTATTTTAATAGAAAATTAATTAAAAAGATATAGAATGAGCAATTTACAAAGCAAAAAAGCAATTATAACCGGTGGAGGTAGAGGTCTAGGGAAAGCAACTGCTTTAGCGTTTGCTAAAGAAGGTATTGATGTTGCTATTACAGGAAGAACAGAGAGCGTTTTAAAAGAAACGGTTTCCGAGTTAGAAACCTTTGGAGTAAAAGCTATTTATTCAGTTTTCGATGTTGGTAATTATGACGAAGTAAAAAAGAATATCAAAAATAGTATAGACACTTTAGGTGGTATAGATATTTTGGTGAATAACGCAGGAATTTGTTCCGTAGGGTCTTTTAATGATATGCCAGTTGAGCAATGGAGCGCTATGATACAAACTAATGTTATGGGAATGTATTATGTTACAAAAGAGGTCTTACCTTATTTATTAGATAAGAATGAAGGAGATATTGTAAATGTATCTTCTACAGCTGGTTTAAACGGAAATGCAAATATATCTGCCTATTCAGCCTCTAAATTCGCAGTTATAGGGATGTCAGAATCTTTAATGAAAGAAGTTCGTAAAAATAATATTAGGGTAAATACATTAACACCAAGTACTATAGAAACAGATATGACTTTGGGGTTAAATATGATGGAAAAAGGTTCTGAAAATGTACTACAACCTACAGATTTTGCAGAATTAATACTAGCAGGATTAAAATTACCAAGAAGAGCAATGCTAAAAAGTGCTGCTTTGTGGTCTACAAATCCTTAATTATAGCGCTTTTTTGCTTAAATAGTGTTTTGTAGCTAAAAACGTATCTTTAAAATAAAAATGAAATGTTTTTTGCTATTTTTTAGCTTAAGTGTGTTTTTATCATTTGGATGTTCTAATACTGAAGAAGTAATTAGTAGGATTGCTAAAGAGGAGAAAAATGAGGAAAAAGCTGATACTCTTAAAAGTAAAACTATTTCCATTCTTTCTTTAGGCGACAGTTATACCATAGGAGAAAGTGTTTGTGTGTCTTGTAAATTTCCAGAGCAATTAAAAGAAGGGTTGTTAAATAGCTTTGGATCAAATACTTCTATAGACTTAAAAGTGATTGCTAGAACGGGTTGGACAACTACAAATCTAATTAATGCTGTAGCGTCAGAAAATGTAGCTAATAATTATAATTTAGTAACTCTTTTAATTGGTGTAAATAATCAATATCAAAATAAACCTTTTTCTTTATATGAGCTAGAGTTTCCTGCCCTTGTTGCAGCTGCAATTAAAAAGGCTAAATCTAGTAGCGGAAAAGTTATTGTTGTGTCTATTCCAGATTATGCCTATACTCCCTTTGGAGAAGGAGATATTAAAATATCTAATGGTATAGATAAATACAATGCTTTTGCAGAAAATTATTGTACTAAAAAGAATATTTCATTTATAAATATAACAGACATAACTAGAGAGGGGCTAAAGAATAAAGACCTTGTTGCTTCAGACGGTTTACATCCTTCAGAGTTAGCCTATTCAAAATTTGTTGAGAGAATACTCCCTGTAGCTATCTCAAAACTTGAAAATTAACTTTAAAATATAAGCTACAGTTAAATAGCATCTAAGATCTTTTGATATTATCTATCTTTGATAAAAATCCTAGCTTGCGCATATTTATCACATTTTTACTTACCTGCTGTTTTTTCTGGACATCTGCCCAGGAAGATTTTTTGGCATTGCAATATTTTAATGATGGAGAGTTTGATAAAGCAGTTGTTTTTTATGAAAAACTTTCTAAATCGAACCCAAGAAGGTTAGATTATTTAGAGGGTTTGGTTGCATGTTATCAGCAATTAGAAAGGTATGAAGATGCAGAAGCTTTTTTAGAGAAAAAAATAAAAGATACTAATGTAGCTCCAAATTTTATAATAGATTTGGGATACACCTACTCCCTTCAAAGTAAAAATGAGAAAGCAGAAGCGCAGTACAATAAAGCAATAAAATTCTTAAGTAAAAATCCTAATTACGGTTCTAGAATAGGAGCTAAATTTCTAAAGTATTCCTTACTTAATAAAGCAATTATAGCTTATGAGAAAGCAATGGCACTAAATCCTTCTTTAAATTATAATTACCAACTTGCAAGAATTTATGGGGAGCAAGGTAATATAGAGAAAATGTATGTTGCCTATTTAACATTACTCCTAGAAGGAAAAACTTCTAAGTCTAATGTTTTACGTAATATAGATGCCTTTGTTACAGAAGAAACTACTAATACCAATAATTTAATTTTAAAGAAAGTGCTTTTAAAAAATGCGCAAAGAAATCCGGATATTCTTTGGAATGATTTGTTGAGTTGGCTTTTTGTAAAACAAAAACAATACGAAAGTGCTTTTAGGCAAGAAAAGGCAATTTTTAAAAGAACAGAAGGAACAAATACGAATAGATTAATAGACTTGTCGGACATTGCATATAATGTAGGAGAATTAGATGTGGCACAAGAGATTTATTATTTTATTTTAAAGGAAACACAAGATGAAACCACAAGATTAGATTCAGAGTTGCAATTAATAAACATTCAATTACAACAAGAGGGTACTAGCACTTTAGATAATGTAGAAAAAAAGTATAAAGAACTATTGCAAATTCACGGCATTAAGAACACAACACTTAGATTACAAATAGCGTACGCTAAGTTTTTAACATTTAAAAAAAACACCCCTGACCCTGCAATTAAATTATTAAAAGATTATTTAGAAATACCTTTGAATAGGGAGTCTGTAGCTTACGTAAAATTTGCACTTGGAGAGATTTTAGTCTACAATAAAAAATTTAATGAAGCACTTATTTATTTTTCTCAAATTCAGAGAAAATTTAAGAATGATGTTATTGGGCAAAATGCCAGATTCAAAGTAGCACAAACAAGCTTTTATAAAGGAGATTTTGATTGGGCATTAACACAATTAAAAGTGTTAAGAAGTTCTACTTCACAGCTTATTGCAAATGATGCTATGCAACTTAGTTTATTAATTTCGGATAATGTTTTGGAAGATTCTACACAAATAGCGTTAAAGAAGTATGCAAGGGCAGATTTGCTAGCATATCAAAATAAAACAAAAGAAGCGGTTACAATTTTAAATGATATTTTAGAAAATCATAAAGGAGAAAAAATAGAAGATGAGGCTTTGCTTAAACAAGGAGAATTTTTAGAACAATTAAAAGAATATGAACAAGCAAAATTTAATTATCAGAAAATAATAGAATTTTATGCCCAAGGGATTTTAGCAGATGATGCATATTATGCCTTGGGTATGTTATATGAGAATAAATTAAATAAGCCGCAGAAAGCAAAAGAACAGTTCGAAAAAATAATATATAACTATCAAGATAGTTATTACGCCCCCACAGCAAGAAAACATTTTAGAAGATTGCGTGGAGATGCCATAAATTAAAAAAATATGTATATATATAACGTTACCATTAATGTAGAAGAAACTATTGTTAGTAATTGGTTAGTGTGGATGAAAGAAACACACATTCCAGAAATGCTTGCAACAGGTAAGTTTAGTAAAGCATTAATGACAAAAGTTTTGGTAGAAGAAGAAATGGGAGGTGTTACCTATTCCGTGCAATACACAACAGATAGTAAAGCAACTTTACAAAAATACTATGAAGAAGATGCAGAAAAAATGCGATCAGATGGTAGTAAACTTTTTGCTGGTAAATTTGTGGCATTTAGAACGGAGTTACAAATAGTAAGCGAACATTAAGCTATGGCAAAAAAGGGAAAAGGAAAATATGTTGGAGGTAAGCCTAAGTTTAAAAAAAACTGGCAAGAAGATAGCCCTGTAAAAGCTAAAAAGCATTTAGGGCAGCATTTTTTAACAGATGAAGGTGTTGCGTATGATATAGGCAATACGTTGTCTTTACAAGGGTATAAAAATGTTATAGAAATTGGGCCTGGCACAGGGGTTTTAACCAAACACTTACTAAAACAAGAAATGGATTTGGTGGCCTTAGATTTAGATACAGAATCTATAGAATATCTTAAAACTAATTTTCCATTAGAGCATCCAGAATTACAACAAAGAAAAGGAACGTTTAGAGTAATTGAAGCCGATTTTTTAAAATACAACATAGAAGACCTCTTTGGTAAAGAGCAATTTGCAATAACAGGTAACTTCCCTTATAATATTTCTACACAAATTGTTTTTAAGATGTTAGAGATGCGAGAACAAGTACCAGAGTTTTCGGGAATGTTTCAGAAAGAAGTGGCAGAGCGTATATGTGCTAAAGAAGGGAATAAAACCTACGGTATATTATCTGTATTAACACAAGCGTTCTATACTGCAGAGTATTTATTTACGGTAGAGCCAAATGTGTTTAATCCGCCACCAAAAGTACAATCTGGAGTTTTACGCTTAACACGTAAAGAGAATCTAAAATTAGATTGTAGTGTACCTATGCTTTATAAAGTGGTAAAAGCTGCTTTTGGGTTACGTAGGAAAACGTTAAGAAATAGTTTAAAACCATTTGCATTTTCAGATAATCTAAAAGAAGATGTTATCTTTGGCAAGCGACCTGAACAATTAACAGTGGCCAATTTTATTACGCTGACTAAGAAAATAGAGAATGACACCGTTTAAACTTACAGAAGAACTTGTAGCAGAAATAAAACTGTTAATTTACAACCAAGAGGATGTACAATTAGAGGGTCTTTTGAATGAGGTGCATTATGCCGATGTTGCTGAAATAATAAATGAGTTAGCTGCAGAAGAAGCTACTTATTTAATAAAGTTGTTAGATAGTGATAAAACTTCAGATGTTTTAACAGAGGTTGATGATGACTTAAGAGAAGCCATTTTAGGTAATTTATCTTCTAAAGAAATTGCGGAAGAATTAGAAGAACTAGATACAGATGATGCTGTAGATATTATTGCAGAATTATCAGAAGAACGTCAGCAAGAAGTAATATCTAATATAGAAGATGAGGAGCATAAAGAAGAGATTAAAGAACTTCTTAAATATGCAGAAGATACGGCTGGGGGGTTAATGGCAAAAGAGCTAGTTAAAGTTTATGACACCTGGACAGTTGCAGGTTGTTTACGCCGTATAAGAGGCCAAGCAGAAGAAGTAACACGTGTGCACTCCGTTTATGTAGTTAATAAACAAGATGAGTTAGTAGGAAGATTGTCATTAAAAGACCTTATTGTAGCTAAAAACGAAAAAAAAATTGCAGACATCTATATCTCTAATGTAGATTATGTAAATGTAGAAGATAATGTAGAAGATGTAGCAAAAGTTATGTCTAAGTACGATTTAGAAGCAATTCCGGTTGTGGATAATAGTAAAACTTTATTAGGGAGAATTACTATTGATGATATTGTAGATGTATTAAAAGAAGAGGCCGATAAAGATTACCAATTAGCAGCAGGTATTACACAAGATGTAGAGGCAGATGACAGTATAATAGAACTTACAAGAGCACGCTTACCATGGCTTTTTTTGGGACTTGTAGGTGGTGTAGGTGCCTTTTTAATTATGGAAGGTTTTCAAGATACCTTTAACAAGTATGCCGTATTATTCTTTTTTACACCATTAATTGCGGCAATGGCAGGTAATGTAGGAGTACAATCTAGTGCAATTATAGTGCAAGGTTTAGCTAATGATGATGTAAAGGGGAGTATAAATAGAAGGTTAATAAAAGAAATGCTTTTGGCAGCGTTAAATGGTACTATTCTAGCACTTTTTCTGTTTTTCTTTGTCTGGGTTACTAAAGGAGACGTAAATACAGCATTTGCTATCTCAGCATCCTTAGTTGTGGTTATTATAGTAGCAGGACTTATAGGGACTTTTGTCCCATTATTTTTGAATAAACAAGGAATAGACCCTGCAATAGCAACAGGGCCTTTTATTACTACAAGTAATGATATTTTTGGAATCCTAATTTACTTCTGGATAGCCAAAATGGTATTAGGAATTTAAATCCTTTTACAATACCTTACTGTTCTAATCTTTTTTATGAAATCAATTAATATTGTAGCGAAGCATGCCGAGTTTACAAAAGAATGGCACCCACATCAAATAGCAATTGTAGATACTATGCAAGTGCTATTAGCAAAACTCAAAGGTGAATTTGTTTGGCATGCCCACGAAAATGAAGATGAGTTATTTCAGGTGATAAAAGGCACCTTGTATATGCAATTTAGAGACCGTACAGAAGTGGTAAAAGAAGGAGAAATCATTGTAGTTCCTAAAGGTGTGGAACATAACCCTAGTACTAAAAACGGAGAAGTAGTTGAGGTTCTTCTTTTTGAAAAATTAACTACTGCACATACAGGCGGAATAAAACATGAAAAAACGCAGACTAGTTACCCCAAAATTTAATTTATGAGAGTATTACATTTAGATTTAAATCACCCATTAATAATAGAACAATTTACAACTTTAGGTTTCCAGAATGATGAGGATTATACCTCTTCCAAACAGGAAATAGAAACAAAATTACATTTGTATGACGGGCTTATTATTAGAAGTAGATTTACGATAGATAAAACATTTTTAGATAAAGCACCCAACTTAAAATTTATAGGAAGGTTAGGAGCAGGCTTAGAAAATATAGATACTAGTTATGCTAAGCATAAAGGAATTTTTTTAGCCTCTGCACCAGAAGGAAATAGAAATGCTGTAGGCGAGCATACCTTAGGAATGTTGTTATCTTTATTTAATAAGCTTACAAGTGCAGATAATGAAGTGCGTTCTGGAACATGGAACCGTGAGGGTAATAGAGGAATAGAGCTAGATGGTAAGACGGTTGGTATTATTGGGTATGGTAATATGGGAAAGGCATTTGCCAAAAAATTACGAGGTTTTGATGTAGAGGTAATTTGTTATGATATTCAAGGCGGAGTAGGTAATGAAGATGCTAGGCAAGTGGGAATATTAGAATTACAACAAAGAACAGATGTTCTTAGCTTGCATGTTCCACAAACCGAATTAACCATTGCGATGATAAATAAAGAATTTATTTCTCAGTTTCATAAACCATTTTGGATTCTAAATACGGCACGTGGAAAATGTATTAAAACACAAGATTTGGTGCAAGCTTTAGAATCTGAAAAAATTTTAGGAGCAGGCTTAGATGTTTTAGAGTACGAAAAAAGTTCCTTCGAAGATATGTTTGCAGAAGCGAATATGCTAGAAGCGAATATGCCAGAAGCTTTTCAATATTTAATAAAATCTAATAAAGTATTGCTAACGCCACATGTTGCTGGCTGGACCGTAGAAAGTAAAATTAAATTAGCCCAGACTATTGTAGATAAGGTGAAGACAGAGTTTTGTTAATATAATCCCATGAACAAAAACGAAGATTTTTATTTTAGTAAACACGAGCCAAACAAAAGTTGCTTACTTGCTTTGCGAGATATTATACTTAAACAAAGCGAAAATATAACGGAGACTACTAAATATGGAATGCCGTGTTTTTGTTACCATAATAAAATGTTTGTGTATCTCTGGGTAGATAAAAAATCAACAGAACCATATATTCTTTTTGTAGATGGGGATAAACTTATACATCCAGATTTAGAAACTGGAAAACGAGCTAAAATGAAAATTTTTAGAGTAAATCCTACTAAAGATATTGCTATAGAAACACTTAATTTTCTATTAGAAACTGCAATAGATATACGAGAAAAGTAGATGTATACTAAATGCTAAATTTAGTAACTTTAAAGGATAACATTTAATTTACTCTAAATGATGTCTAATGCCACTACGCCAGAAGAATATATAGAAAGCTTACCAGAAGATAGAAAAGAAGTAGTTTCTAAAATTCGAGATATTTTAAAAACAAATTTACCAGAAGGCTTTTTAGAATGTATTAGTTATAAAATGTTAGGATATGTAGTGCCACATTCTATATATCCTGATGGTTATCATTGTGACCCAAAGTTACCGCTGCCCTTTATAAATTTGGCCTCTCAAAAAAACTTTATTGCATTATACCATTCCGGTATATATGCAGATTCTAATCTCTATGGTTGGTTTGTAAAGGAATATCCAAAGCACTGTAAAAGAAAATTAGATATGGGTAAAAGCTGTATTCGTTTTAAGTACACAAATGATATACCGTATGGTTTAATAGAGGAGTTGGCGCGTAAAATGACACCAGAGAATTGGATACGTTTGTATGAAAAAAATATAAAGAGGTAGTATTTGTACTAATTTATAATACAATATAATATTTTGATATTTAGAGTGTTATTAATATCCTAATCGGTATAAAAAACCTATTGGTATTTTAAAATCTACTTGTAAGTGTTTGTTTTTTAGGAAAACAAGAGTTTTATATAAAATTTATAGTCTTTAGGATTACTTTTAATAAAGAGCTTGTATAATATTCAAAATAAATAGTACATTTAAGGAGTTTATTAACCACCAAAAACTAAAATAACAATGTCAGAAGAAAACAAAAATTTGGGTGATAAGGCAGAAGATGCTTTAGATTCGGCAAAAGAAAAAGCAAAAGATATAGGAGAAAATGCTTCAGAGAAATTTGATGAAGCAAAAGAGAAAGCAAGTGAGTTTGCTGAAGACGCTAAGGAAGCCGCTGGAGATTTTGCAGACGAAGCAAAGAAGACTGCTAATGAATTTGCAGATAGTGCAAAAGAAGCTTTTGGAAGTGCAGGCGGAGAAAATAAAAAAGTACTAGCAGGTTTATTAGCTATATTTATTGGGTCTTTAGGAATACACAAGTTTATTTTGGGGTATACTAAAGAAGGTATAATACAAGTTGTTGCCACTTTTCTTACTTGCGGTGCTGCTGGTATTATTGGTTTAATAGAAGGTATTATTTATTTAACTAAAACCGATGAGGAATTTTATAATACATACCAAGTAGGTAAAAAACCTTGGTTTTAGCATAGTAAAAAGTCGAACGTAATACATTCGACTTTTTTTATAATTCATTTAATCGCAATATTACGATAGTAAATACTTGTTATGGAGATTCACAAAATGGTAAAGGATAATTGGGGTGCTGTTGCTAAGATTTATAAAGAGGGTATAGATACGCATATGGCAACTTTTGAAACCAAAGTGCCTAAGTATCAAGATTGGGATACTTCTCACTTGCAAATTGGTAGGTTAGTAATGGTCAAGGAAGATAAGGTTTTAGGTTGGGCAGCACTTTCTCCTGTTTCTAGCAGATGTGTTTACGGTGGTGTTGCCGAAGTTAGCGTTTATATAGGGAAAGAACATAGAGGTTTAGGTATTGGTAAATTGTTAATGAGACAACTTATTTTAGAAAGTGAAATAGCAAAAATATGGACATTACAATCAGGAATTTTTCCTGATAATATTGGGAGTATAACTTTACATAAGAAAATGGGCTTTAGGTATATAGGGAAAAGAGAAAGAATAGGAAAGCTTAAGGGGGTTTGGAAGGATAATGTTTTGTTTGAAAGAAGAAGTAAAATAATAGGTATAGAGTAGGCTAAATTGTTTGCAGAATTAAATAATAAAACCGGTACGAATACCGGTTTTAAAATGAGTTAATTGTATATTAATTAACCTAATAGAACACTCCAAAACTATTATTAAATTTAGAAGAAAACGTTATTCTATATTTAACTTAAAGTTATATTAAGTTCATCTTAATGTTGCGTTTGTAAAGTTAAAAACACAAATCATTAATTTCTTTTTTTTATAAAAACTAAAAAGAGCTTCACCAATTAAGACAAAGCTCTTTTACGAGAACACTATATGAAAATGAAAAATTTTATTTCGTTTTTATTACAGGGTAAATATATAAGAGATGTCTTGTTTTTTAAAAGAAATGATGTGTATGTCTAGTTATTTGTTGTAAACACTGCTATTTTTGATTTTTTGTAAAAATATCAGCAATTTTAACCTTATAAATAATACCATTTTATGGCGTCAGATTTTAAAAGAAAGGTTTCTATAAGAGGTTCTCAAGATTTTTTAGATATAAAGTTAGGAGAGCCTATGAAAAAAGCTGCAGGAATGTTAGGGGTTAAAGAAGCTCTTAAACATGGCTTTAAGGAAATGGGAGTTGTTAAATCTATGGGGGCTTTGCTTCAAATGAACCAAGATAAAGGTTTTGAGTGCCCTAGTTGTGCATGGCCAGTACCAGAAAAGCAATCTAGTTTTGCAGAATATTGCGAAAATGGAGTAAAAGCTTTAGCAGATGAAGCAACTTCATCACAAATAGATGCTTCATTTTTTAAAGAAAACTCCGTTGAAAAACTTTCAGAACTTACCGATTATCAATTAAATAAATTTGGGAGAATTACAGAGCCAATGGTTCTTCGTCCAGGTAGTGTAAATTATGAGCCTATAACCTGGGAAGAATCATATCAATTAATATCAGAAGAGTTAAAGAAATTAAACTCCCCAGATGAAGCTGTTTTTTATACCTCAGGGCGCTCTAGTAATGAGGCGGCTTTTTTATACGGTATGTTTGCAAGAGCTCTGGGGACTAATAATATGCCAGATTGCTCTAATATGTGCCATGAATCTAGCGGTGTGGCTTTAGGAGAAACACTTGGTATGGGTAAAGGATCGGCTACTTTAGAAGATTTTTATGAAGCTGAGGTGGTTATTGTAGCGGGTCAAAACCCAGGAACTAACCACCCGCGTATGTTATCTGCATTAGAAAAATGTAAAGAAAACGGTGGTAAGGTTATTAGTATAAATCCTTTGGAAGAAGCTGGGTTAGTAAATTTTAAAAATCCACAGAATTTAAAAGGTATTCTTGGACCTGGAGAAGATATTGCAGATATACATTTACAGGTAAGAATTAACCAAGATATTGCTTTGGCTAAATTGTTAATTAAAAAATTGGCGGTTTTAGACAAGTTAAATAAAGGGGTGTTTGATCATGCTTTTATAGAAAAATATACAGAAGGTTATGAAGCATTATTGGCTGATGTAGAAAATTATGACGAAGAAGAGTTACTTACCTTAAGTGGTGTTAGTAAAGAAAAAATTGAAGAAACAGTAAAATTATTAGCAACCAACTCTAAGATTATTATTTGTTGGGCAATGGGGCTTACGCAACATAAAAATGGGGTAGAGAATATAAAAGAATTTGTAAATATTCTTTTATTAAAAGGGGCAATAGGAAAACCAAATGCAGGTACTTGTCCTGTTCGTGGGCATAGTAATGTGCAAGGGGACCGTAGTGTGGGTATTATGCACTTTGTGGACCTAGAATTAAATAAACGTATAAAAGAGCATTTAGGGTTTAATGCGCCTGCAGAGGAGGGTTTAGATACAGTGGAAGCTATTCATGCCATGCATGAAGGCAAAGCAAAGTTTTTTATGTGTCTAGGAGGTAATTTTTTAATGGCGGCATCAGACACAGAATATACAGCCGAAGCAATAGAGCAATGTAATTTAACGGTACAAATAAGTACTAAATTAAATAGAACCCATTTGGTTACTGGTAAAACGGCACTTTTATTACCAACATATGGACGTTCAGAAAAAGATATAAAAGAAGGCGTGCAACGTTATGTTACTGTGGAGAATAGTATGGGTAGAGTACGCCAGTCTATGGGAATATTAAAACCAGCTTCTGGAAGCATAAAAAGTGAACCAGAAATGATTGCAGAAATTGCAACTACTCATTTTACAGATTCACATTCGGTACCATGGAGAGCTATGGCAAGCGATTATGAACTTATAAGAACAAAAATAGACCAAGTAATTAAAGGATATAAGAATACAAAAGAAAGGTCTAAAGGAAAAGGGTATTATTTGCCGCATAATGCAAGGGAATTAGATTTTAGTGCGCTGCCTAATGGTAAAGCACAAATATCTATTAATAAGTTGCCAGTCCATAATTTAGAAAAAGATGAATTCTTATTAATGACTATACGCTCCCATGACCAGTTTAATACTACTATTTATGGTCTAGACGATAGGTATAGGGGAGTTTACAATGCAAGAAGAGTTGTTTTTATGAATCCAGAGGATATGAAACAGCATGGATTGTCCCAACTACAAGTAGTTAATATTAGTAGTTATTATGATGGTAAAGAGCGTACTGCAAATAATTTTAAAGTAATTGCATATAAAATTCCAAGAGGTAATATAGCTGCTTATTATCCAGAAACTAATATTGTAGTGCCTTATAACCAATATGCAGATAAAAGTAGAACTCCTATTAGTAAATCTGTAAAAGTAAAAATTAGTAAAGCAGTTAAAAGTTAAATACAAACTTTTATAAAACTAAAAAGAGCTTTGTCAATTAAGACAAAGCTCTTTTACGAGAACACTATATGAAAATGAAAAATTATTAATTCGTTTTTATTACAGGGTAAATATACTGGTAGACTTTAATTTTAAAAAAGTATTGTTGCGTAATAAGCAATAGTTGTTGTGTAGCCCTGTAGTTTTGTTTTTAAACCTTTTTGTGTCATTAAAATAACATTGGGACTTCTTCATTAACAATGTAATAACTTAATAGTAAACCTATCCTTACCGTAGCTAGAAAATATATATAGAATTTTGCAATATCTATTTTTATGTGATGAAAATAATCTTAATTGCTATCTCTACTTGGATTGTAAATGTTTTAATTACGCAATTAAGCACTTATTATTCTCCGTTAAAATTTAAGAGAGTTAGTAAATTACCGCAGGGCAAGTCCACGAGGTATTTCCGCCAAAAACAATTTAAAAATCTTGAGGCTTGCCTCGAAGTATTTAAATCTCGATTATCGAGTAAAAATTCTTCCAAAATAATTTTATGAAAAAAAGGCCCGTAGATATTGTGGTTATATCCGATGTGCACTTAGGTACGTATGGTTGCCACGCTAAGGAACTTCTTAAATATTTAAAATCTATAAAACCCAAAGAGGTAATTTTAAATGGAGATATTATAGATATCTGGCAATTTAAAAAACGGTATTGGCCAAAAGCCCATATGAAAGTTGTTAAGCTAATAATGGAGTGGATTGCTAAAGGGGTAAAAGTGCATTATATTACAGGCAACCATGATGAAATGCTTCGAAAATTTGTTGGCTTTAAATTGGGTTCGTTTACTATAGTAAATAAAGTTTTACTAACTGTTGATGAAAAAAAAATGTGGTTTTTTCATGGGGATGTTTTTGATGTTACCATGCAACATTCTAAATGGATAGCTAAGCTGGGTGCGCAAGGGTATGATTTATTGATTATTTTAAATAGAGCAGTAAATTTTATCAGTAAAAAAATGGGTAAAGGCCCTGTGTCAATGTCTAAAAAAATAAAAAATAGTGTAAAATCTGCAGTAAAATTCATCAATAATTTTGAGCAAATTGCAGCAGATATAGCCATAGAGAATGAGTACGATTATGTAGTCTGTGGTCATATACATCAGCCAGAAATGCGAGAAATTAAAAATGACAAGGGCAGTGTACTATATTTAAATTCAGGAGATTGGATAGAAAATCTTACCTCTTTAGAATATAATAATTCCAAATGGTCGCTTTACAATTATCAGGAAGAGCTTTTAGATGCTAATCAAGAAGAGGAAGATACTGAGGTTTTGGAAAAGAATGAATTGTTTGAGAGTCTTGTTAAAGAATTTCAAATCTTAAGGGCGCCTAAGAAGACTAATTGAGTTTTATAAAGTAACACACTTTTATGAAAGTATTATATGCTATTCAAGGTACAGGAAATGGCCATTTAAGTAGGGCTAGAGATGTTATTCCTGTATTGCAAAAGAAAGTAGATTTAGATATTCTTGTAAGCGGCACCCAAGCAGATATTAAAATTCCACACGAAATAAAATACCAACTAAAAGGGCTTAGTTTCATATTTGGAAAAAAAGGCGGTGTAAATATGTGGCGAACCTATGTAAAAGCAAACACAAAACGCCTTCAAAAAGAAATTAAGAGTATTCCTATAGAAGATTACGATATAATTATAAACGATTTTGAACCAGTAACCGCTTGGGCTTGCAAACTTAAAAACAAGCCTTGTTTTAGCTTTAGCCACCAGGCAGCAGTCCTTTCTCCTAATGCTCCAAAACCAAAAAAGAACGATTTATTAGGTAAAATGATTTTAAAAAATTATGCGCCTACAACCCATCAATATGGCTTACATTTTAAAGAGTATGGTAATAATATGTATACCCCAATTATTAGAAAAGATATAAGAGAGTTAAAAAGTACAAACGGGAATCACTATACAGTATACTTACCCTCTTATAGTGATGCTAAAATTATAAAAGTACTTTCTAAGGTTAAGAAAGTACAATGGCAAGTTTTTTCTAAACATAGTAAACAGGCTTATTTTACAAATAATATTGCTATTTCTCCAATTACTAATGATGCTTTTATACAAAGCATGGCTAGTAGTAAAGGTGTTCTTTGTGGAGGCGGATTTGAAACCCCTGCAGAAGCTTTGTTTTTAAAAAAGAAGTTGCTAGTTATCCCTATGAAAGGACAATATGAGCAACAATGTAATTCTGCAGCCTTAAAAGAAATGGGAGTTCCCGTTCTAAAGACTTTAAAGATAAAACACGTAGAAAAAATAAAAAAGTGGATAAATTCAGATTCTATTGTAGAGGTAGATTACCCAGAAATTACAGAACTTATTGTAAATAGACTACTTCAAGAAGCTATAGCTTTATAAAATTTTATGAGTAAATCAGAAGAGAATAAAACAAGAAATCTTACTTCTAAGGATTTTGGAGATAATTTTATTTGGGGTGTTTCTACAGCGGCATATCAAATAGAGGGTTCTCATAATAAAAATGGCAAAAGTGCATCTATTTGGGACGATTTTTCTTCTAAAAAAGGAACTATCTACCAAGATCAAGATGGGACTATTGCTTGCGATTTTTATGAAAGATATAAAGAAGATATTCTTTTAATGAAATCTATGCATATTACAAATTTTAGATTTTCTATTTCATGGACAAGGATATTGCCAAATGGTGTTGGGGAAGTTAATAAGGAGGGAGTTGGTTTTTATAATAACGTCATAAATTTTTGTTTAGAATGTGGTATAACGCCTTGGGTTACTTTATATCATTGGGATTTGCCACAAATATTAGAAGATAAAGGAGGTTGGGCAAATAGAGAAATAGTGAGTTGGTTTTCAGAATTTGCAACAGTATGCGCAACTAGTTTTGGCGATAGAGTAAAAAATTGGATGGTTTTAAATGAACCTATGGTTTTTACAGGTGCTGGTTATTTTTTAGGAGTGCATGCTCCTGGTAAAAAAGGATTAAAATATTTTTTACCGGCAGTGCATCATGCGGTTTTGTGTCAAGCAAAAGGAGGTAGAATACTAAGAGAACTAGTAGAAAATGCAACTATTGGAACTACTTTTTCTTGTTCACAAATTACACCGCATAGTTCTAAGAAGAGAGACTTAGTTGCTGCAAAGAAAGCTGATGCAATGCTTAACAGATTGTTTATAGAGCCGTCTTTGGGTTTAGGATATCCTATAGAAGATGTTTCGGTTTTAAAACGAATAGAAAAGTATTGTAAGCCAGAAGACAAAGAGGATAGTATTTTTGAGTTCGATTTTATTGGGGTGCAAAATTATACAAGAGAGATAGTGAAACACAGCCATTTTGTTCCTTATTTAAAGGCTAAGATTATTAAAGCATCTAATCGTAATGTTAAGATAACTCAGATGGATTGGGAAGTGTATCCGCCAAGTATTTATAAAATGCTTAAAAAATTTGATGCATACCCTGGAGTTAAAAGTGTAATAGTTACCGAAAATGGAGCAGCTTTTAATGATGTTGTTGTAAATGAAGGGGTTTATGATGAAGACCGTACTGCCTATTTACAAGATTATATTAAAGAAGTGAAGAGGGCTAAAGAAAAAGGGGTAAATGTAAATGGCTATTTTGTATGGACATTTACAGACAATTTTGAATGGGCAGAAGGCTATTATCCAAGATTTGGATTAGTACATGTAGATTTTGAAACGCAAAAAAGAAGTATTAAAAAATCTGGGCATTGGTACAGTAAATTAATAAAACCTTTAAAAAAAGAAAAACCGATGGAGACATCGGTTTAAACTAACTCAAAAAAATAACATAAGAACGTTTCCATTAAGGACACTACAAAGGTAGTAGTAACTTGTAATAAACTATGTTAAGCTAATATGAGGCTTAGGTTATATAAGTCTTTATTTAAATGCTGGTAAACCAGTAATATCTGCACCAGTAATTAGTAAATGTATATCATGGGTACCTTCATAGGTAATTACACTCTCTAGATTCATCATATGGCGCATTATGCTATATTCTCCACTAATTCCCATTGCTCCTAAAACTTGGCGAGCTTCTCTTGCTATTTTTAATGCCATATCTACATTATTTCGCTTTGCCATAGATATTTGTGCTGTTGTTGCATTACCTTCATTTTTTAATTGCCCTAACCTAAAAGCAAGTAATTGTGCCTTTGTTATTTCGGTAATCATTTCGGCTAATTTTTTTTGTTGTAATTGTGTAGCTGCTATAGGTTTTCCAAATTGGATGCGTTCTTTAGCATAGCGCAAAGCCGTATTGTAACAATCCATTGCAGCGCCAATTGCTCCCCATGCAATACCATAACGAGCAGAATCTAAGCAACCTAATGGTGCCCCTAAACCAGATTTGTTAGGAAGTAGGTTTTCTTTGGGCACTTTTACATTTTCAAAAATTAACTCTCCTGTTGCAGATGCTCGTAAAGACCATTTGTTGTGCGTTGTAGGTGTAGAGAAGCCTTTCATGCCACGTTCCACAATTAGACCGTGAATTCTACCCTCTTCATTTTTTGCCCATACTACAGCAATATCTGCAAAGGGCGAATTAGAAATCCAAAGTTTGGCACCATTTAAAAGATAGTGGTCTCCCATGTCTTTAAATTTGGTTTCCATACCATTTGGGTTAGAACCATGATTTGGTTCGGTTAAGCCAAAGCAACCTATTAGTTCTCCAGAGGCTAATTTTGGAAGATATTTTTTTCGTTGTTCTTCATTTCCGTATGTAAATATTGGGTACATAACCAATGAAGATTGTACGGATGCTGTGGAGCGTACGCCACTATCTCCACGTTCTATTTCTTGCATTATTAAGCCATAACTTATTTGGTCTAAACCGGCACCACCATATTCCATTGGAATGTATGGTCCAAAAGCACCTATTTCTGCAAGGCCACTTAGTATTTGTTTCGGAAATTCTGCTTTTTGTGCATATTCTTCAATAATGGGAGAAACCTCTCTTTTTACCCATTGGCGAGCCGCATCACGAACCAAAATATGTTCTTCAGAAAGTAAATCATCTAAATTATAGTAATCTGGAGCTTCAAATAAATCTGGTTTCATAAATAATAGACGTTTCTATCAAATATAAATAAAGAAATATAACATTACAACAATGTCTAGTTACATTTTTAAATAGAAATCTTTTGTAAGCTCTTTGTATTCGTTAGTGTATTGGTGTCTTTCCTTTTCTATAACTAATTCGTCTACTAGAGTTTTGGTTTTAGTAAAAGTAAACTCTAATAAACTTCGTTTTATTTCTGAAGAAGCATTTCCTTTTACTCTAGTAATTCTTTTTGGAAATAAGTCAAATTTGGAAGCAAGTAAAATAAAACTTTCTTCTTCCTTAAATGGTATAATAGTAGAAAAGGAACCATTTTTTGTTAATAGTTTAGAAGCTCCTTCTACTAGTTCGTCAAAAGGTAAAGAAGTATTTTGTCTTGCTGTATCTCTCGCGCTGTTGCCACTTGTAACTTCTTCACTATAAAAAGGAGGGTTAGAAACTATTAGATTGTATAATTCAGATTCATCAGGCTCCTCTTCTGTGTATTCATCTACAAATTCATCAAAACCAGCATGAAAACAAAAAAGACGATCTCCCCAAGGCGAGTTTTCAAAATTCTCGGTGCATTGTTCAAATGCATCCCCATCTAGTTCTATAGCCTCAATATTCTCTGCAACACTACGTTGCGCAAGTATTAAAGCAATTATGCCTGTACCTGAGCCAATATCTAAAATGGAATACGTGCTGTTGTTTATTGCGGTCCAAGCACCTAAAAGAACTCCGTCAGTACCAATTTTCATGGCACAGCGGTCTTGTTCTATGGTAAATTGTTTAAATGTGAATGGTTTTTTCATATAAATTCCAAATTTTAAAAAACAAATACCAAAAGGCTTATTTTATGTTTTATTGATGATTGCAGATAAAATCTTTCTTAGTTCTTCAGTTTCTTGGATTAAAACTCTTATATCGTTATTTGGATTTAATTTTTCTTGTAATCGTAGCCAATATTTAGATTCCTTAGCTTCTTTTCTAGCTATTTTAAGACGATATTTGAAATCTTTATCACCTAGTTTTTCGTTAGCCTCAATATAATTTGCCCCAACAGAGCCAGAGGATCTAATTAGTTGTTTGCCGTCTTCAATATTCGAGACGGTTTTTGATAATTTCTTTATTAAGAATCTACATGATTTGGCAAATAAAAAAGTCCTTTCTTCTAAATCATATACTTTTTTAGTGTCCATTTTTGGAATTTAGAATTTATTATTTGGAATTTTTACTCTAAGTACAAATCTACCAATCCTTCTGGTGTGGTAACGTAGATAGTTTTTGTTTCTCTATCTAGCTTGGTAATTATTTCGTCTCTTACAGGAATAAGAATCTGTTTGTCTTCTTTTTCTATTTCAAAAAGCGCTTGAGAAGTGGTGTCATTTACACCAGTGATGGTTCCAATATTTCCATGAATAGAGTCATGAACATTAAAACCTATTATTTCGTGGAAATAGAATTTGTTTCCTGTTAATTTAGGAAGCATTGCAAGCGGTAAATATAATTTAGAACCCATAATGCGGTCTGCATCCGATTCTGTTTTTACTTCCTCAAAATCTATCCGTAGAAGGTTAGATTTATGTAAGCGACATTTATCAATAAAAAATGGAACCAGATTGTTTCCTAAAGAAACGAATACTGATTCCATGTTTTCGTAAGTTTCCGGGTCATCAGTATCTAGTTTAACTAGTACTTCTCCCTTAAAACTATATTTAGAGACGATTTTGCCTAAGTAGAAACATTCTTCCTTCTGCATAGCGTCTTTATTTTAATCTATTCTTCTTCTGTAGATGCAGCAGGAGCGGCTTCTACTTCTTCAGTAGTTTCTGCAGGTGCTTCAGCAGCAACTTCTTCGGCAACTTCTTCTACTTCTGGCAATAATGCAGCAGCAGCTTCCGCAGCACGCTTTTCATTTACTTCTTTTTCAGCAGCTAATGCTTTCGCTTTAGCATCTGCTTTAATTTTATCAATACCACCAACTTTAGCAGCATTAGCTTTTTCTTTTTCAGCAGACCAAGCAGCAAATTTTTCTTCTGCTTGCTCTTCCGTTAAAGCTCCTTTACGAACACCACCTGCTAAATGATTTTTTAGCATAACACCAGTGTGAGATAAAATTGCTCTAGCAGTATCTGTAGGTTGCGCACCATTTTGTAACCATTGAACAGAACCATCTATATTAAGGTCAATAGTTGCTGGGTTTGTATTAGGATTGTATGTTCCTAATTTTTCTAAGTATTTACCATCTCTTTTTGCTCTTGCATCTGCTGCAACAACCCAATAGAATGGTTTTCCTTTTTTACCGTGTCTTTGTAATCTAATTTTTACTGGCATATCACATTAATTTGTAGGGTGCCCGACCCTTGATTATTAATTCTTTAACTTAATTTTTTGCGTTTGGTGAGCAAAGTCAATCCGAAAGCGGGTGCAAATATACTGTATTTCAGTAAAACAACAATGTAATTCATATTTTTATTAAAGTAGAAAGCAAAAGTAGTTAATAACTCCTGTCTATTTTAACTAAAACAAAGGCTAACTTTGCTTATTTTTATCTACTTATTTTTTCTGAAAGAACTCCTTTATGTATCTAATTTTTGACACCGAAACCACCGGATTACCTAAACGTTGGAATGCTCCTATTACAGACACCGACAACTGGCCGCGCTGTATACAAATAGCATGGCAAATTCATGATGACATGGGTAGGTTAGTGGAGAGTCAAGATTACTTGGTAAAACCAGATGGGTTTAACATTCCATATGACGCAGAACAAATACACGGTATTTCTACAGAGTTAGCAGAGCAAAAAGGCGTTTCTTTAGCCGAGGTTTTAGAGAAATTTAATATTGCAATGTCCAAGACCAAATTTGTGGTAGGGCAAAATGTTGGGTTCGATGTTAATATCATGGGAGCAGAATTTCACCGTTTAGGTGTAGAAAATCCTTTACAAGAACTACCTGTTTTAGATACTTGTACAGAACATACAGCAAAGCTTTGCCAAATTCCAGGAGGTCGTGGAGGTAAGTTTAAATTACCAACGCTGACAGAATTACATCAATTTTTATTTGGAGAGCCTTTTGGAGAAGCGCATAATGCCACTGCCGATGTAGAGGCAACTACACGTTGTTTTCTGGAGCTTATACGTAAGCAACAATATACCGTTGAGCAGTTAGATGTTCAGCCCGATTATTTTAAGAATTTTAATGAGGCCAATCCGCAAGAGATACAACTTATTGGTCTTAAACACATCAATCTAAAAAAAGCATCTAAAAAAATAGCAGATGCACTTTGGGAAAAAGATACCGGTGGTGTTTCTCAAGAGGATATAAATAAAAACTTAGCTACTTTACAAGAAGCAGAGTTTGCGCATCTACATAATCATACACAGTTTTCCATTTTACAATCTACCATTAGTGTTCCAGATTTAGTAAAAGCTGCGGCAAAAATGAATATGCCAGCAGTTGCCATGACGGATCATGCAAATATGATGGGGGCTTTTCATTTTGTAAATGGCGTTCTTAGTCATAATAAAGGCGTAAAATCCAGAAATGATGCTAATGAAATACGGTATGAAGCTACCCAAGAGAATCGTTTAGAAGAAGGGGAGGAGCCTTTGCATGAGTTTGTTCCTGAAAAAGAAATTATACCTATTGTGGGTTGTGAGTTTCAGGTTTGTGAGGATCATAAAGATAAAACCCAAAAGGATAACGGCTACCAAATAGTTATGTTGGCCAAAAATAAAAATGGGTACCATAATTTGGCAAAAATGTCCTCCATTGCCTTTGTAGATGGTAAATATTATGTACCTAGAATAGATAAAAAAGTAATAGAACAGTACAAGGAAGATGTAATTGTTTTAACAGGAAATTTATATGGTGAAGTTCCTAGTAAGGTTCTTAATGTTGGAGAAAATCAGGCAGAAGAAGCTTTGGTTTGGTGGAAAGAAACTTTTGGAGACGATTTGTATATAGAATTAATGCGTCATGGTCAAGAAGATGAAGACCGTGTAAATCAAGTATTAATTCAATTTGCAAAAAAGCACAACGTTAAGTTGGTTGCTACAAATAATACCTATTACGCAGAAAAAGAAAATGCGCACGCACATGATATTTTACTGTGTGTAAAAGATGGAGAAAAGCAAGCAACGCCTATAGGTCGTGGTCGTGGGTATCGATACGGGTTGCCTAATCAGGAATATTACTTTAAGTCTTCTGCAGAGATGAAGGAACTTTTTAAAGATGTTCCGGAAGCCATTACTACTATTCAAGAAGTAATAGATAAGATAGAAACCTTTACCCTTGCTCGAGATGTATTATTACCTGCTTTTGATATTCCAGAGGAATTTCAGTTTAAAGAAGACAAGTTAGATGGCGGTAAACGAGGGGAAAATAAATTTTTAAGGCATTTAACCTATGAAGGTGCTAAAATAAGGTATGGGGAAATAACTCCAGAGATTGATGAACGTTTAGATTTTGAACTTCAGGTAATTGAAAAAACAGGGTATCCTGGGTATTTTTTAATTGTAGAAGATTTTATACGCGCTGCTCGTGATATGGATGTGTCTGTAGGGCCTGGACGTGGTTCTGCAGCTGGTTCCGCAGTTGCCTATTGTTTATGGATTACCAATTTAGACCCTATTAAATACGATTTACTTTTTGAGCGTTTCTTAAATCCGGATCGTGTATCCATGCCCGATATTGATATAGATTTTGATGATGAGGGACGTGGACGAGTAATGGACTATGTAATTGATAAGTACGGCGCAAACCAAGTAGCGCAGATTATCACTTATGGAACCATGGCGGCAAAATCATCTATTCGTGATACTGCTCGTGCGCTAGACTTACCATTGATGGATTCGGATCGTATGGCGAAGCTTATTCCTAATATGTCTAAGCTTAAAAAGATTATTGGTGTTGATGAAGCTACCCTTAAAAAGAAATTTAATAGCGAAGAACTTATAAAGGTAAATGAACTTTTAGCCATATCAGAAGGGGATGGTTTGGAGTCCGAAACCTTAAATCAGGCTTATATTTTAGAAGGTTCTGTTCGTAATACAGGAATACATGCATGCGGGGTAATTATTACGCCAGATGATATTACCAAATTCGTTCCTGTGGCACTTGCCAAGGATTCTGAAATGTACTGCACCCAGTTTGATAACTCGGTCGTGGAAGATGCGGGTCTGCTAAAAATGGATTTCTTGGGGTTAAAAACATTAACCTTAATTAAGGATACTGTTAAAATTGTAAAAGCAAAACACGGTGTAGAATTAGATCCAGAAAATTTTCCGCTCGATGATGAAAAAACATACGAGCTTTTCCAAAGAGGGGAAACAGTAGGGGTGTTCCAGTATGAATCTCCTGGGATGCAAAAACACATGAGGTCGTTAAAACCAACAGTTTTTGCAGATTTAATTGCCATGAATGCCTTGTATAGACCTGGGCCAATGGAATATATTCCAAGTTTTATTGCTCGTAAGCACGGTACCGAAGAGATTATTTACGATTTAGATGCTTGTGAAGAATATTTAGCAGAAACCTACGGAATTACCGTATACCAAGAGCAAGTGATGCTTCTTTCGCAAAAGTTAGCAGATTTCACAAAAGGTGAGGCCGATGTTTTACGTAAAGCAATGGGTAAAAAGCAGAAGCACGTTCTAGATAAAATGAAGCCTAAGTTTATAGAACAAGCTTCAGCAAAAGGACATGCAGTAGATAAATTAGAGAAGATTTGGAAGGATTGGGAAGCTTTTGCAGCCTATGCTTTTAACAAATCGCACTCCACTTGTTATGCTTGGATTGCGTACCAAACGGCATATTGTAAAGCGCATTACCCTGCAGAATATATGGCAGCGGTACTGTCTAATAATATGAATGATATTAAGCAGGTTACCTTCTTTATGGAAGAATGTAAGCGTATGGGCTTAGATGTATTAGGGCCAGATGTAAACGAATCCTACTATAAATTTGCGGTGAATGATGCTGGTGCCGTACGTTTTGGAATGGGAGCTGTAAAAGGAGTAGGGCGTGGAGCTGTAGAAACTATCGTAGAAAATAGAAAAGAAGATGGGCCTTATAAATCGGTGTTTGATATGGCTAAGCGAATAGATTTAAGAGCATCAAACAAAAAAGCTTTTGAAAGTTTAGCAGTAGCAGGTGGTTTTGATTCTTTTGGGGAAACTCATAGAGCACAATATTTTCATACCGAAGGAGATGCGGTTACATTTTTGGAAAAGGTCATAAAATCGGGTTCTAAATATCAAGAAAATCAAAATTCTTCTCAGATGGATATGTTTGGGGGAGTTAGTGAGGCGCAAATACCAGAGCCTATTGTGCCACCTTGCGAGGAATGGGGTACAATGGAAAAACTTCGAAGAGAAAAAGAAGTAGTTGGTATTTACATTTCTGGGCACCCATTGGACGACTTTAAGTCCGAGATAAAAGCGTTTACCAATGGAACCATTTCTTGTTTTACAGATTTGCCTTCTTATGTGAATAGAGAAATTTCTTTTGCAGGTGTTATAACAGATGTACAGCATAGGGTTTCTAAAAATGGAAAAGGATGGGCTATGTTTACCATGGAAGATTATATGGATTCTTTTGAGTTTCGTGTTTTTGGAGAAGAGTATTTAAAATTTAGACATTTCTTAATGATTAACTCTTTTGCTTATGTGAAGATTTTTGTAAAAGATGGTTGGACAAATAGGGATACTGGTAAAAAAGGAGATCCAAGAATGCAATTTAATAGCTTTATGCTATTGCAAGAAGTTATGGAAACGTATGCTAAAAAGCTAACTATTAAATTAGATGTCTCGCAATTAAAAGAAGAAAATGTGGCTCAACTTAAAGACACAATTAGTTCTTTTACAGGAACAAATTCTTTAAATTTTATAGTATATGAGATGGAAGAAAAAATTAAGGTTAATTTATCACCCAGAAAGCAAAAAGTATTAATAACACCAGAACTCCTTGCGGCATTAGAAGAGCAAGAAGTAAAGTATAAAATTAATTAAAACTATAAACTTTACTAATATCACAATAGGAAAAAGGTATATTGCGTTAGTAAGGAAATGGAATATAATTTGACTAAATTTGTGTAATATTTATAAAAATAAAAAAACATGGCATTAGAAATAACAGACGCTACTTTTGATGAGGTAGTTTTAAAAAGTGATAAACCAGTAGTAGTAGATTTTTGGGCAGCTTGGTGTGGTCCTTGTAGAATGGTAGGTCCTATCATTGATGAGGTAAGTACAGAATATGATGGTAAAGCTGTTGTAGGTAAAGTTGATGTAGATGCTAATCAGGAATTTGCAGCTAAATATGGTGTTCGTAACATACCAACAGTATTGGTTTTTAAAGATGGAGAGATAGTAAGTAGACAAGTAGGGGTTTCTCCGAAAAAAGTTTACACAGATGCTATTGATGCAGCAATGTAATATAGTATAAGAATACATTTATATAGGGCTTGATGAAAATCAGGCTCTTTTTTTATGCTTTTATCTTAAAATAAGAGATGCTCTAGTTTTCTTATTTTATCTTAGTAATATGAAATTGCAATCTCAATTACAAAAAGCTTCTCTTTTTCAGAATCTAGAGTTACTAGCTAGTCAGGTAGTAGAAGGGTTTATTAGCGGGATTCATAAAAGTCCATTTCATGGTTTTTCTGCAGAGTTTGCGGAACATAAAATTTACAATAGCGGCGAAAGTACCAAGCATATAGACTGGAAGTTATTTGCAAAGACCGATAAATTGTATACTAAGAAGTATGAAGAAGAAACTAACTTAAGGTGTCACTTCATATTAGATAATTCTGCTTCTATGTATTATCCAGAAATAGAAAAATTAGGTATAGATAATTTAAATAAAATAGGTTTTTCGGTTTTAGCAATTGCAGCTTTAATGAATGTGTTAAAAAAACAAAGAGATGCCGTTGGGTTAAGTGTGTATTCCTCTGCTTATCAAAATTACTATCCAGAAAAAGGAAGTGAAAGGCACCATCAAATGTTACTAGCAAAGCTTAGTGAGATAAGTAAAGAAAAGGAACCCGAGAAAGAGACAAAGACGTATACTTATTTGCATGAGATAGCAGAGAATATAAAGCGCAGAAGCCTTGTTTTTTTGTTTACAGACATGTTTCAGTCTACTTTAGATAATAAAGCTTTGTTTAATGCACTACGTCATTTAAAACATAATAAACACCAAGTTGTTCTTTTTCATGTGTTAGATAAAAAAACGGAATTAAATTTTAATTTTGAAAACACTCCAAAACGTTTTGTAGATGTAGAGACAGGATCGCATATAGATTTGTATGCAGATACGGTTAAAAATGCTTACGAGAATAAATTATATACTACTATTGAGGAACTTAAGCTAAAGTGTGCGCAGTATAAAATTAGATATGTGGATGTGGATGTTACTTCAAATTTCTCGAAAGTATTAAATACCTTTTTGGTAGAAAAGCACAAATTTTAATTATTAGTAAATTTTTTACTAAAATTTCTTGTGTAATTAAATAAGCGGCGTATATTTGCAACCGCTAAACGCCACGGTCTGGTAGTTCAGTTGGTTAGAATACCTGCCTGTCACGCAGGGGGTCGCGGGTTCGAGTCCCGTCCAGACCGCGAAAAGCTCTCAAGAAATTGAGAGCTTTTTTTGTATATACTATTTAGGCTTTTAATACTCCATTTATTTTTCTACTTTAGTAAGCCCCCTTTTACTCATATTATACATAAACCAATAGACCAATGAAAAACCTTTTTTTATTGTCTTTAATTCTTTGTGCTTTAAGTTGTAAAAATAAAGGAACAGAAACTATTAAAGATTTTACCCCATTGTACAACGGAGAAAATTTAAATAATTGGGATTGCCATTGTAAAGGGGAAGATCCCGAATTACCAAAAAAAGTGTTTACTGCTGGTAATAAAGGAGAAATACATGTATTTAAAAATTTTCCAGAGAATTATGGAGTGTTAGAAAATAAAAACGAAACACACTGTATGATTTTTACAAAGAAAAAATATAGTCGCTACATTTTTAAATTTGATTATAAATGGGGGAATAAGCTTTTTAATAATTATGATACTTACCAATATGATGCAGGAATGTATTTTCATGTTTTTAACACTAAAATATGGCCAGAAGGAATAGAATACCAAGTGCGTTATAATCATTTAGAAAAAAGAAATCATACTGGAGATATATGGAATTCTGGTTCTAGTTTTAATTGGTATGCAGATGAAAAAAATAACACTTCAGAAAGTAAAACATATTTACCTTTAAATGAAGGAGGTGTTTTGCAAGCTCATAAAGGAGGAGAGCATAGGGCATCTAAAAATGCAGAGTATAATGCGCTTAATGGAAAGTGGAACCATTGTGAGGTTATTGTTATGGGTAATACGTATGCTATTTTTAAATTAAATGGTAAAGTTGTAAATGTAATTACTACTATTAAACATAAAGAAGGGGTAGTTGGTTTACAGGCAGAAACCGCAGAAATTTTTTATAAAAACATTAGTATAAAAGAGTTTTCTGAAGATATTCCAATTTCACAATTTTTAAATAATTAATTTAATGTTAGGAAGATTTTTTTTTAGTGGTATACTGGTGTTATTAATCTCTTGTGCAGGGGTAAAACAAAATAGAGAAAAAGAGAATAGATGGGAAAATATTACCTCTACAAATGAGTCAGAGTTAATAGGAAGACATGAGGCAGCATTTGTAAGTGTTAAGGATAAGTTTTATTTAGTAGGCGGAAGAGGAATTAGACCGGTAAGTATTTACAATGCAGTAACAGGCGTATGGACTAAAGGAGCAAAACCTCCATTAGAGCTGCACCATTTTCAGCCAGTAGTCTATAAGAATTTAGTATACGTTATTGGGGCAATGACAGGGAAGTACCCAGGAGAAGTTCCAGTTCCAGATATTTACATCTATAATGTTTCTACAAATAGTTGGTCTAAAGGAGATACAATCCCAAAAGATAGATTAAGAGGTTCTACAGGAAATGTTATTTATAAGGATAATGTATATATATCTTGTGGTATAAAAAATGGTCATATTGGAGATCATAAAAAGTGGCTAGATACCTATAATTTGCAAACAGGAGAATGGAAAGTTTTGCCAGATGCGCCTACAGCAAGAGACCATTTTCAGGCAACCGTGGTAGAAAATAAAATATACCTTTTAGGAGGCAGGCAATCTAAAGCACCAGACGAAACTTTTAAACATACAATAGCAGAAGTAAATGTTTTTGATATTGAAAAAAATAGTTGGGCAACATTAGCTAATAATTTACCAACAGAACGTGCTGGAAATATGGTAACAGCAATTAATAAGCATATTTGGGTAATTGGTGGGGAATCTGAAAACCAGCCAGTAGCACATAACGAGGTAGAAGTGTTAAATACAATGACTAAAACTTGGGAAAAGAAACCTTCTTTGCAAAGAGGTCGGCATGGAACAGGAATAGTAGTATATAAAAATACATGTTATGTGGCTTCGGGTTCAGGAAATAAAGGAGGTTCTCCAGAACTAAAAAGTATGGAGAAGCTAGAGTTAAATAATTAAATTTTTAATAACATTCTTTCATTTAAGAATCCTATATCATGAAAAAAATATTTGGAATAATTCTTTTAACTTTTTTGTTTAATTGCTCTAATGATGATGCTATTGTAGCGGATAAAACTTTTGAAGGAGATGTAACTCTTACAACACAAAGAGAAGTAGATGATTTTGGGGATAAAAACATTACTCATATTAATGGTATATTAACTATTGGAGGAAATGTATTAGAGACAACAGATATTTTAGAGTTAAAAAAATTAGAAAACTTAAAAAGTGCTTTGAGTATATATATTACATATAATAATGAGTTAAGAAATTTAAATGGCTTAGGAAATATAACTGCTAGTGGGCAAATAATTATTTCTAATAATCCAGCTTTAGTTAGTTTAAAAGGTTTGGAAAAAATTTCTGAAGCCGCAGTTATTTCTATAAGACATAATGTTGCTCTTATTAATCTTGAAGGTTTAAATGGTATAGTTAATTTATCAAGTAGTTTAAATGTCGTAGATAATTATAATTTAAAAAGTTTAAATGGCCTTACTGCTTTAAAAAGCACCAAATGGTTACATGTTGTAGGGAATGCTATAGAAAATTTAAATGGTTTAGAAAGCCTTGAGGAGGTAGAGAATTTTTTTATAGAAAGAAACAATAGTTGCTTAAATTTAAATGGCCTTTCTAGTTTAACTTCTATAAAAGGAGAGTTAGTAATTATAGGAAATATAGCTCTTTCAAATTTTTGCGGACTTAAATTAGGCTTTATGTCTAATTACAATGGTGAGTATTTAGTTAATGATAATGCGTATAACCCTACATTACAAAATCTTAAAGATGAAGATTGTAAACTATAGTAGATAATAAATTTTTAAATATCCTGTATTTATGAAAGCAACAAAATTTCTATTAGGTGTATTTTGTTTTTTTATTATTTTTTCTTGTAAAACAAAAGAAGATAAGCCTAAAGAAAAAGAAACAAAGCTGCCCAATATAGTATACATCTTGGCAGATGATTTGGGTTATGGGGATATAAGCTTTACGGGACAAGAAAAATTTAACACCCCTAATATAGATAAACTGGCTCGTGAGGGGATGTTTTTTACGCAACATTATTCTGGTGCTACGGTTTGCGCACCATCAAGGTCGGCATTATTAACAGGTCAGCATACAGGACATACACCAATAAGAGGGAATAAAGAAGTTCTTCCAGAAGGCCAATGGCCAATACCTAAAGGAACATTTACTTTGGCTCAAATGCTAAAAGAAAAAGGCTACGCTACTGGCGCTTTTGGAAAATGGGGTTTAGGATATCCAGGTTCAGAAGGAGAGCCTTTAAACCAAGGGTTTGACACTTTTTATGGCTATAACTGTCAACGTTTAGGGCATCATTATTATCCATATCATTTATGGGACAACACTTCCAAAGTAATACTTAAAGGTAATCAAGGTTATAAAAAAGAAGAATATGCACCTAATTTAATTCATAATAAAGCAATTTCTTTTATGGAGAAGCATAAAGAAGCTCCTTTTTTTATGTATTATCCAAGTGTAATTCCACATGCAGAACTTGCTGCACCTAAGGAATACATGGATTTGTTTTTAGGAAAGCTAGAGCCCGAAAAATCTTTTATAGGAAGGGATAGTGGAGAGGAATATAGAAATGGAGATTATGAATCTCAGGAAAATACACATGCAGCATTTGCGGCTATGGTAACATTACTTGATAATCAAGTTGGTGAGATTGTAAAAAAAATTACGGAGTTAGGCCTTGAGGAAAATACCTTAATTATTTTTACTTCAGATAATGGGCCACATATAGAAGGAGGTGCTGATCCAGACTATTTTAATAGTAATGGTATATACCGTGGGTATAAAAGAGACTTATATGAAGGAGGTATTCATGTTCCTATGATTGCTAAATGGAAAGGTGTTATAAAAGAGAATACTACTGCAAATCATATTTCTGCTTTTTGGGATGTATTACCAACTTTAGGAGAAATTATTGGTACAGAAATGGATAAAAATTTAGATGGAATTTCATTTTTACCAACATTAAAAAGTAAAGAAAATCAGGAACAACATAGTCATTTATATTGGGAATTTCATGAAAAAGGAGGAAGGCAGGCAATTAGAAAAGGAAAATGGAAACTTGTAAGGTATAATATTAAGAAAGGTGGTGCTAATGAGTTATATAATTTAGATGAAGATCCAGGGGAAACAAATAATCTTGCTGGTAGTTTAAATGATAAGGTGGTAGAATTATCAATAATTTTAGAAGAAAGTAGAACTCCGTCAGAAGTCTATAAGTTTAAACAGACAGCATTTAATGGAGAGAAGTAACTAATTTTAAATTCAATTAAAAATGCTTAAAATAAAAGGAATAATTTTTTTGTCTTTATTGATAAGTTTAACCTGTAATGCTCAGGATAAAAAGAAATTATCATTAGGCGAGCAGCCCATTTTTAAGGTAAGTAAAGCAACTAGTTCTGTTGTTGTAGATGGAAAAATGGATGAAATTATATGGAAAAAAACAGAAGTTGGAACTTTTGATAATTTTTATGCCGCACCAGAACCTAATGATAAACAAAAAAGTACATTTAGAATGTTATGGGGAGAAAATAGTCTGTATGTGTTTTTTGAATTTGAAGATAAGTATTTAACGGTTAGGGAAACTCAAAGAGATGGTGCTCCATATTTTGATGATTGCGCCGAAATTTTTATTATTCCAGCACCTGAAGCTTTGGATACACATTTTGGGTTTGAATTAAATTTGAATAAGGCTTCTAACGATTTTGTGTATTTCAATAATTATTATAATAATAAGAATGTAGCTTTAAAAAGTTTTAATCCAAATTTTAAAGCAGAGGTTACTTACAATGGTACTATAAATGATAATTCTGATATTGATAAAGGTTGGACTATGGAATTAGAAATTCCGTTATCTGTTTTTGGGTTTTTAGGGGAAGTTGTCCCTGTTGAAAAAGGAAATATTTGGACATTTTTAGCCTTAAGACAAGATAGAAATGATTCCGAGGGTAACCGAAGGTCAACCTCAACACAATTTCCTATAGCAGATTTTTCAAAAAATGTACATCAACCCACAGATTTTGGCTTCATGCAGTTTGTAGAGTAATTTATTTAAAAAACATCATTATGATTAAAGCATATTATTTTAGACCCTTCTTGTTTTTTGTTTAATTTATTCTGCTAAAACTTTTTGTTTCCAGTTTTCCCATTCGACTAATACATGATCTAACCAAATAGGTCTTTTGCCAAGTCTATAAGTAAGTTGCTCTTCGTATAAGGATTCTGGATAAACTTTTTTACCTAAACTCTCTGAATACCCAAGACTAGATTTTACAAATGTAGTCTCAGAGCCATGAAACCCTACAACAGTTGGGCTAACTATAGCAAAACCCCAATATAGGCTTTTAGGATTCTCTTTATTTGGTTGCATAGACCAATAATCATAATTTTTAATAGCTGGCCCAGTCTGATTAAAATTCCATAAAGTAAACCCCTTCATATGGTGTGGCTCTACTTTATAGTTTCCTCCGTTTCCAGACATATTATAAGCTTCATAACAATCGTATAGCGTAGACCTAGTATATCCAGAGTGTAAATCAAAACCTCTCCCTTGTGGAGCAGATATTCTCCATGCTACATTACCAGCTGCCATGTGAGAAGCATCAATTCCATGCCATTGTCCTAAATCAGTTTTATCTAACCATAAACCAGTAAGATTTCTAGTTCCAAATGTCATCTCTACTGATCCATGCCCTTGCTTACCATCAATAATATTCATAATTACAGAACTCGAAATACTTCCAGAAACTCTAATTGCACTATTCACATTTGTAAATACACATCTACGAATCCAACTATTAGCTACATGTGCCATATTTACACCTTTCCAACCACTATCGTGAATTTTGTTTTTATGGTGTTTAAATTTCTCTTGAAAATTACCAATCACATGAATATCTTCAAAACCACATTCTGATATTACTTCATGTGGTGCTACATACCATTTATATTCTGGTTTAATATCTGTTAATAAAGGACGTTCTAAAATAATTTTATCGCCCTTTATTTTTTTTATTTTATGAATTTCATTCGCTGTAATACCCTTCTCATTAATACGTTCCCACTGCGGACGGGTAGAAATCTCTCCTAGAAAATCTACCATACACTCTTTATTATAGGGCATTACTAATATAATGTGCGATTGGTTTTTAAATCTACTAGCGTCTTTTACTTTTATCATATAACTTCCTTCTGCTGCAAATTTTGTTATGTTACTTTTCACATGATAAGGTCTTGCAGATATATTGGTTGAGCAATAGCTGTCATAATCTAATTCTTTGGGGCGAAAAGTAAACATATGTGGACCAATCCATTTAAAAATGGATTTGTCATGACGCATATAATCTTGCATAAAAATCTCTGTGCCTCCCGGGCCAGCTCCTTCTCCTTTAATAATAATATTAGAATGGTTTATTTCAAACCCTTTATAATACTCTCCTTTGCAAACTACATATCTCCCTTTAGGGATAAAAACTACACCGCCTTTAGAATTTTCTGCCGCTCTAATTGCTGTGTGTATTGCTGCATCATCAGCTATAGTATCATTTGGAACAGCTCCGTAATCTAAAATATTAAAATAGGTAGATGTTTGTTTAGATATTTTTGGTATGGGTACTTCACCATAAGCATACCCAGCATGAGAATAATCTACTAAAACAGGATTTGCTTTATTCTTTTTATATTTAACCTTATAATCTTTCCAAATTTTTGCTTCTTGTGCTATTGCAGATAATGAAACACTGCCACATATAAGAAGTAAATAAAATAATTTGTTATGCATATTTTTATTTTTTAGAATCTTTTATTTATCCCAATATTCTTCTATTACTTTTTGAATCTCTTCATATTGTGTATCGTCTTCTCTAATTTCTTTACGTACTTCTTTTAATTTGTTCTTTAAAGATTTTACAACTGGAGCATATTCAGGGTTTTTGTATTGATTAACCATCTCATCAGGGTCTTTTTTTAAATCATAAAGCTCCCATGCAACAGGAGTATGCCCGTTTTCAATTTCTTTTTCTTTAGGATATGATTTATAGGGTCTACCATAAAAGAAAATAAGTTTGTATTCTTTGGTTCTTATTCCAAAATGAGCAGGAACTTCATGATGATGCATATGCATCCAGTAACGGTAATAGGTATGCTGAGGAAATTCTTCTGGTTCTAGACCTGTTTCTAGAATGGTTTTAAAACTTTTACCTTGCATGTATTCAGGTACTTTTCCTCCTGCTAATTCAATCAATGTTGGTGCAAAATAAGTGTTATTAATCATGGCATCACTACGGCTTCCTGGTTTTATTTTTTTAGGGTACCGTACAATAAATGGCATACGCATACTTGGGTCGTAGATCCACCGTTTATCAATATAATCTTGTTCTCCCAAAAAAAAGCCTTGATCTCCTGTATATACAATAATTGTATTATCATATAAACCTTCTTCTTTAAGGTAATCTACTATCCGTTTTAGGTTATCATCAACTCCTTTTACACAACGTAAATATTTCTTTAGATACAATTGGTAGCTGGCACTAGTATATGCATTACCTTTAAGTGATTGATCCACTCCTAATGTTTTTCCTTGATTTCTTCTATGATGACGTTTAGAAACGGATGTTCCTATATAATGTATTAAAGAATCATTAATACCGCGTGTAGCTTCACTTCCTGTTCCTCTTTTATAAAGACTTTTTGGTTCTGGAATTTTAACATCTTCTAAGTAACTGTTATAACGTGGAGCATTTTCAAAATCATCATGAGGCGCTTTAAAATGATGCATTAAAAAGAAAGGTTTGTCTTTATTTCTATGATTTTTTAACCATTCAAGTGTTTTATTTGTAATAACATCAGAACTATGCCCTTTATATTTTTTACCAGGTAGTGTTTGTTTTTTGCGATAATGAATACGGGTAGCCGAATCTGTTTCATTTTTCTCGTAAAGTATTGGGTCAAAATAATTGCCCTGTCCATGCAGTACACTATAATAATTAAACTCTTCAGGAGGTTCATGCAAGTGCCATTTACCTACAACTGCAGTTTGGTAACCAAGATTGTTCATCTCTTTTGCTAAGTATTGCTTTTTAACAGGCAATCGGCAATGAAGATCATAAATTTTATTTACTTGATTATACTGGCCAGTCATAATACTTGCTCTGCTTGGAGTACAAATAGCATTGGTTACATAACAATTATCAAATACCATCCCTTCCTTTGCTAAAGCATCAATATTAGGAGAGGGATTTAAATCACTCAAAATTGATTTATAAGCACCTATTGCTTGCCAAGTGTGATCATCTGACATTACAAATAATATGTTTGGCTTTTTATTTTCTATTTTATCTTTTGTGTTACAGCTAATAAGAAAAGTTATTACTAACTTAAGAATAGCCAGCCTTAACCAATAATGTTTTCTCATTTTGTAACGATTTTAAATGTGATGACCTTTTCTTTTACATCTGGATTATTAAATTCTAATTTTATTGTTCCATTAGTAATCGAATACTTTGGTGTTTCATTGTTTCCTAGTTGATAGATAGCTGTCACATTTTGGTGGATGTTTTTTAAATCAATAGTATCTTCATTAATTACTTTACAAAAGGCATAGATATTCTCTCCTTTTTGAGTATACCGTACGTTTTTATTTCCATAAACCGTATAGACTTTAGATTCATAAATTCCTTCAGAATTAATATCCATCCAATCTCCCATTTCTTCTAGAAACTTGTATTCTTTTTCATGTAGAGTACCATCTGGTTTCATTGGTATACCTAAAAGTAAGTTTCCATTTTTGCTTACCACATCTACCAAGTTCCATATAACACTTACAGTTGTTGGGAAATCTGCTTTCTTATTATAATGCCAAGCTCCAAATGGCCTGTCTTTTTGCCAAGGGTATTTCTGAATTTCTTGTTCTCCTCCTCCAAAACCGCCTTTCTCACGGTCTATGACCATACCTTTTTTATATATTTCGGGAACGGACTCGTTTAAATCATGAACTTTAATATTCATTACACCATTCTCTTTGCCATGCCACTTACGGTTTTGGTTGTAGAAATAAGAGATAATATCAATACCAGCTTCCTTAAAAGGTGTTCGTTCTGCTATTTTTCTGGTTTCATCTGGTACACCTTCGTATGTGTCATCTCCATGATAAGTAAACTGTCGCCAAACCTGTTCCACAATATAAGAATCAAAATACAGTAAATCTGGTTGGTAGCTATCTACCAAATCTACACAACGATCATACCAGTTTTGCATCCATTCTCTAGTTGGTATGGAGTCATTTTCACGTTCATAAGGACTGTATAACATGGCAGGGTCATAACCTTCCCACCATTTTCCTTTACCATCTTTAAGTGTTAATCTACCATCATACAAAACATCTTTTAAAGGTCCTTTTTTATCTGAACCAAAAGCATTTAAGAACCAACCCCATGTGTTTATGTTATGCACACTTACGCCAAACTTTAAGCCGTTTTTATCTGCTGCATTTTTCCACTCTCCTACAACATCTCTTTTAGGGCCAATATTTATAGAATTCCACTTTTGGTGTTTTGAATTCCAAGTATCAAAATTACAATGATGATTCGCTAATGCTACAAAGTATTTAGCACCTGCTCGTTTATAAAGATTCATTAAACTGTCTGGTTTCCATTTGTCTAATGTCCATTTTGGCAATAGATCTTTGTATCCAATTTTTGATGGGTGTCCAAAGTTTTGAACATGATACTCGTAATTAGGATGTCCTTCTTTATACATATTATGAGCATACCAATCACCTTCCATTGGAACATCCTGAGGAGAACTATGAGCCCATATTCCAAATTTGGCATCTGCAAACCAATCTGGACATTCATAAGTACTCAGTGACTTCCAATTAGATAGATATATTTTATCTTTTTTTTGTCCATCTTTATTAGAACAGGAATAGAATAAACCAACCAAAAAAACTATTTTAATTTTTGAACTTATCATTTTGGAACAGTATTAATACTTGTTATTTAATTTTTGTTATTGCAAGATCTAATTATTTTAAAAATTATCAGGGGTGTTTTGCGGGATGGTTAGGGGTGTATTTAATTCGTCATAAAATATTAATACATTTTAAAACTTCTTATAGGCCTTTTAATTCACTGAGTGTGGTGCTTTTTGATTTCCCTATCGTTCTAAAATACTTTTTGTCATAGAATGATTTACCCCCTTTCATAAACTTAATTTTAATCTGGTTTTTTAGGTTTCTTTTGTTCATTTGGGGTATAACTAAATTAACTCATATAATTATGAAGAAAACCAAATTTAAAATTTTAAAACACAGTAAGACTTTACTGTGCTTATTAGGAATTTTTTGTTGCTTATCCTCTTTTGGACAAACAACATTACAAGGGATAGTTTCTGATAGTCAAGGGCCTTTACCAGGAGCAAACGTAATTGTAAAAGGTACAGCTAATGGTACGCAAACAGATTTTGATGGTAAATTTATTTTAAATAATGTTGATCAAGGGGCAACATTAATCTTTAGCTATATTGGCTTTAAAAGCCAAGAAGTAGAGGTTGGATCCCAAGCAAATATTAACATTACGTTATTAGAAGATTCAGAGTCTCTAGACGAAGTGATAGTAGTAGGCTATGGAACTCAAAAAAAGAGTGATTTAACAGGCGCGGTTTCTGTGTTAAAAGGAAAAGCAGTTACTGTAGCACCAACACCAAACCTTACTCAAAATTTATCTGGTAAGTTAACAGGGGTAATTTCTAGACAAGTTTCTGGTAACCCTGCAGGGGATAACAATAATGAATTTTTAATTCGTGGACAAAGTACATTTGGTAATAATAGTGCCTTAGTCTTAGTAGATGGTATTGAACGAAGTATTGATAGATTAGACCCTAATGCAATTGAAAGTATTACAATATTAAAAGATGCCGCTTCTGCCGCAATATATGGAGCAAGGGCAGCAAATGGCGTTGTTTTAGTAACTACAAAACGTGGTGCATCAGGAGCACCAAGTGTTTCTTTTAATAGTTCTATTGGTTTTCAATCTGCAACTAATGTTCCTGAGATGTTAGATGCAGGACAATTTGCTGAGTTTTTTAATGAAGCGAGAGTAAATGTTGGCGATGATCCTTTATTTACAGATGAGCAAGTGAGACAATACCAAGATGGTACATTGCCTAGTACTAATTGGTGGGATGAAGTTATTCGTAAATCATCCCCAATCCAACAATATGGACTTACGGTAAGTGGCGGAGGTGAAAAAGTAAAATACTTTACTAGTTTAGGTATGTTAGATCAAGAAGGGCTTTATGAAACATCATCATTTAAAAGATATAATGTAAGAGCAAATATAGATGTTGAATTAACTAATAGGTTTAAATTTTCTATTGATTTAGCAGGGAGAAAAGAAAACATTAGTGATTCTAGTAATTCTCCATTTAATGCATTATTAAATGCACAACCTACATCTCCTGCATATGTTCCAGACAGTATTGAGCCAGGTGGATTAGGATACAATGGAGTTAATATTAGCCCTATTGGTGAAGCTATACGTTCTGGTTATAATAGAACAGATTGGGCAGTTTTTCAAGGTAATTTAAAGTTAGATTATGATATTCCAGTAAATGGGTTGTCTGCTAGTTTTAAATATAGTTATGATCACTCTTTTAGAACTACTAAAAACTTTGAAAGACCATATACGTTTTATGTTTTTGATCCTGTTAATGATATATATAATCCCTTTCCAAGTATAACAAATATTAAGTTAGAAGAAGGGTATCGTAAGCCTATTAGACAAACTACGCAGTTCTTTTTAAGATATAACAAAGATTTTGGGAAACATAAAATAGGAGGTTTATTTGTATATGAGCAAGTAGATTTTAAAAGAAATGAAATTGAGGCAGGAAGACAAGGATTTATATCTCCGGCTTTAGATCAATTACTTGCTGGTGGAGCTGAGGGGCAAACATCTAATGGTAGTGCTTTTGAAGAGGCTAGGCAAGGATACATAGGGAGGTTTACTTATAGTTATGCGGATAAGTATTTATTTCAAGCAAATATTCGCCATGATGGATCAAACATTTTTCCAAAAGAAGGAAGGTGGGGTACATTTCCAGCATTTTCTGCTGCATGGAAAATTTCAGAAGAAAATTTCCTAAAAGATATTAACTTTATTCAATCTTTAAAAATTAGAGCTTCTTGGGGGCAATTTGGTAATGATAGGGTTTCTTCTTTCCAGTATTTATCGGCTTATGAATTTAGGCAAGGTTCTGTAATTGGAGGAGCTTACAACCCTGGTATTAGGGATACTGGTGTGCCAAACCCAAATATTACATGGGAAACAGCAACAGATAAAAATTTAGGAATAGATTTTAGTTTATTTACTGGCAAATTAACAGGAGAATTCAATGTATTTAATAAACGAACGGAAGATATTTTAAGACCTGTAGGAGATGTTCCAGATACATTTGGAGGTTCTTTACCAGATACTAACCAAGCAATAACTGAAAATAAAGGTTATGAATTTGCGCTAAACTATAAGAGTAAAATAGGGGAAGATTTTAGTTTTACAATTTCTCCTAATATTACAAAAGCAACTAATGAGGTTATTTTTCAAGCAGAACCAGAAGATGTGCCAGATAGAATTAGAAGAACAGGTAGACCATTTAATCAAATATATGGTTATACAGATGCAGGACTTTTTAAAACACAGGAAGAAATTAATAATTGGCCAGATCAAGATGGGCAAGGTAATGCATCTTTAAACACTGGCGATATTAAATATGTAGATTTAAATAATGATGATGTTATAGACGGAGAAGATATAAGCCAAATAGGAAAGAGTACTATTCCCGAAATTATATTTGGTTTAAACCTTTCTATGAATTATAAAGATTTTGATTTTAGTGCCAGTTTTCAAGGAGCAACAGGATTTAATTCCTACGCAGAACTTGGTGCCTTTAACCTAGGTAGTAACGCCATAGAAGAACGTGTAGTTAATGCTTTTAGAGAAGGGAATGAAAATGCAGCCTTTCCAAGAACTTATTTTAATGACCCACCAAATAATACTAAAACCTCTACATTTTGGATGATAGACGGATCTTATGTAAAACTAAGAAATGTTGAATTAGGGTATACTTTACCCAAAATAGTGCTTAATAAATTGGGTATTTCTACTTGTAGATTCTTTGTTTCGGGTAATAATCTTTTAACATTTTCAAAATATGATTTCTTTGACCCAGAAAGACCATCTCAGGGTAATAACAATGTACTTTACTATCCACAATTAAGTAGAATAAATTTTGGGTTTAATGTTAACTTTTAAAAAAAATAAGAAAATGAAAAGGACTAAAATATTATTAGCATTAATTGCTGTTTTTGTGATTACAATTTCTTGCGATGAAGATTTTTTAGAAAGAGAACCTCTAGATAAAATTAGTGATTCTGCTGTTTACAATGATGAAGGATATGTAGAAGCTACATTGTTTAGATTATATAATTATATGCCTATTGGGTTTCCTGGTAGAGGGCAATCTAACCAGCAACCAGGGAGAGATTCTAATGGGTTTACATCTATCTTAGACAACAATACGGATATTGCATTAACTAAAAGTGGATGGATTGAGTCTTGGAGACATATTAGACCAGGCAACATAACTCCTACAAATAATCCTTTAGATAATTGGAAAGAATGTTATGAGGGGATTTATCTAGCTAATCTAATATTATCCAATTTAGTAGAGGCCGATTTAGATGCAAATTTTAAAACAAGAATTATTGCTGAAGTAAATTTTGTAAAAGCATTTCAATATTTTGATTTAGCAAGACGTTACGGAGATGCTCCAATAATTAGAGAAATTCAATCTTTAGAAGAGGATTTACTTGTGTCTAGAGACCCAGTAAGTGAAGTTTATACATATGTTGATGAATTGTTTACTGCAGCAGCAACAGATTTACCTTCAAAGGCAAATTTACCAGATAGCGAAGTTGGTAGAGCAACCAAAGAAGCTGCATGGGCATTTAATGGTAGAGCTCAATTATTTGCTAAAAATTATGCCCGTTCTGCTGAATTATCTAAGATGGTAATGGACTCTGGAAATCATACATTAGCTGTAGATTATGAAGCACTATTTCAAAGTCACGGAGGAGATTCTGAAGCAATTTTTGAAGTTTTGTTTGATGGCGTAAATAAAGGACACGGTATGGATAGAATTATGCTTCCTTTTAGTTATAGATCAGACTGGGGGGCGCAATGTAATCCAACCCAAGAATTTGTAGATAGTTATGAGATGACTAATGGATTATCAATTTCAGACGCTGCTTCTGGCTATGATCCATTAAGGCCATATGAAAATAGAGACTCAAGATTTCATGCAACAGTTTTATACCAAGGAGCTGAATTTATAGGAAGACCTATGGATGTAATCTTTCCTGATGGTATAGATGCTCCATTAAGAACTGGATTGCACTCTATTACTGGGTATTATATTAGAAAGTTTATGGATCAAAGCGCTCCTTTTGGTGTTAATTTTGGAGAAAGTAAACAGAGTTGGATGGAAATGCGACTAGCTGAGGTTTTACTAAACTATGCTGAAGCTCAGAATGAAGCTGTAGGTCCAGACGCTTCTGTTTATAATGCTATTAATCAAGTACGTAATAGGGCTGGGCAGCCAGATTTAGCTGCAGGACTTTCTCAATCTGAAATGTTTGATAAAATAGTTCATGAACGTAAAATAGAATTAGCATTAGAAGGCCATAGGTTTTGGGATTTAAAACGTTGGAATATGGGTGTAGAAATTTTAAATGATAAAATATTTACTGGAATGAAAGTTTTAAGTGTTGATGATGTTTCTGGAGAAATGGAGTTAGAACGTTTCCCTGTAGACAATAGACCCACTACAGTATATTTTGAGAGGTTTAACTTGTTTCCTATACCGCAAAGCGAAATAGAAAAAAACCCTAACCTTACTCAAAATCCAGGGTATTAATATAGAGTTAGTTTTTTAATTTCATAAGCCCTTTTCATATTTTGAATAGGGCTTATTTTTCTTATCCTCTTAAATTTATACTGTTCTTTTAAAAAAAAGTATATATCTTTTAAAAATACGCAGACATAAAAATGAAAAAAAATAAAAACAGGAACTTTCGTGTTTTATTAAAACCTACTAAATATAGATTAGGAATACTGGTTGTATTTATTTTTTTCTTTTCTAAAATTTATTGTCAAGAAAGTAAATTTTATTCTGCGAAACTAAATTTTAAAAATATTACTACAAAAAATGGATTATCACAAAGATCAGTTGTAAAAATTCTTCAAGATAATCAAGGTTTTATTTGGTTTGGGACTAGGTATGGGTTAAATAAATTTAATGGAACAGAATTTAAAGTATATAACTATAGTTCAAAGGATAGTACAAGCTTAAGTCATAATAGAATTACATCTTTAACACTAGATAAAAAAGGGAATATATGGGTTGGTACAGAAACGGGACTAAATTTATATAATCCCCAAAAAGATAATTTTACTAGAATAAAAAAATCTAAAAAATTAAATACATATTATACTAGTAGTATTAGAGAGGTTGTAGCATTAGATACTACATATTTGTGGATTGCAACAAATAAGGGGTTAGATAAATATAATATACAAACTAAGGAATCTATTAGTTTTAGTAGTTTCGTAAAAGGCGGCTTACTTTCTAATGATATTACTTCTATCCTTCAAGAGAAAAAAGAAAATTTATGGATTTGTACTACAGAGAAAATTCAATTTTTCAATGCTAAAAATAATACTCTAAAAACATATGACTACCCTAGTGATAATAGCCCAAATGTCACAAAAAATTATACCACCAACTTATTTAAAGATTATGAAAATAATATATGGTTAGGTTATAATAATGGTTTAGCTTTCTTTAATAATGCAACAAAAACCTTTGAAGATTATACTATTAATGATAAAAAGATTTTCACTACTTCTGTTAGAGAAATATGCCAAGATAAACAAGGTTATTTATGGATTGGCTGTTATGATGGTCTTTACCAACTAAACCTTGAGAATAAAACTATTAATAAATATCAAAACGAGGTAAATAACCCTAAAAGTCTTAGTCAAAATTCTGTTTATAGTATTATTGAAGATGATAGGGGAGATTTATGGGTTGGTACTTGGGCAGGAGGTATAAATTATATAGACAAAAACTCCAACAATTTTATGACCTTTAATGTTGGATCCACAAATAAAAATTTAAACTATAAAGTTGTTAGTGCTATTGTAGAGGATAAAAATGAAAACCTTTGGATAGCTACAGAGGGAGGGGGGATAAATTTATACGACACAAAAAGTCAAGAATTTAAATTTTATACTCATGACCCTAATAAGAATAGTAGTATAATTACTAATAATATTAAAGCTTTAATATATAGTAATAATCAAAACTTTTGGATTGGAACCCATGGCAAAGGGCTAAGTTATTATAATACAAGGAATAATAAATTTACACATTTTGAAAATCTTAAAGAAAAATCTAATAGTATTGAGGATAATAAAATTACAAGTTTAGTAGAAGATGAAAATAGTAATATTTGGATAGGAACTAATAAAGGCGGGTTAAATTTTTTTAACACAAAATTAAAAACTTTTGAAAAAATTAAAGATGCAAACCAAATAGTAGGTAGCTCTATTTATACAATTACAAAAGCTAAAAAAAGTAACACGTTATACATTGGTAGTCAAAATGGATTGTCAAAAGTAAATATTGCCACTAAAGAACTGGTGAAAATTAATTATAAGGGGGCTCAGAAAAATACATCATTTTCGGTTAACCAAGTAATTAGTATTTATGAAAGTAATACTAATGTTTTATGGATTGGTACAGAGGGAGATGGTCTTTATAGTTACAATTTAAAAACACAAGAAAGTAATAATTATGGTATTAAAGATGGCTTATTAAATGAAGTAATATATGGAATATTGCAAGATAATATGCAAAATATATGGGTAAGTACTAATAAAGGAATAAGCAGAATAAATATACATACTAAAGAGGTTAGAAATTTTGATGAAACTGATGGCTTACAGGGTAACGAGTTTAATTATGGCGCTTGTTTAAAAACAAAAAAAGGAAATTTAGTTTTTGGTGGTACAACTGGGTTTACCATATTTGATCCAAGTAAGATAATTGAAAAAGACACCTATGTAGCTCCAATAGAATTTACGGGATTTAAAGTTAGGAATAAACCTTTTTTAAAAAGTGTAGATGAGTCTGAAGTAATTAATTTAACCTATGATCAAAACGATTTTAGTATTGATTTTGTTGCACTTGGTTTTGCGCATCCAAAAAAGCATCAATTTGCTTATAAATTAGAAGGCTTTGATGCTAGTTGGAATTTTATAGGTAATAAAAGAACCGCTACATATACTAATTTAAACCCTGGGAAATATGTTTTTTATTTAAAAGCATCTAATGGGTATGGGGAGTGGAATAAAACCCCTAAAAAGATAGCAATAAATATAAAAAACCCTTATTGGAAAACGTGGTGGGCATATTTGGGATATATATTAATTGTTACCACCTTAACATTAATAATTAGAAAATATACATTATTAAGAATAAAAGATAAAAATCAATTACAACAAGAAAGAGAAAATAGAGAAAAAGTAGAAGAGTTAAATGGTTTAAAACTGCAACTTTTTACAAATATTTCTCATGATTTTAGAACCCCTTTAACATTAATTATTGGCCCTTTAAAACGTTTATTAGATAAAAATACTGGGGATGGAGTTTTGCAAAATCAATTGGCAGGAATGTACCGTAATGCTAATATATTACTACAATTAATAAATCAACTTTTAGATTTTAGAAAAAGTGAATCGGGTAAATTAAAACTATCTGTTAAGAAAAGAAATATTGTTCCTTTTCTGGAAAATATAAAATTATCTTTTGAGGAGTTGGCTCAAGAAAGAAATATTAATTATCAATTTACATCAAAAAATGATAATTATAATATGTGGTTTGATGAAATTGAAATGAAAAAAGTAATTTTAAATATTTTGTCAAACGCATTTAAATTTACGCCATCCAATGGTAAAATTATAATTTCTATTTCTTGTGAACTTAAAACTTTAAAAATTGTCATTTCAGATACGGGGAAGGGGATAAGAGAAGAGGATCTTCCACATGTTTTTGATAGGTATTTTCAGCTTGGACAGCATCATGAACTTCGATCAGGTACTGGTGTTGGTTTGGCACTAGCAAAAGATATTGTTTTATTACACCATGGAGAAGTATTGGCAGAAAGTGTTCTTGGCAAAGGCACAACATTTACAATTTTATTGCCAAAGGGGAATTCTCATTTTACAGATGATCAATTAAACTTAACTACAACAGAGTTTAAAAACAATTTAGATATTTCATTACCTTATAATCCATCTGTAGTTAATATTGGTTGGGTAAATGAAAAAGATGAAATACAAGAAGTAATTATTGATGAGGATTTGCCAACTATTTTACATGTAGAAGATAATAAAGAAGTAAGGATATTTGTTAAAGATATTTTTAAGGAAGAGTATAATATTCTGGAAGCACAAAATGGAGATATAGGCTTAAGTATTGCACAAACTAATAAAATAGATATAATAATTAGCGATGTAATGATGCCTAAGATGGATGGTTTAGAGTTTTGTAATGCTATAAAATCAAATGTATCTACCAGTCATATTCCTGTTCTTTTATTAACTGCTAGATCTTCTTCAAAAGCTCAAAAAAGCGGTTTTAATAGAGGAGCAGATGCCTATGTAACAAAGCCCTTTGATGCTGAAGTCTTAAAAATGCAAGTGCAGAATGTATTAAAGTCAAGGAAAAGCTTGATAAAAAAGTTTAAAAAAAATATACTTTTAGAACCTAAAGAATTACAATTAGAATCACCAGATGAAGAACTACTAAAAAAAGTAATGAGTATTGTAGAAGAAAACTTATCAGATTCTAGTTTTATGGCTGCTACATTAACTGAAAAAGTTCATATGAGTCAATCTGTCTTATATAGAAAATTAAAAGCCCTAACGGGGCAATCTATATCAGAGTTTATAAGAACCATCAGACTAAAACGTGCTAGTCAATTATTATTGCAATCTAATAGAGGAGTTGCAGAAATAGCGTATGATGTAGGTTTTAATGATCTTAAATATTTTAGGAGGTGTTTTAAAAAAGTATTTAATGCTACCCCATCTGAATATAGAAAAACTAAGTCCATACAAAGTTCCTCAATAGATATTTAAATACTTTGTGGTTATTTTCCTTATGGCAGGTATTTTAAACGCATTGCACCCCTTATTATCACTAAAAGTGCCCCTAGAATAGTAGCATTTTAGAAGATATTTGTATAGCTAACTAAATATTAAATAATGAGAATAGTAAAAATTACAATGGTATTGTTGGTTTGTTTGCAAATAGCTTGCTTAGATACAAAACCTAACTTATCTAAAGTAACTGTAGAAAGGGAGTTAAAAAATGCTGAGATACAATTAAACCTGTTAGTTAAAGAAGCAGAAACTGTAAATCGTATTCCTAGAACATTAAATAAAGAAGGAGAAATGCATTGGGCAAGAGAAGATTTTGACTGGACAGAAGGGTTTTTTCCTGGTTCTTGTTGGTATCTTTTTGAAGCTACAGGAGATAAAAAATGGAAGACCGCTGCAGAAAAATTTCAAGGACAATTTGAAAATCATAAATATTTAACAACTAATCATGATCTTGGCTTTGTTTTTAATTGCTCATACGGTAATGGCTTTAGATTAACTAATAATGAGGCTTTTAAAGATGTTATGATTACGGCTTCAAATTCCTTACTTACACGTTTTAATCCAAATGTTGGTTGTATTAAAAGTTGGGATGTAACTGGAGGTTGGCAAAAAGAAAGAGGGTGGATGTTCCCTGTTATAGTGGATAACATGATGAATTTAGAATTGTTATTTGAAACAAGCAAATTAACAGGAGATTCTAAATATAAAAAAGCAGCAATAATACATGCAAACACTACAATGAAAAATCATTTTAGAGATAACAATAGCTCTTTTCACGTAGTAGATTATGATCCCAAAACGGGAGAGGTAAGAAACAAACAAACCGCACAGGGTTTTTCTGATGATAGCTCATGGGCAAGAGGGCAAGCATGGGGGCTTTATGGTTATACGGTGTGTTACAGATATACTAAGGATAAAAAATATTTGGACCAAGCTCAGAAAATTGCAGATTATATTCTAAGTTATAAAGGGACACCAGAAGATGGTATTCCTTATTGGGACTATAATGCAGAGAATATTCCAAATGAGCCTAGAGATGTTTCGGCAGCAGCAATTACGGTTTCTGCTTTAATAGAGCTAGATGAGTATTCTAAAGTGAACTATAAAGCTGCAATTGATAAAGTTTTAGGTTCATTAGCAACTAATGAATATACAGCTGCATTAGGAAAAAATCATAATTTTATATTAAAACATAGTGTAGGTAGTATTCCCCATAATAATGAAATTGATGTGCCATTAAATTATGCAGACTATTATTATTTGGAGGCTTTATTAAGATATGAAAATCAATATAATACCAAATAAAATGAGAATTAATAATTTTGTAGTTTTAGTCGCTTTATTTGCTGTGTTCGGATGTAAAGCCCAAAAAGAATCTGTTTGGGATAATTATGTAAATGCCTCAAAAAAAGGGCAGGAGGCTATACTTCCTAATTTCTCTTTTGCAGGTTATAAATATTCGGAACAACCAATCCCTAGAGTTAATTATCCCGTTTTTAATGTTGTGGATTTTGGAGCAATCCCAAATGACAATTTATCAGATAAAGACGCATTAAATAAAGCAATAAAAGCAGCGTCGAAAAAAGGAAAAGGCATTATTTATTTTCCTAATGGAAGGTATATGATAAATACCGGTAATGATGATGAAAGTAGTATAAAAGTACAATCTTCTCATATTGTCTTTAGAGGAGAAAGCCAGGCAAATACTATTTTGTTTTTTGATAAAGATTTGTCACCAGCGGATCCAGAAAAATTATGGACAGTACCCGCTGCTATAAAAGTTTCAGTGGATGAGAAATCTAAAGTATTAGCAAATGTTACAGGGAATGTAACTAGAGAAACGCATAGTATAGAAGTGGACAATAGTTCTGCCATAAAAAAAGGGGATTGGGTAATATTACAGGTAGAAAATAATAGTAAAGATTTAGTTGCTTACGATGTGCAACCATTAATTCCAGACCCAGAATGGACAGCACTTTTAAACGATGGTGTTCAAGTAAATGAGCGGCATAAAGTGGAGAGTGTTATTGGTAATACAATAACTTTTGTGGAGCCAATACATTATGATGTTACTGCAAAGCATAAATGGAAGATTAAGAGTTTTCCACATCTAAATCATGTGGGTTTTGAGGAGATTACTTTTGAGGGTAATTGGACTAAAGATTTTGTGCATCATCGTTCTGCGCAAGACGATGGAGGTTGGACAATTTTAAGTATTAGTAATGTCGTAGATTCCTGGGCTAAAGATTGTACATTTAAAAATGTTAATGCTCCTTTAAGCTTTTCTGGAGCTGCTGCCAGTACAGCTTTAAATATTACTATTTCAGGGAAAATAGGACATAGTTCTGTACATGCTGCAGGCGGCTCAACTGGAATTTTAATTGCAAAAGTAAATGACATGGCAGGTATGCACCATGCCGTAGGAGTAGCAGGTGGGAGTTCCTCTGCAAATGTTATATGGAGATGTAAATTCCCAGCCCATACTTGTTTCGAGAGCCATGCTTCGCAACCGCGTTGTACTTTATTTGATAAAGTTGAAGGAGGTTTTTTTGCGGGTAGAGGAGGAGGTGCACGTTTTAATTTACCAAATCATGGGAGGTATTTAGTATTGTGGAATTACAAAGAGATTGATGAAGCAGAAGAAGATTTTAGATTTGTAGCAATAGACAGTTGGTATTGGAGAATAGTACCTCCAATAATAGTTGGTTTTCATGGTTCAGGAACCACTTTTAAAGAAGATGAGGTGCAAATATTAGAGAGTTTAGGCGCGCCTGTAAAACCAGAATCTTTGTTTGAAGAACAATTAAAATTACGCCTTGGGCACCTTCCAGAATGGGTATTAAAAGAAAAAAAATAAGATGAAAAATGTACTAACACTGTTTTTAATTCTACTTGCTTTCACAAATTGTGAGGATAAAACTAAAAAGGAATCATCTATTAAAAAAAAGGTAGTAAATAAACCTAATGTTTTAATTATATACCCAGACCAATTACGAAGATATAGTGCTGGTTTTTGGTCTAAAAAAGAATATGCTAGCTATGTAGTAGGTAAGCCAGACCCAGTAATAACTCCTAACATAGATAAACTTGCAACTAATGGTATTGTTTTTACAAATGCCATAAGTAATTACCCTCTTTGTAGTCCTGCTAGAGGAATGCTTTTAACAGGAATGTACCCTGAGCAAAACGGAATTTGGAATAATTGCAAGGTAGGTAGAGAAGAAAGTTTAAAAGATGATGCAAAAACAATTACAGATGTTTTTTATGAAGCTGGTTACAATACTTCTTATTTTGGTAAATGTCATTGGTTAAAAAATGATGCTTTATTTGATGAAAAAGGAAATTATATTGGTACAACTGAAGCTCCAGGAGGGCATCATGTAAATAACTATGATACCTATGTTCCGCCAGGGCCATCAAGACATAGTATAGAATATTTTTATCAGTCAATGAAAGATTCACATTATGACCCACATATATATTCTAATGATCCAGCTACTATAAATGGAAAGAAAGATGGTGAATTGCATTTACCTAAAATATTTTCTACCAAAAATGAGGCCGATAAAATTCTAGATTATTTAAAGAACAAAAGGAGTCAGAGAGAGGAGAAGAAACCTTTTTGTATGATTTGGTCTATTAACCCACCACATAACCCATGGGGAGATGATAACACAGATATGGAAGCTCTTAAATCTCATTATGGAGAAGATAAATACCCTGTAATTGATACTTCTTTAGTAGTTCGCGAAAATGCAGATTTAAAAGTGGCAGATTATGCACGCCATTATTATGCTAATGTTACTAGTGTAGATACGCATGTAGGTAGAGTATTAGAAGAGTTAAGAAAAATGGGAGAATTAGACAATACGATAGTTATTTATAGTTCTGATCATGGCGAAATGTTAGGTAGTCATGGGCGAACAGGTAAAAATCAATTTTTAACAGAGGCTATGGCAATACCTTTTATTGTACATTGGCCAAAGGGTTTAAAGAAAGGGGTAAATGAAACATTATTTAGTGTTCCAGATGTTTTGCCTACGCTTATGGGGTTGGCTGGTATGTCTGCTAATATTGAGGAGAAGGTAGAAGGAATAAATTTTGCCAATAATTTACTAAACCCGAATACTTATAATGTGAAAGAACCAGAGTCTGTACTACTTATGTTAGGGAATTCTAGAGGGGTTTTAACAAAGCAATATACTCTTTGGTTAGAAGAAGATAAATTACCATGGGATAAAAAGAAAGGAACTAAGTTGGCGCAATCTTTTTTGTATGATAATTTAAACGATCCTTACCAATTAAAAAAAATTCCAATAAAAGAACTGCCAGAAATATCTAAAGTATTGCTAAAAGACTTGGGTGTAATGTTAAAAAATACAAATGACCCTTGGTATCAAGAAAATCTATATGCAGATACTATAATTTATTAAAAATTACATTTTAAAAATAAAAAGTTGCGAGGAAATATTTTCTCGCAACTTTAATTAACACACACTAGAAGGTAGGTTGTAAAAACCTACCTTTAGTTTTATCTATTATTCTTTTGTAACAAGAATAACCCAGTCTAATTGTTTTTTGTCTGGGGATTTTCCTAATTCTACTACGGTTCCTCCTTTAACTTTTTTTACTTTAGACTTCTTTAATGAACCACCTTGTTTAGGATTATACCAAAGAACTTTATATTCTCCTGTAGCATTTGATAAATCTAAAGTTGAGGTTGTTTTAGAATTTAAATAAACAACATAAGTATCATTTTCTTTTGCAAGGCAATACACTGTATTCTTGTTTTCTGGATTACCTACTAAGCTATTATTGTTTTCCATTTCCCAGAAGGAAACATTGTTGTCTTTAAAGAAATTAATAGCGTGTACGGTTTGGTCCCAAAACAAATCTCTAGAACGGTAATCTTGACAAGTAAGATCGGAATTAGCATGCTTGTAACCAAAGTACCATTCGTTACCCCAGCCACCGGCCATGAAAGTACCCCAAAGTGCATTTCTTCTAGCTGTATCATGTCCAGGATTTTCATCGTCTGGTAATAAAGAATGTTGCGCATCTCCTGGTTCATCTACTGCAGCTGCCCATTGAAAACCAGCTTCTTTTGATATTTTTAATAAATGCAAGACCTCTTTATGAATGGTGCTAAAATCAGATTTGTGAGTTTGTATAGATGGGCCAGTTAATCCACTATCAGGACCTAATAAATCATCATACTTTACACCATTATGTATTACTAAATGATGATGGTATGGGTCATGGTTTTTAAAGTAATGGGTCATTGCTAACCTTTCTTCTGTGCTTTGTGGAGGTGTTGGGTGGTCTTTAATCCATTCTCCATTTTCTTCACATAAATTCCAGTTTAAGGCTAAATGGTGACCAAATCTGGCCATTAATTCCCTATAATATAGCTTGCTGTTTGCGCCAACACCACCGTTATCTAATAGTCCTTGATTTTCTACTTCTAAGGTTTTAAAATGAAGAAAAAGACCTAGTTTTTGTGCATACTCAAAAAGAGATTCCCACTGGTCCATTTTAGAAACATCAATACGGTCATAGGTGTCATAATCTATATAAGGGAATACATTTTGATCATCACCAGCAATATTATTTGTTAAAAAAGAAACAGAATTTAAATCTTTAGAAGCTAAATAATTTAATGCGCCTACGATAGCTTTTCCTTTACCATTTTTCCAAGTTAAATCTCCTTTTTTCCAATCTTTTTCATGTGCTTCCCATGTCTTTACTAAATTATCTTTGTGTCCGTCATTATGAAACGTACCATCAAAATCTATATAAGATAAAAAATTCTCAGGAGCATCTGGTCCTTGTTTTAGGAAGTACTCTCCTGTTTCTGCAAATTTTAAATAACGTTCCCCAACATATTGGAGTCTTCCTTTTGCTCTAAAATCTTTTCCTTTTTTATTAGTATTTTCTATGGTAAATTTACCAGTAGCACCATCCATGTAACCACCACTTAATCCAGAATTTATTTTATCGCTTACAGCCACCCAATTACCTTTTCTAAAATCTACTTCATAGGTCCATTCTCCTATTTCATCTGGAGCAAAATGCACACGCCATTTATTCCCTTCAGTAGCAGAAGATTCTCCGGCATAGCCATCTGCAGCAAAATAACCTGGGATAAGATATTTTTTACCAGTTTTAGTGTGTGTAAACGTAGTGTTAAAACGGAAATTCATAAAAGGATTATTCTTTTTAGTTTCAGAGGTAAGTGGCCCATCAAAAGTAAGGGTTACTTTATGCCATTTTTTTAATTCACCATCTACAACAACACTTGTATTTTCATTGCCTCCTTTTAGACCTTTAAGTAGTTTGTCTCCTTTTCCTATTGGGGTAATATTTATACCGCTCCATCGGCCTCTACTAAATTCTTTTTGATCTCTACTTCCTATTTTTCCATCAATAGTAATAATGTCATTTGTGTTTAATTGTACATCTAAAAACGTTTTACCATAGTCTGGTCCTTCTTCAAAAGGGTCTGTACTTAATTCTGGTCTAAATGTTCCTTGTGGGTACTTATTTACAGTAAGTGTAAAAGAAGACCTTCCGTCATTTTCGCCAACGCCATGTACCACGATGTCAAATAAACCAGAAGCTCCAGTATATTTATAAGTAGCTTTGGCGGTTTCATTTTTATTTGGGTTTATTGCTAGCCAATTTTTGTCTACATAAAAAGTATTATTTTGAATATCAAATTCGGTTGCCTTTATAGTTGCATAGTCAGGATATTTTTCTTTAACAGCATCCATTAAAGAAATGGTATTTTCTTCTTCTTTAAGTTTGTCTAAAGAAAAATGTTTATCAGTTGTCATTATCCACTGGTCCATGGCAAAGCCATCTTCTCGCATACTAAATTGAATATCATATTCGCCTGCTTTATCAATATCCAAATAAATTAAACCAGGTACCCCGCAATGAACTTCTAAGGTTCTTTGGCTACTACCCAAAGTCCATGAATTTTTACCATCGCACCATTGCATTCTTTGTCCGCTTTCTGGCCATTCTCCATTGATACCAACATGTACCCCGTTGTCTTCAGAATTTGAGCTATAAGCGCTTGCCCATATGTAATAACGGCCTGGAGTGTTTACTTTTACCTTGTAGTGCACAATTGCCATTTTCCCAGCTTCATTACTAAAATTTACTTTAGGAATAAGTTTATCTTTGTGGTTGGTTCTAGTATCTGGTAATATTTTAATGTAACTGTTGTGACTAGCAGTTTTGGCTTCTAGATTATTTTTATCAGAAATAATATGCCATTTGCGTATCTCTGTTTTTGTTTGATTTTGAAAATCTTCTGCCTCAACAACTAAAAGACCATTTTTTTCTTCTAGAACTTTTTGGTTCTGAGCTTTTAATGTAGCACCAAATAGAAAAACAGCTAGTGTAGTTCCTAGTGTTATTTTTATTTTATGTTTTAAATATTTCATTGTAAAATTTAATTTAAATGTTAATTAATTATGGTTTTGAGTTTCTATTTTTATTTGTGGAGTTTCGCACAACTAAAAAAGATTTAAGAATTCTTTTTTCATAAACTTTATTGAAATTGTTGAGCTGTTTTAATAGTAGTTGCGCAGATTCTTCTCCCATTCTATAACCTGGCTGATCTATACTGGTTAATGAGGGTTCTAAAAGTTCATCTATAGGTTCGTTGTTAAAACCAATTAGAGATAATTTTTCAGGTATAGCAATTCCTCTTTCCTTTGCAGCTAACATTACACTAATTGCTATTTGATCACTAAAGGTTAAAATTCCGTCTGGGTAATCAGGAGAATATAATAAAGTTCTTGCCGCAGTTAATGTACTTTCTCTATCAAACCTGCTATACATTATATGATTATCATCAATATCTATTTTATTATCCGCTAAAGCATCTTTAAAACCCTGAGCTCTTTCTTTGTTTATTTGTAGTACCTCTGGACCTCCTATATATGCTATTTTTTTACATCCAACAGAAATTAAATGCATTACAGCTTCATATGCGGCTCTTTTATTGTCTATAGTTACCTTATGTGTAATTACATCATTACATTCTCTATTAAAAAAAACTAAAGGAACACCTAATTTTTTTAACTCTAGAAAATGTGAAAATTCTTTGGTTTCACTTGCCAAAGAAGCTATTATGCCATTTACCCCAGCTTGTATAAGCTCTTTTACTAAGCTTTTTTCCCTTTCATAAGATTCATTAGATTGGCATACTATAATGTGCATACCGTTTTGTTCTGCAATATGCTCTATCCCACTTATTGCCATGGCATATAAGTGATAACTAATTTTAGGTACTATTACTCCTATAAGATTAGATGCTTTCTTTTTTTCTTCACTAAGCATATCTATAGATAAATACCCCATTCTTTTTGCGGTATTTTTTACCATTTCTTGTGTTTTTCTACTAATTCTAGGATTGCTTTTTAATGCTCTAGAGGCAGTAGATATAGAAATGTTTAGCGTTTCTGCAATATCTTTTAAAGTAGGGGTTTCTTTCTCTCTTTCTTTTTTTGTCATAATTACATTTTGTGCAATTTATTGCGCAAATAATAGTATATATTCAATCAAATGTAGTTAAAATTATATATTTTTGTATTAAATAGATATAAAAATTATTAAATAAACATTTTGTAGTTGTGCAAAATTGCGCAAAAATAATTCACTTAAAATGGGAAAAGTATATAAAATAGCCGTTGTAAACGGAGACGGAATTGGAGCAGAAATTGTGCCAGCAGGTGTTTCTGTATTAAAAGCTGTTGCAAAAAAGCATGGTTTTAATTTAGATTTAAATGAATTGTCTTGGGGAGCAGGTCATTATTTAAAACATGGAGAATTTATGCCAGAAGATGGTATAGAGCAAATGAAAACGTATGATGCAATTTATTTTGGAGCTGTAGGTTTGCCAGAAGTAGACGATACTTTGCCAGCTAGAGATTATACTTTTAAAGTAAGAGGAAAACTTAAGCAGTATGTAAATTACAGACCTGTAAAATTATTTCCAGGAATAGATAGTCCGTTAAGAGATAAAACGCAAAAAGATATAGATTTTGTAGTTGTTCGTGAGAATAATGAGGGAGAGTTTGTACAAAATGGACAAATAATGCATGCAGAAGAAGCTGGTGGAGTTGCTACAGATACTAGTGTATTTACTAGATTTGGAATAGAGCGTATTGCACACTACTCTTTTAAATTAGCAAGAAAAAGAAGAAGTAAGGTAACGAACGTAACAAAATCTAACACCTTAATACATAGTCTTGCTTATTGGGATAGAGTTATTGCAGAGGTTGCAGAACAGTATCCAGATGTAGAGTACAATACGATGTATATAGATAATGCATCTGCAAGTTTTGTACTTCGCCCAGAAGTTTTTGATGTTATTTTAACTACGAATCTTTTTGGAGATATATTGTCAGATTTAGGAGGCGCTATTATGGGTAGTCTTGGCCTTGGTGGAAGTGGAAACATTAATCCGGAAAAGGATTTTCCTTCTATGTTTGAACCTATACATGGTTCTGCTCCAGATATTGCTGGGCAAAACATAGCAAATCCAATAGGTCAAATTTGGTCGGCTGCTATAATGTTAGATCATTTAGGAGAAACAGAAGCTGCAAAAGATATTATGAAAGGTATAGAGCATACTACTTCTAAAGGAAATTTAACGAAAGACCTTAAAGGAAATGCATCTACCTCTGATGTAGCAAATAGTGTGGTAAATTATATAGAGACTTCAGAACTAGTAGTTGCATAAGAAAATGAGCAACAAAAAAATTATAGATTTAACCCTGCCCATAAATAATACTATGAGCGGGGTTACTATAGAACCTGCTCGTTCTCTCGCTAAAGATGGTTGGAATGCAACAACTTTAAATTTATACTCTCATAGTGGCACCCACATGGATGCGCCCATTCATTTTGGAGTAACCCCCCAAACTATAGATGTAATACCTGCTAATAGGTTTGTTTCTAATGCATGGAAAGTAGATGTAACAAAAATAAAACCTAAAGAATTAATTACTATAAGACATCTGCAAGCTGTTGCTGATAAAATTAGTCCTGGAGATAGTATTTTATTGCAAACAGGTTGGAGTAAAAAAATAGGGTCAGAAGAGTATCGTAATGCATTACCAAGAATAAGTAAAGAATTGGCTTTATGGCTTGGAGAAAAAAAGGTGAACATTATAGGTGTAGAGCCACCATCTGTTGCAGATGTAAACAACATTGAGGAAGTAACGGAAATTCATAATATTTTAATGAAGAATGATATTATAATAATTGAAGGGCTTACCAATTTAGAATCTCTTCCCTCTTCAGAATTTACACTGGTTGCACTTCCTATAAAGGTAGAAAACGGCGATGGTGCGCCAGCAAGAGTAATAGCAATAGAGAAATAAATAATGCTAAAAGAAGGAATATTAAAATCTATTGAAGAAGGGAAACTGTTACAAGGTTCTGTACATGCTATACGTAAAGAGCTAAATAAAAACCCAAAAACTATTATAGTTTTAGATGATGACCCTACAGGAACACAAACAGTGTATAATGTACCTGTAATTACAGAATGGACAGATGAGGTTCTTGAAAAAGAAATACTTAGTAGTTCTGTTTTTTTTATTTTAACTAATTCTAGAAGTTTACAAATACAAAATGCGAATGTATTAGCAGCATTAATTGGTTCTAGACTTAATAAGTTATCTAAAAAACATAAAAAAGAGCTAGTTTTAATTAGTAGAGGAGATTCTACTTTAAGAGGTCATTATCCTAATGAAGTAAATGCTCTTGCAGAGGGATTACAAATACCAAAAGCTAAACATGTACTAGCTCCTGCTTTTTTTGAAGGAGGTAGGTATACCTATAAGAATATCCATTATGTAAAAGAAGGTCAAGAATTTATTCCTGCAGCAAAAACACCCTTTGCAAAGGATAATACTTTTGGCTACTTATCATCTAACCTAATAGATTGGATATTAGAAAAAACGAGTGCTATAGTAGATCCTAAAAACATTGGAAGTTTATCAATTAAGGAATTAAGAGAAGATTCAGAGGAAAGTTTACAAAGCATTCTCAAAAAACCGAGTATATCGCATATAATAGCTAATGCAACATCTTATGCAGATTTAGAGAAATTAGCTTTAATAGGTTTGCAAAGTAAAGAGACTATAATATATAGAACAGCTGCATCTTTTGTAAATGCTATTACAGGGATAACACCTAAAAACTGTTTAACAAAAAAAGAAATATTAGGGGAAGACTCTAAAGGAGGTTCTTTATTAGTAATAGGGTCTTATGTTCCAAAAACAACATTGCAATTAAATTATTTAAAAGAAAACACAAAAGCTATTTTCTTAGAATTAGACGTTACAAACGTATTAAATACTGCTGTTTTTAAAAAGGAAATAGAAAAATTAATTTCTAGAGTAAATAGTAATTTAGAAAAAGGAGAAGACGTTGTTCTTTTTACTAGCAGAACTATTATTAAAGGAGTTTCTCAAGTTAAAAGTCTTGAGATTGTAAACTTAGTATCTAATGGCCTTATTCGTATAGTTAAAGAATTGTCATGTACTCCCAAATATATTATCGCTAAAGGAGGTATTACCTCTAGTGATGTGGCAACAAAAGCTCTGAGAGTTAAAAGAGCCTTTGTAATGGGGCAAGCATTAAAAGGTGTTCCTGTTTGGCAATTAGGGAAGGAAAGTAAATTTCCTAAAATGCCATATATTATTTTTCCAGGAAATGTTGGTGATGAAAAGGCTTTGTATGAATTATTAAAAATTTTAAAATGAAAAAAAACAGCTTTTTCCCTAAGCGTTATTTTATGATAGTAGGCACTTTTCTTTTAGCCTTATTATTATATGTAGACCGTATTTGTATTAGTGTAGCTAAAGAGCCAATAGCAGAGGCTCTTAGTTTAAGTGATAAACAAATGGGATGGGTTTTAGCTGCTTTTTCTCTTGGATATGCTTTTTTTCAAACTCCATCTGGGATAATGGTAGATCGTTTTGGACCTAGAAAAATATTGACTATTATAGTTGTTTTATGGTCTTCTTTTACGGCAATTACAGGAGCAGCTTGGAATTTTATTTCTCTCTTAATAATTCGTTTTTTATTCGGAGCAGGAGAAGCTGGTGCCTTTCCTGGTATGTCTAGAGCAATTTATAGTTGGATACCTTTAAAAGAAAGAGGAATAGTTACAGGTATTAATTTTTCTGGCTCCCGTTTAGGAGCTGCGTTTGCAGTGCCTGCAGTAGCATGGGCAATAACAGATTTTGGTTGGCGTAACACTTTTGTACTATTAGGAGTGTTAGGAGGAGTATGGGCTATTTGTTGGTATATATTTTTCAGAGATACACCAGAAGAGTTGAAGAGTATTAGTCAAGAAGAAAAAGATTTTATAATATCGCAAAGACAAGAAAAAAACACAAATGCTACCACCAAAAAAATACACTTTGGAACTTTGCTAAAATCAAAAAATATGTGGCTTGCAATGGGTCAGTATTTCTGTAGTAATTTTACCTTTTTCTTTGCACTTACTTGGTTGTTTCCTCATATTAAAAGCGAATATCAACTAGATACTGTGGAGGCAGGTTTGTATACCGCAATTCCTTTAGTTTTTGGTGCCTTTGGCAATTGGTTTTCTGGTTGGTTAATAGATAAAATATATAAAAAAGGAAAATGGGATGCATCTAGAATATTTCCGGCTTCTTTAGGATTTGCCTTAGCAGCAATAGGTTTGCTTGGTAGTGTATACATGAGCTCTGCAGTTGGAGCAATAGTATTTTTAAGCATTGCAATTTTTGGTGCAGATATGACATTGCCACCGTCTTGGGCCTTTTGTGTAGATATAGGTAAAAAACATGCGGGAACAGTTTCTGGTACAATGAATATGGCTGGTAATATTGGAGCCTTTATAACAGCTTTATTGTTTCCATATTTATTATCTTGGACAGGAAGTACAACGTTGTTTTTTGTTGTAGGAGCAATATTAAATATTATAGCTGTTTTGATATGGTTTAATATGAAACCTCATAAACACTTTTCAGAATATTAAGAATGAAAATTTATAAAGGAGTTTGTATAGGCGCAGGGTATTTTAGCCAATTTCATTACGAGGCATGGGCGCGTTTAGAAAACTTAGAAATAGTAGCAGTTTGCGATATTTCTATAGAAAAAGCGCAAACAATATGTGATACCTATGGTTTTGCAAAAGCGTATGAGAATTTTGAAGAAATGCTTAAGCAAGAAAAGCCAGATTTTGTGGACGTTATAACACCGCCAAATACACATTTAGAGATATGTAAAATTGCAGCATCTAATAGTATTCATATTATTTGCCAAAAACCTCTTGCTCCAACATATAAAGAGTCTATACAGCTCGCTAAAATAATAGAAGAATCTAATGTAAGAATGATGGTGCATGAGAATTTTCGTTTTCAACCGTGGCATAGAGAAATCAAAAAATTACTAGTACAAAATAGTATTGGGAATAAGTTGCACACTATTAACCTTTGTATGCGAATGGGAGATGGTTGGCAACCTGATGCATATATGAATAGACAACCCTATTTTAGAGAAATGGAAAAGCTGTTAATTTATGAAACAGGTATCCATTTTATAGATGTTTTTCGTTATTTAGGAGGAGAAATAACAAAGGTTTATGCAAAATTAAAAACCTTAAATACTAATATAAAAGGAGAAGATTTTGCTTGGGTAAATTTTGATTTTATTAATGGTGCTGTAGGTTTTTTAGATGCAAATAGGTATAACGAAAGTACATCAGACAATCCTAGATTCACTTTTGGAAAAGTGCTAATTGAAGGTAATAAAGGTAGTATTAGATTATATGAAGATGGGAGAATAACCATCCAATTATTAGGAGAAAAAGAAAAAGAGCACAGCTATAAATTTGAGAAAATAAATTTTGCAGGAGACTGTGTTTTTAATACCCAAAAACATTTTATAGACCAGCTTAGTTCTGGTAAACCTTTTGAGACGGATGTTTCTTTGTACCTAAAAAATATAGTAGTGCAAGACAAAATATATGAGTCTAGTAAATTAGGAAAAGAGATTTCTATATAAAAATATAATAGTCCAATTAAGAAGAAGGTTATTAATTGTAATTTATACGTTTTATAAACGTAAAATTCTTATATTTCGCTAACTTAATTCAATAACTCAACAATTTATATTATGACAAACAAAATTAAAAAAAGTAGCTTTTTACTTTTTCTAGCAGTCTGTTTTGCGTTTTTTTCTAGTTGTAAAGAAAAGAAAGCAGAAACAGCTGTAAAAGAAGAGGTTCAGAAAAAACCTAATATTGTTTTTATTTACATGGACGATTTAGGGTATGGAGACGTAGGGTTTAACGGTTCTACAGTATTGAAAACTCCAAATATGGATAACTTAGCAAATAATGGTTTGCGTTTTACAAACGGTTATGCATCATCAGCTACGTGTACTCCAAGTAGATATGCTTTATTAACGGGTTCTTACCCTTGGAGAAATAAAAACGCTAAAATATTACCAGGAACGGCTCCGCTGCTTATTAGTGAAGACCAAATGACAGTACCAAAAATGCTTAATCAAGAAGGCTATTACACAGGTGTTGTAGGTAAATGGCATTTAGGATTAGGAAGCGGACATGTAAACTGGAATGAGAAAGTTAAACCAAGTCCTAATGAAGTTGGTTTTGACTATTCTTATATTATGGCGGCAACGCAAGATAGAGTGCCAACGGTATACATAGAAAATGGAGATGTTGTTAATTTAGATCCTAATGATCCTATTGAAATTAATTATAAAGAAAATTTTGAAGGAGAGCCAACGGGAGTAGATAATCCAGAATTATTAAAATTAAAATGGCATCACGGGCATAATAATAGTATAGTTAATGGTATACCAAGAATTGGATATATGAAAGGTGGGGAATCTGCTAAATGGGTAGATGAAGACATGGCGGATCACTTTTTAAAAGGTGCGCAAGATTATGTTAAAAAACATAAAGAGGAACCATTCTTTTTATACTATGCAATGCAGCAGCCTCATGTGCCGCGTACACCACATCCAAGATTTGTAGGTAAGTCTGGTTTAGGAGCTCGTGGAGATGTTATTATGGAGGCAGATTGGTGTGTAGGAGAGTTTGTAAAGACATTAGAAGAAGAAGGTTTATTAGAGAATACAATTATAGTTTTCTCTAGTGATAATGGCCCTGTATTAAACGATGGATATTTTGATGAGTCTGTTGAAAAATTAGGAGAACATACACCAGCAGGTGGACTTAGAGGTGGGAAATATAGTTTGTTTGAAGCGGGTACACGTGTTCCTTTCTTTACCTATTGGAAAGGTACTATAACACCAGGAGTTTCTGATGCATTAGTATGTCAAATGGATTTACTTTCTTCTTTAGCTACTTTAGTTGGTAGTGATGCTAAAGTAGAGGATAGTGAGAACCTTTTAAATGCTTTCCTAGGAAAAAGTAAGCAGGGAAGAGATAACTTAGTTCTTGAAGCAGGTTCTAGAACAGCATTAAGACAAGGAGATTGGGCTATGATACCAGCATATAGTGGTGTAGCTGTTATGGATCAAGTTAATATTGAGCCAGGAAATTCTGATGTGCCAATGCTTTTTAATTTGAAGGAGGATTTAGGACAACAAAAGAATGTTGCTGAAGAAAACCCTGAAAAGCTAAAAGAAATGATGGATGTTTTTATAGGTATTAGAGGAGAGAATTATAAAAAAACACAAAAGATAATTCTTAAGTAGTAAAAGGAGTCTAAAAAAAAGAGCCTGTGATGTATACAATCACAGGCTCTTTTTTTGTTTGTTAATTTTTAAAAACTTACTATTTTTCGTTAAGAATAGATAAATATTTTTTTGATAAAGTCACAATGTCATTAAAATCAGATTCGGAATTAACAACTTTCGTTAATCCACCACCAATACCAAGTCCTTCAGCTCCAGCAGTAATCCAATCAGCAGCACTATTTTCATCAATACCACCTACAGCAAATAATGGAATGTCACTTAAAGGTGCTTTTACTGCTTTAAAGTATTTTATTCCCATGGCACCAGCAGGGAATATTTTAACAATATCTGCACCAGCTTCAGCAGCCATGCTAATTTCTGATGGGGTAATAGCCCCCATTAAAACCGGGATGTTGTTTTCATGAGCAACTTTAATAGTTTCTATGTTTGTATTTGGCGTAACTAAAAATTGTGCGCCAGCATTTACAGAGTCCTTGGCTTTATTTGCATTAGTGACTGTACCGGCACCAATAAGCGTATTAGGGTATTTTGTTCTAGCTTTAGAAATTTCTTCTAAGTAGCCAGGAGTATTAGAAGTTACCTCTAACGTTTTAATTCCTCCTTTAACCAAGGCATCTATAACTTTTGCAACTTGTTGTTGTTCTTTCATTCTTATAACAACAACTATCTTACTGTCTTTAATTATCTCTAAAATTTCTTCTCTTTTCATCGTAATACGTGTCCTGTTATATTTCCATTTCTTATGGAGTTAATTTCCTCTTCGTTACTTGTATGTTGATCTCCTTTTATAGTATGTTTTAGAGCAAAGGCAGCAGTTGCAAAACCAATTACCTTTTCTTTATCCCACTTTTTATTTAATCCGTGTAAACATCCTGCTGCAAAAGCATCTCCTGTACCAAAGCGGTCTAAAATCTGTACTTTATAGGTGTCAGAGACAATAGGGTCATTAGCACCTATATAAATACCAGATAGTCCATTTTCATTAGCAGAGTAATGATCACGTACGGTAAAAGCTAGTTCATTTAAACAAAATTCGTTCTTAGCTTTAGTAATAATATCAACTGTTTTATCTATACTATTAGAGCCCTCACCTGTCATACCATAAACATCATTTAATACGCCCATATTTCCAAACAAAATATCTGTGTTTTCTAAAATGGCATCAAATATTTTTCTAGCATTTGATACATCACTCCAAAGAGTTCTTCTATAATTCATATCAAAGCTAACCTTAACATTTAATTTTCTTGCAACTTTAGCTAAAGAAATTACTTCATCAGCACAATGTTTAGATAATGCAGGTGTAATTCCAGATATAAAAAGATGTTTTTGTCCTTCTAGTATTTTTTCCCAATCAAATTCATTGTTTTTTATACTAGCAATAGCAGAATTTTCTCTATCATAAATTACACTAGAAGGTCTTATAGAGGAACCAATTTCTATAAAATAAGTTCCAACCCTATTTCCTCCTCTTAATATGTTATTCGTATTTATACCATAGAACCTTAAGGAGTTTACAGCAGCGTCTCCTAGCTGATTTTTTGGAAGTTTAGTAACAAACTGTGTTTTATTGCCTAAATATGCTAAGGAGCTAGCTACATTAGATTCTGAGCCTGCAAAGTGTACTCCAAAATTTTTTGCGCTATTTATTTTAGCAGCGTAATCGTTAGGAGTTAGTCTAAGCATTATTTCTCCAAAAGTTGTAAAACTCATAATGTTTACCAATTAGTAAGTGAACCGTCTTTTCTATAAAGACGAGGGATTTCTACAGGTTTAAATTTTAATGTTTTAGCGTATTCTTCGTTAAAATCTATTCCTAAACCAGGAGTATCCGTAACCGGATATCTTGGACCAGCTAATTTATGTTGCTCAGGGTAAAATTTTGGGTCATTTGTTATAACATGTGCACCAGTATTTACTTCTTCTAACCAACTAAAATTAGGGCATGATGCAGCTAAGTGTATAGTTGCAGCGGTGCATATTGGCCCTAAAGGATTATGTGGCATTAAATCTATATAGTGTGTTTCTGCCATAGCAGCAACCTTTTTAGCTTCGGTAATACCACCAACATTACAAACGTCTATTCTTGCGTATTGTGTTATGTTCTTTTCTATGAAAGGCATAAATTGCCATTTGCTAGAAAACTCTTCTCCTATGGCAAAAGGAATATCTATCATTTTACGTAGATTTTCATATGCTTCTGGATTTTCATCACGTATAGGCTCTTCTATAAAATCTATAGTACCTTTTGGCATTCTTTGTATAAAAGTGTATGTTTCTGCTTGTGTTAACCTTGTGTGGTAATCTATACCAATAGTTATTTTTGTTCCTACTTCTTTTCTTAAAGCAATTAACCATTCTGAAATTATTGAGATAGATTCTCTTGGTTCAAATTGGCTTTGGTTTTCTTGTGCTTCAAATTCAGCAGGAGCTAAGCGAAGCATATTCCATCCTTCTGCTACAAGTCCTTTAGAAAGTCTGATAAGTTCTTCTAGCGTAGAAAAACGTACCGAAGCAAAACATTCTACAAAGTTACGTTGTTTACCTCCTAAAAGCTCATAAACAGGAACCCCTAATGTTTTCCCTTTTATATCATATAATGCTATGTCTATTGCAGATATTGCGGCGGTTAAAACTCTTCCGCCTTCAAAATACTGCCCTCTATATAAATCTTGCCAAATGGCACCAATTTGCATTGGGTTTCTCCCAATAAGTAATGGTTTGTAATGCTTTATAGCGCCAACTACGGCAAGTTCCCTTCCGGAAAGGCCGGAAGCTCCCCAACCATAGATACCACTATCTGTCTCTATCTTAATTACTAATTGACTTCCACTTCCAACATTTATTGGATATGTTTTTATATCGGTGATTTTCATTTTTATATTCTAAATTACTATTAGTAATACTACTGTCTTTATTTGTTTTTTGGTACAATACGTTCTACTTTACCAACAATAAAAGTATAGGAAACAAAGCCTAACAATGCTATTCCTCCAATAAAAAATAGGGCAGGACTAAAATCCCCATCTTTTACTAAATAACCTATTACAATAGGAACAACTATACCAGCTAATCCTCCAATAAAATTAAAGGCTCCACCAGTTAATCCAATAAGTCTTGTAGGTGCTATTAATGATATAAATACCCATGCTATACTTGCAAGACCATTGCCAAAAAAGGAAATAGATAAAAACAGTATTATAAAGAAAGTATCATCGGTATAATTAGCTCCAATAACACCAATAGAAAGTAACATACCAATAATTATTGGTAATTTTCTTGAAGTTTCTACAGAGTATCCTTTTTTTGTTAGATAATCTGATGTAAATCCAGAGAGTAAAACTCCAACAAAAGCTGCTAAATATGGAATAGATGCTAAGAATCCAGATTTAAGAAAGTCTAACCCTCTATATTTTACTAAATATGTTGGAAACCAGGTAAGAAAAAATATTAATGTTGCTCCTAAGCAAAATTGACCTATATAAAGTCCCCATAGTTTACGGTAACTAAATACTTCTTTAATATCTTCCCAGTTAAATTTTTCTTTAACTTCTGTCTGTTTTTTTGTTTCTATAAGGCCACCACCTTCTTGAATATAATTTAATTCCGATTCGCTAATAGATTTATGGTCTTTTGGGTCTCTATAAAAGAAATACCAAATTGCAGCCCATACAAGCCCTATAATTCCTGAGATTATAAAAAGCCCTCTCCAGCCAAATGCATCTTGTATTAAAGTTAAAATAGGTAGTAAAAAAGCCATTCCTAAAAATTGTCCAGATGTGTAGATGCCAATAGCTGTAGCTCTTTCGTTTTCTGGAAACCAGCGTGTAACTACTAAATTATTTATTGGATATGAAGGAGCTTCAAAGAAGCCTATACTTGCTCTTAAACCTATTAATGCGGTAAAAGAATTTACCATTCCTTGAATTAATGTTGCAATAGACCAGAAAACCATTATAAAAGTATATAATACTCTAGATTTTATTCTATCTGCAATAGCACCTCCAGGAATTTGTAATAATGCATAGGTCCAAGCAAAAGCAGAAAATACATATCCCATTTTAATAGAATCTATACCTAAGTCTTCTTGTAAGGCAGATGCTGCAATAGAGATATTACTACGATCCAAATAATTTATTACTACGGTTATAAAAATCATAGCAAGGATATTAAATCGTTTTCTTGTGGTTGGTTTTTCAGTCATTTTCTTTCTTTTTAAAGTCCTTACGAAAATATGTGGATATAAATTGTATTTATAGCACGAATGATTAATATGAAGTAACTAATGTTTTTTTTATAAATAAAATGTAATGTTGGTAGTCATTTAAAGGTAAAAAAAGAACGGTAGTTTACTTAAAAAAGTTACTTGCCGTTCTTAGCTCAAAACTCAACTCAAACAAAATTTTTAATACGCAGGGTCTTGTGTTAATACACCAGATTGTAAATCTAGTTGTGTTTGTGGTACAGGGAAATGATCATCCTGTCCTGCTGTATATGTAGCTCCTTGAATCCATGGAAGTTTATCAGTAGATAATTCTGAAGTCAAGTAAGCATTCATTGTTTCAGCATCAATTCCCCAACGAACTAGATCTTGAAAACGCATACCTTCTAATGCGAACTCTAATCTTGTTTCGTGACGCACTGCCTTTCTTGCATAATCTTGATCAGGAAAAGAAGGGTACAATCCTAATAAATAATTTGCCGCAGGTTGTGATTCATCAATTACTATTGGGTCATCAGCTCCAAAGGTTGTATTACTAATTCTTCCCATAACAATATCATCTTGTGCTCTAAGACGAATTTCATTAACTAGGTCTTTAGCAGTTTCTAAATCATTTTCTTCTACTGCAACTTCTGCTCTCCATAATAATATATGTCCTAATCTAAATAGTCTCCAGTTATTACCATTTAAACCTGCAGACCATGTAGGTGTGTTAATAGATATAGTCTGAAAATTTCTTTTATAGAACATGATTTTTTTGTTTAGGAATGGTCCCATACCAGCTTGATCTAACATCCAGTCTCCACCAGACATTGGTCCCCAATCAAAAAATGGTATTCCACGTCTTGCAATTGTCCAATCTACTCTAGGGTCAAGCAGTTCATTAGTTGGTGTAAAATCATCAGTATCTAATTTTCCATAATCTTCTAATAATAAATTATCTTGGAATGTATCTAATAAAGGAAGTCCATCTGCATCTACTTTAAAAGCATTAAAAAGATCAAAAGAAGGAGCGCTATATGCACAACATAAACCAATATCTGCACCTCTTGGGAATAATGTTCTATGGTCAGAACCAGCATTATGTCCTCCGGCATCGCCATCATTTACAGTATATTGTATTTCAAAAATACTTTCTGCATTGTTTTGCTTTTCTTCGTCATGATTGTCATAAAAGTGATCCATTAATACAAATGGGCCATTATCTATAATATCGTCTAATAACGGTTTAGCTAAATTAAACTCATTTTGAAACATATGAACACGAGCTTTAAAAGCTTTAGCTGCCCAACGAGAAGCACGACCAATTTCTGGAGTTTCAGACATACCATTGTCTATACCCCATTGAATATCTGCTTCAATATTATCCCAAACTTCAGTTTCGTTAGAAACTTCTGCAGGGTTCACGTCTTCTGTTACATAAGGTATTTTTTCAATTTTTGTTCTTAATTGAAAATGAAACCACGCTCTTAACCATCTAGCCTCTGCTTCAATTTGTGATGCAGCCTCCGCAGGAATATTATCTCCTGCATTTCTAAGAACTCTAATAACATCATTAGCTCTTGCAATACCATCGTAATTTGCTTTCCATAAACCTTCTACCCATGGGTTAGTAGGGTCTACTTCATATCTTTCTATTAAATTTATTGCACTCCATCCACCAGTTTGGTCTCCACGGTGCATATCATCAGAAGGTACATCTCCCCAAACCCAGTTTGTAGCTGAAGCTTCACCAGCTCCACCAGGGCCACCTTGTGAGTAACCATCAATAACAGAATATGCTCCTACTAATAATAAATTAGCGCCAGGTTCATCAGAAAGTGTATCAATAGTTACAACACCTCTTGGGAATTCTTCTAAAAATTCATCTTTACAAGCACTAACAGCAATTCCTAGAATTACCAATAGGCTTATTTTTTTATATATTTTCTTCATTTTCATTTTTTTTATAAACTAATATTTAAACCAAGGACAAATTGTTTCGGCTGTGGCCATGTTCCAAAGTCGAAACCTTTATTTATTTCACTGTTTTGATTATTAGCATCAAAAGCAGGAAATACTTCAACATCTAAACCAGAATAATCATCAAAAAGGGTAATTAAATTTGTTCCCATTAAATAAATACGCATATTAGAAACACCTATTTTATCTAAAACATTACTTGGTAAGTTGTATCCTATTTGTAATGATTTAAGACGTAAGAATGTACCATCTTCAACCATATCTGAATTTGTGTTTTGCTCAAAACTTGTTGTGCTAGATGCTTTAGGTAATACAGCATCTTCATTATTTTCTAGATATGGACTTCCCCAAGACTTATATAAACGGTCTGATGCTTTTGGCCCTTGAAATAAACCATATCTTGTAAATCTGTTATAGTAATTAATTAGATCATTACCAACACTTGCATACCAGATAGCGGTTAGGTCAAAGTTTTTATATTGCATCCCAATATTTAAACCTGCTGTAAAATCTGGATGTGGATTTCCAATAGAGGTTCTATCGTCTGGAGTAATTTCTCCATCTGGTACGCCATCTGGACCGCTAATATCTTTTATTTTAAGATTACCAGGTTGGTTATATGTTCCATTTGTAGCGTGTGCATCTGCTTCTGGTTGTGTTTGGAAGATGCCTTCTACAACATAACCATAAAATTCAGGGAAAGAATGCCCATTTTCTGCTCTAGTATAGGTTTGTCCTCTTTCACTTCTACCTGTTACAAAATCATTTTCTCCACCTGATAATTGTGTAACTTCATTTTTATAAGTAGAAATATTTGCGCCTATACTATAAGTGAAATCTGCTCCTACGCTGCCGTTATAATTAAGTTCTATATCAACACCATTATTATCCATAGTTCCAATATTTACAGCTGGGTATTGTGCTTGCCCTACAACAGCAGGTAATTCTATAGGAAATAGCATATCGCTTGTTTTCTTTCTCCAAACATCTACACTTAAATTTAAGCCACCTACTATTGTAGCGTCTAAACCAAAGTTTGTAGATTCTGTAGTTTCCCATACAGCATCAGGGTTTCCGTATGCAATAGACTGGTAGCCTAAAGCAATAGTATTGTCATTACCACCTAAACCATAGTATGAGTTTCCTAAACCAGAACCATATGTGCTATAAATATTACTACTACTACCTATTTGATCATTACCAGATTGACCCCAACCAACTCTAAATTTTAATTGGTTTAACCAACCACTAGTGCCTTCCATGAAGTTTTCTCTAGAAACTACCCAACCTGCAGATACTGCTGGAAAATAACCAACTCTTTTATCTGATGTGAATATGGAAGAAGCATCTCGTCTAACGGTCCCTTCTATCATGTATTTATTATCATAAGAATAGTACAATCTAGAAAACAAAGAAAATAAAGACCCTGCACTAGCATTGGAATCATTAGTTATTCCATCTGCTCCGGCAGTTAAATAGTAAAAATCTGGATTAGTAGATATATAACCTGCTCTACCGGCTTGTATTTCATCAAAACTACTTTTGTAGGATTCCATACCTAAAAGAATATCTAGATTGTGAACTTCTGAAAATGTTTTTGCATAGGTAAGTGTGTTAGAAAAGTTCCAAGTTAATCTATTATTTCTTGTTTCACTTAAGGTATTAGCAAAAGAACCGTTGGTGTTTTCTGGATCACCAAATCTTGGGTCATGGTTACTAAACCAATTCATATTATAACCAAATAAAGATTTGAATTTTAAATCTTTTAAGGGCTCTATTTGCATATAAAAATTACCTGTTAGATTTAATGTTTTTCTTAAATCTCTTCTGTTGCGAAAATTACTTCCTACTGGGTTAGGGCCATCATTTAAGTTACCACCAACAATACCACCTGCATAATTTCCGCCTTCATCATATAAAGGAATTAAAGGACTTGTTTCAGCAATAGCGTTAAAACCTATAGTGTTACCTTTACTTTCTGTAAATGTTGCTCCTAATCTTTGTCCAATTGTTAACCAATCAGTTATTTCTGAATCTATATTAGATCTAAAAGCATACCTGTTAAAAGAATTGTATTTAAACACCCCTTCTTCATCAAAGAAACTAGCATTTAAAGCATAAGTTGTTTTTTCTGAACCTCCAGTAACAGAAAGGCCGTATTCTTGTAACATTGCAGTACTGTCATACATTTCTTCTAACCAATCTGTACCATTTTGGTTAGTACGTGTAATTGGATAGTTTCTTTCCTCGTATAAAGAAGGATCTGTAGAAGGGTCTCCGTTTGATGCCCCATTAGGGAATAAATAATCGTTAACTCTTGTTGCCATTATGTCGTTTGGATCAAACTGAAAATGTGCATGATTCGGAGTAATACCATCATTAGTTTGTTCTAACCAAATCATTTGCCCTATTAAATTAGGATCAGTAACTAAATCCATTTTGGCATTACTTTTTCCAACGCCAGTTTTTACATTTAATTGAAGTTTTGCTTTTTGGTTTTTTCTTCCTGATTTTGTAGTAACTAATATTACACCATTTGCACCTCTAGAACCATAAATAGCAGTAGATGAAGCATCTTTTAATACTTGAATGGTTTTTATTTGGTCTGGTGGTGGTATAGAACCTCCAATAGAACCATCAATAATATACAATGGGTTGTTGCCATTTATACTACCTAGACCACGAATCCTTACTTGCGCTTGTTGTCCTGGTCTTGCGGATGCTACCACAGTTACACCAGAAGCACTACCTTGTAATGCTCTTGTAGCATCTGCAGATGGTTGTTGGTCAAGAAAATCATTGTCCACAGTACTCACAGCTGTTACTACATCGGTCTTTTTTCTAGAACCGTATCCAATAAGTACTACCTCTTCAAGTGCTTCAGCACTTTCGGATAATTGCACGTTAATGGTTGTGTTATCACCTATTGTTACTTCTTTAGTAGTAAAACCAGTATAGCTTACAACTAATACGTCTCCTTTGTTTGCTTTGAGTGTATAATTACCGTCAAAGTCTGAAACCACACCGTTTGTAGTTCCTTTTACAACTATGTTAGCTCCAATAAGAACTTCGTTTAGTTGGTCTGTTACATTACCTGTTATTTGGGTAGACTGCGCTTCTGCAGAAGTAACGCAGAAAAGCATAATTGCTAAACCAAACAAAAGGTTGCGTGGTTTAAATCGAGTAGTTAATCGTTTTTTCATAAAATTGATTTAATGAGTTAATTTGTTTAGTAGTTAGGTAATGAAGAAGTGAATTTTTTAAGAGCTCTGAGTAAAAGCAAATTCTTAATAAATATCAAATCCTCATTTTCCTTATGCAAAAATTGCTTTTTTGTTAATTTTTGCTCGGTAAAATGTGGTCATTGTTAAGGATTTTTTAACATATGGTCAAATCCTGTTTAGCGTGGGAATTTCTACTACTTTGGTCTTTTACTACCTTTATGTGACCATTAATTACCTTTGTAATGCTATATGTTAAGGTATTATCTAGTTTGCTATATAAAAGATGTAGGATGTTTTGGGTAATATGTTGTAAAATTTTAAAGAAGATACAGATGCCTTGTATTTTTTTTGAAAGTAAATGTTTTTAAGCAAAAATAATAGTCGTTATTTTTTTGAATAAAACTCTTAAATATTTATTTTTTTAATTTTTCCAATTAAGAAGATAAAGGATAAAAGGCCAACAACAGTAAGGCAAGTTATAAAGAAAATAGCAGGTCTAAAGTCTCCGTTTTTAGCAAGATAACCTATAGCAATTGGAGTAATTACTGCAGAAGAAGAGCCAATAAAGTTAAATGTACCTCCCACAAGACCAATGAGTCTCTTTGGAGCCATTAGGGAAACAAAAACCCATGTTGTACTAGCAAATCCATTTCCAAAAAAAGCAATGGTTAAAAATAGAATTATAAAATTTGTATTGTCCGTATAATTTACTCCAATGATACATGTTGAGAGTAGCATGCCGCATATAATAGGTAGTTTTCTTGCTACTTCTTTCTTGTAGCCTTTACGGATTAAAAAGTCTGATGTAAACCCAGATAGTATTACACCCACAAATGCTGCTAAAAAAGGAATAGAAGCCAAAAAACCAGATTCCAGAAAGTCAATGCCTCTATATTGTACTAAATATGTAGGGAACCAAGTTAAGAAGAATATTATAAGAGATCCAATACAAAATTGTCCAATATAAAGACCCCAAAGTTTTTTGTGTACAAAAGCATGTTTAATGTCTTTCCAAGAGAATTTTATAGTGTTTTCACTGTCGTGATTATTACTAGTATTTGGCTCGTCTTGACAAATATATTCCAATTCAGTTTTACTAATGCTTTTGTGTTCTTTTGGGTCTCTATAAAATTTATGCCATATATAGCTAAGTATTAGTCCTATAACTCCTGAAAAAATAAATAAACCCCTCCACCCTAAATAATATTGTATAGAAACTAAAAGAGGAGTTAAAAAAGCTAGCCCAACATATTGTCCAGAAGTATATATAGCTATAGCGGATCCTCTTTCTTTTTCTGGAAACCATTTGCTTGCTATGGCGTTATTTGTTGGGAATGATGGAGCCTGAAAAATACCGCTACTAGCTCTTAAACCTGTTAATACAGTAAAAGAATTTACAAACCCCTGCAGTAAGCTAGAAATGGACCATAATATTAGCATTACTGGATATAGAATTCTTGCTTTTATATTATCTACAAGTATGCCTCCTGGAATTTGAAAAATGGCATATGTCCATGCAAATGCAGAAAAAATATACCCCATTTGTATAGAACTTAAACTTAAATCTTGGCTTAAAGCAAATGCTGCTACAGAAATGTTACTCCTGTCTATATAATTTACAACAACAGAAATAAATACTAGGGTTAATACATTAAAACGTTTTCTAATACTACCTGTTGGTTTTTTAGTATTCATTGCCTTAAATAACTTTTTAGTAAAGTTAAGATATGAAAGTAAATTTTTAGTTAGATGTTAGTTTAATTTGGTTTGAAATCCATGTTATCATCACTATTTTTTTTGTATTTAGAAACATATGATGAAGGGGATTGCCCAAACATTTTTCTAAAACACTTACCAAAATAATTGGGGTCGTTGAACCCAACTAAATAACTAATTTCAGAAATTGTGTATTGGTTTTTTGCTAACAACTGGGAAGCACGTTTTAGTTTAATCATTCTTATAAATTCATTTGGAGCATGGCCAGTTAAATTCTTTAGTTTCCTAAATAATGTAGATCTACTTAGGCTCATGTCTTCTGCTAATTGATCAACACCATAGGATTCATTCTGCATGTGCTTTTCTAAAAAAGACATAATTTTATTTAAAAATGCTTGTTCGTTAGAATTTATACTAACATCTTCTATAGTTAACAGTTCTTGTGTTTTTAAATACCTGCCAATAGATGCTCTAGATTCTACTAATTTATCTACTCTTAAACTTAAAAGTTCCATTTTAATAGGTTTAGAAATATAAGCATCTGCACCAGATTCAAACCCTTCCATTCTATTCTCTTCAGTATTTAAGGGGGATAAAAGTATAATGGGAATATGACTGGTTTTAGCATTATTCTTAAGTTGATAACATAAAGCTATACCGCCAGATTGTTCTGTAGAAACGTCTCCAATTATAAGTTTTGGAATTTTTTTTAACGCAAGGTTTAAGGCTTCTTTGCTGTTTTTGGCTTCTAGAATGGAATATTTATTGTGAAGCCCTTTTTTTATTAGGTTTCTTGTTTTTTGAGAGTTGTCATAAATTAATACCGTTGGTTTTGTTTTTTCTAAAACTAAACTAGGATTATTTTCACTATTATTTTTTATGGTATTGCTGTTAGTTTCCGCAGTAGTATTAGGGATTTCTCCGGATACTAAATGTACATTTCCTAAAGGGATTTTTAATAAATAACTATTTTTTTTAATAGAAGAAATAGTACCATAATGTAACTGCATTATTTTTTCTATAACTTTATATTTTGTGTTTAGAAAATCTTCTGAGGGGTTAAAAGTATCTAAGCCTGGAGTATCGTTATCTGCTTCATATTTTATTAGAATATATTTACATTCTATTTCTCTAGATTTCCGGTTTATTTTAAGTAAGTCTGTAGGTATTTCTGTAGAAATTGTGATAGTACTTTCCTCTTGCGCAGTTTGTATTAATTCATAAGTAATATCATTAATTACTTTTTCAAATTTATCTGCATCAAACCAAACATCAGAAACTAATAATTTACTTTTAAATAATAATAAAATGTTTTTGTTTTGTGCTATTAACTTTTGAGACTCTATGTTGTTTTTTATAAAATCTATTATATTTTCTTTTTTTAAAATAAGTTCAGATTTTCCAATTTCAATTTTCCTGTAATCTGTTAATTCATTAACAACGCCAATAAGTTGTTTTACATTAGATTCAATAGACTTTAGTTTAGTTTCAATAAATGCATCATTCGTTTTCAATGCTAAAAGTTCATCTAAAGGATTTAGAATGTTTGTGAGTGGCGACTTGAAATCATGATTAATGGTCGTGAAAAAATGTAATTTTAATCGGTTAATTTCATTAGTTGCCTCTTGGACTTTAAATATATTTTTTTCATTAATTCGCAACTGTTTGTAATACCATGATATTAATAAGATGCTTATAAAAAATGTTCCAACAAATAAAAGAGGCCATGCTTTTTTACCATAAGGAGAATAGGTGCTAAAAGAAATAGGTTTTGGTACTGCGTACCAAATATTTTTGGAACTTTCTAAAGGGTCTTTATTTGTTTTTTTAGCGGTTAAAGAAGTAAAGTTTATATTGCTTTTTTTGTAAGTAAAAAAGGATGACTTGTTTGTATTAAAAGAGGAATTTAATTTCCCTTTAAGAGGGTTATTAGTAACTAGTAAGTTTGTATTGCTAAATTCTTTATTATTTAAAATTTGTTGTTGTTGAGCATGTAAAATAGAAGTTTGGCATAACATAACAAAAGCTAAAAAAGCTATTGTTTGTTTGTAAAAACAACTGTATTTCTTGTTTAAATTTCTCATTGATTTACTTAAGTTTTTTTACAAAAACAAAAATTTAAAATTTATAGCACAAAAATAAGCCCTACCCACACTAATATAGTAATAATTAGGGGGATGTAGAGATAAAATCTATTGTTTTTTTAGTTTTTTTCACTATTGTTTGATTAGTATGTATTTGGTTTTGATCAATTATTACCATTTACTATGAATTTTATATGCGTTCTTTATTTTTAGTCCAACTAATAAAGTAAAAAATAAGATTTGTTTAAAATAGAATTACTAAAATTAAGCTTTGTACTAGGGTTAATAATACCATTAAATTCCTGTGAAGAAAATAAACTTCTAAGTATAAAAGATGATGATAAATTATTTGTTTTATTAGATAAAGAGTATACGAATATATCTTTTAAAAACACTCTTGTAGAAACTAGTGAGGATAACCACCTAACAAACGAGGATTTTGTTACGGGTGCTGGTGTTGCAATTGGTGATATTAATAATGACGGATTGCCAGATATTTACTTTAGCGGTAATCAAGTAAACGATGAGCTGTATCTGAATAAAGGAAATTTTGTATTTGTAAACATTTCCCAAAAAGCAGGACTTATAGAGAATAAAACATGGTCTACCGGAGTAACCTTTGGAGATGTTAATTCTGATGGTTATTTAGATATTTATGTTTGTAAAAATACACAAGGAAGTAAAAACCTTAGTACAAATTATCTTTATATTAATAACGGAGATGCAACTTTTACAGAAAGTGCAAAGGCCTACAAGGTTGATAATACGGGTTATTCTAAACAAGCTAATTTTTTTGACTACAACAAAGATGGTTATGTAGATATTTATTTAGTAAATCAGCCTCCAGGTATAGGAAATAGAATAGGAGGAAAAAATAAATATAGAGACTCTAGATATAGCGATAAACTTTATAAAAATCTAGGAAAAACAAAAGGCTATGTTGAGGTTTCTGTAGAAGCAGGGATAGAAAATACGGCTCATGGTTTATCTGCCGCTATTGGTGATATTAATAATGATGGTTGGCCAGATATTTATGTGGCAAATGATTATGATGCGCCAGATTACATGTATTTAAATAATCAAAATGGTACTTTCCAAGAGATATTAAAAACATCATTTAAACATATTTCTAATTTTAGTATGGGGAGTGATATTGCAGATTACGACAATGATGGTAATCTAGATATTATGGTTTTAGATATGGTAGCAGAAAACCATAAAAGAATTAAAACCAATATGGGAGGTATGCGTCCAGAAAATTTTTGGAAAATTGTAAAAGAGGGTGGCCATTACCAATACATGTTTAATACATTACAAAGAAATAATGGTAATGGAACTTTTAGTGATTTGGCACAAATGGCAGGGGTTTCTAATACAGATTGGAGTTGGGGGCCACTAATTGCAGATTATGATAATGATGGATATAAAGACATATTTGTAACTAACGGAATTAAAAGAAATATGCGTAATAGCGATGTAAATTTAAGGTGCAAAGTTATTTTAGATAGTATAGAAGTTGAAGCAAAAAAACAGGGTAAAAAATTCCAAGAACTTGTTAATGTTTTAGAGTTAGCACAAATGGCTCCTGAAGATAAAATTGATAATTTTATTTATAAAAATAATGGAGATTTCACATTTTCAAAAAAAACCAAAGATTGGGGTATTAGTATACCAAGTTTGTCTAATGGAGCTGCTTATGCAGATTTAGATAATGATGGTGATTTAGATTTAGTAGTAAGTAATATAAACCAAAAAGCATTTGTTTATAGAAATACGACAATGGAAAAGAGTTTATATAATTTTTTACAACTAAAATTAAAGCCCAAAAAGAATACTAATTTATACGGTACACGGGTAAAATTATATAAAGATTCTAAAGTTTGGCAAATAATAGAAATGAGTAATACAAGAGGGTATATGTCTAAAAGCCAAGATATAGCTCATTTTGGTGTTGGAAAAAATAAAGAAATAGAAAAAATAATAATTGAATGGCCAAACTGGGAAAAAACTATTTTAGAAAATATAGATGTAAATCAACAATTAGAAATTGAACAAAGCAAAAGTGCTAAAATCATTACTGAGGCTATAAAAGAACCAATAAAAGAACTCACTTTTAATAGTATAGCAAAAGAACATGGAATTGAGCATAAACATCAAGAAAATGTATACAATGATTATGATAAGCAAGTTTTACTGCCACATAAAATGTCTCAATTTGGGCCATCTATAGCAGTTGCCGATGTGAATAATGATAGCTTAGAAGATTTTTATATAGGTGGTGCTGCAGAGGGTGAAGGTACTTTATACATTCAAAATACAAATGGAACGTTTAAAAGAAGCACTTCTAAACCATGGAGTGTAGATAAAGCATCAGAAGATATGGGTTGTGTTTTTTTTGATGTTGATAATGATGCAGATATGGATTTATTTGTAGTCAGTGGAGGTAATGAATTTGAAGTAAATAGTAAAAAATTGCAAGACCGTATTTATATTAATGATGGTAAAGGAAATTTTAAAAAAGATGCTAAAAGAGTTCCTTTAAATTTAATAAGTGGTTCTGTTGTCTCCAAAGCAGATTATGATAATGATGGAGATATAGATTTATTTATAGGCGGTAGGTTAGTGCCTGGGAAATACCCTTATCCACCAAATAGCATTCTTTTAGAAAATGTAAATGGTTATTTAAAAGATGTAACTATTACCAAAGCAAAAGTTTTAAATAAAATAGGGATGGTAACTTCTAGTACTTGGGTAGATATAAACAATGATAAAAAATTAGACTTGGTAGTAGTAGGGGAGTGGATGCCAATTGTAACTTTAATTCAAAATGCTAGAGGAGAATTTATACAAAAAAAATATGAAGCTTTTAAAGATTTAGAGGGGTGGTATTATAAAGTTACTGCTGCAGATATGGATAATGATGGAGATGAAGATTTGGTTTTTGGAAACTTGGGTCTAAATTATAAATATAAAGCTTCCAAAAAAAAGCCTTTTCAAGTCCATAGTTATGATTTTGATAAAAATAATTCCACAGATATTGTTTTAAGTTATTTTGAAGAAGGGAATGTTTACCCTATAAGGGGTAGGTCTTGTTCCATTGAACAAATTCCTTCTTTAGGAGAAAAATTTCCAACTTTTGAGTCTTTTGGAGAATCTAATTTAGAAGGTATTTATGGAGATAACTTGAGTAAAGCACTTCATTTAAAAGCAAAAAACTTTGCATCTATATATGCAGAAAATATAAATGGAGAAAATTTTGCCATAACCCAATTGCCTATGCTAGCACAAATAGCAAGTGTTAATGCAATAGTGTTAGAAGATTTTAATAAAGATGGTAATAAAGATATTCTGTTGGCGGGGAATTTATTTACTTCAGAAATAGAAACTCCAAGAAACGATTCGGGAATAGGACTTTATCTTCAAGGAAATGGAAAAGGAAAATTTAAGCCAATAAATGTTCTTGAAAGTGGATTTTATACACCTAATGATGTCAAGGATATGGTTAAAATTAAGATAGGAGCTAAGAATGTAGTGTTAGTAGCAAATAATAATTACTATTTACAGGCATATAAGTATTCGTCTTTAAAATAGGATTGTTAAAAAATTATCTATATCCTGACCTATAACAACCCTTAATTGAACAATAGCTCTTTAGGTAAAAAGAATTACTTAAGTAGTTTTATAAACTATAGAATTTATAAAACTAGATTGGTAATCATGAATTTTAAAAAGTTTAAACTTTGCAGAGCCCCCTTAGCAGTGCTTTTTTTTCTTATATCTTTTTTTTCGTATTCACAACAGTTTACAGAAGTAGAGTCTAGGCCATTATCCGAAATGAAAATTAATTATGGTAATGCTGTTGCCGATTATGATTTGGATGGAGATTTAGATGTTTTTATAGTTGCTTATAATTCTTTTGATGCCAATGATCAAACTACCTGGAGTCGTCTTTTAGAAAATATAAACGGAAGGTTAGAAGATGTTACTAAAGATGCGGGTTTTGGAATACAACATTCTAATGCACAAAAGCAAGACTTAAAGTTAGGTGCTTCTTGGGGAGATTATGATAATGATGGGTATCCAGATATTTTATTATCACATCAAAATGGAACACAACTATACAAGAATATGGGTAATAAAACTTTTAAAGATGTAACCCGAACTGCAAAAATAGAGCCTTGTTTAAGTTGTAATAATTCAGGTAGTTTATGGTGGGATTATGATAATGATGGCGATTTAGATTTATACCTCTTTTATTTAGAAGATGAAAATAGATTATTTAATAACCAGGCAGACGGTACTTTTAAAGAAATCATAGGGGCTTTAAATATAAATGACGGTAATAGAACATGGTCTTCTTTACCTATTGATGCGAACCATGACGGGTGGTTAGATTTGTATGTGGTGAATGATTTTGGATTGAGTAACTTTTATCTAAGTCAAGAAGGTGAATCCTTTATAAATGCTACAGATATCTATAATTTAAGAAATACAGGTTGTGGAATGGGTTCTACAATTGGAGATTTTAATAACGATGGTTATTATGATATTTATGTTACTAATATTGCAGAAACAAAAAAAAACCCTTTGTTTATGGGTACAGCAGAAGGACCTTTTGTAAATGTAACTAATCAAGAAGGGGTAGGTAATGGCCATTATGGTTGGGGAACTAGATTTTTAGATGCAGATAATGATGGTGATCAAGATTTATATGTTGTAAATGGAGAAGCAGATTTACATTATGAAAATGTTTTTTTTAAAAACTTAAGAAAAGAAGGAGAAAAAAAATTTGATGATTGGACAAATGAATCTGCTGCAAATGGATTAAATAATGGAATGGGAGCAGAGGTTTTTGATTATGATCAAGATGGCGATTTGGATATTCTTGTGAGTAATACTAATAATGCACCTTATCTATATAAAAATACAACTGCAATTTCGGATGCATGGTTACAAGTTAGTTTAGAAGGGATAACTTCTAATAAAAATGCTTTTGGAGCTAAACTAATTGCATATGTAGAAGGAGATTCTATACACAGACTATTACACGGAGCTACTATTATGGGACAAAGTGTTAAACCAGCACATTTTGGATTAGGCGATGTAAATAAAATAGATAGTTTGTTTATTCAATGGCCTAATTCTATTCCAGAAAAAATATATGATATAGCAATAAATCAAAAAATAAAAATTGTAGAGCAACAAGGTATGCAAAAAGGAGAGTTTTTTAATTTAGAAGAGGAGGAGGAAGGTACTCCAGAAATAGATTCTCCAATATTTGATGAAATACCTAATGATAAACTTTTAGAGAAAGATTTAATAGTACACCCAAATCCCTTTAAGGAATACATAACATTTAATTTTTTAAACAAAGAGACTGGAGTTTTGCGTCTTAGTATATACACAATAATAGGAGCAAAAGTATTTAGTTTAGAGCAAGAAGTAAACGCTACTCACGATTGGATTTTACAATGGAATGGAGAGAGTAATAATGGAGTTAAATTAACTTCTGGATTATATGTTTATAAAGTAAGTTTGGCAAATAAAAAATGGTCAGGAAAGCTTCTTTTAAATTAGAAACTTACTAACCATTTATCACTTATGTTTAGCAAAGAAATACGTTCTCTACTAAGTTTTATTTTTTATAGAGTTCTTCTAATGTCCAATACTCTTCTCTGTCTTTAATTTTATTTCTAACATTTGTTACTTGCCAAGCACCAACAGGTGTAGCATTATTTAAATGTTTTCTTATGTATGTTAGTACACCAGCAATCCATTCATCATCTTGGTGTTTCATGCCAACCATAACACCAGCATATTCTTTGCCATCTAGAGGGCCTGTTAAACCATTTAGTAAGATTTTTGTAGTAATATCTCTATGCCCTGTTACTCTCGGCGAGCCTATTAATGAAGGTGCTAAGCCTTCTTTACCTTCTCCATTTGGGCCGTGGCATGCTACGCATGTATTTTTAAAATATGTATAACCATTAACTATATTATTTCTTACTTTAGAATTTTCTAAAATGTGTTTTTTCTTAATTAATTCAATTTCTTTAGGAACTTCTTTAATGCCTTCTGTACCAACAATGGTTATTACTTCGTTTGTTTGGTGTATACTCATTATCTCTTTTATAGCTTCTTTTGCCTTTTTTGAAGGACTAAGCCTTAGAGATAACAATAGTTGAATAACAACATTTTTGTCTGCATCATTTTTCATGCTAAATAATGCTTCTTCAATTTCACTATTTCCTTTTTTCAAAAAAGCTTCGCTAATTCGTAAAGCTGCGCGCCTTATTCTTGAGTCTTTATCTTTTAGTTTTTTTATAACTAAATCTTGGGTAATAGCATCTAACCCATCTAGAGTCCATAATGCATGTAATCTTTCTAATGCGTATGAATTAGAATCTTTAGAATTAAAAAATGACTCATTATCAGTTGCTATTTCTTTAAGTTTAGAAATTATAGATTTATCATTTTTGAGAATAATTAATTTTTGAGCATTAATTCTATACCAACCATTTGGGTGACCTAAATAAGCAATTAATTCTTCAGGAGATTTTTGTAATAATTTTTCAGTTTTTGCAGGTTCTATTTCATCATGCACTATTCTGTAAATTCTTCCTTTTCCTATATTTTTATCTAATTTTTTTTGCTCTACAACAGGTCTTAAAAAGCTACCTTTTCTTACCCAATTACCTTCTTGTATTATGCCTCGGTACATATCTACTACATATAAGCAGCCATCTGGACCGGTATTCGTGTGTACTGGTCTAAAATTTGAATCAGTAGAAGCCAGGAATTCAGTTTCTTTATAGGTGTTTTTTAACACGTTTTTTCCATTTATATTTTGGACAGTTGCTCTACGTATTAGCCTTCCAACAGGTTCCGGAATAAATAAATCTCCATAAGCAGGTAGTTTATCTCCTAGAAATATGGATTGTCCGCAACTTGCTGTAAAATGGTTAAGTGTTCCATCTTCACGTAATCTTTTTAATCCACCCTGTACATCTGGTGTTCCAATAACAGGCCATACCTTTTCAAAACCTTCTTCCCAATTATTTTCTACTTCTAAATTTCCATAGACAGGATGTTGCTGGTAGCCTAATGCAGGTGTTTCTCCACCTGCGCTAGAGTAAAATAATTGACCATTTTCGTCTTGGGTTAAACCCCATTGTCCGTTAGGAGCATCAGCAAGAGTATCTATTTCTATTTTACCATGAGTAAATCTGTATCGCAAAGAGTTTTTTGATAAATACAGCCAATTATCTATACTCCAAATCATACTGGCAGACTGGTGCTCTAGATTAGAGTTATCTCTTTTTTTGTTTTCTAATAATAGAATTTTTTCATCCGCTTTTAAATCTCCATCGGTATCTCTATAACTCCATATATTACGATTGTAGGTTTCTCCAACAATTACTCTATCATCAAGAGGTAATATAATCCTTGGGAGTATTAAACTGTCAATAAATACAGTGCTTTTGTCCATCTTTCCATCTCCATCTATATCTTCTAATACCGATATTCTGCTCCATGGTTCTTGTTGGTTTGTCCCATCTATGTCTTGCATATACGTTAGCATTTCTGCAACATATAATTTTCCGTTAGCATCCCAAGCAGTAGCAACAGGTTCATTTATCATGGGCTCACTTGCTACAAGTTCTACATGATACCCTTCTGGTAAATGCATCCTTTTCATGCTCTCTTCGGGAGAAAGAAATTGTACAGAGGGATCCTTTACAATTTTTGGTTTTTTATAAATTAAATCCGTATAAATCTTATCTTCATTACAACTACTGCATAATGTAAGAAGAGATATTAAGACGATAAAAATAGTTGGTTTGTGTAGCATGTTATATTAAAAAAGCACTTTATAAATTATTTTATAAAGTGCTTGCAAATTATAATATTGTTATTGGTTTATAAACGACGAATGATTTATTACACATAACAAATGTTTTTTCTAATGAGTATATTACCCTATCGTATTACTATAAGCAATAATTATGATACCTATTACCATACAAGTTAACCCTAGGTATAAAAAGTTTTTAGCTTTTGAAGATGCTTTTACCCATTCTTTTGTAATTAGGCCACTAACAATTGCTGTTACAACACAAGCTGTGTTAAAAATAGCATAACCTACACTGCCTCCTAATTCTTTTCCTAGTTTAAACCCTGCGTAAGCGAATACTACAGATGCTGCAAAGTTAAAAATCCCCATTATGGTGGTAAGCATTATGTTTTTACTTAAATGAGGTGTTTTAAATTTACCCCATAATTTTTTAGCACTCAATTGTTGGGCAAAATATATGGCAATAGCAACTCCGCCAGCCATATAGATAACATACATAACTGCGATAGCACTTTTCCATGGAGCATTACCTTGCGCTTGCGAAGCGGAATCAATTATTTCTCCTCCGGCAGCATATGCATAACTAAAACCAGTAGCTAATAAACCTCCAATAACTGCAATTAAAATTCCAGTAACCATAGATCCATTTTTGTTTGTTTCAGTATCATTAGCATCTTCTTCGTCTTTCTGTCGTAATATACCAGCTCTACCATTAGCCATAACCCCAACAAGAACAACTGCTAAGCCTGCTAAAATAGTTTGTAGTACACTAGTTTTTGGTAAGCCTACTTGTATAAAAGGCAATAGTGATCCTACTAATATTATGGTTCCAATAAAAATGGAAAATCCTAAGGATAAACCTATATGATTAATAGCTTTTCCCCACATCATAGCACCAATACCCCAAAGAATACTACAAATAATCATGGTTATTAAAGCGCTGCTAGGAATTGCAGCTAAGACATCTGAAAAACCATCAATTAATAAAAATGCAGCAACATTAGGAACTACAAACGTATTAATCGCAAAGAACATACTCCACGTATTTTCAAATTCAAAATCTTTAGTAAATTTTTCTGGTAAAGCATAAAGCCCTAACAGTAACCCTGCAAGTATTGCTAATAAAACACCTATTATCATAATTATTTAGTTTTAGTTATTATTTGGTTTGTTACCATTCAAATTTAAAAACGGTAGTACTTTTAAATTCCTCTCCAGCTTTAGTGATAGTACCTGGGGAGTTTTCTATATTCGGACCATTTTGGTAGCGGTGTGTTTCGCAACAAAACCCTTTATATTTACCATATTGCTCTCCGTTTTCTCTTTTTATTTCATCCGAAGTATATTTTCCTGTATAAAGTAGCATACACGGTTCTGAACTTGAAACAGTTAATTTTCTTCCAGATGTTTCAGATTTTATTGTAGCGACTTCTTGTAAATTAAAATTAGGATTATCGAAAATATAAAAATGCTCAAAGCCATCTCCCATAGCATTATGTACATCTCCAATTTTTTTACCTTTTCTTAAATCATCCGTATTACCAGATATATTTGCAATTTCACCTGTACCTGCTCCTGTGTCATCCATAACTTGTCTTTTACTTGTATGAACTTGAGCAATATGATTCTCTATATTAGAAGAAAACGCATCTAAATTAAAGTATGTATGATTGGTTAAGGCTATTGGTGTGTCTTGATCAGGTGTTGCAGAATAATCAATTTTTAAAGTGTTATCTTCAGTTAAAGTAAATGTTACAGAAACTTCAACATTTCCAGGAAAACCCTCTTCTAAATCTTTACTATAGAGCGTCATTTTTAAAGCGTTATCATGCGCTTCTTCTGCTGTCCATATTTTTTTATCAAATCCAGTTACACCACCATGAAGGTTATTGTCACCGCAATTTGCTTTTAATTGATAATTTTTCCCGTTTAGAGAAAATTTAGAATCTTTAATTTGAGAGCAATAACGACCAACAGTACTACCAAAATATGGAGAATTTTCTACATAAGTTTTGTCAAAATAACCATCTAGAGTATCAAAACCACAAGCAATATTTTCTATAAGACCTTTAGAATTAGGAACTTTTAAAGAAGTAATTGTAGCACCGTAATTTGTAATTTGTACTTCAATACCATTATTGTTTTTTAGTGTAAACAAATCTATTTTATTAGAATTGAAAACACCAAATTCTGTTTTTTTAATACTCATAAGATTGTTATTTAATTATAGATTTTACTCGATAATCGAGATTTAAATGCTTCGAGGCTTGCCTCAAAATCAAAATTAGTTTCCTAATAAATGCCTCGTGGACTTGCCCCGAGGTAGTTTACTTTTCTTCAAAAGGACTTAATTTCTCCCAATTAAAAATTACACCTGTACCAGGATAATCTGGGGCAACTGCTCTATGATTTTCTACTACTAAAGGTCTAGTTGTATATTGGTCTATAGGAAAACTATGAACTTCTAGCCAGCCAGAATTTGGTTGTGAAGACACTAAACTTACGTGTAGCTCTTGCATACCATGGGAACAAGCCGGTATGTCATGTTTTGCGGCTAGCTTTGCTGCAGCTAACCACCCTGTAACTCCTCCGCAGTTAGATGCATCTGGTTGTATAAATGATAATTTGGCTTGATCCATTGCATATTCAAATTCATGAATCGTATGTAAATTTTCTCCCATAGCTAATGGGAAGCCTGTTTTTTCAGCTATTTCTCCAAAACCTTTATAGTTGTCTGGTATTATTGGCTCTTCAAACCAAGTAATGTCATATTTTTTAAAACCTTCTATAGCTTTAATGGCTTTTTCAACGGTCATAGAATAATTAGCATCGACCATAAAAGTAACATCTGGCCCAATGTATTCTCTAACAGCTTTTATACGTTCTAAATCTTCTTCTAGGTTTTCTCTTCCTATTTTTATTTTTACAGCGTTAAAACCACTTGCTAAATAACCTTTCATGTTATTTAAAAGCTTTTCTATTGGGAACATTAAATCTATTCCGCCACAATAGGCTTTACAAGTATTGTCTTTGCCTCCTGCAACTTTCCATAATGGCTGTCCTAATTTTTTACAACGAATATCCCAAAGTGCAATATCTACTGCAGAAGTTGCAAAAGATGCTATACCTCCACGCCCAACGTAGTGTACGTGCCATTCTAAAAAATCGTAAATACCTTCAACATCGGTGCCGTCTTTGCCTATTAAAACATCGCTAAAATCGTGTTCTATCATTGCTTTTATAGAAAAACCTCCTTTGCCACCAGTATACGTATAACCAGTTCCTTCGCTACCATCTTCTAGGGTAATAGTTACAGTAACTAGCTCAAAATGATAGTGGTCTCCATGTTTTGCATCAGACATTACCTCAGGTAATGGAACGGTAAACAATCTTGTTTTAATGTTTGAAATTTTTGTACTCATCTTCTTTAGTTATAAAATGTAAAAAAGCAGCTTATGGTATTATTTATAAGCTGCTTTTGCATTGTATTATGCTTTATGTCTTACGTAGAAAGTCTTCTTTTCCATATATTGTTCAAAACCATATTTACCATCTTCTCCGCCAGAACCAGAAAGTTTATAACCATTATGGAAACCTTGGTGTTGCTCTCCATGTCCACGGTTTACATATATTTCTCCGTACTCTAATTCGTCATTACATTTCATGATGGTATTCATATCATTTGTAAATACCATTGCAGCCAAACCATATTCACAATCATTAGCGAAACCAATTACTTCTTCAAATGTTTTGAATTTTAGAACAGGTAATATAGGACCAAAAGATTCTTCATGAACTATAGTCATGTCTTGTGTAACATTCGTTAGAACAGTAGGTTCAAACCAGAAACCTTTTTCAAATCCAGCTCCTTCTGGGCGTTTACCACCTGCAGCAACTGTAGCTCCTTCTTTTACAGAAACTTCTACTAAATGTTCCATATGTTTTAACTCCGAACCGTTTACTTTAGGTCCCATATCAGTTTCTTCTAACATTGGATCTCCAACTTTTATTTCGGCTACTTTAGCAAGAAATTTTTTCATGAAAGTATCATAAATACCTTCGTGAATGTACATACGTTCGTTACAAGTACAAACTTGTCCACAGTTATCAAAACGAGAATGTAAAGCTGCATCTACAGCAGCATCAATATCTGCATCTTCAAAAACAATAAAAGGAGCTTTACCTCCTAATTCTAATTGTACGTGTGTTAAATTTTGAGCAGCATTGCGAGCAATTTGTTGCCCTACAGGAGTAGAACCTGTCATTGTTACCATTTTACAAATTGGGCTTTCTACTAATGCATTACCCATAGCTCTACCAGGGCCTGTTAAGATATTAATAACTCCTGCTGGTATTCCAACTTTGTTAGCCAAGTTTCCTAACTCTAGAGTTGCTAAAGGTGTTTCAGATGTAGGTTTAATTACAATAGAGTTACCAGCAACCAAAGCGGGACCTAATTTACGACCGGCCAATGCAAAAGGGAAGTTCCATGCTGTAATTGCAACAACAACTCCTCTTGGTACTTTTTGTATCCAAATTTGTTCATTAGGATTATCTGAAGGAATAATATCTCCCTCGATTCTTCTTGCTCCTTCACAAGCATATCTTATGAAAGATGCTCCTACAGCTACCTCAAAACGAGCTACTTTTAAAAGCTTTCCTTGCTCCTTTACTAATAATTGCGCTAATTCCTCATTGTTAGCATCTATTTCGTCTGCTAGTTTGTACAATAAATCTGCACGAGTTCTTGCAGGTAATTTTTTCCATTCTTTTTGAGCTTTATCGGCCGCTTCTAAAGTTTGTATTGCTTCTTCTGCTGTACCATTTTGTACTCTCGCCACTACTTCTTCTGTAGATGGGCTAATAATATCAATAGTTTCTCCAGAGGTAGATTTTACCCACTCTCCATTGATGAATAATTTGTACTCTTTAATTTGTGACATGTTGATAGTTTTTATTTTATTTTTTCTTTTCTGAAGTTATCCATTCTCGTAGCGGCCTTACCTTCAAATTTTCTTTCGAGTTGCCAAAGAGGTCTTTCTAATGTTAGTTCCCATTGAAATAACATCTTATACATTTCTTTTACTTTTTCAGGATTTTTGGAAGCTAAATCGTTTATTTCTGATATATCTTTCTCAATATTGTATAATTCAGCAGGTCTGTCAGGAAATCTAATTAACTTATAATCTCCATGACGTATAGCTCCTCTATTTTCTTTTTTCCAGTATAAAGTTTCATGTGGTTTTTCTTCATTACCTTTCTCTAAATACGGTAATATATTAACACCATCTATGTCTTTAATAGTACTAACATCTCCGCTTGCTGCAGAAACAAAAGTTGGTAATAAATCTAAAGTTGAGATTGGGTTATTATAGGTTGTTCCTTTTTTTAGTTTTCCTTTCCAAGACATTAAAAAAGGAATTCTTATTCCGCCTTCCAAATGGTTAGCTTTTGTTCCACTTAATGGATGATTATTAGATTCATTTGAATCTGATGGGCCTCCATTATCATTTGCAAAAACAATTAATGTGTTTTTTTCTATGCCTAAATCTTTTATTTTTTGAAGCACTTGTCCGCAGGCTCTATCTAATCCTATTGTCATTGCAGCCAATGTTCTTCGTTTTCCTTTTAAATGAGAAGGTATCTTTTTTAAGTCGTCTTCTCTGGCCTCCATAGGAGTGTGTACAGCATTAAAAGATAAATACACAAAAAACGGATTGTCTTTATTACGTTCCATGAAGCTCATTGTTTCTTTTGCTAATGCATCAGTTAAATACAATTCACTTTCTTTGAACTCTTCAAACCCTCTTTCTAAACGGTCTTCTTTTCTTTGTTTTTTGCTATGTTTTGTAATTTCGTAATAACTACGTGCGCCACCTCTAAAGCCATAAAACTCATCAAAACCTCTTTTTGTTGGGTGAAAACGGTCTGCATTACCCATGTGCCATTTCCCAAAAACAGCTGTTTTGTATCCTAATTTTTTAAGATAATCTGCGACTGTTTTTTGATGTAATGGTAACCCCATTTCATCACCTTGTAGACCTGAAGCACTCATTATACCTGGTACGTTATTTTCTTCGTAACCAAATTTTTGTTGGTACTTTCCAGTTAAAAGTCCAGCTCTTGATGGTCCGCATACTGCAGCAGAAACATAGGCTTGTGTAAATTTTACACCACTTTTTGCTAAGGTGTCTAAATTAGGTGTTTTAAAATCTTTACTTCCTTGGAACCCAAAATCTGCATAACCAGCATCATCAGACAAGATGAAAACAATATTAGGCTGTTCTTGACCATAAATAGAGGTAGAAAAGCTAATTAAAAGCAAGCCTATACAAACAATTTTTTGTTTAAAAATGGACTTTATTTTTGGTTTTTTTGTTTTCATCTTAGTTTGACAATGTGAATAATAGTTGAGAGTTTAATTATCTACCCATCCAACCGCCATCTACTAGCGTAATAGAACCATGCATGTAGTCTGAAGCTTTGGAGCTTAGGAATACAACTGGGCCAGCAAAATCTGCTGGTTCTCCCCAGCGACCTGCAGGAATACGTGCTAAAATAGAATCTGCTCTTTCTGGGTTGTTACGTAATGCCTCTGTATTGTCCGTAGCAATGTAACCAGGAGCTATACCATTTACATTTACCCCTTTACCTGCCCATTCGTTAGCAAAAGCCATAATCATTTGTCCTATGGCACCTTTACTAGCGGCGTAACCAGGAACAGTAATACCGCCTTGATAAGTTAGTAGAGACGCTGTAAACACTATTTTTCCAGAACCTCGAGCAATCATGTCTTTTCCTATTTCTCTAGTTAGAATAAATTGTGCATTTTGGTTTACTTCAATAACTTTGTCCCACATATCATCTGGGTGTTCTGCAGCTGGCGTTCTAAGAATAGTTCCCGCGTTATTTATTAAAATGTCTATTTGAGAATGATTTGCTTTTACTTCTTTTATAAAAGCGTAAAGTGATTTTCTGTCTGAAAAATCGCACTGGTAGGCTGTGAATTTTTTACCCCTAGCAACAACTTCTTTTTCTATAGAACTCCCTTGTAATTCTAAGGTTGCGGAAACACCAATAATATCTGCTCCAGCTTCTGCTAAAGCTATTGCCATTCCTTTTCCAATTCCTCTTTTGCAACCAGTTACAATGGCTACTTTACCTTCTAGGTTAAAACTATTTAAAATACTCATTTCTTTTTATGCTAATAGCCTTTTGCTTTTGGCAATTGGCTTGTTTGTTATTTTATAATTGACAATCCATTAAGACTTTTAATCCGTCAGGGTTTTTATCTATATTTTCAAAAACTTGTTGAATGTTTGATAGTGGTTGTACATCTGTAATCATATCTTCAAATGGCAACTCATTTGCTGTAATTAAAGCAATAGATTTTTCATAATCTTCTTTTTCATATACACGAGCACCTATTAATTTTAATTCTTTCCAAAAGAATTTAAATAAATCAATTGGTTTCTTTTCTCCGTGAATAGCTACCATTAAAATACGACCTCTTATACCTGCAACTTCTGTCATTACATCAAGTGCTGGTTGTACACCCGCAACTTCAAAAACAACATCTGCTTTTCTTCCTTCTGTTTTTCCGTGAACATACTCCACCAAGTCAACATCTATAGGGCTAACTGCATCAAATCCTAATTCTTTAGCTTTAGCAATACGTATTGGGTTTACTTCAGATATTATTACTTTTGCGCCAACTTCTTTAGCAACCATAGCAACTAATAAACCAATTGGTCCACCACCTAAAACAACAGCTGTTTCACCTGCAACTAAACCGCTTAAACGAACATCATGTGTTGCTACTGATAAGGGCTCTATTAATGCAGCTAATTTTAAGTCGGTATTTTCTTTTAATTTGTGCAGAGTAAATGCTGGAACATTCCAGTATTGTTGCATAGACCCAGGACTGTCTATTCCTATAAAGTTTAATTCTTCACAGATATGATTAAATCCTTTGTCAGACGGTTTTACTTTAGTGTCATCTAGTGGACGAACTACTACTTTGTCTCCTACGGCATAGCCTGTAACACCTGCTCCAACCGCGTCTATTGTTCCTGACATTTCATGTCCAATAGTTTGTGGCATTGCAACTCTTTTATCCATCATTCCATGATAAATATGTACATCTGTACCACACACACCCGAATAAGCTACTTTTATACGTACTTCGCCTTTTTTTGGGTTTTCAATTTCTGTTTCTATTACACTGAAGGTTTTATTCCCTTCGTATCTTGTCGCTTTCATTTATTTAAGTTTCAAATAATAAACTAGTTTCTCATTTGAAACAAATATACAATATTTATTGTTTACTATTTGTTAAAAAATTAGCGTAGATAATTAAAGTTGTAGTAGTTGTAACTTAAAGGTAGTTAGCTTAGTATATGTTTTATTGCTGTAAAGTTTATTGCAGTTGTAGAAAGCCTAATTTCGCAGAAATTTCTAGAGCATATTTAGCTATAATTTCTCCTTTTTCATGAAATTGTTCGTGGGGAAGCCTACCGTGTGGTGCTGTAATCCATAAGGCAGCTACAGGACGGCCGTATTCATTAAAAATAGGGGCGCCTACGCAGTGAATTCCTCGTATATCTTCTCCATTATCTATAGCATATCCTAGTTTTTTAATTTCTTTAAGTTGCTCTCTAAATTCTTTTTTAGAGGTAATTGTGTTTTTTGTATACTCTGTTAGTGTAATTTTTTTTAAAATTTCATTTGTTTCTTCATCTGGTAAAAATGCCAAAATACTTTTTCCGCCTACAGAGCTATGAATGCTAAATTGAGTTCCTTGCTCTACAAAAAGCTTTACAGGGTAGGAAGATGCAACTTGTTCTAGAATGGAGCCTTTAGTGCCTAGTAAAACACCTAGCATAACCGATTCTTTTAATTCATCTCTTAATGCACGCATTACATCTATAGACATTTCAACAATGCTTTGCTCATTCATGGAAGAGATTCCAAGGCTTAGCATTTTTCTAGAGAGTGTAATTTTTTTTGTGGTCTCGTTTTTTTGCAAATAATTTTTAAAAATTAAAGTGCTTATTACTCTAAACGCTGTTGTTTTTGTTAATGACAGTGTTTCGGTTATTTCCGATAGAGTTAGCCCACTTTTTTTTGTAGCCAGTAGTTCTATTACTAATAAGCCCCTTTCTAGATTTGGAACATTATACGCAGTTTTTAAATCGGCTTTTGGCTTATTCATGATTTGTTAAGTGATATTCAATTTAGTTGGCAATTTATAAAAAAAGGCGACAATTATAGATTGTCGCCTTTTTTAAGATACTTTTTTTTGATATTATTTGCTCTTTTTTGCTCCTTTGGCTACGTGTTTTGTTTTTCTTGCAGATGTATAACTCATAATGCTTTGGTAGTCGCTATTGTTGTATATGTGTGACAAGCCCCAACGAAGAATTTCTGTTGGTTCCTTTTCGTTATCTGCATCTCTATTAAGTCCAATTGCATGTGCATTAACACCAGGAATAACGGACATTATTTCAAAATTAATACCATCTTTAGCCCATTGTATAGTATTTTTTTCTGGGCCATCTGTTGTTATAAGAGCTGCAATACCACCATTGTATGGCCAAACACAAATTTCATGACCACTATTACTTATGGGATTGTAAGGAGATTTTACATAAGGTCCTTCTGGTTTGTCAGCTATTGCTACTCCATGACGAATTTGTCTTCCGCCAAAAGTAATTTGTTCTCCCATTTGTTCCCCTTTGTAGTATAAATAGAATTTACCTTTGTAAGGAATAATACATGGGTCATGAACTTTGTGACTATCAAAATCCCCTTTCTTTTTTACTAAAGATCTATCTTGAGTTTCTCCTTCCCAAATACCATTATCTGCAGGACTAAGTATAGGTTCTTTGCTTTTTGTCCAAGGGCCGTTTGGAGAATCTGACCAAGCCAAACCTACTTGGTTTTTTACTCTTACATTATAAGGAGACTTTACGGTTTGGTAGCACAGATAATATTTATTTTCATGTTTCATGATTTCTACTGTAAATACAGATCTGTCATCATATTCTCCTTTTTTTCCTCTGGCTACGGCTAAACCTTCTTCTTTCCAAGTTTCTCCGTCTTCAGAAGTTGCATACCAAATGTCGCAACGATCCCATGGAAAAACTTTTTCATTTTCTATATCGCCACCAAAGCCTTGTGTAGGGCCAGTGCTTTTTGTATACCATACATAATATTTTCCATTTTCTTTAATCATGGCACTAGGGTCTCTACGTACCACACCTTCCTCATATGCTAAATCTCCTTTTAAAGGCTGTAGGGGGCCAAATTGGATAAACCATTCATTCCCTAAATCCATAGGCCATTTTAAAGCCCTTTTAGATGCTGCGCTAAGATGATTAACATCTGTAATTCCTAAATGGTCTATTTGAGCTTCTGTTATTTCTACGGATTCTTCTTTTTGATTTTTCTCGTTGGTGTTCATATTTGTATTAGAATTACATGAAGCTAATAATGCAATCGAAGATAGATAAATAAATATTTTGGTTTTTAAAATCATTTTTATTTGTTATTTAATTGATATGGATATTGATTCACTTTTTAAATTAGTAGCATTTGCTGTTATAGTTACTTTTCCAGGAGCGTCCTTTAAGGATTGCACAATTAATAAGCATCTGCCTTTGTCTGTTTTAACCGTATTTGACTGTAAATCTTGTACGTTTGTAGCGGCTCCGTTATCTACGCCTAGAATTTTTATATCTCCTTGAGAGCTAAAAGTAATTTTAGTATTCTCATTCTTTACTAGGTTTCCGTTTTCATCCACTAATTGGGCTACAACATGAGAAACATCATACCCATCTGCATTTAGCTCTTTTTTGTCTACCGTTAGTTTTACTGTCGTGGGCTTTTTAGCCGTTGTTAAAGTAGTTGTTACTGTTTTACCATTTGCTATTCCTTTTGCCTCTAATTTTCCGGCATTAAATGGTACTGCCCATTTATATATGTGGTCCTCAAAATTAGCTAATTTTTTTACACCTAAACTAGTGTCATTTAAAAACAACTCTACTTCTTCGCAATTAGAATATACTTCTACGGATACCATCTCATCTTCAGTGTAGTTCCAATGGTTGTTTACATTATGCCAAATCCACATTGCTGTTTTCCATGCTTCTGAGTTTTTAGCCACTATTTCACCAGTTTTTTCATTTATTTTATTAATAGACTTATCTAGTTGTTGTGTTGCTATATAAACAGATGGCTCCTTAGACCATAAAGTTTTGTACATATGAAACGATGGCTTTTCAAAACCAGCTTGATTTAGCAAGCCAGAAGGTAATGTTTTTCTTGGCCATTGTCCGTTAGATTCCCCCATATAATCTATGCCTGTCCATAAAAATGTACCAGAAACATGCGGACGCTCTTCTATAGCTTTCCACTCATGCCACTGTCCTAGATTCTCCGTGCCCATTAATGGTAAATTAGGATAGTTTTCATGGCCATAATCATATAGTACTCTGCGGTAGCTAAAGCCTATTATATCAAGAGCATCTGCATAACCTGTTTCGTAACTTGCTGTTGGTAATATACAATTAGCAATTACATATCTGGTAGTATCTAATTCTTTGGTCCATCTTGCTAATTTTTGAGCCGTTTTACCTATATCGTATTTACCTTTTGGTAACGTCCTTACCTTTTCTTTAACTTGTTCTATGGTGTAAGGTGATTTTTCCCAAAAATAGTTTCCAGTCCATTCCATATTTCCAAAAAAACCGGTTGCTTTTGAACTATTAGGGTATGTCCACTCTATTTCATTTCCTATGCTCCACTGTATGATAGAAGGGTGGTTACGGTGTGCTAACATTGTATTTGTTAAATCTTTTTTTGCCCATTTTTGAAAATGTTGACCATATCCTTGGGTAACGGAATCTACCTTGGTTTCCCATTTATTAAGTCTTTTATCTTTTGGGTTGTCCCACTCATCAAAAAATTCATCCTGCACTAAGAATCCCATTTCGTCACACAATTCTAAAAACTCTTCAGATGCTGGGTTATGAGATACTCTAATAGCATTACAGCCACCTTCTCTTAGTTTTTCAAAGCGTCTTCTCCAAACTCCTTTTGGAACCGCAGAACCAACTAATCCTCCATCATGGTGTAAGCACACACCCTTGATTTTCATATTCTCACCATTAAGAAAGAATCCTTTATCTACATCAAAAACGATACTTCTAATTCCGAAAGTAGTTTCGTTTACATCAAAAACTTCATCGCCCTTTAATACAGTGGTAATTGCTTTGTATAATGATGGACTATCTACTCCCCATAAACTTGGAGACGTAACAACAATTTCTTGTGTAAAAACATCTTGAGAATTCTTTTGTACTGATAATTCGTCAGATTGCTCACCAACCTTTATGTTATTATGATTATACAATTCTGTCACTAATTTAAATGAACTATCTTCTGTATAATTATTTTTAACCTTAATCTCTAAATTAACTTTTGCTTCATTTTCAGAGACTTTTGGTGTGGTTACAAACGTACCCCAAACCGGAATGTGAAGTTTATTTTTAGTAATTAATTTTACGTTTCTGTATATTCCAGAACCTGTATACCAACGGCTGTCTACGAATCTACTTCTGTCAACCTTAACTTCTATAATATTTTCAGTGCCATTATTTAAATTAGAAGTAATATCATAGAAGAAAGGAGAATATCCGTAAGGATGAAAGCCTAATTTACTACCATTTAATATTACATCAGCATTATTATATACACCATCAAATAATAAATAAGCCACCTCATTATCTTGTATGTTTAAAGAGAATTTTTTTCTGTAGAAACCAATTCCACCGGGAAGATAACCAGTTGCTCCTTCACCATTTATAGAGTCAAAAGAATGTTCTACACTCCAGTCGTGTGGTAAATTTACTTTTCGCCAGACCTTATTTTTCTTAGTAGAATCCGTAAGACTAAATTCCCAATTAAAATTAAAATCAGAAATAGAGCTAATAGATGTTGTTTCTTTTTTTGATGAGCAACTAGCAACTATTACTGTAACTAATATTACCGTTAAAATTCGTGTAACTACTTTAGTCATTTTATATATCTAAATGGTTTTTCTAAGAAATGTTATTAAGCTGAATAATACCTTAATACTAATTGGTATTCAATTATTAAATACTCATTCGAAAAATTAAAATACTTATCAGTATAATAATAAAGCAACACGTGTATAGAGTGGTTGAATATAATATTTGTAGTATATGTACTTTAGTTTTCACAAATATGAATATATATGGCGATAAATATGTGAATTTACTACTAGATAAAAACTCAACATTTTATAATATCCTGCAATTTTAATGATATATAACTGAACAAGTGTTATATTGGATTATACTATGTTGTTCTTTGTATGTTTAGTTACAGCTGCATGTGAGTTTAGTTTTTTTTTGGAATAAATAATATATCAAATTGTTAAGATATGAGTATAGGGTTAAAATATACAAAAGTAATTTGGCTTAATTTTTTTATTATATTTTTTTTATGTTGCATTTTTTTTAGTTCTAACATTAAAGCTCAAAAACCTTATAATACTAATGAATATATTGATAAGGTACATTTGCTTATTGGTAAAAATAATGACAGTGCTTTTTTTTATTTAAAAAAGGGTATTGAATATTATTCAAGAGAAAGAGACACTGTAAATCTTGTATATACTATCTGTGAATTGTCTAATTATTATTCTCATAATCTAGACTACGGTAATGCTTATGAGGGACATTGGGAGGCTCTTATTTTGGCAGATAAGTCTAACAATGAAAAGTTAAAGCCAAAAATTTATCAAGGGTTGGGTTGGTTATATTTATATTTTAGGAGAGATGAAGAGGCTTTAAAATATTTTAAACTTGCATTATCATTAAATAAACAATTACTTAAAGAAAAAAAGATACATGAAAGTTTATTGCTTAGTGATTATTTTGCTTTAATAAATTATTATAGAACTAGAGGTAATCTAAAGAAAGCTTCGGAATATTTAGATAGCGCTATAGCTATTCAGAATAGGCTTGGAACCGGTAGTTTTTATTTAGTTTCAGAATTGGGTTACGTTAAAGGTTTTTCTGGAGAATATGAAAAAGGCATAGCGCTTTTAGATAAAGCTGCTGATTATTTTAAAGAAAATAATCCATCTTACATGATTATAATAAACTATTTATACGGTCAAGTTCATGAGAAAAATGGCCAATTAAATAAGAGCATTGAGGCGTATAAAAAAACCTTGGCTTTAACAGATGATTATAATCGGCATTCAAATTATATTTTAAAAGGAAATGAATCTTTAGCAAATATATATTCTGAACAACAAGAATATGAAAAGGCGTATTATCATAGAAACATTGCGGCCAATGTAAATGAAAAAATATTTGGGAGAACAAGTGAACATAATAGCCACCTTTTTGAGATAAATGATAAATATAGGCTTCAAAAGGAAAACGAAAAAGCTTTACAGAAAGAGAGACATATTGAAAAATTAGAAGACGAAAAAAGAATTGGATTTTTGAAGAACATTTTAATGGGAGTTGTAGTGCTTTTTATATTGCTATACAGTGTCCTATTCTTTAGAAATTTAAGAAGAAAACATAGATTAGAAAAAGAAACATTATTAGAGAAAAGACGTTTAGAAAAGCAAAAGACTAGGGAGGTAATGGAGCTTAAAAATAGAGAGCTAACGGCTTCTGCGTTACAATTAATAGAGAAAGAGGAGTTTATTATAAAGTTAAAGCAAAGTATTTCTAAAAGTGACACTATTGATGTTAGGACAATAAATAGAATGCTTAAAGGTATTCAGAGCTCTCCTGGAAGTAATTGGAAAGAGTTTGAGGCAAGATTTACTTCTATAAATCAAAGTTTTTATAAAAAAATTAGAGATAATTTTCCAGATTTAGGACAGACTGATCTAAAACTTTGCGCTTTAGTTAAATTAGATTTCTCTAGTAAAGAAATGTCTTCTTTGTTAGGTATTACTATTGAAAGTGTACATACTTCTAGACATAGATTAAGAAAAAAACTGCAATTAAAAAGGGGTGAGAACCTTGTAGACTTTATTGCAACCTTCTAGAATTCTTGTTAATAATCATTAAATACTATAAACGGTACAGGTTTATATAAATTACCCTGCAATTTTAGGTAAAATTTAGTTGTAAGTTTTACTGTCTCTTTAAGAAAATATACACTTTAATGGTATTTGACTATTCTTTTGTCAAATGTTCTACATTTTGTCAAGTTCAGTTATTTTGTTTTGTTTTTACTTGACAAATTGGCAAAAAAAACCAAAATGTTAAGTTTTGGTTAAGTGTTAAATGACTCTTAAAAATAATGCAATTCCTAATTTTACATCATTATAATACGAATATCATAATCTATTAGTGTTTATGTTATGTGTTTCGTAAAATTTAATTTAACTAACTCTCAATTTTATGAAAAGAATTAATGATTTGTGGAGAAACACATTTTTTATAATGTTGTTTTTTCTATTCTTATGCATTCCTAAAGTCTATGCACAAGAAAATGTTAGCGGTCAGGTTGTAGATGACCTAGGATTACCTTTACCTGGAGTAAGTGTCGTTGTAGACGGTACAACAACAGGTGCGGTAGCAGATATTGATGGTAATTATACCGTGTCTGCAAAAAAAGGAGCTGTTTTGGTTTTTTCCTATATAGGATTTAAAACAGTAAAAAAGACGGTAAATAGTTCTACTATTAATGTAAAGTTATTTACAGACACCGAAGCTTTGGAAGAGGTTGTAGTGGTAGGTTACGGTACACAAAAGAAAAAGGAAGTTACTGGAGCTGTTGCTAACCTTAAAGCAGATGAAATTATTAAAACTGCAGTTTCAGATTTAGGTGCCGCAATACAAGGTAAGGTTGCTGGTATTAATGTGCAGGCAGCTAGTGGTAGACCAGGGGAGTCTGCGAATATTCAAATACGTGGATTAGGTTCTCTTAGTGCTGGTTTAGAACCTCTTTATGTTGTTGACGGGATTCCTTACGAGGGAAATCCAAATATTGCACCAGAACAAATTGAAAGTATTGATGTTTTAAAGGATGGAGCATCAACTTCAATTTATGGTAATAGAGCATCTAATGGTGTTATTTTAATTTCTACTAAAAAAGGGAAAGCTGGTAAAGTTCAGGTAGATGTTAATTCATATACTGGTGTTCAGAATATTACTTCAGGTACTCCTTTAATGAATACGGTTGAACAGTTGTATACTTTAGAGGTAGTAACAGAACAATTAGGAAATCAACCGCAAACATTTTTCTTTAATCCAAATGCACTAGATTTTGATACAGAGTTTGTGCCTGATGTTCAAAATGATAATGCAATAATTCAAAACCATGGGATTAATATCTCTGGAGGGGTTGAGAATTTAACTTTAAACTTTAATACTAATTACTTTAAACAAGAAGGGGTATTAATAAATTCTGGTTTTAATAGATTGTCCAATAGACTTACAGGGCAGTTTACAAAAGGTAAGTTTAAGGCATTTGCTTCTGTAGGTTATACGGTTGAGAATAGAGACCAAGAACCATTTGCATTATATGAATATAGTATTGGGCAAGCTCCTTGGGCAAGACCATTCAATGAAATCCCAAGTGCAGGAGAAAATAGTTTTTTACTAGACGAGAGTGTAGATAATGATATTTTTTACAGCTTTATATCTCGTACTTTAAATAATATAGATGAAAGAGAAACTAAAAGAACAAATTTAGCTCTTAAGTTAGATTATGAAATTGCAGACGGTTTAAAATATAGTATAAATCTTGGTAGAAATGATTCAAAATATTTTAGAAAATTCTTTAGACCTCAATATTTGGCTATCCGAGGTGATGGAACTTTAAATGAAACTGCATCAGTACCTCAAGCATTATTAGATGAAACTCATAATACTTCAGAAAGAAGTACAATAGAAAATGTTCTTAATTATTCTATTACGTTAAATAAGCATAAGCTAAATTTTACAGGAGTACTATCATACGAAGAGTTTAATCGTAAAGATGTAAGAGTAGGGGTTGTTTTTAGTGATAACTCAAGTAATAGTTTGCAAACTTTAGGTTCTGGAGCAGAAGGAATTAAACCTGCTACATATAATGAAACAAGTACTCTTTCTGGTAAATTGGCAAGAATCCAATATAACTATGATGATAAATATTTATTATCGGCCAGTTATAGAAGAGATGGTTCATCAAAATTCTCTAAAGCAAATAGGTATGGAGACTTTTTTGGTTTTTCTGCAGGATGGAATATTCATGAAGAAAATTGGTTTAATATTCCAGCGGTTAGTAATTTAAAGTTAAGAGCAAGTTGGGCTGAAGTTGGAAACAATAGAATTCCTTCTTATTTATTTACACCTCTTATTGAGGCAGGTGCCAATTATCCTTTTGGACCAGATGAAGATTTATTATTTGGACAAACGCAAAGACGTTATGTAGACCCAAATATTAAATGGGAAACTACAATTTCTAAGAATATAGGTTTAGATCTATCCTTATTTAAGGATAAATTAAGCTTGACAGCAGAAGTATATCAAAATGATAAAAAAGATATGTTACTGGGGCAAAGTATTCCTGCTTCAACAGGAACTTCACAACCAAGAGCTTCAGGCACATATGATCAAATATTTGTGAATGCAGGTAATATGGTTAATGAGGGTATAGAAATATCTATAAATTATAAAGGCCAAATAGGTAATGATTTTAAGTATAGTTTAAACGGAACTTTTACAAAAAACAGAAACGAAGTTTTAGATTTAAATGGAGTAGAAAGAGGGTATGCTAATGGTAGACCACTTATTTCTCGCGGTAACAATACAGAGTTTACAACTTTTTTAGCCGAAGGTTATGAGGCGGGAGCATTTTTCTTATATCAGCAAGACGGAGTAATTAAAACTCCAGAAGAATTAGAAGAGTATTCGCAATTAGATTTAAGAAGTGTTAGTACTCCTCAACTTGGAGATATGAGATATAAAGATGTTAATAATGATAATATTATTGATGAAAATGATAGAGCTTATTCTGGCTCTGGACAGCCAGAATTTGAGGCTGGACTAGGATTAGATATGAATTATAAAGGTTTTGATTTTGGTATACAAAGTTACCTTTCTTATGGCGCAGAAGTTTACAATGGAGCAAAATTATATGCTTATAGTGGAGGAAGACACAAAGATTTAGTTAACATGTGGAGTCCGCAAAACCCAACTTCTAATATTCCTACTTTCAGACAAAATTCATTTCATTCTAATGTAAGGGCCGGTTCTAACTTATTTTTAGAAGATGGTACTTACTTAAGAATACGATCACTTACTGTTGGGTATACTATTCCTGATTTAGAAAAAAGTGGTATTAAAAAGGCTAGAATATATGTGACCTCTGTGAACCCTTTTACATTTACTAATTACGATGGTTATGACCCAGAAGTTGGTGGAGATGGGCTATTTTTCCGTGGCGTGGATCGCGGTAATTATCCTGTTAGCCGTCAATTTATGTTAGGTGCTCAATTAAGTTTTTAAAAAAATAAAAAATTATCAACTATGAAATTATTACAAAATAAAATTTCAATAGCAATCTGCGTATGTTCTCTATTTTTTATAGGATGTAACGAAGATAGTTTTTTGGAAGAAATTAACCCCAATGCCATAACAACCGAGACTTTTTGGGAGTCTGAGAAACAGTTTAATAGTGCTTTAACTACTGTTTATTCTGCACTACAATTTCAAAGTGTTAGTGGCGGACTATTACAACACGAATTTGTAATGGGAGATATAGCAGGAACAGAATCTTGGTATAGACCTAATGCTTTTAGAAATTTAACGTATAATGCAAGTTTATATCACGTTACTGATAAGTGGAACGAACTTTACATTGGTATTTTTAGAGCCAATCAAGTAATTCAATTTATTCAAGAAGCAGAAAACGATATATTTCTTGGAAATTCTAAATTAGAAATTGAAGCACAAGCACGTTTTTTAAGAGCTTTCTTTTATTTTCAATTAGCACATACTTATGGTGGAGGAATGATCCATGATAGGGTTGCAGAAACAAAAGAAGATAGGTCAAAAACGTTTTCAACAATAGAAGAAATAAATGAGGCTATTATAGTTCCAGATTTACAATTTGCAAGAGCTAATTTACCTTTGTCTTGGAATGAAACTAATAAAGGAAGAGCAACTTGGGGAGCAGCAACATCTTTACTTGGTAAAGTATATTTATATAAAGAAGAATGGCCTACTGCAAGAGATTTATTTAAAGAAGTTATAGATTCTAATGTGTATAGCTTAACTAATGATATAACAGATAACTTTTGGCACCAAAATGAGTTTAACTCAGAATCTATTTTTGAAGTTAATTATTCTTTTGATATTGCTCCTGGAGTACCTGGTGCTGCGGTTGATGATAATGTAAATGAATCTGGTGCAGAGTCTAGTACTTTGGCGACCGCAGTTGGTCAATTAAATTATGGTGCTTTTAATACGGTTTTAGCTTCATACAATTTACATGAAATGCTGGTTTATGATGAAGTAGATCCTAATAACCCTATTAATGATGGTAATATTGAGTCTAGAAGAATGAACTCTACAATTGCTGTTAGCGGTATGGAAGGGCAGTATTATGGTTTTGAATCTGATGAAGTAAAAGGTTTTGGATTTGGACAAAGTGCCTATGTTAAAAAACATTCTAACTGGTATCATTTATCTGCAGAACCAACGCAAAGTAGATCAGGGATAAACTTTAGACATATTAGATATGCTGATGTTTTATTAATGTATGCCGAATCACTTATTGAAGCCGATGGTGATTTTACTACCGCTATAGATTATATAGATATGATAAGAAGTAGAGCAGGAGTAATAACATTACAGCAATATATGGATGATAATGGCGGAACATTCCCTCAATTACACGTAAGTCAGCAAGTACATGGAGCGCACCCAATGGTTGCAGCTAGTTCAGAAACAGTTTTAACTCATTTACAACGTGTAGAAAGAGCGGTTGAGTTATGTTTTGAAGGGCACAGATGGAAAGATTTAGTACGTTGGGGTATTGTTAAAGAGGTGTTTAATGAATTAAATGCAGATGAAGTATGGCGTTTGGCAAATACTGATGAGGTATATAATGCTGCTCCATTAAATATTCCAGGTAGAATTAGACCAGACTTTGTATTGTCTTCGGCAAATTATGATCCGGCTAAGCATAATTATTTCCCTGTTCCTTCTCAGGAATTGCAAACAAATGATAATTTATAATTAAATATTATGAAAAACATAAAAAAAATAATGTTAGTTTTCATAGCAGCTATATCATTTATGGCTTGTGATGAAGAAAACGATATAGAAATAGTAGAGGCTAACCATAGAGTTATTGTTACCTCTGAGGCGAGTGTTGAAAACACAATTAATATTGGCGGACACATAGATTTTGGCGATGTTTCTAGAGGAATAGAATCTAGAACATGGACTTTTCCTGAAGGGGCAACTATAGTTGGTGAAAAAGGAAATACTAGTAGTAAAGATGTTATTAAAGGGTTTTTTAACATTCCAGGAGAGCATAACGTAACACTTAATCAGGTGTTTAAAGGAAATGTTTACCCAAATGAAGATAGTACAACTCCTATTGATGGAAAAGTGCTAGACACTACTATAGTTGTTACAGTTTTGGGGCCTATTTCATCTGTTCTTAAAGCATATTACTTAAATGATGATGGAAGTGTTGGGGCTGAGTTAAATATGTCTGATAATGCTGAAAATGTACTTACGGCAAGTAAGTACATACAACTAACCTATGAATCTCAAGGAGAGCCAAGTAATTTTGTTTGGAATTTAGATGGAGGTAAACCTGACCAAATAACTAATCCTGGTGGTGCAGCAGATGTAAGGTATAATAAAGTTGGATCTTGGGATTTACAATTTATTGCTTCAAGAGCAAGACCAGGTGGTGCAGATACTGTTAACATTAAAAAGTTTATTAAAGTAATTCCTTCTACAGAACCAGTAGTGGTAGATAAAGTAACAAACAAAGATGTTAATATTGCTATAGAATACAGCCGAGAAATGGATGAAAGTTCTTTAAATAAAAATGATTTTGCAGTAACAATAGAAACTACTGCAGGGGCTGTTCTTAATCCTGCAATCTCTAAAGTTTCTGTAGATGCTGTAGATGGTAACATAGTTATTTTAGAATTAGATGGAGAAACAATTTATAATGACGATGTTATAAAAGTTTCCTATACACCAGGGGCATTAATGACTTTAGATGGTGTTGCTGCAGATGTTTTAACAGACGCGGAATTAGTATTTGCACAAGGAGAAAATATTTTAAAGAATACTTCTGTAGATTATAGTTTTGAAACATCAACCGCTGGCAATTGGCCATATTTATGGTGGGGAGGCCAATGGGGAGAATACGATTTTGCAATTTCTAGAGATCAGGCCCAAGATGGTACTAGTAGTGCTTATTTAGAGTTTAGGCCAAATGGAGGAATGATTATTGGCCATAGAGATGATGCTGGTAATGACCTTACTTTTCCTGTAGAATCTGGAGAAAGATATGAAATGGGTGTATGGGTTTATGTTACAGATTTAGGAGAAATAAATGGAGGAGAAATTCCTGACCTTAGATTTTACTGGGCACCAGGAACGAACTGGGGAATAGCGCCTAACCCAGCTCTTACAGATGATTTTGTGATAGGTGAATGGGTGTATAGTTCTACTATAGTACAGTTTGCAGAATCTGGTGAAGTAAGCTATATGATTCGTGGAATAAATAATGGTAATTCTTTACCAGTAAAATTATATATGGATAATATATCGGTTGTAAAGCTTACAACTAGACCATAAAATAGAGTGAGTTGAGTTAGTAGTTTTAAGTTAAGTTTGAGCCCTTAAATGTGTTGAGTCATTTAAGGGCTCTTTTTTATTCTGTATATAGATAAATAATTTTTTATTTAAAAAGGATATTAAATGGATGCAATAAAGTTTTCTAAATTGGTACTTCTGGGTAGCCCCATTTTTTTGCGCAATCTATACCTTGTTGTGTGTACGGATTCTACAGAAATGCCTAATAGACGAGCCATGTCTTTACTAGAAAAGTTAAGTTTAATAAGAGCGCATATTTTTTGATCCCCTTGGCTTAACTTTGGAAATTGAGAAGTTAATTTCTTATAAAATTTTTCATTAACAGCAGTAAACCTTAATTTAAATTCTTCCCAACTTTGGTCATTACTAATAGATATAGATTTTATTACCTTATTTATTTCGGTATTAGTAGCGCTGCTTTTGTTTTCTTTTAGATTGTTCTTTAATTGTCTTAAAAACTCATCTTTTTCGACTAATTGTAAAGCAGAAGCTGCTAATTCTTTATTTTTTAACTCTAGTAATTCTTTTGCTTTTTGTATTTCTAATCTTTTATTTTTTCTAATTAATGATTTTTCTGCCTTATGTTTAATTCTAAGTTGTTTCACATAAATTAAGCCTATAAGAACACCAAAAATTAAGGAGCCCAATAAGATAATTCTTTGTAGTAAAGATATTTTGTCCTCTTGTTCTAGTTGTGCCAGGCGTTGTTTTTGAATTACCTTCTCTTGTCTTTCTTTTTCTATCCTATATTCATCTCTTATACCTAAAAAGGATTTGTTTTTTTCGCTTCTACTATCAAAAAAAAGGGCGTCTAAATTCTTTGCATTTTTTAAATAAACATAAGATTTTTTATAATTTCCATGTTCTAAATAAAAATCAGATAATCTTTCATGAATAAGAACAGTAAAGTCTTTATGACTATTATAAGTTTTAGAAATATCTAAAGCTTTGTGATACATGTTTTCGCAGTTTTTATTCTGGTTCATTGCTTTAAATGTATCTCCCCAATAGGTGTAAACTAAAACTAAATAAGAAGGTCTTTTTTTTATAAACCAGGGCTCAATTTCATTAAACAAAGCCAACGCTTCATTAAACTTGTTTTCTTTTAATAAAATAAAAGCCTCTTCAAACTTTAAATAGGTAATAGCAATTGGCGAGTTAGAAGGCTTTACGTATAATAGGCAGCTATCTAAGTATTTTCTTCCTAGAACATGTTGGTTAGTTTCTCTATGCGTAGCAAGAATAGTGTAATAGTTATAAGTTAGTTCACTTTTGTCTAGTATATTTTTTTGTACTAAATCTTTTTTTAGGTTTAATGCCGTGTTTAAATATTGAAAAGCTTTTTCTTTTCTTTTAAAGTAACTATGCACACGACCTAAATAACAATAAATTGAAGCTGTTAATTTAGGGTCGTTTAAATTTTCAGAAAGGAATAAAGCTTGCCATAGGTCATCATACGTTTTAGAATAATCTATTAATTGTCCATCAATATTTGGCATCTCTAAAAGAGCATTTACAGCTCTTAATGTATCCCCTTTAATTAAGGATTCTTTATATACTTTTTCTAATAAATATAGTGTGCTATCTGGATTATGGTATCTAATTTCAATGGCTCTATTAAATGCTTTTAATGTACTGTCTTCTTCTTGGGAATAGCTTTGCGAAAATGTAGCTATATATACAAGTAGGAGGAGTATATTAGCACCTATTTTTTTTGAGAACATACCTTATTTTTTTATTCGATACATTTCATGATAATCGTTATTGTTAATTATCATTAAAGTTTCATTATTTAGCACAATAATAGACCTTACATCTTTATTAGCATAAAAGCCAGATTCTGCATTATCAATATATTTAAAATCCCCGTTTGTAGTTCCTTTTAAATAAGTACCTACACCAGCATCTGATCTTGTAGTTTCTACCTCAGACATATAATTATTACCAGCTAATAGTAAGTCTTTTAAACCATCTTTATCAAAATCTTGATATGCAATACTATTAATGGGAGACTGTTGTACTTCATTAGTAAAAGGCTCAAAGGAAAACCCATTACTGCCATTGTTGATAAATATGCCAGATTTAAATTCAGTTGCTTGATAGTGTAAGGCAGATTCTATGCGATTACCAACAATATCTTTTACGTCTTTATTTGCAAAATCTGTATAAGAAGGTATTTTTCTAGCGAGGTGAGGTAATTGTTGTGTCATACAACCTTTACCTCTTACAGGAACTTCTCTTCCATTATAATTTTTTGCTAATACAATGTCTTCCGTTCCATTAAAATCAAAATCTGTTGTATATATATGAAATGGTTTTTCTGTAGATGCATGGAATTTATAATTAAGGCCTAAGTTACCTGCAATAATGTCTTTGTCTCCATCATTATCAATGTCTTCTACAACTATCTTGTTCCACCATCCTACGCTCTTATGGAGTGTAGAATACTCTTTGCTTTTTATAAGTTTATTGTTTTTATTAATGAATATTTCTATTCCCATCCATTCTCCAGTAACTACTAAATCTAATTTGTTATCCTTATTTATATCTACCCACTGTGCACTTGTTACCATGCCAATTTTTTCTAATTCTGGGCTAATCTCTTTTATTTGGTTTGTGAATTTTCCATTTTCATTAACAAGTAAATAACTATTTGGAGCATAAGGATATTCTCCAGGAACAACTCTACCGCCAATAAATAAATCTATATCCCCATCTTTATCATAATCTGATGCACTTACAATAGATCCAGAACTTTGTATTTGAGGTAAAGAGTTTAATTCTCTTTTAAAATTTCCGTTTCCTGTGTTAATATATAAACGATCTTGGAGTAGGGTTGGGGATCTAAAAAACTCATAACTACCGCTAACTACGTATAAATCTTGGTCGCCATCATTATCTGCATCAAAAAACACAGCACTTTGGTCTTCGAAACCTTTATCTTTATCAAAATCAGGAATATTTTTTTTTGTAAATTTAGAATTAGGTCTTCCAAAAAAAAGTTGCGATGGTTGCCCTTTTCCACCACCTATAAAAATATCGTCATATCCATCTTTATTTAAATCTGTTTTAGCAATAGAAGGACCAGTTTGCGAAAGTTTGTGTGGCAAAAGAACTTGTAAATCATAATCATTAAAATATGGGTCTTTATGATTAATCTTTGTTTTTACAAGATTAAAAATGGTTTTTTTAGTTTCCTCTTTTTCCTCTTTTTCTGTAGCAAAAGCATAATTTAGTAATAAGGATTGATTTGCTTTTACATCATTTAAAATTTGAGTTTTACCATCTGGCCAAATTACTTCAAGCTTCTGAACAGACATGTTTTTATTTATTCCAAAATGAAGTGTTGTAGGGGTAGAAGAAAGAAACCCTCTAGAATTTGTAACCTGTCTTGTTTGTATAGAACCATCTTTAAAATGTAAATTTACTTTTGTATCTACTCCAAAAAAGTTTTTTTCAGGACCAGCCAGGTCAATCTTTAAGAAATAGATTCTTTTTTGTTCTATAGTAGTATTTCTTAAAAAAGTAACTTCTTCATTAATATTGTTTACTACAATATCTAAATCGCCATCATTATCAAAGTCGGCATAGGTAGCTCCATTAGAAAATGTGGGTTTGGTATTAGACCAATCTTCTGTGGCATCTGTAAAAGTTCTATCTCCATTATTTTTAAATATATAATTTGATAGTTTTTGTTGCGGCAACATTTTGGCAAATTTTAAAAAATCTTCTTTTGTTGGTTTTCTTTTATTTGCTCTTAAAATTTCTAAAATTTCATTGTTTTTATCACGATCTATAACGTCTCTATAAACACCATTTGTAATATAAATATCATTATAACCATCTAAATCAAAATCGGCAGAAAGTAAAGACCAACTCCAATCTGTATTAGCAATACCTGCCATTTTACTAATTTCACTAAAAGTTCCATTACCGTTATTTAATTGCAACATATTGTGCATATACTGGTAATGATATCCTTTTTTAACCATATCTTCAAAACTAGAAATAGAGGTCATTCCCATAGTTGTTTTAGACCTTACATAATCTTCAGGATTCATGTCTAAAGTCATTAAGTCTAAAAAGCCGTCATTATTAATATCTGCTAGGTCACTACCCATACTATTAAAAGACATGTGCTTTACTAATTTGTCACTAGATTCCGTAAAAGTCCCGTTACCATTATTAATGTAAGCTAGGTCTGGATAATTAAAATCATTACAGACGTATATGTCTTGAAAGCCATCATTATTTAAATCTCCTATAATTGGGTTTAATCCAAAACCAATATCATTTAATAAACCAGCTTTTTTAGAAATGTCTTTAAAATTACCGCTGCCATCATTTTCATAAAGCCTATCACTTCCTTTTAAGTTTAAAGTTTTTGGATCTGTATGAATTTTTTCTAAATTGGTTATTTGCGCTCTACCAGATATATCAGGACTATTAGAGATATAAGCATCTAAGTCATTATCATTATCAAAATCAAAAAAGGTGGTTTGTATGGTTCTGTTTGTATCATCTAGTCCATGCTTTTTAGCACTTTCAGTAAAAGTTAAATCGCCATTGTTTATATATAATAGATTGGCAAATTTATTATCCTCATCTTTCCAACCTCCTCTGGATACATATATATCTAAAAATCCATCTTGGTTAACATCGGCCATAGTAACTCCTGTGTTAAATCCGTCATTAAATGTAATACCAGCTTCTTCTGTAATATCTTTGAAAAATAAACCTCCTTGATTAAGATATAATTTGTCTTCTGAAGAATTGGAAGTAAAATATAAATCTACATATCCATCATCATTAATATCGCCTGCAGCTACACCTCCACCAATGTAGGTGTATAAATATTGGTAATAGTTAGATTCTAATGTTTCTTCTAAGGTATTTGTAAATGCGATGCCAGATTTATTACTTGGCACAGCTTCAAATACTTTAATTTTTTTGGCAGTTTCTTTTTTAACTATTTTTTTAGCTTTTTTACAGGAACTGTTAGCAATAGTTAATAGAACGATAAATAGGTAAATTAATCTAAGTTTAAAAAGAAGATTATAAAAATTCATTGAGGTGGAGTTTATAAACTAAAAATACAAAGAAAAATATTGTAGTAGAATGTAGTGGTAAAATTGTTTTTTGAAGTATATGAAAATAACACAGCGATAAGGTTATATGTTTCCTTACCGCTGTGAATTTTAAAAATATAAAACTAACTTAATACAACATTTAGTTTGCTAGATTTGGTAGCCTATCTATTTCAGATTGTGGGATAGGAGCAAAATAATTGCTTTGATCTAATGTTCCTAAAATAGGGTTAGAAGGTTCTGTTAATGGAGTAGGCGTAGGATTTCCATCACCATCAAACATAGTACCTATAGTCGTTTGCGGGTCTCTTGAAGTGCCACCTAAAGCAGCTTCAACCTGTTCTTTACGTACTAAATCATTATATCTTAAATACTCTCCTGCTAATTCCCACTTACGTTCTTGGTAAGCAAGATCTTGGATTGTTCCATCTGCAGAACTAACATCTGCAAGACCAGCTCTTCTACGAACCATATTTAACGCCTCCCAAGCATCTGTTCCTGCAGTACCAGCTTCTCCTGAAGCTTCTGCGTAAATCAACAGTAATTCAGCGTATCTCATATAGTAATCGTTACGATCACTTTCGAAGCCATTCCAAGTTCCTTCTTCAAAAGGACCTACTATTTTTCTGAATATAGGGTTTTGCTGATCTTTAAATTCTGTCCATGGTAAAAATGAATCTGCGTTTGCTACATCAGATGTCATATCTCCAGCTGCATCTAGAGGCATTTCATCATGGTAAGTAGCATCTTTTCTTGCGCCTTCTGGGAAATCTTCATAAAAACGAATTTCAGCAAAAGTTTCTTGCCAACCATTTGTTGGAGCTCCACCAGGTAACCCTAATTTTCCATGTTTACGATTAGGTAGTCCACATGAAGCACAATATACAATTGTAAATAAAGATTCTATGTTTTCTCTTCCAGCAACAGTATATAAGCTAGCCATATCATCTACCAAACCAAAACCATGAGATCCTGCATTGTCTATAACTTGTTTTGCACTAGAAGCCGCTTGCGCATATTTACTGTTATCTTTAACCGGATATCCTGCCCAATCTAAATATAATCTGGCTAAAATGGCTCTTGCCGATCCTTTATTAGGTCTTGATGCACCAACATTAGAAGATGTAGGTAGTAGTGATTCTGCTAATAGCATATCACTTTCTATTTGTGCGTATACTTCCTCTTGAGTCGATTTTCCGATTTCAGTATCTACTTCTAAAGTTAATGGCAATGGAATTTCACCAAATACACGTGCTAAATGGTAAAACATTAACCCTCTTAAAAAGTAGGTTTCTCCTGTTAATTGGTCTTGCCCTGCAGCATCTGTTAACTCAACTCCTTCTAAGTTTGCCAGTACCGTGTTAGCGGCTAACACCATAGAATAAACACCTCTCCAGTTTTCCAGAGACCTTCCGTTTGACGGCAACACATTTCTTTGGTCATATTCTCTAAAATCTGCTTTGTTACTTGCTCTATGTGTAGTCATGTCATCTCCAGACCAACCATTTACATAAAAGGTTGTCATCCAAGCGGCTTTATTTAACTGCCCATAAATACCTGTAACTGCTAAATCTAACTCACCAATGTTAGTATAAGGTACAACCGCAAGTAACGATTCCGTTGGATCTTCTTCTAAATCAAATTGTTCGCAACTATTAAAAGTAAATGCAACTACCATAATAGCAATCAGGAAAAGTCTAGCTTTTAATGATTTATATAATTTTATTGTTTTCATATTTTATATCTAATTTTTTATTTCTGACATTAACTTAAAATCCCACTTTAACTCCTAAAGAAAGCGTTCTTGGGTTAGGGTATGCACCAATATTTATACCTGATGCAGCATCTGAGTTTCCTTGATTATTAGTCCTTCTAGATGTTGCTTCTGGATCAAAACCAGAATAATCTGTAATTAAGAATAAATTTTGTCCACTAGCATAAATTTTAACACTTGTGTTTTCTAAACCAGCTACATCTTTCATAGTATATCCAACAGATAAATTACTTAACCTTATAAAATCTCCTTTTTCTACATAACGAGAAGAGCCATATAATTGAGCAGTTGCAGGAATATCTGTTTCATTGGTAGGCGTCCAAGCATTTACATGATCAGATGCTAAGAAACTTCTAGAATCACCTGCTCCACCGGTAATACCACCTTGCATTACATTATATACATCAAAACCATGAACCCCTTGTAAAAATATATTAATATCCCATGCTTTATAGTTTACAGAGTTATTGAAACCCCATGTTAGATCTGGCGTACCATTACCAATTGAACTAAAAACGATGTCATTATTCTCATCCAGCAAATATTTTGCATCTCCTGGTTGCGCAACAGCATTTCCGGCAGAGTTTGTTGGAATATTATCGGTAGATTTCCAGGTGCCTAAAAATGTAGCTCCAAAAAATTGACCTAATGGCTGACCGACTTCAATACCATTTAAAATATTTCCTTGACCACCTGGTGCCGTAAACCTTCCTGGTATTTCTGTTAAACCATCATATAAAGAAGTTACTTCATTCTTTACATAAGATAAAGAAAAATTAGAGTTCCAGTTTAAATTATCAGTTGCTATAATATCATATCCTAATGTTAGGTCAAAACCAACATTTTCTACCTCACCAACATTTCTACTTACAGTAATTTGTGAATTATTACCACCAAAAGTTTCTGGTAAAGCAACAGGTAGTAAAATATCTTCCGTTACTTTTTTGTACCCTTCTAGAGTAATATTTCCACGGCCGCCTTGAAAACCTAAGTCTATACCAACATTTACTTGAGAGGTGGTTTCCCAAGTTAAGTCAGGATTACCCACTCTGTCTAGTCGAGCTCCTGGCTGGGGAGAATTGCCATCAAAAGAGTAAGCATTAGTAGTAAGTGTTGTATAGGTGTCAAAAGGATCAACATTTTGATTACCTACTTGCCCCCATCCTGCTCTTAATTTTAAACTGCTAATACTTTCTGAATCTTCTATTAAATCATTTAGACTATATGCCAAAGCTACAGAAGGGAAGAATCCCCATCTACTTGTTTCTCTAAAAACCGAAGAAGCATCATAACGACCCGTTGCCGTTAAGAATAAATCATCAGCTAAAATATATTCCGCACGCAGCATGTAGGATGATAATTCTCTTGGCTCAAGAGTATTGCCAATATCTTTTAAACCTGTAGCTAATTCTGCAAAGTAAAATCCGTTACTGCCAGCAGGTAAATTTTCTGCTTCATAATTATTTCCAATAAATTTAGAATTAGAATATTCTTGAACACCCGTTAACTTAAGATTATGCAGGTCATTGAAATTTTTATTCCAAGTAAAAATATTTGTTATCTGGTAAGAAGTTGTTTTATTATTAAAGAAGCTCGTATGTGGTAATTGATCATCTCCAACCTCTACAGCATACCTCTGACGGTTATTATTAACCAATTGTGTACCTGCTACAAAAGTATATGTAAAATTATCAGTGATATTATAACTTACATTAAGCGCAGTTGACAATCTTTCTCTTATATCCGTAATATCCGTTTCGTTTAATGTACGCACAGGGTTATCATTTAACGATGCAATACCCTTTAAGGAACGTAAATTATAGTTACCATCAGCATCAAAAACCGGAGTTGTTGGATCCCAAGTTAACGCCTTATACATAAAACTTCCTTGGCCGTTACCCAATGCTTGCGCATCATTTTTAAGCTCACCACGACTTGCCGCGATATTAAGACTAACTTTAAGTTTGTCCGATACTTGAGCAGATAAATTAGATCTTGCAGCTAATTGTTGAAAGCCAGTATTAATAACAATACCTTCCTCATCTCTATAATTTCCTGATAAGAAATAACTAATATTACCTTCAGAGCCACTTGCCGAAATTTGAAGATTCTTACTTATTCCTGTTCTTAAAATTTCATCCTGATAGTTTGTTCCTCCGTTTGAGGCCAAATCTGCTATTTCCTGATCCGAAAATATTGGGCTACCTCCGGTCGATACTCTCCTTGCATTTTCAATAATTGCAAACTGATCAGGATTATCCGCAAGTGTGGGTAAAAATTCTGGTGTTGAGGATACCGTTGTAAAGAAATCTACAGCAATTTTTCCCTTACCTGAACCTCTTTTTGTTGTAATGATGATAACACCATTAGAACCACGTACACCATAAATAGCTGTTGCTGAAGCATCTTTTAAAATGTCCATGGAGGCTATATCATTTGGATTTAAGGAAGTTAAATCTCCTCCCTGTATACCATCTATAACTACTAAAGGACTATTATCTCCATCAATAGAGTTTACCCCACGTACACGAACTTTAATAGCTCCACCCGGTTGTCCATTTGCTTTTGCTACTGTTACCCCAGATGCTCTACCTTGTAAAGCTTCTTCTACTCTTGTAATAGGTTGTGCTTCAAAAGACTCTGTAGTTACTCTTGATACTGCACCAGTTAAGTCACTTTTCTTAGCAGTACCATAACCAATTACTATTACCTCTTCTAATTGACTAGCGTCCTCTTCTAGTTTAACATTCAATGTATTTTTGTCTCCTACAGGAACACTTTGCGTTGCATATCCTAAATAGGAAATGACTAATACATCAGAGGAAGAAGCAGAGATTGTAAAGTTACCATCAAAATCTGTTTGGGTTCCATTTGTTGTACCTTTAATTACAATATTGGCACCTGCAACAGGACCAAGTTCATCAGTTACTGTACCAGTAACTGTTTGTTGTGCATACGAAAATTGTATGCCCATAAACATAAGAAAAAGCCCAGAAAGGAAACTGTTTCTTAATAGATCATTAAATCTTTTTTTCATAATCATTTGTTTTGAGTTAATAAATTGTTCGAGTATTTAGAATATTACTGTTAGGTAACAACAACATTCTTTAGTTAATTTTAATTTCTATTTACACACTTTGCGGATAGTATATAGAGTTAAAAATTCTATTTGTAAATGTAGGGATAGAGGCAAATGGTGTTGAGAATTATTCCTAGACAATAAATAGACAATTCTTGAAAAAAATAAGAAAATCAAGGTTTTAGGGGGCTTTTTTTGTGAATTACTTTTTTTTAATCAATTTTTTTTTGGTTTTTGTAATTTTATAAATTAATAATTTTCTTTCATGGTTAATAAACATTTAGGGTTTAAAAAATATTAGATATAGTTTTAGTTGTAATTCCAGTATTTAATTAATTTTTTTGAGATAAAAAAAGACATAGGAATCCAGCCTATAGATATAGCTTGTTAATTTTTTAACTATCTATACCATTTAAGAAATATACTTGATACTTAGATGAAATGGATTTTTAAAGCTATTTTTAGTGTATAAAAAATTATATAGTCATATAGATTCATACTAGAATCTACTAACTAAATTTATCAGTAAAATAATATAAGCTAATTTTAACCTAAATTGACACTATTTTACCATAACCACTTTTTTTAATAAATTATAGCTTTTGTGAGAATTTTTCCTCAAGTTTTTGTTGGGTAGTTTTTCATAAGAATTGTTGTTTTGAGTTAATATTTTTTTGAGTTTAAAATAACCATACAAAGCATTGTATGTTTTGAGCGTCACAAATCACATTTTTGAGTAAATAGCTGTGATTTTTTTTGAATTTCAATTAAATATAGCGTATTTATTTTTAATACCGTAAAATTTACGTTTATTATTTATTGATGTGATATTGTTGAAGTTTATGTATTTTTTCCCATTAAAATTAAAATACGTAGGAAAATATAAGGGCTTAAGACCATTTATGATAGTAAATAAATCAAATAATACTAATATTTTTTTTAATTTTTTCAACCTTTGACTATTAGGATAAAGAGTATTTTTTTGTAATTAAAGAAAGGAGGCTTAAGGCCTAATTAAATTTAAAAAAGGACTACTATGTTAAAAAGAGTTACATGTACAATTATTGTTTTATTGCAGGTCTATTCTTGTAAAGAATCTAATAAAGATAAAACAGAAGAACCGGTAATTGAGCAAAAGAAATATGAAGCTAATTGGGAATCCTTATCAGAACATGAAGAGGCACCTCAATGGTTCCAAGATGCAAAATTGGGAATTTATTTTCATTGGGGGGTGTATTCCGTTCCTGCATTTGGAAGTGAATGGTACCCAAGTAAAATGTATATAAAAGGAACTAAGGAATATGAGTACCATAAAAAAAATTATGGACCTCAAGAGGAATTTGGATATCATGAGTTTGTTCCAAAGTTTACTGCAGAAAATTTTGATGCAGAAGAGTGGGTTTTACTTTTTAAACGTGCAGGAGCAAGATTTGCTGGGCCAGTGGCGCAACATCATGATGGTTTTGCAATGTGGGATAGTAAAGTTAACCCTTGGAATTCTGTTCAAAAAGGGCCCAAAAGAGATATTACTGGGGAATTAGCAAATGCGGTCAGGAAAAATGACATGAAATTAATTACAACATTTCATCATGCTCGTAATTTACAGAGAAATGCAAAAACTCCAGAAAATTGGGGAAAGTTTGATAGTCATTTCACCTATAATCCTAAATATCATACTTCCTCTACAGATCCAGAATTAAGTAAGTTATATGGTAATATTCCAACCGAAGAATTTCATAAATACTGGTCTGATCAAATAACAGAAGTAGTGGAGCAATATAAGCCAGATGCTATTTGGTTTGATTCGTGGTTTAATTTTATACCAGAGAAGAGAGTGCAGCAAATGTGTGCAGATTATTTTAATACTGCAGAGAAAAATAACCAAGATGTTTTAATTGGTTATAAGCAATGGGATTTGCCAAAAGAGGTTGGTGTACAAGATATAGAACAAGGGGGTAGGAGAGATATTACCGAAAGACCTTGGATGACAGATATTACTCTAAGCAATAAATCTTGGAGTTATATTCAGGGACAAACTTATAAACCTGCAGGTTTAGTTATTAGAAATCTTATAGATGTGGTAAGCAAAAACGGAGTGGTTTTATTAAATGTATCTCCTAAAGCAGATGGAAGTATTCCTAAGGAGCAAAGAGAAGTTTTATATGAAATGGGAGATTGGTTTTCAAAATATGGAGAAGCTATTTACGATACAAAACCTTGGGATTTATTTGGTTTTGGGGATGCAAAAGCTGGAGAAGGGCATTTTGGAGGACAATCTGCAACTGTAAAATATACTGCTAATGATATAAGATTTACACAATCTAAAGATGAAAAAAGTTTATATTTAATATGTTTAGGAAAACCGGAAGTTGGTAAAAAAATTAACCTAAGATTATTAGCAAAACATAGATACAGCCCTCATTCTAAAATAAAAAGAATAGTTCTTTTAGGTACTGAGCAGGAAGTTGCTTATGATTTAAATGATGAATATTTTGAGTTAACAGTACCTAATGCTAAAATGGATGCTATAGCTACAGTCTTTAAGTTTGAACTAGAATAATATACTTAAATAATAGGTGAAAAAAGGAGGTTTTTAAAGCCTCCTTTTTTTCTTGGTTTTGGTTATTTGGTTTTGTGCATTTCTAAAATAATCTGAGTCATTTCTTTTTTAGAAGGCCTAGGCCTTTTTCTAAAAGAATTTGGTTTTCCAGTGACTCTGTCAAACTCATCTGGTGTTCTAAATTCCGGAAGACTGTCTTTAGTCCTAGTTCTCGTCTTTTTCATTTTGCTCCTTAAGTCTTTTAAGATATTAGTATACTCAGGCTTTAGTGCTAAATTGTTTAACTCATTAGGGTCTTTAATAGTATTATAAAGCTCTTCAACTGCTCTTGGTGTTTTAAAACAAGCTAATTGAGCTTCATTTAATTCTTCTTTTTCTTTTAAACTTAGCATACTTTTAAATGTCCCACTTGTAAAAGCATCGGCAGAAGGTGTATTTGGCAAATCTGGATAGAAATTCTTTATATATTTATATTCTTTGGTTCTAATAGCTCTAGTATAATCTTCATAATCATGCCAATGATCCTCCGCATAAATATTATCTCTAATATTCTCTTTAGGATTAGTAAGTAATTTAGAAAAATCTTTACCTTCAAAATTTTCTCTTGGTTTTAGGCCAGCAAGTTTTAAAAATGTTGGTGCAATATCAATAGAGCTAACTAGACTTTTGCAAACAGAGTTTGGTTTTATTTTTGCAGGCCATTTAACAATCCATGGGGTTTTTATACCACCGTCATATAACGTAGTTTTATCTCTAGGAAATGGTCTTCCATTATCACTTATAAATAATATTAAAGTGTTTTCAGTAAGGTTTTGCTTTTCTAATTGGGAAACTACTTCACCAACATAATTATCTAGCCTTGTAATTTCATTATAGTAATAAACAAAATCTTCACGAACATCCTTAGTATCTGGAAAGTATGGTGGTAAAATAACATCACTTAATTCATGCGGATTACTAATTATGCTGTCTGTATAAGGTCTGTGGGGGTCTACAGCTGCTAGCCATAAGAAGAAAGGCTTGTTTTTTGGTGTTTCTTTTATTAAAGGAACCCAATTCTCACAACCACTTCCATCTCCTTTTTGTATTGCTTTTTTACCATCAGGAGCAAGTTGAAACCCAGATGTACCAACATCATATACTTTGTTAAACCTATCTTTGATAGCTTCTCCTAAGTGCCATTTTCCTGCTTGTGCAGTCCAATAGCCAGAAGCTTTTAGGTTTTCTACAAATGTTTCTTTATCTGGTGTTAAAGGCCAGTGTAGCTGTTCCGCATTTGTGTTATGCGGGTATAGTCCTGTTATAATACTTGTTCTACTTGGGCTACAGGAACTTGCTGTTAAAAAAGCTTGATCAAACCGCATACCTTCTCTTGCAAGTTTGTCTATGTTTGGAGTTTTTATTTTTGGGTGTCCATAAGCGCCGCTATCATCCCAAGCCATATCATCCGCAATTATTAAAATAATATTAGGGGAGGTGTCTTTTTCTACTACATTTTTACTTTTAGAATTACAGCTTGTAATTAAAATGCTTAATAGAATAGTATATAGTACAATGTTTTTATTTTGCATAAGGTCTAAGGTTAACTCTTAAAAGGTAATCATCACAGGTAATAAACAAGAATCTGCCATCATCTGTGAATTCACAATTCCCAGTATTTTTATCAGTGCGTATAGTTCCTAAATGTTTGCCAGATGGTGAGATAATAAGAACTCCTCCTGGCCCCGCTAAAAATAAATTCCCGTTCTTATCTATTTTTATACCGTCTGGAGATTGTTTCTCAATACTTTTTTCTCTTAGAATAGTTGCATCAAAAAATATCCTTTTATTTTTTATTTTTCCGTCTTTTACAATATCATAAGCCCAAATAGAAGGTTTGGTTTTATGGGAGTCTGCAACATAAAGTGTTTTATTATCATGAGATACTGCTATGCCATTAGGGGCTTGTACTTTTTTATCTAATAAAGTTAGTTTTCCACTTTTACTTAAAAAGTATACCCCGTTAAAACCAATAGCACTTTTCTCTTTTCCTAAACCAAAGGCTGGGTCTGTAAAATATAGGTTGCCTTTAGAGTCATAAACTAAATCATTAGGAGAATTAAAAATATTGCCTTTGTAATTGGTTATTAAAGATTTAAATACTGGATTTAAAGAATCTTTTAAACTAACTAATTTACTGATTCTTCTATCCCCAACTTGACATAGTATTAAATTACCTTCTGGATCCAGAGTTAAACCATTGGATCCTTTAGTAATTTTTTTATTATCTCCAGTATAGCCTGAAGGAGACATGTATAAACTTAGACCATCAATATCATTCCATTGGTACATTTTGTTTTCAGGAACATCAGAGAATAATAATTTTTGTCCTTTTGGTTGCCAAACTGGTCCTTCTGACCAATTAAAGCCTTCCGCAACTAAATCTATCCTTGCATTTTTAGATATAATAGTATCTAAAGAAGGGTCTAATCTTTCTATAAAACCAAAGGAAGGATATTTTTTTAGAGAATCTATTATGGTATTAAAACGTTTTTTTGTGTTTGCTAACTTATGATCATTCTTAGAAATGGTAAGCGTATCTTTTTCTAATTTATCATTTGCAATATTGTAAAACCTTCCGTCGCCGTATAACTTATAATTTTCATTTAGTACAAACTCTGCAGGATGAAAATGGTCTTTTCCTACGCCAGGTTTTGGATTATAACTAATATAAACCCAGTCTCTACGATTAGTAGGTTCTCCTTTCATTACAGGTAAAAAGCTTTGTCCGTCTGTTTTAAAATTACTTGGAATTGGAGTTTTGCTTACATCTAATAAAGTTGGCAAAAAGTCTATCGCATCTATAAATTCATTAGAAACCATACCTTCTTTAATTACGCCAGGCCAATTAGCAATACAAGGAACTTTAATTCCGTTTTCTGTAGTTAGCCCTTTGCCGCCTTGTATAGTTTTATCCCCCATTTTTGAGGTTATTTTTTGGTGCGTTCCGTTATCAGAATAAATTAGAATTAGTGTTTCATCACGTATTCCTTTTTCTTCTAAATTCTTTATAATTTTCCCTATAATTTTATCAGAATAAACAACCATATCTTTAAAATATATAGGGTCATCATCTAATCTTCTTTCTTCCTCTTTCCAAATATCACTATCTGGGGTAGGGGAAAAGGGGTCATGTGTAAGCGCCATAGGGTAATACACAAAAAATGGCTTGTCTTTTTGTTTGTTTACAAATTCATTTAAGTAGTCAGAAAATATATCTGGGCCATATTTACCTTTTGTATTTTTTAAATAAGCTCCATTTTGATAAATAGTAGGGTCTGCAAAACGAGAGCCTTTATCTTCCGTATGTAATGCATGAAACATACTATATTCATCAAAACCAGCATCTTCTACTTTCATTCCAGTACCTCTTCTAAATTCGGATCCCGGATAATCTTCAGGGTCATAGCTTTGTAATTGCCATTTGCCTACCATACATGTTGCATAGCCAGCATCTTGCATTAAATGACCAAAAGTTTTTTGTTTTTTATTTAAAATTCCAAAGGCCTCCCAGTTTCTAAAATTGTATTTTCCAGTCATTATTTTTACACGAGAAGGTGTGCAAAGCGGTTGTGCATATGCTTGGTTAAATTGCATGCCTGTTGCAGCAAGTTTATCAAAATTAGGTGTTTTGTAAGATGTGCCACCGTATGTTCCAATAGCTTCGGAACCTAAATCATCTAACATTATTAGAATAATATTTGGTTTTTTGTTTTCTTTTTGAGCAGTAACTTTTGGAGCACAACTAATTAGAAGAAAACCAAAAAGTACTACACAACTTATATAATAAGTTTTAATTTTTTTTGACATTTTAAGTGTTTAATAAAATTCTTTTAATTTTTAATAATAATTACCATTCCGAGAAATTACCATCTTTAGTACGCCAAATAGGGTTAGACCAATTATGACCTATTTTATTCCCTTCACGAAGTTTTTCTTCATTAATATCTACCCCTAAACCAGGTTTTTCTAAAAGTTTAATGTAACCATCTTCTAAGTTAAAAACCTCAGGATTTTCCATATAATCTAAAAGGTCACAGCCTTGGTTGTAATGTATTCCTAAGCTGCTTTCTTGAATAATTGCATTAGAGGAAACAAAATCTACTTGTAGAGCAGAGGCTAAAGAGATAGGTCCTAAAGGACAGTGTGGAGCAAGCGTTATGTCATAAGCTTCTGCCATTGCAGCAATACGCCTTACTTCAGAAATACCACCAGCATGACTTAAATCTGGTTGAATTATATCAACAACACCTTGGTGTAAAATATCTTTAAAATCCCATCTAGAAAACATACGTTCCCCAGTTGCAATAGGAATATTAGTATAAGAATATATGTGTTTTAAAGCGTCATTGTTTTCACTTAAAACAGGTTCTTCAATAAACATGGGTTCATAAGGCTCTAACTCTGATATTAATTTTTTAACCATAGGCTTATGAACCCTACCATGAAAGTCTAAACCTATATCTAAATTATACCCAAATTCTTCTCTTAACAATTTAATGTTATTAGAAACAGTCTTTATATCTTTTAAAGAAGAAACCCATTCCATGCCACCTGTGGCATTCATTTTAACAGCTTTGTAACCAGCGTTTACCTTTTCTTGTGCTTGTTCTAAGATAACGTCTGGGTTATCTCCACCAATCCAACAATACATTTTCATTTTGTTACGAACAGCACCTCCTAATAATTGGTGTACAGGAACATTTAAGTGTTTTCCTTTAATATCCCATAATGCTTGGTCTATACCAGATATGGCACTCATTAAAATAGGGCCGCCTCTATAAAAACCACCTCTATAGAGTATTTGCCATATATCTTCTATAGCACTAGCATCTTTACCGATTATATATTGTTCTAGTTCTTTAATACAAGCAGCTACAGTATCTGCTTTGCCCTCTACAACGGGTTCTCCCCAACCTATAATACCACATTTGGTAGTTATTTTTAAGAATAACCATCTAGGAGGGACTTTAAAGAGTTCTATTTTTTCAATCTTTAGGTCTTTCATTTTTTTAATGCTTGTGATTTAATATAATTAGCATGTGTTGTTGCTAAATGGTTTTTCATAGATTGTGATGCTAAATTTCCATTCTGATCTATGATGGCATTTAATATATTACTATGATGAATTATCATCATTTCTTTTTCTTTAAGTAAATCCCCATCAGTAGGTTTTGCAAAAACACTTTCTTTAAATTTTGGCATAAGATTAAAGATAGGACTTAATAAAAGTTCTAAAATATTATTTTGCGGTATGGAAACAAGAATTTTGTGGAATGCATTATCTAATTCGGCCTCAGTTTTAGAATCTAATAAATCACATTTTTTTATGTCTTCAAGATTTTTTTGAAGTAAAGTAATATGTTTTTTAGTTCTATGTTTTGCAGCTTCTGATGCAATAATAGGTTCTATTAATTGTCTAGTTTTAATAGTCTGTAAGATTAAATCTTTGTTAGAGGAAAGTTCAAAAAACATATTTAAACTTTCGGATGCATTTTGTATACTTACTTCAGACACATAGGCGCCACTCCCTTTTTTTACAACAATAATGCCGCGAGCAGCCAAAGTTTTTATAGCTTCTCTTACCGCGGTTCTACTAACTTTAAATATTTCACAAAGTTCTTTTTCTGTTGGTATTTTTTGACCTGGAAGATATTGTCCGTTACGTATCGCTTCTGTTATTTTCTCTTCAATTTGTTGCGATAATGACTTTGAATTTCCTACAGGTGAAAACATATTTTATATTTAAAAATTTAAGGTACTAATTTATAAGACATCATACAAATTTTACTTTTCTCATTTTTACTTTATTTTTTTAATACCATTAGTTATGGTTTAACAATTGTAAATTTTGATTGTTTTTTGCTATTAAAAAAGATGATTTTTCATCAGCAGCTACTTTAATAGAAGTAATATCTCTAATATCTCCGCCTAAGAATAAACCACTTTCTTCGGGTAAAACAATAGAGTAGCCTTTTGCATTTCCTATAAGAATTAATCCTATACTAGCATCATTACGGGGGGTTTCTACTTCAGATTGGTATAAATTACCTGCCAATATAACATCGGGATATTTATCTCCATTATAGTCAAAAATATGAAATTTATTTATAGAAGAAGTCTGCGCTCTATTTGGAAGTTTATGAGTTTTATAGTTGCCGTCTCCCAAATTTTCTATCCATTGGTGAGCAAAGGTTTGCGCTTGATAGTGTAAAGAGGACTCCAGCATTTTTTTTCCATATATATCATTTAAATCTGCGTTTGCGAAAGACTCAAAAGTTTCAAATCTTTTTTTTATAGCAGGCACTTGTTGCGAGGAACATTCTCTTCCTCGTAAAGGTAATTGTGTTCCGTATTTTTTATAGCTTAAAACAATATCCATACTTCCATTTTCGTCAAAATCATTTGCGAATACCTCAAAAGGGGCTTTTTTACTGGCCTTATACTTATAGTTTAGTCCAAGGTTTCCTGCAAAATAATCCATATCACCATCTGCATCAATATCTACTTTTTGTAAGCTATACCACCACCCTGTGGTGTTCGTGAAGCCTAAATCATTTGTTACTTCTTTAAAAATCTCCCCATTGTTTTTAAAGAACCTTATAGGCATCCATTCTCCGGTTATTATTAGGTCTATTTTATTGTCATTGTCAAAATCATCCCAAATAGCAGAAGTGACCATTCCTGGTTTAGAAAGTTCAGGTGCTATTTTACTTGTAATATTTGTAAATCTTGCTTCTAAATCTTTACCGCCATCATTTCTTAGAATATAACTTTCTGCAGGAAATGGATATTTTCCTGGTACAACTCTTCCTCCTATAAACAAATCTAAATCTCCGTCATTATCGTAATCTGCACTAATAACTTCCTGTCCGCTAGCGGTTATCTTGGGAAGTGTTCTTGTGCTTTTTATAAAACCAGTAGGAGTGTTTATATAAAGTCTGTCTTGGTAGTAATCTGGGCTGATAGAAGTATGGTTACCGCCATTTACAATATATAAATCTAAATCTTTATCATTGTCGGCATCAAAAAGTAATACGCCAGTATCTTCATATTGTGAATCTTGTTCCCAGGGACCAGTTTCTAATGTAAATTCTCCATTTTTATTTTGAATATACATAGCACCAGAACTCCCCTTTGCATTACCAATAAAAAAATCTTCTAATCCGTCTGAATTTACATCTCCTACTGCTGTTTTTGCTCCTAGTTGAGAATATCTGTGAGGTAATAAAGGTTCTGTTTTAAAATCATCATAAACATCTTCATTGTGTTTAAAACTTGGTGTAATTTTATTAGAAATATCTACAAAATTATTTTTCTTTTTAGCCTCAGGTATAAAAGTATTTTTTAGCGAATCATATTTTACTAGAAGAAGCTGATTTGGAGTTACATTTTCTAGAACTTGTATTTTTCCATTGGGCCAAATAACTTTAATAGTATTTTTTTCTTTAGATTCTCCTAAACCAAAATGTACAATGGGTTCAACACTGGATTGATATCCTCTTGTTAGGGTTAATTCTTGACTTTGTTTTGCCCTATTTTCATTAATAATAACCTTTGCTCCCAAAGCAAATGGATTATTTTTTGTTCCCTGAAGTTGTATTCTTAGATAATTACTAGTATTACTATTTTTATTCTCATAGATAGTTGCTGGGGTGTCTAAATTATTTATAATCAAATCTAAATCACCATCTAAATCTAGATCTGCGTAGGCAAAACCATTAGAAAACCCTGGCGTATCTAATCCCCATTCTTTACTTACGTTAGAAAAAGAAAGATTTTTATTATTAGCAAAAGCAAAGTTGCCAATAGGGGTACTAGGCATTAGTCTAAAGTCTTTATTTTTATTTTCTCCAAAGATGTTTTCAGACTTATATTTTACGTTTACATCGTTATTATTTACATCTCTTTTTACGCCGTTAGATATAAAAACATCTTTCCACCCATCATTATCAAAATCTGCAAACAAGGCTCCCCAACTCCAGTCTGTGTTAGACATGTTAGAAAATCTAGAAAGTTCACTAAAAACAGGGGTGTTATTACTAGAAATACCGTTGTTTAATTGCAAAGAATTTTGCATGTATTGGTGATTAAAACCTAAAGCAACAGATTCATAAAAAGTCTCAGGGCTCATACTAGCCATATTGGTTTTAGAGCGCTTATAATCTGATGGAGTCATATCTACCTGAAGAATATCTGCTAAACCATCATTATTAAAATCATTAACATCTAACCCCATACCAAACATAGAGGTGTGTTTTACAGTTTTTTCGGAAATTTCAGTAAATGTACCATCGCCATTATTTTGATATAAATAGTCTGGCACATTAAAATCATTACTTAAATATAAATCTTTGAAGCCATCATTATTAAAATCAGAGGCTACTAAACCTAATGTTAAGCCAAAATTTTGAACCCCAGATTTCTGGGTAATATCAGAGAATGTTCCGTCTCCGTTGTTTTTGTATAAGTGCCCAGAATCTTCATGAGCATTAAGATTCATTTTGTTTTTATAATAACGATTGCCCATGCTTACTAAAACATTTGGATAGTTAGCAACAAAAAGGTCTAAGAGACCATCATTATCATAATCAAAAAAAGTAGATTGTATAGAAATACTTTCATCAGCAATACCATATTCGGCAGCTTTTTCTGTAAAAGTATTGTCCCCATTATTAATAAACAGTTGGTTTGCTGTGGTGTTAAACTTACCAGAAACACTTAAATAAATATCAAGAAAGCCATCATTATTTACATCGGCCATTGTAGTTCCAGAATACCATCTATTATCTCCTGCAACACCGGCTCTTTCTGTAATGTCTTCAAATTGTAAATTACCTTTATTAAGATATAATTTATTAGGGGTAAGGTTGCCTGTAAAATAAATGTCGGATAATCCGTCATTATTAATATCTCCAACAGATACTCCAGCTCCAAGGTATAAATATGGAAAAGAGAAGTAGTTTAAAGTATCATTCTCTACTATATTGTTAGAGAAATTTACACCAGATTTAGTATTGTCTAGCGCTATAAATTGCTTATTTATAGTGCTTTCTTTAGTGCAAGAAAAAACTATAAATAAAATAATAAAAGGTATAATTATCTTTTTCATAGCTAAATATAAATATAATTAAAAAGGAACCGCTGTTAAACGGTTCCTATTATAATTACTAACTCTCGATTATTAGTAACCTGGATTTTGTTTAAAATTTAGGTTTCTATCTAATTCGTTTTGTGGAATAGCAATATATTCTCTTCCTTCTTGATAAGCACTTGTACCTCCACTTTCTGATTTAAATTCCGAATTATCTACAATTCTAGATTTTACTTTATCCCAACGTAACAAATCATAGTACCTTGTTTTTTCTAAACTCAATTCCTTTATTCTCTCTTCTTCTATTTCTTGCATCGTAATTGTAGTAAAAGCAGGCATGTCTACCCTTTCTCTTACCTCATTAATTGCATCTAAAGCTGATTGAGTAGACCCGTTTAACATAAATTCTGCTTCAGCGTACATTAATAAAACATCTGCATATCTCAATACTCTGAAATTGTTGCCAGAATTGTTAAAACTTGCTGCGCTAAAACCTTTATATTCCCAATCTAAGAATTTATTAGCATAAACATTTGTATCTCCACTAGGGTAAGCTTCATCCCAAGTTTTATTTTCATATGTCCTTGAAGCTAATACGTTACCTTCATAAGTAGTTGTTTCATCATTATCCCAAAACAAGGTAGTATATGCTCTAGGGTCTATCTCATTATTAATTGTTCTTTCATCTAAAAAGAGATCCAAAGCCCAATTATTTATTCTAAAACCATCTTGACCAGTAAATCCTTTTGGTGCTAAATCCATAGTGTATGCAGCAGCTTTTCTTGAGTTTGCATTATCAGCTCCCCAACCATTTATACCATCTGCTGTAAATTGAATTTCAAATAATGATTCTTTATTGTTTTCAAATTCCTCAGTAAAATTATGAGCATAATTATCCATAAGCTCATAACTGCTATTCATGATTTTCGAAAACTCAGCTTTAGCTTCCGCATATTTTCCTTGATATAAATACACTTTTCCTAACATTCCTGTTGCTGCTCCAGATGTTACTCTACCTAATTCACTATCAGGCCATGACGCAGGTAATAATTGTTGAGCTTGCTTTAAATCTGCCTCAACTTGAGCCCAAACATCTGCCGGTGGTGCTTGAAGGATTTCACTAGGCTTTTCAATTTCTGAAATAGGAGATGTAATCAAAGGAACATTTAGCCAGTTATTTAATAAGTTGAAATAATTAAATCCTCTTATGAAATAACCTTCACCTACTATATTATCTCTATCTGTTGCATTCATATCTATGTTAGGCACATGAAAAATAACTTCATTTGCTCTATTTACACCTTGAAACATTGCTCTCCAAACCCATATAGTTCCATTAGCACCTGGTGTACCACCAAAACGACCAACAGCAGTTCTTTCAGACACATTAAACCCATTTACTAAATCATCTCTATAATCACTTGTAAAAATTTCAAATCTAGTATAATACCAGATATTTGTAAATGGTGCATACGCTCCTATTATGCCTTTTTTAGCATCTTCTGGTGTTTTCCAAAAGCCCGATGGCGTAATAACATTAGGGTTCACTTGTTCTAATACATCATCAGAACAATTAATATTCACAATACCTACTATGCTTAGAAAAAACATAGTAGTAATTGATAATTTTATATTTATTTTTTTCATAATTATTTTTTTATGTTAAAACGACACCTGTAAACCAGCCTGAAATGTTCTTGGTGTTGGATAAGCGGCCTCATCAACCCCTGAGTTAAATAATCTAACAGAACCTGTACGGCTATTGTTTCCTACCTCTGGATAATATCCTGTGTAATCAGTAATAGTAAACAAGTTGGTAGCAGAAACAAATAATCTTATCTTACTAACATTTATTTTATCCAGAATTTGATTTGGAATAGAATATCCTATTTGAGCATTTGCTAAACGGAAAAAAGAACCATTTTCTAAATAAAATGTAGACATTCTTCTATTATTACCTTGGTCTAATTGTGTCATTCTAGGAATGTTAGTGTCTGTGTTTGATGGTGTCCATGCGTTTAAAGCATCCGTTAAATAGTTTCCATCTGTATCAAAAATTCCTCTATACTTAGATCCATTTAATATTTCATTTCCAGAAACTCCATTAAAAAATAGGTTTAAATCAAAGTTTTTATAATCTAAAGCTAAGTTAATTCCATATTCAAAATCAGGAGTTGGGTTCCCTATAAATGTTTGATCATTCTCATCAATCATACCATCAGGAGCACTACCATCAGGGCCCGCAATATCTTTGAATTTTAAATCACCAGCTACTTGGTTTCCTCCAGTATCATTAGCTGCAGCAGCCTCAGCATCCGTTTGGTAAATTCCATCAACGATATAACCAAAGAATGAAGAAATTGGATGACCTATATCCGTTTTTGTTGAGTTGATAGTATTTGATGTGAAAGATCCTGCAATAACTGGAGTTCCTCTAGCTCCTAATGAGGTTACTTCATTATTTAAAGTAGAAAAATTAGCCGAAACATTGAATCCCAATTCTCCAACATTACCTGAATAATTGGCTGTGAATTCAAAACCTTTATTCCTAATACTTGCTGAATTCTCTGGAATAGTATTACCAAATCCAGTGTAAAAAGCCGGGTCTAAACTTACTAATACATCTTCAGAATCTTTTATAAAATAATCTAAAGTAACTCCTAATCTACTATCTAAAAGTCTAAATTCTAATCCTACATCTGTCGTTTTTGTTGTCTCCCAAATAATATTTGCATTTACACCATTTGTAATAGCATAACCATCAACTCTTTGCTGATCCCCTGTACCAAGAACATATGTACTAAATAAGTTTAGTGATGGATCTATAGAATATATTGCTACATTATTAGAACCTATTTCCCCATAACTTCCTCTAAGTTTTATATCAGTAATTGAAGTTACATCTTCCATAAACTTTTCATTACTAATATTCCAACCTACTGCAAAAGATGGAAAGGTACCCCATTGTAATTCTTTTCTAAATAATGAAGAACCATCTCTACGAAGCGTAGCAGTTAACAAATAGCGGTCATCAAAATTGTAATTGAATCTTCCAAAATAAGACTGAAGTGAACTTGTTCTATCTTGCTGTGGTGCTTGTTCCAAGTTGCTGGCAGCAGAAGCTACTCTTACGTTTTCATCAACAAAACCTGTGGCTACTATACCTAAAGATCTTGATTTATTAATTTGCTCTGAAAAACCACCTAATAAATCAACTGTATGCTTTCCAAAAGTTTTCTTATAATTTAAAGTATGCTCTAATAATGTTGAGATAAAATTTGTATTAGTTTCTCTTAAACCTCCAGCAGTATTTTGATAATCAAAACCACCACTATTGTTTGGGATTAGTGGATACGTTGGCGTAAACTTATAATTATTGTCAGAATAATATTCTAACCCTCCATTAATTTTATAGGTAAGTCCATCAAAAAACTCATATGAAGCCGCTATATTTCCAATAGCAGTGTATCTAGTAATAGTTCTATCTTCTAAAGCTGCTTCCGCAAGTTCATGTCTGGTATTATTTGTACTTACACCGTAAAAGTTACTAAATGTATCGGTTATACCTCTAACAGCTCTATCATCTACACTCCAATTACCTTCATTATCTCTTAAACGAATAGTTGGAACCATATTCCTTTCCTTACCAAAATAAGGGTTTGGATTATTAACTGTTTTATTTAAACCAATAGTATTATCCAATTTAAACTTTCCTTTTGAGAAATTAACATTTGATCTAATTGTAGTTCTTTTAAAATCTGAATACCTAACAACACCTTCATTATCAAAATTATTCATGGAAAGACTATATCTTAAATTTTCTGAACCTCCTGACAATCTAAGACTTGTATTTATAACAGTGGCGCTACGTAATGACTCTCCGTACAAATCACTGGAGTAGTTTGGGTCAAACTGCGTATCGTTAGCAGGATATCTTGGTAACCCGTCATTATCATTCGCCATATTTACAATATCAGCATATTGCCTAGCATTCGCCCAATTTAATTCATTGATAGCTTTATTTACACCAACACTAGTTTCAAAATCGATACTAACGTTTCCGTCGCGCCCTTTTTTAGTCGTTACAATTACAACTCCGTTTGCTGCACGAGAACCATAAATTGCACTTGCGGAAGCATCTTTTAAGACAGATATAGATTCAATATCGGCAGGGTTAAGTGTATTCATATTTCCAGTAATCATACCATCTATTACATAAAGTGGTCCTGCATCTGATAGTGTTCCACTTCCTCTAATAACAATATTTGGGCTACCGTTAGGAGCACCACCACTTGATTGTACTCTAACACCAGCCATTCTTCCTTGTAAGGCATTTGCAGCACTCGTATAAGTATATTTGTCAATATCTTTACTACCTACGCTTGCTACAGCACCAGTTAAATCTGATTTCTTTTGCGAACCATAACCAACAACAACAACCTCATCAAGTTGGCTAGCATCTTCTTCTAGGGTTATTGTAAAAGTGGATTGGTTGTTAATTGCTACATCTTGGGTTACAAATCCAATATAACTTACAGATATTGTCCCATTACTTGGAGCATTAAGTGTAAAATTACCATCAAAATCTGTTTGTGTTCCATTGGTAGTTCCTTTTACCAAAACATTGGCACCTGGTAGTGGTTGCCCTGTGTTGTCATTAACCGTTCCGCTAATTGTACTATCTTGTGCAAGTCCCAATGATGAGCTTGCAATCCAAAATAGTGCAAGTAGAAAAGTGCGCGGTTGGCATTTCTTTTTAATAAACTTTACTAATTTCATAAGCATTTCGAGTTTAAGTTAGTTAAACAATTTGTATGTTGTATGACAAATATATTTTTGAAATTATTGATTTTGGGAAACAGATATTTAAAAATGGATAACAAATGGTTTCTGGTGTAATTTTTTATAGAATAAGAATATTTATAAAATTAGGCCCTGTTTCCTGTCATTATATCCATTTTATGGGTGTTAACTAAGTTTTTCTTAATTAACAAGTAGTTAAAACAAATGGTTTTTGATTAAAAAAAGTAGATTTTGTTTTTACAGAATCTTAAATTTAATTTAAGATAAAACAGTAAGTCTAGAGAAGTTTTTATTCTTTTTCTACCCATTCTAGTTTATCAACATTAACGCCATAGTTTGGCCATACAACACTGGAAATATACCACTGACTATCTTCACCTTGAAATATTTCTGGCGCATGGGCATTTAAGATTGCTATTTCTTTTTCATTATCCGATCCAAAGTCTTTTAAATCATAAGATAAATATACATGAGCATCGTGGGTATATGCTCCCATTAAACTAACTTTATCCCATTGTCCTTTTTTCCAGGAGCATACAAACAAATAGAATGCGTTATTATGAAAAATAACCGTAGGCGATTCTGGGTCAAATTCATTAGTTACTAAAATAGTTTCTGCCTTGCTCCAGTTTATTAAATCTTTAGAAGTCCTCATTCTAACACATTTTTCAGAACAATATGACATATAATACGTTCCATTATGCAGTAACAAATTTGGGTCTCTTGCTCCTTTTTCTTCCTTAAATAGTTCTCCTTTTGGAGTCCATGTATATAAGTCAGGAGAGGTAGCTAACCGTATAGGACTATGACCATAAACCATATAATATAGTTTGTCTTTTTTTAAAATATAAGGAGCATGGTTAGCTGTTATTTCTCCAGGACGTTCTTTTGGTGGGAGTATTTTTGGTAAATCGGCATAATGATCTACTGCTATAGATTCTTTAAAATTGGTTACAGAAGATATAGCATGGAAAGAAGCAAATTCGCCTTGATGAATATTACCTAACTTGGGGTCTGTATATGGGTGGGTAATTCCAAAAATATGCCATTTACCATCCTCAGCTTTTACAAAAGTATGGTCGTTAGGAATCCATCTTTCATAAAATTTACCCTCTTTAAGTTCTTTAGTATCTGGGCCAAAAAAGATATCTCCGTCTGGTTTGTAAATTTCTACAAAGTTATTAGCTTGTTTTGGAATTAGGTTTTTTTTGCGTTTTTTGTTTTGAGAACAACATATTGTAAATGAACTTATTGTAAAAAGAAATATAAGAGTTCTAGTAAGCATTTTTTTAATATTATTTGTTAGTTTTTGGGGTTATATTTTTAATTATAAGAATAGCATCCGCTTTATTTCTCCAAGGTCTATAATCCCAAAAGCCGTATTTATGTTTAAACTCTAATTTTACTTCTTTAGTAAACTCGCCAGTAATAGTATTAAACCATTTTTTAGTTGCGTTCTCATAATTAAACTCCGTGTCTAAATGTCTTTTTATATCATCACTATGTACTTCTTTAGGAAAGTATTGCATAAGAACACCTTCTTTATTATTAACTAGAGTGTATGACCTTGGATTATATTTTGTAACTGGTTTAAAATTCTCATAGTTTACTTGATTAAATAATTTCCGCATATGCTTAAAATAAGCAAAATTAGGTTTTATAAAATCGTCATTTTGCTCAAACGGATTGTGAATAATTGCATTCCATGAAGCCGCTTGCCAATAATAAGTAGTGTATACTCCTGCAAATAGGCACATATAATTTCTTCTTAAACATTCTTCTGGGCTTTCATATCCTCCAGGGAAAACAGAATAAGGAGATTTTTCATAACCCCCATGTTCAATGTTAAAAACAGGTTTGTCTGGAAAAAGTTTATAGACATTCATCATGCTTTGATGAAGTGATAGTTTCCAATCTTGTGTAGAAATAAAATCTACATCGTCTTTATGATTTTTGCAAAAACTATAAGCGTGTACAGATAATAAACGATTATATGCATCTAGTTTTCTAGTTCGTGTAATTCGCTCTTCAATGTGTTGTACTATGTTTTTATTTTGAGAAACGGCAATTTTATTTGTTGCTTCCTTAGATACATCCCAAATAATATTTGGAAATGCTTGATAACGTTTAATTATATGGTCATAGTACATGTTATCAGCTTTAGAACCTGCTTCTGGCCATGCAACGCGCTTATTCCATACGTAAATCATTAAATGACTCACTATTTCTTTATTATGCATTTCTGCAATTACCTTATCAAAATGTTTAAAAAAATCAATATTCAAGGCACTGTAGTCCGGTTCTGAATTAGAACCTAAGAATGGAAATATATCTTCTCGAGCCCCATAATCATGTTGCGGGTTTTCTTTTAGTCTTTTATCCTTAACCCAATCTAAATCTGGGTCGTAGGCATAAACGTTCATGACTACTTGGTTAAACCCGTTTTTGTTTATTAAACCTAATAGATGTTCCGTTTTAGGAATTTCTTTTTGCCCATAGTCTAATGCAAATAACCAATCGCACTCAAATGCTAGATTAAAATAGTGCGATCCGTCTTCATAATAAAAATGTCTTGGATCATTTTCTTTTTTTACAATACCACCGTGTCTTTCTTTTTTCTTGTTTTCGGTTATTGTAATCTTCCCTTTTTTACCATTAAGCTCTTTAATGCTAGATTCTAAAATATATTTTTTTTTACCGATTCTAGAGCTAGAATATCTAAATACCCATTGGTTATTGTCATTGTAAAATAAAGGAATTCTTTGTTCCTCTTGTTCCTCCTTTACAATAGCAAAAATACTTTCACTGAATGGGTTAGTTATATTTTCGTTTACGGTATACAAAATGTCATTCACTTCCCATTGAGATGAAATAATGTTTTTATTTAATTTTGAAGAATTCCAAACTGTTATTTGTGCCATACTAGATTGTATAAGTAGTATGGTAAGTAATAAAGAAAAGTTTATTTTTTTCATTTTAAGATAGGTTAGTCTTTGTTAGAAATATTACTCCATTAATTTTTTATTTTCATTATTAATCCGATTTTTTTGCTTCTTATTTAGGCCGTGTTTGTAGTGTTCCTTTGGGGAATAAAGAATGTATGATCTTTTCATTTCTTGGTCATCTACATCTAGGCTTAAATCGCAATCAAAACGAGTTAAAATTGCGTGGTTTTGTTTATAATTTCCAGCCGCATTTGTAAAATGAGATATTCCCCAAGTAATACCTCTCCCATTAGTAGTATTAGTAAAGGCATCTGGAACAAAAGGCCCTCCAGCATCTGGCATTAATTCTACAATAGAAGCAATTTCAAAATTTACCCAATCCTTTGCATATTGTATTGTATTATGTTCCATGCCATCTCGTATAGCTAATGCTGCTACTCCTTCTTTAAAAGGGAATAAGGTTGTCTCATGCCCAGAAGTCATGATAGGGTTTAAATTATGCTTTTTAAAGGGCCCTAAAGGATTGTCTGCAATAGCAAGACCATGCATGCGACTTAATTTTGGATTGCGATCAAAATCAGATTTATAGTATAAGTATATTTTTCCATTATGAACAAGAGGATAAGGATCATGAATAGAATATTGGTCCCATTCACCTTCCGCACCATTTGGAATTACAACTTTATTTGCCGCTGTCCAAGGACCATCAGGAGAGTCTGCATAAGAAACGGCAACAGGGCAATTGTCCCCACCACTTTTGCCACTAGCTTCACTAAAACCTTGATAATATAAATAATACTTTCCTTTCCATTTAAGGATATCAGTAGTTGTTACTGAGCGCCAACCAACATTTGGTTTAGGAGGTCTAGGAACAGCAACACCTTGCTCTTCCCAAGTGAAACCATCTTTAGAGGTAGCATAAAAAATATCTGCTAAATCCCAGTCCGCTGAAGGTATTTCATCTGTAGATAAATGTGCGTTTTTACCACCTACAGGAGCAGTTTTAGTATCTCTATGCGTATACCAGACATAGTATTTTCCATTTTCTAAAATAACTTTTGATGGATCACGGCGAGATATAGTGCCATCATTATTATTATAATCAAAACCTTTTAGCTCTGTATATTTAAATTGTGTGTATAACTCATTATGGTCTGGTCTTGCAGACATATATTTGTCATAATTTCTTTCCATTGCCACACTTAAGGGAATGTTAGGCTTTTCTTCAGGAATAAAAAAAGGAAAGTTACTTGTGCTTTCTTTACTGATTGTTGCTTCTTGTTTGGGTTCTTTTTTTGATTGCTCCGAACAGGAGATAATCATGCATCCAATTAAAGTAAAATAAAATGATTTTAAGTAAACGTTTTTTAGTGGCATATGTTTAAGGATATAAATAATTCTTGTTATTTTTTTGATGTTTATTTTTTAAATACTTCTTCCCAGTTTTGGGTGCTAAAGGCAGAAGCAGGTAGTCCTGCAGTATTGAACAGACTTCCTTCTACATAGCTTTTCCATGCATAGCGTACATTTTTTGGATTTATAACACTATCACTCCAGACTTCTAATTTTTTTCCTTTTTCTATGATTTTTGCTTCTGCAGAATAAAATATGCCATCTTCACCAGCAACTTCAAAATTATTTAAAGGTTTTCCTAGACTTGTAATTCCTAATGGGGCTTCTTTAAATTGCAAGACTATTTTACTGGCTTCTATTTTCATAGATTTATAAACAGGACCCGAATGAACAATACCAGTAACATTATAATCTTTTGCTAAAGCCCAATAGGCCAAGCGTTCCCCTACTTGTATCTTTTTTGGAGGATGAATTCTGGTTTTGTAACCAATATCGTTTATTACTGCCATTCCGGTATTTGGTACAGTTAACATAGTTTTTAATTGGGCTAGCTGTATTCCTACCCAACCGTCTATATTGTTTCCAAAAGGAGCTAATTGAACAAAATAAAAAGGAAAGTCTCCTTGTTTCCATTTATCTCTCCAGTTTTTAATCATTGCAGGAAATAGCCTAGAATATTGCTCGGGGTTCCATCTGTTACCTTCTCCTTGATACCATATTGTGCCTTTTATAGTAAAGGGTATTAAGGGGTTAATCATACCATTATACAGGCTCGTTGCAGTTTTTGTATTGTATTCTTTTTTTAAGTCCTTGGTAAACTCAGGAAACTCAGAGGTTATTATTTCTTTAGATGTCCAAGCTTGCGCAGGTGTGCCTCCAACATTACTTGATATTAAACCAATAGGAACATTTAAATGTTCATGAAGCATTTTACCAAATGAATAAGCAACCGCACTAAAATTTGCAGATGTTTCTGGATTAGATAGTTTCCAAGTTCCTTTACAGTTGTCTAAAGGAGTAGAGCTAACTGTATCTGGAACAGTAAAAAAGCGGATGTTAGAGTTTTTGCTTTTTAAGATTGCTTTATTGCTACCTTCAATATGTTGTCCAGGGCCTCCTTTAAGAGCCATTGCCATGTTAGATTGTCCGCCGCATAGCCAAACTTCTCCTAAAAGAATGTTTTTAAGAATTATAGTTTCAGTACCTTTTACTGTAAGTGTATAAGGACCTCCTGCTTTTTTAGTTTTTAATGTTGTTTTCCATTTTCCATTCTTGTCTGTTTTGGTATTTATCTTTGCCCCCCAACTTCCTGTAATTTCTATGGTAGTCTTAGGAGAGTCTTTTCCCCAAATTTGAACCTCAGTATTACATTGTAACACCATATGATCATTAAAAATAGGGGCAATCTTAGTTTGTGATTGGCAAAAAATCGTAAATAAGAATAAGGCTATAAATAGTAGCTTTTTTATAGGAGAAAAATTAAGTGTCACTATTGTGCGATTCATATTATTGAAGTTTATAAGTTTAATTTTTTTAATCTCATTTAAGCTGATTTCCATTCTTTTCATCTTAAATTAATAGTAGCAAGACTCAGGCTTGTTTTTTATATAATACGTTTTATAATTTTTTGCCTTTGGGTCTTTACAACCGCATAAGTCTAATACCTTTAAGTTTTTAAAATCTATTGGATGACTTTCGGCTTGTAAAGCTATATAACCTTCATTTAAAATTTCACCAGTTTTAGAACTCCATGTTTCCTTGTTTATTTTCCATTTTTTCCAATTTTCACCTCTGTATTGTTTGTTTTTCTCTAAACTGCCAATTTGTGGCGTTTTAAATTTTAATACAGTATCGTTTTCTACTATAAAAGCCATAGATTCTCCTCCTAAAACAATAGCTTCTGCATGTACCCATTGATCCCCGTAATAAGTTTTGGAACTAGAGGAAACACAATGTTTGTAATTAATGTTTTCTCCAGTTACAATTAGCGTTCCTGGTGTACATACATTACCAGTTGGTCTTGCTTTTTTGTCTTTTAATCCTCCTAGAAGTTGCAGTTCTACAGAAACAGGAAATTGCTGGTCAAATTCATTACTTATAGCAGATTGGGAGTGAAGCATTATACCACTATTTCTATTGTTAGAAGTAGATCCTCCTTTAGTTTGTTCACCAGTAAATCTATAGTCAAAACTTAATTTGTAGTAAGCGAAGGGTTTCTTGTAGTATAAATGACCAAAATCATTGTTGAATTTCGAGTATGCATCATATTTAATCCGCAACATGCTATCTTCCGCAACAAAGGTATTTTTATAATTATCATTAAGCTCTTTTCCTGTAAATTTAATATCCCATCCTTCTAAATTTTTTCCATTAAATAATGATATCCATTCTTCAATATTTGAAGTGTTTTTGTACTGTAGCTTCTTGCTAGATTTGCATCCTACAAAAATTGAGACATTGAGTAATAAGAATAATCCGGCATAGTAATATTTAGTGTTGATTTTCATAAAGTATAAAACTTTTTTTAATGTTTTGTAAATGTTTTATGGGGATGACATGTTAATTATCTACAACCAAAAACTGACCTATTTGTAAAATTTTACCAGGAGCAAGTTTTATTAACTTTACTGTTGTTGTATGTGATCCAGCCCCTATTTCATTCAAAAAATAATATTTAGACTGCGTTTTACCTGTTCTTGATTTTAAATCATAAATTTTACTAGGCCCTTCATCCGTGATTACCTCAATCTGGATATCCCCTTTTTCCTCTAATAAAGCTGTAAGACCCAATAAAAAACCATCCCATTTAATAGTAAAAGATTCTCCTAAAGTTTCGGTTTTCTTTGCTTTAACAAATAACGATTTAATACCGCCATTTTTATCGGTTAAATCATCATTAATAGCAACTTCATCACCTAAATCAACATCTTTCCATTTAGAACTAAATTTAGCTTTTTTAATGGGTACTAATGAGGCTCCTGAAAATATGTTTTTCTTTAATGGCTTTGGGATTAAATTGGGACCTGTGGTGCCGTAATTTTCTATTGCCTTTAATGATCTTACCAAAACATCTCTATAAATATTGTGGCCAGCCTCTAGTGGATGTGTACCATCATTTGAAAAAATAATTTTGCTTTTCGCCGGACTGTCTCCTTTTTTAAACACAAGCTTGTCTTCTTTTAATAATTTAACAACCTCTAACCCAAATTCTATAGACGTAATACCATAATGATTTGCTACAGGTTCCATGTTAACCCCTGCATTGGTTTGGTGTCCTTCAGAAATATCCGGGATCATTCCTTTAGAAATAGTGTAAATAAAACAAATCTCGGTATTAGGGTTGTTTTTCCATATCTGGGGTATAAGTCCCTCCAAGGCTCTTCCCTTGTATGCTCCACCATTATTCACTCGGTACTCAATAAATACCATATCTGGATTATGATTTAACAAATGATTCTGAATTCTACAAGCACCATATTCTGGACCTGTACCACCTATTGCGGCATTAACTTGAGTTATGTTTGCCTTAGGGTATTCATTCTTAAGCCATTCTATTGATTTTGCTCTCCACAACCCTCCATTTGTAATACTACCGCCAATGTATCCCACTTTTACATCTTTCCCTTCTTTTAATTTTTTAAAGAAATTTGGTAAGCCAGATCTAGTACGTAATTCTTCTGTAGTTTTTGGGTTGTATATATATTGAGCGTTTAATAGTTTAGGGAATAAAAAGATTCCGAAAAACAAGATTGAAAGTGGTATTAGTTGTTTCATTCTATTTTTTAACCTTTAATTTATAATCATGAGCTCCAGGAGCAAAATTGCTTTTATAAACCTTAGTACCAATAGCTTTAGTTCCTTTACCCCAATTAACTTCAGCTCTATTGTCTCCTAATACAATATTAATGAGTTTTTCTTTCATTTTAAGTGCAATTTTTTGATATGATTTATTGAAAGCCAGGTTATTAGTTTCATTAGGGTCTACTGTCATGTCATAAAATGCAGGGTCTAAATCTTTATAAGAAGCAGTTAGTGCCCAATTCATATTCTCACCACGCTTTTTACTTGGTCTTGTTTGCATAGAAAACACATATTCTTTGGTTCTAATAAAAGCTCTAGGTCCTGTAACGGCATGGCTTTCTCCTATAACATAATCTCTCTTAGGGGCTTTTCCAGTAGCAACATTTGCTAAGTTAATTCCGTCTAAATAATTAAATTGCTCTGTATTAATATCTGCTCCTGCGGCACTTAAAATTGTAGGTGCTATATCTACAAACTCCGTATAATCCTTAACAACTTTTCCTTCTGAAAATGCTTTTTTGTCTGATGATACGACAACAATTGGATTGTGAGCATCAATATCCCAAGGAGTAAATTTTGAATAAGCACCATGTTCATTTAATTTCCATCCATGGTCTCCATTAACATAAACAACTAACCAAGGTTGTTTCTTATTGTTACTATATTTAATGAAAGTATCAATAGCTTCTCCTACCAAAGCATCTCCATATGCACAAAAGGCATAATAATCCTGAATCATTTTTTGTTTCTGCTCCTTTGTAAAATCATTAGAATAAGCATTATTCACTTGTTTCTTAAGTTGAGCTGGCATTTTAGCCCATTCCTCTTTTGTCATTTCAGGAATTTTATATTTATGTTTTTTAAAACGTTCCCGATATTCTTTTGGTGGTAAAACAGGTGTGTGAGGAAAATCATAACCAATATGGCAAAATAAAGGTTTAGATGGGTCTACTCCTTTAAATGTTGCATTTCCCAAATTAAACTCTTTATTTTCATTAAATAAATAGTCTTTAAAAGAAGAGTTATAATAACCATCGCGCGTTTTACCTGCAGGTCTTGGGCTTACACCTCCTAAAATACCATCACTAAATTCAGTTTCTGGTTTTTTTGGTGTATGCTTACGTAGTAAATCTAACTTTTCATATATATTTTTCGCCATTCCGGCGAATTGAGGATTTTTCTTTTCTAGCTCTTTATTAAAAAAATGATATTTTCCATCTTCGGTTTTTAAATACTTAATGTTTCTAAAAGGCTTAACTAATTTTTGCCCATTAATTTCTTTGAGTAAAGAAATTTTTCCCCATTCTGCAAGACCTTCATTTGCAAGAATTTTTGCACTAATATCTGTTTGATACATTTTTGGATCAACAGCTTTGCCATTTTTTATAGTTCTTAATCTAACCCCTAATTTTCCAATATGAACTGTTTGGTATCCTAATTTTTCCATCTGCTGAGGTAAGTGAGGATATGAGTTTTCTGTGTTATTATTATGATACTCAAATTCATAAACACCAGATCGGAAAGGGTAACGCCCATAATGTATGGAAGCGCGAGATGGTGCACAGCCTTGAGCCTGAGAATAGGTGTTTAAAAAAGTTGTTCCCATTTTGGTTAGACGATCAATATTGGGAGACTCAACATAACCTAAATTACTCATTTCATTATTAGTAAGCATTTTGTTAAAGGAACGAATAGCATCATATCTATGATCATCTGTTAATACCCATAGAACATTTGGTTGTTGTTCTTGACCTAAGACTAGTTTACCAAATAATAAGAAGGTTAAAATTATAAATAGTCTTAATTTCATGTTTTTCATAAGCTTTAAAATTTAATGTTTTCTGCTATTTCAATATCTTTTAAAACCCTTGGATAATAAAGTTCCCATGAAAATTTAAAAGACCTAATATGCAGTAAAGACACTTCTTGATATTGTTTTGTTGAATCTATAAGATCTAACCAGTGTTTTGATGCTTTTTTTAAGTATTGAATTGCTTTTACTCTCTTTACTTCGCTTTTAGTTTTAATAGCCTCGTCTAAATATATACCCGCCATAAGTTTATCTGCAAAATAAAGACTCATGTTTGCCCATGACTTTACATCATTAACTTCAATATTAAAATTAGCTTCATCTTTGGTATTCTTATCTTTCATTGATTCACATAACTGTAAAATTTTCAATCCGTTTTGTTCCATTTCTTTAGCTATTTCTAGCGGAGAAACTTGTTCTTCTGAAATTGAATCCCCTTTCAATTTCAGATTCGTATATGTATCAATATTAAGATATAATGGATCTAAGGTTGGATGGGTAATCATTTCATCAATTCTGATAAATGCATCTTCTGCTTCTTTATAATTTCGATACAGTTGTTTTCCATTTAAAAACCCTTCAGCATAAATGGTAAAATCCCAAGTACCTCTATAGAATGTTGAAAACCTTAATGGCATTTCACTACCTAACTGTAAGGCTTTAAAAAGAGGTTCTCCTACCTCATCACCATATCTGTACTTGAAGTTTTTAATAAAATAATCATCACTAGTTTTTGGGTCATACATTAAACGGCCCCACATTTGGTAGAATTCCCAATCTTTTTCATAGGCATATTTCCAGTTGTATTTTACATTGAGATTCATCCTGTATTCTTTTGCTGGAATGTAAGTTTCCGAACCAATAAAATAGCCCATGGTGATATCTGGAAAATCATTTACTTTAATGTGTTCCTTAATAAATGCTGTATTTCCCCAATTAAGCATAATAAAATCTTCATTACGCATCATCCACGCCATTTTGTAGTTTTTGGGTTTAGGATTCCAATATTGGTCTGATACTTTACCGCCATGCGTAATAGCCAAATTAGGTGTAGAATGCCCATGAGACCAATTGAATTTAAACTCCATAATTATTGGTCCTTCAGTATCGGTATAAGACTCAATATATTCTCTAGCTACTTCTGGTTCTACCTTAAAAGGTGCTCTATGAATAAACTTCACCTTTCTATCGGCATTCTTCATACCTTCAATAAAGGTGCTTTCCACCCATTTCATAGCATCTTCCATTGGCATTTTCATACGCTCACCAATGCTAACTCCTAAGCCTGTTAAATTTGGATATTCATTAATGGTTTGGGTTATGGTTTCACGCATATAGTCTACAATTACCTGCGAGGTATCTGCAGGTGTAAAACCATAATGCCATTCTAAATCGTCTTTATAATTAGCTACATCATGCGTTTCTGTTATACCAGGTGATGTAATAATATTCCAGTTTATAATATAGGTTTCTATATTTCGGTCTTTTGCCATTTTAAACAAGGTTCTCCAGAATTTTTGCCAATCTTTAAACTCTTGCCCTGTAAATTGTGTTGCTTCAGGAAATTTTTCAGGTTGAATCATGAACGTGAATGGATGCAAATTCCATAACGTCAAAGCATTCAATCTATTTTCAGCCATCATATCTAAATAACCTTCCCAAAACACAGTGTCTTTTACCGTTTTCATATGAAGATGTAACGACTCACCTATTCTATAAGAAGACCATGGTAGATTAAATTTAACAGCCCTGAATGAGAAATGCGGATTTTCTGTTTTCTCCTTAAATTTTGAGTTAACACCGTAAAGTTTAAGCTGATCTTTTAGCTCTAAAATACCATACATTAAACCAGCCTCATCAGAAGCTATTAGGTATGTATCATTTTCTTTATTGATAATTTGAAAACCTTCAGATTTAATATCACTAGTGTTAAGCTTAAACTTTTTTATCCAAGCCTTATCTTTTTCAGTATTAAGTAAAATAATTTTTGAATCAATTAATTTAGATTTCTTAACTGCTTCAATATTAGATTTTGAAAAACTAATTTGAGTGGCTAACTTTTCTAGAGCTATTTTTGTAACATCTGATTCTGTGGATACAAAAACACCTCTTGACTGTGAGTTTACTGTTAAAAAGAATAAACTAACAGCTGCAAAAACTAAATTTTTAAGATTCATTTTATATATGGTTTACTATTTCTTCACTAAAGGAGCAACTTTACCATACCCTCCTTTTGGAGCGTCATGTGCCGTTGCATGTTGATCAAACCTTGGCACCACTTTTTTTAATTCATCACGTTCTTTTCTATGTGCCTCAGATACTTTACTCCAATCTTTTATCTTAGGAAAATTAATTAAATCTTCCGGATATGTACTTACATTATACCAAACATTATTTCCGTCTTTCATGACTAAATCGCCTCTAATCATGGTAGTTTCTTTATGATACCCATAAACCCACTCTCTATGCTTAGGTTTGTCTGTAGTTAAGAAAGGTATTAAACTTTCTCCATTCATCTCATAAGAATCTGGAATTTCAACACCTCCTAAATCGGCTATAGTTGGAATTAAATCTGCCATATTAGCTAAGGCATCCTGCGCTCCTTTTTTAGTTAAGTTCATTCCTGGCGCATAAATAATTAATGGTACATGCGTCCCTTTTTGAGAAATTGGACTTGACTTTCCGTAACCACTTGTTCCATTGTCTGCACAAAAAATGAAAATAGTATTGTTTTCAATACCCAATTCTTTGAACTTGTTAAGGTATTGCCAGACTTGGTAATCTAAATAATTAATATGTGTGTGAATACCATTTTCGGTTATAGTGCCATAGTCATTGTAAACACCATTATCTCCAGTAACTTTTGGTGTTGTGCGTTTATATTTTTTACCATCCCAATTAATTTTTGGCGTCCCTGGCCATTTACCTTTTGTACTTGGATGAAGAAAATCCCAAGCATCGTGTCCTAAATGGCTTGTGTGATAAACAAAAAACGGTTTGTTCTCTTTTACTTTTCTTTCAATAAAATCGAAAGTAAATTCTAATTCTACATCTGGACCAAAAGTATCTAACCCAAATGTTTTCTTAGACTTCTTATCATTAGGCCACCAAACAAATTTTTCTTTTGCATCTGGGTGATTCATTAACTGTACATGTGGTTTCCAGTACCAGCCAGATTGCACATAACTTTTCTTGTGAATAGGCTTATTGGTATCTGCATTATAAATTACTTTTTTGCCATCTATTTTTCTGGTTTCTAATCTAAAATCTGTGGTGTGAATAGCTTTATTATAAGAGCCTTCTCCAGGAGTAAAGCAACCTTCATCAAACGGAAATCCTTCAATATTCATTTGGGTTTTTCCTGCCCAAAATGTGGCATAACCACCTGCTTTTGCTACATGAGCTATACTGTGTGGCGAACTATCATATAAATTCCAACTTCCTTTACCGTTTGGTGCTTTTCCTTTGTCTTTATTATGCCACCACTTATGTAAATGTGCATAACGCCCCGTCATCATCATTGCTCTACTTGGACCACAAACTGTTGATGCCCAAGCTGTTTTTACAAAACAACCTTCTTCTGCTATTTTATCTAGCACAGGAGTTACTGCCTTGTATTTTGGATCTGATGTTGTTCCTCCTGTTGGCGGACTCCAAACTGTTGAGCCGTAAATTGGTAATTCTCTTGCGCTAATATCATCTGCAAAAAGCAAAACAATGTTAGGTTGTTTCTGTGAAAACCCTAAAAACGTTGAAAATGCAAGAACTAATGTTAAGAAATATGTGTTAATTGTTTTCATCTGTTTTATTACTATATTATTTAATAACCAATGGTTTTTCTTTTTTTGCTTCGATATCTAGTTTCGTTCTAAGTTCTTGATAGAATTTTAATCGTGCTTTTTGATAACTACCTGCTTGTAAATATTTGTTAGGCTCATTTTTAGTGTTCCATTCATTCCAAAGTTTGGCAAGTTTTTTTCTAAGCTTAGGGTTCTTTTCAATAATGTTAGTGCTTTCGTAAGGATCTTTAACCATGTCTACTAGAAAACCACCATTCAATCCTGTTTCATCACGTGGTAGAAAGTATTTTGCTTCAGGAGTTCTTACAGCCCATTTTTTTCCGCTGTCCATTCTCCAGAATAATGCTTCGTGGGGTACTCCTTTATTTTTACCTTGCACATATGGAATAAGATTAACTCCTTCTAAAGGTTTTCCTGAGGTATCTCCTTTACCTAAATCGACTAGAGTTGCGGCAATATCTAATGCCGAAATAGGTAACTCATATGTACTACCCTTAGAAATTCCTTTTGGCCAATGTGCTATAAAGGGTACATGATGTCCTCCTTCAAACATACTTCCTTTACCACCTCTATATGGAGTATTATCTCCCCAATCTTTTGTTTTTCTTCGAGGTTCAAATTCTTTTCTTGTTTTATCTACAATTCCTCCATTATCCGAAATGAAGAAAATAAGAGTATTATCTAATTTACCAGAATCTTCAAGTGCTTTTACTACCATACTAATTCCTTGATCCATAGCATCAACCATAGCCGCATATATTCTACGTTGCTTGTTTTTAATATGCGCATATTTATCAATTAATTCTTTTGGTGCCTCTAATGGCGCATGAGGTGCATTATAGGCTAAATAAAGGCAGAAAGGATTATCACTTTCTTTAACAAATTTTGCAGCATCTCTACTTAATGCAGTTGTTAAATACTCATTAAATTCCGCAGCATTGTTATTTCTTAATAATGGCCAATACCCTCCTTCATTAGCAGTATAATGTGGTTTCCCGTTTTTTAAGTATAAAGGATATGTTGTAGTTACATTTTTGGGCCAATAGGTGTGTCCGCCAGATAAAAATCCATAGAAATAATCAAACCCCCTATTATTAGGATGAAAAGGATAAGAAGCACCTAAATGCCATTTACCAATCATTCCAGTTCTGTAACCCGATGTTTTTAATCTTTTTGCAAATGTAGTTTCTGTCGTTGGTAAACCGTTATGCGAATCAAAATGAGAATTGGTTAAATTGATTTCTAAACCAAATCTAGCTTGATATCTCCCAGAAATTAATCCTGCTCTAGATGGCCCACAATATGGATGCGTTACATAACCATTTGTAAATATTACACCTCCTTTTGCTAGTTTATCTAAAGCTGGTGTTTCAATTTCTTTTGACCCCGTAAAACCAAGGTCATTATACCCTAGGTCATCGGCTACAATAACAATAAAATTTGGTTTTTCTTGACCTAACATAAATGGACTAAACATTATGGTTAGTACCAATAAAAAAAAGAGTTTTCGCGTCATAGTTTTCTAGTTATAATTTTTTTAATTTAGCCTTAAACCATCCACTGCCCCAGGCAGCACACCAAAGTATATTCTCGTTATATGGATCTGGTTTAAAATCTGTCATTTTATCTGGTTGCCCAATACCTTTATTAATCTTAGACCAACTTTTACCAGCGTCTTGTGTTAAGTATAAACCTGGATTTTTAAATTGTGAATGATAAGGCACATTTACTACAATAAGTTTTGGGTTTACCAGAGAGACTTCTGCTTGCCACACATAAGGCGCTTTGAAGAATTTCTTCCAACTTTTTCCATTATCAGTACTTTTCCAAACACCTCCTGCTTCGTATGAGCCAAAACTTGAACCTGTAGACATATACATATCTTTTGTATGCCTATCTATAAATAAGTTATTAACGGATTGTATTTGAGAAGGAATCTTCACTTTTTCCCAAGTTAATGCTCCATCTAAAGATTTGTATAGTCCTCCTTCTTGATGTTTGTTTCTTTGATTAACCGAGGCGTATATTACTTTGGAATTCGAAGAATCCATAGTTAAACGACGCACACTAACTAGTTTAGGAAGTCCTTTATTACTTAATTCCCAATTATAACCACCATCATTTGAGCGATACACACCAAATTTCCCTTTAGACATTACACTTTCTTTTGGAGACGCACCAACCTCTTGAACTACATGGCGAATGGCGGTGAAATACATATTGTCTGGAACTTCTGGGGCAATTATTAATGATCCTTGAAATGCAATACCTCTGTATTCTGGGTTTTTACCTTTAAAAATAGTTGAAATGTTTTCCCAAGTTTTACCCCTATCTTTAGATCTGCGCATTTTTCCACGATGCTCCTGTCTCCAACCAATAGTGTAAATGATATTAGGATTATTAGGATGTACAGCCACTGTAGATGCAGAATGCAAACCATGATTGCCACTATGGTCATGCACTTGACCTTCAATTTGTTTTACTGCCACGGCATCTTTATCTGGGTAATCTCCTAAAGGTGCAGTTTCCCATAAACCATGTTCTCCACTACAAAGCAAATAACGATCTTTAATACCTGTTTCTAGTAACATTTGACGTCCGGGTAAATTACTATCTCCACGACCAACCCAAATATTACTGCCCGGTGCCGTTTCATAATCATCTACTTGTTTCCATGTTTTACCTCCATCATTTGAGCGTTGTGTTTGCTGCTGCACCCCTATAAACACTTCTCCTTTAGAATTAATTGCTAAACTCCTACTACCAAATCTCACCTCATTTTGTTCAGCATTGGCAATTCCAACATGTGCAAACTCTACGTTTGCTCCTTTGTCAAACCCTTTGCTTTCCCAATAGGTTTTATCTTTATTTTGATTCCAATAGTTTCCTGCACGTGCGCATATTTTCCAAGTTTGACCACCGTCCTCGGTTTTCCAAGCATCACCAGGACCAAAACTTTTATCATGACGCTGATTTGCTACTAAATATATCTCGTTTTTATTTAAGGGGTTTACAGCAATTCTGTTAAAAATAGAATAAGTGTTTTCTGGAAATTCTGGATATACCTTTCTAGATTCTACATCAAACCAATAGCTTAATACTCTATGGTAGTTATTTCTGTGAGACTTATCTGTTATTTTATTATAGTTTACGCCTAAATTACCGGTAATATTCTCCCAAGTTTTTCCGCCATTGTTGCTTTTAAAAACGCCTCCTTTAGTTGCAATTGATTTTCCGTTAGGTTCATAAACTGTTTGCTCAACTAGGTATAAAATAAATTCTTTTGTCTTAGGATTATAATAAGATGTTAAATCTCTAGGTAAATTATTTGGAAGTCCTTTTCCACTAGATTCCCAAGTTTCTCCTGTATCATTACTTACAAAAAAACCAAAATTAGTAGCAATGTACATCTGATTTGGTGTTACAGGATTTACTATAATTCTTGCAATATCTAAATCTTCTGAAATATTAGTAGCTACTTTTTTCCATGTTTTACCGGCATTTGTGGTTTTTAACACATAACCATAACTTGCTCTTGAATGCTTTTTCCCATGAATTAATTTTTCTGAACGGTGGTTATTCTTGACATTCCAAAAATCGCCCGCTCCCACAAACCAAATAGCATCATTAGTGGGGTGAATAGCCATTTTAGTATGGGCATTATAAGCCGATTTTTCAGCTCTTGGAATGGTATACACTAATTCCCAATTTCTACCTCTATTTGTAGTTTTAAAAATTTTCCCTCGCCTTTCTAGAGCTAATCCAAAATCTGGATTCTGTATAGAAAACACAATATCTAGAACACGCTCCATACATTTTCCATCACCATCATAATCTTTAATAGAATGCCATGATTTACCATTATCCCATGTACCGTAACTCACATGCATATCTGGCCCCATAAACATCACATTTTCATCTGTTGGGTGACACCAAAACTCTTCATTATAACCAGACATTCCAGGCCCGAAGTTTTTCCATTCTACGGATTGATTTGAAGTTACTCTTTCATTTTTTATTTTTTTAAAAAAAGAACTTGTTGAGGTTTCTTTATTTTGACACTGTAACTGAAAAATAGCTAACAAAATTAAGAGGCTAGTATATTGTAACTTTAGCATGATTATATTTTACTATTAGTATAATCGTAAAGTTATCTTATACAAATAAGTACTACTTAAACAAATGGTTTTGTTATTATAGTATATGTCTAGTCCTAACAAAGACTATTACTATTAGTTATTTTGCGGTATTGTATAGTTTTTAGCTAGTTTTATTCTACTTTATATTCTTTACGGAGTTTACTAAGTTCTTTTTTTAGTTTAGATACAGTGTTGGAAGTATTACTATACATGTTATTCATTTCAGATGGGTCTTTCTCTAAATCGTAAAATTCCCATTCCTCATTGTTTAAAACACCTGGACCGTAGAAACGAATAAGTTTATAACGCTTTGTAGCAACTCCTTCATGTCTTCTAACGGCATGTGCCCCTGGATATTCATAATAGTGATAGTATAAAGATTTCCTCCAGTCTTTTGGTGTTTCTCCTTCTAATAATGGGACAAGACTTTTTCCTTGCATATCGTTTGGAATTGGAGCACCTGCTATGTCTAAAAAAGTTTCTGCGAAATCAATATTTTGAACTAAATCTGTATTAACACTACCGGCTTTAATTTTTCCAGGCCATTTTACTATTAATGGAGTTCTAAAAGATTCTTCATACATCATACGTTTGTCAAACCAACCATGTTCTCCCATATAAAACCCTTGATCCGAAGAATATATTACTATTGTATTTTTATCTAAACCTTGTTCTTTAAGAGATTTTACTACTTGTCCTACACTTTCGTCTACAGATTTAATGCATCGTAGGTAATCTTTCATATAGTTTTGGTATTTCCACCTTGTTAATTCTTTCCCTTTTAGTTCACCGCTTGCAATTTTCTTATAACGTTTTGTAAATCTAGGGTCCTTTGCATAAAGTTTTCCAGAAGCTTTTAAATCTCTATCTAGATTCATACTCGTTGCAATGTCTAACTCTTGATTATGAGCTGGGGTAGCTCTGGTGCTATAATCATCAAATAAATTATCGGGTTCAGGTATTTTTATATCTTCATATAATTCCATGTGCTGTTTAGCAGGGTCCCAATTACGATGCGGTGCTTTGTGATGTACCATTACCATAAATGGTTTACTTTTATCACGTTCTTTTTCTAACCAATTTAAGGCACGTTCTGTTATAACTTCTGTAACATAACGGTCTTTATAATTGGTTTCCCCTTCTTCTGTGATAAATTGGGGATTGTAGTACTTTCCTTGCCCAGGTAAAACCTCCCAATAATTAAAACCTTGCATTTTTCCATCTAAATGTATTTTACCAATCATTGCTGTCTGGTATCCATTTTGTTGTAATATTTTTTGAAACTGTTGTTGGTCATGATTAAAAATGGCTTCTTTCCTGTTGATAGTTTTACCATGCAAATGGCTCATTTTTCCTGTTAATAAAGCAGCTCTACTTGGTGCGCAAATAGAGTTTTCTACATAACTTCTTTCAAAGCGCATTCCTTGCTCTGCTAGTTTGTCTATATTAGGGGTAGGGTTAAGGTGTTGTAGCCTTCCGCCATATGCTCCTATAGTTTGGTAAGAATGGTCATCGGAAAAAATCCAAACAATATTTGGCTTAGTTTCTTGAGCTAAAATACTTAATGGAAGTAATAAAAGTAACGTCCATATAATTTGTGCTTTTTTCATCTTATTTATGTTTAATTAATTCTACCATAGATTCTCACCATAAGCCCATCCTTCACGAACCTCTTCTTTAATATAAGATTGCAGACCTGGCTGGTTTGTAACTTTCATAGTGGCAGCATCATATTCAATTTTAGTATTGAACCTCTGTGCAAAAACACCAAGGAGAGACATTTCTGTTAGGTCTGCTCCATAAGCAAAGTCAGAACCGGGTTTTGGTCCTTTTCCTCTAATAGCTGCAATAAACTCATCATGTGGACTTTCTCTGGGAATTCTTGGAATAGTTTTTTTCCATCCTTTTATTTTAAAAGCTTCCCATTCTACTTTAGGCATAAGAATTCTTGCATCATTAGGTCTTCCACCTGTCATAACAGTAGCTTTTTCACCAATCATTAACATACCATTTCCGGGTAGTTTGTCCATTTCCCATTCTGGACGATTTTCTGGTTTTTTACCACCTTCGTGCCAGGTTAAAGTTACCGGGGGTTTGTTACCTCTTTCTGGAAATTGGTATTTTAGGATAGATTCGTCTGGTAAAAAGGAATTTGGTACTTCACTAAGTTTAGCATGTAATGGCTCTACTGTTGTTGGCATACCTAAATCTAAAGCCCAAAATGGAGCATCTAACGTATGGCAACCCCAATCTCCTAACATTGCATTTCCTAATTCGTAGTAAGAACGCCAAAATCTTCTCGTATAATGTGTGTTATGAGGTCTATTTTTTGTAGGGCCTAGCCATAAATCCCAATCTATATTATCTGGGATAGGTTGCGCTGTAGGGGGGAAAGTTTCTGGTTTACAAAACCATCCTTTCTCATGGCATTCAAATCTTGGACCATTAAACCAAGCTAAAACTTCTTTTACTTCCCCTAAATATCCTTGGTCATACCATTCTTTTACATTTCGTATACCGTCTGATGCATGTCCTTGGTTTCCCATTTGATTAATTACACCATATTTGTCTGCTGCTTTTTTAAGAGTGCGTAATTGCCATATATTATGTGCTAAAGGTTTTTCTACATACACATGTTTTCCCATTTCCATTGCGGCCATGGTAGCTGCAAAATGTGTATGGTCTGGAGTAGAAACTATTACAGCATCTATTTGAGTATGCATTTTATCTAGCATAACTCTAAAATCTTTAAACTTTTTTGCTCTTGGAAGTCTAGAAGAAGCTTTCTCTAACGCCAAATCATCTATATCACATAAAGCAACAATATTTACGTGTTTATGTGGCTTTCTTAGTTTTGTTTTATCATCGTTAGAAATTGGATATAAACCTTGAATTTGAGTCCAGTTATTTGTGCCTCTACCACCAACACCAACAACAGCAATGTTAACAGTGCTATTTGGTGAAGCACTTAGTAAATTTGGAAGAATTGCTATTCCGGCTGCAGCTGTTCCGGTGGTTCTCATGAAATTTCTACGACTTAAGTTTTTCATTTTTAGTTAGTTTTTATGAGTAGTCAAATAAAATTTTTAAAAGTTAATAAAATTCCCAAAAATCATATTTTTCGCCTTCTATATTGGCTTTTTTATCTCCTAATTCTCGCGCTTTTTCTTTCATTTCTACACGCATAATTTTAACCGTTTCTGCATATTCAGGAAAGAAAGAAAGGTCATATACTTCCCATGGGTCTTTTGTAATATTAAATAATTGTGTAACCCTAGAGCCTCTAATAGATTCGCCCTTTTTTTTGTGATAATCTTTAGCTCTAACATATTCAATAAGCTTATAATCTCCTTTTCTATATGCTCTTTGGAATTGTTTGTAGGCATGGTATGTGTAATCCCTAACTGCATCGGTTTTTTTATTTATTATGGGTAATAAACTTGAGCCAGTTACAGAGGATGGTTTTTTAATATTAGTAAACTCACATAAAGTTGGTAGAATATCAAAATTATAGGCAAAAGCATCTCTTTTAGTGCCCTTGTCTTTTACTAAGTTTCCTGAGAAAACTAATGGGATATGAACGCCATCTTCATCATATATGTTTTGCTTACCCATTAAGCCATGATTACCAACGGCCAAACCACTATCTCCGGCAAATACAATTAATGTATTGTCATAAGCGCCGCTTTCTTTTAGAGCAGATATAACCTTACCAACTTGAGCATCTAAATGCGTAATAATTGCATAGTAATCTGCTAATTGTTGCTTAGCAATTTTTGGTGTTCTAGGCCATTCTGCCAATTCTTCATCTCGGAGAACCATGTGTCCATTATCAAAAGGATGTTGTGCTAAATAGGAGGGAGGTAATTCTATATTTTCTGGAGGATACATATCTCTATACTCCTGTGGCGCTTGTCTTGGGTCATGCGGTGCATGGAAAGCCAAGTACATAAAAAAAGGTTTCTTCTTTTTATATTTTTTGATGAATTTAGAAGCATCTTCTGCAAAAATTTCAGAAGTGTGTGGCCCGTCTTCTTCTGTTCCTGTTGGACCTCTTTTGTCATTTTTATTTACAGGTCTTCTAACAATTTTCCCGTCTTCATTATAGGTTAAGAGATAGGCATCTTCCTTAGAAAATTTGCCTTTTTTATCCCAATCCCATAATGGCATTCTAAAGTGGTCCGTTAAATACACTCCTATACCCATTAATTTTTCTCCATCATTAAAAGAGCGATGTAAAGAGGCTTTATCTTGATGCCACTTTCCAACAATTTGAGAGTGATATCCATTTTCTTGAAAAACTTCTCCCATAGTTTTATGCTCTTTAGGAATTGTCTTTCCGATTCCTTGAAGCTCAAAAACATTTCTTCCTGTCATAAGCATAGCTCTACTTGGAATACAAGTTGCTCCAGAAAAAGAACCCATTAAATATCCTTTGGAGAATGAAACTCCAGCATCTACTAGTGCATCTAAATTTGGCGTTTGTACAGCCATGCCACCAAGTGCGTGTACACCAGAATAGCGATGGTCATCTGTGTAAATAACTACAACGTTTGGCTTGTTTTTTTGCGCAATAGAAGTAATACTGTATGCTATGAGGAGTATAAGAAAGAGCTTGTTTTTTATAGTGCTATATGTGTGCATAGTTTATTTTCTGTTTATTTGGTTTGCTTCAATGGATTTTTTATTAAGAAATACATTGTGGATATTATCATTTAAAACATCGTGCAAAACAATAGGTTTTCTGTGGTCGTTGTTTGTAATGATTAAATTAAAATTATCTACAACTAATCCATCTACATGACGTGCAAAAATCCCTGATGCGGGGAGCGTGCCCACTAAACTAAATTCTGGCCACCAACCTTTTAAAACTTCTAATGTGTATTCATTAATTTTTGATTTATTGGCATCCTCTTGTGTACCGCCTCCCGAGACTAGAAATTGTATATCTTTTAGAATAATATTTTCTATATAATGCTTGGGCATACCCGTTATGAAGAAGGCCGAGTTTTTATCTAATGCCGTATTATCTGCTATTATGTTTTGAAATGTAAAATTCTTCATTGCTTTCATGGGATACATCTCTTCAGGAGCATCTACGCAAGCCTTTTGTTGTGCAAAAGTCATAAACACTGGTCTTGGTACGTTTTTCATTACAAGGTTAGAAAACACCATGTTCTGCATAATACCTCCTTCGTTTAGCTGAATTTTTAGTCCAGAATCTTGAATATCATTAAAAGTACAATTACTAACGGTAACAGATTCAATGTTTCCTCTAGATAACAATCCAATGCGCATTCCTGCCCATTTGCTAGTAAACGTGCAATTGGTAACTACAACATTTTTACATGGTTTGTCTGGCATAGATGCTTGTAAGCAAATAGAATCATCACTAGTATCAAAAGAGCTGTTAGAGACTCTAACATCGGTACAACCATCAAAATCTAAACCATCACCATTGTTGTTAACACGACTAAGAATTTTAATTCCTTCCACAGTTATTTCATTGCAATACAACCAGGCAGATGTCCAAGCTGCAGGGTTTTTAAGTGTAATATTTTTTAGTTGTATTTTATTGCAATTTAAAAATCGAAGGAGCATGGGTCTGCCACCTTTCTTTTTGGTGAAGTTTTTTTTGTAACCATTACCGTCTATACTTCCAAATCCTTCAATTGCAAAGTTTTTAGCATCTTTAGCAAAAATGAGACAACGGTTCATATGTGGTTCATTCTTGTACATGTTTTTATGCGTATCTGTAGCATAATCATTGTAATTAGGACTACCTAGTAGAACTCCACCGTTTTCTACATGTAAAGTAACAAAGTCTTTTAGGTATATAGTGCCTATAACTACGGTTTTTCCAGACGGAATAATTACTTTGCCACCGCCACTTTTTGTGCAGGCATCAATAGCATTTTGCACTGCTTTGGTGTCTAGAGTTATGCCATCTGCTTTTGCACCATAGTCTAGAACATTAAAATCTGTTGCAAAGACAGTAATGTGGGTAAATAGTATAATAAGAACGGTATATAAGTTTTGTTTTTTTAAGTATATTTTCATTTTTAATAGTAGTGTTAAAAAGAAGACCTTATAAAAATACAAGGGTTAGTTCTTTAATTAGTTTACAAATAGGTAATTCCCTAACACATATGTTTTATTAAGGTTGTAAGTTACTTCTTTGCGGCTGTGTTAAATTTATTCTTGTTTATACTTTTTCTATACAAGCTAAATAAACACGAGTATTTTTTAATGAAACAAAATAAATTGTGTTTAATAATAATCCCAAAAATCGACAGGGTAATCTAAGCGTTCTTTATAGTCATTTAATTCTAAAGCTTTTGCTTTCATTTCTTTTCTCATGTTTTTTAGAATAGTTTTATATTCTTTTAAGAATGCCAAATTGGTGACTTCCCATGGGTCTTTTTTAATATGGAATAGAAGGGTAGTTTTGCTACCAGAAACTATCTTTTCTTTGCTTTTAGAAATATCTGGAGCTTGTACAAATTCTATTAACTTGTATTCTCCTTTTCTATATGCTCTTTGGTGTTGTCTATAGGCATGGTAGGTATAATCTCTTATCTGTTTCTTTTTATTGTCTATTACAGGTGCCAAGCTTTTTCCAGAAACAGAGGTAGGTATAGGTATATTAGCTAAATCGCAAATGGTTGGAAAAATATCATGAATATAACTAAAGGCGTCTATTCTTCTTCCGTCTCCCTTAATTTTTCCTGAAATGATAAATGGAACATGAACACCATCTTCATCATAAATATTTTGTTTACCTAGAAGTCCATGGTTCCCTACACCAAGTCCACTGTCGCCAGAAAGTACAATTATAGTATTTTCATATTGTCCCTTTTCTTTTAAAGAGGTAATAACTTTTCCTATTTGATGGTCTAAATGAGTAATAGTAGCATAATAATCAGATAAGTGTTTACGTGCAATTTTAGGTGTTCTGGGCCATATATCTAAAGATTCATCACGAGTGGTCATATGCCCATTATCAAAAGGGTGTTGTGCTAAATAGGACGGAGTTAATTTTATGTTTTCTTCCGGATACATGTCTTTAAATTTTTTAGGTGCTTGTCTTGGGTCATGCGGTGCATGGAAAGCCAAGTACATAAAAAAAGGCTTTTTGTAGTTGTGGTTCGTTATAAAATCTACAGCATTTTTAGCGTAAGTCTCAGAAGTATGCGGGCCATTTTTTTCTGTGCCAAAAGGCCCTTTTTTGTCCTCTTTGGTTACTGGTCTTCTTACGATATCTCCTTTTTTATTATATACTAAAAGGTAACCATCTTCTTTTTTATAATTGCCATCGGCAACCCAATCCCAATGTGGCATTCTATAATGGTCTGTAAGGTATATACCACGACTCATAACTGTTGCCCCATCATTAAACATCCTGGCTAAGGAGGCATTGTCTTGATGCCATTTTCCGCTCATAAAAGAATGATAACCTGCTTCTTGAAAGGCTTCTCCAATACTAGTATGTTTTTTTGGTATAACTCTGCCTATTCCTTTTAAATCGAATAACTTTCGGCCAGATAATAATTGAGCTCTACTAGGCACACATGTTCCTCCATTAAAGGATCCCATTAAAAAGGTGTTACTAAAAATAAGGCCTTGCTCTGCTAGGCTATCTATATTTGGGGTTTGTACGTCTTGCCCACCTAATGCATGTACTCCTGTATAGCGATGGTCATCTGTATATATTAATAAAACATTAGGTTTCTTTTTTCTTTGCGCATTTAGCGTATTCGAAAATTGAAAAACTATGCTTAGTGCAAACCCAAATAAGACTGTTTGTAATAGTTTTTGCTGTTTCATTTTATAAATTATCTACATTAATGGTAATAACCTCTTTTCTAGCATCATCAGACGTCGTTTTAAAAGATATATTTTTGGTGATTAAATTAGAAATATGACGCGCGTACATTCCGTAAGCAGGCGTTATTCCTAGCTTGGTAAATTCGGGGTACTCCTTTTCATTTTCAGGCACAATTACTTTTGCATGTTCTTCCGTTCCGCCACCAGGTAATGTAATATCTATGTTCTCTAAAGTAATAGTTCCTAGTTTATGGTTAGGAGTTCCGGAAAAGTAAAAACCAACGGTAGGAAACATGCGTAAATCTTCTATTTTTCTTGAAACTGCATTAATGTTGGAAATCTTAACATTATTTATACTTCCTACCGGTTGCTGTTCTGCTCCTCTATAGGTTAATCTGCGCTCACAAAGTCTAATGAAAATTGGCATTTCCACGTTTACCATATCAATATTATCAATTAAAATGTTACTCGCATTAGCACCGTCGGCGCTTAATATTTTAATTCCGCCACCACGAGTATCGAAAATATGACAATCTTTTACCGTAATGTTTTCAAAATTCCCCTGAGATTCTGTTCCGAATTTTATGGCACCCCAGCCACTACTAATTCGGCAATCTTTCACAACTATATCTTTAGAGGGCAATAAGCTGGTAGATTTAAAACAAATAGCATCGTCATCAGAATTAATTAAAGAGTTTTTTATAATTCCGTCTGTACTAGAGTCTATATCTATACCATCATTGTTTTTATTTGCTTTACTAAAAATCTTTATTCCATCAACCTCAAACGTATTGCATTGAAAAAAATGAAGTGTCCATGCAGCAGGTTGTCTTAGTGTAATATCTTTTAGTTTGCTATTTGTAACCCTTACTAAGCGAACTAAAAAGGGTCTATTAGAATAGCGAATATTTTTACTTACATATTGATTATCCTTGGCAATTAAGCTAGTTACATCTTCTTTTTTCTCTTTAAGACCTAATTTCTTTAATGTCTTTTTGGCGTTATTAGGAGTGAACATTTTTCCTTGACCATCTATTGTACCTTTACCAGTGATAGATATATTCTCTACATCTGCCGCACCAATAAAACATTGCCCTCGGTATTGGCCTGTGGCATCAATGAATGGGTCTATACTATAAAAATCATTAGGGTTAACACTTGCTAATAGTATTGCATTTTCAGAAACATGAAGGTTTACATTATCTTTTAAAAGAATGGTTCCAGAAATATATGTGCCACCTTCAATGGTTACTATGCCACCACCTTCTTCACTACAAGCGTCTATAGCTTTCTGAATTGCCTCAGTGTTTACTGTTTTACCATCTGCTTTGGCTCCAAATTCATTTATGTTCCAGCTATTTTTTTTGCTACAACTAATTGATATTAGAAGTGTAAATAAAAGAATTGTTGTTTTTTTCATTAAGTTATATTGTTAAATGGATGGATTACTTTAAAATTATTTTAAAGACATTAGCAGATTCATCTAAGGTAATTCCGCTAAGGTTAAGTTCTAGGTTATTTTCATTATGGTTAAATAAAATACTTTTTCCTGTGCCTAAATGAACGATGTTTTTTATAGACCCTTTTCTTATTTTAAAAGTAGTATTTAGAGAGTTAATCTTTAAATTCCCGTCTGGTTTTCCTAAGCATGTTGCATATAGATTATTCCCATTTACAGTGAACCTAATATCTTCTTTGGTATATTGAATTTTAGCAAAGTGGTTATTATGGTGGTACGTGTAATTACCTTCTGGTATATTAGTTGGTCCTTCTCCATAAATAATCCATGAGGAAGTTTTATAAACGGCTTCTCCATTCATCTTTAACCATTTTCCTAATTTCGTTAAATTGGCTTCTATTTCTTTAGGGAATGTGCCATCTGCTTTTGGTGGGATGTTTAGTAAGAATACTCCATTTTTGCTAATAACATCCATTAGCATATCTACTAATTCGTTTGTAGAGCGTAAAGGAATATTTTCTCTATAGAACCATCCGTGTGTTGGAAAATCTGGCGGTACATTCATATCCATATCTGTCATCCAAACATCATAGGCAGTTTCTGTAAGAATACCATTCTCTAAATCTCGCATTCCTACTGAAGGAGGAATATCATTAGATTTATAAACAAACTCTACTTTTTTATCTTTTTTTAAAGCATCATTATAGAAATAAGAAATAAATTCTTTTTGATAAGCATCTTGGAAAACAGGAGATTGTAAATTGCCTTCTCCAATATATTTAGACTTTTGTACTACTTTTTTGTTATGTGCTCCCTTTGTTCCTCCAAAACTGGCATCTACCCAAAAAATATCTGGACTATATTTATCCACCCCCTCTTTGGCAAAATCTATCCAAGATTCTCCTTTTACAGAATGGTAAGAAACTAGCGTTTTCATATTACGTTTTCTTACAGCTTTAAAAACCTCTCCAACAATATCAATTTTTGGGCCTAATTTGACTGTATTATAGTCAGAAATATCGCTGTCCCAATGTTTAAGGTCACTACCATGCCAGCCTATAACACCTGCAAATTTTGCGCCTGCCGTTTCAAATAGTTGTGCCCAGGTATCTGCATTAAAATTTTCTCCTTTAAATTGAGATAACAACGCATCGTTAGATAAATTTTCTTTCCCTTTCTCGTAACTAATAGTTTGAATACCCCAGTGACAATAAATTCCGAATTTTGCATCCATTAACCATTGTGGCGTACTATGGTTTCTTAAAGAATTCCAAGCTGGGATGTAAGTTTGTTCTTGGGAAGTAATTACGTTACTTGAGAAAACAAGCAAGCCAATTAAAAGGAGTGTAATTTTTTTCATTAGTTTAAAATTTAGTTTCTTTTTTATTTAAAATACTATCTACTTTAGTACCTATAGGGACTTCTTTTACCCCAAGAATAGTTCTTGCATCTAGAATGGTGTCACCTGATGTTTTTTGCCACCGAAATAGTTCTGTTCGTAATTGAGCTACCACACTTTGGTATTTTACATTATTAGACAGATTCTCTATTTCTTGAGGATCGTTTTCCAAGTCGTATAATTCTATTGTGGGTTTCGATGGGTTAAAATACATTTCCTGCAAAGGATTTAGTTCTCCTTTTTTATATAAATGAAGCATACTTTTAAATGTTAATGTTCTTTTAGCATAAGCATTGTTACGATAACCGAGTTCTGGATAAAAATGATGGATGTATTGATATTTTTTTGTAATTATAGTTCTAGAGGCATCAAAGAAATTATTCATTCCGTCTCTAGTAGCAAAAATGTGTTTTCGAAGCTCAGTTTTATCCCCTAAAAGGTTTAGCCCTTCCATAGATATAGGGATAGGTAATTTTGCTGCCGAAAGAATAGTAGGGGCAATATCAACAATACTAGCAAGTTCCTCATTTTTTATACCAGCATTTAGCTTTCCTGGCCAACGTATAATCATTGGAATATGTAAACCTGTTTTCCAAAGACATTGTTTGTGTCTAGGTAAGCTTGCACCATGATCTGATAATAGTATAACTAAAGTATTTTCTGCTTGGCCAGATTCTTTTAAAGCTGTTAAAAATTTACCAACTTCTACGTCTACATGTGAAACAGCGTCTAAACTGGCAGCTAAGGTACTGCGAACTTCATCCGTATCTTTATAATGTGAAGGTATTATTAGTTTGGAAGAATCTACAGCAATTCCTTTTTCTTTCGCCCATTTTCTACCTGGAACAAAACCATGTTTTTTTCCAGTTTCTATATTTGCATAGGCAAAAAATGGTTGTCCTTCTTTTCTTTTTAACCACTCTCCTCCATGAAAGTAAGTATTAGTGTTAAATGGGTCTATAATTTGTAGGTTGTTAAAAACTTCTTTTCCGCTCTCTAAATTATTTTCTGGTTCTCCACGATTAAAATTTAAATCGGTTTTCGCAGTAGCTCCATATATTTTATTGAACATACGGTCTCCATTACTTTTAAAATTCACCGTAAAATAACCTGCTTTAGAAAGTAATTCTGTAAGTATACTATAACCATTCGGTAGTTTTTTAGCATACGTACTTCTGTGATGTTGGGCTTTTATTGTAGTAGGATAGCAGCCTGTAAGGATTGAACTATGGCTAGGGCTGCATACTGGTGCAGATGCGTAAGCTCTTGTAAATAGAGCGCCTTCTTGGGCTAAATTATCAATGTTTGGGGTTTGGGTGTAAGGATTTCCATAACAACCAAAATCAGGATCTAAATCATCTAGAAATAATAATAAAACATTTGGTTTCTGATACGGTTTAGGTATGATTTTTTTGGAGGAACATGCACTTAAAATAAAAAACAATAACAATAGAATTACTAAATATATAGTATACAAAAAATGAACTTTTTTAGTTGTTCTTAGGAGTGTTTTATTAGTTACTTTTAAATCTTTCATTTTAAGTCTTATATAATTACGTTAACGTTAACGTAATTTGTTGAGATAAGTAATTTTTGAATTTTTTAAATCATTTTAATCTTCGGTTTGCAAACTTCCCCACCAATTGTTTTTGGGGTCAAAATCTGGAGATAAAAAAAGACTTCTTTGCTTCTCTAAACTTTCTAATTTCTTTGTTGCCATTTTTTCTAAATGTTTGGCTTCTAATGCAGCACTGTATAAAGGGTCTTTTGCGGGAAACCTGGCACCTACATTTTCTAAATAGTCAAAAAGTGCAACTTTCAGGTTGGTAACTATCTCTGTATTCTCTTTTGATATTTCATTCTTTTCTCCAAGGTCATTTTTTAGATTAAACAACTCATTTCTTCCGTCTTCGTAATAATGAATTAATTTCCAATCTCCTTTTCTAATAATAGAAGAAGGTTCTCCTCCTTGGTTTCCATAGTGAGGATAATGCCAAATAAGTTCACGTTCTTCAATATTTTCTCCTTTTAATAGGGGAGCTAGACTTACACCATCCATATGCTCATTAGGTTTTAACTCGGCGCCAACCAAGTCTAATAATGTTGGATAAAAATCGGCCCCAGTAACAGGGACGTTATTTTCTTTTACATTGTTATTTAACCATGGAACTTTTATAAAATAAGGTTCTCTAATTCCGCCTTCATATTGATACCCTTTGCCACCTCTTAATGGTAGGTTAGAGGTAGAGAAAGCATCGCCAGCAGATACGCCACCATTATCAGAAGTAAATACAACGATAGTATTTTTATCTAAGCCTAAATCTTTTAGCCCCTGTAAAACAGTTCCTACCGCATCATCCATTGATTCAACTAAACCAGCATATATTGGGTTGTCTTGCGTTTCTCGCATCGGAAAAAACTTTTTCATTTTAAATGAGCTTTCTGCTATGCCGTTTTTCTCGGCTTTATTACGATACTTCTCCCATTTTTCTTTAGTAGATTGAATTGGCCCGTGCACGGCATAGAAAGATAGATAAGCAAAGAATTTTTCATCTTTGTTTTCTTTCATAAACTTTACAGTTTCTTTTGCAAGACGCATACTAAGGTTTTCGCCATCTTTTCCATCTTTTAAATTTGGATTATTATATGGAGAATAATATCCACCACGTGGGCCGCCAGCATCCCAACCACCAACATTAATATCGAAACCGTGATCTTCTGGCCATGAGCCTTTTTCTCCTAGATGCCACTTACCCGCAAAATATGTCGTGTAGCCTTCTTCTTTTAGAGCCTCTGGTAATGTAATATCTTTATGTGCTAAATTGTGTTCGTATGTGGCAGGCATAAGTTTATTGAATCTTTTTTTCTCTCTCCATTTTTCTCCTTCACGAGCACCAATCCAATCTGTAATTCCATGTCTTGCAGGAAACTTGCCGTTCATTATACTTGCTCTAGACGGGCTACAAACTTGACAATTGGCGTAACCATTATTAAAAACCGTCCCTTCTTGGGCAATTAAATCAATATTTGGAGTTTCGTAAAAAGAATCATTCCTAAAACTCATATCATTATAACCATAATCATCGGCTAGAATAAATAGGATGTTTTTCTTTTCAGGTTCTGTTTCTATAGTTTTAGTTGTTTCGGCTTTTTTATCTTTACAAGATGTAAGTACAACAAATACTAACGTAAAAAGGGTTGTTATTCTTTTCATTTTATTCTATTTAGTGTCCGATTTAAATACAATTGGAATAGCGATATTACCATTTACATTCTTATCATAAACTGCAACATACAGCATAATTGGTTGTCCTTTTTCATTGGTTAATACAAAAGGTCGTTCTACGCGTTTAGGTTTCCATAAAGTGCCATCCGAAAGTACGAATTCTTTTTTCATGAAAACTCTTCTTTCATCGGGTTGCCAGTCGAAACCATTAATAGAATTAAAAAGTGCTAATTCACTCTTTCCCATCACATGGCAAACCATATAATATTTGTTCAACACTTGATCAAACCAAATACAAGCATCTTCTGTTTGTGCTTCTGCATAAACTGGCTTTTCTTTAAAATTGAAAGGGCCTTCAGGTTTGTTAGAATTACCTATTAATTGTATTCTAAATGGTTCTTTGTGTTGTAAGTCGTCCCCTTTCATAACCATATAATATTGATTATTTCGATATATTACAGCGGGGTTTACAGCAATTTTTCTGAATTTGATGTTATCTGGTTCTACAACAACTTTTTCAGAACGTATAAAAGGACCATCAGGATTATTAGCGATAGCAACACCTATGCGTTGACTTTCTCTAATGGGTTGTCTATTGTCATTAAACCATTTTTCTGATGGAAACTTAATGTTATCTTTTTTTAATAATGGATTGATGTCGTTGGCTATGTAGTATAAACAAATTTTCCCTTCGGCAATAGTTGCATATGGATTGTGAGAATTGTTTATATCCCAGCCACCAACTTTCTTGTCTTTTAAAACAACATTCACAAATTTAAAGGGCCCTTCTGGAGTATCTGATATTGCATGTGCAATTTCACAATTTGTCATCCAGCCTTTATGCTCGTATTTTTTGTTCCATCTAGAATAATAGGCATGGTATTTTCCTTTCCATAGTACAACGCTCAATCCCCAAACATAATAACCAGGATCCACAAGAACTTGGGCAACCTTGGTAGTGTTATTAAAATTGTCTACAACCTCAGGCGATAGAGGGGTAAAATCCAAATTTTTGTAGTTTTCCAAATCAGAATTTGCTTTGCTTACTACATTGCTAGGTTTGCAAGAGCCAATTGTGATAATGGAAAGCAGAATAATTATTTGTTTTAGCATACGTACAATAATTTAATTAGTGCTTAATTTAGAAAAACCAATTAATAATTTGCCTTCTCTAGTTTTGCCTAAGAGTTTTCCGGCAAAATTATTTTTAGTAATACCGTTGCCCTTACCATCAAAAAAGAGGAGTAAATCTTTTCCTTTCTTTTTAGTATTTATAAGCCGCGCACCTCTCCCGAAGTTCACTTCTTCGGAAGCGCCATATCTTAATGAGTTTAGGTCTATATCCTTTTGAGGATTAAAACCTTTTTCTGAAGCTATTAAGATTTTAATTTTTTTGGTGGTCGCTGATATTTTATTCTTATTTAATAGTTTAATTCTTTTATGGACTACCAATGGAAGAATAATGTTTTTAGAACTATGTTTATCCTTTGCTAAATCATCTGCTTTGGGTACATCAATAACAGCTAGTGATAAGTGTGTCGCACGTCCATATTTATCTGTTAAAACATGTGGTCGTTCTAATTTGTACCAATGTGTTTGTGTGTCATTTTCATATAATGTATTATTAGGTGTATAAGCAGTTCCTGGATTAAATTTCCAATGAATACCATCTGGAGAACGTAAGTATATGGCACGGTAATCAATAAATGCATTAATCATCATATGGTATTGCACTTCGTCTTTCCATAGAACAGGGTCTTCAAAATTAGAATTTCTGTATTTTTCAGGTATTATTGTATTTCCTTGTAATGGTCCAGTTTTAATGTCATAAGGTCCTAGAGGGTTGGTTCCTTTACTAAGCATCATTGCGCCTCCTTTGGTAACAAATAAAAAGCGACCATCTTCTAAATGAATTCCAGATAAATTTCTTTCAAATCGATAATACCTTTCTGGTTTTTCCAATGCAGTATTTTTGTTTACTTGCATTATCCCTAATCTTTTCCATGGACCATTCATAGATGTGCTAGAAAACAAAGTAGCTTCCCAATTTATTAAGGAGTACATTAAGTAAGTGCCGTCATTTAATATAATGATATCTGGATTATGACCTAGACCATTATTGTAATTGTAAGCTATATCTTTTTTTACCTTATATGGCCCCGTTGGTTTTTCGGAAAAAGCATGTACTACAGTAGAATTTGGCCATTCCCAATGACCTTTAGTAGCATTTGCTGGCCAACGAGTAACATTCATATGGTACTTGCCATCTTTATCTTTTACAGGGCGCCCACCCCAATAACTCCATTCAGGGTCCTCTATACCATTATTAATATTCCGAGGTAAAACAGCATCTGTGCCCCAAGTTTTTGAAGTTAGTTTATGGGAAATAGGCATTGGTAAAATTAAATCGCTGAATGATGCTCCAGGGACCATTTTTACTTTAGCTTTTAATGGTTTTGAAGCAATACTTTTGTTACCGCTGTAGTCTTCTGCAAAAATCACATAAGTATTTTTAATGTCTTTGGCTGGTGTAAAATCTAAGAAGAAATTTTTAGTGATGTCGTGAGCAATTTCTTGTAGATTATTTCCATTTTCATCACCTCTATAAACAGAATATTTTTTTACATCTTTATCGACGCTTTTCTTCCATAAAATTTTTATTTCAGAATCTTGTATTTCTGCTTTTAAGTCGGTAGCACTAGCAGGTGCAATGGTATCTTTTTTACTAATAACTATTTTGTTTGATGCACCAGATTCTTTTTTGTTTACCCTTGTTATTACGTAAGAATAATTTATACCGTTAATTACTGTAGTGTCTAGAAAAGTAAAATTTGTTGTTTTTCCAATCTGTTTATACTTTTCTTTTTCTTTAAGTTGACGATAGACATGAAATACACTTTTTTTATCTGCGTGCTTGTCTTCCCAATGTAGTTTAATTCCATTGCCTTTTACACTAGCCACTAATTCTGGGCCTTTATTTATTTCATCAGCAACACTAATATTTACATAATGCAAGAATACTTTAATTTGATCTTCGGAATAAAAAGTTACTCTAACAAAAGGTAATCCTGCGCTAACATCTTCTTGGTTCACAGTATATGTTCCATAAAAGTGTTCTACAATTTTATCGGAACCTTCTAATTTAATTTTATTAGCTAATATTCGTTCGTGTTTTCCAAAAACCAGACTAAGCGAAATACTCCCATTGCTTATATATTCTAAATCGGCTCCAAAACTCCAATTTATAATATCTCCTGCTTTTGGATTTTGATAATTGGGATTGGTGTTTAGTATTTTAGATTCGGTTATACCAACATCATTTATACTAAACATAGTACCGTTGTGTATACCCATTTTATATTCCCCTGGGCCTTTAACATTATAGGTTTTCCAAAACGGAGATTGTTTGGATTGTCGCCAATATCCAGGAATAGCTTCAAAGTCACCATCGTTAACATTTGCATAAGGGATATTTTCTCCTAATAGAACAATTTGAGCAGATAGGGGTACTAAAAATCCCATCAAAAACAAAATGCAGAAATAATAATTTTTTGCTCTATTCATGATGGGAATTTATTTTACAAACTGTTTTGCTAAACTAAATTACTTAGATATGGTGAGTATTTTTCCGCTTTTTAAACCTTTAGATTTTGCAGTTAATGTTATTTTACCTGAAGTTTTAGAAGATTTAAGTATAGCTAAACACATTCCGCTAAATGCTTTTCTTTGATTAGCTTGGAAAGACTCTAAACTAATTTGATTTCCATTATCTACAGCTAATAATTTACCTGCTCCTTTTACCGAGAAATTAACTAGGTTATCTGCATTAGGACAAAGGTTACCATTTTTATCTTCGATACGCACTGTTACATAGGCTAAGTCCTCTCCGTCTGCATTTATTTCTGTTCTATCTACAGATAAGGATATTTTTGAAGGCTTACTTGCTGTAAAAATCTGCTCTTCTTGTACCACTTTACCGTCTTTGTAGCCCACAACTTTAATGTTACCAGCTTGGTAAGGAACGTTCCATGATAATCTGTACTTAGAGTCAAAAGTTTTTGGCTCGTATCTAGAGAAATCTATAAGAAGTGAAGTCAAATCTTTCCCTTTTACTTTTCTACCCATAGATTTTCCGTTCACAAAAAGTTCTGCTTCATCGCAATTTGTATAACAATATACAGGAATATCTTTGCCTTCCATACCTTGCCAGTTCCAATGTGGTAGAAGATGAACCATAGGTTTTGTTGTCCAGTGACTTTGGTATAAGAAGAATCTATCTTTAGGGAAGCCAGCTAAATCTACAGCTCCAAAATAAGAGCTATGAGAAGGCCAGTCTGCATTCCAATATCCATTTGTAGAGTTGTCTTTCCCTCCATATGGCGTTGGTTCTCCTAAATAATCAAAACCTGTCCAAATAAACTCTCCCATAATATTTGGGTTTTCTTCTTGAAAATGAAATTCTATATCTGGAGGATATGCCCAAGGTGGGCCAATAATATCATAACTTGTTACATGAAGAGATTCATGTGTTTTGTATTTCTCTATAGGTAAATGGTACACCCCCCTACTACTTGTACAACTAGAGGTTTCAGAACCATAAAGTGGTAATTCTGGATAGGTGTCTATTAAAGTTTTATAACTAGAAGGTTTGTAGTTTACACCAGCAATATCTACCTGCTGTGCCATATTATTTTTATATGGTCCAGGGTAATTGTTAAATCCTGCTGAGGTTGGTCTAGTAGGGTCTATTTCTTTACAATAGGTATTTAATTGTTTAGCAACTTTCCATCCGTTTTTGGCATCTTTTTGTTCAATAATTTCATTGCCAATACTCCACATTACGATTGAAGGATGATTTCTATCTCTACGAATCATATCTTTTAAGTCGGTTTCTGCCCACTCATCAAAAAACACATTATATCCATTTGGTACTTTTTCCATTTTCCAAACATCAAAAGCTTCATCTTGAACAAGAAGACCAAGTTCATCACATGCTTCTAAAAACTCTCTAGATGGTGGGTTATGACTTGTGCGTATGGCATTTACCCCCATACTTTTCATGATTTGTAATTTTCTTTCATCTGCTCTTTTGTAGACAGCAGAACCTAAAGCACCATTATCATGGTGTAAACAAACGCCATTAAAGCGCACTTTTTTTCCGTTTAAGAAAAAACCTTCTTTAGTATAAGCAATTGATCTTAACCCAATTTTACTATGGTGTGTATCTACCACAGTATTATTTTCTGTGATAGTCGTTATTGTTTTATATAAATTAGGATTTTCTGTATCCCAGCGCTGTGGGTTTTCTATATTTGTATACAACTGTGAAATTGCTGTTGCATTAGGTTTTATGGTTATGTCTTCATTTACCGTGGCAACAACTTTACCTTCAGGAGATACGTATTCTTGTTTTACATTTACAGTTACTTCTTTATTATTTTTGTTAACTACTGTAGTCTCGTTTTGTACAACAGCTATTTCTTTGGTAACTGTTGGCGTAGTAATATAAGTTCCCCATTGCCCAACATGAATTGGATTATCAATTTTTAGCCAAACAGAACGATATAAGCCTGCGCCAGGATACCATCTAGACGATAAATCTTGTGGTCTTAAACGAACGGCAATGGTGTTATCTGAACCATCATACTTTAGATGTTCACTAATGTCGAACTCAAAACCAATATAACCATAAGGTCTATTACCTACTAAGGTTCCATTTACCCATACATAGGCATCATACATAGCTCCTTCAAATTCTAGAGTAACTACTTTTCCTTTGGCATTAGCTTCCATGGTAAAATGCTTACGATACCATCCTGTTCCATGAAAAGGTAATCCGCCAGCACGAGCATTATATTTAACATCAAAAGGACCTTCTATTGCCCAATCATGTGGTAGACTTAAGTTTCTCCAAGAGGAGTCATTATACGTTGGTTTTTCTGCTCCTTCTGCTTCTTGGTTGTGAAATTTCCAATCGGCATTAAAGTTTATGTCTTGAGCATTAATTATACCACAAGAACCAAGTAGTATATAGCAAAATAGTATTATTTTTTTCATTTTTTTTTATTCAGTATGTGCATTTTGGTCTCCACCAATATTATTCTCTGTGTAACCTTCTAAAAGAATTTTATAAGCATGGGCATATGTTGATGGCGTTTTCTTTGGAGCCTTAATTACTAACCCCTTACTGTTTCTTTCCCAAACTACTTTTTCAGAACTACCCAAAAGCTCTATTTTAGTAATTTTAGAGTTAAGAACTCCTATATCCGTACTTAAAGTTTTAATTACTGTTTCACCATTTGCTTCGGCCATAACAATAGCATAAAACTCTTTATCCGATTTTTTAGTAAAGCGAATATCTTTGTCTGTATATTCAATTTTTATTTTTTCTACTTTATGTCCGCCTTCTGGTAAACGAGTAGGTCCTTCTCCAAATACAGTCCAAGGACGTGTCCCATAGATAGCATCTCCATTAATTTTAAGCCATTGCCCCATTTCGGTAAGCAAATTTACCATAACAGGCGGAATAGAACCATCTGGATTTGGAGGCACGTTTAATAACATATTTCCATTTTTAGAAACAATATCAATCAGAATATCTACTAATTCGTTAGGAGTTTTAAATTCAGCATTTGGTCTGTAAAACCATGCTCCAGGTGATGTGTCTGTTAACCATGCTTGTTCTTTTGGTTGGTTAGGGCGTCCACGCTCATAATCTTTAATAGCGGTATCTTCAGGGAAAGTACTTTCTTTATAACAAACAGCTACTTCTTTATTCCACTCAATTCCTTTATTGTAGTAGTATGCTAAGAATTTTTGTCTAGATTCATCTGTCATATTTTCTAGCCACCAATCAAACCAAATTAAATCTGGCTGATACACATCAATAAACTCTTTTAATTTAGCCCACCAATCTTTATAAAATTGTTCGTCAGGCACGTCTGAGTCTAAACTATGTGGATTAGTATAAAGGTCGTAATCTTTGGCTTTAACTCCGCCATAAGCATGTGCTGTAGAAAAGTATTTCCAGGTAAATGCATGGTGAAAAGATCCCATGTATTTTAAACCTTTAGCTTCAATTTCTTTTTTTAGTTCTGCAGATGGATCAATGCCTCCGTAATTCATAGAATTCCATCGTGTAGCTTTAGAGTCCCACATTGCAAAATTATCATGATGCATGGCAACAGGTCCAGCAAATTTAGCACCAGATAGCGCAAATAAATTTGCCCATTCTTTGGCGTTAAAACCAGAAGGGTCAAATTGCTCTATAATATGTTTATAACCATACTTAGATGGATTACCATACTTTTTTCTGTGGTGTATGTAATTGTTTGTTGGTTGTCCTTTTTTTGTTTTATCTAATTTACCATTATCATACATTTTCATACCATGCCAACCAGCATAATGTTTGTCTGGATCTGCACCAACAAATGCAGATGAAACAGGTCCCCAGTGGGCATATATTCCAAATTTAGCATCTAGAAACCAATCAGGAGTTTCATTTATTTTACTTAAAGACTCCCAGTTTTGTTCAAACTTTTTTGGAGGATTTTCTTGCGAAAAACTTATTGCAGAAAGAAATAAAAAAGTGCAAAAAAATAGTGATTTTAAAGGGACTATTCTCATTTTACTTGTAGTGTTAATTGAATTATAATTTATTCTCTTTTTAGATTATAACAGAGTACTTAATCTAGAAAGTCAAAACTATACTTTAACAACTATTAAAGCTTAAACAAATGGTCTTGTCTGTAGAATAAATGGTTAGAGTTTAAAAATAAAATAATAAAATCCTCACATTTTCAGTTATTTAAATGAAAAAGAGAAAATTTGTTATTGAAAAAAATTATTGGATTGTAGTGTTCTTTTTCCATTCGGTATTAAACATGTCCAATAAAGAAGTAGTTAAGTTTACATCTAATTTTGCGATATTTATAGTCTCTTTTGGATCTGTAATATGATCGTATACTTCTACAGCTAAAGGTTCCGATTTTTTATTTCTAATATCTTTCCAAACAACAAGTCTGTACCGGCTTGTTCTCATAGCGTAGCCCATTAAGTGATTCTCAAATAAATTTCTATCCCATTTTTCTTTTTGCTGAATTTTTATTTTTTCTTCTACCTCATTAAGTAGCGGTCCAAAATAGGTTTCTCGCATCGCAGGTCGTAAAGGAAAAGCTCCCCATTCTCTTAAAGCGGGAGATGGGAATTGACTAAATACGGCTTTTTTCCACTCTTGAGATGGGTTTTTTAATAATGGAGCAAAGCTTTTCCCGTCAATTTCTTTAGGAATATCTATACCAGCTAAATCGCATAGACTAGGATATATATCAACTAACTCAACTAAAGCATTTGTTTTTATTCCTCTACTATTTGTAGGCATCTCAGGTGTCCATATCATCATTGGTACTCTGGTTGCTATTTCGTAATTTGTAGCTTTCCCCCAAATTCCCATATCGCCTAAATGCCAACCATGATCGCTCCATACTACGATGATTGTATTTTCTCTTAAGCCTGCATCTTCTAGAGCAGTAATCATTCGTCCAATTTGTGCATCTACATAACTTACACAAGCTAAATAAGCGTGTTTTAATGTTTTGGATAGTTCCGGGTTTAAATCTCCATTTTTAGGAATTCCAGAACGTACTCGTAATTCAAAAGAAGGATGTAAACCTATTGATGCTCCATTTTTTGGGGCGCTGGTTTGTGTGGCCATTGGAATTTTTGATTCGTCATATAAATCCCAATATTTTTTTGGAGCCACCCAGTTTAAATGTGGTTTTTGAAAACCTAAACCTAAAAAGAAAGGTTTGTTTCCTTCTTTTGCCATTGCTTTCATAGTTTCAATGGCTAAATCGGTATTATACCCATCTGAATAGGTGTTGTCTGGAACATCAGCAGATTCATAAGCAGGCCCCATGGCTAATCCGTATTTAGCAACGTCTCCATATTTAGAAAACATTTCTTTTCGAGTATCTGCTTTTATTTTTTGATTCTCAGGTAATGCAAAAGGAACAGGTTTAGGTGTGTTTTTGAGCTCTTTTAGTTGTGTTCTAGACCATGATATTTCGTCTTCATCTCCATGATGAAAAATTTTACCATAATAAACAGATTCATATCCATTTTCTACAAAGTGTTGTGGGATAGTTTTAATAGTTGGGTTCTTTTCTCGAAACCTAATATAGTTGTGAATTACGCCGCTGTTTTCTGGCCGTATTCCGGTCATAACACTAGCTCTAGATGGCCCGCAAATGGCTTGTTGGCAATAGGCATTGTTAAAGAGTAATCCTTGGCTTGCTAGTTTATCTAAATTTGGACTTTTGGCAATTTCAGATTCATAACAACCTAATTCTGGTCTAAGGTCATCTATAGCAATGAATAGTATATTAGGTTTTATAAGTGATTTTTCTTCTTTTTTTTGAGAAGATGTACAGCTGCAAATATGTATTAGAACGAATAGTAATGCTACTAATTTTTTCATGATATACAGATGTTAATTTTTAGAAGGCAACCATACACTCATATCTACACTGCCCCGATTATTCCATGCATAGTATGGTACAAACTTAATTTTTGATTTTTCAGAAACGGAGTTGTCTAATTCTTGGTATAAAGTAGTATTCCAATCTTGGGTCTCTTTAGTAACTAAAGCTTCTCCTTCTAGAACTGTTACGCCAGATAAAAGTTTTTCATCATAAATTGGGGTAAGGTTAATAGTATTAGGAATACTTATTTCTGAAAGTTTTACATTAGAAGGTAAGTCAATTGCTTCTAAACAATATACCAATGGTCCTCTTTTAATGGCAACTTGATTTCTCGTTTCTTCTACAGCTGGGTTGGCAGCCATAAGAACAGGGGACATTGGTAAATTTAACTCAACAGTATCACCAGAAGTCCAAGTGCGAGATAACTCAAAATAACTACCTCTAACTAAATTTTCTTTAATAGGTTTTCCATTGATTTTTAAAGATACTTCTTTTGCCCATGCTGGTATACGAAGCATTATAGCAAATTCATCCTTTTTTTCTGCTTCAACACTAATACTTATTTTTCCGTCCCATGGATAATTGGTTTGTTGTGTTAGTTGTATTGCTGAACCATCTTCTAATTCTGTATTAATTACATTACTGCCATATAGGTTTACCCAAACACCTTTTTTAGAAATACTATAGGCATATGTCTGTAATTGGGCTATTGTTCTTATTATGTTTGGAGGACAACAAAAAACGGATAAAGATGTACTTCTTGCTCCATTATCTTTTGTGTTTTGTGGATGCCCTTCTATAAAACGTAATGGGTTAGTATAGCAATAATGTTTACCATCTAGAGCTATTCCTGATAGAGCACTATTATAAAACACCAATTCAACAATATCCATAAAGCGAGCTTCTCCAGTTGCACGGAACATACGGTAATTCCACATTGCATTTCCTATATTGGCACACGTTTCGTTATATGCTTTTATGTTAGGTAACTCATATTCTTTTCCATAAGATTCACAAACAAAATCTAAATTATCTGATAATCCAAAATGATGTGGTCCAGTAGCACCCGTGATATACATTTTTCTAGTGGTAACATTTTTCCAGATTCTTTCTAGTGCATCCCATAAGCCACAATCTCCTGTTTCTCCATAAACATCAGTTACGCCACAGTACAAATAATTCGCATGACCGGCATGACCTACAGCTTGTTTTTCATCTCGTATAGGAGTTCTTTTTTGACTATGATCTAACCCTCTGCCGCCTCTAGTTTCATTTTTTCCTTTTTCTCCATTACCGCGCATATTTACAAAAGACTCTGCTAATTCTAAATATTTTTTATCCCCTGTGGTGCGATACATTTCTACCAATCCCATATAATGAGGAGGGTTCCAATCTACATAAGCCAATTCAGGAGAAAGTTCTCCGAATCTATCATATAAATGGTTACTGGCCTTTATGGCAATATCTAAGAAATTTGTTTTACCAGTAGAGTTATAGTGCGCACAAGCAGAAGTCATTAAGTGACCAAAATTGTAAAATTCGTGATCAAAATCTATTTGAAAAGCCTCTGTTTTATCTTTGTATTTAAATTCTGACGGATGCCCAAATCCCTCAGTTCCATGCCCAATAGTTATGTAAGTACCTAGGTATCCATCTTTTCTTTGTGCTTTTGCAATAACAGTAATTTTTTCATCTAAAAGGGCATTTATTTTTTCATCTTTAGATATAGCATATGCATGGCTTAAAGCCTCTAAGTATTTGTAAAAATCACCATCATGAAAAGGCCATCCTTTAAATTCTCCTTCTGCTAGACCAGCAGCAACCTTAAAATTTTCATAGGCATGAATGATTTTTGGGTCATCCATTAATCTCCCTAAATTAGGAATCATCTCGGTATGACAAAGTTCTAATTTTTGTGCCCAAAAACCATCTGTCCATTGACAAGCATCAATTTTTGGTTTTTGTAATTTAAAATATGGACTGGCTATTTCTTTAATCTGCGTTTTCATTAATTCTGTGCTAAAAGATGTATTATTTAATAGTTTGTTTGTAACGATTGTTTCTGTTTAATATTTAAGTGGAATCCAAACCGTCATATCCGATTTTTCACGATTACTCCATGTAAAGTATGGAATTAAGGTAATGTCAACCTTCTTTAGTTTTTGGCGAGTTAATGGTTTGTAAAGATTATTTGACCAATTTTCTTTAGAAAGCATTTCTCCTTGGCCTTCTAATACTGTTACCCCTGACAATAAATTGGAATCAAAACGCGGGGATAACGTAATATCTTGTGGAATTACAACATCTGTCATTGAAACATCTTTTGGTAAATCAGCAGATTCTAAACAATAAACTAATGGGCCACGTTTAACAGCCACCTGATTACGAGTTTCTTCAACCTTAGGATCTGCGGTAAGTAATTGAGTTGGCATTGGTAAATCTAAAGTTAGTACATCTCCTTTTTTCCATTTACGATTTACCTCAACATAGGTTCCTGATTTAATATCCGTATTAAAAGGCTCTCCATTTATTTTTATGGTTCCTTCATTTGCCCAACCAGGTATACGTAACATTATAGAAAATTCTTTTTTGCGCTTATTATTCGTAGTTATTTCTATATGACCATCCCAAGGGTAATTTGTTTTTTGCGTAAGATTTATTGTAGTTCCATCTTCTAATTTCGTATCCAATTGATTGCTACCATATAGATTGACCCAAACACCCTTGTCAGATTTAGAGTATGCGTAGGTATGCATTTTAGCTATAGTACGTATAATGTTTGGAGGACAACAAAATACAGACATAAAATCGTTACGTTCGCCTTCGTCTTTTGTGTTTAAAGCATGCCCGTCTATAAAACGTAATGGGTTAGTGTAAAAAAATTGATTACCCTCTAATGATATTCCAGAAATAGCACTATTATAAAATACTAATTCCATAATGTCTGCAAAGCGTCCTTCTCCATTAAAAAGAAACATACGCCAATTCCACATAGCATTACCAATGTTAGCACAGGTTTCATTGTATGCTTTAAGGTTAGGTAACTCATAGTTTTTGCCATAAGCTTCTGTTTCCATTCCTTTTCTTGTTGCCATAAAATGATGAGGTCCTGTAGCACCAGTTATATACATTTTTTGGGTAGTAACATTCTTCCATATTCGCTCTAGAGCGGCTAATAATTCTTTATCACCAGTTTCTGCATATAAATCTGCAACACCAGCATATAAATAATTACCATGCCCTGCGTGGCCAACTGCTTCATTTTCCTCTCTAATTGGTGTCGCTCTTTGGCTGTGAGCCATAGCTCTATGGTCCCCTTTTTTAGCTTTACCAGAACCCAACATATTAATAAAAGATTCTGCTACATCTAAATATTTTTTATCTCCGGTAGTACGGTACATTTCAACAAATCCCATATAATGTGGGGGATTCCAGTCTATTCTTGCTAATTCTGGGGAAGGGTTTATAAATTTTTCATAAATAAGGTCACTAGCTTTTATGGCTATATTTAAAAAATTCTTTTTTCCAGTAATTCTATAATGCACACACGCTGCGGTCATTAAGTGGCCAAAATTGTAAAATTCATGCTCTGGCCCATGTGTAAAGGCTTTTGTTTTTCCATTTTTAAATGGACGAGCAGATTCGTGTAAAAAGCCGGCAATACCATGTCCTATTTGTTTTTTAGTATGTAAATAACCATCTGGCCTTTGTGCTTTAGCTATAACAGCGATGATTTCATCCATTTTTGTATTAATGGTTTCATCTTTAGTAACTGCGTAATCATATGCTAGCGCTTCAACATATTTATAAAAATCACCGTCATGAAAGGACCATCCTCTGAATTCTCCTTCTTTTAAACCCGCAGCAACTTTAAAGTTGTCATAGGCATGTATTATTTCTGGATCAGCCATTAATCTCCCAAGATTAGGGATCATAGTTTTATGTGCTAATTTTAATTTATCTGCCCAAAAACCATCTATCCATTGACAGTCATTTATGTCAATAGTTTTTAAACGCATATATGGTGTTTTGGAGTTATTTAACACCGCTTTTTCTTGACCATAAGAAGCCTGTAGCATCGCTATAGCGATTGCTACTAAAAGTACCTTTTTCATTCTTTTAATATTTTGTTTGTAGTTAACTTTTTATAGGTAAATAGAACCTTAAAAAGGTGCTGAAACGACAATTTTTAAGCCTTGTTCCAAGGCTTAAAGTTACCTAGTTCTGAGCTTGAGCTATGGGCGAAAATTAACAGAGGCTTACTTTATTTTACCCATCTAAAAATGGGTGTTTATTCTTGAAGAATTTACTCTATAATAGAGATTTAAATGCTCCGAGGCTTGCCTCGAAATCAAAATTAGCTTCCTAATAAATGCCTCGTGAGCTTGCCCCGAGGTAGTTTACTTTAAAAAAGAACAACATAACCGAAACTTAAACCCCGGTTATGTTGTATTTAAATATTAGTCATTAGACTTTTTAATAGTAATAGGAATTTGGATGTTAAAGGAATGGCGAACATTATTACTATCGATACTATCCGCAGCACAAAGCAACGCAATAGGTTCATTATTTTCCATAAACACTTGTGGGCGCTCCAAGTGGTCAAATTTATAAGAAGAACCGTCTTCCCATGTTACTGTTCTATCTGATATTTCAAAATGTTTGGCTTTATTCCAGTTTATACCATTCTCTGAGTCATAATGAACCAAAGAAAATATACGTTTTTTCCCTTCATGCTTAATACGTTTTACAATAGCTCTGTATTTACCATCTTGGTACCAAATGTATGGGTCTTCCGCAGGAAAAGTCTCGCCTTTAAATGTAAATACAGGGTCTGGATATTTTTTGAAAGGTCCGGTAGGAGTATCTGCAATAGCAACCATATGTACTACTGGACCACCATTTGGTAATTTACGTTTTTTGCCTACAGCCTTATATACCATTAATATTTTTCCATCGGCCATTTGGCATACTGATGGGTTTGATGTCATTAATGCATCATGAGCTAAAGAGTCGTTTTCTGTTATATCTAAAACAGGCTTGTCAAATCGTTTCCATGGACCATTTGGACTATCTGCAACTGCAACGCCAATTCGTTGGTTGTTTCTGTGCACCCAATTAATTCTTGCTTTACCAGGAACACTTACAATTTTTTTATCTCCAGTATTTCCCATATAATAGAGGTAATATTTACCATTGAATTTATGTACCGTTGGATTGTGTGTTGTGGAACCATCCCAATGTTCGGCGCCACGGTCTGGTAGAGCATCATCTTTAGTAGTAAAAGGTCCAAAAGGAGATGTAGATGTTGCGTGAGAAATTACAGAATAATTAACCCATTCCCATCCAATTTTTTTTGGCCATTGTGAATAAAACATATGATAAAGGTTGTCTTCTCCTTTTACTAAAGAACCTCCCCAAATACTAAGGCTATCATTTTTAAAAATAGAGTTTTTAGATACTTTTCCCAATTCAATTTTATAATCTGGAATCTCGTGTGTTATTTCTTTTTTTGCTTTTTCTTCTTTGCAGGAGAGAATACATATTGCTAAAAAGAATAGTGTAGTTAGTTTTGATAAATTCATGTTATTATTATTTAGAATGAATATTTTTTTTAATTCTTTTTAACTGCTTTTTGCTTAATCCTTGTTGGTAGTATACATTAATATCATGGCGTATTCCTGTAGTTTTCATTTCAGGGTCATCCACATCAAGACTTAAATCGCAATCAAAACGTACTAAAATGGAGTGTGGATTAATACCTGGTTTTCCTGCATTAACAAAATGAGACATTCCCCATGTAATACCTCTACCATATTTTGTGTCTGTAAAAGCATCCGGAACAAATGGTCCAGTTGCTACTGGTACTAACTCGCATATAGATGCAATTTCAAAGTTTACCCAATCTTTAGCATATTGGATAGTAAAATGCTCGGTCCCATCTTTAGCAACAATAGCTCCTAATCCTTCCTTAAAAGGAAAGAGTGTTACTTCATGCCCAGAACTTGTAAGTGGATTTAATAGATGTTTTTTAAATGGTCCAAGGGGATTGTCTCCAGTAACCAAACCTCCTCCAACCCATACTGGGTTTGGTCTATTAAAAGCAGATTTATAATATATATAAATTTGACCATTATGTACAAGAGGGTAGGGGTCATGAATGGCATATTGATCCCAAGAGCCTTCTGGACCGTTTTCAATAACAACTTTTCCAGCAGGTGTCCATGGACCATCTGGAGAATCTGCATAAGAGGCTGTTACTGGGCAATAATCACCTCTTTTACCACTAGCTTCCATGAAACCTTGATAATACAAATAGTATTTGCCTTTCCACTTTAAAATATCGGTTGTTGTTACAGCACGCCAACCTACTTCGGGTTTTGGAGGCCTTGGAACAGCAACCCCTTGCTCTTCCCATGTAAAACCATCTTTACTTGTGGCGAACCAAATTTCTGATAAATCCCAGTCTGTAGAAGGAATAGTATCATTACTTTTTTCAGCGTTTTTGGCGCCCACTGGTATTACAGGAGTATCTCTTTTTGTATACCAAACGTAGTATTTTCCATTTTCAAAAATAACTTTGGAAGGATCTCGGCGAGATACAGTACCATCATGACTATTATAATCAAAGCCTTTTAATTCCGTATATTTAAAGTTAGTATATAACTCATTATTTTTTGGATGAATATTACTATAATGATTAAAACTTCTATCCATAGCAGCACTTAATTTTCGATTTTTAGAACTATCTGTAACCGTATATGGAAAAGGCTTTTGGTTTTCTAATACTTCCGTATCCTTTTTCGAATTTTTACAAGAAAGTAATCCCATTACTAAAAATGCTAAATAAAATCTTTTCATGATTTATATTTTTGTAATTAAATTAAAGTGCTATTTATTTTTGTTTGACACCTCTTCCTTCGGGATGTTTGTTAATGCTTCCTGTTCCTTGTGCAAAATATACGTCGGGCTTGTGCCAAACACCAGTGCTTTTATATGCTGGTTCGTCATAATCTAAGCTGAGGTCGCAATCAAAACGAGCAATGATAGAATAGCTTTTTTTAGCTTTTCCTGCATTAATAAAGTGCGATAATCCCCAAGTAAAACCTCTTCCATTTTTAGTATCTGTAAAAGCATCTGCCGCAAAAGGAGCTCCTGCAGATGGGACTAATGAAACACATGATGCTATTTTAAAATTTACACCGTCTTTAGCATATTGTATAGTTTCACGTTCATTTCCATCTTTAATTGCTAGAGTTGCTACACCTTCTTTATATGGCCAATAGGTGGTTTCATGACCAGATTGCATAACTGGGTTTAATGGATGTTTTGTATAGGGTCCTAAAGGATCATCGGCAATTGCTAATCCATGACCAACAGCATAATTAGATCTGTTATCTGGCCATTTATTATACGCTGCTTTATAATACACATGAATTTTACCATTACGAACTAAGGGTTGAGGGTCGTGAGTTGCCTTATGGTCCCATTCATTTTCTTTTCCAAATGGTATAACTTTATCTCCGCCATGAGTCCATGGACCATTTGGAGAATCTGCATAGGAAATAGAAACAGGACATAAATCACCTCGTAACCCGCTTGGCTCATCAAAAGCTTGGTAGTATAAATAGTATTTCTCTTTCCATACTAAAATATCGGGAGTGGCTACAGAACGCCAGCCAGATTTAGGTTTTTCAGGTCTTGAAATAGCAACACCTTGTTCTTCCCATGTAATGCCATCTTCACTTGTTGCGAACCATATTTCTGCTAAATCCCAATCTGTAGAAGGAATGTCATCGGTGGCTTCAGCAGCACGACTCCATCCTATTGGAGGGACTTTTGTATGTCGTTTTGTGTACCATACATAATATGTACCATCTACAAGAATTGGTCTGGAAGGGTCTCTACGAGAAATTGTACCATCACCATCATTATAATCAAATCCTTTTAATCTTGTATACTTAAATTGTGAAAAAAGTTCATTGTCCTGAACCCTAGGGGTTGGATAATCAAACATTCGTTCCGAAGAAGCACTTAAAGGAATGTTTGGTTTTTCAGTAGGCATTTTAAAAGGAAAAACCCCTTCAACTTGCTTTTTAGGAATTTCTTTTGATTTTTTTTCGCTATTAGAGCAGGAAAAAGTAAAAGTTACAATGGCGGATATAATTCCTATTATTAATAGATTTTTTATTTCTTTCATTTTTAAATTATTTTTTATTCTCAGGTAATTCTTTTACCCCCCAATAATCATATATTTCTTTTAGCTGCTTATAAGCTTCTTTTTTATTGCGATTTTCGTCAACAATGCCCCACTCTCTAAAACCAGACTCTGGGGTTCCTTTATAGTTACTTCTATAGTCATTATAACTCCAAAGAGAAATACCAGTAACCCATGGAAATTCTTTTAATTCTTTAAGATACCTCACTAATTCATCTGTTAATTTTCCTTTCGGAGCAGGGCCTATTTGCCCTTTTCCTATTTCAGAGATAAAAATTGGCTTTCCGGGGAATTTTTCATGCGTTTTTTTAGCAAGTTCAACAGCTTTGCCATAAGTGTTCATAGATAGGAAGTCTACTTTTTCGTATGGTTCTGTGCCAATTTGCCCTTTACGGTACCCTGTAATACTTACATAAGTTTTTAAACGACTTGTATCTAGTTTGTCCACATAATCTAACATCGAATTAACATATTCATACTGATTTTTAGTCATCTTTTTTTCAGGCCAGGTAGCGGTAATAGAATCATCTTCTCGCAACTCATTACCAACGCTCCATGCTACAACGGATGGGTGATTGTAATCGCGTTCTATCATTTCTTTTAACCATTTTTTTGTTAATGGGTTATTTGGATAGGACTGTGGGTCATCATCTCCCCAAACAGGTATTTCTTCTACTAATAAAAAACCTATACTATCGCATACTCTTAATAAGTTTTTAGATAGTGGGGCGTGCATTAATCTTGAAAAATTACAACCTAAAGATTTAATATCTAACATATCTTGTAATATCAAATTATCTGGCTCTGTATTTCCATAATCTGGATGGTCATGTACTCGGTTTAACCCATTCATCCGAACGGCTACATTGTTTAAATAAAACTGTTCGCCTTTAACCTCAAATTTTCTTATACCAAATTTATCAGCTGCTGTAGTAACTATATTGTTATTAATTAAAATAGAACTCTTTAACTCATAAAGGTTAGGGCTGTTAAAATCCCAAAGTTTAACTTCTTTAAGTGGTTTTTTAAACTTTATATAAGAAACCGCTGTTGCTGCTTTGTCAACATTTATTTTTATAGAATCTTTATGAATATCTCCTATTTCTGAAAGAATATTTGTAATTGCAGATGTATTGCCGTTGTTTTTAATCTTATATTTAATAGTGAAATTTACTATTTGGTTTTCAAAATCAGGTTCCGAAGTAATGTGTTGGTACACAATTCTTACATCATTATCTGCAATTAATGACACGTCTCTACTAATACCTCCCCATGCCCACCAAGCACCACGTTTATAGGTGTTATTTGCCATGACAATTACTGAATTTGGGGCGTTTAATTTTACCTTTTTTGTAATATTAAACTCAAACGGAGTATAGCCGCCAATGTGTTCTCCTAATAATTCGCCATTTAGCCAAACTTTAGAGGTCTCATACACAGCATTAAACTTTAACCTTATTTGTTTCTCTTTCCAATTTTCAGGAATAGTAAATGTTTTTTGATAATACCCTTTCCCTACATATTCAGAATATTTTTTTTGAGTATCCCAATTTCCAGGAACTTGTAAAGTGTCCCAATTAGAATAGGTTTCTTTTAAAACATTTGCTTCTGATATTTCATTTGAGGCAAGAAAAAACCAGTCTCCAGATAAGGATTGTGTAGCATCAATAATGGAAGCATTATAATCTTTGTTTGTTGGTGCACAACAAACAAAAATTAATGTAATTAAAGCGATAGTTAGTTTTGTAAATTGTTTCATTTTTTTAGGTGTAAGCTATTAGACCACTGGCTGTCTCCAGAGGTAGTTGTTCTTTTTATTTGAAAGTAAATTTGTTCTTGGTTAGCAATAGGAATAATCATAATACCTCGAGAATTACTTTTTTCCTCTCTAGATAAGTTATTCGTAGAGCTCCCGTATTTAACGGTATAGGATATATCTTCAAAAGCTCCAGAATAACCAATTATAAGATTGTTGTCTTTTATAAAATAATCCCATACAATTGGAGCTAATGGCGTGCCTTTGGTTGTAATTGTACTGCTTTTTGAAGCTTTACTATCTCCTTTAGAATTACTAGAAATAAGTTGTAATTCTATTACTTTGTTAGACGGTAAACTATCTAAGTCTATATAGTTTGCAATGGTTTTATAGCTCTCTTTTTCTTGTCCATCTATGCTGTACTTTAAATAATACTCAAAGGCATCTATATTTTTTGTAAAATGCACTCTGATTTTATTTTCAGATGCTTTTACTTCCTCGATGACTGGTTTAGAAGGGACATTAAAATAAATAGTTTTTTCTCTCCTTGTATAGCCATTGGTAGAAACAAGTGCAACAGAAAGTGAGTATGGTGTTTCTTTTAATGATTTCCAGAAAATATTGCCTTGCCATTGTCCCATACCAGGTGTTAAAATTGGGAGGTTAACCTTTTCTTTTATTAACTCTATTCCTAGATTGTTTTTGAAAGAATACTGTAATGTATAATCCTTCATTGTAAAACTTGGAAAATCTTCAAGATCCCTTACCTTAAAAGAGACAACTGCACTTCCTTTTTTTAAGTTTACATTTTCTATTTTAAAATTGGTAACAGGACTATTTTCTTTTTGGTGTGTATAAAATGCTCTACGTTTGGTTCTCCACGCATTTACCATACCCCACGCTCTATTTTCATCTGGAAGCGTTTGGGAATATCCACTTTTATAATCGTTATATGTCCAGATAGAAGCTCCAGTAGTATATGGTCGCTGGTTTCGCATATGGTTATACCAATCACCAAGTTTTGTAACATTATTATCTAAACTGGCAGTGGTAAATCTTTCTACGCCAAATTCAGAAAAGAACATTGCTTTATTTGGCCAACGGGCATGTAAGGTGTCCATTACGGCACCAGGGTCTTTTTGGTATATGTTTTGAAAAATCATATCGCCATATTGTAATGGATTATTAGAAGGAGATTCCCCTTTTCTATACCCTCTATTACTTACATGCAGTACTAAACGATTTGGGTCTATTTTTTTCGCATATTCATAGGCCATTTTTACATACTCAAAATGGTCTTCTAATTCATTGCCAACACTCCAACCTACGATAGAAGGATGGTTTGCATCGCGTTCAATCATTTCGCGAATCCATTGCTTAGGATATGCGAAATCATCTTCATAGATTTCGGGCATTTTTAATTCTCTAATATTAGCTTCTTCAAAAATTAATATTCCCTTTTCATCGCATCTATCTAATAGTTTTTTGTTTTGAGTGCCATGCATAATACGATTAAAATTGGCTCCTGCATTTTTCATTAAATCAACATCTTTATTTATCAGTTCCTGAGGCTCAGAAGAACCCCAATACCTGTGGTCGCTGACTCTATTAAAACCAACTAAACGTACTGGTTCCCCATTTAATAACATTTGGGTAGCAGTGGCTTCAAATTTTCGTATTCCAAAACGGTCTATTTTTCTATGCAATAGATTGTTGTTTTCCGTTACGGAAGTTTCTATGTTATAGAGTTGGGGGTTGTCAAAATGCCATAGTTTAACATCTTCTTTTTGTAGTAAACCTTCTAGTTCAAATTCTTTAATACTATTAGGGGCAATAGTAATTTGTGTAGAAGTACTGTGTATTGGTTTCTCTTTTATAAGGACAGATGTAAGCTTTAAAGATTTAGTCTTTCCTGAATTGTTCTCTACCCGTACTTTTACCTTATAAGATGCCGTTCCTGATTTTAAATTTGGCTCCGCATGTATATATTGCGATTTTACACGTACTTCTTTATTTTTTACCAAAGTAACCTCTCTTATAATTCCTCCCCAATTCCAAGTTGCTCCCACCAAATAATTATTATCAGCCTCTACAGCCAATATATTTTTACCTGAAAAGCTAATTTCATCTGTAATATCAAACTCAAAAGGAGTAAATCCACCTTGATGACGACCAATATATTTTCCATTTAAAAACACTCGAGCTACATGATAGACCCCTTCAAATTGAACTCTTATTCTTTCTTTAGAATTTTTTTTCCAGCTTTTTGGTAAACTTATTTCTTTACGATACCAACCTTTACCAGAATAGTTGCTGTACTTATTAATCATTCCAAAATGTCCTGGTACTTTTAAATTGTGCCAATCCGAATCATCATATTCTAGAAGTGCAGCTCCTTTTTTGTTTTGGAGTTCTTTGGTAAATTCTTTTTCGTTTACTGGTCTTAACATTACAGCATCTACGGTTGCCGTTCCTTTTCTAAAGGCGTTAAATTCAATATAACTAGAGCTGTTTTTTTGTATTTTAAAAATCCCTAAACTTAGCCAAACACTTGGTCTTGTTTTCTGATTAAAATCTTTAATATAAATGCCATTGGCATGCTTTACATTTACATGTGTTGCCATATGGCTCCCAGCAGGATAATAAATGAAATGCTCGTAATACCCAGTTTTTGGAACATTGGTTTTAAATTTTACTGAAGCAGGGTCGTTGTTTTTGCGGTAGTCATAACTTAAATAATCTTCTTTCCAAAATGAGGTTTCTCTATCAGCAACTGTTTTAGTAACCCATTTACCTTTAATTATAATATGTTGAGTTTGGCTATTATCTATAACTATATCATTTTCCTCTGGTTGAATGTCTAAATAGTTAGACCCATCCCCTAAAAAAGTATTGAATTTCCAAATTCCAGAAAGTGATATTTGTTCTTCACCATCATTTGTTACATTCGTTGTTTGTGAAGAGCAACTTGCTGTAATTATAAGTATAAAAACAAAGCTAAAATAGCTTCTGTTTTTAGACCAAAACCATGATATATATTTAGCCATTTGCATAACTATTCTATTTTAAATTTTGCCTCTTTTTTAAAATATCCCAAACCATAACTAGCGGTAATAGTTTCTCCTTTTTTTAATTTGATAGTCTGATTTTGGAAAATCATTTTGTTTCGTTTTAAAACAATATCAGCCACTAGATACTTAGAGAAAGGGCCTTGTTCTGTACATTTTATGTAAAATGTTTGCCCTTTGGATGTTTGTAACTTTATACGAACACTATCTTGCTCTTCTTCACTAAAATTGATTGGAGCTTGTAGTTGTAATTTTACTTTGTTCAATGCTGTTTTGATAAATTTTATATTGGTATTATCATTAGCTAAATATGCCAAACTAGCATTAAAAGCTGTGTTGAATTGTACCCAGCCTTCTGTCCATCCTATATTTCCAAGTTCTGGATGGTTAGGGTAGTGCTCTGCTTTAGGAGAACCATCAAAAACAAAAGGTACAGGAGCTAATAATCCTATTCCGCCTTCAATATCATTATACCATCCTAAATCTACTCCTTCAATCTCTCTAGGGCCATCAAAAGAAAAATGCCTCCCTGTTGGATTTCTTCCAAAGGAGTTATCTAAATGAGACCAAGCTATTCTATTTAACTCTTTTTTTAATAGAGTATCTTTCATAACACTTTTAGCGGCTAAAGCAGCTGCAGGAAACCCTAAAACATTCCCAGTTTCATTCCAACCAATTGGAGCCCACTCTTTATTATCTGTGTATTTTCTAAAGTCCCACATATTATTAGAACGAGCAACCATTACTTTTATCCATTGGGTTACTTTTTTCTGAAGTCCTTTTGGAGCTTTATTTGGATATTGGTTGTAGAAATATGCAAAAGCACGCATGGTAATATGTTCGGACATACGCTGCCCTTTTGTAGTAATTGGGTCTTTCCAATCTAAATTTTCAATCATCCACTGCATCTGTGTAAATGCTGCATCGAAATATTTTTGAGCGTCTTTAGGAGATTTTCTTTTTACCACCTCATACATCATTAAATTTGGGATAACGGAATGTCCTGGTGGTAATTCTCCTTTGTTAGTTCCCATCTTAGTTTTTAAAGCGAAAAGGTTATGTCCTTCACTTTTGTCATATTTAGTTGTTGAGGTTTCTCTAACATCTTCTTTGTCCCATACGTTTGTAAGGTACTCGTAAACAACATCGTAATTTTGTTGTGGTAACCATTCTTTTAAATAGGGATAGGCATATAGAAAATGAGCCAATTCTGCTTTTTGATGCTCGTGTTCTAGCTTTTGAGAAATTTTCACATCGACATCCCAATGTATTATTTTTACAATATCAGGAGCACTATCCTTGTATTTTTCTAAAGCTCCCCAAAGACCATTATATTCCTTGCTGAATGAAGAGTTATCTACATAGTTAATCTTTTTTTCTAACCTTTTATATGCTTCTGGGTTAGATAAGTATTGCGCTATTAATCCCTGTAAAGCCCAATTAAAAAAATCTCCATCGCGATATGCCCAAGATAGTTTACTTATTTTTTTGGTAGTACCTACATAATGTCTTGCACCAGCCATAAAATCAACTGCATTCTGATAGGACACACGTTCTAGCCAATATGGGCCAATACGAAATGGGTAAGATTCAAATTTGTTGACAATAATTATGTATTCATCTTTAGAATTAGGATTAAAAGAAGTGAAATCTCCAACATGGTTTTTAATTTTTCCTTTGTAAGCATCTTTCTGTGTTGTTGTATTTTTAATAACAAAAGAAGTATTGTCTTTTACATTTGGAGCAGTAAAGCGTTTTGGTTGCCCTAAATTATATCCACTTTGATTTATTAAAATCTCTTTGAGTTTAGTTAAGTCTGCTTTGTAAGCAATACCATAAATTTCAAATTCTTTAACTACAATTTTATCCGAAGAATTTACAGAAAAACGAATATGGTCTGTAAGCATAGGCTTTTTAAGTATAATACTTATGGACTCATTGCTCTTAAAATCTTTTTTAACAAACTCTCGCCAACGTCCATTCATATAAGTTTGTAAAGCATAAGAAGTAGGGGGAGTGTTAGGGCTATAATCTAACTGAATATCAATTTTTGTTACTTCAGTGTTTCCTGGAAGTTCAACACTTACCCATTTTTCAATATTTTGGGAATCACTTACCCAAGCAGTTTCTAAATTACCATCATTTACAAATTTTTCATTTGTTTTATCAATGGTGTTGTTAGATGTAGCGGTACCAGTAGTAGATAGATTATTTTGAGCATAAGCTGTAGAAATACACCCCAGGGAAAATATACCTAAAACTATATTTAGGAAGTTAGTTGCTGTTTTTTTTCTACTTTTTGCGAACATAATTTTTTAATAATGTTTTTTTACAAATGGATGATCTATCTTTTCTGTAGGTGTTCTAAAAACCCAAGGTTTCCATAATTCATATCTTTTTTGCCATTCTTCTAAAGTGCGAGTTGGATATTTAGAAGAAGCTCCTCCAGCTCTAAATTCAGAAGAAACGCCTTTGTCTTTTATTACAGTTCTCCATTCATTTAAAGAGGCAAGCATTTTCTCTTTTACAGGAGCGTATTCTTTATCGTTTGCTAGATTGTTTATCTCATGCGGATCATTTTCAATATCAAACAGTTCAAATTCTGGTTTCGATGGTGCAAAAAATTGAGCTTGTACATCATTTAATTTTCCTTGTATATTTAGGATGTTCATTTCTGCTAGCATAGGATACATATCTTCTTTGTAGCCGCTGTATTGCAACCAAGCACGTTCCGGCATTAAGTTATGAATGAGTTTGTATTTTTTAGATCTAACTGTACGCATTGCATCATGGGTAGAGCCCATACGACTACGAGCAGCGAAAATGTATTCTCTATTGTTTGCCGCATCTTCAAAAAGGTTTTCACCTTGCAATCTATGAGGTGATTTTGCGCCTGCTATATCAAGAATAGTTTTTGTAATATCTATAGTTTGAACTAAGTTTTTATTAATTTGATTTGATTTTACTTTTCCTGGCCATTTGATAATAAGAGGTACCTGTAACCCTGGGTCGTACAAGAATTGTTTTCCCCTTATGTGGCATCTTCCATTATCGCCTATTAGAAATATCAAAGTGTTGTCTGATAACCCCTCTTTTTCTATTCTAGAAAGGATGTCACCAATTTCTCTATCACAAATTTGCATTTGTTCTAAACCATTAGCCCAATCGCGTCTGGCCATTGGAGTATCTGCATAATAAGGAGGTAATTCAATATCTTTTGGGTCTATAGGGTTAATAGAATCTCTTTCCCATTTTCTATGCGTTCCCTGTAAAGTAATTTGAGCAAAAAATGGTTGGTCTTTTTTTCTTTTTTTCCAGTCATTTCCCATAAAACCAAGGTCAGCTTTAAAGTTGCAATCTGTTTTATTAGATGCCATTAATGCGGTATAATATCCTGCTTCTTTTAATAATAGAGGCATAGGTTTTATACCGTATGGTAATGGTTTTTTGTCTTCTTTAAAGGTTCTATGTTCTTCGCCACCTATATAATCTTGATGAAAGCCTGTCATCATTGCAGATCTAGAAGCAGAGCATACTGGAGCGGTACAAAATGCGTTGGTATACATTACACCTTCAGATGCTAGTCTATCTGTTACAGGAGTTTCTATACCTTTTGTTCCATAGCAGCCTAAGTCTGGACTCCAGTCTTCTAACATTATCCAAACAATATTAGGACGTTCTTTGGGTGTGTTTTCTTTTTTAGTTTCCGAACAACTAAAAGCGAATACTAAACTAATTCCAAGGAATGTTTTTTTGAGTATATCCATTATATTACTTTACTATTTTTATTGACTTTGATATTCCATTTACATTGATAACAGCAATGCTGATACAATTTTTTGGTACTATTAATAATCCTGGGTTTACACAGGATAATTCCATTTTGTTGCCGTTACTTAGAGTAAGTTCATATCCTGTTGTTTTTTCTTGTACTTTTAAGCGAACAGCTTTATGTTTATTGCCATTAATTACACCTAGTATTTTGGGTGGTTCTGGTAAAAGACCTCCATCTGGAGTAATTTCAAATTCTGATGACCAAGGACTATAGTCTTGAGCTAAAATTCTTCGAATTTTTGCATAGTATTTTTTTCCATTTTTTAGGTTCCTTACTCTGATTGCACCCATAACTGGAGCAGAAATTGTTTTTGTATACTTACCAGAACTTGTTCCGTATTTAATTTCTAGACCTTTATCACCTTCTTTACTAGTTACACCAACCATAAAGCTGTTAGGAAGTGGTAACACTTTACGAACTTCAGGATTTTTTGCTTTAGGATAGGAGGGAAGCGGTAATTCTTTGCCAGTTGTAGTATCAAATTTGTTTTCGGCTACCGTATACCCATTATTAGAAAGTAGTGAAATAACCAATATTTTTCCTGAGTCGGAATTAAATGTGATATCTTTTATAATGGCGGAATCCCCTGGAACAATAGTGTCTAAGTCATAAATGTTACCCTCTATAGTTTCTCCTTTGTCGTTTTGTAATTCATAACTCCAATGATACCCACGTAAGGTAAAAGAAGGTATTTCTTCTTTACTTCTAGGTTCAAGAGTAATGGTTGCTTTTTTATTTTTTATAGTTGCATTAATGGCATGTACTGGCCAATGCATTTTAGACATTTGAAAATAGAATGTTTTAGGATTACGCCAAACATCTACCAATCCCCAATCTCTATTCTGACTAGCAGGATTACTCTTGTGCCAGTAACTACGATAGTCGTTAAAAGTCCAATGAGAACCACCAATAACATAAGGTTCTTTGCCTAAACGTTCCCATAGTGCAGAATAATCTTGCGTATGGTTTAATGATTCGCTTCTTGTCTCGCCATATTCGCTATAAAAAATTGGGAGATTCGGAATAGATTTATGTTGTGCTAATACAGCTTTTATTTTGGTACTATCATCTCTATATTTATTCATAAAAATGATATCTACACTATTAGATTCTACTCCTTTAAAACCTCCTTGAGAGGTCTTCTGAAAACCTTGATCATGAATATTAGCATAAAAACGTGTTGGGTCTATTTCTTTTACAAAAGGACGCATAGCAGTAACATAACTACTTGCTTCGCCTCTCAACTCGTTTCCTGGAGACCAACCAACTATGGAAGGATGGTTCCAATCGCGTTCCATCATTTCTCTAATGGTTGTTCCTGGGAAGTTTTTTGGAGCATTTTTAGCATCATTTTCAGAATTCATTGGAGTTCTGTACACTGTTTGCCACATAGGTATTTCTGCCCATAGTAATAAACCACGTTCATCTGCATAGTCTAACAATTCGGGAGAACTAGGAGCATGCATTAGTCTAGAGAAATTGGCGCCGGAGCGTTTCATCATGTCAATATCAGAACGCACTAAATGTTTAGGTTCTGTGTTGCCATATGCTCTATGGTCATGTACTCTATTATAGCCCATCATACGAACCTTTTCGCCGTTTAGGTAAAAACCGTCTGGCTTTATATCTATTTTTCGAATCCCAAAACGATTATGAATAGTATCCATAGGTTTTTCGGAGATGCTTAAAACAGTTTTTAAATTGTATAGTTGTGGGTCATCAAAATGCCAAGGTCTTGTTTGTTTAGAATTTAAAGTAATAATTTCGCTGAAATTTGTAGTTTCTTTTCCTTTTAACCATCCTGTTAAAACAAACCCTGTATCCTTTAATTCTTTTAGAATACCATTGATTTTAATTTCTTTATTGGAGTCTGATTTATTCTCAATAGTAACTATCAATTTTATTTGAGAAGTTCCTGTAACAACATCTAATACAGGTTCTATTTTCTGTCTAATTATACGAACTTCTTCTTTAGTAAAAAGATGAACGTCTCGATTAATTCCTCCCCATTGAAACCAAGCGCCAACTACATGTTCGTTATTTGCTTTTACTTTAAGTTCTCCTTTTTCTCCTGGTTTTGCATGCTTTGTTATATCAAATTCAAAAGGTGTATATCCGCCAGTATGTTGCCCTAGATAAGTATCGTTATACCAAACATCTGCAATGTCATAAACAGCATCAAACTTTAAATAAATTCGTTTGTTGCTCCAATCTTTAGGAATAGAAATAGTCTTTTTATACCAAGCATCGCCTATATAATCTGCGTATTCTGTAAAGGTGTTCCAACTTGCAGGAACAGGAAGCGTATTCCAACGGTTATTTTTATATTCCGTAGAATCCGCGAAAGACCAATTCCCATTTAATAAGAGATGATTCTCATTATTGATTTTTTGCCCTGTTACAGAAAGGACTGTAAATAAGAATATGTATATAGAAATTATTCTCATTTTTTTAGTTTTGTTTTACCTCCATATGGGTAATATTGATTTTCCGTACGGTCGTTTTTAAAAATGGAATCTATTTTTTGAATTAGTTCAGGGTATTTAGCTGCTATGTTTTTGGTTTCAGAAATGTCAGTATTCATATCATATAATTCTATAGTAGAATTTACACCGTAACGAACCCCTTTTAAATGGTTAATACGTATAGATTGTCGAAATCCTTTTTCACTTGTTTCCCAGTTTAAGTATTTTCGATTAACTTTTTTCGTAGTATTTAATAATACGGGAAGGATAGAAATTCCGTTCGATTGTTTGGGAGTTTCAATATTTGCTATTTCTGCCAGTGTTGGCATAAAATCTTGAAAACCTGCTACCAGATTATTTGTAGAATTACTATTAATTTTTCCTTTCCAATAAGCAATCATAGGTACGCGGATACCTCCTTCATATAAATCTCTTTTATACCCTTTAAGCGCACCATTACTATTGAAAAATTCGTGGTCGTGGCCTTCTCCTTCATGATGAGGCCCATTATCGCTTGTGAAGATTACTAGGGTGTTTTCTAATTGACCCATAGCATCCAATTTTTTAAGTAAACGACCAACCTGCTTATCTAATAAATTAATTTTTGCAGCGTGTAAGCGTTCTGCAGCTGGCCAGCCTTTATCCATATAAAGGGTGTTGTTTCCTATGACTTTTTCATGCCCATGAGGAGCTCTAAAAGACATGAATAAAAATAAGGGCTTGTCTTTATTATATTGTTTGTCTAAATAATCTAGCGCTAGGTTTGTCCTGTAATCATCGTGACTATCCCATTTTGTATAATCGAAGTTTATAGAATCTTGCATGCCATTTATATATTCCATAGGGCCATCAAAATTACTTTGGTCGTATTTGTGGCTCCATTGTTCTTGTACCGCATATTGAAATCCTCTTCCATGCGCCCAAGAACTAACATCATCTGGTAATCCTAAATGCCATTTTCCTATAAAAGCAGTTTGGTAGCCGTTATCTCCTAACATCTCTGCAAGCGTAAGGTCTTCTTTTTGTAAAGAAACCCTCCTAGAAGAACCATCTGGGTAATACCCTTTATTGGCTCTTATAGTATTTGTAGACGATTTTTTTCCGGTCATTAATACAGCTCTTGAAGGAGAGCATACCGCGCTGCCAGCATAAAAATTAGTAAATCGCATTCCTTCTCTAGCCAGACTATCTAAAACAGGCGTCTCTAGTATTTTTTGCCCATAAGAACCTAATTCTCCATAACCCAAATCATCAGCAAGTAAGAAAAGAATATTTGGTTTTTTAATTATTTCAGTAACGGTTGTTTCTTTTGATTTATGTACTTTTTTAGACTTCTCTCCGCAAGATTGCAAAGAAATTACCATTAAGCATAGAATATAGATGTATGTTTTTTGCATAATCTAGTTTCTTTTAAATTGAATTGCGGCTCCTCCTTTAGGAGCTAAGGTTATCTCTATTTTAGAATTTTTATGTACTACTTGTGTTTCTTTTTTAAATGGTACGGCAGTATTCCATTGTCTTAAGTTTGCCTCTTTGTTTAATCCTTCTAGATTAATTCTTTTAGCACCTATATCATCTGTAAAAATGGTTGCTGTATAATCTCCTTCTTCTAGAAAACTACAATCTATAATAAGTTTTTCTTGCTCTCTTGCATGTAATACACCAACATACCAATCTTGCTTATCTCTTCTTGCGATGGCCGCCAATTCTCCTATTTTACTTTCTGGTAGTACCAAAGTTTCATCCCAAACGGAAGGAACTTCTTTAATAAAGTTTATAGCTGGTTGTACAGATTCGTTTTTTAGTAGAAATTGCGTATTCTCTGCAATACAATTAAATGGAGAATAAAATGCTACTAAGGTTCCTAATTGGTGCGCCCATGTTGTTTCCCCTGGCTCTGTAAACCCAATAGGAGTGTAATCTGCATGACCAGTTACATATCTTGTAAATGGTAAGGCAGCGTTGTGTGATGCTGGTAAAGGCCCTTCTTTCATATGGTTTACTTCTAAACCTCTAATACCTTCCCTAGTTACTTCATTAGGGTAGGTTCTGTATTCTCCTGAGCTTTGTTGGCAGCCATGAAAGTTAACCATTAACTGTCGTTTAGCAGTATTTTTTAAAAGGGCTTCATCAAAAGCAATTAAGGATTTACTCTGGCCATTCATAAAATCTACTTTTACACCAACAGCTCCTACTTGCTTTACACTATCTAAAAAATGACGCATAACAGCATAATCATTTTCTGGAAAGTTTATTTCTTTGGAATGCTTCCAAAGAAAAATACCAACGTCTTTTGTTTTAGCAAAATCGCATAATTCTTTTACGCTTTTCCACTTGTTATCCCATCTTTCCCAGCCTTCATCGACCATGGAATACTCAAAATTGAGAGCTTCGGCATCTTCTACCATTTCTCTTTCTTCTTTGTAATTAACGTATTTTCCAGACCACCAATGCCAAACCGATTTTCCTGGTTTAATCCAGCTTGTATTTGTAAATATACTTGGGTCTGGTGCAGGGTTTAAAGCGGCAACCATAGTATTGTTTGCTAATGCATTTAAATCATCTGCTAACAAAATACAACGCCATGCAGAGGTTACTTGGTTTTCTACAACAAAACCAGTTTCTTCTTCTGTAAAGTTTGCTTTAAAAGTATTATTTCCGATAGCTTTTAAGCGTAAACCGCTATAATTAAACAAGGCAGATTCTGCTATAAGGGCATAACCCCCATTTGGTAATTCGCAAGTTAAAGTTAGACCTTGTATAGGGCCCATTTTAGAAACTGTTGGCATAGCAGAAATGTCTGTTGATAACCATTCTCCTGCATGCGATTTTAGCTTCCAGTCACTATCTCTTTCAAAGTACCAAACTTTTGTTTTATTAGGTAGTTTAAAAGATGTTATTTCTGTATTTACTGTTTGATGTCCTTCTCCTGGAACTATATAACGATATGCTACACCTTCAGAAGAAACGTTAAACTCTATATTCCAAGTAAAACCATCTTCTTCTTTTAATGTAAAATTGGTCTGATTAGCATTATAAATTGCCTTTTCCTTTATTCCTAATAAAGGAAAACTAGTAGAGATAGTAGAAGCTTCCTTCTTTATTATTTCAGAATTACTCCCTAAAGAACGATTATTTACTACAATGCCCAATAAAGAAGTATCTAGTACTATTTGATTTTCTTTAGTAATTGTATACGCAAGTTGGTTATTGTCAAGGGTAATTATATCAACTTTAACAGCGCCGTTAGTTATTATGAGTTGCTCTTTTTTAGTGGAACAAGAAACAACAGAAATTAGAATACAAACAATAGAAAGTATATTGGCTATTTGTTTAAATGTTATAGTGTTAAAGTTGATTTTAGATAGCTTCATTTTTCTTTAATTTGGTTAACTACATAATATTTCAAAAATGGCTGCAGGAACTTCCTTAGAAGGATGCGCTACTTCTATTGTAAAACCTTTAGTGGTAATACTATCTTTAAATTTAATGGTGTTTATAGTTTGATGGTTATCTTCTGTAGAAGCCAAAACAGTACCGTCTAAATCTTTGATTATATACTTTTGAATACAAAAAGGAATAACAGATTCTGGATGTCCGTACAAAGTAGATTCCATTGGATGGTCATAATCGGTATCTAAAAATAGTTTAATCTCTGAAATGGTTTGTTCTGTGTCCCATTCCACTTTTATACTAGGTTTAGAATCATTAATGTCAGCAACCCATGCATTGGCTCCTATTCCTGGTCTAACATATCCATTACCAAGGTTTGTTATATTAAAAGAGGATAATGCAGGAATAATTTCCATTGCTATGTTTTTTCCTTCTGGTCTACGATGAGGAATCCAGAATTCAAAAGTATCTACTCCAATTCCGTCTGGTGGGGTTTGTTTTCCGTTATTAGAAACTGCTTTGTTAACACCATTAAATACAGATAAGACACCAGAATATCTTTCTTCGCTGGTTAGTATACTAACCTTATCGTTAACTAAAAAGGTTATAAAAGCATATTGTTCCTTAGGAAGTACAACATCAAAAGAAATAGTAATGTATTGCTCTCCTTCAGATAATGTAATTTCTTGAGTTTCTAAAATTACTTCAGGGGTATAGTTATTTGTTTTTTCAGAAGTACGCAATTGTGCGGTAATTGCTGTATTTTCTTCGGCTTTTACGTTAACTTTAAAAGTATATTTTTTATTCGCAGATAAAGGTAAGAGTTGCGCAGAAGCAGTGCTAAGAGGCATCCATTCTCCATTAAACGGAATTTTTGATAATTGTAATTCTGAAGAGGAACTTATAGTTGCTTTATTAAGTAGATTACTTGTTTTCTCTATAGGAATATTTGGAATACTCTGACCAATTTTATTTAATTCGTTTTGCAAATAGTTAATTCTATTCTCTTCAAGAATTTGTGCTGGCAAAATGTTTTTTTCATTACAAACGGCAGCAGCCATACCAACAGCTTGGCCGCATAAACCAGTAGTAGCCATTACTCTTGTAGAACCAAAAGCTACATGCGTAGCACTAATGATTCTACCGGCTAGTAGAAGGTTATCAATGTCTTTACTTACAAAAGAACGATATGGGATTTGATAAATACCTTTAGAATGCCATTGTGTGCAACCTGAAAGTTCACTGTATATGCCATCTGCAGGGTGTAAATCTATGGCCCAACCTCCGTGTGCAATTGCATCATCAAATTGGCACTGATTCAAAACATCTTGCTGTTTCATCATATACAAACCTTCAAAACGACGACTTTCTCTCTTTCCAGGAATTGTACCCACCCATTCTAAAGTATGGTTTTCTACATCATCAAATTCCCCGGAGTTTTTAATATAATCCCAAACACCATAAATTACTTTCCATAGTTCCTGTTTTATTTCTTCGGTGTCATAAATAGTATCGCCTCTTCCTCCATATTCAAACCACCAAAAGCGACATCCTTTATCATCCTTATCAATCGCTTTATACCTTGGAATTTCTGTAATGTCTTTTAAAGCAAAAGCAGGAGGAGTATATTTTACAGGAGTATTTTCTCTTTTACTGTAAAAGTACATAGAGTGCCCTAAAAGCTCTCCGTATGCTTTGTCTGGAGCAAATAATTCTCCAAACTCTTCTCTGGTTTCAGCACCCATTCTAAAAGAAGCACCAGCTTTAAAAGCAACAATTCCATCTCCAGAGGCATCACAAAAAATAGGGGCTTTTATTTTATATTCGGTAGAATTCTGAGAACAAAAAGCTTTAACTGATTCTATTTTTGTATCACTCGTTTTTGTTATATCATAAACACTAGTATTTAGCAAGAGCGTAATGTTTTTTTCTAGCATTACTTTTTCAAGAAGGATAGTATCAAAAATAACAGCATTTCCTTCTTTATTACGATACATGTTTTCTACAAGTATCTCATCCATAACTCCACCTTCACGAGCCCAACGGTTATTGTTTCCCATGTGAGAGGTAGCTCCTAAAATCCATAAACGAACTTCTGAGGAGGCATTACCACCCAATACTGGTCTGTCTTGAATAAGTACTGTTTTTGTTCCTTTTCTAGCTGCTGTAATAGCAGCACATACACCAGCTGTTCCTCCACCAACAATTACAAAATCAGTATTTGTAATAATGGTTTTGTTATCGCGTATCTTTTCTTGGAAATTTTGTATTAACATGTAATAATCTATTATTTTATATTCTATTTAATGGCAGTTGTATTTGCTTTATATTCTCGATTTTTTAATGATGAAGATTCCAAGGAAAAGAACCAAAACGCCCATTCCGCCTACTAATAACGCTCCGTTTTCTGCTATAAAAGAAAGTAATAATATTAGTAATCCTGTTGCAGCAACCCCAATCCCAATTACTTTTGTTCCTTTTTTATTTCCTTCGTTAGACTCTTCTTCCTCTTGCGCTTCTTCTAATTTTGTAATTACAAGTTTTGCATGGTTGTCATGTTGTACTGTACTTGTTTTTTTATTGTATAAATAAAACTCTATAATTGCTAAAGAGAGAATAGGAACTGCAGCTCCTAGTCCCATTTCTTGAGCTCTATCTAAAGTGATGTTTAATATAGTTGGACTTAAAAATTTAAAGAAAGCATTAATTACTAAAGATATTATGGTAACTAATAGCACTGTTTTTCCAGTTTGTCTTTTAGAAAATAATGCCCATAATGGAGGTAAGAACATAGCACCACCTGTTAATGCAGCTAAACTCATTACTACTTCCACAATTCCTCCTAAAAAGGGAACTAGTAATGCAATTCCTATAGTTAATACCCCTAAAATTATAGTAGCTATACGACCCACTTTTACTAGTTGGTCATTACTGGCTTTAGGCTTTAAATGTTTATATATGTCATTTGCTAAAACTCCAGCAGAAATATTTAATGTAGTATTTACAGAGCTAGAAGTGGCAAAAACCATTCCTCCGAGCATTAAACCTAACATTCCAACAGGTAATACTTCTTTACACATTAATAAATAAGCCCCTTCTTCGGCAAGATTCCCTAATTCTGGATTTAATATTCTGTAAATCATTGGAGGTAGCATCCATATTAATGGACTAATAGTATAAAGGCCACCAAAAAGAAGTCCTACTTTTTTTGCGTCTTTAGGTGTTGCTACACTTGTATAGCGTTGTACGTATGCCCAATTACCAGCAATAAAGAATAGATTATACAATCCAAAAGCAATCATAAATAAAGGGGAGTACTCTGTATTTACAAAATCGAAAAAATGTTCTGGCGCTTTAGTTATAAAATTATCTAAGCCTCCTATTTTATCAAAAGATAATGGAACCACAATTAATACAGCAGCTGTTAATACAACAAATTGCAAAACATCGGTAACAATTACAGCCCATAAGCCACCAACTGCGGTGTAAATTAGGATAAGAATTCCTAAAAAGATGATACTTGTGTATATTGGAATCCCTGTTGATACTTCTACAATTTTAGCAACTGGATATAGAAAGGCGCCGGTGCTAAAAATTGAAATTACAAGAAATAGATAGGTGTAAATTTTTTGGGTGCTTTTACCTAATCTATCGGTTATAAATTCGGCAGTGGTTAGGGCTTTGGTTTTTTGCCATTTTGGTGCAATCCAAAAGGCAATAATTATACCTGCAATACACATGGTCCATTGAATAGCAATAGCAACCATACCACTTTTGTATGCAATAGAACCCCATACCACAAAAGTACCAGCAGAAAAGAAACTCATGAATAAAGATAATCCACTCATCCACCAAGGAAGTGCACCACCGGCAGCAAAAAAAGATTTCATGTTTTTGCCAGATTTAGAGAAACTCATTCCGCATACAAAAACTAGTAAGGTGAAAATTATAATTACTCCAATATCAATTTTAGTCATAGTTTTGAGTGGTTTGTAGTTACAATAAAGTGTTATTTTTTTTAGTTTTTAATTAATTCAAAAATTTTATTTCCGAAAACCTTTCCGAAAGGGGGGTTAATTTTCGAAAACGTTTCCGAACATTCGATAAAACAATTAAAATCACCTATTATTTACTTTAATTAATTGTAGGTTGTCGTTGTTTTTTACAATCAATATTCCTTTTTCATTATTTGTTAATGAAATATTTTTTGCATTAGTAATCTCACCAGAAATGTATAATCCAGTTTTAGATGGTTCTATTACTTTATAAAAATTGTTTTTGTCTTTTTGTAAATAGGTGCCAAAACTAGCATCTTGTCTTGGAGTTTCTACTTCAAAACCGTAAGTGTTTCCAAATAAAAGAAAATCTGTAGTTTCATTTTTTTTATTTGCTAATGCACATATACTTTTTACACTACTTTGTTGGGCTCCAAGGGGCATTTTTTTGATATTAAAAGTCCCATTCCCATTATTTTCTATGTAGCTTGTTGCAAAAGTATTTGCCTTATATGTCAAGGCTTCTTTCATTTTTTCTGGCGGATACACTTCTTCTAATCTGGCGGAAGCATACGTATGATAGTTTGGGAATTTTTTTTGAATGAAAGGCATTTGTTGCGAACTGCACTGTCTTCCTCTTAAAGGAAATTTCTCTCCATTTTGATGATAACTTAAGACAATGTCTAAAGAGCCAGAATCATCAAAATCATTACTGAATATTTCAAAAGGAGCTTCTGTAGATGCTTTGTATTTAGAATTTAGTCCCAAATTACCTGCAATAAAATCCATGTCGCCATCTTTGTCAATATCAAGAGATTTTATTGTGTTCCACCAACCAGAACTCTTTGCTAAACCAGTTTTTTCTGTATAATTAATAAATTTTCCATCTACTTGTTTAAATATGGTTATGGGCATCCATTCTCCAACAATTACTAGTTCTTTTTTCTCATCAGAATCTATATTAACCCAATTAGCATCGGTGACCATTCCAATTTGGTTAAGCTCTTTATTTGTAATTAGAGAGAATTTTATTTGGTCTTTTTTTGATTCATTTTTTAAAAGAAAACTACTTCCTGGAAACGGGTATTTATTAGGTGTTTGCCTGCTACCAACAAAAAGGTCTAAATCGCCATCACTATCAAAATCGTAAGGTTTTACAATGCTTCCGCTATGACAAAATGTAGTGTTAAATGGGATGTTTGTTTTATGAAAAACACCATTTTGGTTAAAATAAATACGATCACTGTAATATTTAGACCCTACTTTATGTTCATTACCACCACTAACAACGTACAAGTCTAAATCGCCATCTTTATCTAAGTCTGAAAAAGTAGCATTAACATCTTCATATTCTTTATCATTTATAAAAAGATTGGTTTTTACTATTTTAAATCTGCCTTTTTCATTTTGTGTATATAATGCTCCAGGGAAACCTAAAGCTCCACCTACAAAAAAATCATCTAAACCATCGTTATTAATATCGCCAACAGCTAAGGCAATACTTTCTTCAGACATTTTATGAGGTAATAGACTTTCGCGTTTAAAATCGTCAAAAGTGTTTTGCGGAATGTAATGATTAAGATTTATTTGGCTTGTAATGTCTTGAAATTTAGTTTTTTTTGTTGATTTTGTTTCAATACTATTTATAGCATCTTTATAATTTAATATTATAGTTTGGTTGCTTTTAGTATTTGTTAATAACTGTGATTTACCATTAGGCCAATTAATTTTTAGAGTATCAATAATTGTTTCTTTCCCTACTCCAAAATGTAGTGAATAATCTTTGGAAGATTGAAACCCTCTTGAAGCATATTGCTCTAGAATTTGAGTTCCTTGAGTTGTAATAATACTAACTCTTACACCAATACCATTTATGTTTTTAGAGGAACCTTTTAATTTTATTTTTAAATAGCTTCCAAGTCCTAATTCTCTGCTATTATTTTTGTAAATAAAAGCTTTATCATTCATATTATTAGTGATTAAGTCTAAATCACCATCATTATCTAAGTCGGCATAAGAAGCGCCATTGGTTGCAGTTAATTTTTCTACTGTCCAGTCTCCATTCTTTTTGAGGAATTGCGCATCTCCAAGGTTTTCATAGAAGTAATTATCTTTTTTTCTTGGCGGCATGTTTTTTATAATGTCGGCATCATGCTGTTCTTGAAAAAGGGGGCGTAGTTTTTTGGATATTTTTTTTATTTTCTCTTCAAATTCAATCTCTTTACGTTCTCTGTAATGTATATAATCTACATTTCTAAAGTCTCTTTTTATTCCGTTGGATACAAATAGGTCTTTGTCACCATCATTATCCATATCAAAAAAGAGAGGACCCCAACTCCAATCCGTACTCGCAACGCCTGCCATGGCAGCAACATCTGAAAAGACAGGAATTTTCTTCTTCGTAGAAATGCCGTTATTTATTTGAAGGGTATTATACATATATTGATGGTGAAACCCTTGATCTATTAAGGAATTAAATCGTTCCGGGTTCATGCCACTCATACTAGCTTTTATGCCATAGTTGTCTTCAGAAACCATATCAAGAGAAACGAAATCCAACCAGCCGTCATTATTAAAATCGGCAATATCATTACCCATGGAAAAGTTAGAAATGTGTCCTGTAGCGGTGCTAATAATTTCTTTAAAAGTGCCATTTTTCTGATTGAGGTACATGCGGTCTTTAGATGTGAAATCTTGACTTACTATTACGTCTGGCCATGTATCATTATTTAAGTCACCTATGGCAATTCCTAATCCATATCCGATGCCATCATTTAATAAACCAGCTTCTTTGGAGATATCTTTAAAAATATTATTATTGTTTTGGTATAATCTATCGCTAGTGAGGTCGGATTTTATTTTTTTATAGTGATTAAAATTGTAGTGTACATTAGAATCGACATTATGATTGATTAAAAACATATCTAAATCTCCATCTTTGTCATAGTCGAAAAAAGATGCTTGAGTAGAATAATGTTCTAAATCTAATTTGTATTTATGGGCTTCTTCTATAAAAGTGGGGATTCCGTTTTGGTTATTTCCTTGATTTATATAGAGCTCATTTTTTCTTTTTTCGGAATCTTTGTATAACCCAGATTTACATATGTAAATATCTAGTAAACCGTCATTATTTATATCTATAAAAGTACTTCCGGTTTTAAAGCCAGATACTCCTGTAATACCTGCAATTTTAGAAACATTTTTAAATTCTAATGCACCATTGTTTAAATATAATTCGTTTTTATTTTGGTTAGATACAAAGAAAATATCTGGTAAAGAGTCGCCATTTACATCTCCTACAGATACACCTGCGCCATTGTACATGTAATCATAATTTAAAGCACTCATAAAAGCATTTTCTTTTGGATTGTTAGAAAAAGTTATGTTGCTAATGGAGTCTGGGACTATTTCAAATAGTTTGGAGTTTATTGTTTTGTTATTTTCAGGTTTAGAACATGAAAATAACAAGGTGATAATAACAAATACTAAATATGTTGTTTTTTGATAGTTTATCATTGTATTAAAAATTAGAAAAAGGGAGCTATTCAGCTCCCTTTTAAACTAAAAAACTAACTCGAACTTATAAACTCAATTTTTTTAGTAACCAGGGTTTTGTTCTACAATACCTTCGCTAGCATCTATTTCTGATTGAGGAATAGGCCATAAGTAATGTTTATTTGGATCAAAAACTCTCACCTCTAATTCTCTATAGTCTAAATTTCCAAGTTCAACTCTGGGTTGTGATGGTGCTCCAGGGTAAGTTACAAAACCGTCATCATCGATACTAGGTATGTAGTTAAGAGATCCTATTTTGCTAAACCCATTGGCAGGACTACCAAACACTTCGGTATTCATGACTTTTTCTGCAATTCGCCATCTTTTAATATCAAAAAGTCGTAATCCTTCATCTGCAAATTCTATTTTTCGTTCTCTCCTAATAATTTTTCTTAGCTCTTCTTGATCGGTTGTTGTAATTGCTGGATAAGGAATGCCACTGTTGTTGTAGGCTCTTTCTCTAACTAAATTAATTGCATTTAATACAGAGTTATCTATATTTCCGGCTTCAATTTTAGCTTCTGCATAAGTTAATAAAACTTCTGCATAACGTAATAAATAAACAGGTTGTTCTGATCTTCTTTGAGAGCCATCATTGGCGATTAAGGCAGGTTCATCTGAGAATTTTTTCCAGAAATAGCCTGTAAAAGATGTAAAACGATTTGCTCCACCTGTAGTATATTCTGTGCCATCATATGGGTCTATTATTTTTCTTCCTCCTGGATTAGCGGCATTTGGGTTAAAAACTCGTTCTATATTTACTCCATTTTCTACTTTCCAAACAGCAATACTATCACTATGCTGTTGTATTTCATGATTTGCCCATACCTCACCAGGAATTGCAATTGTAGCTTTTAATCTTGGGTCTCTATTATTAAATGGGTTTTCTGGGTCATAGGTTGGGTCTTCGTCTATTGGTAATCCATTAATAGTCTCATAACTATCTACTATTTGTTGTGCAGGTACTAATTGGCACCATCCACCAAAACGACTTCCTTGTCTTTGCGATATTTCATGAACCCTTGTACCATCAGTATATGATAAATCAAGGATTACTTCGGGAGAGCCAATACCCGATGCAGTAAATAATTCTTCATAGTTAGTATGTAAAGTTGGCGTTGCTTCTGAGTTCATTACTTTTAAAGCAGCACTTTCTGCAAGTAACATGTCTCCATTATATAATGCAATTCTAGCAATCAATGCATTTGCTGCATTTGCAGATGCTCTACCTCTTTCGCCACTAGATTGTACCGCAGGAAGTATACTAGCAGCTTCTTCTAAATTAGTAAGAATATTTGCTACAATTTCTGTTTTAGAAGTTTTTGGAATTGTTAAATCATCTAAAGAAGTAACTATTTCTGTTCTAAAAGGGATATCACCATAAAGTTCTGTTAAGTAACTATAAAACATAGCTCTTAAAAATAAAGCTTCTGCTTTAATTTGTTCAAACCTTTCTGGGTCTGTAACATCTTTAGCTTTATGCATATTAGATAATAGATTGTTGGCACGTTGAACACCAGTATAAAATCTATCCCAAAAGGCATTAACAATTGCTTCTGTTGAGGTTAAACCGCCAGTAGTAGTAGCAACGGTGCCTCCTACATTACCACGATTAAAAGCATAATCGGTAGTATGGTCTAATAATTGAGGAAAGGGTACTGTCCTTACATAGTTTAAACTTTCATAAGTACCAGCAAGTGCAACCTCTAAATGATCTTGTGTTTGAAAAAAAGTAGCATCTGTTGGTGCTCCAGGATCCTCTAGATTTAATACAGTGTCTTCACAGGCTCCTAAAATAAGAGCGCTAAGACATATTGTTATTATATATTTTATTTTTTTCATTTTGTTTATAATTATGGTTCTAAAAAGTTACGTTAAGGCCTAATGAAAACACCTTAGTCACAGGGTAGAATGCACCAGATGAAAATTGAGGGGTTAATGGGTCTATCCCTTCTGGCATATTATCCCATGTAGCTAAATTTTGTCCTGACAAATATATTCTTGCTCTGGAAAGACTTATTTTATCTAAAAAGTCTCTAGATAAATTATAACCTAGTGTAATATTTCTTAATCTTACATATGATGCATCATGCATCCAAGTTTCATTTGTCCTCCAGTTTGGATGCGAACTTGCAGGATGTAAACGAGGATAAGCAGCATTAGTATTTGTTGGTGTCCAATAATCTGCTTGCCATTCCTGGATTTTACCAGCATTAAAGAATGCATAACCAGCATCACCTTGTAATACAATATCTCTTCCTCCAGAGCCTAATAAAGATATAGAAAGATCTATGTTTTTATATTCTGTAAATAGTTCTAATCCCCAATTTTTATTTGCGATATCACTTCCAATAATTGTACGATCATCATTTGTGATTTCTCCATCAGGAACTCCATCAGGGCCAGAAATATCGGCATACTTTATATCACCTGCTTGAATTGCTCCAAATCCTGGAGTAGGTAAGTCAGGGTTTAAAGCTCCACTAGAATCAAAATCACTCTCTTGGTATAATCCTTCTACTTTTAGACCATGAATTGCTCCAATTTCTTCTCCAACTCTATTAATTCTATTTCCTGGAGGTAATTGATCTAAACCACCTAAGTTTTTAATTTCGTTTTTAAAATCAGAATAATTAAAGTTAAATCCATATCTAAAGTTTTCGCCAATCATATCTTGCCAACCTATAGATAAATCGTAACCAGTGTTCCATACTTCTCCGGCATTTTGTGCTGGAGATAATAAGCCTGTAGAACTTGGGATAGTAACATCTAATAAAATATCTTTTGTTTTACGAACATAATACTCTCCCGTTAATGATAATTTACTTTGAAAAAGTTTGGCATCGAAACCAATATTTTGAGTTTCACCAGTTTCCCAACGTAACTCTGGATTTGATAAAGTTTCCTGTGCGCCTCCAGTAATTGGTACGCCACCAATAGTAGGGTTAGCGTTACCCAAACCAAACAATGAAGTATAAACAAAGTTGTTAAGAACGGATTCACCATCTGCATTAGTACCATAAACAAATTGATTTCCTAATTGACCCCATGAAGCTCTAAATTTTAAGAAATTTATAGTTTCACTATCCTGTAGAAAACCTTCTTGTGAAGCTACCCAACCTAAAGAAAAAGAAGGGAATGTTGCCGAACGGAAACCAGGAGCAAAACGAGAAGAAGCATCACGTCTTACATTTGCTTCTAAAAGGTATTTATCTTTATAGGAATAATTTATTCTTCCAAATAAAGATTCTAAACCATTTAAAGTAGAAGACCCGTAGTTTAATTGCGTATCTGCATCTCCATTATCCAATCCTCTAAAATCGTCTAACACATAATTTTTACGACTAGCTCCCCATGTTTCGGATTGAAATTTTAATATTTCGTACCCTGCTAAAGCAGAAACGCTATGATTTCCAAAATCTTTACTATAGTTCATGATAGCATTAAAATTATCTTGGAAAGATGTAAAGGTTTCTTTTTCTAAGCTAGGGGAACTTCTGTTAATAGCCGGTCCACCAGAGAATTCATAATACGTAAACCCTGTTTGAAAATTATCTTGGTCGCGATCTGTATACTGTGGTGCATAGGTTGCAGATATAGAAAAGTTATTAAAAGGTCTATACGTAGCTTTTACTAGCCCTCTAAAATAGTTAGTAATAGTTTGGTCTAAAGCTGTAGAATTTGCATATGCAACTGGGTTACCGCCAGAAAAGCCTTGCCCGTTTGTGCCGTCATCGTTAATCGCAACAAATAAGGGTTGTAACCTATATGCCGACCTAGTAATACTATTAAGTTCTCCTGGTTGTTTTCTATCTTCTCTTCTAAAATTTAAATCAAAAGCTAAATCTATTTTTTCACTTAATTTAAAATCTAAATTAAAACGACCATTATATCTTTTAAAGTTAAAGTTTGGAACATTACCATCTTGATCTGTATATGAAATAGAACTAGACATTTTTGCTTTTTCAGACCCTCCTCTTACAGAGATACTATGGTATTGTTGAATAGCAGCTGACGAGAATAGTAAATCTACCCAGTCTGTATTTGGTAATGCTTCTGTACCAACACCATCTCCATTTCTGTAGGCTTGCAATGTTTCTTCTGGAAAAGCTCCTGGTTGTGCAGAGTTAAATGCTTCCATATACCCCAAAGCATCAAGAAATTGAAGGTTTTGAGCAATACTTTGTACACCAATATAGGTATTATAGGAAGTAGATATTCTGCCTTCCTTACCTCTTTTTGTTGTTACAAGAATAACACCATTAGCAGCTCTTGAGCCATAAATTGCCGCAGCAGAAGCGTCTTTTAAGACCGATATAGACTCAATGTCACTTGGGTCTAAACCATTGATGTCATCTGGGATTCCGTCAATTAAAACTAGTGGATTGTTCTTAGCTCCATTACCTAAAGTACCAACACCTCTAATTCTTAAAGTTGCATTATCTCCTCCAGGTTGTCCACTAGATTGTGTGGCTGTTAAACCAGGAACTAAACCAGCTAATGCTTGAGAAGCCTGTGCTACAGGTTGTCTTGTGATTTCAGCAGCTTTAACTACTTCTACAGATCCTGTTAAATTTACAACCTTTTGTGTGCCGTAACCTACAACCACAACTTCATCTAACTGAGCGGCGTCTTCCTGTAATGCAACATTAAGATTCTCTTGATTAGAAACTACAATAGTTTGACTAACCATACCAATGTAAGAAAAGGATAATGAAGCCCCTTGATTTACGGTAATTTGGTAATTACCATCAAAATCGGATTGGGTTCCATTGGTTGTACCTACTTCTACAACATTAGCTCCAGGAAGTGGTACTCCATCTGAATCTGTAATAGACCCATTTACTATTTTCTCTTGAGACCATAGCATAGCACTACAGCAAAAGAAGAAAATTAAATAGACATGTTTTCTTTTCATAATTTGTCTGTTAATTAATAATGATTTAAGTTAATTTTAAGTTAATTCTTGGGGTAATTTAGTATTAGAAGATGTTAGAAAAGTGTAAGCGAAGATTTTATTTTACCGGAAACGATACCGGAAACGGTTTAAATATTCGGAAACGGTTTCGGAAACAAACTATTTTTAGTATTTAGTGTATTCTTATTAATGTTCATTATATTGTTTATTATTGTAATTTTAAAAGCTATTTTATTGCTTATTATATAATTTGAAAAAGATTTTTTGTTATTGGAAAAGATTGTTTTTTTAAGAAGGTATATTTATTTCCGAAAATTTATTTAAAAACTTAATACTTTAATTATGAAGCACGTTACTATAAAAGATGTAGCAAAAAGATTAAATGTTTCTATCTCATCTGTATCTAGGGCTTTTAATGATAAGTATGATATTAAAAAAGAAACTAAAGAACTTATACTAAAAACGGCAGAGGAAATGGGTTATTTTCCTAATCCTATTGCAAAAAAATTAAGTCAAAATAAAACCTTTAATATTGGTGTTGTTGTACCAGAATTTATAAATGAATATTATTCTGAGATTATAATAGGAATACAAGAAGTGTTTATGGCACATGGTTATCAGGTACTAATTGCTCAATCTGATGAAAAACCTGAAATTGAATTAAAAAATGTAAAAACTTTAATTCATAGTATGGTTGATGGTTTAATAATTGCTCCCACCATGGACAGTGGAAATATGGAGTACTATCTAAAAGAATTAAATGCTGGATATCCCATTGTTTTTATGAGTAGAGTTAAAGAAACATTAGAGGCTTCTAAAGTATATTTTAACAATAAAAAATGGGCTTTTTTTGCTGCAGAACACCTAATAAGACAACGGTATAAAAATATTTATTACCTAGCTGGGTATAAAAGTTTAAATGTTTCTATAGATAGAATAGAGGGGTTTAAAAGAGCTATGAATAAGCATAAAATACCTAAAGAAAATTACAAGGTTATAGAAACAGGATTACTAGCAGAAGAAGGTATGCAGGTTATAGAAGATCTAATTTATAATCATGATTTGCCAGATGCTATTTTTTGTTTTAATGATCGTGTGGCAATGGGTGCAATTGCAAAACTAAAAAGTAATGGTATTAAAGTGCCTGAAGATATAGCTGTAATGGGTTTTACAGAGACTCGTATGGTAGATTTAATAACTCCAAAATTAAGTAGCGTAAAACAACCAACTTTTGATATGGGTAAAAATGCGGCAGAACTTTTATTTAAACAAATAAACAATTCTCTAATGGAACCTCAAACCATTGTTTTAAATGGAGAGCTAACCATTAGAGAATCATCAGTTAGAAATTAATTAAGGTATTAAATATTCAATTCGCCTAAGTACTTGTGCATCTTTTAGTACAGTTGGTTTTAATTTTGAGGTATCTATTTGTATTGAATATCCAAAATCTTTAGAACTTAAAAGCGTTATAGAATTGAGTATAAGTAAAGCTTCAACAGGATTATTTGTGCTATATAAAGCCTCTAAACATATTTGTTCTGGATTATCATTTTTAGTAAGTCCTAAAAACTCTGCAGCTCTAACTTTATTTAAAGCTTGTGGGTCTGTTTTAGCTATGTTTTTAATGGTAGTTTTTAATGCATTTGCTTCTTTACCAAAACTACTGCAAACTATCAGTGCCCAATAACGTTCCCAAGGGTCTTTAGAAGCTAAACTTACTTTTACTTTCTCCTTAATAGAACTAAAATCTTGTAACATTAAATTTGCCGTTGTAATATATTTTTTAATGTCTTTTTTATGCTCTTGCCCCCATTTTACTGGATTTTTTAAAGCATTGTCAATAATATAGTGTTCTGGGTAAAAAGAAAGGTCAGGCATTCCTTCTATCCATGTATTTAAAGAGCTTCTTAGATCTAAAAGGGTGTTTTTGTGTGCTGCATCGTTTGCTAAATTCTTAGTTTCATAAGGGTCATTTTCTACATCAAAAAGCATTTCAGGTGCTTTTGATTTAAAAAATGTGGATTGTACATCGTTTAATTTACCTTCGTTATAAAGTGTTTCCCATTCTTTATATGCTAACTGTTTGTAACGATAGTTATTCATTAATCCATCAAAATTGAAAGGTTGAAAATTACGGATGTATTTATATTTCCCTTTACGCACTGATCGTACTAAATCGTACTTTTCATCAAATCTATCTGCGTATCCAAATGTTGTATGGTCTTGTTTTGTTTCTTCTGGAGTAAGAAAAGGTTTACCGTCTATTTGTTCGGGAATAGACACGTTAGCTAGTTTTAAAACCGTTGGAGCCAAATCTATGAAACTCACAAAGTTTTCAGTAGTGCTTCCAGGTTTTAAATGTGTTAAATGTTTATAGTTTTCAGGAACGCGAACTATCATAGGAACGTGAAGTCCGGTTTCGTATAAATATCCTTTACTTCCTGGTAAAACTCCTCCGTGGTCACCATAGTAAAAAATGAAGGTGTCTTCTAATAATCCATCTTCTTTTAATTCTTTAATCACAGCACCAACTTCTTGGTCCATCTCCTGAATTTTATTTCGATAATGAACATTAGTGTATTGAAATAATTCTGTTTGTGGGTGATTAGGTTGAATGTTAAAACTATCTAATTCACCTTTTGCTAAAGCGGCATCCATATCTTCCTTGGTAAAATGAATTCTAGATTCATGACTTGTACCTATATTAAAAACATGGAAGAATGGTTGGTTTTCACTTCTATTTCTGTAGCTAGCTTTTTTTGAAGAATCATCCCAAACCGTATCACTTTTTACAAAATTATAATCTTCTTTACTGTTGTTAGTTGTGTAATATCCGGCTTGTTTTAGGTACGCAGGAAACATATGTAGGCCATCTGGTAATGGTGCTAACTCGCTTTTTCGATGAAACTGTACTCCAGTTCTTGGAGCATAAGTTCCAGAAATTATTGTAGATCTAGCAACACTACATACTGGAGCATTAGAGAACGCTCTGGTAAACATAACTCCTTGATTGGTTAAAGAGGCAATATTGGGAGTCTCTATTCCATTTTCATCAAACAGTTTTAAATAATGCTTAGAGTTATCTTCAGAAACTATCCATACAATGTTAGGCTGTTTTTCAGGAGTTTTTTCTGCTGTTTTACAGGAAAAAAAAGTGATTACGCTAAGAAAAATAAGGATTGTTTTTTTTATAAATATATTTCTCATAATTATTTAAGATGATTTTTTAATACTTAATTATTTTATTTTCCGGGTAGATTTTTTTCTAGCATCTTGAAGTTTTTTCTCTTCCTTAATTACATTCTCGGGGTGGGGGTCTAACCACCCTGGAGCTATATTTTTACTATCCCAAGTTTTATATTCTTCTTCTAATTCTTTTATGATATTAGGGTTGTTTTCCGCAATATCATGACGCTCATAGGAATCATTTTTTAAATTAAAAAGCATAGTTTTATTCTTATAAGAACTTTTGTAAAGTTTAAAATCCCCTTTTCTAACAGCATATTCAAAACCACCAACAGAGCGCCAAAAAAGAGTGTTGTGTGGCACGGTAGATAGGTTTCCTTTTAAGTAAGGTAATAAACTTTTTCCATCTAATTGTTTTTTGGAAGTAACATTTACTCCTGCAGCTTCTAAAAATGTAGGATATAAATCTAAAGAAATAACATTTTGGTTATACGTCTGTTTTGGCTTTATTTTTTTAGGCCAAGTGATAAAAAAAGGAACTTTTATTCCGCCTTCAAAAAGCATTCCTTTATGACCTCTATTAGGTCTATTGTCTGCATGTTCTTTTCTTCCGCCATTATCACTAAGGAAAACAATTATAGTATTATCCTTTATTCCGTTAGCTATAAGAGCTTTATTTATTTTACCTACACCATTATCTACGGCATTTACCATAGCACCATATATACTTCTGTCACTATACTCAATATGTTTAGTTTGTTCTAAATATTTTTCAATAGCATGATCAGGAGAGTGTGGCGCATTATACGCTAGGTATATAAAAAATGGTTTATCAGATTTTTTGTTTATGTAGTTAATAGCTTCGTTTGTAAAGTCATCTGTTAAATAACTTAATTCTTTCTGCGGTACAGGTTTACCATTTCTAAGGATAGTTTTTAATGGACCATCTGGAATTCCCCAATAATTCATGTTTCCTCCAGAAAATCCAAACCAATAATCAAAACCTTGGTTGGTTGGGTGTAAATCAGGATGGTCACCTACATGCCATTTGCCTATAGCACAAGTTCTATAGCCTTCTTCTTTTAAGGCTTCAGATATCATAACTTCAGACAAAGGTGTTCCTATGCTATTATCATTGTCTGTATCATAGGTCATGTTGCAATCATGACCAAACCTTGCTTGGTACCTTCCCGTAAGTAAACCAGCTCTAGAAGGGCTACAGTAGGGGTGAGATACATAACCATTAGAGAAAATTACGCCACTTTCGGCTAGTTCGTCTAGGTTTGGTGTGGGGATATCTGTGCCGCCATTAAAACCAACATCTGCCCAGCCTTGGTCGTCTGTAAGAATTACGATAATATTAGGTTTCTTGGGTGCTTCTTGAGCACTTGTTTTTGCTCCTATAAATAGAAGAATAGTAATTACTAATGCTAATTTTTTCATTTTTTTAGTAGTTTGGTTTTTTACTCTAATTGTACCTTATCAGAACTTTCTAATTGACTGTCAATAGTATATCTATAAACTTTAGGAGCATCTGTTCCTCTTGCATTTGTAATTTGTTTTTTCCATTCTTTTCTAAGTTCTTCTAATATAGAATTATGCTGCTCCTTGCTTACTAAATTATGAAGTTCACTTGGGTCATTTTTTAGATTGTATAGTTCTTCGTAGACAGGCTTTTCTCCTTGTAAAGAAGACTCTATATAGTCTCTGTAAATAGCAATATCTGAATCATGAACAGCGTAAAGCATATGTTTTTCTTTAATACCTAAATCTTTAGCTACTTGTATTTTTTTATTAGCAGAGAAGGTATTGTTTTTGTAATATCTTATGTATTTCCATTCTTTGTTTTGAACCGATTCACATCTAGGGTTTCCAAATTGTGTAGACCATAGGTTTTCGGTATAAACATAATTTCTGACAGATGCTTTTTCTCCAGAAACTATTTTTGATATGTCTTTTCCTTGCATAGCTTTTGGTATGGAAGCTCCTGCAAAACTTAACATAGTTGGTGCAATGTCTATGCTTTGCACTAGGGCATCATTTTTAACACCTCTACTCTTCTTTTTTAATTTAGGGTTGTAAACAACAAGAGGAACATGCGTAGTAATTTCATAACACAATGCTTTTCCTCCTAAACCTTGTTGTCCCATATATAATCCATGATCAGAGGTAAATACTATAATAGTATTTTTTTCAATTTTTAGAGCTTTTAGGTTCTTTCTTAAGTTACCAACTAATCTATCTATACCAGTCATAGCTTGCATTTGCCTTATATATCTTTCTTTAGTGCCTTCTGGGGTGTCAGAGAAGCTATATCCAACCTGTCTGTCTTCTACTCTATGAATACTAGAAGGTAATTTTGGTGTTTTAATATCTGCTTTAGCAATGTAATTAGCTGGTAATGGTATGTCTAAATCTCTATATAGGGATTTATATATTTCATCATCTGTTTCTTTTTGTTCCATGGTGCGAGTACTAGCACTATGAGGTAAATTAAAGTTAATAGAAAGCATAAAAGGTTTATCTCTTGGGCGTTTTTCTAAAAATTGTACTGCACCTTCAAATTTTTGTTCATTTACATCTAAAAATTTAGTAACCCCTTCATCTATTATTTCTACTTGCGTGTCAAATTCTGCATTTTTAAAGATAGGGTGGTGTTTTTTAGGGTAAAAAGTTAAGTGCCCATGACCTGCATACCAAAAGTCAAAGCTTTTTTCCATTAATCCGCTTTGGTAACCTCCTTTGCCAACAGGGGCATGATTTTTACCAATCCATCCAGTATAATATCCTGCATTTTTAAATTGCATTGGGTAAGATTCTTTCCATGCTTCATTAGAAACACTAGTTCCAGAGTTGAAATTAACACCATGTTTTCTTTCATACTGACCAAGTAAAATAGACACCCTACTAGGAGTGCAAATGGCACTAGTAATATGAGCATTTGTAAATAGAACACCATCATTTGTTAATTTGTCTAAGTTGGGTGTTTTTACAATTGTATTTCCAGTTACTCCCATGTATCCATAAGGTTGATCGTCTGTAAGTATAAAAATAATATTTGGACGATCTTGTGCTTGTATAGAAAAAATAGATAAGCTGTATAGGATAAGTGGAAGTATGAATCTAAGTGATTTTTTCATGATATATGTTCTTATTTTTTTAGGGTTGTAATTCTTCTAATTGTATGTTTCTGTACGTTATTTCAGCTCCTTCTGCTTGTAGTGCTATTTGCCCTTTAGATAAAGGTTTTTTGTCTTTGTCAACAAAGTTTTTTATTTCATTAATTAAATTACCGTTTACATAAAAACGAGCAGATTTGGAACCTCTAACTTCTAGTCTTACTGTGTTCCAACCTTCTATTTCATGGTCTTCATATTTTATATTTTGAAGAAAAGCAGTGTCGCCACTAGAATCTAATTTTTTTTCGACACCATTTTTTTCTATTACAATAACTGCGGGGCCTTTAATCACCCATAAATCTCCCGTATCATGCTCTTGTATTTGACACTCTAAACTACTTGGCCAAACTACTTTTTCTCCTTGGATATGAAAAAGTATACCTGCATCTCTTTTGTCTTCTAATCTGGGTTTAAATTTACGCTCGCCCCACTTATATTGTAATTCTAAATTGTAATGGCTGTATTCTTTTCTAGTAGTAATTATCCCAAAAGGGGCTTTGTTTCCTTTCCAAGTATATAAAACTTCTATTCTGTTGTTCTTTACTGTAAAAAGTTTGTTGTTCTCAGGGTTTGGCTTTTCTGAAGTAGTATATGTTGTATTTATTTCTCCTTTTGGAAAAGGGTTAATACTATGTTGTGCAAATGTATTAGATACCGTTATACTCAAGAATACTATGAGAAAAACTATTTTCTTAACTATAGGAATGCTGTTTTTTAGTAACATATCTTGACTATTTATAATTGTTTCTATAAATATATAAGATAGTTAAGAAAGTAGACGGCTATAAAACCAAAGGAGCTATAATTAAAAACATTTGTTGTGTTTAAAACTTTAAAAGAAGAAAAAAAGGGTAAAGTTTATCATTTATAAGAGACGGTGTTTGTTATTTAGGTTTTTCTTCGGAATTAAAGAATTGCAAAGTATCTATTACATGTTCTGTCCAATAAGGCCATTCGTGTTTTCCGGGAAATTCTTCGTAAATATGTGCAATATTTTCTTCCTCTAATTGTTGGTGTAATTTACGATTGTGCTCTATTAATATATCTTCTTTTCCGCAATCGAATCTAAATTTTGGAAGTTTGTTTTTAGATTCTATAATAGTTTTAAAGACAGATGGAATTTCTTTTTTTAAAGCATCATATTCATGTAAAGGTTCTTCTACAAAAAGAGACATCTGCTCAAAAGATGTTATAGAAGAGTGCCCAGAAACGGCTTTAAATTTGGGTGCGTGTTTAATCCCAAGATTAAGAGCTCCAAAACCACCCATAGATAATCCTCCTATGTAGAGGTTAGAGTTTTTACTGGTTGCATCTATGTTTTCTAGTATAGCATTAGGAACATCTTCTACAATCCATTTTTCAAAATTTCTTTGGTTATGCGGTAAGTAAGCAGAGCCATCACCCCAAAGTCCGTCAGAGGGCATTGCAATTATCATAGGTTTTAATGTTCCTTTTTGCATCATTTCCCAAGCGGTAATATGTACTCCCGTTTTCTGAGACCATATCCAAGCACTGCCATACACTCCATGTAATAATAGGACTATTGGTAAATCTTTTGCGTTTTTAACAGGAGGAACAAAGAGGCAAATATCCCCGCGACCTTTTAAGTTTTTTGTTTTAACCGTAATGAACCTAAGGTTGTTACTTTCAAATTCTGGATCAGATATTTCAGTAGTTCTAAACATTTTCTAAATGATTATTAAAAAACAATTACTCCTTTTGCATTTTTTCCAGAAAGCATATCGTCAAAAGCTTGTTGTAAATCATCTATAGGATATGTTCTGGTAATCATTTCATCTAATTTAATCTCCTTATTCTTATAATGATTTAGTATTTTAGGAAAATCGGTTTGCGGATTACATTTCCCATATAAAGGATTAATGTATTTTTTATCCCATTCAAACAAAGACATATCAATTAAAACTTCTTCTTCTATTCCGCTAACTTGTATTGCAGTTCCTGCGTTTCTTACCATTGCTAAAGGGGCAGCGCCTAATGCAGGTATGGCTGTACACTCAAAAGCATAATCGGCACCTCTTCCATTAGTCATTTCTTTAACTTTCTCCGCTGCTTTTAAAAGACCTTTGTCATCTTTGTCTGCTAAAATAGTATGCGTTGCGCCAAACTCAACCGCCATATCTAATCTAGTTTGGTTAATATCTATCGCAATAATTTTGTCTGCATTACAAACTTTTATTCCTTGAATTACATTGAGCCCAACGCCACCTGTACCTAAAACAACCGCAGAAGAGTTAGGTTCTACTTTGGCTGTATTCACGGCAGAACCAAAACCAGTCATTACGCCACAGCTAACTATACTTGCTGCGCTAAAAGACATGTTAGGGATTGTGTTTTTTACAACCGCAGATTCTTTTACTAGGGTATATTCAGAAATAGTTCCAATATTAAAGGAGCGTTCAATAGGGTTGTTATTCCAAGTGGTTCCTTCTATATGCGCATGCCCTTCGGTATATCCATTTCCGCCAGCCACAACAGGGGAGTTGTTCTCACAAATATGTTCGTTTTCATTTTCGCATTGAAAACAAGTGCCGCAAGGGGTTGCCCAATTTAAAATCACAGAGTCGCCAATAGCAACACTTTTTACATTAGTACCTATAGCTGTAACAATACCAGCTCCTTCATGTCCCATAACAATGGGTTTTCCCCAGTTTAGCGAATCGTGGTCTGTATGGCAAAGCCCTGCGGCTTTAATTTGCACTACTACTTCGTTCTGTTCTGGGGTTTGTACTGTTATTTCTTCAATAGAGAAAGAGCCATCGCCTTTGGCAATTGCCGCTTTACATTTAATAGCCATGTTTTTTATTTTTAAAAATATAAATCTACTAGATTTAAAGGTTTATGAATTTATCTAAATAAACCGATTTAATACCCTATTTTAACATAAAATTCGTGTTTTTTATTTTTTTGTTGTAATATGAGCAATATTATACTAAAATTAGATTTGATTTGAAGGCGCAATTAGAAAAAATATCTAGCTCTCCCAGAAGTTCTTTTAAAGTTTTTACGTATTCAGATTCTATGTTTAATGCTCCTTGGCATTTTCATCCCGAATATGAACTAACTTATATTGAACAAAGTAGTGGTATGCGGTATGTAGGAGACAGTGTATTAGAGTTTGAAAAAGGGGATTTAGTTCTTTTGGGTTCTAATTTGCCGCATTGCTGGAAAAATACCACTGTAAATGAAACGACTTCTAAATCTATAGTAGTGCAATGGAAAGAAGATGTAATTGGAGAAGGGTGGCTTGCTAAAACCGAATTTTCAGATATTAGTAAGCTTTTAGTATTAGCTTCTCGTGGTGTAAAATTTAATAATAGGGTTACTAAAAAAATAGTTCCCATACTCCAGAAAATGGAAAAACAAACTCCTTTTGAAAATATTATTTCATTACTTCAAATATTAAATACGCTTGCACATTCTAAAAATAAAATTACTTTATCTGGGAATAATTTTGCTCCTAAGCTAAATATTAAGGTCAATGAGAGAATTAATGTAATTCATAATTTTATCATGGAGAATTACCAAAGACAAATTACATTAAAAGAAATTTCTGGTGTAGTTTCTATGAGTGAAGAATCTTTTTGTAGGTTTTTTAAAAAAACATTTAATAAATCATTCTTTACGTTTCTTAATGAGTATAAAATAAAATTGGCTTGTCAACTTTTAATAGATTCTAATAAACAAGTTGCAGAAATTGCTTTCTTATCCGGCTATGAAAGTTTGCCTTTTTTTTACAGACAGTTTAATAAATTCATTAAATGTACACCTCTGGTTTACCAACAAAAATATGCAAGAGCATTTACAAATTAAGTTTTTGTCTAGTTGTTAACCCTCCTTTTTAGTAGGTTTGAACCATTTGTTATACTTATTGGAACATGTGTAGTTTCAGTTGTTGTTTTAAAATAGGAATTTAGCAAAGCACTAATCATGGATTAAAACAACATAATGAAAAAACATTTTTTAGTATTAATTGCTCTTACATTATTAATAGTTTCTTGCAAGACTGAGAATAAAGATGCAAAGAAAGATTTAACTACTGTTACAGATAGTATTCCAAAATATGAACCAAATTGGGAATCTATAAAAAAGAATTATAAAGACCCTGCTTGGTTTAATAAACAGAAGTTTGGAATTTTTATCCATTGGGGAGCATATTCTGTTCCTGCTTTTGGGTCAGAATGGTACCCAAGACAAATGTATATGGATACTGCAACCTTTACCGCACAATTAAAATTACAAACAAAAGGACCAAATGCTACTTTTTTACACCATAAAAAAAAGTGGGGTGACCAGAAAGATTTTGGATACAAAGATTTTATTCCAATGTTTAAGGCAGAAAAATTTGATGCTAAAAATTGGATAGATTTATTTAAAAAATCTGGAGCAAAGTATGTGGTTCCAGTTGCAGATCATCATGATGGTTTTGCAATGTATAAATCTAATACTACAAGATGGAACTCTGTAGATATGGGTCCTAAAAGAGATGTTTTGGGAGAGCTTTTTAAAGAAGGTAGAGCACAAGGGCTAATCATGGGGGCTTCTTCTCATTACGCATTTAACTGGTCTTTCTATAATAAAAAAGATAAGTTTGATACTACGGATCCAGAATATGCAGATTTATATTCCCCAAAAGGAAAAGATATTAATGAACCTGTTTCAGAAGAATTTAAGAAACAATGGATGGATCGTACGGTAGACTTAATTGATAATTACCAACCAGATATTCTTTGGTTCGATTTTTATTTAGATATTCCAGATTATGCATCTGTTAGACCTAAAATTGCTGCTTATTATTATAATAAAGGAATAGAATGGGGTAAAGAAGTAGTGTTGCAAGACAAGAACTTTAGCCATGAAGCGTTTCCGGAAGGAACTGTGGTTTATGATTTAGAAAGAGGGAAATTACCTGGTATTAGAAAATTACCTTGGCAGACCGATACTTCTATAGGGAAAAACTCATGGAGTCATGTTACAGATTGGAAGTCTAAAACAGCAAACCAAATAGTAGATGATTTAGTAGATATTGTTTCTAAAAACGGAAATTTGCTTTTAAATGTAGGTCCAAAAGCAGATGGAACTATTCCGGAGGATCAAGCTAAGATTTTATTGCAAATTGGAGAGTGGTTGCAGGTAAATGGAGAAGCAATTTATGATACCAAGTATTGGAATACTTTTGGAGAAGGGCCTACAGAGGTTAAAAAAGGACACCATTCTGAAGGAAAAAATAAAGACTTTACAGGGCAAGACATTAGATTTACTAAAAAAGGAAATAAATTATATGCTATAATGATGGCGTGGCCTAAAAAAGGAGAAGTTACTATAGAATCTTTAGGAGAAAATAGTGAATATGCTAAGGGAATAAAAATAGAAAATGTAACCCTATTAGGGTCTAAAAAAGATATAGTGTATAAGCAAACCAAAAAAGGATTATCTATAACCAATTTGGGAGATAAGTCTGGTGAGTTTGCGCATACTTTAGAAATTACTTTGAGTGAGTAATAATAGTTGATTAGAGTTAGTTTTATTTAGTTTTCGGACGCACCTTTTCGGTGCGTTCTTTTTCGTTTTTAAGAGATAGTTATTTATTTTTAGAGAAAATCATTATTTAAAAAATTTAGTATAGATGGATTTAAAGTTGAAAGACAAAGTAGTCGTAATATCTGGAGCCGCAGGTTCTAAAGGCAGTATCGGAGAAACTATCTTGCAAAATCTTGCAAATGAAGGAGCAATACCAGCGGTAATTGATAGAAATGCAAGAGGATTTGAATACGTAAAGGAGCTTCAAGAAAAAGGAATAGATGCTATTTTCTGTCAAACGGATGTTACTAATCCAGAGGAAATAAAAAATGCTTTTGATGTTATTATAAAAAAATACGATAGAATTGATGTTGTAATTAACAATGTTGGTGTAAATGATGGTGTAGGTTTAGATGCTTCTTATGACGAATTCATGAATTCCTTGAAGCTAAATATGGTAAGTTATTTTCTTGTTGTAAAACATGCATTACCGTTTCTAAAGAAGTCTAAAGGGAATATATTAAATATTGGTTCCAAAGTTGGCTTAACAGGTCAAGGAGGTACTTCTGGTTATGCTGCATCTAAAGGCGGTGTACTTGGTTTAACAAGAGAATGGGCTGTAGATTTAATAAAAGATGGTATAAGAGTTAATGCTATAATAATAGCAGAAAGTTGGACACCTGCTTATGATGCTTGGATTAAGACTTTAGAGAATGGAGAAGAAAAATTAAAATCTATAGTTAAGAAAATTCCTTTAGAAAATAGAATGACAACACCACAAGAAATTGCAGATACTTGCTTGTTTACAATTTCTGAAAAAGCATCGCATACCACAGGGCAGTTTATTGCAGTAGATGGTGGTTATGTTAATTTAGATAGATCTTTATTAACAGAATAACTTTTAAAAAATCAACCAACCTTTAATTCTAATATATTATGAGTACTAAAAAAGCTCCAATAGTAAGTAAGGAACTATTATTTCCTTTTATAATTATAACATCTTTATTTGCCCTATGGGGAATAGCAAATGACCTAACTAACCCTATGGTTTCTGCATTTAAAAAGGTGATGCCAGAACTATCTAATATGGAAGCTTCTTTAGTACAGTTTGCTTTTTATTTTGGTTACTTCTTTATGGCCTTGCCTGCGGCTTTATTTATTAGAAAATACAGTTATAAATCTGGTATTATATTAGGACTCTCTTTATATGCAATTGGTGCGTTTTTGTTTTATCCAGCAGCAGCAAATGAAACATTCACCTATTTCTTAATTTCTTTATGGGTTATTACTTGTGGATTAGCATTTTTAGAAACAACTTCAAATCCCTTAATTTTAGCATTAGGTGATAAAGAAACTGCTACGCAACGATTAAACTTGGCTCAAGCATTTAACCCAATAGGTTCTCTATCTGGGATGATTATAGCACAAGTATTTGTGATTAGCGCGTTACGTTCTGATGATTATACTGAAGAGGCTTATAAAGCCTTAACCTCAGAAGAATTGGCAGCCGTTAGAGAAAATGACTTAGGCATAATTAGCGTGCCATATATAGGTTTGGGGATTTTGGTTTTAGTTATTATGGCAATTATAATATTTACGAAAATGCCAAAAACAGCAGATGAGGATAAAATGTCACTTTCGGAATCTTTTAAAAAATTATTTGCTAATAGTAATTATAAATTTGGAGTTGTTGCTCAGGCATTTTATGTAGGTGCTCAAATTATGTGTTGGACTTATATTTTTCAATATGTTGATAATATAAATGAAACGTTTGACATGGAGCTTACCGCAACTTATTTTAATGTAGCAGCTATGATTTCTTTTCTAATCGGTCGTTGGATAGGAACAGCATTGATGAGAACTATTAATCCTTCTAAAATGTTAATGCTATTTGGAATAGGTGGTGTTGTATGTTGTGCAGGTGCTGTGTTATTATCAGGAATGGCAGGTTTAGTTTCTTTGGTTGCTGTATCTGTTTTTATGTCCATAATGTTCCCAACAATTTACGGTATTGCGTTAAAAGATATGGGAGACGAAGCTAAAATAGGATCAGCTGGTTTAGTTATGGCAATTGTAGGAGGTGCGTTAATGCCTGTTTTACAAGGTAGTATTTTAGATTGGGGTGGTTCTGGTTTTTCTGATGTAAAAATTTTAGGGTTTATTCCTGAAGTTAACTTTTCTTTCATTTTACCGCTGGTATGTTTGGCAGTTGTAGCATTCTATGGATATAGTACTTTTAAAAAACAAACTAATTAAGATATAAATGACAACAAAAAGATTTTGTCTTTCCTGTGATTTAAAGGATGACCCTCAATTAATTGCAGAGTATAAAGAATACCATGCAGCAGGTAATGCGTGGCCAGAGATTACAAAAAGTATTAAGGATGCAGGTATTATAGATATGCAAATTTACCTAACAGGTAATCGTATGTTTATGATTATGGAAGTTGATGAAACTTTTGATCCTAACAAAAAGGCAGAGATGGATGCTAATAATCCTAAAGTACAAGAGTGGGAACAACTTATGTGGAACTACCAACAAGAACTTCCGTGGGCAAAAAAAGGTGAAAAATGGATTGAAATGGAAAAGGTATTTCAGTTGTAATTATACGCTATAATTAGTAATAAAAAGCACTTATATTAAGACTGTTCTTAATGTAAGTGCTTTTTATATTTAAAGTGTATAGTAAATTTAAAGTCTATTCTATTAGTTTGTTAAGTTATTATTGAGTGTTATTTTCTATTGTTTGTATTCCCGTTAACTATATTTAGAAGATACAATTTTAACAAAAATTCTATTTTATGAATAAACTAATTATTGGAGTACTTCTATGTTTTATGTATTTACCTTTTTATGCACAAGTGCAGGTAGATGTTAATCTAAATGTAAAACATACTGTTGGAAATATTTCAGAATTTGACCGATCTAAGTTTATTACCATTCACGCTAACCAAGTTGAAAATGAGTGGGATGGTGACAATTTTGTAACGGACCTTCGGGATGATTTTCTAAATGGATATGATGTTTATCTTGGAAGAAACACAGGAAGTATAACTTGGAATTTAAATAATATTGGTGAAGATCCTATTAGATCAGGGTTTGCCGATCCAAATGAAATTGTAACGAAAGGCTCAAACACCAGAAACAATTATGCATCTAAGACAGATTTACATAGTTATGAAAGCAGAAAGGCGAATCATGTTATGGCTGCGCAATTGCATCCATTTTGGACTGGAGAAAGTCAAAGAGCTACAAGTGTTACAGGTTGGGAATTAGCTAATGCTACTGCAACCGGGGAATACATGGGTCGTTTTTTTAACGAATTTCATGGAGGTAATGGTGAGCCAATACCTAAATGGATAGAAGTTATAAATGAACCTGCTTATGAAGAACTTGGCGGGAAAAGTAATTTTACTAATTCGTTACAAGAAGTAGCTGATTTTCATGTAGAAGTAGCTGATGCTATTAGAGTACAGAATCCTAATCTAAAAATAGGAGGGTACACAGTGGCTTTTCCAGATTTTGAAACCGGAGATTTTCAAAGATGGATAAATAGAGATAAACTCTTTATTGATGTAGCTGGTGAAAAAATGGATTTTTGGTCTTGGCACTTATATGATTTTCCTGTTTTTGGCGGAAAAAAAGATTTAAGATCAGGTAGTAATTTGGAAGCTACTTTTGATATGCACGATCAATATAGTCTTATTAAGCTTGGAGAAACAAAACCTTATGTAATATCGGAGTATGGTTCTCAAACTCACGATTTAAGAAACGAGCAATGGAGTCCATACAGAGATTGGTTGTTTATGGCTGCTCAAAATGGACAAATGATGTCTTATATGGAAAGACCTAATGATATTGCTATTGCAATTCCGTTTACAATTGTTAAGGCAGAATGGGGTTATAATTCTACCACAGGGATACCATATGTATCAAGATTAATGAGAAAGGCCAATGAACCAGCGAGTTATACTGGAGAATGGGTGTATACAGAAAGAGTAAAGTTTTATGATTTATGGAAAAACGTTAAGGGCACAAGGATAGACACAAAAGCAACAGATTTAGATATCCAGGTTGATGCCTACATAGATGGGAACAAAGGTTATGTAATACTCAATAATTTAGAGTTTTCGGCAGCTACTATAGATTTGAACGTCTTTGATAATTATAATGTTGCTATAACAAGTATTTTAAAAAGACATTTAACACTGTCGGGTAATATTCCGGTTTTAGAGGAGGAAAGCGTAATAACTGCAATTTCAAGTGTAGAATTGGGGTCTCAGTCTACCATGATTTTAGAATATACTTTTGATAATGATATTATAATTGATGAAACTTCAGATGAAGTAAAATATTTTGCAGATAGTTATTTACAACCAATACAAGCAAACCAAGCGGTAACCTTTAATATTAATGGAGTAGCAAAGCCTACAACATATGGCGAAGCTGTTTTAAGAGTTAGTATAGGTCGTGATCACGGTAGTGTTTTAAAGCCTGTTGTAACAGTTAATAATGTAGACATAACTGTGCCAGAGGATTGGCGTGGCTATGATCAAGCACAAAAAAATAGATTTTTTGGGACACTAGAAATCCCTGTTGCTTATGATGTTTTAAATACAAACAATGTTATTTCGGTTGCATTTCCGGATGCTGGAGGGCATGTAAGTAGTGTAGCTATGCAAGTATTTAATTTTAGTTCTAATATTAGAGAATTTACACCTGAAAAATTACCTACAAACAATTATACTATAAAAGCAATAGATGCTACTTGTAATAATCAAGACAATGGTATGCTAAGTATTAGTACTATTGTGGGGCAGAATTATAATGCAGTTGTGTCTAGTGCAGGCTATAATGAGAGTTTTAATTTTTCTAATAATTTAAGCGTAGAGAATTTAAAAGTAGGAAGCTATACTATTGTAATTACATTACCATCGTTTCCAGATTATAAAATGGAATTCTCTGTTCAAATAAGAGAACCAGAATCTTTAACTGTTTCTTCTAAGCTTACCGTAGATAAAAATGCCGTTTTTTTAAATTTAAAAGGTGGCGTCAAATATTTTGTTGCGTTAAATGGTAAAGAAATACAAACAGGTGCTAATGAAATTGAATTAGCATTGGAAGAAGGAATAAATAAATTGAAAGTAACAACAGATAAAAATTGTCAGGGTGTTTATGAGGAAACTATTTTTATAGATAAATCCTATTCTATTTATCCTAACCCAGTAAAAGAAGAACTTTCTATAGTAGTAACAGAAAAATTGAGAAATTCATCTGCTTATGTATATGATATTACTGGTAAGCTAATATTAAGAAAAGAAATAGATAGCACAGAGAATAGCATATTGGTAAATGGACTAGGAAAAGGAGTTTATATTATTGTTTTTAAAAGGAACAAAGAAAAAGTTGGGGCTTCAAAATTTGTAGTAGAATAAAAGTAAAAGAAATGAAAAATATCAGAATATTAAGAAGAATACAAGTATTATTAGGGTTCTTGATAATTACATCTTGTGGAGGAAATAAAGATTCAGGGGAAAAAGAAGAGGTTATTCTAGATCCAACAAAAGCAGTTTTAGTGTATCCAGATAATAATGAAGAATGTACAGGTGGAACCGCAATATCTGATACCGAATCTAAATTAAATTTTGATTGGAATAAAGCCGATAATACGTCATCGTATACGCTGTTTGTTAAAAATTTAGATGCGAATAGTGTTGAAGAGTTCAATGCTAGCTCTGATGCTGTTGAAGTTACTTTAGAAAGAGGAGTGCCTTATTCTTGGTATGTAGTATCTAAATCTAATAAAACAACAGTCTCTGCTACAAGTGAAACATGGAAGTTTTATTTAGCTGGTTTAGGTACTCAGAATTATGCCCCTTTTCCTGCAGATTTAACAAATCCAGAAAATGAAACAGAAGTAACAACACTATCCATAGATTTAGAATGGATTGGCAGTGATGTGGATAATGATATTAAAGAATATGATGTGTATCTAGATACTAATGCAAATCCTACTACTAAAGTAGGGACAACGGCAACTGCGAATATAGAAGGATATGCTTTAAAGGCCAGTAAAACGTATTATTGGAAGGTTGTAACACATGATTTAAATGGTAATACTTCTACTTCTCAGGTGTATAGTTTTGTAACGAATTAAATTAAATCTTATATAGTAAAAACATAAAAGCCAGTGACTATTCACTGGCTTTTATGTTTTACTACGTTTTTGTATAAAATTTTACCACTTAATTTTTTCAGGATTTTTTACACTAGATGTAAATGGTATAAGGTAAAATGAATAGGAGTAAGCTCCAGGTTTATTCCTATATTCTTCATGTGCTTGCGCTCTATGTGACCAAGTGTTGTCACCCCCAACTCCTTGTTGTGATAAATCTATGTTCACAGAATAAACATCGCGGTCATTTAATTCATTTAAGAAGTTTGCTTCTTGCAAGTTATCTGTGCTAAAAGATTGTACACTAAAATTTAAAGGTTGTTCTCCTTTTACTAAAATACCCCTATTAGAAGAATTTGCTAAGCTAAACCATTGGGTTTCGGTATGGTTACCATACTCTTCTGGATAAGCGTATTTGTAATTGATAACTTCAGGTTTTCCTGAATACAAACCTATATGAGATGCGTAATTTCTATCCGAATAATTGGCATGTGGGCCTTTGCCTAAATACATAAGTTTTCCATAGTTTTTAGCAATATCAAAAGTCATACCAATACGTGGTGCATTTGGTGCATTTGCTCCAATAATTGTATGGTAATCTACCTTTACTTCACCACTTCCTAAAATAGTATATATAAGGGTAACAGAAGCTTTTGGTTTAGCAATATTTCCTTTTACAGTAACTACCACTTTTCCTTTTTCGGGAGTATCATAATTAATATTTTCAATACTTAAATTATCTCCGGCATGCATCCAATCTAATTCGGATTCTAATTTCATGGCTTTCCTATATGCTTCATCATTTTCTGTTTCAGCTCTCCAGAAATTTAACTTTAATGGCGTTTTCATAATAGTAACGCCTTTTGCTTTATAGGTTGAAATATAACCAGTTGATTTATCAACTTCTAGGGTGATTAATTTGTTGGTAATTGTAAGTCTGCTATTGTCTTCATTTACAACCAAAGCATTATTGCTTTTTAAAATTGCAGGCTCTGGTGACTTATAATCTAAGCTAAACTGCTCTTCAAAAACAACAAAACCTGTATTAGCCCATAACGTGTTTTTATTTAGTTTACCAACAATGTTTATATGGTAAACACTACCAGATTTAATTTTAGGCTTTTTAAAGTTGATGTTTAAATAACTAGACTGAAAAGGTTTAGTATGTAATGATGCTAAATCACCTTTTTGAATTACTTTTCCATTTTCAGTTACATTCCAAGATATATTATATTGCGATAAATCTATGGCATGATGACGATTTAAAATATTAAAGTTACCATTTAAGACATCTTTAGTAGAAATAACCACAGGCTGGTTTACTTTTCTACATTCAAAAATTTCTGGTTTTGGAGTTCTGTCTGAGGCAATAATACCATTTAAACAGAAACTACCATCGTTTGGAGTATCGCCATAAGAACCACCATATGCGTAGTATTCTTTTCCGTTTTCATCTTTTTTTAATAAACCTTGGTCAATCCAGTCCCAGATGTACCCTCCTAAAGCTCGGTCATTGTTATAAATAACGTCCCAGTATTTTTTCATGTTGCCAACGGAATTTCCCATGGCATGTGCATACTCACACATTAATACTGGCGTTTTTTTAAATTCAGCAGTATCGTCAATTAAATCTTGTAATTCTTGTGGTTGTGGATACATTCTACTAATCATATCAACCCATGGTTTATCTGATGGGTTTCCTTTACCAGGGTGAAAGAAATTCTTTTTATAATCAGGATGTGATGGCATACCTTGGGCACCTTCATAATGTATATAACGTGTAGGGTCAAAATCTTTAATCCAACCAGCCATGGCAGCATGGTTTGGCCCAGTACCGGATTCATTGCCTAAACTCCACATAATAATACTTGGGTGGTTTTTATCACGTTCTACCATTCTAACAGCACGTTCTAAATAGGCATTACTCCATTCGGGCACATTAGAAAGTTGCCCACGGAGACCGTGCGTTTCTAAATTTGCCTCGTCCATTACATAAATACCATATGTATCACATAAATCATAGAAGTAAGGATCGTTAGGATAGTGGGATGTTCTAACCGAATTGAAGTTAAACTGTTTAAGAAGTTTAACATCCTCTTCCATATCTTTGCGTGTAACCATTTTTCCGTTAATATGGTCATGGTCATGGCGGTTAACACCAATCATTTTAACTGCGTTGCCATTTACAAGAAAACGTCCTCTCTCATCAATCAAGACTTCTCTAAATCCAACTTTAGTACTAGTATATTGAATATTATTTCCTTTATTATCCTTTACAGTAAAAATCAAAGTGTATAAATAAGGGTCATCAGAGGACCATTTTTTTGGTGCTTTTATTTCGGTTTCAATTAAACCAAAATATACATTATCGCGTTGAGGGTAATTTTCGCCTAATATTTTGCTAAAATTAGTAGTTACTGCATCACCTACCTTGTTTCCATTGGCATCTAGCAATTCGGTAATTAGTTGCCAATCGTCTACAGTTGTTTTTAAATTGGTGCTGCCAAACTCACCTACTTTTGCAACATATTTATCTTTAATGTTCGCAATTATTTCGGGTCTTATTTGTAGTAAGGCATTTTCGTAATTTTCATCGAAATCTGTTCTAACCGCAAAGTCAGATAGTCGCACTTTTGGGTATGCTTGTAAATATACTTCACGTTCTATACCACTCATACGCCAGTGGTCTTGTGCTTCCAAATAACTACCATCGCACCAACGGTATACTTTTACAGCAACTTTATTTTCACCTTGCTTTAGGTGTTTGGTAATATCAAACTCGGCAGGTAATCTAGTATCTTCACTATATCCAACAAATTCGCCATTTACCCAAACATAATAAGCAGATGAAACGCCACCAAAATGAAGAATAACATCTTGATTTGCCCAATTTTCATCTATATTAAATGTTTTTATATAATGCCCAACAGGATTGTCATGATGGTTAATGTTAGGGAAATCGTTGAAAAATGGATATGTAGAGTTTGTATAAATAGGTTTTCCATAGCCTCTCATTTCCCAGTTTGAAGGAACATCAATAGTATCCCATTTAGAAGCATCGAAATCAAAATTTTGAAAATTTTCCGAAGCATCAGCAGGTTTTGCAACCCACATAAAATTCCAATCACCATTTAAAGATTTAAAAGAGCTAGAAGTAGTTCTTTTTCCTTCTATAGCTTGAGTTTTTGAATCGAAATTATAGAATGTTGCTTTAGACGGTAATCTATTAATTTGATTGACAGACGGGTTTTTCCAATCGTTTTTTTGTTGCCCAAAAATTAGGACGGTATTCCCAATTAAAACCAATAGGGCTATTAATTTTTTCATTAGAATAATTTAAGGATTGTTACTCGATAATCGAGATTTAAATACTCCGAGGCTTGCCTCGAAATCAAAATTAGTTTCCTAATAAATACCTCGTGGGCTTGCCCCGAGGTAGTTTACTTAGTCATTCCAGTGCTCGTCTATCACTTTTTGAATATGCGGATAGTTAGCATCTGTTTCGTTTAAATCTTTTCGCAGCTTAAGTAATTCTGTTTTTAATTCTGCTATAATCTCTTTGTTTGCAGGGTCGTTATATGCATTATTCATTTCTTTAGGGTCTTTCTTTAAATCGTAGAATTCCCAAGCAGCAGGGGTGTGGTTCGCGTAGTCATTACCCCAACTTGCTTTATTGTATTCTGCATCTGGATTATCGGTATCTACCCAATATTTGCCATAAAAGAAAATTAGCTTATAATCTTTAGTTCTTACACCAAAATGTGCAGGATTTTGGTGTCTATGCGCTAAATGCATCCAATACCTGTAGTAGGTAGATTTTTGCCAATCTGCAGGTTCTTTTCCTGTTTCTAAAATAGTTTTAAAGCTTTTTCCTTGCATGTAGTCTGGAGTTTTTCCGCCAGCTAATTCTATCATGGTAGGAGCAAAGTCTGTATTATTTATAATAGCATCTGTTCTTGTTCCTCCGGTAATTGATTTTGGATAGCGAACAAAGAAAGGCATTCGCATAGCTTCATCATACATCCATCTTTTATCAATATAATCATGTTCACCAAGCATAAACCCTTGATCACCTGTATACACAATAATTGTTTCTTCCAAAAGGTTTTCTTTTTCTAGATAATCTAATAATCGTTTTACATTATCATCGACACCTTTTACACAACGAAGGTATTTTTTAAGATAATCTTGGTAAACTTTACTAGTATACGTTTTTTCATCAGGAGTAAGCTCAAATTTTACATGCTGCTCAGACTTTATATCTCTTGCGTTTCCATATTTTCTATGTAAAGTAGTGTCATTCCAATAAATATTGTGCGCTTGGTTACGTATTAAATTTCTATGGGAAACAGAGGATCCAATAATACGTGTTAAAGAATCGTTTTTTCCTCTAGTAGCAATAGATCCATTATTTTTATTATCATATAAACTTTCTGGCTCTGGAATAAAAGTATCTGCTAAATACTCTTCATATCTTGTTGCATACTCAAAGTCATCATGTGGCGCTTTAAAATGATGCATTAGAAAGAATGGCTTGCTAGGGTCTCTTTTAGTCTGCAGCCAATCTAATGTAATATCAGTAATCATATCTGAGGAATGCCCTTTTGTTTTAACTACATTTTCTGGCCATGGCTTATCTCCTCGGATTCTAAAATCTGGATTAAAATATTTTCCTTGTACTGGTAACACTTGATAAAAGTCAAAAGAAGCAGGTTCTTCATGTAAATGCCATTTACCTACAATAGCTGTTTGGTAACCTAGCTTTTTCATTTCTTGCGGTAAGTATTGTTTTTCAATAGGAAGTATTCCTTCTAAATCTAAAACGCCGCTAGTTTGCGCTCGTTGACCAGAGAGTATTGCAGCTCTACTAGGAACACAAATAGCGTTATTTACAAAACAATTTTCAAAAATAATACCTTCATTTGCAATTTTATCTAAAGTTGGAGTAGGATTTAAGCTGGCGAGTCTACTTCCATAAATACCAAAACCTTGTGTGGTATGGTCATCTGCCATTATGTAAATAATATTTGGTTTTTTTACAGGCTCTTCCTTTTTCTCATTACAAGAGAATAAAAAGAAAACAAGTACATAGACTGCTAATACAAGCAATTTTTTACATAGTGCTAACATAGAGGGTAATTTTAGTTTTAAGTTTATTTGTAAAGTAAAAATACTTAATCTACTATTTTTAAACGATTAGATTCGTTCTTTTGGGTGCCACATATGGTTATATATACATGTAATAGCATATTTTGCACTAGACAAAAACTTAAGTTCACAAATATTAATTCCCTAAACTTATACTTGGGGCATTTTCTTTTTCTTTAAAAGATTCTAAATCTTCTTCTTTTATAGAAGTTTTCCAAGCATAAACATGTTCTAAATTTTTCATTTTTAAGAAAGTGTTTAAAGAGTTTTTAGATGCTTGAGTATTGTAAATATTTAGACTGTTAAGACTATTGAGATTTTCTAGAAAAGAAATCCCTTTGTCTGAGATAGCATTATTATTTAGGCTTAATTTTTGTAAATTTTTAAACCCCGAAATTTGAGTTAGGTGTTTATCTGTAATTCCATTATCGTCTGCATAAAACCAAAGAATATTATCTTTTATGTTAGATAAAGATTCTATTTTTTTAGCTATTTCTTCTGGAGTACTATTTTTTGTGCTTTTAGGAGGTAAAACTACTTCATACAAACTAGATTCAAACACAAGTTCTCTTAGAGTAAAACCTTGCGCTGTAACTGTACTTATAACTTCTTCGTTTATTGTGGAAACAGTTGGTAGTTTAGTTGCTCCTTTTTGTCCCTCAATTGGAATATCTAGCATATTAGAAGCAATATGAGTAATATTTTCTGGAGTTTCTATTGATGTAACCTTAGAAGAGTAGCTAGCATTGGCATTATCTATCCAATAGGTTAATATTGCTATTTCTTCTTCTGTTAATGGAGTTTTGCCTTCTGGAGGCATAAAATCATCATTGTGTGGATCAAGGAGAACTCTTTTTATCATTTCAGATTTTGCTGAATTTCCAACAATCAAGGCATCACCATTTTTACCACCTTTAGAAATAGAGGTGCTATCTATTAATGACAACCCACCTTTTTTCTTGCTAGAGTTATGACAACTTGTACATTTATTGTCTAGAATAGGTTCTACCAAATAATCATACACAACAGCATCTTCTACTTTTGTAATAGCAACTAGTTCTTTTTTCTCTTCTTTTCCAAAAGGTAAATATTTTACTAAATAATCACTACCATGGGTTAGATTGCCACCATAATGTCCTGTGATACTTAAAAGAATAACAAGTAATGTAAGAGTTGCAATATTACTTTTAAAATTACTACCAGTTGGGAGTTTAATTTTATCAATGCGTATAAGCCAAGCAACAAAAGCAACAATTGTGGTTGCTATACCAAACCAAAAATGACTGTCTACAGCGCTTTCTTCATAATCTCCGCTTAAGGAAAGCATGTAACCAAGAATACAAGATATAGTAGCTGTAATTGCACCCATTAAAAGGGCTAAAGGTATACCAGCTAATAGGGCGTTATTTTTTTTCCACTTACTAAATACTTCTAGTAAAAAAGCAAAAAATAAAAAGCCTATTGGCATATGTACAATAAGGGGGTGAAATCTTCCTAAGAATAAAACTATATCTGGTGCTTGATCCATAAAATAAACTGTAATATTTTTTTAAACGCGCTCTAATTTATACGGCGCAGAATGGTTGGCATTCCACTGGCATATGTATACATTTTTGTCTTCATCAATACATACGTCATGGCCATGTAAAATTGGTTTTTCTTCTATCTGGAAAGATTTTTGTAGTTCGCCATCTTTGTAAGTTGGCTCTGTTCCTCCAGGGTTAGAGACTACTTTGTCCCCTTCCATAATGGTTACAAAACCTGTATGGTCTCTCCAATTGGTTTTATCAGTTTTTGGTTGCGACCAACAAACGCCAGCATATAGATTATCATCATCAAAAACCGCTCTACATACCTGCATGTTTGGCATATTTATGGTTTTAATATACTTGCCATCTAAGGTGAAATATTTAAAACAATTTTGCGAACGTGATGTGCAAACTACCATTGGGTTGCCTTTTTCTCTGTAGTCTATGGCTACACCATGTGCACTTACTAATCTATAGTTAGGGTCTGGATTATCACTGCCACCCCAATGACGAATGTATCTTCCATGTAAATCGTACTGAATAATTCTGCTTTGTCCATAACCGTCTGCCACATAAATATCACCATTAGGGCCAATAGCGGTTTCGGTTGGACAAAAGTGTTCTCCTGGTTTGTATACACCAATAGTTACTGGGTGACCAATATCAAAAATGACTTTACCATCAACTGTAGTTTTAGCAATACGACCGTTGTGTTTTACCATTTTGTTGTTCTTTCCTAATGCCCAACCAGAATCTGCTATATACAACATGTCTTCTCCTCCTTCGTCATGTATTGTTAAACCATGACCACCTTGGTAGGCAGTTCCCCAATAGTCTAATAATTTACCAGATTTATCAAAAATTAAAATATTATTTTGTGGGTGATCTCCAATCATTATTAATCTTCCTTTACTATCCATTACCATTTCATGGCAATTAAGTAAAGGGATTCTAGTAGAACTTATCTGAGCCCAATTTTTAGTTAACTTATATTTATAATCTCCATGCCCAAGAATAGTATTTGTTTCATTAAGTAAATGATTTACACTTTCTTTTTTTGTAATAATGGTGGCTCCAAAAGCAGATGAAGAGGAAGCCAAAGCGGCACCTGCTAAACCTGTTTTTTTAATAAAATTTCTTCTTGTAGACATTATTGGTTGGTTTAGGTTAATAAATCTTTTACAATATTTCCATGGACATCGGTAAGTCGGTAACGTCTTCCTTGGTGTTTAAAAGTAAGTCGCTCATGGTCTACACCTAATAAGTGTAGTAATGTTGCATGAAAATCGTGTACATGTACTGGGTCTTTTACAACGTTATAACTAAAATCATCTGTTTCTCCATAAGTAAATCCTGGTTTTACACCTGCACCAGCCATCCACATAGTAAATGCTTTTGGGTGATGGTCACGACCATAGTTATCTTTAGTTAATTGTCCTTGAGAATAAACAGTTCTTCCAAATTCTCCTCCCCAAATTACTAAAGTATCATCTAACATTCCGCGTTGTTTTAAATCTTTAATTAAAGCGGCTGTTCCTTGATCTGTTTTTTTAGATTGATTTTTTACACCTCCTGGGCATGCAATATGTTGGTCCCAACCTTGATGGTACAGTTGTACAAATTTCACTCCTTTTTCTAAAAGTTTTCTTGCCATTAAACAATTTGCAGCATAGGTTCCTGGGTCTCTACTATCTTTTCCATACATATCAAAAATATGGTCTGGTTCATCAGATAAATCGGCTACTTCAGGAACAGATGTTTGCATTTTAAATGCCATTTCATACTGAGCCATTCTTGCCTGTATCTCAGGATCACCGTAGTCATCATTTTGAATATCATTTAAATGGTTTAAATAATCTAACATATGCCTTCTATCATGACCATCATAATTTTCGGGGTCACTTAAATAGAGTACCGGGTCTTTTCCTGATCTAAATTGAACACCCTGATGTTCTGTTGGTAAAAATCCATTACCCCATAAACTAGCCTTTAAAGGTTGTCCTTTTCCATTTTTAGAAACAAGCGTAATGAATGTTGGTAAGTTTTCATTGTCTGAACCTAAACCATAACTTAACCAAGAGCCAATAGATGGTCTTCCAGGTAATTGGTGTCCTGTTTGCATAAAGGTAATAGCAGGAGTGTGGTTTATTTGGTCGGTTTGCATTCCTTTTACAAAGCATAAGTCATCTACTACTTCCGATAAATAGGGCATAGCATCACTAACCCAAGCTCTAGACTCCCCATATTGTTTAAAATTAAAAGAAGAAGGGGCAACGGGTAATGTACTTTGGCTTCCACTCATTCCAGTAAGTCTTTGACCTCCAATAATAGATTCTGGTAACTCTTTACCAAACATATCGGTTAGCTTTGGTTTATAATCAAATAAATCTATTTGAGAAGGACCTCCGCTTTGGAATAAATAAATAATTCTCTTTGCTTTAGGAAGATGATGTGGTAAGCCTAACCTGTTTTTATTATAGTTTTTTAATATTTGCTCCTGTGCGCTTTCATTACTTATATTGGCAAGTAATTTTTCTGACCCTAATAAACTACTTAATGCCATAGCACCAATACCCAAAGACGTTTTCTTTAAAAAATGTCTTCTATTTAATTGTTTTTCAATTTCTTGAAAATCTTTGTTGTTGGAAGTTAGTTTGCTATGTTCGTGATTATTACACATAATATTTTATTTTAGAATGCAAGTTATCTTTTGGTGATACTGGCATCAGAATTCATAATTGTACTAGCTACTACAGCATTGGCTGCAACTATTGCCACATCATCCTCAGATGTAATTCTGTGCTCTCCAAGACTTATCCAGCCTTTAGCTTTGGCTTTATTAGCTCTAAATTTTTCTAACTCTTCTTTTTGTAGTGCTATTAATACCTCTAATTCTTTAGGTTTTATGCTTCTGCCTGTTAATTTCCTAAAAGTGGTAGATATTCCTTTTTTTACAGTATCATAATCTGCCATTTTTTTTCCTAAAACTCTAGAAGCTTCAATAAAAGTAGGGTCATTTAATAATACTAAAGCCTGTAATGGTGTATTAGTTTCTTGTCTTCTTGTGGTGCATAAATCTCTAGTAGGGGCATCAAACGTAGCAAGAGTAGGGTGCGGTACTGTTCGTTTCCATATGGTATAAAGACTTCTTCTGTATAAATCTTCGCCAGTTCCTACATTATATTTGTCTCCGTTTACAAGCCATAATCCTGGCGGTTGGTATGGGCTAACACTTTTTCCTCCAATTTTTTTACTTAATAATCCAGATGCAAATAATGCATTATCCCTAAGCATTTCTCCAGATAAACGTTTTGCAGGACCCCTTGCTAAGAGCCTATTTTCTTTATCCATATTTAATAGCTTTTCACTAACAATACTACTTTGTTGGTAGGTGTTAGATAGCATTATTAGTTTGTGTAATGCTTTTACATCCCAACCAGATTCTATAAATGTAACCGCAAGCCAATCTAATAATTTTGGATGGCTAGGTAGCTCTCCTTGGTTGCCAAAATCTTCGGAGGTTTTTACAAGTCCGTTTCCAAAAATATTTTGCCAATATCTGTTTACAGTAACTCTTGCCGTTAGTGGGTTGTCTTTATGCATAATCCATTTAGATAAACCAATTCTGTTTTTTGGTAAACTATCTGGGAAAGCAAATATTTTTTCTGGAACACCTGGAAAAACAGAGTCCGTAGGAGAGTCATATTGCCCTCTATCTAAGACATAAGCTTGTCTTGGTTTTTCCATTTCTTTCATTACCATTATTTCCTTAACGGGTTCTAAACTATCTACATAGGTAGCTCTAGCTTTAGCTAGTTCTTGCATAGATTTTTTGTAGTTAGAAGATTTGTTAGCTAAATAGTATTTTTTAAAAAGATCTTTTTCTTTTTTTGAAATAGTATTGTTTGACATAGCTATCATTTCATTTAACCCTTTTTTATTAGCAATTTGCATTACTTCTAGTTGGGTTAACTCACGATTAAAAACCATTAAATCATCTACCGCACCGTTTCTTAAACCTTTACCTCTCCAGATAGCACCAATTCTTAAACCTGGTTCAGTTTTTCCTTTATAAATTCCTATAGATTGATTTTTGAAAATAATATCCTTATATAGATTATCTACCTTGACCTCTGTTTCTAGTTTTTCTCCATTTAAATATATAGAAACACCTTTGGCTTTACTTGATCCATCATATGACATTGTTAGTTGTATCCATTTATTTTTTGGGACATTTATAAGCGATTGTGTAACAATAGCATTTTCTGGCCAAACATGAGCTAAAAGAGCTTCAATCTTATTGTCTTTTATATTTAAATGGTAACCTCTATAGCTATGTAATTCTGGACCTTGCATTTTATGAAAAATAACCCCATTTTCTAAATCTTCTGGTACAAATACTTGGATTCCGATACTAAACGCTTCACTTCGATTAAAAATCCCTATTTTGTCTAAATCTAACCAAGTGTCTCCATCCATAGATAAACCATCTCCAGATGCACCTTTTTGAAAAATGAATTTTTGATTGTCAGCATATTGCTGGCGCATCCTTATATTTTGCTTTGTTTTTTGTGGTATTTTGTTTTTTATCTTTTTACCATTAAAATCAAAATAAGCAACTAAGCCAGAAGGATTATTTTTAGTATTTATTGTTTTGTAGTTTTCTTTAGAAATCCAGTCATTAACTTTTTCTTCTTCGGTTTTTGCTATGTTTTTTGTATTCTTTTCTTTATCGTTAACTAATGTTTCTAAATAAGCTAAAACATCTTCTTGTTCTTTAGTGGGTAATAGCATATTTGGTACAGGTGTTGCTAAATCCCATGGTATTAATCCTGTTTCATTTATATTATTAAAGAAACTAAACATCTCAAAATGGTCTTTTTGAGAAATTGGATCATACTTGTGGTCATGACATTTAGCACAAGCAACAGTTAATCCTAAAAATGCCTGACTAACAGTAGCGGTGCGATCTGCTACATATTCTACACGAAATTCTTCATCTATAATACCGCCTTCTAAATTTTGTGGGTGCAACCTATTAAAAGTGGTAGCTAATTTTTGCTCTCTTGTTGCATTAGGAAGCATATCTCCTGCCATTTGCCATAAGACAAATTTGTCATAAGGCATGTTCTCATTAAAGGATTTTATAACCCAGTCCTTCCAAGGAGAAACATCTCTAAACCAGTCTACACTATACCCGTGAGTATCTGCGTATCTAGATAAATCCATCCAATCTAAAGCTCTTTGTTCTCCATAATGAGGAGAGGCTATAAGGCGATCTATTTGTTTTTCATATGCATTAGGGGAATCATCTTTAATAAAAGCTTCTAACTCTTCTATCGTTGGAGGCAGTCCTGTTAAATCTAATGAAGCTCTACGGAGTAATAACTCTTTGTCTACCTTAGGAGCTTGTTCTAAACCATTTAGTGCTAATTCTTCTAAAACAAAATTATCTATAGGATTTGCAGCTTGCTCTGTGTTTTTAACTTTAGGGACTTCATATTTTACCGGTTTAATAAAAGCCCAGTGTTTTTTATATTCTGCACCATCTTCTATCCATTTAATTAACACCGCTTTTTCATAATCTGTTAGTGTTAAATGGGACCCAGGTTCTGGCATAATTAACTTAGGGTCATCGGTTATTATACGATGAAAAAATTCACTCTTTTTTAGGTTTCCAGGTGTAATTGCTACTTTTCCAGGGTTTTCTGGTAATTCTGCATAAGCAAATTCTGCTTCATGAAGTTGTAAACCAGCTTTTATGTCCCCTTTATCTGGACCATGGCATAAATAACATTTATCCGATAGTATGGGTTTTACATGTTGGTTAAAATCTACCTCTTTTGGTAAATTATCATAAGCATTAGCTACACTTTCTGGTAATTCTGGTCCGCCACAGGAAGTGAAAATTATGGTAACTAAAAAAAAGAATTTGGCAAAATTTATCATAAAATGACATTTATCATATAAAAAAACAAAGTTATATTTTGTAAAATCATAATTCTTGCTTAAATCAGTCAAAAATTTGTACATTTCCGACCTGTATAGTGTTTTTGTGTCCTTTATTTACACTATAAACTATTCAAAATAAGTCTTTAGAATAGTTTATCATAAGAATTATTAAGATGAATTTATTAGAAACATTAAAGCTCAATTTACTACATACTGGTTATGCAGAGTTAGATGATAAATGGGATTATGAGAATGTTATAAGCACCTTTGTAAGGTTATTTTTAGTAACAAAAGGTTCAGCTGAAATGGAACATTCTGGTTCTTTTTTTACTTTAAAACCTGGGAAAATGTATTTGATACCAAGTTTTACTTATAATAATTATAGATGTAGAGATTACCATGAGCAGTACTATACTGGTTTTTTTGAGGAAACATCTCCTGGGGTTTCCATTTTTAACTTAAATGAATTCGTTTATGAGGTAGACGCAAGTAAATTAGATGAGCAATATTTTAAAAGATTATTGGAATTACATCCTAATATGAGTGTTGAAAACTCGGATCCAAAGTTATTTATGAATGGTGGATTAATTAAAATGGGAGATAGCTTGGAAAATAATTTAAAACTTAAATTAGAAACAAAGTCTATTTTAGAAATATTGCTTTCTAAATTTATTACAAACGAGATTAAGAATGAGCTTAAAACTAGTACAGGAGATTTAAATAAAGTTTTAGTTTACATTTCTAAAAACCTTTCTAAGGAGATAAGTGTAGACCAACTTGCAACTTTTTGTAATTTAAATACAGATTATTTTTCAAGAAGTTTTAAAAGTATATATGGCGTTAGACCAAACCGTTTTATACAATTAAAACGTGTAGAGAGAGCTCAGTTCTTATTACTTTCTTCTCAAAAACCATTAAAACAAATTGCAGAAGAAGTTGGTTTATATGATGGAGCATATTTATCAAAAACATTTAAGAAACTAACAGGGGTTACACCGGCTGCTTTTAGAAAACAAAAATTAAGTAATTAGTTATGTACTCTATACTACAACCCTTAAAGGTTAATTTACTGCATGTTGGCTTTGCTGCGCTAGATAGTAAATGGAATTTCACAAATGTTATTAGTCCGTTTTCCAGATTATATTTAATAACAAGTGGTGAGGCCTATATTTACCATAATAATATTGAGTTTAAGTTAAAACCCGGCTATTTATATTTAATTCCTAGCTATACTTATAGTAGTTATAAGTGTAATTTAAATCATGAACAATACTATATAAGTTTTTTTGAAGAGACTAGTAAAGGTGTTTCTGTGTATAATTTAGTAAATTTTAAATATCAAGTACTGGCAAATGATTTAGATATTGAATGTTTTAAAAGGTTACTTAAAATAAATCCGAACAGTAGTATAGTAAATAGTGACCCTAAAACGTATACAAAAAATTCTATTCTAGAGAGTTTTAATAATACAAATAAATTTTTATCTACATCTAAATTGATGGAGACCAAAGCTTTGATTAAGTATTTCCTATCAAAGTTTATTGATAATGAAGTAGAGTCTAAAAAAAATATCAAACGTAATTTAATGGAGGTTCTAAATTATATATCCGAAAATTTGCATGAACCTATATCTGTAGAAAGTTTAGCTAAACACTGTAATTTAAGTAAAGATTATTTTTCTAGAACTTTTAAAAAACAATACTCTATGGGGCCTAGCCAATATATACAATTACGAAGAATAGAAAGAGCCCAGTTGTTGTTGTTAACAACAAAGGACTCTTTTCTTGATATTTCTTTAAGAGTTGGGTTCTATAATTACTCTTATTTTTTAAAAATTTTCAAAAAAATTGTAGGGAAAACACCTAGTGATTTTAGAAAAAAACAAATAAGTATTTGATCTATAGTTTTTTATATATATCTTCTATATTTAAAGGGTCATTTAGTTCTTTTTGCATAACAATTAGTTCCTTAAATAAAGTGTCTACCTTTTCTTTATAGGAAGCTTCATCTGCTAGGTTTGTTATTTCTTCTGGATCCTTCTCTAGGTCATAAAGTAAAACCTTTTCTATTTTGGGGTATATTATAAGCTTAAAACCATCCTTGCGGATCATACGTTGTAAGTCTACATAGCCATTATATATTGCATTGTAATTACTTTTAGATTGTTTTCCTGTAACCAAATCCATAATACTATTAAAGAAAACATAGTCGGGTTTTTTTACACCACCTAAATCTATAGCTGTAGCCATTGCATCTTGTAAGTAAATATCTGCATCTATTTTTTTGTTTTTAGGAACATTTGGACCTGTTATCATAAATGGAGCTCTAATACTATGGTCAAACTGTGATTGTTTTCCAATTAATCCATGTCTTCCTGCTGCTAAACCATGATCCGCAGTAAAAATAATATAGGTGTTATCCATTTTACCAGTAGCTTCTAAACGGTCTAAAATTTTACCTATTTGTACATCTAAATGTGTAATTAATGCATAATACTCTTGAATGTGTGTTTTTGTTGCATATTCTGTTCTTGGGAATGGCGCTAAAGCTTCATCTCTTAAATTATGACCGCAACCCATATCATCTTTATAAGTATATTCTGGCATCCAACTCTCAGGTATACTAATATTATCTAAAGGGTATTTGTCTAAAAACTCTTGTGGAGCCTGTCTTGGATCATGTGGAGCATTGAAGGCTAGATACATAAAGAAAGGGTTGTCTTTCTTTTCGGCTTTATCAATAAAAGAAATAGCGTCATCTTTTAAAACTTCACTCCAGTGTTTACCTCCTTTCCAGAAGCCTCCAAATTTTTTATCTGTAGGAGACCATGACGTATCATTTTTACTTAATGGTCTATTATATCCTACAGGCATTACACTAGCAGGTTTAATGTTTGTGCCTTTTATTTCTTTAAAAGTTTTTACCATATCATCATGTTCCCATGCATCTCCTGGCATTCCGGGTCTAATATGTACTACATTCTGAAAAACACTATCTGCTTTAGCATCTACATGCCATTTTCCTGTCATGTATGTGTCATAACCAGCACCTTCCATTAGTTTTCCCCAAGTTTTTTCTAATCCCTTGTTTTTTGGCCATCCTTGGCGAAAACTATTTACATCCCAGACACTTCTTCCAGAAATCATCATTGCCCTAGAAGCTGCACATATTGCTCCATTCCATGCGCCCATATTGTAGGCATGTGTAAAAGTTGTTCCTTGGTGTACTAAACGGTCTAAATTTGGGGTCATAATTTCTTTATTTCCTAAAGAATTTAGTGCAGAATACGTCATATCATCAGCAAAGATGAAAACAACATTTGGTTTAGATTTTTCTTTAGGTTTTTGTTCGCTTTTACAGCTTAAGAAACCTATAGTTAGAAGTAGTAAAATTATTTTTTTCATAAGATAAATTTTTCTCGGATGCTATTAAATTTTTTCGATAAGAGTGTAATAGGCTGATATCTCTTCTCCTTTTTCATTAGTAAAGTAGCTCTCTAATTTACTGCTCCCAGAAGTAATTTTTCCTTCTAAAATAACAAAAGGTTTATTAGGGTCTACGGTAGCATTTATGGTGGTATCACCAATAGTTATTCTTGCTCCTTTAGCATTAATTGCTTTTCCTGGAGGAAGTGTATTGCTATACTTTCCACCATCTATTCCTGGAGTAGATGCGTTTATTGCTAAATTAGATTCTGGTGGATATCTATAAAGTTTAAATCTGTAATTTCCTGCTTCTTTTACATTAATACTGTAAAATCCTTTTGGAAAGTTTTTTGCTTCTCTTATTTGCTCTTGATTCCATGGAATAGGGTCTTTAGTATGTATATCATGAACTGTAATTAAAACAGGGTTAGCTGCTTTATCTCCAAGAGGAATCTCTGCATAACGTACATCTGGTAGTACGGTTTCCCACCATTGGTTGTAGAATTTTTTCATTTTTTCTACTCTTTCTGGGTGTTCTTCTGCAATATCATTTTTTTGTCCTGGATCTTTTAATGTATGATATAATTCTTTTCCGTTAATTAATCTCCAATCTCTAGACATTACACAACTGTTTCTGTTTTTTTCTGGCAATTGATTTCTTTGAGTGTCTACAACTAACATACGGTCTGTAGCTTTTGTTTTTCCTTGCAATACTCCAGCAATACTTGTGCCATCTAGTGGTTTTTTTTCTGAAAAAGGAATACCAGAAAGTTCTGTTAAAGTTGGTAGCATATCTACATGTGCTGCTAAATCTCCTATTTTTTGACCATGTAGTAAGTTTCCATTTGGCCAACTAATTAAAAATGGAACTCTGTGACCACCATCATAATGACTTGCTTTTGTTCCTTTTAATCCAGCATTATAGCCAGTGCTAGGTCCTTTTGATTTTCCTCTTTTTATTCCCGCAGCAGTTCCGTTATCTGTTGTAAAAACAAGAATGGTATTGTCATAAAGGCCTTCTTTTTTTAGATGCGCAACTAGTTTTCCAAAATTTTCATCAATATTAGTAATCATACCATAAAAACGTTTTTGAATATCAGATAATGGAGTGTCAGAATATATTTTTGCGTATTCCTCTGGAACATTAAATGGTCCATGAGCTGCATTTAATGCTAGGTACATAAAGAACGGTTTGTCTTTACTTGTTTTAATTTGATCTATTGCTTCATCAAAGAAAACATCTGTACAATATCCTTTTGTTTTTTCTGGAGAGCCATTACGGTAATATGTGTCTTCAAAATATGTGTTATTCCAATAATCTGGAGTTTGGTTAACCCCACCACCCATAAGGCTAAAGGTTTTACTAAACCCTCTATCTTCTGGTCTATATGGGTAGTTGTCGCCTAAGTGCCATTTGCCAAGCATTATAGTTTCGTAATCGTTTTTTTTATATACCTGAGCTATAGTTTCTTCGTCATCTAATAAAATAGAACACCCAGCAATAGTATGCCAAGCATTATTTCTATTTGCATTTCTTCCGGTCATTAAACCAGCTCTTGTTGGGGCACATGTGGTACCAACATGAAAATTGGTTAGCTCTAAAGACTCTTTAGAAAAAGAATCTAGATTAGGTGTTTTTATCCAGGGATTTCCGTGTGAACCTAAGTCTCCATAACCTTGGTCATCTGTAACAATAAATATAACATTGGGCTTTTTGTTTTCATTGCTAGGAATAATTTTTTTTGGTTTATTTGTACAACTAACAAATGTAAAAAGTAAGCAAATTGACACTTTAAAAAGGTACTTGTTTTTCATAATTTATAAACTAGAGGCTTTGTTGTTATTTTTCATTTTGTTGACATATTCACTTGGGATAACTCCAAATTGTTTTTTAAAGCATTTGGAAAAGTAAGATGCAGTATTAAAACCAGTCATGTACATTATTTCTTTTACTGATAAATCACTTTTTTCAAATAATTGCACTGCTCTTTTTAATCTTATGTTTCTTATAAATTCACTAGAAGACAATCCAGTAAGTTCTTTAAATTTTAAATATAAATTACTTCTACTTAGTCCCATTTCTTTGACAAGCATTTCTACATTGAAATCGCTATTCATCATGTGTTTTTCAACAATTTCTATAGCTTGGTTTAAGAATTTTTCATCTACAGATGTAACTGTTATTTCTTTAGGCTGAATTTTAATATTTCTATTAAATCTTTTTCTAAGTGTGTCTCTTCTAGAGATAGTATTGTCTAATTTAATTTTTAGCAATTCCAAATTAAATGGTTTTGTTAAATAGTCATCAGCTCCAGATTCTAGCCCTTTTAGTTTACTTTCATCCGAAGATTTTGCGGTAAGTAAGATTACTGGTATATGGCTAGTTTCCTCTTTCTCTTTTATTGCTTTACAGAAAGAAATACCGTCTAAAACAGGCATTACCACATCACTTAAAATAATATTTGGCATTAGTTTTATAGCATATTCTAAGCCTTGTTCTCCATTTTCTGCTTCATAAATAGTGAATTTGTCTGAAAGAGCTTGTGTAATAAAATGTCGTATATCTGCATTATCATCGACCACTAAAAGTATTGGCATTTTTGATCTAGAGTTGGACAGGTTTTTATCTAAAATTTCGTCATTAATACTAATGGCAAAAGATTCTGTTTCTGAAGACCTAGTAAGAAAATCACTATCAGAAATTTCTTTACAACTAATTTCTTCTATGTTTTCGTACGCCTTACGTTCTAGCGGCAGGTGTACAGTAAATTCTGTGCCAGAACTTGGCTCACTTGTAACATCTATTTCTCCTCTATGTAATTCTATAAGATTTTTTGTAAAAGATAAACCAATACCCATACCCTCGGCATTTAATTTTGTGTCCTCTTTATTACTATAGAATCTTTTAAAAACGTTGTTTAATTTTTCTTTAGAGATTCCTTTTCCATTGTCAATTACTTTAATTACAATACATTCACTAGAAGGTGCTTTTAATAACGTATTTTTTTCTTTATATATTTTAATCTCAATCTTCCCATTTTCAGGAGTAAACTTAAAAGCATTAGAGAGTAAATTATTGCAAATTTTTTCTAGCGCATCATGATCTACCCAAGATTGTATTTCTTCTGGGTTGGATGTAATATTAAAATCTATCATTTTTTTGTGCGCAAGAAATTGAAATGGTTCTGCTAGTTCCATGATAAAGGAAACAATATTAGTTTGCCTTACAACAAGGTGCATTTTGCCTTGGTTAATTTTTCTAAAGTCTAATAATTGCGTTACTAATTTTAATAAATAATTAGTGTTTTTATGCATTAAAGTGTACTGTTCTTGCACTGCTTTTTGAGGAACATTTTCTCCGTTTTTTTGGAGATATTCTAGAGGCCCTTTTATCAGAGTTAATGGGGTTCTAAATTCATGAGAAATATTAGTAAAAAACTCTAGTTTTACTTTTTGCATTTCTTCAGATTTTTCATTTTCTAGATGCTCTAATTCTAGCTTATGTTTTTCTGTGGTTTTTATAAAAGTATATCTCCAAAACAACCAAATTAAACCAAATCCTAAGGCAATATATAGCATATAAGCCCAATCTGTTCTCCAAAAAGGTGGAATTACTTTAATTTCAATTTCTGAGGGTGATGGGTCCCAAACACCATCATTATTAGATGCTTTTACAAGTAATGTATAGTTTCCAGGTTCTAAATTTGTATATGTAGCAAAACGTTTATTTGATGTTGTTTTAATCCAATCCTTGTCAAACCCTTTTAACATATATGCAAATTGGTTTTTATTTGGAGCTGCATAATGTAATGCTGCAAACTCAAAAGAAAAACTATTTTCTTTATATTTTAATTCTATGGTGTTGGTAGTATTAAGTGTATTTTCTAAAATGGTTCTACCATTATAGGCTTTGCCTATTTTTATCTTTTTATTTGATATTAAAAAATTGGTTAAAACAGTTTCTGCTGGGACTTCGTTTTTTTCAATGTTTTCAGGATAAAATGTATTGAAACCATTAACCCCGCCAAATAAAAATTCGCCACTTCTTCTTTTTAAGCAAGCCAATTCCTGAAATTCATAGTTTTGTAAACCATCTATTTCATCATAATTTGTAAAAATTTCTGTTTCTGGATTGAATTTAGATAAGCCTTTATTTGTTGAAATCCATAGGTTAGCATCATCATCCTCTAAAATACCTTTTATTACATTATTTGGAAGGCCATGTTTCGTATCAAAATTTATAAAGTGTTCTGGTTTTTCTTTTGTTGCTTTTACATACTTATTTAACCCGCCCCCAAATGTACCTATCCAGATATCTCCTTTACTGCTCTCTAAAATTGGAAGTATATAATTATGACTTATAGTTGTGCTGTCTTTTGGATTGTTTTTGTAAACTTTAAATTTTGGATTCTCTTTTGTAGCTTGTTTAGGGCTTAATTTGCATAGACCGTTACCAGTTGCAAACCATATAAAACCTTTACTGTCTTCATATATGTTTCTAATAATATCATTTGAGATACTTCTTTTATTTGTGGGGTTATTTGTGAACCTTTTAATTGTGTAGGTTTTAGAAATAGAATCATATTTTCTCCTAAAAACACCACCACTATAAGTGCCAACCCAAACGGTACCTAACTTGTCTTTTCTTATTGTAAAAACACTTTTTTTAATTTCTGGGATAGGAATTGCTTTTTTAATTTTTTCAGGGTTGGTTATATCTAATTTGTATATAGAGGGAGTTCCTTCTGCACCAATTAAAAGTATTTTTTTATTCCCTTCTTTAACTTCTTCAAGAGAGAATATTTTATCACTTACATTAATTTTTTTAAAGTCTATATAAGCCTCTTTGTTAGAATAAGGTGCCATATTTAAACCACCACCTTCAGTTCCTAGCCATAGATTTCCATTGCTGTCTTCTAAAATAGAACGTATTTTGTCATAGCTTAAACTATTTTTTGAAAGTGTTTTTCTTATATGTCGAAACTTTTTTCGTTCTAGATCAACTTTATTTATACCACCACCATTTGTTCCTACCCAAATAATTCCTGTTTTATCAATAAAAAGTGATTTTATAATGTTTTTACTTAAGCTGTTTGTTATTTGAGGATTATAGGTGAAATTGGTAATTAGTTCAGGAAAGTTAGAGCCATTGTTACTGGAATAATATTGCAATCCAGCATTACTACCTACCCATATATTGTTGTATTTGTCTATTTGTATGGATCTAAAAGAGCCATCCGAAATTTTATTACATTCTAAGGTATTACTTTTAATGCCATAACAATATAAACCAATGTTTGTACTAATAATTAAACGTCCAAATTTATCCTCTTTTATAGCACGGACTGAAGCAGATGGTATACCAATGGTTTCATTTTCTAACCTAAAATATAAATTATTGTTTTTGTCATGAGTAAGTTTATAAATGCCATTATTGCCACCTAACCATAGTGTTCCTTTTTTGTCTTCAAAAATGGAGGTAACAGAACTTCCATCCCAACCACTACTATTAGGTTCTTTTACAGGGTTAAATCTTGTAAAAACTGGATTTTCTAAAGGTTTATTAAGATCTAGCATATTAACCCCTTCATTCGTGCCAATCCATAATCTATTTTTTTTGTCTATAAGAACTTTAGAAATATAATTGCTATCTATGCTAAATGGGTCATCAATATTATGCTTAAAATGATAAAATTTTTCGTTTTTACTATTAAAAAAATTAAGCCCACCACCGGTTGTTCCAATCCATAAATTTCCATTTTTATCTCCAGTTAAACTATAAATTAAGTTAGAGCTTATAGAGCTTTCGGAGTTGTTTTCTGGAACATAATTTGTAAAATTATAACCATCATATTTATTTAACCCATCATGAGTGGCAAACCACATAAAGCCTTCAGAATCTTGGTATATATCATTTATGTCATTTTGAGATAATCCATCTTTAGTAGTAAAGTGTTCAAAATATATGTCATTTTGAGCATAAAGAATAGTGCCAAAAGAAAAAAACAGTAAAATATAAAGTAGTTCTTTCAAATTATTTTTAATTAGTATACAGGTTCATTAATCTAATTAATATATGATTTAATTTATTCTTATTTAAATTTATGGACTATTTTAAATTTAAATAGAGAGAACCTTTATACTGGTTTGATAATTAGTAATCGTTAATTATCAAATGTATTTAGAATAGTTTTTAAGGACTATATTAAATGGCTTAGAGTGTATAACAAATGATTATACTTTATCTTGCTCTTAAAACAAGTTTATTCCCATTTTGTCGTTATCGGAGAGTTTATTTTTTTTGAAAAATCACGAACATAATTTTCCCATTCTTGTTGCGAATTAAACTCTTTTCTTTCTTTCCAACCAAAACCAGAATAATAAGTTGCTTGGTTGTTTATTACTTTAATAGTAGCATAAGCGTTACTTAAATCTGTAATTGGAGTGTCATATTTTTCGAAGGATAAAATGTGATTTTCTGGAACTATAATAGCTGTTCCTATTTCAGAATTTCCATGCGGTTGCCAGTAGCTTGTCCACCCTTCTTTAGTGTTAGAATTAACTATGCCATCTTTTTCATGAAGAGTTAAACCTGCAGAAATTTCATTAGACCCTTTAATAGTGCTATTAAATTTTGAAAAGTAATTGCCGTAGTCTAAACTTATGATTCTAGATTCTTTAATAGTGTTTCCTGCGGCATCCCAATCTGCATATTCTACATAGAAACTTGTTCTAATTGGTCCTGTGGTTATGGTTCTCCATTTAGTGAAGTTTTTTGAGAAATAATAGGTAGTGTCTTTTTTTATAGCAATACCGCCAACGCCACGGCTAACACCAACATGAAAGTTGTCTAAACCTTCTCCGTTATCTTCATGATAACTACCATTAGTTTCTAATTCTTTATGGTACCATTTATTTATAATTGGGTAATCTACTTTTTTTAACCAAGCATCAACCCCACTAGAAAGAGTTCCGCCTGGAGTACCATTTTCTTTCATTTTTTGAGCAGTAGGCCCAAATATTCTAAAAGCAACTTTATTGTTTTCCCAAGTGTAATCATCTGTACGTTCAGGAACAAATCTAGAATAGCATATAGCTTCTGTTATTGGTATTTCTTTAAGTTGAATAACTTCAAATTCTTTTTCAGAATTTGGAGCAATTTCTGGTTGAAATAAAATTTCATCCATAATACCATCTCCTTCATTATCCACTAATTGGGTAGTAATAATTTTGCCAGTAACTACATCTTTAATACCAATACTATCTATAGTTTCTTTTTTGAGAAACTCTTTTGTTAACGAAACAGTTTCAAAAGACCTTTGCAAATTAAGCGAGTTTTTAACAATAAACACAGTATTTTCTTTTTTAGAATTACAAGAAAATAATAATGCTATTATAGCTATAAGTGTAAAGGTCTTTTGAATATTCATAATATTTATTTATAATAATTACTATTCATTACTAGGTTTGCCAATTGTTGCAAGTATACCACCATCTACATATACTACATGACCGTTAACAAAATTACTTGCTTGGGAACTTAAAAATATTGCTGCACCAGCTAAATCATCTGGTTTTCCCCATTTTTCTGCTGGTGTTCTGTTAACTATAAAATCATTAAAAGGGTGCCCGTCTACACGTATAGGCTCTGTTTGTGAGGTGGCAAAGTAGCCTGGCCCAATACCATTTACTTGTATATTATGTTTTGCCCATTCTGTTGCCATATTCTGAGTTAACATTTTTAGACCACCTTTTGCTGCTGCATATGCACCTACGGTACTTCTTCCAAGTTCACTCATCATGGAGCATATATTTATGATTTTGCCTTCTTTTCTAGCAATCATTCCTTTTACGACATGTTTGGAAACAATAAAAGGGCTAACTAAATCAACATCAATAACTTGTTTAAAATCTGCAACCTCCATATTTTCTAATGGGATTCGCTTAATAATTCCAGCATTATTTACTAGAATGTCTATAACACCAACTTCTTTTTCAATAGCTTGTATAGCATTAATCACAGCATTTTCATCTGTAACATTAAATTTATATCCAATAGCGTTAATACCTTCAGATTTATAATAAGCAACTGCATCATCAATTTTTTGTTGCGATGAATTCCCGTTAACAATTATAGTTGCTCCAGCTTTTCCAAGTCCTTTGGCCATTGCCATTCCTAAACCATGTGTGCTGCCTGTTACTAAAGCTGTTTTTCCTTCTAAATTAAATAATGAAATACTCATAGTTATCTTAATTCTGTAATTTTGGCTACATCCATATCTGTGTAATCTAAATTTTCCCCAGCCATACCCCATATAAAGGTATAGTTTGATGTTCCTGAACCACAGTGAATAGACCATGGTGGAGAAATTACAGCTTGATGATTTTGCATCCAAATATGTCTTGTTTCTTGTGGTTGTCCCATAAAATGGCAAACGGCTTGTTCTTCTGGAATGTCTAAATAAAAGTAAACTTCCATTCTACGGTCATGAACATGTGCTGGCATGGTGTTCCATACACTTCCAGTTTTAAGTTCTGTCATTCCCATTTGTAATTGACAAGAAGTTACAACGCCACCAATAATCATTTGGTTTACGGTTCTGTGGTTTGCTGTTTCTAAAGAACCTAATTCTAATTTATTTGCTTCTTCTAAACTAACTTTTTTAGTAGGGTAATTGGTATGCGCGGGAGCAGAGTTTAAATAAAATTTAGCAGGGTTTTTAGGGTCATCGCTTTTAAAAACAACATCTTTTATTCCCATTCCAATATATAATGCATCTTTAAGTCCTAGAGTGTAAACTTTGCCATCTACTACAACAGAGCCATTGCCACCAACATTAATAATACCTAATTCTCTTCGGTCTAAAAAGAAACCTGCTTTTAAAGGGTCTATTGCTTCTAGTTCTAATGGTTCTATAGGAACAGCAGAACCAGCAATATACCGATCATAATGTGAGTAAGTAAGGTTTATTTTGCCAATTTGCATTAGATTGTCTACTAAAAATTCTTCTCTTAGTTGTTCAGTGTCGTATTTTTTAACCGCTTCAGGACTTGAAGCATATCTAGTTTCGTAAATAGTATTCATAGGTGTGTTGTTGTATTAAATTACAAATTAGGCTACAAACGTAATAAAAAATAATGGTTTGATGCAATCGATTGTATTTTTAGTGTATTTAAGCTATATTTGAAAACAGTATTTTTGAGCAATGGAAAATAATACAATAACTATACATGATATAGCTAAAGCTTTAGCTATAAATAGCTCTACAGTTTCTAGAGCGTTAAATAATAGCGATAGGGTTTCTTTAAAAACTAAGAAGAAAATATTAGATAAAGCAAATGAGTTAGGTTATCAAAGAAATTTATTGGCATCGAATCTTAGAAGAAATAAAACAAACACTATAGGTGTTATTGTTCCAAGGATATCCAGATACTTCTTTTCTTCAGCTATTTCGGGGATAGAAAAAACGGCTTTTGATAAAGGGTATAATGTAATTATTTGCCAATCTTTAGAACAGTTAGAAAGGGAAGAAAACTTGATTAACACTTTAGCGGCAAATAGAGTAGACGGTATTATAATTTCTGTTTCCATGGAGACTCTAAATTATGACCATTTTGATGGACTTAAAAAAAACGGAACACCAATTGTAATTTTTGATAGACACTGTGATTTACCTGACCGTAATAATGTTTTGTTGGATGATTTTGTTGGAGCTTTTGAAGCGACAAACCATTTAATTGAACAGGGATGTAAAAATATAGTACATTTTTCGGGGCCTAAGAACTTAAATGTTTATAGAAATAGATTAAAAGGATATAAAGCAGCATTGGAAAAACATGAAATTCCTTTTAGAGAAAATTTGGTTCTTAATTCTCGTTTAATGCAAGAAGACGGAACCAAATTAGCAGAAAAAGTTTTGAGACTACCAGAAAGTATAGATGGAATTTTTTCTGCAAATGATGTAGCAGCTATAGGTGCTATGCAGTATTTAAAAAAGAAGGGAATACAAATTCCAAAAGATATTGCAATTGTTGGTTTTAGTAATGGGCCCACTTCGGCAGTTATGGATCCACCATTAAGTACAATTGATCAATCTGGAGGAGAAATGGGAGAGTTGTCTGCAAACTTATTATTTGAACATTTAAATGTTGAATCTGTTAAAAGAGAACCAAAAACAATAATAGTAAAGCCATCTTTATTAGTGAGAGAATCTTCTAAGAAAAGAGGCTAATAAGTATTTATAATAAGAGTGATATATGAAAATTAAAAACATCTGGACACTACATTTATTAGCTGTTGTTTTAACTTTAAGTGGTTGTTCAAAAATATCTTCGAAGAGAACTTTAAAACTAGCACATGGCTTAGATGTAGGGCACTCTGTGCATATTGCTATGGTTAAAATGGGAGAAGATTTAGAAAAATTATCTGGAGGTAAAATGGCCTTAGAGATTTATCCAAGTCAGCAATTAGGAACGGAAAGACAATGTTTAGAATTACTACAGATAGGTAGCTTAGATATGACCAAGGTTTCTGTTGGTGTGTTAGAAAATTTTGCGCCTAAAATGAAAGTATTAGGGCTTCCTTTTTTGTTTCGAGATAGAGAACATTCTTTTAAGGTTTTAGATGGTCCAATTGGTCAAAAATTATTAAACGATGGGGAACAATATTGGTTAAATGGATTGGGCTATTATGATGCTGGTAGTCGTAGTTTTTACACCAAAGATAAGCCTGTTAATACTCCAGAAGATCTTACAGGATTAAAAATAAGGGTAATGGAGAGTGTTACCGCTATGGATATGGTTAATAAATTAGGCGGTTCGCCAACTCCTATTTCTTGGGGAGAACTATATACCTCATTGCAGCAAGGAGTTGTTGATGGTGCAGAAAATAACCCTCCTAGTTTTTATTTGTCTAGGCATTATGAGGTTTGTAAATTTTATAGTTTAGATGAGCATACAGTTTTGCCAGATGTTCTTATAGCTGGGACTCATTTATGGAATAAATTAAATGAACAAGAAAGAGTTTGGTTAAAAGAAGCAGTTAATAATTCTGTTATTTACCAAAGAAAACTATGGATGGAGGCAGAAAAAGAAGCTCTAAAAGCAGTGCAAGAAGCTGGAGTAAAAATTATAAGACCAGATAAAACATTGTTTTTAGAAAAGACAAAAGACATCTTTGATCAATATAAAGAAGATGAAACTATGTATTCATTAATTAAAGATATACAAGCAGTAAAATAATATGGAACTAAGAGATAGAATAGATAAAATATTAGGAAAAACCTTAATACTAATAATGAGTATTATGGTTATAAACGTATTATGGCAAGTATTTAGCAGGTATTTTCTTGGAGAGCCTAGTTCTTTTACAGATGAATTAGCAAGGTATCTTATGATATGGGTTGGTGTTCTGGGGGCTGCATATGTATCGGGTAAAAATAAACATGTAGCTATAGATGTATTACCATCTAAATTATCTGAAAAAACACAAGAAAAATTAAAATTGATTGTAAAAATTTTAATTATCCTTTTTTGTCTTTTTGCTTTAGTAATAGGAGGGTCAAGATTAGTTTACATTACATATGTTTTGCAACAATACTCTCCTGCGTTACAAATGCCATTGGCAGCTGTTTATATGGTTTTACCAATAAGTGGCATATTAATTATCTATTATAAAATTTCTGATATCTTAAAAAATAAGTAATATGGAGTATTTTCCAATTCTCGTTTTAGTAATTAGTTTTGTTGGTTTATTGGCTATTGGTACGCCAGTAGCATGGAGTATAACTATATCATCCTTATTAACAATGCTAGTTAGTATTCCTGCAATACCTGCATTTACTACAGTAGCACAACGTATAGGTACTGGTTTAGATAGTTTTGCATTACTTGCAATACCATTTTTTGTTCTCTCTGGAGAATTAATGAATAAAGGTGGTATTGCGCATAGGTTAATTGCATTTGCTAAAACTATAGTTGGTGCGCTCCCAGGAGGTTTGGCTTTAATAAATGTTATTTCTGCAATGTTAATGGGTGCTATTGCAGGATCTGCAATGGCATCTGCATCTGCAATGGGAAGTATTTTAGGACCAGAAATGGAAAAAGAAGGATATTCCAAAGAATTTGGAGCAGCAGTAAATATTACTTCGGCTACTACCGGGTTAATTATTCCTCCTAGTAATGTATTAATTGTTTACTCTTTAGCAAGTGGAGGTGCATCTATAGCAGCTTTATTTTTAGCAGGTTATATTCCAGGAATACTTACAGGTTTGTTTTTAATGATAGTAGCTTCTTTTTGGGCAAAAAAGAAAAAATATAAAGTTGGTAAAAAGAGTAGTCTTAAAGAAGTGTTTAAAACTTTTATTACTGCTTTGCCAAGTTTGTTTATGCTAGTAGTTGTTATTGGAGGTATTGTAACTGGGATTTTTACAGCAACAGAAGCTTCTGCAATAGCGGTTTTATATAGTTTAATTCTTGGGTTTGTTTATAAAGAAATATCTTTTAAAAATTTACCTCAAATTTTATTAGATTCTTCTGCGACAACTGCTATAGTTATGTTGTTAATAGGAGCATCTATGAGTATGTCTTGGGCACTTTCTTATGAGAATATTCCACAGGATATTAGTACAGGTTTATTAGGGCTAAGTGATAATAAAATAATGATACTTCTTATCATAAATTTATTGCTATTAGTAGTAGGTATTTTTATGGATATGACGCCAGCAGTATTAATTTTTACACCAATATTTTTACCTGTAGTTACTAAGTTAGGTTTAGACCCTGTGCATTTTGGAATAATAATGATTCTTAACTTATGTATAGGTTTGTGTACGCCACCTGTTGGCTCGGTCTTATTTGTGGGTGTTGGTGTAGCGCAGACGACAATAGAAAAAGTAGTGAAACCTTTATTGCCACTTTTTGTGGCAATGATACTAGCATTGTTTTTGGTAACGTATTTTCCTCAGTTAAGTTTGTGGTTGCCAGGATTGTTTAATTTATAAGAAACCCTAATTAGTATCTGTAAAATGCTTTAGGTATTCTGAAGGTGTTTTATTTGTTATGTTTTTAAATTGTCGGTTAAAATTGGAGATGTTATTAAAGCCGGATTCGTAACAAATACTTGCAATATTTCCTCTTTGTTCTATAAGTTGGTTACATGCATAGCCTATGCGAACTTCATTTAAATATCTAGAAAAAGTTTTTCTATTGATACGTTTAAAATACCTACTAAATGCAGAAGGATTCATATTTGCAACATTGGCAACATCTTCTAAAGAAATGGGTTTATTAAAATTTTCAAATATATATACGTATGTATTGTCTAAAGTTACATTTTTTGTTTTGTTAAAGGTCTTAATGTAGCCCTCACTGGATAGTACTTCATAAGTATTGTGTAAAGCAAGATTATTTAAAATACTTAATAATTCTAATGTTCTTTCAAAGCTATTTAAAGAACTTATATTTTCAATTTTTTCGGGTATAGAAGAGTTTACATTTATAAATTTAATTCCAAATTTTGCTTTTTCTAAAAGTTTTCCAATGGGTTTCATTTCTTTGGTTTCAAAAAAATCTTTTCCCAAAAATTCTTCTCTAAAATGGATGACAATATCTTCGGCCATCAAACCAGAATTTGGTTCAAAATAATAATCGTCATTAACCCACATATGTGGAAGGTTCTTTCCAATTAAAACAAGGTCCCCTTCTTCAAATTTCTTAATACTATCTCCAACAAACCTTGTTCCAGTACTTTTTAATGTTAAAACCAATTCTAGCTCTGGATGGTAATGCCAAACTTTTAAAAAAGAAGGCTCATTATGTCTAGTAACTGTAAAAGAGGTGTTCTCAAGGTTGTCTCTACTTATAAGGTGTAATTTCATAGTATTTACTTAGGTGGCGCAGGCTAATCTTAACAATATAAAACAAAATTAGGGCTTAATTACTATTTAAGGCAAAAATAGTATCAGTATTGGTCGTATTTGTGGTAGCTATTCTTTATTTCACAATTTACATTTGCATATATTATCAAATATTAAGTAAAAGCACCTAATAAATATGAAATACATAGTTTGTGAAACTCCAGGGACTTTTTTGTTAAAAGAAAAAGAAGCTCCTGCTAAGAAAAAAGGAGAAGCATTATTAAAAGTAACTAAGGTTGGGATCTGTGGTACAGACTTACATGCATATGCGGGTAATCAAGCTTTTTTTAGCTATCCAAGAATATTAGGTCATGAACTAGCAACACAGGTTGTAGAGATTGAAGAAAATGAACAAGGTATAAAAGCAGGAGATAATGTAGTTGTTATGCCTTATGTAAGTTGTAACAAGTGTATTGCTTGTAGAAATGGAAAAACAAATTGTTGTACAAATATTAAAGTATTAGGAGTACATACAGATGGTGGAATGCAAGAAACTATCTCAGTTCCAATAGATTTATTAATACCAGCAAATAACCTCAGTGATGATCAAATGGCTATTGTAGAACCTTTGGCAATTGGTGCACATGCTATAAGAAGGTCTATGTTGCAAGAAGGGGAAACAGTTGTAGTTGTTGGTTGCGGACCAATAGGTATTGGTATCATGAAATTAGCTCAAATAAAAGGAGCAAAAGTAATAGCAATAGATATGAACCAGGGACGTTTGGATTATGCCAAAGAAAAAATTGGTGTAGATCAGATTGTACTTGGGGGTAAAGATGCTGTTGAAAAAATAACAGAAATTACTGGCGGAGATATGGCGACTGTAGTTTATGATGCTACAGGTCATAAAGGAGCATTAGAATCTGGACCAAATTATATGTCGCATGGAGGAAGGTATGTTTTAGTTGGTTTGTCTAAAGGAGAGCTAACATTTGCGCACCCTGCAATACATGCAAAAGAAACAACAATAATGTGTAGTAGAAATGCAACATTAGAAGATTTTGAACATGTAATAAGTGTTTTAAATCAGTTTCCTACAGAATCATTTATTACGCATAATGTAGATGCTTCTGAAATGATACAAAATTTTGATAGCTGGTTAGATCCGGCTACTGGGGTAATTAAAGCCACAGTAAATTTTAATTAAAACGAACTCGATTATTAAAACTAAATATTTTTTAAAACTTTAATCAATTTAAATCAGATGAAAAAAGTAGTAACCTTTGGAGAGATAATGCTAAGATTAGCGCCTCAAGGATTTTTAAGATTTTCACAAGCAAATAACTTTGATGTTATATATGGTGGTGGAGAATCTAATGTAGCAGTTTCATTAGCTAATTATGGTGTTCCTGTAGATTTTGTAACACGTTTACCAAAGAATGATATTGGTGAATGTGCATTAATGGAAATGCGTAAGCGTGGTGTTGGTGTAGATAAAATTATATATGGTGGAGACCGTTTAGGTATCTACTTTTTAGAAACAGGAGCAGTTAGTAGAGGTAGTAAGGTGGTTTATGATAGAGCGCATTCTGCTATTTCTGAAATTGAATCTGGAATGATTGATTGGGATGCTGTTTTTGATGGTGTAGAATGGTTTCATTGGACAGGAATTACTCCTGCAATTTCACAAGGAGCTGCAGATGTATGTTTAGAAGCTGTAAAAGCTGCAAGTGCAAAAGGAATTACAATTTCTACAGATTTAAACTATAGAGCTAAATTGTGGAAATACTGTGATGATGCACATAGAGAAAAAGTTATGACAGAGATAACTTCTTACTGTGATATCGTTTTAGGAAATGAAGAAGATGCAGAAATGCATTTTGGTATTAAGCCAGAAGGTATTAGTGTACAAACAGAAGGGCATAATGTAAAAGCAGAAGCTTTCTTATCTGTTTGTGAGCAAATGATGAAAAAATTCCCGAAAGCTAAAAAAGTAATTACAACGTTACGTGGTTCTATTTCGGCTTCTCATAACACATGGGCTGGTGTTTTATATGATGGTAAAACATTATTTCAAACACGTCAATACCAAATTACAGATATCGTAGATAGAGTAGGTGGAGGAGATTCTTTCATGGGAGGATTAATTTACGGATTATTAAAATACCCAGAAGATGACCAAAATGCACTTGATTTTGCAGTTGCAGCATCTTGTTTAAAACATACTATTAAAGGGGACGCTAACTTAGCTACAGTTTCAGAAGTTGAAAAACTAATGGGTGGTGATGCTTCTGGTCGTGTTGCTAGATAAGTTTTAAATTATACTATTATAAATAACAAATCCTTCTCTACAATAGGGAAGGATTTATATATAAAAAAATTATGGCACAATTTTCAAGAATAGAAGTAGCTAGTGTTATGAAAGAAACTGGGATGATTCCTTTGTTTTTTAATAACGATATAGATCTAAGTAAAAAAGTATTAAAAGCATGCTACGATGGCGGTGCACGTTTAATGGAATTTACTGCTCGTGGCGATTTTGCTCACGAAGTTTTTGGTGAGCTAACTAAATATGCAATAGCCGAATTACCAGGAATGATTATGGGGGTTGGATCTGTTACAGATGCAGGAGCTGCGTCATTATATATGGCTTTAGGAGCTAATTTTATAGTAACACCTGTATTAAGAGAAGATATTGCAATTGCTTGTAACCGTAAAAAAGTTTTATGGTCTCCAGGATGTGGTACTTTAACAGAAATTACTAGAGCAGAAGAATTAGGCTGTGAAATAGTTAAATTATTCCCAGGTGATATTTACGGTCCTCAATTTGTAAAAGGAATTAAAGGTCCACAACCATGGACAAGTGTTATGCCAACAGGGGGAGTTTCCCCAACAGAAGAAAACTTAAGAGGTTGGTTTGATGCTGGCGTTACTTGTGTTGGTATGGGGTCTAAATTAATTTCAAAAGAAATTATAGCAAATAAAGATTATGCTAAATTAGAACAAGATGTAAAAGCAGCACTTGCACTAGTAAAAGCGGTTAGAAAATAAATTTTTTAAAAGGAGGTACATATTTAGTATCTCCTTTTTTATCTATCAATTATATAAATAAACGCTATGTCTAAGAATTACGTTCAAATAGATCCAAGAGACAACATTATTGTAGCTATTAATCCTTTAGAAAAAGGAAGGGTAACAACAATAAATGGTACCGAGGTTACCTTAAAAGAAAACATCAAACAAAAGCACAAATTTGCTTTAAACGATTTTGCAGTAGGTGATGAAATATTCATGTACGGTGTATTAATCGGTAAAGCCGTTAAGTCAATTCCGGCTGGTTATGCAATTACAATTGATAATGTAAAGCATGCTTCTGCCGAATTTAATGACTCCAAAGAAAAATTTACATGGACAGCCCCAGATGCTTCTAATTTTAAAGGAAGAACATTTAATGGCTACCACAGAAAAGATGGTAAGGTAGGTACAAGTAACTATTGGTTAGTAATTCCATTAACATTCTGTGAAAACAGAAATATTGATGTTTTAGAAGGCGCACTTTCCGAAAAATTAGGATACGAAACTAAAAAAGATTTTGCTGTAGATACAGATGCTCTAATTAAACAATATAAAGCAGGAGCTTCAAGCGAAGAGATTTTTAATACACCAATCATAACTACAAAAGAAGAGTTATCTAAAAATAGACTGTTCCCTAATGTAGACGGTATTAAGTTCTTAAAACACGATGGTGGTTGTGGTGGTATACGTCAAGACTCAGAAGTGCTATGTCAACTTTTAGCAGGGTATATAGCAAACCCTAATGTAGCAGGAGCAACTATTTTTAGTTTAGGTTGCCAGAATGCACAGATTAGTATGCTACAAGATGCTTTAGATGCTATTGATCCTAATATGGGGAAGCCAGTACATTATTTAGAGCAACAACAAAGTGAAAGTGAACGTGCATTAATAGAAGAAGCTGTTAAACATACTTTTGTTGGTTTAACAGAAGCTAATAAAATAGAAAGACAACCAGCACCATTAAGTAAGTTGGTTTTAGGATTAGAATGTGGAGGGTCTGATGGTTTTTCAGGAATATCTGCAAACCCAGCGTTAGGGTATGCTTCAGATTTATTGGTGGCATTAGGAGGAAGCCCTGTGCTAGCAGAGTTTCCAGAATTAAACGGTGTAGAGCAAGAGTTAATTAACAGATGTAATACGGTTGAGGATTCTAAAAAATTCTACAATTTAATGCGTGCTTATTCTGCCGCAGCAGTAGCTGTTGGTTCAGGTTTTGAGAATAACCCTTCACCAGGAAATATAAAAGATGGTTTAATTACTGATGCAATGAAATCTGCCGGAGCGGCTAAAAAAGGAGGAACATCTCCTGTTGTTCAGGTTTTAGATTATGCAGAGCAAGTAACTATGCCGGGTTTAAATTTATTATGTACACCAGGGAATGATGTAGAGTCTACAACAGGTTTGGTAGGTTCTGGATGTAATGTTGTAGTATTTACAACAGGGTTAGGAACACCAACAGGAAACCCTGTAGCACCTGTTTTAAAAATGTCTAGTAACACACATTTGTACGAAAAGATGTATGACATCATAGATATTAACGCAGGCACAGTAATTACTGGAGAGGATACTATTGCGTCTATGGGAGAAAAAATCTTAGACCATATTATTAGAGTTGCAAGTGGAGAAACTGCTTCTAAAGCGGTGGTTCATGGTAATAACGACTTTATTCCTTGGAAAAGGGGAGTATCATTATAAAACAATAACAAATTATTAAAACTAGTAGTTAACGGCTAATAGCAAAAAGTATAGATTACATGGACGCATTAAATAGAAGTACAGCAAACGTAAATACGTATACAGAGAGAATTTTACAGTTTGGAGAAGGTAACTTTTTAAGAGCCTTTGCCAATTGGATGATTCATGAAATGAATAAAAAAGCAAATTTTGATGCTGGTGTTGTAGTTGTGCAACCTATTGATCAAGGTTTAGTAAAAATGCTAAATGATCAAGATGGATTGTACACACTGTATTTAAACGGTATTAAAAACGGAAAAGCAATTAGTGAGCATGAAATTATAGATTGTATACAGAGAGCTATTAACCCGTATGAAAATTTTGCAGGTTATTTAGCTAATGCTAAGAACCCAGATTTACGTTTTGTAATATCTAATACCACAGAGGCTGGTATTGCTTATAATGCAAACGATAAATTAGAAGACGCGCCGCAAAAAAGTTTCCCAGGAAAGTTAACAGCATTATTATATAAAAGGTTTCAAGAATTTAATGGAGCATCGGACAAAGGATTAATTATAATTCCTTGTGAATTGATTGATAATAATGGAGAAAATTTAAAACGTATTATTTTACAATATGCTTCGGATTGGAATTTAGGAGCTGGATTTGTAGAATGGATTAATGAAGATAATATTTTCTGTAATACGCTTGTAGATAGGATTGTACCCGGTTATCCAAGAGATAAAATGGATGCTATTACCAAAGAGTTAGGCTATAAAGATAACTTAGTGGTAGAAGGGGAGCAGTTTCACTTATGGGTTATAGAAGGACCGGCATCTGTAAAAGAAGAAATTCCGGCAGAAGTGTGCGGCTTAAATATTGTATTTACAGATAACCAAGAACCATACAGAACACGTAAAGTACGTATATTGAATGGTGCGCATACATGTTTAGTACCTGTAGGTTATTTATATGGAATAGAAAAAGTACGTGAGTCTTTAGAAGACAATGTTGTTGGTGGTTTTTTAAAGGATGCTATTTTTAATGAAATTTGCCCAACTTTAGATTTATCAGAAGAAGAGTTAAATCAATTTTCTAATGATGTTTTAGATCGTTTTAGAAACCCATATTTAGAACATGCTTTAATGAGTATTTCATTAAACTCGGTGTCTAAATATAAAACTAGAGTTTTACCATCTGTTTTAGAATATGTTAAGCGTAAAAATGAACTTCCAAATAGATTGTTATTTTCATTAGCAGCATTAATTGCTTTCTATAAAGGAGAAAGAAATGGGGAAGAAATTACATTAAAAGATGATGAAAAAGTATTAGCATTCTTTAAGACACAATGGGCAACAAATGATTTAGGAAAAATTACACAAGCAGTTTTAAGTAATACTGATTTTTGGGCTACGGATTTAACTAAAATTAAAGGATTGCAGAATAAAGTTGAAGGACATTTAAGCGCTATTATTGGGGAAGGAATGCAGAAAGCACTTAAAAGCTTATAATTTTCTTAGGCACCATATAGTCACTTAAATATTAATTTTAAATGATTTTTAGAAATTACCTTAATAGAGCAAAATTTGCTTTTGTTGAGGTAATTTCTAGTTTTATAAAGTAGTGCCACAAACCATTTGTTATATACATATGACCAATACACTTCTAAGGTTGCTTATAATACTATTACATTTAGGAATCATTAAATAACCAACTTATGAGACCAATATATACTCATTTATTAGCATTTACTATAGTTCTTTTATTAGCCTCTTGTGGAGAGCAAAATGAAAAGAAAGAAATAGTAGAAGAAGTTAAGGTAGAAAAGCCATTTACGGAAGATTGGAAGTCTTTAGGAGAACATAAAGAATCCCCGGAGTGGTTTAAGGACTCTAAATTAGGTATATATTTTCATTGGGGCGTTTACTCGGTACCAGCATATAGTAATGAATGGTACCCTCGATGGATGCATTTTAAAGACCATAAAGTTTATAAGCACCATTTAGAGAAATATGGCCATCCGTCAGAGTTTGGTTATCATGATTTTATCCCTATGTTTAAGGCAGAAAAGTTTAATGCCGAAGAATGGGCAGCTCTTTTTCATGATTCTGGAGCAAAGTTTTCTGGTCCTGTGGCAGAACACCATGATGGTTTTGCCATGTGGGATAGTGATATTACACCTTGGAATGTTATGGATATGGGGCCAAAAAGAGATGTTACCGGAGAAATAGAAAAAGCTATACGGGCTAAAGGCATGAAGTTAATTACAGCCTTTCATCATGCAAAAAACTTGCAGCGAGCAACAAAACTAGGAGAAGATGTAAAAATAAGTCACTTTCCAAATTTTGAAGGAATGCCAACTACATCAGATGATCCAAAATTACAAATGCTTTATGGTAATATGGAGCATGAAAAATGGTATAAAGAAATGTGGTTGGGTAAACTAAAAGAGGTTATTGATAAGTATAACCCAGATATTGTTTGGTTCGATTATGTTTTGGGTGATATTCCAGAGAAATATAGAAAAGAATTTGCAGCATATTATTTAAATGCAGCAGCAGAAAAAGGTAAAGAAGTTGTTATTGTGCGTAAGCAACATGATCTGCCCTTAAATATGAGTGTAGAAGATTTAGAGCAGGCTCGTAAAAATGTTATAGGTACAAAAACTTGGATGACCGATGCTACTATTAGTAAAGGCAGTTGGTGTTATACAGATAATTTAGGCGTTAAAAAATCTAAAGATGTTTTACATACTTTAATAGATATTGTAAGTAAAAATGGAGTACTGCTATTAAATGTTTCTCCTAAAGCAGATGGTACCATTCCAGATGACCAGAAAGAAGGATTATTAAAAATGGGAAATTGGTTAAAAAAATATGGAGAAGCAATATACGGTACAGAAGCATGGTACACTTTTGGAGAGGGGCCAACTAAAGAACCAGACGGGCATTTTGAAAATCATAAGGCATTTTTAGAATTAGAATACTCTAATAAAGATGTTAGGTATACTACCAAAGATTATGAAATTTATGCCATAGTTATGGGTGCTGTTTCTCCGGAAAAAGAGTTACTTTTAAAATCGTTTGCTAAGAAGAATATTTTAGACGCACCAAGTATAGAAAATGTAAGCTTTTTAGGAAGTAAGGAGAAAATAAAATGGAGCTATAGCGAGGAAGAGGGGTTACGTGTAAAAGCACCTTCTACTCAAGTAGACAATATGGCTACAGTTATTAAAATAACAATATCACAATAAGAAAATGATAATAGATTCGCATCAACATTTTTGGAAATACGAAGAAGTAAAACATAGTTGGATAGATGATGAAATGGCAACTATCCGAAGAGATTTTTTCCCATCAGACTTAGAAAAAGTTTATAGAGAAAATAATGTAGATGGTTGTGTTGCTGTACAAGCAGATCAAACCATTGAAGAAAATACTTTTCTTTTAAAACTATCTAAAGAAAATGATTTTATAAAAGGTATTGTTGGTTGGGTAGACCTAAGAAATAATGCTGTAGAAGCAGATTTAGAAAAATATACTAGCTTTCCTAAAATGAAAGGTTTTCGTCATGTAGTACAGGGAGAACCCGATCATAATTTTTTATTGAGGCCAAATTTTTTAAGAGGTATTTCTTATCTAGAGAGCTATAATTATGTTTATGATATTTTGGTTTTTCCACATCAATTAGGTGCGGTGTTAGAATTTGTAAAACGTTTTCCTAACCAAAAATTTGTAATAGATCATATTGCAAAACCTTATATAAAAGATGGCTTTTATGAGGGTTGGGCTATTTTAATGAAGGAGATAGCAAAACACCCAAACGTATATTGTAAAGTCTCTGGAATGATTACAGAGGCAGATTATAAAACATGGACTCCAGAGCAAGTAGAACCTTATATGCAATTGGTATTAGATTCTTTTGGAGTAGATCGTATTATGTATGGTTCCGATTGGCCAGTTTGTTTAGTGGCTGGTAGTTATGAAAAAGTTGTTTCGCTTACTGCAAACTTTATAAGTAAACTTAGTGCAAGCGAGCAAAATGTAATTATGGGGAGTAATGCTGAGGCGTTTTATAACCTATAATTTTTAAATTAAATTTAAAAGATACTTTAATGCTGGGTTGTCGTTGTTTTTATTCCAAGCAGCATAAAGCTCTGTTTTTTGCGGAATGTTTTTAAGCTCTATAAAACGAACCTTATAATTAAAATTGTCTCGTAAAGAATTTGGGATAATAGAAATACCCATACCGTTTTCTACAAGCCTAAAAATAGTAGGAGCGTGTATAGATTTGTGTGTTATTTTAGGGCTAAAACCATGATTAGCACAAAGATTTAATATTTGTTGATAATATAAGGGACTATTTTCATTTGGGAAAAGAATAAATGGGGCTTCCGAAAGCTGTCCTATATTTTTAAAATTAGCTTTTGTAATTGCGTGTTCTTGAGGTAAAACTAAGGTAAAATGCTCTTTAAAAATTGGTTTTAATAGAATGGAAGAGTTTACCATATTAGAACGCATAAAACCTATATCTATAGTGTTTTCCTCCAAATGTTTTAATTGATCAATATTTGTTAGCTCCTCTAACTGTAATTTTATTTTAGGATGCTCTTCATCAAAAGATTTTAAAATAGGTGGCAAGTATTGCTGCATTGCCGATGCTACAAAACCTATTTTTAAAGCTCCTTTTTTTCCTTCATTTTGTAATATCCAATTTTGAACAGAAGAATCTACTTGTTTTATTATTTTCTTAGCTTCCATTAAAAATAATTCTCCAGAAGTACTTAAAGATACATTTCTGTTATTACGTTCAAAAAGTTTTGTGCCAACAATAGATTCTAAAAGAAGTATTTGCTGACTTAATGCAGATTGAGAAATAGATAAACCCTCGGCAGCCTTTCTAAAATGTAAAATTTCTGCTAAAACTATAAAGTAGCGAAGCTGTCTTAATTCTATTTGATTAGTAATACTTATCATTTAATAATTAATAAGAATTGTTATTAATCAAAAGTACTATTAATTTTAAAAAATATAGATGCAAAAAATATGCAATTATGAATTTTGATAAAAAAGATGGGCTAGGGAATGTTTTAGAAGGCTTGTTTAAGCCATATGTAGAGCGTGTACCGGATGTTAGTAAAATAACTGCTGCAATGGTCAATAATGGTCTTATAGCAAGTCAGGACGATATTGTAAATGACCATATAGCCTTTAGAACCTTAGGAGTTCCTAATTTAGGTATAAGCTCTTTTGAAAAAATATTTTTGCATTACGGGTATACTAAAGAAGATTACTTCTTTTTTGAAGGGAAAAAATTGGATGCTTACTGGTATGCACCACCTTCTCCAGAATATCCACGAATATTTATTAGTGAGTTACGTGTAAAAGATTTGTCAAACAATGTACAAGAAGTTATCTCAAAGTACACTAAAGATATTACAGAAGATCCAGTAGATAGTTTAGATTTAAATAATGCAAAACAGGTTGGGGACTTTTTCTATAAATCGCTTTGGCAATTACCTTCTTTAGAAGATTATAAAACATTATTGAAAGAGAGCGAATATGCTTCTTGGGTTATCTATAATAGGTATTATTTAAACCATTATACCATTAGTGTACATGAGTTGCCAGAAGCGTATAATACGGTAGCTAAGTTTAATGCTTTTTTAGAGTCTATAGGAGTTCGTTTAAACACTGCGGGAGGGAAAATAAAGACTAGTGCAGACGGACTTTTAAAACAAAGTAGTACCGTTGCAGAAATGATAGATGCAGAGTTTTCTAACAATAAGATGTCTAAAATATCTGGTAGTTATGTGGAGTTTGCAGAACGCTTGCCTTTACCAGAATATGCAAGTATAGATCCTTCTAAATTAACAAGAGAGCAAAGAAGGGAAGGGTTTGAATCTGCAAACGCAGATAAAATTTTTGAGAGTACATTTAGTACGCAAACTCAAAAAGAATAGTGTAACATTTGTTACTCTTATAGTTAATGTAAAGAGCTATTTTTGTAGACAAAAGCATACTATGTCTTTTAAGGGAACAAAGCTTTACAGTATTTTATTTCTAAAATGCCCAAGATGTCATGAAGGTAATTTTTTGGAGGCTAACCCTTATAAAATAAACAACTTTAATAAAGTTAAAAAGAATTGCCCTTGTTGTAATTTAAAATATAGTATAGAGCCTAGTTTTTACTATGGCTCTATGTATGTTTCCTATGGTGTTGGTATTGCTGTTGCTGTGGCAGTTTATGTATTAATTCAAATTTTTAACTTAGAGTTTAACCTTTTTTCTACCTTTATTACTATAATTATAGGGTTACTAGTAACTATGCCGTATATAGGCGCAGTTTCAAAGTCAATTTGGGCCAATATTTTTTTTAATTATGATAAAGATATTGCGAATAAAGTAAAAAGCAAAAGTAATAATGATTCAAGAATTAAAGGATAATTACAAAGACGTTTTTGAAGAAGGTTTAATTAATGAAATTAACCAAGTAGCTACCTTTAAAGAAATTCCAGAAAATTTTAAGATAATAGAGATAGGAGATTATATTAAATCTATGCCTTTACTATTATCTGGAGTAATAAAAATATTTAGAGAAGATACTAATGGGGATGAGTTGTTACTTTATTTTTTAGAGAATGGAGATACTTGCGCCATGACCTTAAGTTGTTGTATAGGACAATCTAGAAGTGAAATTAGAGCAGTTACAGAAACACAAGTTAAGTTACTCATGATTCCTGTTCAAAAAATGGAAGAATGGATGGCTAAATATACTAGTTGGCGTGCTTTTGTTTTAAATAGCTATCATACCCGTTTAAATGAAGTTATGGAGACGGTAGATAGTATTGCTTTTTTAAAAATGGATGAACGTTTGTTAAAGTACCTTAAAGATAAAGCAAGAGTTACGCATATTAATAGTATACATAATACCCATCAAGAAATAGCTTATGAACTACATACTTCTAGAGTAGTAGTTTCTAGACTTCTAAAAAAGCTAGAAAACATGGGTAAAATAGAGCTAAATAGAAATCATATTCGATTAGTAGAATTATAATTTTTTTTCAATGTAACCTATGTTACTGTGGCATAGAATTTCATAACCTAAATTTACATAGTGTTTAGATTGTAATATCTAAATACATTTTGGTTGGTTGTTTAAGGAAACGGTTATGGGAAAAATAATCGTTTCCTTTTGTTAACTTATTTATTTTAAAAAAAATAATTATGTCAATATTAAGCAGTTTGTTTGGGGCAAAGAAAGAGTATTCAGGGGTTGTTGAGGTGTTAGATAAAGTTTCTTTTTTATCCGCTATTTCTTCTAAAAAAGTACAAGTTATAGATGTTCGTACTCCTAATGAATTTGCAGGCGGACATATAAAAAAAGCGGTGAATGTAGATTTTTTTAAACCTTCTAATTTTGTAGCTTATTTTGAGAAGTTAGATAAAACAAAACCATTATATATTTATTGCCGCTCTGGAGCGCGCAGTAAAAAAGCATCTCACAAATTAGCCGATATGGGTTTTGAGAAAATTTACGATTTGCAAGGAGGATATTCTAATTGGTAATTATATAAGTTTAAACTAAAATTTATAGTATGAAAAAAAATATGAACGGTGTAGACCGTATTATTCGTTTTATTATTGCAGCCATAGTTTTGGCATTATATTACACTAATGTAATAGAGGGTACTTTAGCATATGTACTTATGGCTTTATCCGTAATTTTTGTTGTTACAGGTTTTGTAAGTTTTTGCCCGTTGTATAAAATTTTAGGAATAAGTACGTGCAAAATTAATAGTAAAAAGTAAGATATTTTTTAAAACCAAATTTTGTTAAAGGTGAAACAAATGTTTCGCCTTTTTTATGCTATAATAATTCCCTTTTTTAGTTCTATGGAGTACCTTGCAGTTGTTTAAATAAAATAAGCTTCAATAAAATTCTTTAGTATGGAAGACATGCTTTTTTATGATAGATTGCAATTTGCTTTTACTATCACCTTTCACTACATATTTCCACAATTAACCATGGGGTTGTCTTTGTTGATAGTTTTTTTTAAAGGAAAATACTTAAGGAATAATATTGAGAAGTATAATGATGCGGCTAAGTTTTTTATGAAAATTTTTGCCATCAATTTTACTATGGGAGTAGTAACAGGAATTCCAATGGAATTTCAATTTGGGACCAATTGGGCAAAGTTTTCAGAGCTAACAGGAAGTGTAATAGGACAGACTTTGGCCATGGAAGGAATGTTTTCCTTCTTTTTAGAATCTTCATTTTTAGCGCTTTTTATTTTTGGAGAAAAGTTAATGGGGCAAAAACTACATTTTCTAACAGGTTTTTTAGTTTTTTTAGGTTCCTGGGCTAGTGGTTGGTTTATTTTGGCAACGAATGCTTGGATGCAACATCCTGTAGGATATGAGATTTTAGATAACGGAAAATTTGTTTTAGAGAATTTTTCGGCATTATTCAGTAATCCATGGCTTATACCTGCTTTTTTACACAACCAACTAGCATCAGTTGTAACCTCTTCTTTTGTTGTAGCTAGTATAGGTGCTTTTTATGTGTTAAGAAACAAACAAACAGAATACGGAAAACTTTTTTTAAAAACGGGAGTAATTTTTGGGTTAGTTTCTAGTCTTTTAGTGGCTTTCCCAACAGGGGATTGGAATGCGAAAAACGTTGCAAAATATCAACCAGCATCTTTTGCTGCCATGGAAGGAATTTTTGAAACAGAAGTAGCTGGAGCAGAAATTGTACTTATTGGCCAACCAAATATGGTAGAAAAAAAGTTAGATAATAAAATAGCGGTTCCTAATATATTAAGTTTTTTAACCTATCAAGAATGGGATAGGCAAATTCCAGGGATGGACCATTTTAAAAAGGAAGAATTGCCAGATAATATACCGGCTTTATATTATTCTTATCATATAATGGTTGGTTTAGGTACCATATTTATTGGTGTTATGTTTTTGTCAGCATTCTTTTTATGGAGAAAAAAATTATATAACATAAAACCATTACTTTGGACTATTATGTTTTTAGTTCCGTTTCCTTATATAGCAAACCTTACTGGTTGGTATACAGCGGAATTGGGAAGGCAACCATATTTGGTTTATGGGTTATTAAGAACAGCAGATGGTATTTCTCCCACAGTTTCATCTGGTAATACACTATTTACTTTATTAGGTTTTGTTGCTTTATATATGCTTCTAGGGTTATTGTTTTTAGTCCTAGTTGGTAAAACTATTAACGAAGGTCCAAAACCCCAAACGCATTAAATTATGGAACTATTTTGGTACTTAGCAATAGCAATTGTTTTAACAATGTTTTTTATTCTAGACGGATATGATTTTGGCACAGGAATAATTCATTTATTCTTTGCAAAAGAAGAAAAAGATAAAGAAGTAATTACAAAATCTGCTGGTCTATTTTGGGATTCTAATGAGGTTTGGTTGGTTGCTGCTGGCGGTATGCTTTTTATGGCTTTTCCAACCTTTTATGCATCCGTTTTTAGTGGTTTTTATTTGCCTTTAATTTTAGTTTTATGGTTAATTATTTTTAGAGCAATAGGATTAGAGCTTAGAGGTCAATTTAAGTTTCAAATGTGGAAAGATATTTGGGATGCTTCCTTTGGAGTATCTAGTTTATTATTAGCCTTATTTTTTGGTATTGCTTTAGGTAATATTGTTAGGGGAGTAAATTTAGGTGGAGTAGAAAAAGGAGAGTCTGTTTATGAGGGGCATTATTTCTTTTTACCATTATGGGATAGTAGTTTTAGTCCGTTAAGCAAAACTCCTGGAGTTATAGATTGGTTTACAATTGTTATAGGAATAATATCTGTAGTTACTTTAGCAATTCATGGTGCTAATTGGATTATTTTAAAAACCAATTCTTCTATAAATAAGAAACTTAAAGGTGTAATTTTAAAGTTAAATATTGTGCTTGCCACACTTACCATTTTCTCTTTAATTGTTTGGAAAATTATTAACCCAAATTCCTTTGATAACTTTATTGATAAACCTTATTTATTGGTGTTTCCTATTATTTACCTTACAGGACTAATAGGATTGTTTTTTGTTAAAAAGCTTAAAAAAGATATATATAGTTTTGCATTATCATGCTTATTAATAATTGGAGGAATTACATCTTCCTTGGCTTCTTTGTTCCCAATCCTCTTGCCTTCTGTGAATACAGTAAATGAGCCTTTAACCATATATAACACTGCCGCTCCAGAATATGGTTTGTCTGTTGCTATAAATTGGGGAATAATAGGCTTTATCCTTCTTTTTGTGTACATGATAATACAAAAAAGATTAATGGGAGGTAAAATTGATACTATGGATTATGGTCATTAATATTCTGTAATGACAGCTACCCTTATTTCATTAGTTAGTATTCTAGTGGGGATAATAGCCGCTAATAGTTTGGGGTATATACACAAAAAATATTCCTTTGGTATCATTGGTAATACCATAGCTGGTGTTTTTGGAAGTGTGTTTGTAATTAAATTTTTTGGAAGATTAGGATTTGCCCCTTTGTCTATACTAAATAATGGAGATTTTGATGGTGTACGACTTATTGTAAACATAGTAGTCTCTGCTATAGGTGGAGTTGTAGGTCTACTTTTAGCAAAATTGCTTTACAACAAGATAAATTAGTTTCCTTTTAATCGGGTCCATAAATCGCTTAATAGTTTTTTTCCATCATTATTGTCTTTTGGAACCTCAGTAAACATAACCTTATTAGAATCCTTTATAGTAATCTTGTATTTAAAAACAAAGTTTTGCGAGTTTGGTTCTAAACTTAGAAGACCAAATCGTAAATCATTAAAATATAAATTGTTATCGTTTTTTTGAATACTGTACCAACCCTCAGAAATTGCAATCATTCGTTGCACACTTGTATCTTCAATTAATTTTTCTAAAAGATGATGGTTTTTAGGGTAGGTTTCAAACCGGATTGGTTGGGAATCAAAAAAAGAATAATTCCCTAGTAAATAACTATCTTTAGTTTCCACATTTGCACTCCAAAGAACAGTGTTCATTGCAGAAGGTCTTGTATCTAATTCTAGATATGCTATGTTTTGTCTTTCTAAGGCATCTTTAAATTGATTAAAAGCAATCCACTTTAATACAAGTGATAGTAGCAAATAACCAGAACTTACCAATAATCCCATTCTATTATAAGAACTGCGTTTTTTAGAGGAACGCTTTTGTCGCATGGCTAGTAATAAAAACACTAAAAATGGTAATGTATACAAAGGGTCAATAACAAATATGTTCTTAAAAGCTAATCTTATGTCTAAAGGCCAAAATAGTTGCGTTCCCCAAGTAGTATGTGCATCTAATATGGGATGCGTTATAAACGCCCAAAAAAATAACCAAGACCAGTCTTTAAAATCTTTATATTTTTCATACGTAGTAATTAGCCAACCAAAAATTGGCGCAAAAACAATAGAAAATAAAATAGAGTGCGTAAATCCACGATGAATTTCTAGTGCAGAAACTGTATCTGTAAAGTGAGAAGCAAATACATCTAAATCTGGAATAGTACCTGCAATGGCGCCATAAAGCATGGCCTTATTTCCAATTTTATTTCCTAAAACAGCTTCGCCAACTGCTGCTCCTAATACAATTTGTGTGAGTGAATCCATAGTATGTATTCAAAAGTAAGTTATAGCAACATACTTTACCATTTTAAATCTGTAATTTAGTAAGCAAAATTTAAATACCTTATGATTATTCATCACCTTGCTCTAGAAAACTCGGTTTTAAACAAATTTTTAGCAGAAATAAGAGATACCGCTATTCAGAAAGATGCTATGCGTTTTCGTAGAAATATAGAACGTATTGGGGAGATTTTAAGTTATGAGTTAAGTAAAACCTTGCATTTTGAAGATACAGAAGTACAAACACCATTAGGTGTAAAAAACACGTCTGAATTTACAGATACTATTGTTCTTTGTTCCATTATGCGTGCAGGATTACCATTACATCAAGGAATATTAAATTATTTTGATGCTGCAGAAAATGCATTTATATCTGCGTATAGACATCACCCAGATGGGAAAGATAATTTTGATGTAGTTGTGAATTATTTAGCAGCACCATCCATAGAGAGTAAGACATTAATTTTAGCAGACCCAATGTTAGCTACGGGTAGAACGTTAGAAAATGTAAAAGAAGCTCTAAAATCGCACGGGACACCAAAACAAATACATATTGTTGCAGTAATAGGCTCGGAGGAAGGTATTGAGTTTATTAAAGATGTATTTCCTGAAAACACGCATTTATGGATTGCAGATATAGATAAAGAACTTAATTCCAAAGGATATATTATTCCAGGTTTAGGAGACTCAGGAGATTTGTCTTATGGTGGCAAATTGTAAGGAGAAATAGTTAAATAAACCCTTTTTCTTTAGCAGCTTCAATAAGTTGCCTATCTGATGCTTCTTTATTACCAAAATATGCCTTTATTTTCTTTTTTCTCCTTTCTATACTTGCAATAGAAAGGTGTACAAAATCTGGTAAGTTTTTCATTTTTTCGCCTACCGATAAAAAGTATAAAATTTTTATGTCATAAACATCTAGAGTAGGGTTCTCCGAGTTTTGAACATTTTTTAGTTTTTTTATTTTGCTAGAAAAGTAGTTTCTATCATTCAAAACAGCATCAATAGCATCTAGTAATATTTCTGGAGTTGTTTCTGTTTTAATAATATACCCATCTGGTTCTAAGTTATTTAGAATGCTGTATATTCTTTGGGTATCTCCTATAGAGCTTAAAACAATAATTTTAGAGTTTGTTGTTTTTCTAATTTTAATTCCTAAATCTTCCCCATTTATTAAAGCATAATCATTATTAACAGGTAAGCGTATATCTAAGAAGACTATATGAAAAAAATCAGGTTCATTTTGTTCTATTAAATTTACAGCCTCTACACTATTTTGTGCTTTATAAAATTCAAATATATAATTATCACTAAATTCATTTAATGACAATTCATAACCTTTTAGGATTATTGGATGGTCATCGACCATTAAAATTTTTATTATAAGTTTCAAAATTTCAAAAATCTAGTTTATGCCAGATATATTTTTTAATACATAAGTTTCTGTAATAATTTACAATTATTACAGAAGCACCATAGTACTTTTTTTATGTAATTAATGGTTAGTGTTAATAATTGCGCAATATAAAAATTACTTTAGAAGAAGATTTTACTTTGTGTAAGTAAGTTCTCACTTATTGCTTAAAAACACTCTTTTTGAGTAAAATAGAAGGAAAAACCATCACGTTTTGATGCGTTTATGTTCTATTGATGTTACCAAAGAAGTGTAATTATTTATAAATAAGGTATTGATGCAAGAATAATTAAAAAACAAAAAAACTAACGCTTGTTGTATGAAATTTACTATTATAAAAGAAATTTATATTAAGTTAATGCTTTAGGATTAGGATAATTATCGGATTGATCCTCTACGGTTTCATCCATACAAACAAAATCTTTTTCTACAAGTATAGATAAAGAATTTGCAGCATCAATTTTTAGAGAGTGTTTATGGCCAATTATAGTATTGGTAGGCCATTCTAAAGAATCTTTTTTTGGGATATAGATGGTAATTATGTTTTCTATATAGGAGGCCTCCATTGTATTTATAGCTTCTTTGGCAATAATAGTATATACTAGTGTATTATTAGGAAATACAATTTTTTCTGAAAATGAACCTGTTTTTGCTAAACTGTCTACTTCTGTTTTTGTAAGCCTAAGACGTACAGAATTTCCTCTTATTCTAATTTTCATGAGTATCTTTTTTACTTACTAAACCTTTAGTAAATTCATTTAATGTTTCTACTTTTTCTTCAAAGTCTCCTTTAATAGTTTTTCTAAATTCATTAAGGTTTCTTACCAAATCATCTATATTATCTGGAATAACATCTTCAAAGAATTGTCGTAATCTTTTTGCTGTGGTAGGCGATTTTCCGTTTGTAGAAATTGCAATTTTTACATTCCCTTTAGTAACAATACCACCCATATAAAAATCACAAAATGGAGGATTGTCAGCAACATTAACAAGGATACTTCTTTCTCTACAATCATGGTATACTTGTTCATTAACGGGAACATTGTCCGTAGTAGCTATAGCAATGTGTTTCCTTTCTAAATATTTCTCATGATACGCATCTTTAATAATCTTTACATCATGTTTTTTTGCTAATGCAAGTGTATCCTCTAAAAAATCTATAGAAACCATTTCTACTTTTGCATTAGGACTAGACTTTAATAAAAAAGTAAGTTTTTCTAGACCAACATTACCCCCGCCAACAACCAAAATATTAAGTTGTGATACTTTTAAAAATATGGGATATAACTCGTTACGTTCCATTGTTAATTTTATTTATCTGTTTTGTAGTTTATAGTTACTCTAGTACCTTCTCCTGGAATAGAGTTTATAAACAATCTGCCATTAATATAACTTATTCTTTCTTTCATAAAAAATAAGCCCATGCCACCATCACTATTATTTTTTGGGGCTTCTTTTAAAATAATAGGATCAAACCCTTTGCCATCATCATCTATTACTACACTTAAAACATTATCTGTGTAGTTTATGGTTAGTAATATGTAGTTAGATTCTGCGTATTTTATGGCGTTATTTATGGCTTCTTGAGTAACTCTATAAATATTGGTTTCTGCTAGAGAGTCAAACCGAAAATTAGTTTCAGTTTTGTTATCAAAAAGAATGTTTTTTCCAGTTAATCTAGAAAGTTCTGTGGTCATTTTTTGTAATGCAGGTAATATACCATGATCACTTAATTCTGGTGGAGTTAAATTAAAAGTGGCAGTACGTACTCCTTTTATTAAGTCGGAAGTTAATTCTTTTAAATAGATGATTTTTTCTTCCGCTTTTTCTTGATTTTCTAGGTCTATTGATTCTATATTAAATCGTAAAGCTGTTAGCATTTGGCCAATGCCATCATGAATATCTTTGGCAATACGTTTACGTTCCTCTTCTTGCCCTTCTACTATTTGGCTTGCTTGTCTTTTTTTCTGAAGTATTCTTTCTTCATAATTTTCTTTAGTAAGTTTTTCTACTTGCATTAAGTGTTTTTTTCTTTCTGTAATATCAGAACATAAAATTAAAACACTTTGTTGCCTGCTAGATTGGTACATAGGAATTATAGAAATGTCTAACCAAATTGTTTTACTAGTAGTGGTAATTTTTATTTCTTCGTTTCTTATGCTATTCTTTTTATTGCTTTTTAAAATTTCTTTTAAATATTTTTGTTGCCCTTGATCTGTAGTTAAGAGCTCTTGTAGTGGCTTTTTTAAATCTTCATGAGAACACCCAAGTAGGGCAATAAATTTTTTGCTAATAAAAACAATACTGCCGTCTTCTCTAGCACTTGCAAATAAGGCAGCATTATCAATTACAAAATTTAATTCTTGAAGCTCCTGTAAAGACTTTTCTTTCTCATTATACAGTTTTTGTATTTGAGAAGCATTTTTATCAGAAACTAATTTATGTTTCATTAACTTAGAAATACTATTTCTAATTTGGATAGAAAGAGGTCTAAAAATAAAAACCATTTCTAAAAATAGAATCAATAAAGAAAAAGCTAAAAGTAGATATTCTTTGTTTTTTAATTTTTGAAGTTCCTTTCTACTTTGTTTATCATACGTATTAACAATAGTGTCCATTATGTTAAGAAAAATTCTTTCTTTTTTTAGTAAGATAGATGTGTTTTCTTGGTATTCTTTTGTAGTGTGGTAGTTGGGGGTATTAGATGCCTTAAGAATTTTAGTAATGGCACTTACCATTGCATTATGGTGCGGATTTAAATCTTTAAATAGTTCTTTAATTGGGCTGTAGTTTTCAACAACAATATCCATTTCTTTGTCGCCAAATTGTAATGCTTTATGAGAAGCAGTCCATTTAGATAAGGTGGTTTTTATTTCTCCAGTAATTAGGTCTTTTTCACTTTTCTTTTTCACCTCTTTTAAAAGTAGTATTTCCTTTACTAGTTTTTGACTAAAAGCCCGTTGCCTACCTGCAATATTTATTATTCTAGAATCGTCTAGTTGGGTATTAATATTTGTTTGTATTAATATTTGCGCTATAATAACCGTAAGTGCTATTGCAGATAAGGCAAGCAAATACCATTTACGAATCCTATTAAAGGTTTCGGTATCTAATGGTTGTTGCAATTTATCTTCGCTCATATTAGAATAAAATTATTCCCAAAAAGGGTAATTTTTAAGCTAGTGCTTTTGTTACTAATGCTAAAGAAGAATCTGATAGAGGTAGTTTTAAAGCAGCTTGGTGTCCTACGTCAGACATTTTACGCCATGTTTTTTGTAAAATATCTATTAGTTTATCCTCTTCATATTTTTTTGCAAAAGGTTCAAAATAAAACTCTAAAAAGACCAAACAAATTACATCTTCTAGTGTTTGTGTTTCTTCATTTTTTTTAAGTTGTTTCTTTTCTAAAAGGAAAGCAACTTTATTTATGGTTTCTTGATCATAGCCCACTTCTTTTAATATGTCTGAAGATTTTTTAGCATGATATTTTTTTAAATCTTGTCTCCATTTTAGATAACCAACTCTATTCATTTCGTAGCTATCTCTTGCAATTTCCCATCTGCAAATATGTTGGCAACGTGCAGTAAGTTGTAATGCTTCTGATGCATTTGGTGCAAACGCATTTAATTTGTTTGTCATCCTTATAGCGTACAATACTTCTTTTGCATATGTTTTTCCTTGGTATTCTTCTTTATTTGGGTCTTTTTCATTTGCAGCATCAAATAAAGAATATGCTTTTTGTAATTTTTCTGTAGTTGCCATATATAACTAGGATTAGTAAATCCAAAGCTATTCAGAAAAACCTACATACACAAAGTCATTTTCAATTTTTATAGGATATGTTGCAATTGCTTCTAAATCGCCATTTAGATTATCGCCATTTTCTAATGAAAATATCTTTTTGTGTAATGGACAGGCAACCATAGGGATACCTTTGTGATCACCAATCATTCCTCTACTTAAAACCATTTCTTGTTTTTCAGGAGATAGGTTTTGGCAAGCGTACCATGTATTTAGTCTTTCAAAATTAAATACGGCAATTTGCAAATCTTTATATTTTACACATGCGCCTCCATCTTTTGGGAATGCAGTAATTGGTGCAGCTTTAAACCAGGTAGTTACATCTTCGGGCTTTACTGTTTTATATTTTTCAGAAACTATATTCATTGTTTAAAATTTAGAAATTGGTTGTTTTAAAATTTAATTAGACCCATTTTTCTGGCATTTTTTGTTCTCTTAATGGTACAAAAACTAAGTTATCATCTTCCTCTTCGCTATTTACAAAGTGGTTAAAACGTTTCATCATTTCTGGGTCATTAATAGCTTGTGTCCATTCGCACTCAAACTTATTAACTAGCGTTTGCATTTCATTTTCTAAATCTTCTGCGATTCCTAATTTATCATCAATAATTACTTCTTTTAAATACTCAAGACCACCTTCTAAACGTTCTTGCCACGCTGCTGTTCTTTGTAAAGGTTTTGCGGTACGCATGTATAACATTAAGTAACGGTCTATGTATTTAATTACCGTTTTATTATCTATTTGCTCTGCAAATAACTCAGCATGTCTTGGTGTAGCGCCACCATTACCGCCAAGATATAAGTTCCAACCACCTTCTACAGCAATTAAACCAAAATCTTTACCACGAGCTTCGGCACATTCACGAATACAACCAGATACGCCACCTTTAATTTTGTGAGGTGCACGTATTCCTCGATATCTATTTTCTAGTTCAATACCAAAACTTACACTTTCATCCATACCGTAACGACACCAAGTAGAACCCACACAAGTTTTTACTGTACGTAAAGATTTTCCGTAGGCATGTCCACTTTCAAAACCGTGGTCTATTAAATCTTTCCAGATTAATGGTAATTGGTTTAGAGTTGCACCAAATAAATCGATACGAACACCACCAGTTACTTTTGTATATAAATCATATTTCTTAGCAATTTCTCCTAGTGCAATTAGCTTATCTGGTGTAATTTCTCCACCTGGAACACGAGGAACAACAGAATAGGTTCCATTACGTTGAATGTTGGCTAAGAACCTATCGTTAGAATCTTGTATGGCATATTCTTTATTAGCAGTATCTGCATTTATACTAGCCATTAAAGACGCTACAACTGGTTTGCATAACTCACAACCATGACCACCGTTACCGTGATTATCAAGAACTTCATCAAAAGTTTTATACCCTTTTACTTGAATGATTTTATATAAATCCTGTCTGTTTAAATCAAAGTGTTCGCAAACGGTATCTTTAACTTCTATACCTAAAGATTTTAAGGTAGCTTCCGTAAGGTCTTTTACCATTGGTTTACAACCGCCGCAACCGGTACCTGCTTTGGTACAGCTAACCACATCTGCTAAATCTTTAGACTCTCCACTTTCAATAGTCCCGCAAATTTGTCCCTTTGTAACATTTTCACAAGAACATATTTGTGCTTCATCTGGTAAATCCATAACATCACCAAAAGAACCACCACCTTCACCAGCAGGTAAAATTAATTGTGCAGGGTCTTCAGGAATGGCCATTCCGTTTAAATAAATTTGGTGTAACATGCTATAATCTGTAGCATCACCAACTAGAATACCACCTAATAGCTTTTTTCCATCAAGGCTAACGTTTATTCTTTTATATAAATGTTGGGTTTTATTTTCAAAAATTATAGAATGCCCTTTTGCTGCAGGCATAAAAGGTTCTCCAAAACTAGCAACATCTACCCCAATTAATTTTAATTTGGTAGACATGTCTATTTCTTCTGGCATTAAGGTTTCTGTATCTCCTAATATTTGGTCAACAGCTACCCCTGCCATATCATAACCTGGAGCAACTAAACCATATATCATTTGGTTATAAAGAGCAATTTCTCCAATAGCATAAATATTAGGATCAGAGGTTTGCATTTTATTATCTACAACAATACCGCCACGTACGCCCATTTCTAAGCCGCTTGTTTTAGCAAGTTCATCTCTTGGTCTAATACCAGCAGATATAATAAGCATTTCTACGTCTAAAACATCGTCTTCTCCAAACTCCATTCCTGTAATAGCTTTATCTCCTAAAATTTGATTGGTAGCTTTACTTAAATGTATGTTTAACCCTATAGATTCTAGTTTAAGTTGTAATACCTGGCTACTTCTAGAATCTAATTGTCTTGGCATTAATTTAGGTGCAAATTCAACAATATGTGGTTCTAGTCCCATATCCATTACAGCTTTTCCTGCCTCTAAACCTAACAATCCGCCACCAAGTACAGCCGCTTTTGCATTAGGATTAGTTTGTTTTAGTTTGGCGGCATAAGCAAGCATACCTTCTAAATCTTCAATAGTTCTATATACAAAAACCCCTTCTTTTTCTACCCCTTTAATAGGAGGTACAAAAGCAGAAGAACCAGTAGCTAAAACTAAATAGTCGTAAGATAACTCACGGTCTTTTGCAGTAGTAATTTTTTTAGAGGCCTTGTGTATATCTGTAACACGTTCATCTACAATTAAATCTATGTTATTTTCTGCATACCATTCAGCAGGAGCCATTTCTAAAGCTTTTGCATCTTGATTTTCAAAAAACTCACTTAAATGAACACGGTCGTAAGCAGGTCTTGGTTCTTCACCAAAAACTATAACCTTATATTCTTTGCTTTCTTTTTTGGCAACAAATTTTTCACAAAACTTATAACCAACCATCCCATTTCCAACTACTATTATAGTTTTCATACGTACTTGTTTAGATATTACATTACAAAAATACGTATAATTACGTATTTTTTATATAATTTTATCAAAATAAACACGTAGTTTTGTTGCAGAATTCATAATTGTTAGTCCTAAAAAATTAGAAATCATGATTAAAAGCAAAAAAGCAAGAATATCTTTAATAGGAGCTGGTCCTGGTAGTAGTGACCTAATAACACGTAGAGGTTTTAGGCTTTTACAGTCTGCAGATGTAATTTTATATGATGCTTTAATTAGTAAAGAACTCTTAAGTGAGATTGATGAAAGAATTCCTAAAATATACGTAGGTAAAAGATGCAATGCACATTCTTATACGCAAGATTCTATAAATAGTTTACTAGTAGAAAAAGCATTTGAATGTGGTCATGTAGTACGTTTAAAAGGAGGTGATCCTTTTGTTTTTGGTAGAGCTAGTGAAGAAATAGAATATGCAGAAAATTTTGGTATTCCAGTAACTGTAGTTCCAGGAGTTACCAGTGCAATAGCTGTTCCGCAAAGTCAAGGTATTCCAGTTACTAAAAGAGGGGTTAGTAGTAGTTTTTGGGTAATGACAGCAACAAAAAAAGATAATAGCTTTTCTGAAGATTTAAAATTAGCTGCACAATCCTCTTCAACTATGGTTATTTTAATGGGAGTGCGTAAGTTTAATGCTATAATTAAAACCGTTGCTACTTATAAGGGAAACAATACTCCTTTTGCATTAATACAAAACGGGACTTTAGTAAATGAGACTTGTGTTTTAGGAATTTTAGGAGAGGGTTTAGAGGCGTTTAAAAAAGTAGATATTACCCAACCAGGAATAATTGTAATTGGCAATGTTGTATCAGAACATCCTGCTTTTTTTGAAGAAGAATTACAGCGAGTTCTACATGATTACATATAATTTATATGTCTTTTGATAGTTTTATTTATGATTTTCTGTTTTTGTGCAGCTACTTTTTTTCATTTTCGTAATTTTTTCATTTTTCATAGTAAAATAACTTACAATTAAGTATAAATACGTAGTTTTGAAGTTCATTACTAAGTATAAACATATAGTTATTGAAAATATGGATTCTAAAAAAGCAACAAAACTACAGTTACTTAATTTTAAAAGTATTTCTACAAGAACATTTTGGATAACCTCTATTGCATTCTTCTTATGCTTCTTTTCATGGTTTGGTATAGTGCCTTTTATGCCAGATGTTGTTAAGGATTTAGGTTTAACGCCGGAACAAAAATGGAACTCTATTATTCTTGCGGTTTCTGGGACTGTATTTGCAAGATTAGCTATTGGTAAATTATGTGATAAATATGGACCACGCTTGTGTTATACCTGGATGTTAATGATTGGGGCTTTGCCTGTTATATTAATAGGGTTTGTGCAAACGCCAGAACAATTTTTAATATGCAGGTTGTTTATAGGTTTCATTGGAGCTTCCTTTGTAATTACGCAAGTACATACCTCAATAATGTTTGCATCAAATATTGTTGGTACTGCAAATGCAACTTCTGCAGGATGGGGTAATCTTGGTGGCGGTGCTAATAGATTAGGAATGCCAATTATTGCTGCTGCGGTAGTGAGTTTAGGAATTGCTGAAGCAGAAAATGCTTGGAGGTATTCTATGATTATTGCAGGTATTACATGTTTTATAATGGGAATTGTATATTTCTTTTTTACGCAAGATACACCAGAAGGAAACTTTAAAGAACTAAAAGAAAGAGGAGAGTTACCTACAAGTAAAAAAGACGAAATAGGGTTTTTAGAGGTTTTAAAAGATTATAGAGTTTGGATACTTTTTTTAATATATGCGGCTTGTTTTGGTATGGAGCTTACCGTTTATGGTACCATGGACGATTATTTGCAAAATAGATTTGGGTTAAGTAGAAGTTTCGCAGGAAATTTAGTTCTGTCTTTTGCATTAATGAACATTTTTGCAAGAACCTTAGGAGGGTATTTTGGAGATATGTTCGGAAGGCTCAAAGGATTAAGAGGTCGTGTAATTTTCTTGGCTGTAATTCTCGCAATAGAGGGTATTGTTCTTACTACTTTTTCTACAGCAACTAGTTTAGTAGTGGGTATGGGATTTTTAATAGCCTTTAGTTTAAGTGTACAAATGGCAGAAGGCGCAACATTTTCAGTAGTTCCTTTTATAAATAAAAAAGCAATAGGTTCTATTTCAGGAATTGTAGGCGCAGGAGGTAATGTAGGTGCTTTTGTTGCAGCTATGCTTTTAAAGTCTAAATCGGCAGTAGCAGAAAGTGCTGCAATAGCTTCCAATTCTCAACTTGGAGAACAGGCAGTTAAAACTGCACAAATGGCGGCATCAGCATCAGCGGTTTCTAGCGGTTATTTTATAATTGGAGGTTTTGTTGTTCTTGCAGGAATATTAGCATTGACTATTAAGTTTGCTCCTGTAGCAGCAGAGACTCCAGAATTGGTTTTAAAGGCAGATAAATAATGGTTTAATAGTAGCGCATTGGTAATTTAAAGCAATAGATATGCAATCAAACATAGAAAACATACAAAAAATGAGAAAAAAATCCATGTCTGGTATTTCTTGTAATACGTGTGAAAATGTAAAGTGTTTGATGAAAAAAAACATTACATCTAAATTAGTTTTAGACTTCTCTTATGAAAAAACAGATATAAACTGTAAAAAAGGACAACAGTTTATTATGGAAGGAGCACCTGTAAATGGACTGTTTTTTATATTAAAAGGAAAAGTAAAAGTTTTTAGAACAGGTATTAATGGCAGGGAACAAATAGTACGTTTTGCAAAAGAAGGAGAAATAATTGGTCACAGAGGTTTTGGCACAGAAGAGTATTATTCCATTTCTGCAATAGCCTTAGAAAACACTACTTTATGTTATTTTTCTAAAAATTTGTTACAACATGCTTTAAAGGAAGATGCGAGTTTTACCTATGATTTAATGCTTTTTTATGCAAATGAGCTTAATAAGAGTGAGGCCAAAGTAAAATCAATATCTCAAATGACAGTTAGGGAAAGAGTAATAGATACACTTCTCTATGTTAATAGAAAATTTGGACAACTTAATGGTTATATAAACCTGCAATTAAGTAGAAAAGAATACGCAGATTATGCAGGTACAACAGAAGAACAAGTAATACGTATTCTTTCAGTTTTAAAAAAGGAAAATTTAGTAATAGCAAAAGGAAAGCGTATAGGCATTCCAGATGTAAAAGTTCTCAAAAGAGAAATATCGGAACACAATTTCTATTTGGATACATAGTAAGTGTTTGTAATAGTTAGTTGTTTATTTTTTTCAAACCTTTCTGAAAAGGCTGCATTCATGCAGCCTTTTTTATGTATTAAAATCATATTAAATAAGAGTAAAAAACATTGTTGTTTATGAAATAATAAATATTTTCTTCTGCCTTTAATCATACAAGATTTAAGTTTCGGTCTTTAAATTTGTCTAAGTAAAAATACGTAAATACGTAATTTTTATTTTTAGAATAACCATTAAACTAAAACAATCTATTATGGAAGAAAAAACAATTTCTCTTGTACAGGAATCATTCGAAAAAGTAAAGCCAATTGCTTCTACAGCAGCAGAGATATTTTATACTAAGTTATTTGAACTAGATCCAGCACTAAAGCCTTTATTTCCATCGGATCAAGAAAAGATGGCAATGCAGGGTAATAAGTTAATGACTATGCTAGGTAGTGCCGTTGCTGGATTAAGTAACCTGGAGATGTTAGTCCCTGTTTTAGAAAATCTTGGAAAAAAACATGTGGAATACAAAGTAGAACCTTCTCACTATAATACTGTAGGTGCCGCTTTATTGGATACTCTTTCTGTAGGATTAGGAGATGATTTTACTCCAGAGGTTAAAGAAGCATGGACATTGGTTTATGGAACTATGTCTGACGTAATGATAAAAGCATCTTATTAACAAGTTCAAAAAAATACTGATATGATAAAAATAGAAAAAAACCCAGTTTTAGTAATCGCTATTTTATTAACTAGTCTTATTCTTCTTAACTCCTGTGGAGGAGTACCCGAAGAAAAAGTAAAAGATGGGGAGATGGCTAATAATGCTTTTTCTGTGGAAGAGGTTCTGGAAATGGTTGCAGAAGAGAATGATGTTACAAGAACTCTATATACCAAAGCTATTGTTGGAAAAGGAAAATTACAAGGAATGAAGTTTGATGAGGATTGGAGAAAAGATGATGTGGAAGCTGGACCTTTACCTGCTCTTTTTTTAAGAGGTGTAGCAACAAGTATAAGAAAAAGCCCAGTGCCATTAGGGCTATATTTGGGGTCTGATTTTCCTGTAAATGCAGCAAATAAGTTTGAAGGGAAACAAGCAGAGCTTTTTAAAAAAATAAAAGAGGATCAAGAGCCACAATTTTTTTATGAAGAAGATACAAAGTTGCATACCGCAATGTTTGCAGATTTAGCTAGTGCAGGCGCATGTGTTACTTGTCATAATAAACACCCACAAACCACAAAGGACGATTGGAAACTAGGAGACGTAATGGGGGCAACTACATGGCAATACCCTAAGGATTCTTTAACTTATAAAGAAACAATAGATGTGTTAAACTCTTATGCAATGGGGACAGTAGATATATATGTAGAATACTTAAATGAAATAGCTGCTTTTAAAGATAGTGAAAAGCCAACCATTGGAGATAAATGGCCGGTAGAAGGTAATTACTTACCAACGTCTGAAGTGTTTTTAGATAGTGTAAAGAAATTAACTTCTTACAAAACAATGAAAAAATTAGTAGCTGTAAGGGAGTAAACAAATTAGTAAATTTTTAACCTCTATTAGATTTTATATTAGTGAAAAGTAATAACAACTCTACTATTTTAGGATTGGTATTGTTATCAGCCTTTTTTGTATTCTATTTTGGGAATATAGAATGGGTGTGGTTACAAGAACTGCAACAACAAGAAAACTATAAAAGATGGTCTGGCTTAGCAGTGGCATTGTTTATCATTTTTCAGTGGCTGTTAACCTTTACTCGTATAATAAAAAGGTTTAGACAAAGTGCAATGAAAATGGCAACAATTCATAAATGGTTAGGTGCAATGAGTCCTCTTCTTTTTTATATTCATAGTGTAAAATTAGGATATGGCTATATAGCTCTTATGTCTTATTTGTTTTTTGCTAATGCTCTTTTAGGGTATATAAATTTAGATGTTATTAAAAGTAAAGGAGAAATTTTGTTTAAAGGTTGGATGATTTTTCATGTAGCATTTTCAATAATCATCTCCATTTTAATGTGTTTCCATATAGTAATGGTGTTTTATTATAAATAAGTCTGTAAATGAAGTTATTAGTAAAAGAAATAATACAGGAAACAAAAGATGCTGTAACAATCTGTTTTAAAAACGGGAGTTTTTTTAAAAAGCTATCTTATAAACCAGGACAGTTTATGACTATAAACGTTCCTATAGATAATACAGTACATAAAAGAGCATACTCCTTTAGTAGTAATCCCTATACCGATTCAGATTTAAGAATAACAATAAAAAGAGTGGAACAGGGCTTAGTGTCTAATTATATCCATGACAATTTTAAAGTAGGAGATAAATATGAGGTGGATAAGCCTACAGGAAGTTTTTATATAGATCCTAAAAAAGATGCTAAAAAACAATATGTTTTTTTTGCCGGGGGTAGTGGTATAACCCCAATATTTTCTATAGTAAAATCTGTTCTAGAAAAAGAACCAAACTCTAAAATTCTCTTAGTGTATGCTAATCAAAATTACGAAGGAATTATTTTTAATAGTGAGATTGAAAACTTAACTAAGAAATATCCTTCTTCATTCAGTGTAGAACATATACTTTCTAAGAGTGATAATGCACCATTAAATTATTATTCAGGATTGCTTACAGAAGAAGTTTTGATGGCAATTATGGAAAAGCATAATTTAAAATTCGATTCTAGTGAGTATATGATTTGTGGTCCGTTTGGATATATGGAATGTGTTAAAGAAATTTTAAACACTAATAAGGTGTCTCCTTCTAATATTAAGGTTGAAGTTTTTGCAAGCCCAAAAATAGCAGTTGTAGGAGAAAATCAAGAATGCGATGTAGAAATTAATTATGATAATGAATCCTATAAAATTAAAGTGCCTAAAAACAAATCTATTTTACAAATGGCAATGGTAAATAATATTGCTTTGCCATATTCTTGTAGGTCTGGTATGTGTTCTACTTGTAAAGCATCTTGTTCTAAAGGAGATGTAGTAATGACAGAAGGGCACTTTATGCCAACAGAAGAAGTAGAAGAGGGTAAAATATTAACCTGTATAAGCTATCCTGCGAGTGAAACTGTTGTAATTAATTTTTAAAAGGTATGTTTAAAATAAGTCCATTAAGAAAAAGACAATTTACAGGAGGAGTTGTAGGAGTGCTATTAGGAATATGTATTGTTCTGTTTTTAACCTTAAAGTCTTCTGAGGAATATATCTCATTAGGTCCTATGAATGAAGGGCATGATGATTTATCTTGTGTCACTTGTCATGCCGATGCTAAAGGAAATTTATCGCAACAAATACAATCTAATATGCAATTTGTAATGGGTATAAGAGAGCATAATGTAGATTTTGGAACCCAAGATGTTACGGTTGAAAATTGTTTGCAATGCCATGATAGACCAAATGACAGGCACCCTAATCATCGTTTTTCGGAACCAAGATTTAAAGAAATTATAAAAGTAATAGATGCTACAACCTGTATTACCTGCCACTCAGAACATAATGGAGAAAGAGTTACTGTTGCAGTTGTTAATTACTGTATGAACTGTCATCAAGATTTAAAAGTAGAAGAGGATCCTATAGATGTTGCTCATGAAACACTTATTGCAGAAGAACAATGGAATACATGTATACAATGTCATGACTTTCATGGAAACCATAGATATGAAGTTCCAACAAAATTACAAGATACTATTCCTATGCAAACAATTAATGCATATCTAAAAGGAGGGAAAGACCCTTATGGAACAGATAAAAAATATATAGGTTTGTCTGAGCCGGAATGGATTAAATTAAATTTAAATAAGAAATAATTTAATAACACATTTGTTTTAAAAAAAAGCCAACTAAGTACATAATTAGTTGGCTTTTTTTATTCTAAGTAGTAGTTACGTAGCTTTTTTTATCGGGATATACGTATTGATTGTTTTTCGTAATGTTTTGTAAAACAAGTTGTTATTGTTTAAATATGTTTTTTGATAGTTTTTAAGCTGTTAGTTGTATGCTGCAACCATGGTGTAAAAGACGGATTTAAGATGGGTAATGCCATAGAATACTTTTAATGTTACGTATATATTTGCCTTAAATAAGTATTAATACGTAGAACATTTAAAATTATAAATATGAAAACTATCTTTAAAAAAACCGCTTTTTTATTACTTCTTGTCCTAGCGGCATCCTGTGGTGATAAAACAAAAAAGGCAGCTACGGAAGCAGCAACTGAAGCTGCAGCTGCAACATTAGAAATTGAAAAACCACAATTAACTTTTGGCTTTATAAAATTAACAGATATGGCACCATTAGCCATTGCGAAAGAAAAAGGCTTTTTTGAAGAAGAAGGATTGTTTGTTTCTGTTGAAGCACAATCTAACTGGAAAAATATTTTGGATCGTGTTATTGATGGTCAATTAGATGGTTCTCATATGTTAGCAGGGCAACCAATTGCTGCAGGTGCAGGTTTTGGTAGACAAGCAGAATTGGTTACTCCTTTTTCAATGGATTTAAATGGAAATGGTATTACAGTTTCTAATGATGTTTGGTCTAAAATGAAGCCAAATGTTCCTAAAGGTGCAGATGGTAAACCAGTACATCCAATTAAAGCAGATGCTTTAAAACCAGTAATTACAGAATATAAAAATTCTGGTAAAGCTTTTAAAATGGGAATGGTATTTCCGGTATCTACACACAACTACGAAATTCGTTATTGGTTAGCTGCTGCAGGAATTCACCCAGGAATGTATACAAAAGATAATGTACAAGGGCAAATTGATGCTGAGGTTTTATTATCTGTAACTCCACCACCACAAATGCCAGCTACTCTTGAAGCAGGAACTATTTATGGATATTGTGTTGGAGAACCATGGAACCAACAAGCAGTATTTAAAGGTATTGGTGTTCCAGTAACTACAAACTATGATATCTGGAAAAATAACCCAGAAAAAGTATTTGTAATGACAAAGAAATTTGTTGAGGAAAATCCTAATACAGCAATAGCAGTTACTAAAGCACTTATTAGAGCTGGTAAATGGTTAGATGAACCAGCAAATAGACCAGAAGCAGTAAAAATATTATCTATGTCACAATACGTAGGCGCAGATGAAGCAGTTTTAGCAAATTCTATGACAGGTACATTTGAGTTCGAAAAAGGAGACAAGCGTGAAATGCCAGACTTTAATGTATTCTATAAGTATAACGCAACATACCCATTCTATTCTGATGGTACTTGGTTTTTAACACAAATGAGAAGATGGGGCCAAATTCCAGATGCTAAACCTGTAGAATGGTATGCTAATACTATTAAAGATATATATAGACCAGATATCTGGGAAAAAGCAGCAAAAATTTTAGTAACAGAAGGACATATTCCTGCAGCAGATATTCCAGATACAGATGGGTATAAGCCAGCTACAACAGATTTTATAGACGGCACAAAATATGATGCAAAAGACCCAATAGGGTACATCAATAGTTTTTCTATAGGTAACAAGGACTAAACACTAACTATTTAAATTAATAATTATGAAGCAAAGTATTACTTTAAATAAAATAACGCAACTAATGGGTTTTGGTTTTTTAAAACCCATTACAGCGCTATTTACTGGAAAACCACAGAAAGAAGATGTAGTAAACTTTTTAAAAAAGATTATTGTACCACTCTTGTCTATTCTTTTATTTTTAGGAGTTTGGCAAGGAGGATCTACAGCTCTTTTTAATAAGGAAGCAAACTTTAAAATAGAAAAAGCCTTAGCAGATCAAGGGCAAGCAGCTGCAGATGAAATGAAAGCATGTATCGCTTCTGGAGAAATTAGTTGCCAGCCAAATACATTGCCTTCTCCTTCTCAGGTTTGGGCTTCTTTTAAAACTTTATTAGAAGATCATAAAGTTATTAGCGCAGATAAACTTGCTTTTAAAGAGAAAACTGCTGCTATGAATGAGAAAAGAGTAGCTGCAGGCAAAGAGCCTATAACCTATACAGGAAGGCCTTCTTTTGTGGATCAAATATTTACAAGTTTAAAAACGGTATTTGCTGGGTTCTTATTAGCATTAGTTATTGCAGTTCCTATTGGGGTTGTAATAGGTTTGAGCACAACATTAAGGAGTTCTTTTAATTGGCTAATTCAAATATTTAAGCCGGTATCACCGGTAGTTTGGTTACTTCTAGTTTTTATGATAGTTAAAACACTAACCAAAGACTCTAACTCAGATAGTGCATTTATCATCTCTTTTATAAGTGTTGGTTTGTGTTCTATGTGGGCAACATTAGTGAATACGGCAATGGGGGTTTCATCCGTGGATAAAGATTATATAAATGTAGCAAAGGTTTTAAAATTAGGGCCAATGCAAAAAGTGTTTAAAGTTATATTACCTTCCTCATTGCCGTTAATTTTTACAGGATTACGTATTACCCTTTCTGTTGCTTGGATGGTACTTATTGCTATTGAACTTTTAGCACAAAGTCCTGGATTAGGATCCTTTGTATGGGAAGAATTTCAGAATGGAGCAATAGATTCTAATTCTAAAATAATTGTAGCAATGTTTATTATCGGAATTATTGGATTCTTGTTAGACCGTATTATGCTAACCATACAAAACATGGTTTCATTTAATAAAAATGAAGGAGTATAACCACTAAAAATTACGACTATGGCATATTTGGAACTAAAAAATGTATGTAAAACATATGAAGATGCTTCAGGAGGAACAGAGGTTCTTTCTAATATTAATTTAACTATTGAAGAAGGAGAATTTGTTGCTATAGTAGGTTTTACAGGAAGTGGAAAAACTACACTTGTAAACTTAATAAATGGTTTAATTAAGCCTACTAGCGGAGAAGTTCTGTTTAAAGGAGTGCCTGTTACAGATACTAGTCATGAACGCGGCGTTATTTTTCAAAACTACTCTTTGCTCCCTTGGCTTACGGTTGGTCAAAATGTTTATATGGCAGTAAAAGAAGCTTTTCCAAAAGAAAGTAAAGAAAAGTTACAGGCTATTGTAAAAGACTATGTTGCTATGGTTAGTTTATCTCCTGCAATTAATAAAAGGCCAAAAGAACTTTCTGGAGGTATGCGTCAAAGAGTTGCTGTTGCAAGAGCTTTGGCTATGAACCCAGAGATGATAATTATGGATGAACCATTAGGGGCTTTAGATGCGTTAACTAGAGGTAATTTACAAGATGAAATTTTAAATATTTGGTCTAAAGATAAGCGTACTGCTTTGTTAATTACTAATGATGTAGACGAAGGTATTTATATGGCAGACCGCATAATTCCTCTAAAGCCAGGGCCAAATGCAACTCTGGGGCCAGAGTTTACTATAGATATTGAAAGGCCAAGAGATAAAACTTCATTAAATGATAATGAAACTTATAAGAAGAATAGAAACGCTATTATAGAATACTTAATGGATATAGGGAATGAACGTAAATCTGTTTCTAATGAAACTTATGAACTTCCAGAAATAAGTCCAAAAAGTTTTGTTGCATAAAAATATATAAGATGAAGACAGCGACATTAAATACAGACACAAGTACATTATCGGAAAACGGAATTCAGTATCCTTCTAAAGTAATGTTAGACCTACATAATTTAAAAAAAGTATACCCAACTCCAAAAGGAGATTATGTAGTGTTAGAAGACCTAAACCTTCAGATTATGAAGGAAGAATTTGTAACTATTATTGGGCATTCTGGTTGCGGAAAAACAACTATGTTATCTATGATTGCTGGTTTAAACCCTATTTCTGGCGGTAATATAGCTGTATTAGGTAACCCAGTAAAAGGTCCAGGACCAGATCGTGGTGTGATTTTCCAAGCACCAAGTCTTATGCCTTGGATGACAGCTCTAGAAAACGTTATGCTAGGTGTAAACCAAGTTTTTCCTCATGCTTCTAAAAAGGAGCGTAAAGATATAGCTAAGTATTACTTACATAAAGTTGGTTTAGATGGTTCTTTTGATAAAAAAGCAATAGCACTTTCGCAAGGTATGCAACAGCGTGTAGGTATAGCAAGAGCATTTGCCATAAAACCTAAAGTGCTGCTTTTAGATGAGCCTTTTGGAATGTTAGATTCTTTAACAAGAGGAGAATTACAAGACATATTAATTGAAATTTGGAATAAAGAAAAAATAACAGCAGTAATGATTACACATGATGTGGATGAAGCAATTTTCCTTGCAGATCGTGTGGTTATGATGACAAGTGGACCTAGTGCTAAAATTGGAGATATTTTAAATATAGATTTTGAAAGACCAAGAACTAGAAAGTCAGTTTTAGAGCATAACGATTATTACAAATACAGAAAACATTTAATTGAGTTTCTAGAGCATTAAAAATAGAGTACTAAAAAAACTATAAAATGTTCAAGCTTTAGCTAAAAACATGACAAGCATCATAAAATCAAGTAATTAAAAAAAATATTTTTATCACATCAAACAAACTATTATGAAAAAACAATTATTACTTTTAAGTATAGCCTTATTAAGCATCCAATTTGGATACTCGCAATTTATATTAGAAGGTGAATTTAGACCTCGTGCAGAATATTTTGGTAATGGAGGTAATTTTACAGGGGGTACTTTTCCTGCACAAACTGCAACAGATGCAGATGAAGGTTTTATAAGAACAACAGTTAGAGCTGCAATAACAGCTAAGTATACAGCAGAAACGTATACTGTTTTTACTAGTTTTCAAGAAGTTTTTGCTTTTGGAGATAGGCCACAAATAGCTACCAATAGTAACGGAAATTTTAGAGTACAAGAAGCTTGGGCAGATTTAAAATTAGGTGCATCTTCAAGTTTTAAAGTAGGGCGTCAGCCATTATCTTATGACGATCAAAGAATTTTAGGTGGACTAGGATGGGCACAACAAGCCAGAACACACGATGCTGCCGTGTACAAATACAAGAAGAACAAATTTAGTTTAGATCTTGGTGGTGCTTTAAATACAACAGCAGATGAAGTGTACAATACTTCAGCGTTATTTTCTTATAGAGACATGGTATTCTTAAGAGCAAATACGAAAGGGGAAAAGCTTAATTTTTCTTTCTTAGGATTAGTTAATACGTTCCAAGACTCTAATGTAGACGGAGATGATAAGTCAAGTTTAGTAACTGCAGGCGTTCACGCAGATTATAAAGCTAAAGCATTATCATTAGGTGCTAACTTATTTCTTCAACAAGGGCAAAGAATAGGTGGAGTGGATGTTAAAGGCGCACTTTTAGCAAGTTTATCTGCTAAATATAAAGTTTCAGACAAATTAACTTTAGGAGCTGGTTTTGAAACTATTTCGGGTAGAAAAGATGATTCTGCAGCTTTCTTCCCATTATACGGTACTAACCATGCTTTTAATGGTTTAATGGATAGGTTTTACGTAGGAAACCATGGCAACGCTGGAGGTTTAAATGATTTTCAGGTTTCTCTAGCGACTAAAATCTCTGGTTTAGCGGTTAGTTTAACTGGACATTCTTTTTCTGAAGTTGAAGATGTTAATGGTTTTGATGGTAAAGGTTTAGGAACAGAATTAGATTTGGTAATAGCAAAACAATTTAAGGAATTTAAGTTGGTAGGAGGGTATTCTCATTTCTTTGAACCAAGTGAAATTGCGGATACGCCAGGTGTAAAATCAACACAAAATTGGGCATGGGCAATGTTAATTATAAAGCCTAAATTTTTAAATACAACAAAACAATAAGTTATAAAAGAGGCTTTGCTTCGAGCAAGCTATCACGGTCCTTTAGTTTCAGTGGCTGTGGTAGCTTTTTTTGTACTACGTATTTTAAATTATATTTGTAGAAATTTGAATATTTTATGAGTACAACTACAAGCATAGTTCTAGCAGATGATCATTCTTTAGTAAGAGACGGTATTAGAGCGTTATTAGAAAGTGAACAGGACTTAGTGGTTATTGGGGAGGCTTCTAATGGGCAAGAAGCTATAGCAATGGTTAAAGATAAAAAACCAGAAATTTTAATCATAGATATACGTATGCCTGTTTTAAATGGTATAGATGCTGTTGCACTTTTAAATAAACAAAATGTAGCGGTTAAAACCATTATACTTTCAATGCACGATTCGGAAGAATATATTCTAAAATCTGTTAGTGCAGGTGCTAATGGGTATTTATTAAAAGATACTGGTAAAACAGAATTTATAAAAGCTATACATACCGTTAGAGAGGGAGGTAAGTATTTTAGCGGAGCAATATCTAATGTGTTGGTAAATAATTTATTAAACCCTTCTAAGGAAACTCCTGAAGAGGTTAGTAAAGAGACAGAAAAAGAAACTCCTTTTAATCTTACCAATAAAGAATTAAAAGTACTAGAGTTAGTTTTATCTGGATTAACGAATAAAGAAATATCAGAAAAATTACAAAATAGTAAACGTACTGTAGAAACCCACAGGTTTAATTTAATGCGTAAAATGGAAGTTAAAAATTTAATGGAACTTTCTAAAAAAGCACAAGATTATAATTTAACTAGTATCTAATTAATCTTCTTTTAACTTTTGTATAATCTTACCAACGTTTTTTTCCTCAAAGAAACTAATTAGCTTTAATCCTGTTCTAATAAGAAAAGCTTTTGGTGCTTTTATAATGGTGCTTAAAGAGAGCACTAGTTGGTCTATTTCTTGTACAGCTTTTTTATTTTCAACTCCATCTAGAGAATGTAAATGCATAGCACTAATCCAGGATTGTTCTCTGGCTTTACGCATACTAAAATCTATAATTTGTTCATCAGATTTTGCACCAACAACATCCAATAAAAATAATAACGGAGATACTCTTCCTAATCTTTTTTGGAGTTCATTGGTAATATTAAAAAGTACTGTGTTTACAGCATTAAAGTCCTTTGCAATAGCTCCAATATCTTTGCCTTTCATAGTTTGGCTTGTAGCAATGCCTAAATCTAAATTTATATGTGCATTAATACCAAGCATTATATGTTGTAGAATGGTAAGAGGCTCTGTTCTGCATTGAAAAGAAAATTCCCAACATTTACTTACGGGAAACCCTTTTTTATAATTATGATAAGCTTCTAAATATAGATTAGCAAAGGCTACATCCATTCGTTGTAGTTGATCATTATCTTCAAAATTACCAAGTTCTACTTCTTTAAGAACTTCGGCTGTAGTTCTTCTATAAACATAGGCAAATAGACCTAAGCGATCGTTGTTTGCTATGGCATCATCTATTATAAAATCTAGTTCCACTAGAACCTCAGAAATAGTGCTAGGTTTATGCATATATGTATAAAGTTAAGCTATTTGTATTGTTCAAAAAAAATAGGATTACCGTCTGGGTAAGTTATTATAAACAACTATTAGAGATATTTTTTATTGTATTTACGTCATTCAAAGACTCTAATACAATATTAAATTCTTTCAGAGTTAAATATATTATGTTTATTAGAAAATGTTCCTAATTCAATATTAATTAATAGTATAGTTGGCTTATTTTTAGAGCAGGAACTTTAGATTTTAAAAACGTATGCATTTTATACATTAATGATTGTGTTACTTCTATTTCTAAAAAAAGCAACTATAGCAACAAGAAGCATAAACGCTGCTAAAAAGTAAACAAATTGAGGAATTGGCACTGGATCACCTGCCGCATAACTATGTAATCCTGACAGATAATAATTAACTCCAAAAGATGTCATTATAATAGACCAAAAGGCAAACATACTGGCAACGTTTAGCACATAGCTGCTTTTTAAAGCCGGTACAAAACGTAAATGCAATACTATAGCGTATACTATAATACTTATTAATGCCCATGTTTCTTTTGGATCCCACGCCCAATAACGGCCCCAAGACTCATTTGCCCAAATACCTCCTAAAAAGGTTCCAATAGCTAAAACAAACAAACCTATGGTCATAGAAGACTCATTTATATAGGTTAGTTCTTTTATTTTTAAATCTATCCTTTCTTTGGTTTTTGGTGTTTTTATTATCATTAAAATAAGTGCCATTAATCCTAATACTGCTGATAATGCTAAAGGAGCATAACTACTAACAATAGTTGCAACATGCACTTTTAACCAGTACGATTTTAGTACTGGCATAAGGTTGGTTATTTCAGGATTAATCCAATCTAAATAACTCACAAATAATAAGGCTCCAGAAAACAACGTTGCTAAAGGCAATGCAAAGTCCGATTTTCTAAAACTTAGAAAACCGCATAACATAAGTACCCATGCTACAAAAATTAGCATTTCGTACCCATTACTCCATGGTGCATGCTGTGCCACATACCAACGTAATATAATATTACCACCGAATAGTATAAAGCTTATAAGGGTTATTACAATGGCTATATTCCAAGCTATTTCTATGCCTTTTTTATCGGTAAATACTTTTACCATGGCTAATACTAAAAGCACTAATCCTATCATGAAAAGTACTTGAAATAGCCAAAAATTAAGGTTTAAATCGTTATACCAAAGTTCTGCAGCAATACGCTTTTCACTCGGAATAATATCTTTGCCTAAAACATTCTGGTAGGTATGTATATAACCTAATTGCTCTGTAGCATCTTTCCATTTTTGACCAGCTACATTGCTAAAATAAGCTGGCATTATTCCCTTAGCAAAATTACCGTCTTCCTCAGGAAAGTCCTGAAAATGGTGGGTATAGGTAAACCAAGTATTATTAGTATCGTTACTATTTGGAAAAATCTTTAAATAGTTACCAATAAATACATTGTAGAGAATATTAAAACGCTCATCTACTTTTAGAACTTCTTTATCAAACTCATTGCGTTCTGCTGGTTTTTTCTGGTTGGCAATTTCTACATCTCTTGAGAACCTATATTCCCCACCTTCGCCTAATAGGTTTTGGAAAGAAATAAGTCCGTTTTCTCCTAATTCTAAAGACTCGTAAATAGTGCCTAGTTTTTGCTTATCTATCTTTATAATTGGAACTTTTTCCCAATAATTTGCAGAGACATGCATAGCCAAAAAAGTTTGGTTAGCATCTAGTTTTACCGTTGCCCCATTCTGGCTTAATTTAAAATATGGTTTACCAGATATCTTGCGCAAAAATTCTGATGCTAGCGTATTTATAGGTTTTATTCTACCGTCTAAATCTTGCACCATAAGCCTCCCAAATAAAGTGGCATGATCAACATCTATAATTTGTTGCGGTTGTTTCTCTTGGGTTTGAACAGGATTGGCATGCAATGCACCAAAACCTAAAAATAACAACATTAGCAGCAATGCCTTCTTTTTCTTTAGCTTATTCAGTTTTTTATTTACTTCTCTAAATCTAGAAGCTTTTCCAAAGAGTGTAAAAAACATACCTACTCCCATTAACAAATAACCTATATAGGTAACCCAAGTACCTAAAGCATCATGATTTACAGAAAGAACGGTGCCTTGCTCATCGGTATCATAACTTGCCTGAAAAAAGCGGTAGCCTTTATAATCCAAAACGTTATTCATAAAAATACGATAAGGTGTTTCTACACCTTCATCTATTACTGTTACCTCACTAGCATAAGCAGACGGACTTGTAGAACCCGGATAGCGTTCTAATTGAAAATCGTTTAACTTAATAGAAAACGGAGTTTCTTGTGCTTCTGCTCCATATGACAATAGCACAGAAAGGTCATCAAATTCCGCCAAATGCTCCGTTGGTAAAAACCCTTGTCTGTATAAAAGGTTTGTGGTTTTTGTTTCGCCATTTAGAACCACATCTACCAATAAGGCATCATCCTTATTAGGGTCATTATCTTTTATTTTATCAGAAGTGCTAACAATAGCAATTTTTGCTTTGGAATAAAAAGCTGTGGGAACAAAAGAAGCATCACCATCTCTATACAAGGTTCTTAAAGTCATATTCATCAGGGTATCTTTCATAATTACCCCAGCATTTTGTGATGCCATTATAAAGAAATCTAAATCTCTTGGTGTAAGCATTTTAAAGTCCCCATCTTTCTCGATAATATTAATAACACCTTCTCCTTCGGCCTCAAAACCAACCAAATGTTTGTGCTCTCCTATTTGTTCTATTTCTCCCTTTTCTAAAAAAACGGTTTCTCTACCATTTCCAGAAGTAACTACAAGCTCTAATAAAGATTTTCCACCTTCTACATTATCCTCAATTTTTGGTAAAGCATCGGCAACAAATTTGTTGTATTTAATCTCTATTGGCGTATTTTCAAATTCTGTTTGTATAGAAAAATCGTTATTGGTTAAAGGTGAAAAGCTGATTTCTTTAAGTACTACTTTTGTTGTTTTCCCGTCAGATATTTGTGCTTTTATAAAATTAGCATCTGATATAATTACATTAGAAGATGCGCCTTCTCGAATACGCATAACACCACCATAGGATGTATAGCGTGTAATCCCTGCACCAATTATAATGAGTATAAATGCTAAGTGAAAAAGAAGAATGGCCCACTTTTCTTTTCTAAGAAGATTGTATTTAAAAATATTAAGAAAGAAACTAATGGCTAAGCCAACCATAACGAGCTCGAACCAGAGTGCATTATAAATTAATTTCCATGCTGTAGCGGTACCATAATCATTCTCTACAAATGTGGCAACTGCCATAGCAACTCCAAAAGTTAAAAGAAGTAATAAGGCTAATACAGGAGAAGCTAGTATTTTATATAATCTTTTTGTCATATCATTCTTAAAAAAAATATCCTCATACACTATAACAGCGATGAGGATACGTTATATAATTTTTTCTAGTGTATTAGAAATTTAGTTCATTGAAATTGCTTTTGTTTCCATTTTAGCCTCACGAGCTTTTGCAGCTTCCATCCACTTTGGTAATAAATTCTTTTTAAAGGCCTCTTTATCTGCCTCTAATTTTTCTATATCCATCCCAATATATTTTTGCGCTTTTTCTTTCGTAGAAATATCTGGCATCTCTACTGGCTTGTTATGACCTAAATCTGCTAATAAACGTGCTAATTTAACTCTAGCTTCCGCAGCTACATCTAAACCACTACCAATTACTCTTCCTATTTCTACAGGTGAATGGAAAGAGGCTCCGTGAGAAGCTGCTGAATAATCCCAACGCCATTGTGCGTGACGAATATCTTGTAATACCGGTTTCATTTGATCTTCCGATGCTCCCAACTCCCATGCTTTTCCTGCTTCTACGTGTGCTTTTACTAATAAGTTTTCTAACTTAATTCTGTTTTCGGTGGCTTTACGTTGACGTTCGTAAACGTTCTCCATTAATTTTTCTGATTCTTCTCTATGACATGTTTGACAAGCATTAGCCATATTGTTTAAAGGAGATTGTACATGGTGGTCTGTAAATTTCTGACCGCCTTCACTCTTATATGGCATATGACAATCTGCGCAAGAAACACCTCTATCAGCATGCACGCCAGTTTTAAAAGTTTCATATCCTGGGTGTTGCGCTTTTAGCATTGGTGTTTTGCTAATTTTATGTGTCCAATCTGAAAACTCTAAATCGTCATAATACTTTTCCATGTCTTCCACAGCCATTCCTTCTTTCCAAGGAAAAACTAAATATGGTACACCTTCTTTACCTGGTAAGTTTTTATTAAAGTAATATTCTACGTGACATTGTGCACAAACTAAAGAACGCATTTCTTGGTGTGTTGCTTGGTTTATATCTTTTCCCATTGCATCAAAAGCCTCAACCAATGCAGGTCTTGTAATTTTTAGTTTCATATTATCAGCATCGTGACAATCTGCACAACCAATAGGATTTACTATTTCTTCTCCTTTATCTGCCCATTTTCCAGAATAAAATTCTGTTACTCCGTTTTCACTCATTAATCTTGGAACATCTGGGCTCTTACACGTCCAACAAGTAGCTGGCATAGGGCCATCCCCTTTACCTGTTGGCCCACCTGTTCTTAAAGTATTATGAATATCTTCTATCGCATAAGAGTGCCCTCTTCCTTGGTTATAATCTTTAGAGAAACCATATCCAGCAAAAAGAACCACTAGTCTAGGGTCTTCCTCTAACACATCGCGCATTGCAGAACCACCTTGGTAGCTAGCAAATGTTGTATCTGCAGTTTGTAACCAAGACTGGTATTCTTTTGGGTAGTTTTCTCCCCAAACCTCATTCCTAGGTTCATTTTCGCTAATATCTACCTTGGGTACATATTGGTACTTTGCTTCGCTTTTTCGATTAATGATACTAGATGCAAGTAATCCTAATAGAAAAACTGCAATAATGGTTACAATGAATAAGACTTTATTTTTCATATTCTTGGTAGTTATTTGTTCGTTTCTTTTTCTAACCAAGAAGGTATAACAGCTTCTTCTTGATCGGTTGGTAATGGTGCTATATTATATTGTAATGTTGAAATTCCTTGAACTTTTCCATGTGGAATCTCCACATGACAGCTCCAACACTGTCTTTCTGTTCTATTTGCTGCATGGTTATCTATCCAACCATCATATTTAGTTTGTGTTACCTGCTGAACATGACAACGAATACAATTGGCTTGTACTACTTTTTGTGATGCCTCTTTCATAGTTATAACATCTGGTTCTGCTCTTAATGTAAAAACGGAAGCATGATATAATCCGTCTTTGGCTTTAAAAAAGTATTTGTTTACCACATTGTCTTGAGGAACGTGGCAATCATTACAATTTGCCCATTCTCTATGCGAGCTATGCATCCATCCATTATACACTGGAGTCATAACATGGCAGTTAACACATGCTTCTGGATTGTCTGACATGTAGGAAACCACTTCTCCTTCTTTAGCCAAAAAAAGACCTATACCTATAAATACAGCGATAAGAAAAACCGCTGTGGTTCTCCATTTGGAGTTTTTTTTAGGCAATATTTTAGACGTGTTTTTCAATTTTTGGGTGGTTAATTATATAACAAATATATATAATATAAAAATACATATATAGCTGATTGTCAGTATTTTTATGTAAAAAATTGAATTTTAAAAGTAAATACTATTTTATGATAATTATCATTTTTTATTTAAAATAATTTATATAAAAAATGAGTTTATATTACGATTTTATTATAGTTATTAATAAAATAGTGAGTTAGATTTTTGTCTTGTGTAAAAAAAAACAATTACTCCGTAATAAGTATTCCGCTTTTCATTTCTAATTCTGAAGGTTTTTCGAACCAAGTTTCCATAAAGTCAAAATTTTCCTGACTCACTTCAAATTCAAAAGTTTCTCCTTTTTCTGTATTTCTTTGAAATACTCTTTGCAGTCTTATTTCTTTAGAAATATCTAAAAAATGCGTAGTTGTTTTAAAACCTTTTGATGTAGCAAACGTTCTAAATTTTTCACGGTGTGCTAATTTAGAAAGACCTAAATCTAAAATAGAATCTACACCTGAAGCTTCTAATTGTTCTATTAAATTGCAAATCATTTTTTCTGCTCTTTCAATCCTTTCTAGGAACCAGTTTAATCCATCGGTTTCTTTTTTGTCGGCAAGAAACAAAGTATTGTTCCATGTATCTATTGAAAAAATGATACCATTGTTTTTTGTTTTTAAAGAGTTAGAGTATGTTGTTTTTCCAGAGCCAGTATTGCCAACAATTAAATGTATCATTCTATTTTTTTAAAATTATATACTATCTTCCTTATCACTAAAACGCATTTTTTTCTCCACTTTTTTAAGCATTTGTGCTATTCTATTAGCTTTAGTTTCTTCGGTTTTAGCTTGGTATATCCAATCTACATAGGTTTTTTGTTCTCCTTGGGTAAAAGAAGTGAAATTTTTAAAAACTTGTTTAGGTTCGTTTTTAAAACATTCTAAAATCTCAGCCGGAATTTCTAAAGAAGATGTATCTGCATATAAAACAACATGGACATAATCTCCTGCTTGCTTTTTAATTTTTTTCCGAATCTCCGCTTTTACTGGTAAAAACAATTTGCTATTCCCCATGGGCATTAGCTTGTATTGTTTTAGAGAATACGAATCAATGGAACCTTTTACTTTTACCCATCCAAAAGGGTTGTTTTTGTTTTGAAGGACCTCAGGTATTTCGGCATAGGTCCAGCCACCTTTACCGTGAAATTTTTGAAGTAAGTACTCTTTATTTACTAAAGGCTTTTCGTCTTGCATTATTTGCTATGGTACTAATAAACAAACCTAAAGATATAGAATTTGTTTGTTATTTAGCTAAAGCTTTTTTTCTTTTTATACGTTCTTCCGTACCAAAGTAAAATTCCGGTAACTGGTAAGGTTGCGGTAAGTAGGCTAACTAAAAAAGCAATTATTTTACCAATAATGCCACCTATAGCTCCAATATGAATATCATAATGCATACGTAGAATTTTATCTGCTACTTTAGCATTTTTATATTTGCCATAGATGCTGGTTGTCTCTAATTCTTCTAAAGTGTTTTGGTCAAAAAAACGAAAATCAGAATCGTAAAATGTACTTTTATTGTTAGAGACTTCTATATAAATACTTTCTTCTTTTGTTTTAGGGTAATGTAACTCAAAACTTTCGGCTTCTGGAGACTCTTTTAAAAGTTTAGTAATTAAAAAATCCATAGGAACTGTTTTTTCATCAATTACAGGTTCGCTTGTGTTTTCTGGGATTATAAAACGAGCATCTTTTTCTCCTCCGGATGAAATATAAACTACATATTTAAGCCAGTTATAAGAAATCATAGAACCCGTAAAGGCAAGAATTAAAGCAAAGGAACAAATGTAAAAACCAACTACGGTATGTAAATCAAAGTTTTTACGTTTCCATTTGGTGGTATCTTTCCAATCCAATTTTAGGCGTTGTTTTAAGTTTTTTCTTTTTTTAGGAATCCATAAGATAAAACCAGAAATAATAATAAGAATAAAGATTAATATGGATGCACCTACTACTTGCTCTCCAATATCTTTAGGTAGCCATAAACGCATATGTCCTTTTAAGGTAAAAGCAAAAAAACCTGAAAGGTGGTTGTCTATTTGTATTACTTTTCCAGTATACGGATTTAAAAAAACACTTTGATAAAATTCTGGTTCTGCATCATAGAAAATAACCTCAATAGCATCATCTGCTTTTCTAAAAATAGTGCCATGAATTGTATTTTCTGGAAGTTCTTTTTCGGCATATTTTTTTGCTTGTGTTGGTGTTAATATAGCTTTATCTTGTATTTCAACCTTTTTGTAGTCATCATATATACTTTCTATTTCTTCTCTAAAAGCCCAACAGCAGCCAGTTATAGAAACAATAAATACTACTATGCCAGTAGCTAAACCTAATATTTTATGGAGTTGAAATATAACTTTTTTCACTTTGTTATTTTGTTTACTCGATAATCGAGATTTAAATGCTCCGAGGCTTGCCTCGAAATCAAAATTAGTTTCCTAAAATACCTCATGGGCTTACCCCGAAGTAGATTACTAAAAAAGCCTAATTATAGGTGTGGGGAATGCCACCTATAATTAGGTTTAAAACTAAAATTTATAATTTACTGCTGCTAAAATTACTCTTTGTTGTTGTGGGGTTACAGTGCTCCATCCAGAGTAATATGTTTTGTCGCTTAAATTGTTTCCTTTAAGACTAAATCTAAAGGTATCTGTTTCATAATATACAGATGCGTTAAAAATGGTATATCCAGGAATGTAAAAACTGCCAGTGACAGACTTATAATCTACCATAGTGTCATATTCAGATGCACCATTGAACCCTGCTCCAACTCCAAACTTACTTAGGAATTTATAGTCTGCCCAAAAGTTATATGTAATTTCTGGGCCAGATTCTCCATAACGGTTGCCTTCTAAACCTGTAGCAGAAGGAGAGTCTTTAATTTCAGAATCGTTATAACTAAATCCGCTATGTAAATTTAACCCTTTAATTGGGCTTGCATTTAGTTCTAGTTCTATTCCTTGGCTATTTATTTTAAGGTCTTGTGTTTTTGTAGCCCAATAATACTTGTTATCTACATTAATATTATAGTAGCTTAAAGTAGTTTCTAACTTGTTATGAAATAAGTTGGTTTTAATACCAAATTCTAGTTGATTAGCTTCCTCTACATCATAGGATTGTAATGTAGTTTCTCCGGTACCAAAATCTGTTATGTATTGTGGGTTAACATATGAAAATCCATTTTGGTAGTTTGCAAAAACAGATACTTGATTAAGTATTGGTTGATAAACAATGCCAAATTTTGGAGACCAAGTAGATTGGGTATATTCAGTATCATCATCGGTATCTGTATTTTTATCTCCCAGATAATTAAATCTATCATAACGAACACTTCCCATAATAGATAAAGAAGGAAGTATATTTATTACATCAGAAACATAAGCGCCTAAAATATTTTGACGAATATCACTATCTAGGTTTCCTATGCCATTTAAAGCAGTATTAAGGTTTGTGGCATTAATTTCTGGCTCTCCAAAAATTAAATCTCCATCAATATTTATGGTGTGTAAATATCCCCAGTTAGAACTATTGTCTATAGTTTTTGTATCTAGATAGTCTACCCCAACAAGTAATTTGTTTTTTAAATCTCCTAATTTAAAATCTCCAGTAAAGTTTTGTTGCAGATTTAGGGTTTTTGTTCTTGCATCTGTGTCTTGGGCATATAGGCTAAAATTTTCTGTGCCAATAGGAGCTGCTGGGTTTGTCCAGTCTGCAACATTCCATAAGTAGGTATAATACCCTTTAGATTTTGCAATACCACCAGCAATAAGAGTTTGTGAAGACCAATTGTCTGTTAATTTCCATGCAATTTCTCCGCGGTAATTTTGTGTTACATTATCTATGGTTACATCATTATTGGTGAACGATAAATTGGTATCGTATCCTAATTCATCAATAGTATTAAATGCTATAGGGCCATATCTATTTAAGAATAAAAAGGTTTCATTAGTTTGTTCGTTACTAGAGGCTTCATAAGAAAAGTTAAAAGCCAATTTGTTATTTACTTTATAAGTTAATGAAGGGGCAATAAAAACCGATTTTTTAAAACCTGCATCTTGAAAACTATTATCTTTTTGAAAACCGGTATTAAAACGTAAGGATAGTTTTTCGGTGTCCGAAATATTTACATCTGCTATAAGTTTAGCAAAATCATTAGTACCGCCAGACATTGTAATTTCTCCTCCCGTACTGTTATATGGTTTTTTAGTAATAATATTTATTAAGCCACCATAAGACGTTACGGAGCTTCCAAATAAAGTTCCTGATGGGCCTTTAATAACTTCAACTCTTTCTACGTTAGAGGGGTTTATAAAACCATTGGTAATACCAGCAACACCATTTACAAGTTGTGGTTGTACTGCAAATCCACGACTAGAATAGTAACCAGCACCATCGCCACTTCTACCAGTAGAGGACCATAGTTTAGAAATTCCAGCTGCATTTTTTAATGCATCTTCAAAGGTATTTACAGACTGCGATATTAATAATTGGCTAGTAATTGTATTATAAACCTGTGCATTTTCTATGTTTTTTAAAGGCATTTTAGAAACGTATGCACTTTTCTTTCTAGAAAATTTATTAGTTCGGCTTCCTTCAACAACTACTTCATTAAGCATTTCATTCCCTTCTAATAGGAAAATAGGTTCTAGGTTTACAGAAGTATTATTGGTAATGTTAATTTTAACTTCTTTAGTTTTAAAACCAATGTAAGATATAGAAATAAGATATTCTCCGTTTGCTACATTTTCTATAATAAACTGCCCATTTTCATTAGTCTGAGACCCGTTTGTAGTATTCTTAAGTATAACATTTACACCAAATAGTGGTTCTTTAGAATTGTCAGTAATACTTCCCGTTATACTTGTACTTTGTGAAAATCCTATTTGTGTTGCTAGAAAAAGTAATAGGATTAGTAATGGTTTGTTCATTTATATTTATTTAGACTCGTTAAAAATAATTTAATTTTCGAGCAAATGTATTCTTTGGAAATCACACTTCCAAATTATTTATAATAAATCTAAATAAGAATTTTGTAAAATGCTGTTTTACTTAAGAATGGCTTTATTTATTAGCTTCGCCAAAGGGTATAATACCCCAAGGCTTGCCTCGAAATTGAAAATTTATTTCCTTTAAATACCTCTGGGCTTGCTCCGAGGTAGTTTACTTTGTAGAAAATAAGCTAATTGTATAGTCTAAAAGTTCTATACCGCCTGTTTTTCCATGGCCAGGAATAACAATTTTCACCCCTGGTTTTTCTTCTTTTATTTTAGAAACAGTTGCAGACCATTCTTTTACATTAGCATCTCCCAAATAGCCTTTTGTTGCATTAAGAGTTTTAATTAGGCAGCCTCCAAAAAGAACATTTTCTTCAGGAATATAGCCTACCACATTGTCTTTAGTATGACCTTCTCCATAAAAGCTAGTAAAAACAGGTTTTTTGCCAATAATTAATTTTAATCCTTTGGTGAACCCTTCTTGGGGTAACACTTTAACCTTATTTTTCTTTGCTAATGAAATAGTTTTAGTACTAGCGTAACTTTTTGTTCCGTTTGCATGAAACTCCTCTAGTCCTCCTAAACAATCGTTATGAAAATGAGTAGCTACTACAGCAGTAATTTTCTTTTTTTGTACGTTTTCAATCCAATGTATAAGTTGTTTAGAAATCGTGTTGTTTGTAGGAGTATCAAAAACAATAGCTTCATCTTCATTAAAATATACCATGCCATTACATGGGACATTTCCAAAGTCATTAGTTTGTAGATAGGAGGTATGAACAAAAGTGTTAGTGCTAACTTCTTTTATTTTTAAACTATCTGTAGTTAACCCTTTTACAGTTTTTTTTGGGGCAGAACAGGAGTAGCAAAGAAAAATACTGAGTAATGATAAAAATGTCTTGTTCATAGAAAAGTATATTTTTTTATTATATAAGATTTATTGGATTTAATTTTCCTGGTTATATAACTCTATTGCCTTTAAATATTTTTGCCCTCCTTTTTTAGTTTGGTCATAGATAAAACCATCCAGTTCTGGATGTTTTTTGCTAACCCAGTTTAATAGTTTTGTTCTGTTTTTAATAAATATTGTATCCTTAAAATCTAGATAATCCGTTGTTTCAATACTACTTATTTTAGTATTTTTAAAATGTATAGTTTGCTTGGTAACAATTGGTTTTTCATGTAAAAATAATATTCTCTTATCCATTTTAGAAATGGTGGCTTTAACAACTTCGTTTTCTTCTTTAATGTCAAGTGTTATGTAAGTAGGTTCAAATATAGCATCCCATTGGAGCCATTCTTTATATTCTGCTATAGAAAAAGTTTGTTTATAATTACTTTCTTTAGTTAAGAGGCTGTCTCTTAATAAAATTTCTATTCCTACATCATTAGAATTGTTAAGGGCTTTGTAGTATTCTTTTGCAATGGTAAGTTTTTCAATTTTTTCATCATAATTTTTACAGGACATAAATCCTATTAATAATAGCATTACAATTATACGTTTATTCATAAGTGATATATTACTCGATAATCGAGATTTAAATGCTCTGGGGATTGCCTCGAAATCAAAATTAGTTTCCTAATAAATACCTCGTGGGCTTGCCCCGAGGTAGTTTACTATTTCTAAGAAGATTTAGAGTCTTGTTTTATGGTATTATATACTTGTTCTAGTTTTTCCCAATAGGTGGTAAACATTCGTTTATTAATTTGAAAATAAGCTTTTATGAAAATAGTTTTTAATTTATTTCTTTTAGATAAGGAGTTTAAAATGCTATTTATTAGCCAGTCCTCATCAAAACCAGTCCAGACACCTGCACCACTTAATAAGTTATAATGTAATACCGGAAAAAGCTCATAGGTATTAATTTCTTTTACTTTTTTTAAAGAGTAAGGACTTTCTATAATTTTTTTTGCAATAGATTTTAAAGTGTATTCTTCAAGTTCTGTATCCAGATAAAAATTAGATAAGGCAATCCAAATAGGTTTTCTTTCTTCTATGTTTAAAGTTTTACTCATTTAAGTAAAATGTAATGTTTAGTCTAAAATAAGTATATTTCTAAAGTAATTAGGTTCTCTTTATTTAATGGTAATAAAGTGTATTCTCTATACTAAGTATTTATCATAGAAGAACGATATTTTTTTGTAGCTTTTTGTAAATTTTCCGACAGTGTTCTTAACCAACTCATATGGTTAGATATTAAGAAAGCTTCTTGTAGACCATGAAGGGTATCTGTATCTATTTCTGTTTTCCCTTGCTCAATGTTTTTATCTCTTAAATTAGATAATTGCGTGTATTTGTCTAATAATTTTTCATGGGCATCTTCCATAACCTCTTCTGTAATTTTATTTTTATCTTCATTAGATTCTAGACTATTTAATGATACTTGTAAGCTTGTAGAAATTTTTTTAATAAGATTATTAAAGTCCTTAGAGGCAGGAGTGGTTTTATGGTTTATTATAAAATTTCCTATAGACGCAATAGCAGAAATCATGGTTTGGTTAAGGGTAACAATTTCATAAATTAATTGAAATTCTTTTTGTTTAGATTTTGGGTCTTGGGTTAAACGTTGGAAAGCCGCATTTAAATTACTAATAGCTAAGAAGGCTTCTTTTCTGGCTAAATTATACGGTAGTCTGTTTTTTGTGGGTTCTTTGTAAAGGTTTTGCATTGCTAAAAGATATTCCCTGTTCATTTTTAAAGTCTCTAGAAGCACCTGTTTTATAGTGTTTACTTCCCAACTTGGAAAGAGTAGGTAGTTAGCAACTACAGCTATGGTTGCACCAATAATAGTATCAATTACACGGTATTGTATTACTTCAAAAGCATTAGGATTAGCTAAAGAATATAGGAATATAACACTAATGGTAATTAAGAAGGCGGCAAATTTGTAATTCTGTTGAACTAAAGAGAAAGCCAAAATTAATGATACAATTGCTAGTATAGAATAGACAATCATGTTTTGCGTAATAAGTACAATACCAACGGCAACCACGGCACCAATAAGTGTACCTATAATACGGTCTTTAGAACGTTCTTTAGTTAAACCATAGCTAGGGCGCATAATAACAATAATAGTAAGTAAAATCCAATACGTATTTTGGATATTTAAAACAAAGCCTAGCAAATACCCAAAAACCAGTGCAATAGTAAGTCGCAAGGAGTGTCTAAACATGGAAGAATTTAAACTAAAATTCTGGAGGAGAATATTTATATTATATTCCTGTAGCGTTAAAAACTGATTAGAATCTTGTTTTTTTAAAGATACTTTGGAAGCACTTTTTACATTTGCCATTACACGTCTAATGGCTCTTATTTCATAAACAAGTTGTTCTTGATAATCGTATAAATTTTTTAATACTAGAGCTCCCTCACGCGCTTCGGGTAATTTTATAGTGTCTATATAATTAGTGATAGCGTTGTTAGTTTCTGTTAGCGCCTTTAATAGGGTATTTTTATTAGGAATTTTATCTTTCTGAATCAATAATTCTGATAATCGAATTAAATGATTCCCCATAATTTTATTTAACTTTTTAGAAGCTTTTAAAAATTCTTTACGCTCGCCAAAAATGGCATCAATCATTTTATAATCTAAATGTTTTGCTTCTATTAATTCTAAAATATTTATAGAAGAAATAAAGATTAGTAGTTGTTTTTCTTCGTATCGTGAGCGCCCAGAACGTTTACGCTCTGTAAGTAAAGCTTCTCTTAATGTTTCATGTTTTTCACTTATTTGATGTTGTAGTACAAATGTTTCTTTAAGAAGGTCATCACGTTTAGTCTTTTTAGTTAATAGTTTTCCTCGTAATTTTAAATATTGACCAATAAGTAAAAGTGTGTCTGATAGTAGCTGATTTTGGTCTTTTTTAGGTGTAATTTTTTTAAAAATAAAGGTTACAATTAAATACCAAAGACCGCCAATCCCCATTAATAAAATTTGTAGTAAAATCTCTTGCGGGGTTTCTTTTTGTATTGCAAAAGCTAATACCATTGCCAATAAGCCAGAAAAGGACACTAACGATGCCCTAAAACCATATATTGATATAAGAGAAACAAAGAAAGAAATTGCAGTAAGGACTAGTAGTAAAAGAGGTAAAAAAGGTTTTGAAAAAAGAATTATGGCAGTAATAACCATAGTTAGCCCTATACTAATTAATAGGGCATTTACTTTGCGTTTTGCGCTTCCAGGAATATCTCCAGGAACATTTAAAAATAGGCCAAGAACAACTGCCGGAGCGTATTCAAAATAACCTAATATGTAGAGTAGTGTAAAAGGAACGGCAATACCAAAGCCAACCTTAATTCCTCTTTCAAAGTCGGTGCTTTTTAGAAATAACTCTAGCTGTTTTAGTTTTTCTTTCAAGAGGTTTTACTCGATAATCGAGATTTAAATGCTCCGAGGCTTGCCTCGAAATTAAAAAAAAATAGTTTCTTAATAAATGCCTCTTGGGCTTGCCCCGAGGTTGTTTACTATTATACTACAAAGTTAAGGTAATTGAGAGGAAGTACCGTTTGCTAGGGTTATTTTTAAGTTATTGTAGTTAAAATAATATATTAGGAATAGTGCTGTTTTTTCTTTAAAAAACACCTAGAATTACACCATAGCTCCGTTAACAGGTAGTACTTGTCCAGAAATCCATTTAGAGTTATCGCTTGCTAAGAAAAGTACAACTTTTGCAATATCACTAGGTTCCGCTAATCGGTTAAAAGCATTCTGACTTATAAGTTTTTTTATCAGCTCATCAGATTTTCCATTTAAAAATAGTTCAGTACTTGTAGGCCCTGGAGCAATTGCATTTACAGAAATACCTCTTCCAATTTCTTTAGAGAAAACTCTGGTCATTTGTTCTACTGCTGCTTTAGATGCGGAATAAAGAGCATAAGTAGGAAGCATTAATTTTACAGTACTAGAAGAAACATTAATTATAATACCATTGTCTGATAATTTTGAAGCACATTCTTGCAAGGTGTTGAGCGTTCCTTTTACGTTTACATCAAATTGTTTCCTGTAGTCTTCCTCGCTATTGTCTTTAACTAGTTTATTTATCATTATCCCTGCATTATTAATTACTACATCTACTTTGCCATAGTGTTTAATTGTTTCGTTAAATAATGCTGTAACTTCATTCCTTTGTGCTACGTTAGCTTTAATTGCAATAGCAATGCCACCTGTCTTTTTTATTTCTGCAACAGTATCATTTGCAGCTTGTTTATTATTAGAATAGTTAACTACTACTTTTCCTCCGTTTTTTGCCAATAATTTAGCTATTTCTTTTCCAATGCCACGAGAAGCTCCGGTTACTATTATTACTTTGTCCATTTAGCAATTATTTTTTGGAGCTGTATATTTTAATAGCTCGTTCATTACCTATTTTTAAAAGCCAAGTTACACTAATTTGGCTACGCAATAAATATACACAAGCTTTTAGATTAAACGCTAAACTTCACATTAATTATACCCATTTTTGCACAACGTTTTCTATCTTCTTAACCCTTATTTTTTCCGTTGTCTTAGTTTTTTTTGAGCAAAAATTTCAACATATTTATAGGTTAAATAGGACGAGCCAATTATTAAAGCTAATAGTGTAAATAGCCAAAGAATTTTATGAGATATGCTGAGTGTACTATCGGGGTTTTTAGGTATAAAATATAAATCTAACCACATTACCCAAAGATATATCCAAAACAGATGAATTAAATAAATGGAATAAGAAATATCTCCTAGAAAAAGCAAAGGTTTAGAATTTAATAATCTAGATGGCAACCCATTGTTGAGCGAAGCACAAAGAATAAAACCTCCAAAAAATGGTATTACAAGCACATTAAATAGATTAAAATGCAGTACAGATAAAGCGCCTAAAACCATGATATAAAATAACCAATCTTTACGCCATATAGTTTCTTTATTAATTAGGGTTTTATATGCTTGATATACGTTCATGCCAATTGTAAAACCAAAAATACACCGAAGTGTACCTAAGCCATAAAATTCATCAAGGGTAAAATTTGGGTTTTTATATGCAATATAAACATACCCTAATAAAGCCAGTATAGTAAAAATTATACTTAAATGTGTTTTACTTTTATTTAATAAAGGAATAAGTGCAATTGCAAAAATGTATGTCCACCATTCTGCAGCAATAGACCACGAGCCAACGTTCCAAACAGGGCGGTCTATAATGCCGCTAGTTTGTAAAAAAAACAAATGAATAAAAAAGTCTGGTACGGTTCTAGTCCATTGCCATTTTTCAATAGCATACTCCGGAAATAGCCAAAATAAAACAATGGTTTGCACTACAAAAAGTAACATTATAAAAACATGTAAGGGGTAAAGCCTAGAGAATCTTGCCCATAAATATTTTTTTACTGCGGTTATAGTTTTATTTTCTAATTTCTTACCGTATGCATGGCAAATTACAAAGCCACTTAGAATAAAAAAAAAGTCTACCCATAAATAACTACTAGTTATAATAGAGGAGTATTTTGTGTTAACCAACCTGGGAAATCCGCGTAACATTAACCAAACATCGTAATGGAATAGTACAACAAATATTGCTGCAATTCCTCTTAATGGTGTTAAGGAAGAAATGTAAGTAATAGATTTAGGTTTCATAGTTTAGTTTCTAGTAACAATTTGATATAGTGTAAATTAATTGAATGAAACTGAGAAAAAAGTTGAACTTGTTCAACTAGGTAACTAATTTTCTATTTTTAATACTCTTCTAAATCTTTTGTAACCAAACAAGGAGGAAAGTTTTTTTAATTCTATGCGTTACTACGACTACTATTGGTAATTATGGAGCCTTTATTCAGGACGGGTCATAACGTTGTATAGCGGTCTAGTATATGAAAAGTAGCGTTTAAAAAAACGTTTATTTTTCGGAGTATAGGAAAGCATAATTTTTTCTAAAAAATACCAAATCAAAAAATTTGGGGGACTTGGTTAAAAAATCTAAACTTTTAATTAAGCACAGTAATGCTTATAAATTATAGTTGTTGTTGGTAGTAATTTTATTTTTTTAATTCCATATGTAAAGTAGGATAAGGTTTGCTAGAGGAATCCAATTCAGAGCGACCAGTTACTTCAAATCCGCAATGTTTGTAAAATCCTACTGCTTGTTCATTCTGTTCGTTTACATCAACTTTTGTTACATCCAATTGCTTAATTGAATAATACAGTAGAGTTTTTCCTATCTTTTTTCCTCTATATTCAGGGTGAATAAATAACATTTCCAAATTCTGTTCTGCAACACCAAGAAAACCAACTATTTTTTTATCATTATTCCTTATACATCTCAATTCAACGGCATCTAAATAAGTATTTAAAATTAGTGGTTTAAAATATTCAATATCTTCCTCTTTTAAGAAGTGATGAGTTGCCCTAACCGAAGATTCCCAAAGTTCAACTACATTTTCATATTCCCCTTTTTCTATTGTATCTATTTTGTTCATTATTTTTTTCTAACGGTATCGTATAAGAATAGTTGCGTCTTTACGTGCGAGGATTTTCCGAAGGAAAATCAGACGTAGTAAACTTGCAACTACCTTTGGTTAAGCCCAAAATTGAGCAATTATTTTTATACATTGTTGGCGTGTCGTTATTTTATTCAGTTTCAAATTCGCAAATAATTGATATATGGTCGCTTACTTTTAACCAATCACTAACCTTTCCAAATTCCATTTTTTTTAGTCCGTTTATAAATGCTTTACTGCCAAAAACATAATCGATATGATATGGCTTTTCTAATTTTCTATGCAGGAAAAAAGTCGGTCGAGTTTCGGTTCCTTGTTCTTCTTTCCAATATTTATGATATAAACTTTCAATTCCGATTTCGTTCAGTTCAGCCACAACATCAGAGTGATTCCACCATCTGTCCCATTTGTCCCAAATCTTGTTACTATTAAAATCTCCAATAATTAAACTCTTATTTAAATTCGGTTTGTTAACTTGAAGATATTTCCATAATTGTCCAATATACCCAAAAGTCGGTGATTTATTGCTGTGATTCCAAACAGCTAATAAGTCAAAATCTCCATTTACAGAACAAGGTAAAAAGTGTTTTACTTTATGGTCTTTAAAATTGTCTGACCAATTCAGTCTTTTTAATCCTATATTTTTCTTCGCAAAAATTCCAATTCCTTTATTTTTCGTGTCTCCAATCCATAAATAATTTTCCGCCCATTCATTGTATTCTTTGTGTTTAGTTTCCGCTGGATTTTCACACTCTTGAATTATATGTATGTCAGCATTAAAGTCCGTTAAATTCTCAAACTTTTTTCTTAATGCTCCATTACAATTCCAAGTAATAATTTTCAATTTAAGTTCTTTTTTTCTAATGCACGCCAACTCCTTATATCAGGAACTATTCTCCTTAATTTTCCTACGCTAAAATAAAGTAATTTTTTAATTAACTACTTAGTTTTTTAAATGCAAATGAGGGTTTTATCATCAATATTATGTTCTTCTAATTGCAAAGAACCTTTATGTATATTCTGTTAAGAGCGGTTATTTTTTGAGAATTTTGTTTTTTAAACCCAAAACAATTACGATATAATCACTACGTATTTATACGTAATTTTATATCTTGCATGCATAGAATATAAGTGTCCCATAATACAAAGACAATGCAAGAAAATAAGATTCATAAAACTATATGTAGCTATTGCGGTGTAGGCTGCGGCATAGACGTATCGGTAGACAATAAAGGAACCATTGCAGTTACAGGAGACCAGGACTATCCTGTTAATAAAGGCATGTTATGCTCCAAGGGCATGAATCTTAATTACGTAGCACAAGATACTACAGACCGTATTTTGTATCCAGAAATGCGTTATAGCCGTAACCACCCTATGCAAAGAGTCTCTTGGGATACTGCTTTTAAGCGTGCGGCTGGTGTTTTTAAAAGTATAATAGAAAAACACGGGCCTAATAGTGTTGGTTTCTATGTATCTGGACAATGTTTAACAGAAGAATACTATTTGGTAAATAAACTTACCAAAGGTTTTATAGGAACTAATAATATAGATACCAACTCGCGTTTATGCATGAGTTCTGCGGTGGTTGGGTACAAAAAAACAGTAGGGGAAGATTCCGTTCCTATTGCCTATGCAGATATAGAACTTGCAGATTGTTTTTTAATAGCAGGGGCAAACCCAGCATGGTGTCATCCAATTCTTTTTAGACGTATAGAAAAACACAAAGAAGAGAATCCAGATATTAAAATAATAGTAGTAGACCCAAGAAAAACACAAACTTGTGCCTCGGCAGATTTACATTTGCAAATTCTCCCAGGTACCGATGTTATTCTTTTTAATGCTATTGCTCGTTGTTTAATAGACAAGAAAAAAATAGATAAAAAATTTATAAAACAGCATACTGTAAATTTTGAAGCTTGTAAAGAAAGTGCGTATCAACTATCGGTTCGCCAAGCAGCAGAAAAATGTGGAATTCCCGCAGAAGATATTCGTAGAGCAGCCAAATATATTGGCGATGCTTCTGGGTTTATTAGTATGTGGACCATGGGGCTTAACCAAAGTATTATTGGGGTAGATAAGAATGTGTCTTTATTTAACCTTTCTTTACTAACAGGGCAAATAGGGAAACCTGGTTCTGGACCATTTTCGTTAACAGGACAACCAAATGCTATGGGTGGTCGTGAGGTTGGTGGTATGGCTAGTTTATTGGCTGCGCATAAAGATTTAGAAAACCCGGAACACCGAAAAGAAGTATCTAATTTTTGGGGCGGTAAAGAAATACAAGCAGCGCCTGGTTACACCGCTACCGAAATGTTTGATGCTTTAGATAAAGGCGATTTAAAAGCTATTTGGGTTATTTGTACAAACCCAGTAGTATCTATGCCTAATGCTAAAAAGATAGAACGTGCCCTTAAAAATGCAAGTTTTGTTGTGGTACAAGATATATCCCATAATTCCGAAACCGCTGCATATGCAGATTTACTTTTACCAGCAGCGGGTTGGTTAGAGAAAGAAGGGACTATGACCAATTCGGAACGTAGAATAAGTTATTTGCCTAAGGTTATAGATGCTCCTGGAGAAGCCTTACCAGATGCAGAAATTCTTTGGAAATTTGCACAGGCAATGGATTATGGTGGTTTTGATTATGAATCTGCTAGTGAGGTATATGACGAGCATTGCTTACTTACCAAAGGCACAAAAATTGATATTTCTGGTCTTTCTTATGATAGATTAAAGGAAGAAGGGAGCTTTCAATGGCCAGTACCACACCGAACACACCCAGGAACACCAAGACTTTTTGAAGATAAGACGTTTTATACAGGAGATAAAAAAGCACATTTTAATGCTCCAAAAAACATATATAATAAGTCCGAAGAAACTAATACAGAATTTCCTTTAATATTAAATACAGGTAGGGTTAGGGACCAATGGCACACACGAACAAAAACAGGGAAAGTAAATAGATTACTTACTCATATACCACAACCGTATCTAGAAATGAATAAGGTAGATGCCTATTTGCGCCAACTAAAAGAGGGGGATATTGCTGTGGTAAAAAGCCGTAGGGGAGAGGTGCAAGTAAAAGTTAAGATTAACTATGATATTAGGGAGAGTGTTGTGTTTTTACCAATGCACTGGGGAAAAATATTAAATAATGATTTTGGTAGAGCGAATAACCTTACCAGTGAGTTGGTAGACCCAATTTCTAAAGAACCAGATTTTAAGTATTGCGCGGTACAGGTTGCCAAGTTTACCAAAAAAGAACAAAAAATTATTGTAATTGGAGCGGGAGCAGCTGCCTACCGTTTTATACAATCGTATAGAGAAAAGAATGAAGTAGATAAAATTCATGTTTTTTCTAAAGAGAAAGATCCTTTTTACAATCGAGTACTCTTACCAGAATATGTAAGTGATGAACTTTCTTGGGAAGCGTTAGAAAAGCTTAAAAAAGGAGAGTTAGAAAAGCTAGAGGTAGATTTGCATCCTGGAAATGGAATAGCAAAAATTAATGCAGAAGAAAAAACTGTTATAGACGAAAAAGGAAATACCCATGAGTATGATCTGCTAATTATGGCAACTGGTAGTAGGGCTTTTATACCAGCAGATGTGCAAATACAATTACCTGGACGCTTTACTATGCGAGAGCGTGGCGATGCCGATAAACTAAAAAAATATTTAGGAGATACGGGCTTGCCAGCGCAAGAGCAACATGTAGTAATTGTTGGTGGTGGTTTATTAGGTTTAGAACTTGCTGCTGCTCTTAAAAAAAATAACGTAAATATTAGTATTGTACAACGTGCACCACGATTAATGGAACGCCAATTGGACCGTGTAGCTAGTAGGTTGTTAGCCGAAGATGTTTTAGAGCGTGGCATACAAATTTATTTTGATAATGAAGTAAGTACCGTTTTTCAAGAAAAAGAGAGTAAGCATTCTCTTTTAGTAAATTTAAAAACTGGCCGTACTATTAAATGTAACGCAATTGTATATGCCATTGGTACCAGACCAAATATAGAACTTGCAAAACAAAGTAATCTAAAAACTAGAAGGGGTGTAGTGGTAAATTCTTATTTAGAAACTAGCGAGCCTTCTATTTTTGCTTTAGGAGAAATTGCAGAATTTAATAGTTCGCTTTTTGGAATAACATCAGCCGCAGAACAACAAGCAGATATTGCTGCAAACTATATCTTGGGAGATTATGGTAGTATGTATTCTGGCTCTGTTTTAATGAATATTTTAAAGTTCGAAAATCTAGACCTTTGTAGTATTGGTATGGCATATGCTCCTGCAAACGACCCTAGCTATGAAGAAATTATTTTGATGGATGTGAGCAAGCGTTTTTATAAAAAATGTATTGTAAAAGATGATATGTTAAAAGGCGCTATTTTAATGGGCGATAAAAATGAGTTTGCAGAATTTAAAAGACTTATAGAAGAGGAAATAGAATTATCAGAGAAAAGAAATGAGCTTCTTCGTGGTGCTACAAATACAGTGCCTTTAAAAGGAAAATTAGTTTGTTCTTGTAGCCAAGTAGGCGAAGGTAATATTATAGAAGCAGTCCAAAATGGTTGTACAGAATTTTCTAAATTATGCTCTGAAACAGGTGGTGGATTAGGTTGTGGTAGTTGTAAGCCAGAGATTAAAGATATTTTAAATTCCCAATTAGCAACAGTTTAAAAAGAAGTGGTATGAATGATGATTTGCATAGAATTTTAATAAAAGGCGGTATTACTTCTCCAGGAGAATTAAAAGATAGCATTACCATGCTAGAAGCTGCTGGTTTAAAAGAAGTGTATTTTGGTTCTCGCCAAGATTTGCTTTTTCCGCTTAAAGATGTAAGTGAAAAACAATTAGAAAGCTTATCGCAGTTTAATACCGATATAGAATCGGAAAGAGGCTATCAAAATATAGTGTGTTCTTACGTTTCTGCCGATATTTTTAATATGACGCATTGGTTAAAAGGTTCTACCTACCTCTATATTTTAGAAGGGTTTAATTACCAACCATTACTTAAAATTAATATTACCGACCCAAAGCAAAGGCTGGTACCAATTTTTAGTGGGAACTTAAATTTTATAGCATCAGAAAATGAAGATTATTGGTATTTATATATAAAATTACCAGAATGGGAAGAGGGTGCTTACTACCCTGTTTTAGTCTACAGTTGGGATATTACTAAAATATCTAGTGCTATAGAGGAAATTTATGAGGAGGTAGCATCTATAGACGATATCTTTTTTCTATTAAATAAAAAACTAGATACCAACAACAAAATTATGGAAAAGGAATTGCAAATTCCGTATTTAACTTTTCCGTATTATGAGGGGATGAACCGTATGGGACTAGATGAGTATTGGTTAGGTTTATACTGGCGCAACAATAAATACGATTTAGATTTTTTAAAGCATTTTTGTGATTTTTGTTTGGATAATAGTATTGGTAAAATATGTATTACCCCTTGGAAATCTTTTATTGTAAAAGGAATAAAAACAGAAAGTAGACCACAATTAGAGCGTTTTTTAGGGCAATGGGGTATTAATATACGTCATTCACAACTAGAAATGAATTGGCATTTACCTGTAGATGATAAGGAGGCTTTAGAGTTAAAAAAATTCCTAGTTCGTAGTTTTGATCAGAATGATATTAGTACCTACGGACTTACTTTTGGTATTAGTAATTCTCCTGGTAAAAGAACGCATTTTGCATCGGTATTAATAGAGAAAAATACACCGCCAACTATTGTAAAAGATTATGAGGTAAGGCCAACGTATAATGTGCTGCATTTTAAAAACTTTGACCCTAATACACAAGTGTATCAAATGTATGCCCAAGATGTAGATAAGATAGAACTTCCAGGCTTGTTAATGGAGCTTAGTAAAAAGTATTTTGGACAATTAGGAAGTGTATCGGTACCAACTAAAAAGAAAATTAAGGCAAACCCAGAAGAACCATCAGAAGTGTATCAATGTAATTCTTGTTTTACTATTTATGACCCATTTTATGGCGATAGTAAAAGAAATGTAAAAGCAGGAACCTCTTTTGAAGCATTACCAGATAATTACTCTTGCCCTGTTTGCGAGGCACCAAAAAGTAGTTTTAAAGAAACGCATTTAGTATTAGGTACTAAGTAGAAGGGTTTCCATAATAAATTAGGTTGGTCATAAAATCTAGTTCTTTAGCTGCTTTTTGGGCAAAAGAAAACAAGCTTATAGCACGGTCTAAATTTTGGTTTTTGTAACTAACTTTGTAATATTTATTCCCGTTCAAATAATCGGTTAAGGCTCTTAGACCATGTATAAAAGGCATAAAAACAACACCTAAAGGCAACGTTTTTATTTCTTCATGGGTTAAGAAATTAGAATTGGTTTTTAAGCCATTTACAAACGCAATAAATAACTCTTTGTTAAAAGTTATTTTACTCAATTCTTTTTCGTCTTCTGGAGCAGTATTTACTATGGTACGTACGGCATCTCCAAAATCATAAAAAAAATATCCTTTCATAATAGTATCTAAATCTATAAGACAAAGCGCTTTAGTATTGGTTTTAGAAAATAAAATATTATTGAGTTTAGTGTCGTTATGGCAAACTCTAGCAGGTATTTTTAAATCCTGAAGAGGGCTCAATATTGGAAAAAGAGTATTCGTAAATGTAATTGCTTTTTTTGCAGTTGTTTTTTGTTCTACAGAGGTAGTTTCTAGCGCTTTTAAAAATTGTTTTTTTCGTATTTCTAAATTGTGAAAATCCGGAATACTATCTTTATACTTTGTAGTATCTTCTTTTTCTAAAAGAGAATGAAATGTGCCAATAATTTTACCAGCTTCAAAAGCAACTTTGGTATTAGTGGTTGTGTTATAAACAACAGTATTATTTATATAAGTTAATACTCGCCAATCTCCATGCGTTGTAGAAACGTATTTTTTGTTTTCTTTGGATTTTAAAAACTCAATTTTAGCATAAGTATTGTGCTGCAAAACACCAATAGCATTGTTTATGTTTTGCATTAGAGCAGCTGTGTCTAGAAAAACGTCAGAATTTACTCGTTGTAAAATATATGTAGGGTAATTATTGGTATCTGATACTAAAAAAGTAGTGTTAATTAATCCGTTTGTTATAGGAGTAAAATAATACTTTTGAGCATTATCTATAAAGTTAGATATTATGTTTTGTAATACAGTATTAGAATACGTTTGCATACTTTAATCTTGCCACATAGGAACAGGGTATTGTTCATTATCTGTTTTTTCTTTTAGAGCTTGTACCACTTCTTCACGGTCTGCTGCGTAAGTAATACCAAACCACTGCTCGTTAGAAGGGATAGTTTTAATAGTGTCTTCGCCAGAATCCATTATTTTCTTAATAATTAGCGGTAAGTATAATTCACTGCTTTTTACTAATTTTTTGTCTTCTAAAAAGGTGATAAATTCTTCTTCTATAGTTTCAAAAATTTCTGGTTGACATACCCAAAAATTTAAACTAACTAATTCTTCTCCACTAAAATTTGCTCCAGTAGTAATATCCGTAATTACATTGGCTTTCTTTTCAATCTTTAAATGCTCATTTATAGCAATTAAATTATTGTCCCCATCTGTTTTACAAATTCCCCTAGAAACAGAACCATTAGTAGATAAGGTTTCTTTTAATGTATAGCCAACCAAACCATAGCTATTTTCGCTATCCGGATTATTTAAGAATTTTGCAGCATTAATAAAAGCTTCTTTGCCATAATAATCATCCGCATTTATTACCACAAAAGCATCTTCTATTACATTACGAGCAGACCATACGGCATGCGCAGTACCCCAAGGTTTTTCTCTATCTTCCATAAAAGCAACCCCATAAGGAATGTCTGAAGTTTCTTGTGCAATTACATCTAACTCAATATCTTCTGGAATACGTTCGTCTAAGTGGTTGTGTGTAAAGTCTACTTTATCTTTTTGGGTAATAACCACAATTTGTGTAAAACCGGCTTCTATAGCATCAAAAATACTATACTCCATTAAGAGCTCGCCATTTGGGCCTAAATCATCAAACTGTTTTAATTTTCCATATCGACTTCCGCGTCCGGCAGCCATTAATAATAATGTCATAATTTAAAAATGTTAAAAAGTAGTATTTATACTACTATAAAGATATTTCAAAATTTGGTTAGCATTAGAATTTAACGTTAAATCTAATATTTTGTTTTGTGTAAATAAAAGAAAATCATCAAAAAAAAGGTATAATAAAATAAAGGAATATAAATAGCTGTAATAAAGGCCTATTTACATGATAATTATCATATTTTGTAGAACTCTGTATGTCTATGTTTGTAGTGTAAATAACAGGTATGTGCAGTTTAATTAAAAAATATAATGTTTCGGGTCCTAGGTATACTAGTTACCCTACAGTTCCTTACTGGAATATAGATGCTTTTTCTGGTGTAAAATGGGAAACTACTCTTGTAAATAGTTTTAAAGAAAGTAATTCTAAAGAAGGAATTAGTTTGTATATACACTTACCTTTTTGTGAGAGTATGTGTACCTTTTGTGGATGCCACAAACGCATAACAAAAAAACACAATGTAGAGGAACCATATATAGATACCGTTTTAAAAGAATGGGATTTATATACCCAATTATTTTCTGAAAAACCTAAAATTAAAGAACTACATTTAGGAGGAGGAACACCAACTTTTTTTTCTCCTGAAAATTTAAAAAGACTTATAGAAGGAATTTTTAGAAAAGCTGAAAAAGCTGAAGGATATGAGTTTAGTTTTGAGGGACACCCAAATAATACTACTAGAGAACATTTACAAGCTTTGTATGATGTAGGTTTTAGAAGAGTAAGTTATGGGGTGCAAGATTATAATGAAACGGTACAAAAAGCAATACATAGAGTACAGCCTTTTAAAAATGTGAAAAACGTTACAGAAATTGCAAGAGAGATTGGGTATACTTCTATTGGACACGATATTATTTTTGGTCTACCGCACCAAACCTTAGACCACGTTAAAGAGACTATTCTAAAGACAAAAGAGTTGCGTCCAGACCGTTTAGCATTTTATAGCTATGCACATGTACCATGGTTAAAAGGAAATGGACAAAGAGGGTATAAAGACAGTGATTTACCAACACCAGAAGAGAAGAGAGAGCAATACGAAGAAGGAAAAAAGTTATTAGCACAAGTTGGGTACTCTGAAATAGGAATGGATCACTTTGCACTTTCTAAAGATAGTTTATATACCGCTATGAAATCTGGGAAATTACACCGTAATTTTATGGGGTATACGGCATCTAAAACAAAGCTTATGGTTGGTTTAGGGGCATCTAGTATTAGCGATAGTTGGTATAGTTTTGCACAAAATGTAAAAAGTATAGAGGAGTATAAGCATTTGGTAAATAATAATATAATTCCAATTTATAGAGGACACATATTAACCAAAGAAGACCAAGTAATAAGGAAACATATTTTGAACCTCATGTGTACTTACCAAACCTCTTGGGGGTATGATAATATGAGTTTTAATGATGTAGATACTGTTTTAGAAAACTTAAAAGAAATGCACTTAGATAATTTAGTGCTTATTTCGGAAAATAAATTAGAAGTAACAGAAAAAGGCAAGCCTTTTATAAGAAATATATGCATGGCTTTTGATGTGCATTTGCATAGAAAAGCTCCAGAAACCAAATTATTTTCAATGACAATTTAAACCCTACAATCATGAAAAAAATAATAGTACTTATAGATTTTTCAGAACAGTCAGAAAATGCATTAAAAGTGGCTGTTTCTTTAGCAAAAAAACACGATTCAGAAATTTTAGCATTGCATATGTTAGAGCTTAACTCTGCTTTAATTTCGTCGGAAGCAGGAATGCATCCAGAACAAACGGTGTTTTTTTTAAAGCTTGCAGAAAAACGTTTCAAAGATTTTTTAAATAAAGACTATGTAAAAGATAGTACAATAACGCCAATAATTAAGCATTTTAAAGTTTTCTCTGAAGTTAATGAGGTAGCTAAAAAGCACAATGCAGATATGATTATTATGGGCTCTCATGGTACAGATGGCTTAAAAGAAATATTCATAGGCTCTAATGCTGAAAAAGTGGTTAGAAATGCTGAAATACCAGTTTTGGTAATTAAAAAAGAGCATATAAACTTTAAAATAGACCGTTTTGTTTTTGCGTCTGATTTTAAAGAAGATAAACTACCAGCTTTTAAAAAGGCTAAAGATTTTGCAGCAATGTTGCGTGCAAAATTAGACTTGGTTTATATAAATGTGCCTGGAGATAATTTTCTAAGTACTGCGGATGCTTATGAACAAATAAATGTCTTTTTACAAAAAGGTAATATAGGAGCTGAGGTTGCTATATATAACGATTATAGTGTAGAACAAGGAATTTTAAATTATAGCGAATCTAGTGGTGCAGATATTATTGGTATTCCTACACATGGTCGTAAAGGATTGTCTCATTTTTTTATGGGGAGTATAGGAGAAGATATTGTAAACCATGCTAATATGCCCGTAGTTACATTTAAAATTTAGTGATTTTTTTAACATAGATTTTAGTTGAAGAAGAGGAGGGAGGTTGTAGTTGGCCTCCTTTTTTTGTAAAAAAAAGTAAAATATGTATTCTATAAATAATAGTATTAAAGAAACCAAGTTTAATGGCTTGCAGGTTCATAAAATAATAAAAACAGACACTATAGAAATTCTTAGTATTTGTTTAGAAAAAGGAGCTTTGTTTCCAGAACATAGTTCTCCTTTAGATGCGCAATTAATTGTTTTGGAGGGTAACATTTCATTCTCTATAAATAATGCGGTTTATAAGCTTACGGAACAACAACATTTTAGTTTCCCAAAGAATGTAGAACATTGGGTTAAGGCTAATGAAAATTCTAAATTTATAATAATTAGATAAGCCCCTAAAGGATACACAAGACTTGTGTATCCTTTAGGTTTTTTTATTGTATCTTATCTATTGTTGAAGATAAAATATTTAATTCTTCTTTTTGTTTTGTAAGTGCTTTTAAAAAAGTAGGGTCTTTACTAAAGATTGTTTTGTAATATGTTAAGCCATCTAATAAATTGTTTCTAAAAACAGATAAATATTTAACCTCTTTAGGAGTACTTAGTGTGTTGGTCTCTTTAATTTTTTCTTTTAAAAAGGAGTTATAAATGCCTAACTCTTTAATAAACATATGTGGGCGATCTTCTCTTTTAATAACGTTATTGCGCCCATAAATATGGTCCGTAATCTCATTTAGGTTCATTGTTTTAGAAAAATAAGCCATATTTGGTCCAGGGCATATAGAAACACCATCTCCTTCGGTTTTTGTATCTAACCCATAAGCTAGTAAAGCAGAAGTTCCTAGGCCAACACAGGTGCAAGATTTTTCTATAATTTTTTCGTATTGGATGGTGTATTCTTTAGGAGTTAAGGTGTCTTTTTTTAGTTCTAGTATTTTTAAATGTTGGTACTCTCTAGAGGCAGTACATAATCCAGATTCTTTGAAGTCTTTATTTAAAGAAACAAATTTTTTAGGACAAGAACTTCCAGGCCTGTTTTTGGCAATGTTTTTTTCTTTTTCTACATCCTTAGTATTTCCTTTTAAACTATGAAAAGGTATTCCTAAAGGCGATATATTACTTAGGTATAGGTCATTTTCTTTGGCTTCTACTAACTTTTTTACAGTTGCTTTATCTACGGTTGTGGCTTCTGGAACTAATAAAAAAGGGGTTCCCCAACCTACAGAATCTACTTTGTAATGGTTTAGTATAAAATTATGTTCTTCTGCTGTTCCTACACCACCTTGAGCCGTTAATTTTATAGGAAGTATATTTTGCGGAACAGTTTTTTCTTTTCTTTTTAATGCAGAAGTTAAAATGGAATAAATAGAGGTTGCTAGAGACTCTTTCTCATTTTTAAACTGTTCTAGTATAGGCCCCATTAAATAGCCATCTGTAGCAAATGCGTGTCCGCCACAGTTTAAACCAGATTCTATTCTATACTCCGATACCCAAAGACCTTTTTTTGCTAAAAATTTACCTTGGATTAAGGCAGACCTAAAATCACTAACCTTAAGAACTATTTTCTTTTTTATATACCCATTAGAATCTGGAAAAAAATCATCAAACTGTTCTATGTAGCTATACAATCTAGGATTCATTCCAGCAGATAAAATAAGAGAAGAACTAAGGTTGCTTGTGGCATATCCTCTAAGTGCGGCATGGGCATCATTGTACTCTGTTGGTAGTTGTTCTTTCTTTTTATAATTATCTTTATCTACCTTGGTCATGATATTTACATCTATACTACCCATAGAAAGATTTTCTTTAAGCCAATGTTTAATTTCATTTACATTAAAATTAGCTTTAGTTCGTTTATTAAATTCTTTTTTTAAAGAAGAAGTGTCTGGGAGGATAGAAAAATACTTTTTTATTTCATTGCTAGATTCTAGTGTAGCAATTTTTAAAGTTTCAAACTTTTCTTCTGCTAAATTTTGCATTAGATTTAAGTAAGATGTTATTCTTTTTGCTCTAAAGTCTTCCATTTTTTCTGTTATTTCTGAATATGGAAGCTTCGAAATTTCGCAATACATTTTGCGTAATTTTTCTAATAGAATATCATCTACTAAAGAAATGACAGAATCAATACCTAAGTGCGAAACCTTTAAAGGAGAATCGATAGTAAAACCAATTCCCATTACAGGAATATGAAAAGAATGTGTATTTGCCATGAATATTTTTGTTTTACAGTTTTATGAAAATAACCAACTGCAAATTTTCTATTATTCTGGCTCTTAGAATATGATATATATCAGTTCTTAAAAGGGTTTTGTTTTGTTACACCCTGTTATTTAACAATATTTTACCTACGACATTTTTTGTTAGATGCAATTGTTTTATACTTTACGTTTCGTAAAAACAAATACTCATGTTAACACCAAAAAAAACTTTTGAATTTTGCATCTTTTTATATTTTGTTTTTACCCTAAGTTCTTGTTTTGGCCAAGAAAAAACAATAAAATTAAACGGAAAAGTACAAAGCATAAGTAATGATGTTTTATTTGTGCTCATTGTAAATAAAAACTCAAAAAAATCGACAATCACAGATTCTTTAGGGCAGTTTACTATTGAAGTAAAATTAAAGGACTCGCTTCGTTTTACGGCAGTTCAATACCAAACAAAAGAAATTAGTATTACCAGTAAAATTTTTCTAGAAAAATTACTTGTAGTGGATCTTGTAGACAACGTAATAAATTTAAACGAAGTTACAGTAACCCCTTATAATTTAACCGGTAAGATAGACTTAGACATTGAAAGGTTAGCTATTGCACCTAGCGTTACTTCTTCTGTATTAGGATTGCCTAATGCAGATGTCGAAAAAATGTCTCAAAGTGAACGACTTCTAATAGAGGCAGATAGGGGTAAGTATATGCGTTTTTATGTAATAGCACTAACTATAAATACACATAAAATACTGAATAAGTTATCTGGAAGAACAGATAGAATGAAAGGGATGGTAGCTCGAGATAAAAATATGGAGATAGAAAAAGAAATAATTGCCAAGTTTTCAAAGAAAACAATGTCTGAAAGTTTTAAAATTCCTGAAGAAAAAATTGATGGATTTCTTACATTTTGTTTATCCCAAACAGACTTTTCAGAATTATCAAAAGCAACTAACACAGAAGAGATTTGGGAATATCTAAAGTTAAAAAGTATTGCGTTTAAGGAACAAGGTTTTATTAAGAAAGAATAGTTGTTTAAAAGTGTTTGTATGTAGAAAATAATGCAACCTATAATTAATACCGTAGTTTGCTGTTATAGTGAAGAGTTTATACAGTTTTTTTGTATGATTATTTAAGTAATCTAATTAGATACTTTAATTAAATAATGCCAGGTAAATTTTTTAGGTACTAATTATATTTAATATGTTATACTATTTTTTTAAAATTACAATATGAGAATACTATTACTTTTTTTAAGTGTAACAAACTTTGTTTTTGCTCAATATATGGGTGGGCAAGAGGTTAATGAGTCTGATTTTTCTAAATGGGTGCCAAAATTTGAAACTGAATACGCTGGGGTTTATCATTTTGGAGAAAGCGAGAGCGAATCTGATTTTTATTTGTTCTTTTCAGAAGGTTCTATAACTGGACAAGTAAGGAGCGGGTATTGGGAGGAAAAAACAGGAGATAGAAAGAGTAAATACATAACCCTAACTAATATAAAAATTGATAAAGTAGGACATTTTACGAGTGATCAGCATTCAGGGCAATTTGTTACATATAAAACCAAAAAAGGAGAATATTATAAAGCATTAAAGATTGATAATCCTTGGGCAAGTTGGATTGATGCTAGTGATTTTGAAATTGGAACAAAGATAGAACTTGCATTTGATGATATTTTTTACGGAAAGTATGGAGAAACATCCTATAGGAAACTAACAAAGGATGAACTAAAAAAAATAAATACTCAAGAGCTAATTATAATGAGAAATGAAATATATGCTCGATACGGATATATTTTTATTAAGAATGGAAAGATGGATAAATATTTTAAAAAGCAAAATTGGTATAGAGCAGAGCATAAGGAAGTAAGTGTTTTTTTAACAGAAATAGAATGCTATAATATAAAATTGATTAAGGAATTGGAGTAAAACACTACTTTAATAAATTCTTGTTGTGGTATAATATTATTTGCGAATTCCTCTACTCTCAAACATTTTCATAAATAACATAGTAGACATTTTTTGCGCTCTATTTTTTGCAATCCAGGCGGTTTCGCCATCAAACAAATCATCTATAGTCGCAAACCAGGTGTTTAACCAAAGCCCAAAATGCTCTGAGGTAATTGTGCCATTAGTCTTAATATCTACTTCTTGGTGTGCTGTAACAGGGTTTCCGTAGTATTTGCGCTTTAAAAAGAGTTGGGTTTCCCAAAAGTCTGTCAATAAATCTAAATGGGTATCCCAATCTTTAATAATGGCGTTAAAAATTGGGCCCAAAGTTTCGTGGGCTCTTATTTTATCATAAAAAGTATGCACAAGGATTTTTACATCGTTTCTATCTTGAATATCTTGCTTTTGGGTCATAAGCTATCTAATATAATGGTAAGATAGTTAATTATGGCATTCCATTTTTGCAGAAACAATTTCGGTAACTGGTTTTGGAGAAATATAAGGTATGCCAAGCCCTAATCCTCTTAAAATAAATAGAACTCCAATTATAATTACAAAAGCTGGAATTAATTTTTGCACCTTTTGCCTAGTAACGCCTTTTAATAAATTACTAAAATAAATTGCGGTTGTCATTAAAGGAATAGTCCCAATTCCAAAAAGCAGCATATACAAAGAACCTTCCCAAATGTTTGCCATGGCAATGGCTCCAAATAATGCCATATATACTAATCCGCATGGGAGAAAGCCATTTAAAAAACCTATAGTTAAAAAAGTGTCTGGAGTTTTTTTTTGTAATTCTTTACCTAGTTGCGATTTAACTTTGCTGATTACTTTGTAAATGGGCTTGGAAAAATTGTATTTATTAAACGTTTTGTAGGGAATAAGAATTACCAATATCATTACCACACCAATAATAATGGAGAGCTTTTGTTGTAGACCAAATACTTGTAAGCTTTTACCTAATAAACCAAATAATAAACCCATAATAGAATAGGCTACTAATCTTCCAAAATGGTAAATAAAAATTTGCGTAAATTTTTTAATATTACTTTCTCTATCTACCGGGAGCATAAATGCAATGGGTCCGCACATGCCTACGCAGTGCAAACTTCCCATGAGTCCTAATAATAAGGCAGATAGTATCATTTTTTTATTTTATATAGGTAATGCTTTCTTTGTGTAAGTAGTCTTTTTTATTATAATTCCAGAATATTTTAATATCCCAGCGACCATCTAACAAGCGTTTGTCAGGTATGAGCAAATGTGAATTGGACAGACGTAATGGTAAGTCAAAATCCAAGTGCTTATTAGATGGTCTGTAAAGGGATACTGAACCAGTAATATTTTTTTCTTCTATATTTTCTGGGAATTTAATAGATAAACCTTCTGCGGTTTTTGCAATTTCTAATTTTATATTTTTAGCATTAATGGTAGCATCTATTTCATTTTGATAGCCTAGTTCTGCTTTATAATATTCTTCAATTACTAAATCATGATTAGCTTTATGATCGGTACTCATTTTAAAAACAAAAAAGAGTATAAAACTTATAAAACCTATAAATGCGATAATAATACCTGTTCCCCAATTAATTTTCATAACCACTATTCTTTAAGGTTTGTTATTTATAACTTCTAGGCGCTAAAAAACGAGCGGAAGTAGTTTCTATGAGTTTGTCTTTACTGTAAATTCCTATTTTTAATTTGTCTTTATCACCATTTAAAGCGGCATTATTTATTTCTATAAATAATGTTCCTTCTGCTAAATCTTGTGCAGGTACCGTAAAATCGTTATGGCGAACTAACTCTATAGTGCCCTTATGAGATAAGAGTTTAAAGCTTACATCATTAATGTTCTTAGAAGTCTTGTTTACTAGTTTGTAGGTGTATACATTACTAATAATGTTCCCTTCTTTATGTTCGTATAATTGGCCTGGTAATCGCAAAATATTTGCTTCCACTTCATTTCTTAAAAAAAGCATACCTGCAAGAATTCCAATTAAAATAAAAAGTACAGCAGAGTATCCTTTTAACCTTGGTGTAAACTTAAATTTTGCTTTTTTCTCTATATTATCTTCACTTGCATAGCGGATTAACCCTTTTGGAAGATTTACTTTTTCCATAATAGTATCGCACTCATCTATACAAGCAGTACAGTTAACACATTCTAATTGTGTTCCGTTACGAATATCAATACCTGTAGGGCAAACATTTACACATTGAAAACAATCTATACAATCGCCATTACCAAGCGCAGAACGGTCTTCGTTTTTTCTAAATTTTTTTCTTCCATTTTCTCCTTCTCCTCTTTTATGGTCATAGGCAACCACAATAGATTTATTGTCTAAAAGTACGCCTTGCATTCTACCATAAGGGCAGGCAATAATGCAAACTTGTTCTCTAAACCATGCAAAAATAAAATAGAAAACTCCCGTAAATATTAACAATGAAATTAGGGTGCTTATATGGTTTAAAGGGCTGTCTGTCACATACTGTATTAAGCGGTCACTACCAATTAAATACGCAAGAAAAACGTTAGCAATAAGAAAAGAAATGATAAAGAAGATGGTCCATTTTAAAACTCGTTTTCTTAATTTTTCGGCATTCCAAGGCTGTCTTTCTAGTTTTATTTGTGCACCACGGTCACCATCAATCCAATATTCTATTCTTCTAAAAACCATTTCTAAAAAAATAGTTTGTGGACACATCCATCCGCAGAAAATACGACCAAAAGCTACCGTAAAAAGTGCGATGAATAGTACACCAATGATCATTGATATTACAAATAAATGAAAATCTTGAGGCCAAAAAGGAAATCCGAATATGTTAAAACGTCTTTCTAGGACATTAAACATTAAAAATTGATTTCCGTTTATCTTAATAAAAGGAGAAGCAACTAAAAATAAGAGAAGACCATAGCTAACCCATTTGCGATAATCATAGAATTTACCGCTTGGTTTTTTAGGAAAAATCCAAGCGCGTTTACCCTCTTCATTGATGGTGCCAATTGTATCTCTAAAATTTTCGTTTTGTGCCATTACAAACCTTTCTTTATGTTAAGAATTAGTATTGTTTGGTTGATTGTTATTCTTGCGTTGTATCTGGGTCTTCCCAAATATCTCCTTCGGGTGCTTTAGGATTAGCGGGTTCTTTTCCATTAATTTCTACTAAAACGTAACTTGCTACCTGAGCAATTTCTAAAGGTTTTAGGTTTTGTTTCCATGCTACCATTCCTTTTCCGTCCCGGCCACCTTCAGAAATAGTATTAAATATATTTTTAATACCACCACCAAGTATCCAATTCTTATCGGTTAAATTAGGGCCAATACCTCCACCACCATCTGCCATATGACAGGCAACACAATTTGCAGTAAATAGAGCTTCTCCGGCTTTTATGTCAGAAGCTTCTGTGAGAAGTTCTACAGAGTTAGCATCGACTAAATTTTTTGCTGTTTTTTTATACTCTTCAATTGCTATTTGTGCTGCAGCAACTTCTTGCTCATATTCTAAATCTTGGTTATAGTCATTAAAAACATGAAAGCGAAGCAAATAAACTACCGCAAAAATTATAGTACCGTAGAACATATAAACCCACCAAGGCGGTAAAGTGTTGTCTAATTCTCTAATACCATCATAATTGTGGTCTAGAACAATCTCACCTTCTTTTTCTATTGGTTTATTTCCGGTTAGTTTTTTGTATACTTTAGAACCATAAGCCCATTGCCATTCTTTATTTTTAGACGCTATATATTTTTTTTTCGCTTCTTCAGAAAGGGTTTGGTAAAGTACATTTTCTATAGCTTTTAATATTATTTCTATTGCTAATAAAATAAGTAGTACTAATAATAAAAAAACTAGGCTAATAGGGTATTCTATAAATGCAGGTTTGTCACCAGAATCTATGTAATATTCCATTATTCCAAAAACAAGGAAGAAAATTACAGGTATTCTTACCCACCAAGGTGCTATATTTTTCATAGTTTTTATTCTTTAGATTGGTTGTGGTTATCGTTTTCTAATGGAATATTACTTACTTCCTTTATATGTTCTTTTGATGCGGTTATTACCCATAAAAAAAGAACAACAAAAAATAAAAAGAAGATTAGTAAAGACAGCATTGGGTATGTTGCAACGCCATCTATAGTTTCCATATATCCTTTTACAAATTTGAACATAGCTTATTTATTTTCTGAGATTAGTTCTCCTGTTTCTTTAACTTTAATATCGGTTCCTAAACGTTGTAGGTAAGCAATAAGAGAAACTATTTCTCTATCTCTCATTTCTACAAAATCTTCTCCGTTTTCAGAGGCATATTTTTTATCTGCTTCGTAGTTCTTAGCAAAATCTGGATCTGCGTAAAGATTCTTTTCAATCTTTTCTGCTTGTTTGTCCATGGAGATATTTGCAAGTGTAATTTCTTCTTCAGTATATGGTACACCTAAACTCACCATAGCTTCCATTTTTGCTTGTATGTTACTACGGTCATGTTTGTCTCTTACCAACCATTGGTAAGCTGGCATAATAGAACCAGATGAGGTACTTTGTGGATCGTACATATGGTTTAAATGCCAGTTATCTGAGTATTTGCCACCTACGCGTAATAAATCTGGCCCAGTACGTTTACTTCCCCATAAAAATGGATGGTCATATACAAACTCTCCTGCTTTTGCATATTCGCCATAGCGTTCTACTTCGCTTCTAAATGGTCTTACCATTTGCGAATGACAACCCACACAACCTTCTCTTATATATAAGTCTCTACCTTCTAATTCTAGCGGTGTATATGGTTTTACACTTGTAATAGTTGGTATGTTAGATTTTACCATAATAGTTGGTATTATTTGTATAATACCACCAATTAAAATTGCAACAGTAGCCAAAATGGTTAATTGTATTGGTTTGCGTTCTAACCAAGTATGAAAAGTTTCGCCAGCAGTTCTTTTTTTAGAAACTCTAGTAAGCGGAGCAGCCTCTGCTAATTCGTCTTCTACTTTTACACCAGATTTTATAGTTAATATAATGTTGTACACCATTACTAATGCTCCAATTATATACATGCTACCACCAATGGCACGCATCCAATACATAGGAATAATTTCGGTTACAGTTTCTAAGAAGTTACCGTAAACTAAAGTTCCGTCTGGGTTAAATTCTTTCCACATTAACGCCTGTAGAAAACCAGCAACATACATTGGCAGAGCATAAAGAATGATTCCTAATGTTCCTATCCAAAAATGGAAGTTAGCTAAGCCGTTAGAGTATAATTTTGTTTTAAACATTTTTGGAGCTAACCAATAAATCATACCAAAGGTCATAAAACCATTCCATGCTAATGCACCTACATGTACATGGGCAATAATCCAATCACTAAAATGGGCAATGGCATTTACATTTTTTAAAGAAAGCATAGGTCCTTCAAACGTAGCCATACCATAACCAGTAATGGCTACTACCATAAATTTTAAAGTTGGGTCTGTCCTTACTTTGTCCCAGGCACCTCTTAGAGTTAATAAACCATTTATCATACCACCCCAAGAAGGTGCAATAAGCATAATAGAAAATGCAACCCCTAAATTTTGAGCCCAATCTGGTAAAGAAGAATATAATAAATGATGAGGTCCTGCCCAGATATAAATAAAGATTAAAGACCAAAAGTGAACAATAGAAAGTTTATACGAATACACAGGTCTGTTTGCTGCTTTAGGAACAAAATAATACATAAGCCCTAAGAACGGCGTAGTTAAGAAAAATGCTACAGCATTATGACCATACCACCATTGTACCAAGGCATCTTGTACACCTGCATAAACAGAGTAGCTTTTTAAAGCACTTACAGGAAGTTCTAAACTATTAAATATATGAAGTACGGCTACTGTAACAAATGTACCCGCATAAAACCAGATGGCAACATATAAATGACGTTGTCTTCTTTTTATCATGGTGCCAATTAGGTTTACTCCAAAAGCTACCCAAACTAAGGCAATAGCAATATCTATTGGCCATTCTAGTTCTGCATATTCTTTAGAGGTTGTGTACCCTAATGGTAAGGTAATTGCAGCTGCAACAATAATAAGTTGCCATCCCCAGAAATTAAATTTACTTAGAAAATCGCTAAACATCCTAGCTTTAAGTAAACGTTGGGTAGAGTAGTAAACTCCAGCAAAAATTGCGTTACCTACAAAAGCAAAAATAACTGCGTTTGTATGTAAAGGACGTAAACGACCAAAACTTAGCCAAGATATGCCATCTGTTACATTTGGGAACAAAAACATAAAAGCTAATAAAAGCCCTGCCGACATTCCTATAATACCCCAAAACATAGTGGCGTAAAGGAAATTTTTTACGACTTTGTTATCGTAATAAAACTGTTGTACTTCCATAATTATTTACTCTTTTTTATTTAGTTGGATTTATTTTTGGAGTCTTTTCTTTTGTAGTTTTTACTACTAGCTCATCTTCAAAAAGCATACGTACAGATGGGGTATAGGAATCCTCATATTGTCCATTTTTAACGGATATAATAAATGCTACAAAAAATAGAATAGCAACAATAATACTAATGGTTAATAACACATATATAACACTCATACCTACCTGAATTATAGTGTAAAATTACGCTTGTGATTACACCTGTAATATGACTTTTGTCAGGTTTTGAATTTATTTTTTTAAACCTGTGTTTTAACGTAATTTTTTACCTAAAAAGTTTGTTGCAATTGTTGTAAAAGCAACTACGCTTATAGAACTTAAAGGCATTAATATGGCTGCTATTACTGGCTCTAGTTGCCCTGTAATTGCAAAATATAATCCTACAATATTGTACAATAAAGAGAGGAGAAAACTCCATTTAATTATATTCATGGCTTTTTTTGAGACAAGGATATAAGTGTATAATTCCTGAAATTTTGTAGCATCTAAAATGCCATCGCAGGCAGGAGAAAATACATTTACATTTTCTGAGATTGCAATGCCAACATTACTCTGTGCTAAAGCTCCAGCGTCATTTAAACCATCGCCAACCATCATTACCGTTTTTCCTTGGTCTTGTAACGATTTTATAAACTCTAATTTGTCTTCTGGTTTTTGATTAAAATATAGCGGAGTAAGTTTTGGAAGTAATTTTTCTAGTCTAGATTTTTCGCCAGAATTATCTCCAGAAAGTATAGCTAATTTTAATGTTTTAGACATTTTGGAAAACAAATTAGAAACTCCTTCTCTGTATTCGTTTTTAAAAATAAATCTACCTTTATAAGCATCATTACTACTTATGTGTACCGATGTGTTTTTAGCATCTTTAGTGCTAGTGTTTTTCACAAAACTTGCCGAGCCAATTTTAATCGTAGCATTTTCTTTAGTACCTATTATTCCTTTTCCTAAATGTTCTTCATACGCATCTAGAGTTACAATATTTTGTTCAGAAAGCATACTATATAAAGACCTGCTTAATGGATGATTAGAAGAGCGAAGTGTATTTTTTAATAAAGCTTCTTCTTCCTTGGTGAGGGAATAACCTTCATAGCTGGCTGTGCTCTTTTTAGCTGTTGTAATGGTTCCTGTTTTATCAAAAATTACAGTGTCTATTTTTGCAAGTTGTTCTATAGTGTACGTGTCTTTTAGATAAAATTTATTTTTACCATAAATGCGGAGCATATTTCCAAGTGTAAATGGGGAAGCTAGCGCTATTGCGCAAGGACAAGCAATTATAAGTACTGCTGTAAAAACATTTAATGCCATACTTGGATTATAAAACAGCCAAAATAAAGTTGCTAAAAAGGCAATGCTTAAAACACCAATAGTAAAGCGTTTTCCAATACTATCTGTAATAGATTGGAACCTACTGGTTTTATTAGTTTTAAAAATAGAATTGCTCCATAATTGGGTAAGGTAACTTTGAGAAACTGTTTTTAAAGCTTCCATTTCTATGGCGCTGTGTAACTGTTTGCCACCAGCAAAAATTTTATCTCCAGAGACTTTGGTAACAGGTTCTGATTCTCCTGTAACAAAACTATAATCTATTCGAGAAATGGGACTTATTAAAACACCATCTACTGGAATTAATTCTTCGTTTCTAATAAGAATTTTGTCCCCTTTTTTTATATCATGAATAGGAGCAGTTTCTTCCTTTTTATTGGGTAAAATACGTGTTACGGCAATAGGAAAGTAAGATTTGTAATCCCTTTCAAAAGATAAAAAAGAATAAGTTTTTTGCTGAAAAAATTTTCCTAATAATAAAAAGAAAACAAGACCTGTAAGACTATCAAAAAAACCGGGACCCCATTGTAGTATAATCTCTGTTGTGCTTCTTAAAAACAAAACTAAAATTCCAAGTGCAATTGGAACATCAATATTTAAAAGTTTAGAACGTAATCCTTTATATGCCGAAATAAAATAATTTTGCGCAGCATAAAAAACTACTGGTAAAGAAAAAGCAAACATAATCCACCTAAAAATATCCTGGTATTTATTTAGCCAAAATTCGCCGCCATTTTTGGCACTAGAAGCTAAATCAAAATACTCTGGAAAGGATAAAAACATAACATTGCCAAAAGCAAAACCTGCAATTCCTAGTTTATAAAGGAGTGTGTTGTTAGTACTTTTTTTTGGGTTATTATAGTCTTCTAAAGAAATAGTGGGTTCATACCCAATATGCGTTAATAATAGTACTACTTCTTTTAAAGAAATAGACTCTGGATTATAGCTTATACGGACTGTTTTTTTAGGAAAATCTACTTGAGAATTACTAATGTGTTGGTTTAGTTTATTCAGGTTTTCTAATACCCAAATACAAGAACTACAATGTATATGCGGAATGTATAGGTTTATTATTTGTATGTTGGTATCCTTAAATTCTAACAGCTTTTCTGAGATATCAGTAGTATCAAGAAAATCATACTTGCCTTCTACAATATTCGGTGTAGCTCCCGCAGAAGTTTCTATATCATAATAATAAGATAAATTGTTGGTAGAGAATATTTCATAGACGGTTTTGCACCCATTACAGCAGAACTTTTTCTCATCAAAATCTACTATAGTGCTTGTACAATCGTCGCCACAATGGTAACATTTTTCCATTTTATTTAAACATTTGCTAATACCTGATACAAAGGTTGTTATATATAGAAGGAGAAAACATGATATATGTCAGGTTTTGTTTACCTTGTTAGGTGTAATTTTGTTGTGTCAGGTAAAAAGTGGTAATTATGGAAACAAGATGTGAAAATTGTATAGTCCGGAAATTTAATTCTTTAAGAGCAATGAATAAGGAAGAGTTAAAACAAGTTTCTGATGCTAAGGTTACTAAAAAGTTTAAAAAAGGCGATGCTCTTTTTGAAGAAGGCGAAAAGTTAAACGGAGTTTACTGTGTGCGAGATGGCGTATCTAAACTTTCTAAACTTAGTGCAAATGGCAAAGACCAGATTGTAAAATTAGCAACCACAGGTGAAGTTATGGGGCAGCGTGCCGTAATTGTAGAAGAACCTACCAATTTAAGTGCTGTAGCTGTAAATGATATGGAGGTTTGCTTTGTTCCTAAAGAGATTATTGTAGATAGCATGCATAAAAACCCCGATTTTACTTTAGAAGTTTTACGGCATATGGCACATGATTTAAAAGAGGCCGATGATGTTATTGTAAATATGTCTCAGAAGACGGTAAAGCAACGTGTAGCAGAAGCTTTTTTATATTTAAAAAATAATTATGGGGTAGATGAGGAAGGATTTTTAAACCTTACTTTATCTAGAGAAGATATAGCTAATGTGGTTGGTACAGCTACAGAATCTTGTATTCGTATTATATCGGAATTTAAGAAAAAAGGATTTCTTAAAACTTCAGGAAAAAGAATAGGTATAGTTAAAGAGAAAGAACTACAATCTTTAATAGATGGTTTCTAAAAAAACTAAGTAGAGCTAAAACTGACATTTGTCATAGTTTTAAAAATACTCTAAAGCTAACTTTACAACTCAGTTAAAAGAGTAGCATGAAAAAAATAGTAATACCCACCGATTTTTCGGATAACGCTTGGAATGCAACTAAATATGCATTGGAACTTTTTAAAGAGGAAGAATGTACTTTTTTTTTAGTTAACACCTATACTCCAGCAATAGCAAATAGTCGCTTTATGGCCGCAGCTATAAATGGAGTAACAATAGAGGATAGTGTTTCTTTAGCATCTAAAAAAGGCTTACAAACAGTAGTAAAAAAAATAAAGAAAAATTACGATAACCCAAGGCATAAGTTTAATATTATATCTTCTTTTAATTTATTAGTAGATGAAATAAAAGAAATTGTAGAAGAAGAGAATATAGACTTAATAGTAACAGGTACTAAAGGAAGTTCTGGTTTAGAAGAAGTTTTTATGGGTAGTAATACAGTGCGTATTATTAAATCTATTAAAAATTGTCCAGTTTTAGCAATACCAGAGCTTTTTGACTATAGTAGCCCTATAGAAATGGCATTTGCAACAGATTTTAATCGGTTTTATTCTCTGTCAGAATTACAACCATTAATTACTTTGGCTAAAACTTTTAAATCTGTAATACGTATTGTACATGTGCAATATGAGATTAAGGCATTAACAGAATTACAGCATTTTAACTTAGGAATGCTTCGTAAATATTTTAATGAGGTAGAGCATTATGTGCATACCGTGTCCGAGTTAAATTCTGTCTCTAAAACATTAGAAATTTTTAGCTCAGAGTTAGATATTCATTTATTGGCTATGCTTAATTACCAACATAGTTATATGGAAAAAATGACAAGAGAACCTGTTGTAAAACGTATAGCTTTTCATACCCAAATACCACTATTAGTAATTCCTGAACTAGGAATGGCTCCACCATCTAATGCTTTTAAAAAAGAACAAAAAGTTCTAGTTAAATAACAAGCCTTAGTTAGTTTTCCAAAACTTATCAGCTTCAGGAATGTTTTTATTGTTTCCTAAAGTAAAAGGGCTAAACTTTAATTGAGAAAAAAGATACCAAGCAGAGGAAGATATTGCAGGAGTAAGGTCTGCATGATCCCAAAGTAGACCGGCTCCATACGTTGTTCCATGGTTAGTAGTGTATGGTATTCCTTGTGCGCCTTCCAAAGAAGTACTAGTAATAAATGTTTTTTCTAAATTTTTAATAATATCGTTTGCTTCTTTATCTTTATTTTTTTGTTGAAAAGCAACTAAAATTTGTGCGGTACCTTCTAACCAAATTACATCTTTATCCTCGTCAAAAGAATAGCCTGTAATTAACTCACCATTTGTAGTGTTAATTTGTGTGTTTTTGTAGCGGTCTAGTTTAGTTAATGCTTCAATAGGAAAATCCGGAAAAATACCAATACTTAAGCCATGCAAGTCTAAAGCGTATTTGTAATCTGGGTTTTCTGGCCAAGCAGTTACTAATTTTTCAGAGCTATCCCATCTATTTAATTTTAAAAAAGAAAGAATATTAGTATGGAAATTATCATAGCCAGGTACCGCATTAAATGCGGTTATTATGCCTTCGGTTACTTTTGGAATTTCGGTTCCATCTTCATTATAACCTCCTATTAAACTGCCATCTTCTTTTTGTAATGAACGTAGCCATTGCTCTAGAGCATTAGCCATTGCACTATATTTTTGTGTTTGGGTAGCTTCATGATAGTGGTTAAGAGCAATTAGCAGCCAAGCATTATCTCCCATCCAAGTTCTACTGCCTTGTTCTCCTTTATTATTTCTAAATTGGTAAAAACCTCCAGTACCATGTAGTAATTCTGCATTTAATTTGCCATTAAAAAAATTAAATATTTTTTCAGCTTTTTTAATTTCTCCTTCTTTTATGTAGACTAAAGCAGCTAAAGAGTTATCGTATAAAGAAACAAAATTTGTGTTTTCTGCACTTTCTAAAAGTCCGTTAGCTTGTTGCATATTAGAAACCCATGTATTGGTTTTAGATGCTGCCGCAGATAAATTAATAACGTTTGGTTCTTCTATTGGAATAATTTCTGGAGTTAACTTGTCTTTAGCTATCTCTTCAAAAATTACTTCTTCTTTAGAACAAGAAGTTACTACTAAGGAAATACAAATTAGAAATAAATTAAACTTACCCATAACATATTTATTACTATATGTTTACAAAGGTAAATTCCCTTAGAGCTACATGAAGAGAATTACGTTGTAGTGTAAGGTTTTTCGTTCCATGGACGTTTTTTATTTCATAAACCCCTTTTTTTGCTTTTCATCTAGATTCAGGTATTGCCGGTTAGTACAATAGTATCGGTGAATATACTTTTCTAATGGTTTACAGGTATATTAGTTATGCTTGTTTTCTTTAAAAACTAATGTTTAGTATATTGAATTAGATAAATACTTTAGTATCTTTGATGCGTTGTGTTGTGCTTCAAATTTATTTGAAGCCAAGGTGTAGATATCGATGGTGATCGATACTATCCAATGAAAGGCTTTCCATAATGGGAGGCTTTTTTTGTGAACTGAGGTTAAATATTGATATTTAGGTGCTTATGTTTTCTTAAGACAAAATGAATCAAAGAAGAGGCTAATTTTGCTGTTTGATTATCTCGGTCGTATTTGGGATTAAATTCTGCTAAATCTAAAGAAATAAGTTTTTTTGATGCTATGATTTTATGAAGACTTATTAAAACAATATCAGGAGCAAAACCCATTGGTGAGGCAGCACTAACACCTGGAGCGTATGCCGATGAAAAGCCGTCTAAATCTATAGTTACATAAATTGCATCTACTTTATTTATAAAGGAATCCAAAATGTTATTTATTGCTTCTATATTTTGTAAGTTAAAATCATTATTATAGATAAAATCTACATTAAATTCTTTTGCGGTTTCAAATAATATTTTGGGATTAGCGTCTTCTCTAATACCCAAACATAAATAATTAAAAGGAAGATTTTCGGCAAGACAATCTTTTGCAATTTGATAAAATGGTGTTCCAGAATTTGGTCTGTTTTCATCGGAACGTAAATCAAAGTGTGCATCAAAATTAATAATACCAATACTTTTATTATTTCCTAAGTGTTTTTTAATACCATTGTAATGTCCGTAGGCAATATCATGACCACCTCCAATACCAATAGGAAAGCAATTGTCATGTAATATTTTGGCAATAGAGGTTGCTAAGTTTTCTTGCGTTATTTCTAAATTATTATCTAAACAGCTTATGTTTCCAAAATCATATAAAGATGTACTATTAGCAAGTGGGTTAGGCATTGGTCCTAGAGTTTGTTTAATCCTATCTGGTCCATGTATGGCGCCAACTCTTCCTTTGTTGCGTTTTACACCTTCATCGCAAGCATAACCAATAATTCCAAAACCTTTAGAAAGTATTTTTTTAGGATTAGAAAATAAATTTACGCACTCTATCTTTTCGTGAATATATTGTTGGTCTTCGGAGGTTCTTCCTTTCCAATTTTTTGATATGGGAGGTGCGTAGTTTTTCATTGTAACAAATTACTAAAACAGATTCTCTAAAAGTTTGTCTTCTACTAAATTAGGTAGTGTGACTTTAAGTTCTGGCGTGCGTTCCATTTCTCTTTTTATAGCAAACATAGCCTCGTTATTACGTGCCCAACTACGGCGAGAAATACCATTATTTACATCGTAAAACAACATGTTTTTTAACCGTTTAGATGCTTGTTTGGAGCCGTCTAAAACCATTCCGAATCCACCATTTATGACTTCTCCCCAGCCAACGCCTCCGCCATTATGGATAGAAACCCATGTAGCTCCACGGAAACTATCTCCTATAACATTGTGTATAGCCATATCTGCTGTGAATTTACTGCCGTCATAAATATTACTGGTTTCTCTATATGGAGAATCGGTTCCACTAACATCATGGTGGTCTCTTCCTAAAACTATAGGAGAAGAAAGCTCTCCAGATTGTACTGCATTGTTAAAAGCATCTGCTATTTTTGCTCTTCCTTCTGCATCGGCATATAAAATACGAGCTTGGGAACCTACCACAAGATTGTTCTTTTCAGCTTCTTTAATCCAGGTAATATTGTCTTGCATTTGTTGCCGAATTTCCTCTGGAGAATTCAATTTTATTTCCTCCATAATTTGGCATGCAATAGCATCGGTTTTTTGTAAATCGGAGGCTTTTCCCGAAGTGCAGACCCATCTAAATGGCCCAAAACCATAATCGAAACACATAGGTCCTAAAATATCTTGTACATAAGATGGGTATTTAAAATCGATATTATTTTTAGCCATAACATCCCCTCCTGCACGAGAAGCTTCTAGTAAAAAAGCATTACCATAATCAAAAAAGTAGGTTCCTTTTGCAGTATGTTTATTTATGGCTTCTGCATGTCTCTTTAAGGTTTTCTGGACTTCTTTTTTAAAATCTTCTGGTTGATTGGCCATCATTTGGTTAGCATCTTCAAAAGAAATATCAACAGGATAATACCCTCCAGCCCATGGATTATGGAGAGATGTTTGGTCCGACCCTAAATGAACGTAAATTTCCTCTTCATAAAAGCGTTCCCATACATTCACAATATTGCCAATAAAAGCTATTGAAACGGTTTCGTTTTTGCTTTTTGCTTCTTTAGTTCGTAGAACTAAATCGTCCATATTTTCAATAAGCTCATCTACCCAGCCTTGTTCGTGTCTTTTACGAGCGGCAGTTTCATTAACTTCCGCACAAATAGTAATACAGCCAACAATATTTCCGGCTTTCGGCTGAGCACCACTCATACCGCCCAAACCAGCGGTTAAGAATATTTTTCCATTAGGATTTTCATCTTTGTGGAGTACTTTTCTAAAAGCGTTCATTACGGTAATAGTTGTGCCATGTACTATACCTTGAGGCCCAATATACATATAGGATCCTGCAGTCATTTGTCCGTATTGCGTAACACCAAGGGCATTGTATTTTTCCCAATCGTCTGGTTTAGAGTAATTAGGAATCATCATGCCATTTGTAACTACTACTCTAGGAGCTTCAATGCCTGAGGGGAATAACCCCATAGGGTGACCAGAATAAATATGTAGCGTTTGTTCCATAGTCATGGTTGCCAAGTACTGCATGGTTAAAAGGTACTGTGCCCAATTCTGAAAAACAGAACCATTACCACCATAAGTAATAAGCTCTTCAGGATGCTGTGCAACGGCGGGGTCTAAGTTATTCTGAATCATAAGCATTATGCTGGCTGCTTGGGAGTTTTGCGCAGGATATTCAGAAATTGGTCTGGCATACATTTTATATTTAGGCATAAAACGGTGCATGTAAATGCGACCAAACTTTTTTAGTTCCGTTGCAAATTCTGGCGCAAGTTCAGCATGCCATTCTTCTGGGAAATATCTTAGAGCATTGCGAACGGCTAGTTTTTTTTCATCTTCGGAAAGAATATCTTTTCGTTTAGGAGCATGATTTGCTTCTGAAGAAAGTATTCTTTTTGGAGGTAATTTAGATGGAATTCCTTGAAGTATTGTTGTTTTAAAATCAATCATACTATTTATGCTTATCGTATACTAAAGTTCCATTTTTCCATACCATACAAGGTTTTAAGTTACCTTGGTTGTATAGAATTTCATTGTAATTATCGGTATGAAAAACGCTAAAATCTGCTAGTTTACCTTCTAATAATTGTCCTCTATCCTCTAATTGTAAAGCTGCAGCAGCACGGAACGTAATCCCTGCTAAAACTTCTGCATTCGAGAGTTTTTCAAAAGTACCTAAAATAGCCGCTTGCGTTAGTAAATCTCCCATAGGAGCAGAGCCAGGGTTATGGTCACTTGCAATTGCTAAAGAACCACCGGCATCTAGTATTTTTCTTGCAGGAGTAAAGGCACATCCCAAGCCTAGAGAAGCTCCTGGTAAAGCCATAGATATAACATTACTTTTAGCTAAAAGTTGAATTTCTTTTTCGGTACTTGCTTCTAAATGGTCCGCGCTTACAGCATTATGCTCTATTGCTGTTTGGCTGCCGCTTGTAGAAAATTGGTCTGCATGAACAGTGATATCAAAACCTAAATCTTTTGCCTTTTTAAAGTATGGGGCAATCTGTTCTTTAGAGAATGCACTTTCTTCTATAAAGGCATCTATTCTATTGGTAAGATTCTCCTCTTTTAGTAAAGGAAAAAGTTCAATACTTATTTCTTCTAAGTACTCCTCTGCTGTACCGGTATAATCTTTAGGCAACATATGAGCTGCCAAGCAAGTAGGTACCAAATCAGAGTCCGTTTTTTCGTTAGCCTCTTTTATGGCATACAACATTTTTAATTCTTCAGCTACGGAGAGTCCATAGCCGCTTTTAACTTCGATAGTTGTAACGCCATTTTTTAAATGGCGATTGGCTCTTTTAATCGTACTTTTCGTAAGTTCTTCTTGCGTAGCTTTTCTGGTTTGCATAACCGTGTCCCAGATGCCACCACCGGCTTTTGCAATTTCTAGATAAGACTTTCCAGCATTACGCATAGCATAATCATTAGCTCTTGTTCCTCCAAAACAAATATGTGTATGGGCATCTATTAAACCGGGTAGGCAAACATGTTTTCCTTTAAGTGTAATTACATGTGCATCGCTATACGTTTTTTGCATTTCGGAGTAGTTCCCTATAGCTTTAATTCTTTGATTGCTAATAAGAACACCACCTTCTTCAATCGGGTGTATTTGGTCATCATTCAATTTCCTTTTTAAAGGAAGTCCAGCCATTGTTATTATTTGCGAAAATGGCCCTATTAGTGTTAGTTTTTGCATGGGATTAATATACTTCAAATTCGTTGGAATAAACAGTTTCAAGAGATATGTTTTCTCTTTCGCATGTTTTATTGATTACATTAATAATGGTTTTATTTTGAATCATTTGAATACCTTTTTCAATGTCATCAGAAAAAACACGGTCTTTATCTGCAAAGGAAACTTTTGTTCGAAGCTCTTTATGAATTTCATCTAAAAGAATCCCAGATTTCATAGGTTTTCTAAACTCAAACGCCTGGGCAGCTGTTAGCAATTCAATGGCCAGAATTTTTTCTACATTTTCAATGACCTGTAACGCTTTTCTACCACCAATAGATCCCATGCTAACATGGTCTTCTTGCCCAAGTGATGTAGGAATGCTATCTGCACTAGACGGGAAACATAATCCTTTGTTTTCACTAGCTAAGGCGGCTGTTGTGTATTGTAAAATCATATATCCCGAATTAATTCCGGTATCTTCCATTAGTAATTTTGGTACCCCAGGGCTATTACCTTCTAAGGCTAAATATATTCTACGGTCGGATATGTTTCCAATTTCAGAAGCTGCTAAGCAAGCATAATCTAGAGCCATGGCTAAAGGTTGTCCGTGAAAATTACCACCGCTAATAGTTAATTTCTCATCTATAATAATAGGATTGTCGGTAACTGAATTTAGTTCTGTTTCTACCAATTCTTTTAAATGTAACCATGCATTTCTAGACGCTCCATGTACTTGAGGAATACAGCGTAAAGAATAAGGGTCTTGCACACGTTCGCAATCTATATGGTCTTCCATTATTTCGGAACCGTGCAAAAGAGATTTTACTCTAGAGGCAACATGTATATTTCCTTTAAAAGGACGTAACTCATGCAGCTCTTTATAAAATGGCTTAATGGAGCCTTGAAGGCCTTCAATCATCATAGCACCAATAATATCTGCTTGAGAAAGGCAGCTTTGTAGTTTGCCTACAACTTTAACTGCGTGTGCAGCTATAAATTGAGTTCCATTTATTAGGGCTAAACCTTCTTTTGGACCAAGTTCTATTGGTTTTATATTTTTTGATTGAAATAGTTCGGAGGTTTGCATTGTTTCTTCATTAAATTCAACCTTGCCTAAACCTATTAAAGGAAGAAATAAATGAGATAACGGAGCTAAATCTCCAGAAGCTCCAACGGAACCTTGCGAAGGTACAACAGGAATTATGTCATTATTAATAAGCCATAAAATTCTATCTATTGTAGTTTCTGCAATACCTGAAAACCCTTTAGTTAGGGATTGTGCTTTTAAGATGAGCATTAGTTTTGCAATCTTTGTTGCAATAGGTTTACCAACACCAACGCTATGACTTTTTAAAATATTGGTTTGTAATATTTGAGTTTCTTCTTTAGATATTTTAGTGGTGCATAATGGACCAAATCCTGTATTTATACCATAAACAGCTTCACCTTTATTTACAATGGAGGTTACTTTTTTGGCACATTCTTTAATTTTATTTCTTTGTTCAGAGGAAATTACACCTTTAGTAGTACCATTGGCAATAGATAGTGCAATACTAGTTGTAAGCCAATCTTCGCCAAAACGAAATGTAGGAGGAGTAGAAATCATATTTTTACTTTTATGAAGATAAAAATATTAATTATTTTTGATGCTCACCAATACCATTTAATTCATTTATAATAACTATGGGTTATCAAATAGAACTACGCCATTTTAAATATTTTTTAGCAGTAGCTGAAGAATTGCACTATCGTAAGGCGGCTGAGAAACTTTTTATATCGCAACCTGGTCTTAGTAGACAAATAAAACAAATGGAAGAAATTCTAGATACGCAATTGTTTGTCCGTAGTAAAAAGAAAGTGGTTTTAACTAAAGCTGGGGAGTATTTAAAAGTAGAGTTAGAGTTTATTTTAAATCATTTAGAAGTTACTACCAAACAGTTAAAACATATTGATGGTGGGGAATATGGTGAGGTTCGTATTGGTTTTTTGGGTTCTGCTATGCAAAGTGTAATCCCTAATTTATTGGTAAAACTAAAGGATAACTTTCCTAAGATAAAAACTAGCCTTGAGGAGTTATCTAACGGAGCTCAAATAAGTGCTATTGTAAAGGATAAATTAGATTTGGGGTTTATACGCTTATCTAGGGTTCCAGAAGGGTTACATATGAAAACGGTGCAGGAAGATACTTTTTCTGTTGTTTTACCAGAATCTTATCCTGTGTTAACCCGAGATTTTAATAGTGTGGCTATTTTAAAGAACGAAGATTTTATATTGTTTTCTCAAGACTATAGTCCTTTGTATTATGAAACGGTAATGAGCATTTGTGAAGATGCTGGTTTTACGCCTAAAATATCACATAAGTCTGTGCATGCGCATACCATTTTTAAATTGGTAGAGAATAACCTTGGGGTTGCTATAGTTCCTACCGCTTTGCAAAGCGGATTTCATATGCGCGTAAAGTTTATAGAATTAATTAATATTCCACAGAGAGCAGTACTTTCGGCTGTTTGGAAAGAGGATAATAGAAACAAGGCATTATTTAATTGTGTAGAGATGTTATTAAGAAACACCTAATTCATGATATAAAAAAGTCCTTTGAATACTATATTCAAAGGACTTTAGGTAAAGGGTTTATTATTCTATAACAACACTAAATGTTGCGCTAATATCTGTTTCTCCACCCGCATCTTCACTGCCAGTATTCGGTTTTTTAGGCTCATGACGTAAGATGAAAGTAATATTACCAGAACTAGCTGCTCCGGTTGTTAATGTAAACTCAGTTCCTAAATTCTCTCCGTTAGAATCAAAATTAGTATACGTTGTAGTTGCATTTAGACCACTACTAATGGCATAGAAAAACTGGTGCTCATCGCTTTCTTCTTCAACTTCTTCTGTAATATTTTCTGCAGGACTTTCTGTTTCATTAAGAAGAACAATAGTACCTTCATATGTAGTGTCTGCAGCTAAATTACCAGAAACTGTTACCACTGGGTCATTTGGCCCATCACCGTCTAAATCTTGTGTTTTTAAGGTAATGGTATCTGTACTATTACCGGGAACTAGGGTAGCAGTTAGTGTAGTTATTACTTCTTCTTCATTTACTATTTCTGAAGCTTCATCATCGTCAGAACAAGCGGTAAATGCTAAAGAAGCTAATATAGACAGACTTAATAATTTAATTGTTTTCATTTTAAAAGTTTTAATAATTGAATTTAATGTTTAACGAAAAATTTCGCCCTAAATCGTCTGCGTAATAACGCAGGCTGTTTAAGTAATCTCTGTAGGACGTATTTAAGAGATTGGTGACGTTAAAACCTAGTGTAAGATTAGAGCTTTTAGAAATGGAAAAATCCATACTAGATCTAAAATTAAGTAAGTGATAAGCATCTGGAGGAGTACTTACATCTACAAGTTCCCAATTTTCGGTTTCTGGGATATAAACCTCAAAATTGTTGTTTGGGTACTCGTTTTGACCAAAAACAAATTCACTTTGCAATGCTATTTTTAAGTTATTAGCTTTTGGGTTTTGGTATGTAAGTTCATTGGTAGTATTTACAGGTGGCATGCTAATTAATGGCTCATTTAATGTGCGATCATAGCCTTTTACTAATGAAAATTGATGGTTGAATCTTAAATTAGTAGCAAAGGTATAGGAGGCATCAATATCTAAACCTAATAATTGAGCATTGGTTTGTCTGTATTCCCAAACCTGAAAATTTCCTCTAATGGTTTGTTCTACCTCTGTTGGTTCAATAGTTACAAAATTACTAATGGTATTCATATAAGGTTGTATAGAAAAACCAAAAACATCACTCTTTTTCTGTAATGTCAAGGATAATTTGTTAGAAACTTCAGAAGTAAACTGTAAATCTCCTAACTCAATACGTGAAGCGGAATGATGCAAACCTTCGCTAAACAACTCGGAAGGGTTAGGAACCCTGGAAGCCATGGAATAATTAAAAAACAATTTGTAATCATCATTTATTAAATACGTACTTCCCAATGTTGCCGAAAGGTTATTGAAATCATATTCAGGATTCGTTAGAATTTGATTTGCAAATTCCTCAACAACAATCTCAGGGTAAAGTACATCATAGTTTCTAGATTCCCAGAAAGATGTTCTATAGAATTTAAAAACATCCATATACGTATAATCAAACCTTGCACCAGCTTCAATTAGCCAGCTAGAGTTTAATTGATAAGTACTAATGCCGTAAACACCTAAATCATACTTCTCATAATCTGGAATAAGCCTTCGGACACCTGTACTAGGGTCCGCAAAATTATCTTGATAACGAGCTGATAGACCCGATTTTAAAGTAATTTTTTCAGACAGTTTACTATCTAAGTCCACTAACAAAGTATGGGTTTTTAATACTAAATCTAAGGCAGGTTTATCGGCATCATCTCCAACACGAATATCATATTCTAACCTATGGTTTTGTTGAAAATCATATTGTATATCTAGTCTACCTAAACCATCGAATTTCTTAAAACCTTTTATACGCGCTAAATGATGCGTAATATCTTGTTTAGGGTTGTTTAAGGCATAAGTAAAATTGTTTATAACTAGCGGAACCGTACTATTAATTGCACGTACCTGGTCTTCTGCTCCTCCAATATGAGAAGCAGATAATATTCCTATTTCATTTTTAAAAAAGGAATAATACCCTTCTAAACCGTAATTAAAACGATTAACACCAAAACGTAAAGATGCATTACGTTCAAAAGCACCAGTATTACTTAACACATAATCTGGGGCTTTAAAATCTCCGTATCGTTTTAGTGTACCTTGGATAGTTGCAAACCATCCATTTTCATAGCTCTTGGTAAGTTTAGAGGTTAAAGTACCTCCTTGCCCATTAGAACTAAGAGAAAGTAAAGTTTTACCATACAGACTATCTTTAATAAAAACTTTACTAGGTTCTGTTATAATTACTCCAGCAATAGCATCGCCACTGTATTGCAAGGCACCTGCACCTTTAATCAAGGTTATATTCTCTGCGGTATTAACATCTACATTAGGGGCATGCTCTACACCCCATTCCTGGTCTTGCATGCGCACACCATTATTAATAAGAACTACACGACTACTGTGTAGACCATTAATTATTGGTTTAACTACTGTATTTCCTGTGTTTAAGGAAGATACACCAGAAATAGTATTTAAAACATCCCCTAAAGAAGCATTGCTAAATTGTTCAACTTTATCTTTAGAAATAGTCTCTTCTAGCACAGAATTGAGTTTTGTATCCTGCGATTTTCCATTAACTATTATTTCATTTAATTCTTCTAAATGATGTTCTAGTTTAAAAACTTTGGAAGTATCACCATCTACCTTTATTTTAAACCCTATAGTAGAGCAAAATGGGTGAGATATTTGAATAGCATAGGTTTGGTTACAAAGGTTAGGGATTGTAAAAGTTCCGTCACTATTGGTAACTACCATTTGTTCTGTACCTGCAACAATAATCATGGCTTCTTTTAAAGCGGTACCGTCATGTAAATCAATTACTTTTCCGGATAGAGAATTATTGCAATTTTGCGAAATAGAGGTAATACTAGTAAATAGCAGTACCATCAAGGCATAAATACGCATAAATATTCTTGATTAAATAATAAAAAAAGGTTTTTTTAATTAAGCAAGAAATTGAGGTGGCCCCCTTAATGAAGTATTGTTATTAATAAAAGTAGTAAGAACTATAACTCTTAAACTAGCAACTAGTTTTGAGGGTGTAAGTGTTTTTGCTAAGTCTGAATATTCATAAATATCATAGGAAAAAGAAAAGAAGTGAAAATCGCAGATGTTACATTCTACTACTTTTTTATGAATATGAACACTTTTTTCTGTACACTCAAAATGATTATGAGCATCTAATGTATGGATAAACTGAACAGCAGTAGGCAGCAGTAATAGCCCTAGTAATACTAGAGATAGGAATGCTTTACTTTTTTTTGTTCTTGCTGTCATTATAGAATAACTATAGTTGGGCAAAGTTAAACAAAACTATTTAAGACTTAAGTAGTATAAGTGGCTTTATATTTTTTTCTTGTAATTTGCTAAAAAAAAGAATTTTTGACGCTAAATAAAGACACATGATTTTTGATATTATAAAAAATAGACGTTCCATTTTTCCTGCACAATATAATAGCAAGCCCATAGATAAAAGTGATATAGAGAAAATTTTAGAAGCAGCTAATTGGGCTCCTAGTCATAAAAAGACAGAACCATGGCGTTTTAAAGTTATTCAAGGCGATAAAAAAGCTGCACTAGGAGAGTTTTTATCGAACACCTATATAGATATTACTGCGAATCCTAAGCAAATAAAGTCAAAAAAGTTAATTGAAAACCCTAAAAAGGCTGCTGTAATACTAGCTATTTGTATGCAAAGAGACCCTTTAGAAAGTGTTCCAGAATGGGAGGAAATTGCTGCTGTAGCAATGGCAGTACAGAATATGTGGCTTTGCTGTACAGAAATGGGAATAGGGTCGTATTGGAGTTCTCCTGGACTTATAAAATATATGGATGAGTTTTTTACTCTAAACGAAGGAGAAAAATGTCTTGGTTTTTTCTACATGGGCTATTCCGATGAAGAGCCACTTGAAGCAGAAAGAAAACCTATAAATGATAAAGTAGAGTGGTTGTAATAATATACTAGCGAAATAGATTAATTTTTTAAAGTTATGATTATGAAAATAAAAAATGTAGTAGTAATTGTTTTAGGTATTTTCTTATTAGGTTGCGATGGAGACCTTAAACAAGGAAAGTGTGAAGAGGGTTATTTTGAGCAAGATACTCCTGAAGGTGGTAGTTATTGTGTGCCTCTAGGAGAACAAGATAGTGATGTAAAAACAAAATCTGATGTTAAAGATTTGAATAAGGGGGATTAAGAAGTTAGTTTATAAAAGTAAATAACACGTTTTTATACTCCCATGTTTTAGAGATAAAGAGGCCTAAAAAAACTATAGAAACCACAAATTTTAAAAAGGTTCCGGTAAGGAAACCAAGAAAAGAACCAAAAGCAGCCTTAAGGGCTGTTTTTTGGTCTGCATTATTTACAAGTTCACCAATTAAAGCACCTACAAAAGGTCCTACTATTATACCACCTGGGATAGGTGCAATTAATCCAACAATTAACCCTATAGTAGTTCCAATCATGCCAGCTTTAGTGCCTCCAAATTTTTTTGTACCTATTGCAGGAATAATATAATCTAACGCCCAAACTACAAGTGCAACGGCTAATGTAGTGCCTAGTAGCCAGTAATCTTTTGGAATTACATTGGTTAAATAAAGCATTAATATTCCCAACCAGCCTATTGGAGGCCCTGGAAGAATAGGTAAAAAGCTACCTATAATGCCAACAAACATTAAAACTAAACCTATAATTACTAAGAAAATATCCATTTAACCTTTTTTCTATAAGACGAAAATAGTGTGTTATTGTTACATAAGAGCAAGGAATTACGAATGTTTTTAAAGTTTAAACTAAAAAATTAGTTTAAACTAGTTTTTTAGTTATATTTGTTGAACTAAAACTTTAGTTCATTATGAAACAACTAACAAAAGCAGAGGAAGAGGTAATGCAAATTATATGGCAATTGCAGAAATGTAATGTAGCTTCTATAATAGAGGAATTACCTGAACCTAAACCAGCATACAATACAGTATCTACTATAGTAAGGATTTTAGAGAGTAAAGGTTTTGTGGACCATGAGAAAGAAGGAAAAGGACATTTTTATTTTGCTCTTGTACCTAAATCAGATTACAGTAATCAATCTATAAACAAATTAGTAGATGGTTATTTTCAAGGTTCTTTTAAGAGTATGGTGTCTTTTTTTATGAAAAAGAATGAGATGAGTCTTACAGAACTAGAGGCTATTTTAAAGGATATTAAAAGCGAGGAAGAATGATACAATATATAGTAGAGTGCATAGCATTTCAATTATTGTTTTTGGTTGTGTATGACCTATTCTTAAAAAAAGAAACATTTTTTCAGTGGAATAGAGTGTATTTAATTCTTTCTTATGCATTGTCGTTAGTGCTTCCATGGATAAAAATAGCAGCTCTAAAAGCAAGTTTACCTGAGGAGTTTATATATCCGGACTATTTGTGGGAAAGAGATATGCCAGAAATAATAGTATCCGAAACAGAGGTTTCTGATTTTTGGAATATTTCTTTAGAAAACGGAATTCTATATGGTGGGATGCTCATAGCAATACTGATATTTGGCTATAAAGTGTATAAAATACAGGCTTTAAGGGCAAAAGGAGAAGTACAGTTTTTTGATGCTTTTACTAAAGTATTAGTTAAGCAGAGTACTATAGCTTTTTCGTTTTTCAAAACCATTTTTATGGGCGACCAAATAAGAGAGAAAGACTATGAAAATATTCTTAAACACGAGCTGGTACATATACGGCAAAGGCATTCTTACGATTTGTTATTTTTTGAAGTTATGCGAATTATAGGATGGTTTAATCCATTAGTATATCTATACCAAAATAGAATTTCTGATTTACATGAGTTTATTGCCGACTCTAAAGTTGCTAAAACAAACAAAAAAGAGCAATACCAGTTGTTGCTGTCTCAAGTTTTTCAGACTGAAAATATATCCTTTGTCAATCAATTTTTTAAAACCTCATTAATTAAAAAACGAATAGTTATGTTACAAAAACAAAAATCAAAAAAGAGTCAGAAATTTAAGTATTTATTATTAGTTCCAGTAATTGTTGGGATGCTGTTTTATACTTCTATAGCACATGGAGAAGGGACTTCTACCAATACTGAGACAAGTAATCCAGAAGATACAGCCTTAATCTCTAAAATTAATAAAGAGATTGATGAGGAACTAGATGAAGTAGGCTCTATGGAAAAAGTTTCTAGAAATTTTGCGAATAGGGTAAACAAAAAGAATGAAGAATATATTTTTTCTAAATATGAATATTTTAAATTCCGGATAGTAAATAGTAAGATGTCAAAAAATGTGAGATTTGGAGACGATGTAAAGAAGGATTACAAACCAAGAAAACAAACACTGCCAAGTACTTCGGAGTATGAGTTTTATGTAAACAGAAAAAAGGCTTTTCAGATTCTAGATAAAAATTTGGATATATCCATTCCAATAAAAACACACGATGCAGTTTTAGTAGAAAAAGCTAGGAACTATTCTAAGGAGAGTTATGTATATAAAGTAGCTAATATTAAAGATTTGTCTGGAGCAGAAGTAAGGGTTTTTAATAAAAAAGTGGAAGAGATATTTGCTCAAGAAAGTCAGCATAAAGATATGGTAATTACAGATGGCGAAAATGCCATTCGTGTATTTAGAAAAGTGAATACACAAATATTGCAACAAGAAATGAAAGACAAAGTCCCCTTTGCGATAGTAGATAAAGTTCCTGTTTTTCCAGGATGTGAAAACGCAGTAGATAAAAGAGCTTGTTTTCAAGAAAAAATGCAAGAACATATTAGTAAACATTTTAAGTATCCTTTAAAAGCACAGGAATTAGGTATTCAAGGGAGGGTGAGTATTTTGTTTACTATCTCTAATGAAGGAGTAATTCAGGACATTAGAAAAAGAGGGCCTCATGAATCATTAGAAACAGAAGCAGAACGTATCATTTCTAAATTACCAAAAATGAAACCAGGTATTCATAAAGGAGAGAATGTTTCTGTAGCTTATTCCATGCCAATAACCTTTAAGTTAAAGCCAACTAGCGAAATATATAAAAAATCTAGTGGTATAGAAGTTAAGGATAACACGTTTAAACTTAAAATGGATAACCCGGCATTAATTTTAGTAGATGGTGTAGAAACTATCAAAAAAGAAATGGAAAATATAGATACTGATGTGATAGAATCTATTAACGTTCTTAAAGACGAAGCCGCTACTAAAAAAAATGGTGATAAAGGTAAAAATGGGGTAATAGAAATAACCTTGAAGAAGTGAAATGAAAATATAAAGCATAATTATTTTAAGATGAATCGTCTTTTATTGAATTTATACTATTAAATACATTAATTTTTTATAGAAAATGAGAGCTTTTATATTTTTTTTTACCCTCTTTTTTTTTTCGTTTTATTCCCTATGGTCACAGACTTACGAAATAAGAGGTACCCTTGTAGATGAATTTTCTGTGCCTCTCGAAGCTGCTACAATTTATGCCGAGACAAAGAATACCAATAATTTGGTTTCTTATACAATAAGTAATGCATCGGGTATATTTGTCTTGGACTTGAATACTAAAATAAAAGGAATTAATCTTTATATATCATATATCGGCTTTAAGAAAATAACTAAGAAAATTAGCCTTTTTGACCCTAAGTTAGATTTAGGAGAGATTGTAATGGAGTCTGAATCGGAACAACTTTTAGGGGTAGATGTTATTACAGATCGTATACCTGTAATAGTAAAAAAAGATACACTTGAATTTAATGCCGATTCCTTTAAGACCAGACCAGACTCGAGTTTGGAAGATTTACTTAAAAAACTACCAGGTATAGAAGTAAGTCCAGATGGAAAGATAACAAATAATGGGCAAGTAGTTAGTCAAATTTTAATAAATGGAACGCCCTTTTTTGGTAATGATCTAAAAATTGCTACTAAAAATATTCCAAGAGAAATAATAGATAAAGTTCAGATTACTTCTACGAAAACAGAAAAGCAGAAATTTACAAAACAGGAGTCATCTTCAACAGATAAAACTATAAATGTTACTATCAAAAAAGATAAAAATAAAGGGTTAATAGCAAGGGCTTCTTTAGGGTATGGAACAGAAAACAGATATCAAGTTAATAGCATTGCCAATTATTTTAACGGAAAAGAAAGGTTCAGTGTTCTTGCCGGAGCAAATAACATTAATAATTCAGGTTTTTCTTTTGATGAAGTATATGATATGATAGGTAGCAAAAACACTCATAATGTAAGTCGAGGTAATGGAGAGCGATTCAATTTGGACAATATTTCTTTCGGTTTTGAAGAGGGGATTATCACATCATCTAATGTTGGTGCCAGTTATGTAAATCAAATGAAGGATAATTCTGATGTAGCTACAGACTACTTTTTTGGAGCTTCCGAAGTAAGAAACTCTACGACTGTAAGACGTGATAATCTCCTAGCAGAGAATAGTTTTTTTTCCAATTCAAAATCAGATTTGATTGGTTATTCAGATTCTCATAGATTCAATGCTCTTTATACCTTTAATATAGATTCAACAATTAGAATAAGCCTCCGTCCAAAGTTTATTTTATCTCAAAACAATTCTGATAATATTTCTGAAGAAGTTACAACCGATAAGGATCTGAATATTATAAATTCTAGTAACATAGAAACTAGTTCAAAAAATAATAAACGTGATTTTAATAATCAGTTTGGCATAATTAAGAAAACGGATTCTAAGGGTGGTTTTCTTAGTCTAAATATTAAAAATGCGTTCATACGAGATGATTCGAATTTAGATTATTTATCAATTCTTAATTCTTCCGATACAGGTATAATAAGTAGTATAAATCAATCCAAAGAAATAGATGAAAAAGTGGAGAAATATAATATTGGCTTAGCATATAGAATGCCAATAGTTAAAAACAAATTGTTTCTTGATTACAATCTTGATTACATTATAACTGACCAAAAAAATAAAAAAAATGTAAATGACTTAAACCAAAATGAAAGCCAAGAAGTTATTTTTAACCCTGATTTAAGTTCTGATTTTGAATATCGAAGCAATGAATTTCAACCAAAAATTGGTTTGAGTTTACAGGGAGAAAAATATAGTTTTAATATAAATACTCAATACAGAAATATACAATTAAAAAATAACGATGGGATACAAAACATAAGCCGAAGAAGTAACGATAATTACATTTTCTTTGGCGGGCTTTTTAGAGTTAAGTTAAGTAAACGCTCTGCTTTATTTGTTGATTACAAAGTAAATAATACTTTACCTTCTATTACAGAATTACAACCTATCTCTAATGTTATAAATCCTTTAGAAATTGTGATTGGCAATCCATACTTGAAACCAGAAACGCATAAAACTGTTAGATTGAATTATTCAGGATACAATTCTAAAACAAAAACTAGTGTATTTGTCTTTACACAATCTGAATTTTCCAAAAATAAAATAGTAACCTCTGTTAACACGAATAATAATTTTGTAAGAAACACTACATTTATCAATGTAGATGATTACTACAATAACTTTGGGGGTTTTAGTATTACCAAAAATGTAAAAAAAGATAGTATATACTCGTTAAAATTAAAAATAGGTGGTGGTTATGTCTATCGACGAAATATCATCTTAAATAACGATTTAAATTTTAGAAGTAAATTGTTTAGAATAATTCCAAGAATAGGATTTATATTAAATTACAAAGAAATATTTGATTTGGAGCCTTCGTATAGATTTTCATTCAATAATACATCTTATAATTTAGACAATCTAAATGATATTAATTTCAAAATGCATAGTCTAAAGTTACGAGCTACAACATATTGGGCAAAAGGGTTAGTTCTTGGAAATGATTTGACATATAATTACAATGGCAATATTCAAGGTAGTTTTGATAAATCATCACTTTTTTGGAACCTAAGTTTAAGTATAGAGGTTTTAAAAGGTAAAGGGAACTTAAAAATTACCGCTTATGATTTACTAAAACAAAACAATAACGTAAAACGAACGGCTTTAGATAACTATATTGAAGATAGACAAACTACTATTTTACAGCAATATTTCATGTTTAGTTTCACCTACAAATTTAATAATTTAAGAAAAAAAGGATAAAGCATTTTATTTTCTTAGTTTTTCAGTAATATAATTTTAGGAATAGGGATATATCGTTAAGCAAATTCATTTTAACAAAGATTAAAGTCCTTAAAAAATTGTAATTTTCCCATCAGAATAGTAGAAAATGAAAAATCTTTGGGTCTTAATGGTTGTGTGTAGCTTTGCTTCCTGTAATCCTTTTGTGTCTAAAGAAGAAAAAACTATGGAATTAGTAAACCAAGAGTTATTACAAATGGATTGGAATACTATAGATAATTATCCGCTATTTTATACTTGTGATGAAACCGCAACTAAGGAAGAACAAAGAGTTTGTTTTGAAGATGAATTGGTTTCTCATTTTTCAAAAACCCTAAGAGAATTTGAATTTACCATAGAACCAGGAATAGATTCTACAGCTTATGTTGTTTTTGTAATAGATAAATTAGGAAAAATAAGGGTGCTAGATATTGAAAAAGATATAGCCATATTAGACCAAATGCCAGAGTTTGATGGCGTAATAACACAAAGTCTTAAAAGTCTTCCAGAAATAGACCCAGCTTTAAAAAAAGGTATTCCGGTAGCTACAAAATTTAGAATCCCAATAGTATTACACTCTAACTAAAAAAATTGACAAACGAAAAAATTATATTAGGTATAGATCCTGGAACCACTATAATGGGTTTTGGTGTAATTAGAGTGGTGAATAAAAAAATGGAATTTGTTCAAATGAATGAGCTACTCTTGCAGAAGTATAAAGACCCATATACTAAACTAAAACTAATTTTTGAAAGAACTATTGAGCTTATAGATACCTATCATCCAGATGAAATAGCTATAGAGGCTCCTTTTTTTGGTAAAAATGTGCAATCTATGTTAAAGCTAGGAAGAGCACAAGGAGTTGCTATGGCAGCGGGTTTGTCTAGGCAAATACCAATTACAGAATATTTGCCTAAAAAAATAAAAATGGCGGTAACTGGTAATGGTAATGCTAGTAAAGAGCAAGTAGCAAGAATGTTACAAAGTGTACTAGGGTTAAAGACACTTCCTAAAAACTTGGATAGTACAGATGGACTTGCAGCTGCTGTTTGTCATTTTTATAATTCTGGCAGAATTGAAGTTGGTAAAAGCTATACAGGCTGGGATGCTTTTGTAAAGCAGAATGAGTCACGGGTATCGAAAGTAAAAAGTAAAAAGTAAAAAGTAAAGCAGTGTCAGGAATCTACATTCATATACCTTTTTGTAAACAAGCATGTCATTATTGCGATTTTCATTTTTCTACTAGTTTAGGAAAAAAAGAAGCTATGATTTTAGCGCTTTGTAAGGAGTTAGAATTGCGAAAAGAAGAGTTTAAAAATGAGCAGGTAGAAACTATTTATTTTGGCGGCGGTACACCTTCGGTTTTAGAAACGATAGAAATTGAACAGATATTAAATGTAGTTTATACTAATTATGAGGTAACAAAGAATCCAGAAATTACTTTGGAGGCTAATCCGGATGATTTAACATCAGAAAAACTAAAACAGCTTAATGCATCAGACATTAATAGATTGAGTATTGGTGTACAATCTTTTTTTGAAGACGATTTAAAATTAATGAATAGAGCACATTCTAGTACACAAGCGCATCAATCTTTAAAAGAAGCAACGGCACTTTTTGATAATATTTCTATCGATTTAATTTATGGTATGCCCAATATGACTAGGGAACGCTGGAAGGAAAATATAGAGACAGCATTGTCTTATGGTGTTCCACATATATCTAGTTACGCTTTAACCGTAGAGCCTAAGACTGCTTTGGCAAGTTTTATAAAAAAAGGGAAATTAGCACCTTTAGATGAAGAATTGGCACAAGAACATTTTTTTATATTAAAAGAACGATTAGAAAAAAAAGGCTTTATTGGGTATGAAGTTTCGAACTATGGAAAGCCTAATTATTTTTCTAAGAATAATACAGCCTATTGGTTGGGTAAAATATATATGGGTATAGGCCCTTCTGCACACTCTTATGATGGTAAAAATAGAAGTTGGAATGTAGCAAATAATCCCAAATATATACAAGCACTAGAAAAAGAAAAACTTCCTGCCGAGATAGAAAAACTAACTATGGTAGATAGGTATAATGAGTATGTAATGACAGGCCTAAGAACTATTTGGGGTGTTTCTTTAGATAGAATACAAACCGAATTTGGTGAGGATTATTACCAATATATAATACATCAATCTAAAAAGCATATAGATGAAGGTTTGTTGGTTGTAATCAAAAACGTTTTGCTGGTTACCACTAAAGGTAATTTTTTAACAGACGGAATTGCCTCCGATTTATTTAGGATTACAAAAGATTAGAATTTATCTTTAGCTAGTAATTAAATACTACAAAGTGTTAGCAACTATTCAGCATAAGACCAAGACCGTAAAAATAGATTTATCTAAACCATTAGATATTTCTATGCCTTTAAAAGGAGTGGCATCTAATGTAAATGCTTGGTATGTAAAACATCCAACAATAGAACCCCATACAGATGGCGATTATGTGGGAAAAGTTAGTGAAGGTAGTTCTACCAATTTTAATAACATTACATTTAATCCGCATGCGCATGGTACGCATACAGAATGTTTAGGGCATATTACAGAAGATTTTTATGCTATAAATGAGCAGTTAAAGAAGTTTTTCTTTTTGGCTGAGGTTGTTACAGTAGCACCAGAATTGTTAGAAAAAGATTTTATAATATCTAAAAAACAATTACAGTATGTTCTTGGTAATAAAAAAAGAGAAGCCATAGTAATACGTACACTTCCTAATTTAAGCGATAAAAAAGAGAAGCAATATTCTAATACCAATCCGCCATATTTAACAGAGGAAGCGGCATTGTTTTTGGTAAGTAAAGGTATAGAGCATTTGTTAATAGATTTGCCTTCGGTAGATAAAGAAAAAGATAACGGAGCGCTTTTAGCACATAAAGCATTTTGGAATATAAATGAGAATCCTAGAAAACAAGCAACAATAACAGAATTTGTTTTTGTAAATAATAGTATTCATGATGGCACCTATATGTTAGATTTACAGGTGGCACCTTTTCATAATGATGCATCGCCAAGTAAACCTGTTTTGTATAAAATTATTACTAATGAAAAATAGTCTAAAAATAGAAGAGCTTTGCATGTTTTTCCTTGGCATTTTTATGTTTAGTATTTTAGGTTACCCTTGGTGGCTTTTTTTAGTTTTAATTTTAACTCCAGATATAGGAGCTCTTGGATATGTAATAAATTCTAAAGTTGGGGCTTTTAGTTATAATTTATTTCATCATAAAGGAGTAGCAATTGTATTATATTTTATTGGAATATATTTGTCATTTCCTCTTTTACAACTAGCAGGTACTATTCTGTTTTCCCATTCTTGTTTGGATAGAATTTTTGGCTATGGTTTAAAATATGAAAAAGGGTTTAAGTTTACACATCTTGGAGAAATAGGAAAAAAATAAAAATACTATGTTAGAAAGTTTTTTAGGATTACTTCTTGGTGTTGTAGGTACATTTTGGGGATATTCTATTTTTAAAAGAAAAGAAAATAAAGAACTAACAACACACCAATCTACCGTATTATTAGAAAAGATTAAAAGTGTGTGTAAGTTAATATCTGTAGAAGGGGACTTTGCTGAAATATATAGATATGAAAATACTAAAGAACGTTTTTTAAGTCTTGTAAGTAGTAAAAAGAAAGCATTAATTGTAATTAATGCTAAGGCACAAATTGGATATGACCTTAAAAAAATATTTATGCATGCCGATACTAAAAATAAAAAAATTATTTTAGAGCAATTTCCGCAACCAGAAATTTTATCTATTGTTCCAGAATTGGAGTTTTATGATATTAAAAATGGACTTTTTAACTCATTTACGCCAGATGATTTAACATCATTAAATAAAGAAGCAAGAAAACATATTGAGGAAAAAATACCAGAAAGCGGATTAATGGATACTGCTAGGAGAGAGGCATTAGAAGCAGTTTTAGTTATAGAAAGTATAGTGCAAACAATAGGTTGGAAATTAGATTATTCTGCCCTTGAGTTAACAGAATCGCAAAGAAAATTATTAGAAAAATAAATAAAATGAAAAAGTTACTTATAATTGCAATAGTATTAATTAGTTCCGTAAAAAGTTACGGACAGACAAAAGAGAACATGAAAGAATTTGATTCTAATTTTGCACATACCGTTTATTTTTGGCTAGAAAACCCAGATAAAGAAGAGGACCGTAAAGCCTTTATTGCATCGTTAAGAAAATTTTTAAATGCATCTAAGTATGCAAAAACTAGTTTTATAGGCTACCCTCCAAAAGCAAGTAGAGATGTGGTAGATGGTTCTTTTACTTTTTCATTAATAGTATCTTTTGCCTCTGCAGAAGCACAACAAAACTATCAAGATGAAGATGTGCATTTAAAGTTTATAGAAGAGTCTAGTAAACTATGGACTAAAGTAATAGTTTATGATTCTGTAAGCGCAGAGTAAATATAAACTAATGAATGTTGAAGAATTAAGAGAATATTGTATTGCAAAAAAAGGAATTACAGAAGAATTCCCTTTTGATGAGCACACCCTTGTCTTTAAGGTTATGGGTAAAATGTTTGCTTTATGTTCTTTAGAAAGAAAACCACCGCAAGTTAACCTTAAGTGTAATCCAGAACGTGCAATAGAGTTAAGAGAAACGTATGATGGGGATATAATAGCAGGATATCATATGAGTAAGGTACATTGGAATACTTTATTTTTAGACCAGCTACCTAGAGATTTAATAAAAGAGCTCATAGACCATTCCTATGAACTAGTAGTCTCTAAGTTTACAAAGAAGCTTAAGGCGCAATTAGATACTCTTTCTTAATACTTCTAATATTTAATTATAACCCCTTTTATGCAGGAATTAATTTCCTTTTATACCCAAGAAATAAGTAAGCATCAAGATAAACTGGCACGTATAAAAAAACAATTATTCGCATCGAGTATGTTGCGTTTGTTAATTTTTTGTATTGCAATAGCAGGACTCTATTTTTTTTACGGAAACACAAAAATTATTGTTGGTATTATTTTGTTAACTGTAGTAGTATTTCTGTATTTAGTTACCCGGCATGGTGGGTTACAAAAGAAAAGGGATAAAATAAAAGCGCTTATAGCTATTAATGAAACAGAGGTAGAAGTTCAAAAAAGAGATTTTTACAACTTGCCAGATGGAAAAGAATATAAAAACCCATTACATGCATATAGCCAAGATATAGATTTATTTGGTCGAGGTTCTTTTTATCAATATTGTAATAGAACAGCTTTAGTACATGGTAGTGAAACTTTGGCAGGTTTATTTTTAGAGAATGATATAAACGCAATAAAGGAGAAACAAGGCGCTATAGAAGAGCTTAGCCAAATGCCTAAATGGCGACAAGAATACTCTGCAATAGCCTCTATGACCAAAACAGAAACCTCTGTACATGTTATTGAAAAATGGTTGGGTAATTACACACCATTTATGCCTAAAATAATGCAATACATTCCTTTGGTTTTTTCTATTTTATCTATTGGAGTATTTTGTTTTTATTTTTTAGACAAATTACCAGAATCCTCTTTAATAATTTGGTTATTTGTTGGTTTAGCAATTACAGGTATTTATACCAGAAAAATAACTAGGTTGGGTGCCAATGCATCAAAAGTTCAGAACACCTTTGAACAATACAACCAGTTACTTACAATCATAGAAAATACAGAATTTAAATCTTTATTACTACAAGAAAAGAAAAAACAAATTATTGCGGAAAATATAAAAACTTCTAAAGTTTTGCATGAGTTTTCACGCCATTTAGGAGCTTTAGACCAGAATAACAATGTTGTTTATTTACTCTTTGGAAATGGCTTTTTTTTAAGAGGATTAGCAACCTGTTTTAAAATAGAAAAATGGATAGCAGTTCATGGAAAAGCTGTAGAAAAATGGTTTCAAGTAATTGCTTTTTTTGATGCCTATAACAGTCTTGGAAATTTTGCGTTTAACCATCCAAAATATACATATCCTATTATAGAAGACAATAGCACAACAATTCTTAAGGCAAAAGAGGCTGGGCACCCACTGCTAAACCCTGAGAGTACTATTTTAAATAACATAGACATACAAAAAGAACAGTTTTTTATTATTACAGGAGCTAATATGGCAGGGAAAAGTACTTTCTTAAGAACGGTATCCTTGCAAATAGTAATGGCAAATTTAGGATTGCCTGTTTGTGCCAAAGAAGTATATTATTCTCCTATAAAACTAATTACAAGTATGCGAACCACAGACTCGCTTACCGATGATGAATCTTACTTCTTTTCAGAATTAAAAAGACTAAAGTTTATTGTAGATCAAATACAGTTAGATCGTTATTTTATTGTTTTAGATGAAATTTTAAAAGGAACCAATAGTACAGATAAAGCAATTGGGTCTAGAAAATTTATAGAAAAATTAGTTCGTTCACTGTCTACAGGTATTATTGCAACGCATGATTTAAGTTTATGCGAAGTATCAAAAGAACTTTCGCAGGTAAAAAATTATTATTTTGATGCAGAGATAATAAATAATGAATTACATTTTGATTATAAATTTAAAGAAGGCATTTGTAAGAATATGAATGCATCATTCCTGCTTAAAAAGATGCAAATTATAGATTAATAGCTGTTTGTTTTTTTTGAAAAACTATAATAGCTTAACCTTGATTTTACTTATTGCTCATCGTTTAAATGCATAGTTTAATTCTAATCTTATCTTTATTTATTTTCCATTCGTCTATAGTAAATTGCATTTTACCGTTAGATCATTTTTTTATTCCAACAAAAAGTAGAGATTTGTAGTATAAATCTTATGATATGTTAAATGTACTATTTATTGAAGACGATGCTATTGAAACAATGAAACTTAATAGAACAGTTTCTAAGTTACAATTAAAGCACAAAATTACGGAAGCTAAAAACGGTGAAGAAGGACTTGACTTCTTAAAGTCTGATGAGGTCTTGCCAGATATTATTCTTTTAGACTTAAATATGCCTAAAATGAGTGGCATAGAATTCTTAGAAATATTAAAGGCAGATCCTGTTTTAAAATATCTTCCTACAATTGTTCTTACAACATCTGAAAATAGAGCAGATTTGTTAGAATGTTATCGTATTGGTATTGCTGGTTATGTTATAAAGCCCTTAAAATATGAGGATTACGAGAAAAAATTGGAAAGTGTTTTTACATATTGGGATAATAATGAGTTAGTTAAAGCCTAACAAAAAACTACGTTTCACAACAATATTTTTAAAAAAAGAAGTATAATTCCTACATTTATTCAAGAAATTTTATATATTTTTTAGAATGAAAGGAATTGTTTTTACTGAATTTTTAGAAATGGTGGAGTTAGAATTTGGCTTAGAAGTCGTTGATTCCATTATTGAAAATTCAAATTTACCTTCAGAAGGTATCTATACCTCTATAGGTACGTATGATTTTAATGAGATGCTAAGTTTAATTACAAACCTTAGTACAGAGGTTAAAGCCCCCGTAGATGATTTAATCTATGCCTTTGGCCTTTTCTTATTTAATAGTTTAGTAACTGCACATCCTGAGGTTGTAGAAAATTACAAATCTCCTTTAGGTCTTATTTATGCTATAGAAGACCATATTCATGTGCATGTGAAAAAATTATATCCAGAGGCAGAATTGCCTACTTTTAAAATCTTAGAAACTACACAAAATTCTATATCCTTAATATATGGTTCTTCAAGAGGGTTATATAGATTAGCGCATGGTTTAATAGAAAAAACTTTTGAGCATTTTAATACTACAGCAAAAGTAAAATACACACTTATTAAAGAGGACGGTACTGAAGTTAAATTTGATATTGTGCAAAATGGATAATAAGGAAGTTACATTACTTAAAAAAGCCTTAGAACGTCAAAAGAAAGCTAGGCAACAAGCAGAAAGAATTTTAGAAGAGAAGTCTAAAGAATTATATGATGCTAGTTTACATTTAAAAGAGACTAACAAAATTTTAGAAAATCTTTTAGATCAAAAGACAGCAGAGATAGATAATGTTTTTGTAAACATTATTGACCCTTATCTAATAATGGATTTAGGAGGTAAAATTATAAAAATGAATGGTGCTGCCGAAGAATTTTTAGGATTTACCAAGGATGATAATGTAAAACTTACAGAACTTATTCATCCAAATTATAAAGAATATTCTAAAGCCTCTTTTAAATCGCTATACACAACTGGATTAATTAGAAAATTTAGACCAGGAATAATAACAAAACATAATGAATTAAAATTTATTGAAGTAAATGGTAGTTTAATAAAAGATAAAAAAGGAAATGTAAGTGGGGCGCAAGGTGTATTTAGAGACGTTACCTCGGAATTAGAAATGAAAAATCTTTTAGATTTACAAAGACAACGTTTAGATATAATTGTAGAACATTCTCCTTTAGGTATATGGTTAACGGCTAATGATGCATTAGTAAAAGTTAATGCTACCATGCAGAAAATGCTTGGTTATACAGAAGAAGAGTTGCAAACTATTAATCCAATGGATATTACATCTTTAGAATCTTTGCAAGCTTCTAAGGACTATAGGCAAAAAATGTTTAATGGAGAAATAGACGACTTTTCGGTAGTAAAAAAGTATTTGCGTAAAGATGGCACTTCTTTTTCTGCTAAAACATCTGTAAATGCTGTAAGGAACAATAAGGGAGAACTAAAATATGAAGTAGCTTTAATAGAAGATATAACCCAAGAAATTGCGCTAGAAGAAGAAAAAAAACAGTTAGTAAAAGATTTAGAATCTAGTAATAAAGGATTGCAAGAATATGCACATATAGTTTCTCATGATTTAAAATCCCCTTTACGAAGTATTAGTGCACTCACCACTTGGATGTATGAAGATTATAAAGACAAGTTAGATGAAAATGGTGTTTATAATCTAAAAATGATGCAAGATAAGGTAGAGTCTATGGACAAACTTATAGATGGAATTTTAAAATATTCTACCATAAAGAGTGATAATTTAGACAACTCTATTGTAGATGTAAATGAGGTAGTACAAGAGATAAAGGATATAATTTTTATTCCAGATCATGTAACGGTAAAAACAGCAAACAAATTACCAACAATTTATGCAGATCGCACTAAAATTCATCAATTAATACAAAACTTTTTAAGTAATGCAGTTGTACATATAGAACGTGAAAAAGGTTTAGTAGAAGTTGGCTGTGAGGATCGGGACACCCATTGGGAATTTAGTGTAAAAGATAATGGTGTTGGTATTCCTAAAGAATATCACGAAAAAATATTTAAAATATTTCAATCTATAGGGAATAAAGAAAGGTCTACAGGAATAGGACTTTCTATCGTTAAAAAGATTATAGATTTATACGAAGGAAAAGTTTGGTTAGAAAGCGAAATAGGAGTTGGCACTACCTTTTTCTTCACCTTAAAAAAACAAGATGAAAATACAACAAGCAATTAAGGAAGATAATAAAGAGTGGCGTTTTTTAGGTAATAATGAACAATTAACTAAACCTTTAGTATTAGTTTTTGGTAATAGATTTTTATTAGAAAATAGGCATATTTATGAAGAAATTAAAACACTTTTTCCAGATGGCGAGATTGTATTTGGTTCTACTTCTGGCGAGATTTTAGGGGGTAAAGTAATAGATCATAGTATTTGTTTAACTGCTATAGAATTTGAAAAAAGTACGTTTAGAATAACAAGTGCTAATAGTAAAAATTATAAAGATAATACTGAGGAATTAGGAGCAGAGCTTTTAAAAACATTACCCCAAGAAGGCCTTAAACACGTCTTTGTAGTATCGGAAGGTAGCTCCGTAAATGGAAGCACTTTAATTTTAGGATTGGAAAAGAATTTAGATAAAAATATAAATATTTCTGGCGGACTTTGTGGCGATGATTCTAGGTTTGAAAAAACTTTAGCAGCATATAATAAAAATCCCGAACAAGGTGAGGTTGTTGTAATAGGGCTTTATGGAGAAACGCTAGAGGTTAGTTGTGCAAATTATGGTGGCTGGACAGGCTTTGGTCCAGAAAGAATAATTACAAAATCTGTAGATAATATATTATACGAATTAGATGGGCAACCAGCTCTAGATTTATATAAAAAATATTTAGGTGATAAAGTAAAAGAATTACCAGAGGCAGCATTACTTTATCCGCTTAGTGTAAAAGTGCCAGGAGAAAAAGAAACAATAGTACGTACTATTTTAAACATAAGTGAAGAGGATAATAGCATGATACTGGCAGGAGACGTACCAGTGGGATCTACAGTACAATTAATGATGGCAACCGTAGATGATATTGCGGAAGGTGCTTTTACAGCAGCAAATTTTGCTATGAGAGATAGAAAAAAACAGCCAGAATTAGGTCTTTTAGTTAGTTGTGTGGGCAGAAAACTTGTAATGGACCAAAGAACGGAAGAAGAAGTGGAAGAGGTAATAGATGTTATTGGAGAACAAGCAAAAGTAGCTGGTTTTTACTCTTATGGAGAAATGGCACCTTTTGCGGGGCAAGAAAAATGTAAATTGCATAACCAAACCATGACATTAACCCTTATAAGTGAATAATGCACTCTTTACTAAAAAGACAAATAAGAAAATTTTTACCCGATAATTTAGAGGGCTCACCAGAAATGGAGGAGTTTTTATTGGCCATAAGTAAATCGTATTATAATAACGATGAAAAGTTAGAAATGATACAAAGATCTACTACGATTAGTTCTAAAGAACTTTCTATGGTAAATGCAGAACTAAGGGAAAAAATAGAAGCTCAAAAAAATATATTTATTTCTTTGAGTAAAGTTGTAAAAGTAATGGATGATGATTCTATAGATGCTGTAAATTATGAAGAAGAACATATAGATCCATTAAAAATAGCAGCAAGTATAGAGGAACAAACGGATAAAATTATTGATTTAACAGCAGAAAGAAAAGAGTTACTAAAAGATTTAGAAGAACAAAATGAGTCTTTAAATAATTATGCACATATGGTTTCTCATGATTTAAAGTCGCCAATAAGAAATATGCACACTTTAATGAGTTGGATATCTGAAGAAGAAAAAGAAAATTTTTCGGAGGAAAGTAAATTCAATTGCTCTTTAGTTATTCAAAACCTAACAAAAGTAGACAATTTAATAGATGGTATATTAAGGCATGCAACTTTAGAAGCACATGAAGAGGAAAAAACTAATATTTCTATAGCTCATTTATTAAAGGAGATAAAAAATACGATTTATATACCTCAAAATATAGAACTTATAGTAGAGGGAGAATTACCTGTTTTATTTAAGGATAAATATAAATTAGAACAGTTATTTAAAAATCTAATAACAAACGCGGTTACAGCAACAGAAGATGTTAAAGAAGGAAAAATAATAGTAGAATCCATAGAGAAAAAAGAATATTGGAAATTTAGTATTAAAGATAACGGAAAAGGAATACCAGAAAAATACCAAGAAAGCATATTTAATATGTTTAAAAAATTGGAAAATAATGCAAATGCAACAGGTATTGGGTTAGCTTTAGTTAAAAAGATAATTAATATTTATGAAGGAGAAATATGGCTAGAGTCCCAATTAGGAAATGGAACTACTTTTTATTTTACAATAAAAAAATAAAATTATGAGTGAAGAGCAACCAAATTTAAATTACGTAAAAGAATTAGCCGGCGGAGACCAATCCTTTGAGCAAAAATTTTTAGGAATAATAAAAAGCGAATTCCCAGTAGAAAAACAAACGTATATAGATTGTTTAGCAAAAGAAGATTATAATGCTACAGCAGAAATAGTTCATAAACTAAAACATAAATTTAATATCTTAGGCTTGCAAAAAGGGTATCGTTTAGCAGTTGGTTTTGAAGAACAACTAAAATTTGGAAATAGTAAGCTTAAGGATGATTTTTTAAAGATACTAATTACCATAGAAAATTATATTTTAAATATTTAATATGAAATGCATTATTGTAGATGATGAGGCAACCGCTAGAGCAGTGGTCGCTAAATTTTGTGAAGATTCCCCCGAAATATCTGTAGAGGAGGACTTTTCTAATGCAATAGACGCAATAAAGTTCTTAAATAAACAAGAAGTAGATGTTGTTTTTTTAGATATACATATGCCAGGGTTTACTGGTTTTGATTTTGTAGAGACTTTAAAAAAACCCCCCAAAATAGTTTTAATAACATCGGATAAAGATTTAGCACTACAGGCTTATGAGTACGAAGCCATTGTAGATTATTTGGTAAAACCCCTTACTAAAGAACGTTTTATTAAATGCGTTACTAAAGTAAAAACGGCAATACAAAACCAAGCAATTATAGAAAGTGCTTCTAGTGCTAATAATTCTCTAGGTTTAGGGGAGTTATATATAAATATAGACCATCGCTTAATTAAATTAAAGTTCAATGAGATACTTGTAATACAAGCTTTAGGAGATTATATTAATATAAAAACAGAAAATACCGAATATAAAGTACACAATACTTTAAAGAAAATAAAAGAAAAATTACCTACCGATATTTTCTTGCAAATACACCGTTCCTATATAATAAACTTTACTAAGATTATAGATATAGAAGATAATAGTGTGTTAATAGACAAAAACGTTATTCCAATTAGCAGGTCTAATAAGCCTAAACTTATGCAGCATTTAAATCTTTTAAAGTAATAAGATTGTAGCGTTACTTTAACGCTATTTGCTTTTGTAACTTATTGTAAAATAATGGCTTTTTAGTAAACAACCATTTTATTTTTAATCCTATCTCTGTAAACTGAAATCCTGCTGCGGTTGCAGAAGCTATATTACTGTACTTACCATATACGGAACCGTTAAGTCTCTTAGAGAACTCATGTTGTATCCCAGTTTCTGCTCTAAAAATTACAGTCATTGGGTCTTTTTCTACTTTCTGGTATCCAGAAGCAGCACTAATCATAGCTGTTGTTTTTTCTGAGAACTTTCCTCTAATATCTGCGAATAATTCTACCGCTTGGTAAATAGATGGGCTAAAGTATATAGTAGGCACTTGGTTGGCAAAACTTAAGTACTGGTAGTTAACACCAACTTTTACAGCAGGTTTTTTAAATAGATTATAATATAAAGAACTAAATAATAAATTTCTTGTGTTACTATCTGTTTGTTCTGTGTACATAAGTTGTGTGTACCATCCTAAATTAAAAGTAGTTCCTAAATTATAGGTTAAGCCATAATGGTTCATAACAATTTCTCTTTCAATAAGGTCGGCATTAAAACTCTGTACTTCTCTTGTGTAAATAAAGTCTAAGTTTTGTAAAATAAATGGTTGTGTTTGTAACCTAATATCTAAAACAGGTTGTGAAAAATCTGTGTCTATAGATATAGACTTGTTTATACCAATTAAGGCTTTAAGATTAGTTTTTGGAATAAGTTTATATTCCAAGCCAGCTGTCATTACATGAGAAGTAGCTTTATTTAGGTTTAACGTATTTTCTGTTGTTCTAAATTGATAAGAAAAGAACGAAGCAAATTTTGTGGATAATGCTAGATTTGCCGAAGTTTTACTAGAATATGCGGTATTATTGCCATTGTCAAAAGTATAGCTTGCATGCTCTTCTACACTAGGGGTATATTTTAAATCTAATTTTTCAATAAAATTAGAAGCATCTTTTTGTTTTTTATAATAAACTAAAGTTTGTTTAGCTGCTTTATAAGCAGGTATAATTTTGTCAGATGCAAATAAGGCATTTGCTTTTCCTAAATTTCCATCAAAAGAAGCACTGTCGTTTTTAAGTATTCTATCATAATTGTTAATGCTTTTTTTAAAGTTTGCGGTGTACATGCCTAAAGTAGCATCAAGAGCCATAATCCAATTTCTATTTGGTGTTGCCTTGTTAAGACTATCTATTTTTAATCTAGCTTTTTTATATTTTTGGTTCCATATTAAAGCTTGTATATATCTATTATAAGTGCGTTCTGTTAACTCTGTGTCTTTTAATTGTAATACAGCTTTTTTTGCCTTAGAAGCAATATTTAATGCCTCTTTATCTTGTTCTCCAATATGTTCTGCAAGGGCAATGCCATTTAGTGCAACTATAGAGTCTTTAGAATTAGTAGCATATCTTTTATAGGTTCTTTTCGCTTTATCTACACTTTTAGTAATTAGATAAAGATTTGCTAAATTTTTTAAGGCATCTTTATCTTCTGGAAAGTCTTTAAAAATACTTTTTAAGTATGTTTCTCCTTTTGCGTATTGTTGGTTATTAACAAATTCATTTGCATAGCCTAAACGCATATACTTTTTAGAAACTAATGCACTTTGGTTTTTAGGGTCTAACGATATAGCTTTATCTACCCATTCTAGAGCTAATTTATATTCTTTAAGATTACTTAAAGTATTAGCGTATCCTAAAACAGCACCAAACTTATCCGGAAAGTCGGCAACTAATTTTTTGTATAAAGGTTTGGCAGATTCATAATCTTTAGACCATAAATAAGATTCGTTGTAATTAATTTCTACTTCAAAATCTCCAGGGTACTCTTTAAGTAAATCTGAAAATAAAGCATTTGCTTTTTTTGGTTCTCCACTTAAACCAACTGCTCTACCATAACATAATCTTGCTGTTTTATTTGTAGGATTATTTTCTAAAATATCTTTGAAAAAAGACTCTGCATTTTCAAAATTTCCGTTTTCTAGAAACTTAAATCCTTTGCTCATATCTTCTTGAGACCTTATAATAAGGGATATAAATAGAAATAGGAGGACAGTATATTTTTGCATTTTTATAAAGTAAGTAATTTATTACATTGTGATAACGAAGGTTTCTTTAAAATATGCGGTAATTATGTAATAAATTTTTTATATAAAAATTATTGTTTTTATTTAACTTACTGAAATATATAGTTTTAAATTGTATTTTGTGTGTATTTTATATCTATTGTATAGATAATATATCTTTTCTATTTAGAAATCTATTTTTTAATTTTCGAATTCAACTTATTGAATATCAATTAATTAATTGATATTTTATAATAAAATAAGAAAAAACTTACAATTTTTTAAACAAATTACGTTATCTATTATACTGTAATTAATAGTGCAGGAAATAAATCTTAACCTATAATAATTAAATACCTATGGCAATAGAAATTAAAGAGAATAGTGGAATGTTTGAAATTTTGGGAAATATCTCTTCTCAGAATATGACATCTTTAAAAAATTATTTTGAATCTATAATTCCAATATCTGAAAGTATTACTCTTAATATAGAAAAGGTAGGCGCTATTGACAAAAGTGGTGCTTATATGTTAGAAAAATTATATAAAGGTGCTGTTGAAAAAAATAAGATTATATCTATAATAGGTAGGCAAAACAAGAAAATAGCTTCTATTATGAAAAATACTAAAACGCATTATATTTTAAGCAATGACCGCGTTTAAACTTGTATTAAAAAAAATATCCCCCGAACAATGGTTTATGGGTAGTGTACTTCTAGTAAATGGAGGGAACTACCTGTACAATCTTTTTTTAGGAAGAATTTTAGGCCCGGCAGCATTTGCAGAAGCAGCTCTTTTAGTAACCTTATTACTAGTGTTGTCTTTCATGGGAATGACTTTTCAGTTAGCAACTGCAAAATTTGCAGTTATTTTTGCAGATGAAGAGTGGCAAAATTTTAGAAACAAAATATATAAACAAGCTAGTTACGTAGGTCTTGTTATTGGTTTGCTAATTTTAGTTTTTGCAAAAAAACTGCAAATAATTTTTAATACAGAAAGTCACTGGATGTTTGTAGTCTTTGCTATAGGTATACCTTGTTACTTTTTTATGAGTGTAAATAGAGGTACTTTTCAAGGGCAATTAAAGTTTAATAAATTATCTATTACTTACCAAACAGAAATGTGGAGTAGGTTATTAATTACCATTGCTTTAATTTATTTAGTGCCTTTACAGCCAGGAATATTAGTGGCTTTAGGAATATTAATATCGTTTTTATTTGGTTTATTTCCTTCAGATGTTAAAGGGCTATCCTTTAAGAAAGTAGGGGAGATGTTACCAGAAAACACCAAAAAAGTTTCTCAATTTATTTGGTTAACAGCGTGTTATGAACTTACTCAAATAATAATTAATAATAGTGATGTTCTTTTAGTAAAACATTACTTTAATGCTTTAGATGCTGGTTTGTACGCTTCTTTGGCTTTAATTGGTAGGGTTGTTTATTTTGTAGCTTGGATGTTTGTAATGTTGTTACTACCAACGGTAGTGCAAAAACAAAAAGACGGAGAGCCAACGGCACCAATTTTATTTAAATATGTTTCCTATATAAGTTTACTATCGGCCTGTATAGTTGTAGTGTGTTATCTTTTTCCAGACTTAATTATTACGCTAATGTTTGGAGACGCTTATATATCTGTAGCAGGTTTGTTATGGCAATATGCTTTAGCAACATCACTTTTTGCAATCTCTAACATCTTTGCTTATTACTTTTTGTCTTTAGACCACTACGTACCAGTAATACTTTCTGGTTTGTTAGGAATGTCACAAGTACTATTAGTTGCATTTTTTCATGAAAATTTAGAAATGGTAGTACATATGCAAATAATTGCAATGACTATACTTTTGGTAGTACAGCTTATATATTTTATCAATAAAAAGAAAATATCTAAAAAAATAGAATAATAAACCCAAGTTATAACCTAAACCTATAAATATGAAATTAGCAATAGTAACAGCCTACCCACCTAGTAAGGTTACCTTAACTGAGTATGGCTACCATTTAGTAAAGCATTTTAGATTACAAGATCAAGTAACAGAAATTATCTTAATAACTGATAAAACTAAAGAACGTAAAGATTTAAGTTTTGAAGAAAAAGGTTGTAAAATAACTGTAAAAGAAGCCTGGGATTTTAATAGCTATTCTAATATTTTTAGAATTAATAAAGCAATTTCTGCTACCAAACCAGATGCGGTATTATTTAATTTACAGTTTTTAAAGTTTGGAGATAAAAAAGTACCTGCAGCATTAGGTTTACTTTTACCTTTTATATGTAAAATGCGTGGTATACCAACAATATCTTTATTACATAATATTTTAGAAAAGGTAGATTTAGCAAATGCTGGATTTACTAATAATAAACTATTACAAAGAATATATAACTTTATAGGAACAACGTTAACACGTTTTGTTTTAGCATCAGATATTGTAGCGGTAACTATTAGTAAATATGTTACTACATTAAAGAAAAAGTATAATGCTACAAATATTGCTTTAATTCCTCATGGAGCTTTTGAAACTCCTCCAGAGCCAGATTATAATTTGCCAGATGGGCCAAAACAAGTAATGGCTTTTGGAAAATTTGGAACCTATAAAAAGGTCGAAATATTAATAGAGGCTGTAGAGGAAATTAGAAAAAGAACATCTGAAAATATAGAAATAGTAATTGCAGGAACTGATAGTCCTAATACTCCTGGGTATTTAGATGAAATGGCTAAGAAATATGCGCAAGTTTCCCAACTAAGATTTACAGGATATGTGGCAGAGGAAGATGTGCCTAAAATCTTTGGAGATAGTGCTGTAGTTGTTTTTCCGTATACCTCTACAACAGGTAGCTCAGGTGTGTTACACCAGGCTGGTAGTTATGGAAAAGCAGTTTCATTGCCAGACTTAGGGGATCTTAGTATTTTAGTAAAAGAAGAAGGGTATAAAGGAGAGTTTTTTGAGCCAGATAGTGTAAATTCTTTAGCAAACGCAATAGAAAGTATCTTAACTAATGATGCGTATAGAAGAAGTTTAGGTAAAGCAAATTATAAAGCAGCGTGTTCTTTACCAATGTCTGCGATTACAGAAATGTACATAAATCATTTTAACAATATTATTGCTAAGAAAACAGGTTCTCCTGTTTTGGAAAGTAAGTAAAAAATAGAGTTCGTTTAGGTTAGTTGAAAAAGGAAGGTAATTTTAAATTATCTTCCTTTTTGTGTTTAAATACTTTTTACTCAATAATCGAGTATTTAAATGCTCCGAGGCTTGTCTCGAAATCGAAATTAGTTACTTAATAAATGCCTCGTGGGCTTCCACCGAGGTAGTTTACTTTATAGATAAGGCTTTAAAAGCTGGTTTTTTATTGCCTAAAGAGTCTAAGCAACCAAAAAAATGTTGTTTTTTAGATTTCCATGGCAAGCTACCTGCAACAGAACTAGGGACATTCTTAAAATCATAGAGTGTCCAGAACATATATGGTACGTTTTCTTGTTTAAGAATGTTTTGCATTTCATTGTAATATGCAAGTTGCCCCTCTTCGTCTGCCCCTCTATAAAAATTCCATAATCCTTTATAAGAAGACATACCGTATTCTTGTAAGAGTTTTGGCTTTGTAGGTATTTTTCCTTTTAATACATTATACGCTTGTATAAACTTACTAGGTTCTCTATAGTAATGAAAAGAAACAAAATCTACAGTATTGGCTAGCTCTATTCCAGCTTCAGGAGAAGACCACCCTATAGTAACCGGATGATTTTTATCCCATTTTTTTATATTCTCTACCATTTGTTCCAGCCAGCCTAAAACCCGTTCTTTTCCACGAGATTCAAAATCTAAATCGGGTTCATTTTTTATATCCCATGCAAGTAAAGCAGGATGGTCTTTTACAGCTTTAACAATTTGCTCTGCATGCCTATGTGTTAAAGTCCAGTTAGACACATCATAGTCGCCATAAAAATCAAAAAGAGTAATTAAAACCTCTAAATTAGTTTCTTCTGCTAAATCTAAAACCTTTTTTAGTAATGCTAATTTTTTTGGGTTAACTCTATTTTTTCCAAAATCTTCATATTGTATAAAAATTCTTAGCGTATTTAGTCCCATACGCTGTATTATTTTTAAATCATTTTTAATAATACTGTCGTTAAATCGCTTCCCAAAAGTATCCCAAGAAGAATCTTTGGGGTAGTAATTTATCCCTTTTATATTCTCTATTTTTTTTAATTTTCCTTGAATGTTTCGTAACTCTATTTTAGTAGTGTCTTTTGGGGTGGGTATTTCTTTTAAATGTCTTATGCGCCAAAAACCATCTTCTAATAGCATCATTACTTGGTAGCTTGTAGTATCTTTTTCTTTAAATAAAAGTTTTTCTCCTTCATAAGTTTCTTGGTATTCTTCTACATTATAATCCTTAAAAACTACCATGGTGCCGTCTGCAGTATAAAAATCTAAAGAAGATGTGTGGTTTAAGGTTGTTCTCTTATACCAGTTATTGTTTTTAAGGTTTAAATCTATATGATCATATAAACGAACTCTAGCACTATCGGTATAAAAATCTTCAATACCATAGCGGTCATTTTTTTTATAAGCTATATTGCGAACATGCCAAGCATTCATATAATCATTAGTTATTTCACCTAACGCTTGTTTTTCCATTGGCCTTCCTGGATTATCTAAATTAACCCATTCCATGTTTGGTTTATAAACATCTTCCATAGGCACTTCTAAGTGAAGCATAGAGGTTTTGTCTGCTCCAGTATTCATAAATACCCAGGCAGCCCCTATCCCTGATATTATAAGGGCATTTATAGCAATGAAAGTGGCTATAAGCACAGTTCTGTATAAGGCTTTATTTAGTTTAATTGCCATGGATATTTTTTTTAAATTCTTTAGATATTCCTGCGGCTTTTAGTTTTAAAATATAATCTCCTTCAGGTAAAAAGTGTTCTCCTAAAAAAATAATACAAACCCCATTTTTAGTGGTGGTTTTTTTGGTTTCTATAAAATTTCCGTCTTTATCATGAATATCTAATCTCAAAAGAATACCATCTGGGACTAGTTGTTTCATAAAACTCTCAAACGGTCCAATATCTATATTCCTATTTCCTTTAGAAAAATGGACTGGAAAGTCTTTAATAGCAGATTTAAAATTATAAGCTATAGTATTACTTTCTGCGGCACCTGTTATAAATGCTTGTACTTCCCAATTTGTAGCTTTATCAGGGTGTAATGTTTTGGCTTCTACTACACCATTTAGTGTAGTTCCTATAGTGTATAAGTGGGCATCTTTTTCGTTTTTAATAACAAAGGTTACCAAGGTTCCATTGCTAACTGTATTCCCAAATTCATCTTTAATAATGTTTGATGTAAAAGTTAGTATTTGATTACCATCTGCGTAGTTATGAGCACTAGAAGCACTTATAGAAAAGTTTGTTGCATTAGAGGGGTAAACGATAGTAGCAAGTTCTTTAGAAGTAGTTGCATTACATTCTGAGGTTACTAAAATTCTTCCAGATTTTAAGGTAGATCGTACATTATAAAATGCAAAAAAGTTTTGCGTAGTAATTTGTAGTTCTGTTATGTTTTCTAAAAATTGATATTTAACGGTAACCTCTGTACCATCATTTAAGGGGTTGTCAAAATAATCGGTTGGAGAAATTGTTAGCATAGAATAATCATTATACCCTGCGGTAACACTTCGTGGTCCAAAGTAAGATTCTATATAGGTAGCTTTAGGTTCGTTAGTTTCTATATGTAATTTACCATGTAGTATGGTTTTGTTTTCGTGTATAATTTTCCATCGGCATGGGCCAGCTAATCTTGTATAGTTTTTTGGTAAAGTAAATAGTATTTGGTTATTCTCTTTTTTTATGGGAGATAAAAGTGTGTTGCCATAGGCATTTTTAACTTGCAGTTTTACACTATCCTCAGTCGTTTTTATTTTAAAAAGAAGTGCTATAGAATCGCCAGCAACAAAACTATTTTTTTTAGACACTAGTTCTATTTTAGGTGTAGTTTTTTGTTTGGGTTGTTGTTCTTTTTTAGAAGAGCAACCCGCTATAATTAGACAAAAAATGATACTTATCCTAAAATACATACTACTTGGGATTACCTATATAACTGTTAATCTCGAACTTTAGATATTCATAACCTTTTCCTTTAAAGGGTTGGGTTTGTCTTACACCATGGTCTTTTTTTCTATTTGGAAATATTTTTTCAGAAATAGCTTCGTTTGGTAAACCATTTACAAAACAGTTTTTTAAACTACTGTTTATTACTTGGAGACTATCTAGCTCTAAAGGTTTGTAATTAAAAAATTGTTTTCTTTGAATACGAACTCCTTCCTTTATAAATTTATGATCTACCCAAAGTAATTCTTCATTCTCATCATAATAAGAAATTATTAACTGCGGAATTGTAACTTCCTGTACGCCAGAATTAAAAAGTACGCCATTAAAACCCTGGTCTGTATATTCTAAATCTTGTAGCGCTACATGTTTATATAAATCTGTATTTGCAGTGTTCCCGGCAGATTGTAAGTTAAATTTAGTGGGTTGTTCCTCAAAACTAACCGGTGTAAACTCGTCTGGGTTAAAAGTTGGCGGCAAGGTATCTTTGGTAGAAGACCATGCAATACCTTCAAAGTTTATTTTAAAGGTTGTTGTTTCCTTGGGCATTAACTTATGTTTAATTTGATGTTTGGCATTATAATTTGCTAGTTCTTTATTGTTATCATTATAAAGTGTGGCTTTAAGAACTATATCTGCAGGGGTGTTATCCACATTCTGAAGTTCTCCTATAATACTATACTGCCCTTTATACTTCACCAATTTTGCTGCTAATATTTCTAATACAGGCTGTTTTAATACATCTTCATGATACGTTTCTTGGGTGGTTATTTTTCTTCTGCCATGGTTATAAAAGGTAGTGCCATTAGCTGTAAAAAGTTGGTCTGGTGGAATATCATTATCAACTTTTATAGACTTTATATACCATTTATTTTTTCTTTTTATTAGTTCGTGAAAGTCATTGTTAAATACATTTTCTAAGGGGGTAATCCATCTTGTTGCAACTTTTGCTTTTGCGCTGTTTTCTGTTTTATCATAAATTTCTATACCCAAAGAATCTAATTTAGCATAGGAGCTTAAAATACCATCGGTTACAGAAACTTCTAGCATGTATTGCGCAATATCAATATTATCCTCAGGATCAATATAGGAATGTGCTCTAGAAAATTCTTTAAAATCTAAAGCATCATAATAAGATTCTACAACATTGTTGGGGGATAATTGTGTAACGTTTTTAATATAAAATATATACATACCGTATCCTATACATATTAAAATAAGTAGGGACCACCAATGAGAAAATGTTAAAAGTTTAGGTGGAAATTTATTATAAGGGAGTTCTAGTTTCATAAAAGAATGTTCTTCTATTTTTCTAGACTTTAATAAGCGTACCCATATCATTTGAATATTAACAAATATTGCTATTAATACCGTAGAAAGCGGTATTATGCCCCACATAATTTTCATTATAGTGGGTACATCTTGTTTGGGCATAATTTGCGGTATGGGAGCTACATTTAGTTTTTCCCAAACCATAATGCCATTTTCTAATTGTTGCAAGCGTTGCCAACCACAATAGTATAGAATTGGGTCATAGAATTTATCATTAGAGAAAATATATTTTAGATTATATTTTTCGGGTACGGTTAAAAATTGCTGCAAGGATCCAATACCTTCTACACCTCTAAATTTGGAGTTTTCTATACGCTCTATAGCTCTTGTTGTAAGTTCTGGTAATCTACGAGCAGAGTGGTAATTACCATCTACAGTCATAGCACCAGTTTGTGCAGAAAGCCATGCCATTTGGTCTCCAAAGCCTAATGGTAAATAACGCCACGCATCATGGGAATCTGCTCCAAGAAAGTTTACAATAGGTAGCATTTTAATTTTAGCAGGTTGGGATGGCCTAAAGTAGCCTAATGTCATAGTGAATAGTACCATGAACAACATTCCGCCAGCTATTAACCCACCTAAGACTCTGTGATAAACACCTCCAAATTTTTCTTGTACTAAGGTTTTTAAATCTCCTTCTACCATGCGGTATGCAAACTCTGCAAAAATGGGAAGAGCCATAATGGTAGCCCATAATGTAAACCTATCTAATGTAAGTATATTAAAGGCCATTTCGCCTAACATTAAACGTGGAACAGGCGTAGTGCCTCCAGTTCCTAAAATTGTTAATAATGTAAAAGATAATCCAAAGAAAAGATACCTTTTACTAAAATACCTATAGAAAAAATAGGGTAGAATAAATAAAAAAACACCCCAGGGTATTAAAAAGAAAACTAATCCAGAGGAAGTTATTTCTAAAAAGTTGTCTCTTGAGCCATGCGGAATAGCTACTTGGGTAATTGGATTTCTTTTAGAGTTGTACCAATAAGGAAAAATACAAAAAACCAATAAAAATATGGCAGTGCCACCAAACTTTGCTATGCGCCAAAAGTGTTGTAATGTGGTTTTCCAGAATACTTTAAAAGAAAGTTTTTTATAAGAATCTACCTTTTCTCTAGCAGCATCCATTACGGTCATTCCCATTAATGGAGCTATAAAAAATACCATACCAAATAGCGGGGTTACATGATGCGATGTAACCGTCACGGCAAGCATAGTTGCCGATGTAATAAAATAACGTGTTTTGCCAGTTTTAATATACAGGTATATTTCTGTCATGGAATGCAGCAAAATGGAAAGGGCAGATACACTGGGTAATTGTCCAAAAATATGTAACGTTTCTACAAACGTAGAGGAGAAAACGGCCAAAACAGCACCATAGCCTGCAATTCTTCTACTACCCGTCATTAATAAAGTGTACCTATAAGCTCCTGTAATGAATAATACAATTGCAATTAATGCCACAGTATACATTCCAAATTTTAAGCCGCCAATATAAGAGAGTATTCCAATGAGTTGATGTACTAAAGGAGGGTAAGATTGAACCGTAAAGCCAGTATACCATCGGTATTCCCATGGGTCAAACCAGCTATCTGCGTAATGGTCTGCAAAGAAAAGATGGATTAAAGCATCATAGGTGTATTCTAAAGTAAAGAAAATAGCAGAACCATGAAAGGCAAGCCCAACTATAAGGGCTAAAATTAAGAGAGTGTTCGTTTTTTTCTTCAAAAGCTATTAAAAATCCAATTCTGTATAAAGATATAAATAAATTTATGAGATGTACATTACAATAAAAGATGAATAACTTGCGTTTTATGAAAGAAATTACTTACAAATTGAGTATATTACTCTATATTTTAGAGAATTAGAAAATATTTTTTTAGAGTGAGGCTCTTTTGTAAAGTACAATTTTTTTTAAAAACCCAAACTTATTAAACAAGAACCTTAAAAAGGATCATGTTATAAACTTAAAAATGTATTTATGAGAATCCTCGCTATTGATGACCAACAACTAATACTATTATCTCTGGAGAAGAGATTAGTAGAGTTAGGGTATGATATTAAAACAGCTAATTGTGGTAATGATGGTAAAGTTTTGTTTGAATCTTTTAAACCAGATTTAGTAATAGTAGATATTAATATGCCAGACATGTCTGGATTAGAAGTGGTTAAACATATTAGAGTAGAAAAAAAATCTGATACTCCAATAATGGTTATGTCTGGTAATACAGATGAGAATGTAATTATGGATGGTTTTGATCTAGGAATAGATGATTACATGAAAAAACCAGTGAGTTTAAATGAGGTTGCAGCTCGTGTTAAACGTATTTTGGGAGATAATAAAACTTCTGTTAAAAACACGGAAGAAACTTCTTCTAGAATGTTACAGGAATACTGTGTTGGTGTTGTTATACCATGTTATAACGAAGAAGAGCGTTTATCTGGAGTAGAGTTTAGAGATTTTGCTCATCGTAATTTAGGATACCATTTATGTTTTGTAAATGATGGTAGTACAGATAAAACTTTAGAGGTTTTACAAGAGCTTAGAAAAGGAAATGAAGATACGATTAGTATATATGATTGCGAAAAAAATGGTGGTAAAGCCGAAGCAGTTAGGCAAGGGGTTTTACACTTAGCAAAAGACGAACAGTTAGATTATATAGGATATTTAGATGCAGATTTGTCTACAGATTTTAGAGATTTTGATGATTTGGTAAAAACGCTTCAAGGGTCTAATTTTAAAATTGTTAGCGGTTCCAGAATGAGTAGAATGGGAGCAAATATTACAAAAGAATCTGCAAGGAAGATTATTAGTATGACTATTAATCTTATTATAAGAACTATACTTGGAATGCCATTTAATGATACCCAATGTGGTGCTAAAATCATGGATAAAGACATTGTAGAAAATATGTTTTCTAAGAAGTTTATTACAAGATGGCTTTTTGATGTGGAAATATTTATGCGTATGCGTAAACATTATGGAAAGAAAAATGTGCAAAGTCTTATATGTGAACAACCTTTAAAAAGATGGGTGCATGCAGATGGTTCTAAACTATCTATGAAAGATTCTGTAAAAATTGTGGGGCAATTAGCAAAAATTGCTTTTCATTACAATACCTGACAGCGAGGTAATTAGTTGGTTTTGTAAAGTGCACTATAAAATAATAGTGCACTTTTACTTAAGCTTTACTAATATGCTATTTGTCTATAGTAAGTAGTTATTAGCCTTAATTTATAAAATAGTGGTTTTTATTAAATTAATTTAGAGGTGTAACTAAAACTAAAATTATGAATATTAAGAAAAAAAAGAAATACACTGGATTTATTTTAAATGATAAAATGAAAAAAATATACCAAATTCAAGAAATAAAATTAACAGATAAAGCTTTGATATTAATTACGCTTTAGAAAAGATACGAATAGTAGTTTCCCCGAGTCTTTACTATAAGACCAGTTTTATAAAACTGGTCTTTTTTTATGATTTATTGTTTTGTAGACTGTGAAATTTATTTGCTTGTACTATTAGTAGTTCTTCTGCTTTTTGCTTTTTATGATTAGAGACTTTGGTCTCTTCTTTTATTTTAGAATAGATTTTATGGTTAAGATAGGTATCTGTTTCTAGTATATGATTTCGTTGATTTATTTTCTGAGAAACCCATGTTTTAATACTGTTTTCTTGATCTTCTAGTTTCCAATCATATTCTCCTTTAGGAGCAATTAATTTTGCTATAATAGGAGAAGTTTCAATAGCTAGAAAAAGTAAAAAAATAAAAAATGATGGTAGCCAAGGAAGCTTGTTTAAGGCGTTTATTCTTGCCATTAATCCATCGAAACCATCAATTATAGGTTGGGAGGTATTTACAGAGGTTGTATATGCAGACTTTAGTTGTGCAATTTCATCTTCAATAGCTCGGATTTTAAAGTTGTTTTTTTCTTTTAATTGTTGCAATTCTGCCAAAGAAGCATCGTGTTTCTCTCTTTTTTCTTCATATACAGGTCCTTTACCTAGGAGTTTTGTTCCCGCAGTACCTTCTGCTTCTGATATATAGATAGAGTACAATGCATTCGTTCCGTTCTCTTTTAAAGCAATTTCATTTTTTAATTGTGCAATATCCTGTTCTAGCTTTTCTATTTCAGGAGTATACTGTTCTAGAATTTGTTTTTTATTGGCTAAGGTAAGTTGGTTTTTTTCTTCTAGTAAAACCTGATTTATTTCTTTTTCAAATATTTTTATTTCTAAAGGTTTTGAGATTACAATTGCTATAATTATTGCTAGCAATATTCTTGGAGTGGCTTGTAGAAACTCATGTTTAAAATGTTCTCTTTTTTTAATAGTAGAAACGATGAACCTATCCAAATTAAAAATTAAAAGTCCCCAAACTAATCCAAAAAATATGGATGTGTAAATTGTATCAAAGACTGTATATAGGGCATAGGTACTTGCTATAAAAGCCATTAATGCAGTAAAGAAAACCGTAGCGCCAATACCAGCATATTTATTTTGTTCTCCATTAGAACAAGTTTTTAAAATAGCAGAATCTGCTCCAGAACAGAGGATGAAAAATTTTTGCAGCATGATTTGATTGATTGATGAATTATATAGGACGCCAATCTAGAAAATTAGTTACATTTTTTTAATTTTTATTGCGTTAGGGATTGTAGTGGCATCCTTTTTTTCTTAAGCTTTTCTCTTAAGAAAGAAAGATATAACGGAAAGCCCGCCCTTTGGGAACGCCATAATAGTTGCTATATTTTTTATTTAGATAGTTCTGTAAAGAATTTATAAAAATAAGGTATTGTTTCTATGCCTTTTAAGTAGTTCCACACGCCAAAATGTTCGTTTGGGGAATGTATAGCATCACTATTTAGCCCAAACCCCATGAGTATTGTTTTACTTTCTAATTCCTTCTCAAAAAGAGCTACAATAGGGATGCTACCTCCACTACGTTGCGGAATTGGTTTTTTGCCAAAAGTAGTTTCATAGGCTTTAGATGCAGCACTATAGCCAATAGTATTAATTGGGGTAACATAGCCTTGACCACCATGGTGTGGAGTTACCTTTACGGTAACCCCTTCTGGTGCAATATTCTCAAAATGTGTTTTAAAAAGTTGTGTAATTTCTTCCCAATCTTGGTTGGGAACTAATCGCATGGAGATTTTTGCATAGGCTTTACTAGCTATTACCGTTTTTGCTCCTTCGCCAATATAGCCACCCCAAATTCCATTAACATCTAGTGTTGGTCTTATTGCATTTCTTTCGTTAGTGGAATATCCTTTTTCTCCATATACGGCATTAATGTCTAATGCATTTTTGTAATCCTCTAAATTAAAAGGAGCTTTAGCCATTTCAGCACGTTCCTCTGTAGATAATTCTTCTACCTTATCATAAAACCCTGGAATGGTAATATGATTATTTTCATCATGTAGAGAAGCAATCATTTTAGTAAGAATATTTATTGGGTTTGCTACTGCGCCCCCATATAAACCAGAGTGCAAATCTCTATTTGGACCAGTAACTTCTACTTCTACATAACTAAGACCACGTAACCCTGTAGTTATAGAAGGTATGTCATTAGCTATCATTCCTGTGTCAGAAATTAGAATAATATCATTAGCTAGTTTTTTTCTATTATTGGCTACAAAAACACCTAGGTTATTACTGCCAACTTCTTCTTCTCCTTCTATCATGAATTTTACATTACAAGGCAGTTGGTTGGTATTAACCATAAATTCTAACGCTTTTACATGCATGTACATTTGGCCTTTATCATCGCAGGCGCCTCTTGCAAAAATGGCTCCTTCTGGATGTTTGTCTGTTTTTTTAATTACAGGCTCAAATGGTGGGGAATCCCATAGTTCAATAGGGTCTGCTGGTTGTACATCGTAATGTCCATATACCAAAACTGTAGGTAGTTTTTTGTTAATAATTTTTTCCCCATATATAATAGGGAATCCATCGGTTTCACATATTTCTACTACATCGCTACCAGCATGCAATAAAGTTTCCTTGATTTTTTGCGCAGTTTGAATTACATTTTTGGAAAAAGCAGGGTCTGCACTTATGGAGGGTATTTTTAATAAGTCAAAAAGTTCAGATATAAAACGTTCTTTATGCTCTGATATATAAGTTTTTACGTCTTGCATTACATGTTTTAATTAGTCATGCTAAAAATACAAAAGAACTTTTTTAAAGATAGATTATTTTAAAATTGATTTTTTACTTTATATTTGCACTCCTTTTGCAGGCGTGGTGGAATTGGTAGACACGCTAGACTTAGGATCTAGTGCCGCGAGGTGTGAGAGTTCGAGTCTCTCCGCCTGTACAACGAAAACCTTTCAGGAAACTGAAAGGTTTTTTTGTTTTCCATAGTTTTTGAGAGTTGTTTGTTTGGTGAGTCTCTTTTGTGAATTACAATTCTAAGACAAAATTATATAGGTGTTTTTTCAATATGCTTAAGCGTTATAGCTGGCTGTTTTTATCAAATATTAAAAATCAGTTGAAAAAAAGTATAGTTTTTTTTGAATTTATAAAAGGACTTTCATATTTTTACGAAAGGCCTTTTATAAATTATAAATATGGATGAGTTTCTTAAGCAGTTTGGAAGATTAGTTGGAGCTTCTAGATATAGACGTATAAGTGAAAAATTATATATAGAAGGAGATCGTATATATAAAGTAGCGGGGATAGATTTTAAGACAACTTGGTATCCGGTATATTATACTCTGGCATGTGCTGAAGAAAAGTTGACAATAAATGATATTGCTTTAGAGGTTGGTTTTACACATATAACTGTAAAAAATGTACTAAAAGAGCTTGAGCAAAAAGAACTGGTTTTTATTAATATTAATCCAGAGGATAGGCGCTCTAAATTAGTTTGTTTATCGGATAATGGTATTGCGTTATTAGATAGACTTGTCCCAATTTGGAAAGAATATTCTAAAGCTTTGGATAGTATTTATAATAACAAGCATCAAGAAATTATTGAAATATTTGAAAGTATAGAATATGAAATTGATAAAATGCCAATTATTGATAGGATGACGATTGCTTCTAATAAGAATAATAAAGTGGAGAGTTTATAATAAATATTCAAAAGTGTTATAGTGAAATCCTAAATTATTTGTAAAGTGAGAAAGAAAATTACATTTGAAATATCTGGAAAACAAAGTAATTGGATAGATTCTTTAATTCAGCAAAATAAAATTGAAAATTTGGAGAATTATATTAAGAGTTTAATTGATAAAGAAATGTCTCTAAATGATAAGTGGATTAGTGTTTATAATGCTATTGAAGAAAGAATTGAAAAAGAAGATAATTTTTAATTATTTATAGTTTAAAAAACAAAAAGCTCCTTTTTTTAAGGAGCTTTTTTGACTTGTCAAAATCAATTTTTAAACAATAAATAGGAAGTTAATTTGGGGAAATCTGTGTTTTTAATCTAAAAAACACCAACGGCCCAAAGAATAAGACATACTACTACAGTAAGTAAAATACCAACTAAAGTAATTACGGTTAAACTAAGGAATCCGTTCAGTAATTTTGTACCGAATGTAATTTCCTGTTCCATAATTATTATTATTTGTTACAATGTAATGTTTTAGGAATAAATAAAGCTGCTTTTTTAAAGATAATTCGACTAAATACTTAATTTTTAGTATGTTGCATCGGTGAAATACGTGTTTTTTCGATAAAATAACAAATTTTAATCAAAAATTTAGTTGAAATTAAAGAAGATAAATGTGTGCTATTTTAGTGTTTAAATGCAATTATTGGTTTTAAAGTGTCTTTTTTCTTAGTGTTCTTTTTATTTATAGGGGAATTAATTTTTTGTTTATTTGGTTTTGATTTTTTATTGCTTTTAGAATTATCGCAAGAAAAAAGCCAAAGAAAGCTAAGCATTATAAAAAATGTAATTTGGGGTAACTTCATATGTATTGTAACAAAATGTTATAATAATTTACGAAGGTAATCTAGTATTTGGACGCTTGCTCCAGTGTTATTAATCACATAATTTTTGTTAATAACACTAGTTTCGTTAAATAATTTTTTGTCTGAAAGTAATAGACTCATTACTTCTTTAAATTCTAAAGTATTTATTATAGGTAATATTCCTTTTTGTTTAACAAGGTCTTCTACTTCTTTAAACCCATTATAATTAGGGCCAATTAGTATGGGAATTCCAAATACAGCAGGTTCTAAAGTGTTGTGTAGGCCAGTTGTAAATCCTCCACCTACATAAGCAATGTCTGCATAACTATAAATTTTAGTTAGTAAGCCAATAGTATCTACTAGTAAAACATCATAGGAGTTAATTGTTGTATGTTCTATTTCAGAATATAGTACTACCTTTTTTAAAATAGATTTTTTTAACTTATTTATGTGTTCTCCTTTTATATTATGTGGTGCTATTACATATTTTAAATTAGATTCATTTTTATTAATGTATTCTACAATTATTTCTTCGTCTTCAGGCCAAGAGCTACCAGCTATAAAACATTTAGAATTTCCTTTAAAATTCTGCATAAAATTTAGGGTGTTGTCTCTTTGGAGTATTTCAGAAACTCGGTCAAATCTAGTATCTCCACTTATAGTTGTGTTACAATAATTAATACTATCTAATAGCGTTTTAGAATTGTTGTCTTGTACAAAAATATGAGTGAATTTAGATAGTGTATTTCTCATGAAATCACCATAACTTTTAAAATATAATTGCTCTTTTTTAAAAAAAGCAGATATGAGTATGGTAGGAATTTCTCTCTTGTGAAGTTCTCTTATGTAATTAGGCCAAACCTCATACTTTACAAAAATAGCAAGTTTAGGTCGTGTAGCATTAATAAAATTCATGACATTAGATTTAGTGTCTAATGGCAAATAGGTTACTAGGTCTGCAACTTTAGTATTTTTCTTTACTTCATAACCAGAAGGGGAAAAGAAAGTGACTAAAATTTTGTAGGAAGGATAACTTTCTTTTAATTTTTCAATTATAGGAAGCCCTTGTTCAAATTCGCCAAGAGAAGCTACATGAATCCATATTACAGAATCATTTGAAGTTAGTTGTTTTTTTAATATTGAAAATACATTTTTTCTGCCCTGAGTAAAAAGAGCAATTTTTGGGCTAAAAAGAGCAATAACTCTAAGGAGCAGCCCTGCAAGTAAAACTATAATATTATAAAAAAAATGCACCTATTTGTGGTTTGTTGCTAAAATACACTTCTTTCCATAAAATCATTGGTAGAGCTGCCTTAATTTTTTGTAATTTTATACACTTAATAAGAGCAAATGAGAAAAATTCAGATGGTAGACCTCCAAGGGCAATACCAATCTCTTAAAGAACAAGTAAATACATCCATTACACAAATTTTAGAATCTTCTACATATATCAATGGGCCTCATGTACATGCTTTTCAGAAAGAATTAGAGGAGTATTTAGGCGTAAAACATGTAATACCATGTGCTAATGGTACCGATGCTTTACAAATTGCAATGATGGGCTTGGGGCTACAACCCGGAGATGAGGTTATAACAGCTGATTTTACTTTCGCGGCAACTGTTGAAGTTATAGGTTTGTTGCAACTAACACCAGTTTTGGTAGATGTAGAGTTAGATACTTTTAACATAGATCCGATAGCTATAGAAAAGGCAATTACGCCAAAAACCAAAGCTATTGTCCCGGTACATTTATTTGGGCAATGTGCTAATATGGATGTAATATTAGAAATTGCAAAAAAGCATAATCTTTATGTAATTGAAGATAATGCTCAGGCCATAGGTGCAGACTATAAATTTAAAGACGGTAGTAAACAAAAAGCAGGAACAATTGGGCATGTAGGTTCAACAAGTTTTTTTCCATCGAAAAATTTAGGTTGCTATGGAGATGGTGGAGCAATTTTTACTAATGATGATGCTCTAGCACATACCTTAAGAGGAATTGTTAATCATGGAATGTATGAAAGATACCACCATGACGTAGTAGGTGTAAATTCTAGATTAGATTCTATCCAAGCAGCAGTGTTAAGCGCAAAGTTGCCAAACTTAAATGCATATTGTGAAAGCAGAAGAACAGCTGCAAGAAAATACTCAAAAGCTTTTCAAGGGCAAGAAAATATAATAATTCCTGTTACAGTAAATAATTGTGATGGAATTTGTGATGAGTGTGATTGTCATGTTTTTCATCAATACACATTAAGAATAACTAATGGAAAAAGAGATGCATTAGTAAAACATCTTAATGAAAAAGACATTCCTTGTGGGGTTTATTACCCTATTCCTTTACATAAGCAAAAAGCCTATGTAGATGAAAGGTATTTAGAAGAGAATTTTACAATAACCAACCAACTTGTAAAGGAAGTAATCTCTTTACCAATGCATACGGAGTTAGATGATGAGCAGATTAGCTATATAACTAATGCAGTTATCGGTTTTGTTAATGAATAAACAAGCTTAATAGTATTATTGCAAAGTCTAAACATTTACCATAAAACAAAAATAAATGAAAATACTAGTTACTGGAGGTCTTGGGTTTATAGGCTCGCATACTGTAGTAGAATTACAAAATGAAGGTTATGAAGTAGTAATTATTGATGATTGCTCTAATTCTTCAGAAAAAGTTTTGGAAGGAATTACTTCTATTACCGGAAAGACTCCTTTATTTGAAAAAATAGATTTAAAAGAAAAATCTAAAGTAGAAGATTTTTTTAAACGTCATGCAGATGTAAAAGGTGTTATTCATTTTGCAGCATCAAAAGCAGTAGGAGAAAGTGTAGAAAAGCCATTGTTGTATTATGAAAACAACATAGGGACATTAGTATATTTGTTAAAAGAGTTAGCTGCTAAAAATAAAGCTAGTTTTATTTTTAGCTCTTCTTGTACAGTTTATGGGCAAGCAGATGAAATGCCAATAACCGAAAGTGCTCCGGTAAAACAGGCAGAATCTCCTTATGGTAATACAAAACAAATGGGAGAAGAAATAATAGCAGATACTTGCAAAGTAAATGAAAACTTAAATGCAATTGCATTACGTTACTTTAACCCAATGGGGGCGCATCCGAGTGTTATGATAGGGGAATTACCAATTGGAGTTCCTCAGAATTTAGTTCCTTTTATTACACAGACCGGTGCAGGTCTTAGAGAGCAGTTATCGGTTTTTGGAGACGATTATCCTACACCAGATGGTACATGTGTTAGAGATTATATATATGTTGTAGATCTTGCAAAAGCACATGTTTTAGCATTAAAGAGATTGTTAGAAGGTGATAATTCTGATAATTATGATGTTTTTAATGTGGGAACAGGAAAAGGGAGTACGGTTTTAGAAGTAATTAAGAGCTTTGAAAAAGTATCTGGAAAAAAACTAAATTATAAAATAGTAGATAGAAGAGAGGGAGATATTACTACTGCTTACGCAGATACAACTAAAGCAAATGAGGTTTTAGGATGGAAATCACAATATTCCTTAGACGAGGCAATGAAATCTGCTTGGGATTGGGAGCAAAAAATAAGAAGCTAATTAAAGAGTATGTAATTATATTAAACAGGGGAAAAATATTTATATTTCTCCTGTTTTTTTTATTTAAGAGAATAGGTGTTTTTGGAAGAGAACTTTAATAATAGCAACGAGCTAATACAACAAGCAATAAAGGAATTGTTGTATACTAAATTAATAGCGCAACTATTAAAAGACTTCTCTTTGGCAAATATTCCTTTTGATGTACCAGAGAATGTTAAGAGTAAAGAGTTGCAAAAGTTGCTTCATGAGAAATTGTATGTGCTTATTATGGAGAAATTTAATGACTATCTTAATTTGTTATATGTTGTAGATGTTCCTGAAAAAGTGTTTAAAGGAATTAAAGTAACAGATGTTGTGGAAGTAGCAGAACAAGTTTCTTTTTTAATCTTAAAAAGAGAATTTCTAAAAGTAAGACTAAAGGCAAAGTATACATAGTTTTTTAGAAATAGACTCTTACAAAAGGCATCCATGCATTAGCATAAATACTTTTGTTGTCATCATATAATACATCGTATCTAATTCCAAAAGTAACATTATTACTTCTGTACCCAGCGCCTAAAAATAAAGCAGGAGACCAATAATCGTTTTCAAATAGTGCATTACTTTCATTAACCCTTAATTGTTCTATTTCTGCAGATAGTTGTAATAAAGGTATTGGGTTATAAAAAGTAACAATACTACCACCGTAAGCTAAAAACTTATTAGCATCATATTTAGCATAATTTACAGATAGACCAACACCGGCAGAAAAATAAGTATTTACATCATAAATTGCACTAGGAGATATAGACCCATTAAAACCTCCATTGGTAAATCCTAAACCTATACCACCTCCAAATCTTACTTTTTCCCAAAAAGAATTTTGGGAAGTAATGTTTTGCGAAAAGCAAAAATTGTTACACAAGGCAAAAAAAATAAATATAATTAGAGTTTTTGATAAGATTATTAGCTTTTTTGTCATAAAAGTCTATTTATTACTAATATAAATGATTAAGATACCACTAGAAATGGTAAAAGTTGTATTTTTGATGAAATTTGTTCTAAAGTTACAGAAAAAAATTCATGGATAAATATTCCTTTTTAAATGCTGTGCATACCTCTTTTTTTGCAGAGTTATATGACAAATATTTAGTAAGCCCAGATAGTGTAGAACCAAGTTGGAGAGCATTCTTTCAAGGGTTTGATTTTGGTATGGAGAGTTCTATAGATGAGCTTGATATTGCACCTAGCAGTGGGGCAATAATTGATGCCAATGGGCAAAAAATAGAAGTCCCAGAATCCTTACAAAAAGAATTTCAGATAATAGGCTTAATAGATGGGTATAGAACTAGAGGTCATTTATTTACAGAGACTAACCCTGTAAGAGAAAGACGTAAGTATACGCCAAGCTTAGATATTGAAAACTTTGGCCTTTCAGAAAACGATTTAGATACTGTTTTTAGCGCTGGAGAAATAATTGGTATTGGACCAAGCTCCTTAAGAGAAATTATTAAAAACCTAAAAAGTATATACTGCGATTCTATTGGTGTAGAGTATATGTATATACGTAATCCTGAACGCGTTAAATGGATTCAGGATTGGTTAAATGTTAATGATAATAGACCTAAGTTAGATGCTGATGGAAAAAAGCATATATTAAAAAAATTAAATCAAGCGGTTTCTTTTGAAGGCTTTTTGCATACTAAATATGTTGGGCAAAAAAGATTTTCATTAGAAGGGAATGAGTCTTTGATACCAGGTTTAGATGCAATTGTAGAGAGAGCTGCAGAAATGGGTGTAGAGCAATTTGTTATGGGAATGGCTCACCGTGGAAGATTAAATGTATTGACTAATATTTTTGGTAAATCTGCTAAAGATATTTTTAGTGAGTTTGATGGAAAAGATTATGAAGAAGAAATTTTTGATGGAGATGTAAAATACCATTTAGGTTGGACCTCGGACCGTATGTCTGATAATGGTAATAAAATAAAAATGAATATTGCGCCAAACCCATCACATTTAGAAACGGTTGGTGCTGTTGTGGAAGGTATAGCAAGAGCTAAACAAGATGCACATTATAAGGATAATTTCTCTAAAGTATTGCCAATTGTGGTGCATGGAGATGCTGCAATTGCAGGGCAAGGTTTGGTTTATGAAGTTGTGCAAATGGCAACTTTAGATGGGTATAAAACTGGAGGTACAATTCATGTAGTGGTAAACAATCAAATAGGATTTACTACAAATTATTTAGATGCTAGGTCTTCTACGTATTGTACAGATGTTGGTAAAGTTACTTTGAGCCCTGTTTTACATGTAAATGCAGATGACCCAGAAGCTGTAGTACATTCTTTTCTATTTGCATTAGAGTATAGAATGCGTTTTAGTAGAGATGTATTTATAGATTTACTAGGATATCGTAAATATGGGCATAATGAAGGGGATGAACCTAGATTTACACAGCCTAAACTATATAAAGCAATAGCTAAACATAAAAATCCAAGAGATATTTATGCAGCTAAATTAATTGCAGAAGGAGTAATAGGTGCAGATTATGTAAAAGAATTAGAAAACGAATATAAAGCTTCTTTAGAGGAAGAATTGGTAGATTCTAGAAAAGAAGATAAAACGGTTATAACCCCTTTCATGGCAGATGAATGGAGCGGATTTGAAAATGTTCGTGAATGGGAAATGATGAAGCCTATAGATACTACATTTAGTACTAAAGATTTAACTGAAATTGCTAAAGTAATTACTGAGCTTCCATCAGATAAAAAATTCTTAAGAAAGGTTGAAAAGTTAATAAGAGATAGGAAAAAAATGTTCTTTGAGTCTAATAAATTAGATTGGGCTATGGGAGAACTTTTGGCTTACGGCTCTTTGTTAAAAGAAGGCTATGATGTAAGAATGTCTGGCCAAGATGTAGAAAGAGGTACTTTTTCTCACCGTCATGCGGTAATGAAAGTAGAAGAAAGTGAAGAAGAAGTTTTATTGTTAAACGCCATTGGTGGTGATCAAGGAAAGTTTCAAATTTATAACTCTTTATTATCAGAATATGGTGTGGTAGGTTTTGATTATGGTTATGCCATGGCAAGTCCTAATACATTAACTATATGGGAAGCACAATTTGGAGACTTTAGTAATGGAGCTCAAATAATGCTAGATCAGTATATTTCTGCAGCAGAAGATAAGTGGAAATTACAAAATGGACTAGTAATGCTTTTACCTCATGGTTATGAAGGGCAAGGAGCGGAGCATTCTTCTGCAAGAATGGAGCGTTATTTACAATTGTGCGCAAGAGATAATATGTATATCGCTGATGTTAGTACGCCAGCGCAAATGTTTCATATTATGCGTAGACAAATGAAAGCAAATTTCAGAAAGCCACTAATTATTTTTACCCCTAAAAGTTTATTAAGACATCCAAAAGCAGTTTCTACTGTTGAGGAATTTGTAGAGGGAGGTTTTCAAGAGGTTATAGATGATACTACTGTGAGTGTTGCAAAAGTAAAATCGGTAGTATTCTGTACAGGGAAGTTTTATTATGATTTGTTAGCTGTAAAAGAAGCAGATAGCAGAGAGGATGTTGCTTTGGTTCGTGTAGAGCAATTATTTCCTTTGCCAGCAGACCAAATGAAAGCAATTATTAGTAAATATAAAAATGCAGATGATTTTGTTTGGGCACAAGAAGAGCCTAGAAATATGGGAGCATGGAGTCATATGATGATGCATTTTAGTGATGCTCATAAACTTCGTGTAGCATCAAGACGTTTTTATGCTGCACCAGCTGCAGGTAGTGCTGTGCGTTCTAAAATGAGACATCAACAAGTAATAGATTATGTTTTTGATAAAACCAAAGACAATTTAACAAGACAAAAGAAATAATAATACATCAAATTAGATAAGTAATGATTCTAGAAATGAAAGTTCCTTCTCCGGGGGAGTCTATAACAGAGGTAGAAATAGCAGAATGGTTAGTAGAAGATGGTGATTATGTAGAAAAAGACCAAGCCATTGCTGAGGTAGATTCAGATAAAGCTACTTTAGAATTACCTGCAGAACAGAGTGGTATTATTACACTAAAAGCCGAGGTTGGTGATGCAGTTGAGGTGGGTGCTGTAGTTTGTTTAATAGATACTAGTGCTGCAAAACCTGAAGGTGGTGCAGCGGCGGCGGAACAAAAGAAAGAAGAAGCTCCAAAAGAAGCTCCTAAAAAAGAAGAGGCACCTGTAGTAAAGGAAAGTTATGCAACAGGAAGTGCGTCTCCAGCGGCTAAGAAAATACTAAGTGAAAAAGGAGTTAGTGCTGCTTCAGTAAAAGGAACAGGAAAAGATGGTAGAGTAACTAAGCAAGATGCGGTTAGTGCGGTTCCATCAATGGGGACTCCGTCTGGAGGTAGTAGAGGGGAAAGTAGATCTAAGCTTTCTATGCTACGTCGTAAAGTTGCAGAGCGTTTAGTTTCTGTTAAAAATGAAACGGCAATGTTAACTACTTTTAATGAAGTAGATATGGGGCCTATATTTGCATTGAGAAAACAATACAAAGAAGATTTTAAAAATAAACATGGAGTTGGTTTAGGTTTTATGTCCTTCTTTACTTTAGCGGTAGTACGTGCATTAGAAATGTATCCTTCTGTTAATTCTATGATAGATGGTAAGGAGATGCTTTCTTATGATTTCTGTGATATTAGTATTGCTGTTTCAGGGCCAAAAGGATTAATGGTTCCTGTAATTAGAAATGCTGAAAATTTAACCTTTAGAGGAGTAGAGGCAGAGGTTAAGAGATTAGCTATTCGCGCAAGAGAAGGAGAGATTACTGTGGATGAAATGACTGGTGGTACCTTTACAATTACAAACGGAGGTGTATTTGGTTCTATGTTATCTACGCCAATTATTAATCCACCGCAAAGTGCTATTTTGGGAATGCATAATATTGTAGAAAGACCGGTTGTAAAAGACGGAGCTGTAGCAATTGCACCAATAATGTATGTGGCGCTTTCTTATGATCATAGAATTATTGATGGTAAGGAATCTGTAGGTTTCTTAGTGGCAGTAAAAGAAGCATTAGAAAATCCAGAAGAAATACTAATGGATTCTAACGTTAAAAAAGCATTGGAAATGTAGTTTTTTAGCTATAATATTTATAAAAAAAACCTAAAGATTATTTCTTTAGGTTTTTTTGTTTTAGGTAGACGCATTTCTTTTTGTAATCTATTATGGCTTTTGCTTTTTTAAGTACATCTGCGCCAATTATGCCATCTACAGGTAGGCTATTGTGAGATGCTAATGCGTTATTCACGTGTTGTAAATCAAACAAAACTAGTTTTAGTTTTTTAGTTCCCCAAGCCTTAATCTCTATATTATTTTTAGTAGAAACTAGGGTTTCCATCTCGGTAGCTCCTGCTCCTGCAGCTTTAATTTTAGATTCTTTAGTGGTAAGGTTAAAAAAAGTTATTTTATCAAAACCTACACATGTGTTAGATGCCCCTGTGTCTAAGATAAAACGGCCCGTAACTCCGTTTAGAGATGCTATTATTTCAAAATGATTTGTAGCGGTAAGCGTTAAAGGTATTTTTATGTAGTTTTTCTTGTTTAAGAAACTTTTAAGGGATGTCATTTAATCTTTTTTATAAAGATAACGCTATTTTTACAAGATGATTATAACAGATACCCATACACATTTATATAGTGAAGCTTTTGATGAAGATCGTGCTGAGGTTGTTCAAAATGCTATTGATAATGGAATAGAAAGATTTTTTATCCCAGCAATAGATTCAACCTATACGCAATCAATGATAGAGTTAGAGAAATCTTTCCCAGATAATGTCTTTTTAATGTCTGGATTGCATCCTACGCATGTTAAGGAAAATTTTAAAGAAGAATTGCAACATGTAGAAGAACAATTAGAAAAAAGAAAATATTATGCAGTAGGTGAAATTGGTATAGATTTGTATTGGGATAAAACCTTTTTAAAAGAACAGCAAGAGGCTTTTAGGGCTCAAATACAGTTGGCTAAAAAATATAAACTTCCAATAGTTATACATTGTAGAGATGCTTTTGATGAAGTTTTTGAGGTTTTAGAGCTAGAGAGAGGAGAAAACTTGTTTGGAGTATTTCATTGTTTTACGGGAACATTAGAGCAAGCTAAAAAAGCTATTTCTTATAATATGAAGCTAGGAATAGGTGGTGTGGTTACTTTTAAAAATGGAAAAATAGATACTTTTTTAAATAAAATAGACTTAAAATATATTGTTTTGGAGACAGATGCTCCCTACTTGGCTCCAGTGCCATATAGAGGTAAAAGGAACCAAAGTTTGTATGTTTTAAATGTGTTAGAAAAAGTAGCTGCGGTATATGAAAAGACAAAAGAAGAAATTGCGTTACAAACAACATTAAATTCTAAAGAAGTGTTTGGTGTGTAAATTTTAGATTAAAAAAAGAAGGAACAATCATGAGTTTAATAAATAGCAAAAGTAAAATACTATTAATTTATACCGGTGGTACTATAGGTATGGTTAAAGATTATGAAACTGGAGCTTTAAAAGCATTTAATTTTGATGAACTCTTAAATAGAATACCAGAACTTAATCAATTAGATTGTATCATAAGCACTGTTTCTTTTGAGAATCCAATAGACTCATCAAATATGAATATAGAGCATTGGGTAAGTATAGCTTCTATAATAGAAGATAATTATAGTACTCATGATGGATTTGTTGTGTTGCATGGTAGTGATACTATGAGTTATACTTCTTCTGCATTGAGTTTTTTATTAGAAAATTTAGCAAAACCAGTAATATTTACGGGGTCACAATTACCAATAGGGGATTTGCGAACCGATGCTAAAGAGAATTTAATTACTTCTATTCAAATTGCGGCATTAAAGGAAAAAGGAAAAGCTGTTGTGCAAGAAGTGGGTTTGTATTTTGAATATAAGTTATATAGGGCTAATTGTACAACAAAAATTAATGCGGAACATTTTGAGGCTTTTGCATCTTTAAATCACCCTCCGTTAATTGAATCTGGAGTTCATTTAAAGATTTATGAGGAAAATTTGTTCAAACAAAAAACATCTAAAAAGTTTTTTGTGCATAAAAAAATGAATAATAATATAGCTGTATTAAAACTTTTTCCAGGTTTAAGCCCTCAAGTTGTAAAATCTGTTGTTAAAACATCAGGTTTAAGAGCAATAATTTTGGAGACTTATGGTGCAGGAAATGTTTTTACAGAAGAATGGTTCTTAGAATTGTTAAAAAAAGCAAAAAAAAACAACATATTAATTATTAATATAACACAGTGTTCTGGAGGTAGTGTAATAATGGGACAGTACGAAACTAGTAAGGCGTTAAAGGATATGCAAGTTATTAGTGGTAAGGATATTACAACAGAAGCAGCTATAGCTAAGGTTATGTATATGTTGGGTAGTGGTGTATCTTTAAAGTCCTTTAAAACTATTTTTGAAACATCCCTTCGAGGAGAAATGCGTTAAAAATAACTTAGAATATTTCTTTAACTAATATTTTTTTTGTTATTTGGCACACCTTTAAGGCTAATCTAGAGAGGTGGCCGAGTGGTCGAAGGCGCACGCCTGGAAAGTGTGTATACCCCAAAAGGGTATCGAGGGTTCGAATCCCTTCCTCTCTGCAGAATTTTTTTAATTATAATATAAATTTTAATTATCTTTAACCCTATTAACTAACTAAATTTAAGTTTGAAAAAAATGAAAAGATTATTCTCTACCCTAGCAATGACTGGGTTATTTGTTCTAAGTGCAAATACAGTAAGTGCAAAAACATCAGCAGCAGTTGTAATTTTACAAGGAGATGCTGAAGCAGCAAAAAGCTTTACACAAGTATTAAAAGAAATGTTTATCACTGGGGGCGCTGGCTTCATGGGGATAGTACTTTTGTGTTTAATTTTAGGTTTAGCGGTTGCAATTGAAAGAATTATTTATTTAAACTTGGCGAGTACAAACTCTTCTAAGTTAAAGCAGCAAGTAGAAGATGCTTTAGCTTCAGGTGGTGTTGAGGCTGCAAAGGAAGTTTGTAGAAATACAAAAGGACCTGTTGCTTCTATATACTACCAAGGTTTAGATAGAGCTGGTGAAAGTGTAGAATCTGCTGAGAAAGCTGTTGTAGCTTATGGTGGAGTACAAATGGGTCAGTTAGAAAAAAATGTTTCTTGGTTATCTTTATTTATCGCAATTGCTCCAATGCTTGGTTTCATGGGTACGGTAATTGGTATGATTCAAGCCTTCCAAAAGATTGCGGCTGTAGGTAACTTGAGTGCGTCTCTTATTGCAGGTGATATTCAAGTAGCATTATTAACAACAGTATTTGGTCTTATTACGGCTATTATTCTACAAATCTTTTATAACTACATTATCGCTAAAATTGATAGTATAGTTAATGATATGGAAGATTCATCAATCTCTTTGATTGATATGTTGGTAGATCACAAAAAATAAGTCGGACTAAATTCAAATAATGTCATGCATAAAATATTAAAAATAGTATTAATCGTAATAGGCCTTATTGGAGCTGTATTGTGGTTTATGCTTCCAGATAGTGAAATGCCAGTTGCTGAGGCGGCTGAAAATGGCGCAATGGGCGCAATGTTCTTAATTACTTATTTATTGCTAGGTGCAGCAGTTGTATTTAGTTTAATATTTACTATTAAGAATTTATTATCAAACCCTCAAGGTATAAAGAAAGCTCTATTTGTTATAGGTGGATTTTTCTTAGTTGTAATTGTTTCTTACGTTTTAGCTAGCGGTACAGATGTAGATGATAAGGCTATGGCTATGAGCGATGAGAGTACTGTGAAGAAGATAGGAATGGGATTAAATATATTTTATATCCTTACTATAATTGCAGTAGGATCTTTGGTAGTACCAGCAGTAAAAAAAATGTTTAGTAAATAATAAAATAACAGAACAACTATGGCAAGAAGAGCGGGAGCACCAGAAGTAAGCGCCGGTTCTATGGCAGACATAGCATTCTTATTGTTAATCTTTTTCTTAGTAACTACTACTATTGAAACAGATGCAGGTTTGGATCGTATGTTACCGCCAATTGAGCCGCCAGAGACCGATGTTGTAATTAAACAGAAAAATATTTTTCAGGTTAATTTAAACAAAGATGGTCAGTTACTAGCCGATGGAGAGTTAGTAAATTTAAATCAGTTAAGAGAAAAAGCAACAGCTTTTCTAGATAATGGAGGAGCAGTTTCAGGATCACCTGATTATTGTAACTATTGCAAAGGGAAAAGAGATGCAAGTTCATCAGATAGCCCTGCTAAAGCAATTATCTCTGTAAAGAGTGATAGAGAGACCAAGTATGGTACTTATATAACAGTACAAAACGAATTGGTTGGTGCTTATAACGATTTAAGAAATAGAGAAGCACAGCGTTTGTATAAAAGAAATTTTACAGACATGGAGGCAGAATATCTTAATCCAGAAACGGATGCAAGTGTAAAGGAGGATTTAAAGAAGAGAGTTAAGAGAATACAAGAATTGTTTCCTCAAAAGCTTTCAGAAGCAGAAACTTCTTCTTCATCTAATTAATAAAAGTTAAATAAAACAGTATGTCAAAATTTGCAAAAAAGAAAGATGGTGAAGTGCCTGCAGTATCTACTGCATCCCTTCCAGATATTGTATTTATGCTTTTATTCTTCTTTATGACGGTTACCGTTATGAAAGATAGTTCTGTGAAAGTTGCTAATGAACTTCCACAGGCTAATGAGATTAAGAAATTGGAGAAAAAAGATAGGGTAATTACTATATATGTTGGTGCGCCCACAAAGGAGTACACCAAGACATTTGGTACAGAACCTAAAATTCAATTGAATGATAAATTCGCTAATCCAAATGAAGTTGGAGATTATATATTAATGGAGCGCGCTAAGAAATCGCAAGAACTTCAGAATGTATTAACTACTTCTTTAAAAGTGGATAAGAATGCTAATATGGGTTTAATATCTGATATTAAACTAGAATTAAGAAAAGTAAATGCCCTTAAAGTAAATTATACTACTTACGAAGGAGATGCATTTAAAAATTAAATTAGTTAGTAAAATTTTTCAAACTTTTATAAGCGCTTCAAATTTTGTTTGAAGCGCTTTTTTTATTTCTGTAACTTTACCTTATGCTGCGGATTTTATTTTTTCTTGTATTTTCTTCTTTTTTTGTAAATGCACAAAAAGAAATAGATTCAACATTTGTTGATCCTAATTTTTTGGAAGACCAATTTTATATTGGTGTTACCTATAATTTCTTAGTGAATAAAGATAATGCTATTAACCAAAGAAATTTATCTTACGGTTTGCAAGGTGGTTTTATAAAAGATATACCATTAAATAAATCTAGAAAGTTAGCTTTAGGTGTTGGTCTGGGCTATGCTTTAAATAACTACTACTCTAATCTTAGGGCTACTGAAACTGATTCTGGTATAGAGTATTCTATATTAACTAATACTGGAAATTATAAGCGCAATAAAATAGAATCTCATGTAATTGAAATGCCTTTAGAATTTCGTTGGAGAAATGCTACTGGTACGGATTATAAGTTCTGGAGAATTTATGCTGGTCTAAAACTAGGTTATGTGCTAAGTACAAGGTCTAAGTATATTGGCAACATTATTAGATCTTCATTTTATAATAAAGACACTTCAAATTTTCAATATGGTGTGTCTTTTAATTTTGGGTATAATACCTTTAATATTCATATGCACTACTCGTTAAGTAATTTGTTTAATGATTCTACTGTTTTAAACGGAGAGAGTATAAATATGAAACCATTAAGAGTGGGTTTAATTTTTTATATTTTGTAAGTAAGTGTAAAATATAACTCTTTTGCTCAACCCATTATCTTTTGCAAACAGATAGCTTTAATAATGGAGAAAACTTCTCTATAGCTCTTATAATGCACTATAAGCTATTATAAAGCGCAGGTGTTATTGGTGTTTTATATTTTGTTGAATAGTAATTTATATTATAGCCAAAATTTAATGGTAAGTAGTTGTGAAAATACACCTACAAAAAAGCCTATTAGAATCTCCGCTTTACTATGTGCTTTTAAATATAACCTTGATGAAGCAACTAGACCGGTAGCAATTGTAAAAAAACAAAGACCAAGAATAATATTTATTTCAAAATGGACGCTAAGGCTAATTAAATACATTAATAAGCTACCCATGCTTATTAAATGCATGCTGCTTTTAAAGTTAAAAAACAGTAAAAGTAAAGAGCTAAAATAAGCACCTATAAGCCCTAAAAAAAAATAATATAACTCACTAGTGTAATTGTATGGTATGACCTTATAGACTATTATGAATAATAATGTAATGTTTATGTACAGAGGATATTTTCTTTCCTGTAAAGAAGGCATAAATATAGTATTTACTATGCCTATGTTTTTAAGGATAAAGTAAGATATAATAGGGATAACAATGGTTAGTATAAAAATTGGCAATATGCTACTGCTTTGGAGCTGAATTGGACTGTATTTTGGGGTCAATAAAAAATAAGAGAGTGTGCCAATTATAGGTGTAAATAATGGATGAAATATATAAGAAATTACTTCTTGAAAATTCTTCATTAAATCTTTTTACGTAATCTTGCTACAGGGATTCCTAACTGTTCTCTATATTTTGCAACAGTTCTTCTAGCTATAGGATATCCTTTTTCTTTTAAAATTGCAGCTAATTTATCATCTGTTAATGGTTTTTTCTTTATTTCTTCCTTAATAACAGTTTCTAAGATTTTTTTAATTTCTTTTGTAGATACATCTTCTCCTTGCTCATTTTTCATAGATTCGGAAAAGTATTCTTTTATCAATTTTGTGCCGTATGGGGTGTCTACATATTTGCTATTAGCAACTCTAGAAACTGTAGATACATCCATTTGAATTTCATCTGCAATATCTTTTAATATCATGGGTCTTAAACTGCGCTCATCTCCAGATAAAAAATATTCTTTTTGGTAATGCATTATGGCATTCATAGTAATAAACAAAGTTTGTTGTCTTTGTCTAATAGCATCAATAAACCATTTTGCAGCATCTAATTTTTGCTTAATAAATAATACGGTATCTTTTTGCGCTTTAGACTTCTCTTTAGAGTCTTTATAGCCTTGTAACATGTTGTTATACTCTCTGCTTACATGTAATTCAGGAGCATTTCTACCATTTAAAGTTAACTCTAATTCGCCTTCTACAATTCTAATAGAAAAATCTGGCACCACATGTTCAACAAGTCTGTTGTTACCTGCAAAAGAACCTCCCGGTTTTGGATTTAGTTTCTCTATTTCGGAAATAGCATCTTTTAGTTGCTCTTCTGTTATATTATGCTTTTGAATAAGTTTTTTGTAGTGCTTCTTTGTAAATTGGTCAAAAGACTTTTCAAGAATAGTTATTGCTAGTTCTATGTTTAATGTTGCTTCTTTTCTTTTTAGTTGTATTACTAAACATTCTTCTAAGGATCTAGCAGCAACACCCGGTGGGTCTAATTCTTGAACAATTTTAAATACTTTTTCAATTTTGTCTTCATCCGTATATATATTCTGGGTAAAAGCTAAATCGTCTAAAATATCGGCAACGGGTCTTCTTATATAGCCACTCTCATCTACACTGCCGACTAAAAATTCGGCAATAGACCATTCCTCTTCTGTTAGGTTAACTGTATTTAATTGGTTTATTAAATATTGATTAAAAGTGGTCCCTGCGGCATATGGAATACTTTTTTCATCCTCATCTGCACTATAGTTATTTGCTTTTGTGCGGTAATCAGGGGTTTCATCATCACTTAAATAATCATCAATATTTATGTCTTCAGCAGTTATAGTTTCGCTATCCGTTTCCTCATAAATATCGTCATAATCCTCTTCAGTATTTTCAGTATCTTCTTTACCCTTTTCTAATGCAGGATTTTCTTCTAACTCTCTTTTTAGTCTTTGTTCAAAAGCTTGTGTAGGTAGCTGTATTAACTTCATCAGCTGTATTTGCTGTGGAGATAACTTTTGAGATAATTTAAACTGTAAATGTTGTTTAAGCATATATTTATCTTGTACTATCTACTAAATTAGTGAAATTGAATTAAAATTCGGCATTTTGTGGAGTTCTCGGAAAAGGAATAACATCTCTAATATTACCCATTCCTGTGGCAAAAAGCACTAAACGCTCAAAGCCTAATCCAAATCCGCTATGAACAGCACTTCCAAATTTTCTTAAATCTAAATACCACCAAAGTTCTTTTTCATCAATTCCTAAAGCAGCTATTTTTTCTTTTAAAACATCTAAACGTTCTTCTCTTTGAGAGCCACCAACTATTTCTCCAATACCAGGGAAAAGAATGTCCATAGCTCTTACTGTTTTACCGTCTTCATTTAAACGCATATAAAATGCTTTAATATCTGCTGGGTAATCAAATAAAATTACGGGGCATTTAAAGTGTTTTTCAACTAAATAGCGTTCATGTTCACTTTGTAAATCTGCTCCCCAACCATCTATTGGGTAGCTAAATTTTTTCTTTTTATTTGGTTTACTATTTCTTAAAATGTCTATAGCTTCGGTATAACTAACTCTTTTAAAATTGTTATCGGCAACAAATTTTAATTTTTCTATAAGAGGCATGTCACTACGTTCTGCTTGTGGCTTAGTTTTTTCTTCGTCTAGTAACCTCTTTTCTAAGAAAGCCAAATCTTCTGCACAATTTTCTAAAATGTAGTTAATTACATCTTTAATAAAATCTTCTGCTAAATCCATATTAGCATCTAAATCATTAAAAGCAACTTCTGGTTCTATCATCCAAAATTCTGCTAAATGCCTAGATGTATTTGAGTTTTCAGCTCTAAAAGTAGGGCCAAAAGTATAAACTTTTCCTAATGCCATTGCGTAAGCTTCGGCTTCTAATTGTCCAGATACTGTTAAGTTGGTTTCCTTTCCAAAAAAATCTTCTTTATGGTTAATTTCTCCTTCTTCTGTTAAAGGTGGATTTTTTTGATCTAGAGTTGTTACTCTAAACATTTCTCCAGCACCTTCTGCATCTGAACCAGTAATGATTGGCGCATGAAAATAGTTAAAATCGTTTTGTCTAAAATAATTATGAATTGCAAAAGATAATGCGGAACGCACACGCATTACTGCCGCAAAAGTATTAGTACGAATACGTAAATGAGCTTTTTCTCTTAAAAACTCAAGTGAGTGTTTTTTTGGTTGTATTGGATATGTTTCTGGGTCTGCAATACCATGAACATAAATATTTTTAGTTTGTATCTCTACATTCTGACCGCGACCTTGACTTTCCACTAAAGTTCCAGTAATTTTTAAAGCAGCACCAGTTGCTATTTGTTTTAAAATGGAGTCATCAAATTCTTCAAAATCTACTACACATTGTATGTTGTTAATAGTAGATCCATCATTTAAAGCAATAAAACGATTACTTCTAAATGTTTTTACCCATCCATTAACAGTTACTTCTTGTAATAATAAGTTGCCAGATAGGAGTTCTTTTACGCTAGTAGATTTCATATTAAAATGCATCAAAATTTAAAAAGTCAAAGATATGCTTTTTAATAAAAATTTGATGTTTTCTAAGAGGTATAAATAGTATTAGTTTCTATCCTCTTCTTTAGGTAAAATGTCTATCTGAGGCTTTTTTAATACTTGTTTGTTTGCTATGCTTCTTTCTAAAGAAAGCAGTAGAGAGGGGAGTAGTATTAAATTGGCAAGCATTGCAAAAAGTAATGTTGCAGAAACTAAAGCCCCTAGGGCTACCGTACCACCAAAATTTGATATAATAAAAACTGAAAAGCCAAAAAATAAAACAATAGAGGTGTAAAACATGCTAACTCCAGTTTCTTTTAAAGCGGCATATACAGATTTTTTTATTCTCCAACGATTTGCTATTAGTTCTTGTCTATATTTTGCTAAAAAGTGTATAGTGTCATCTACAGATATGCCAAAAGCAATGCTAAATACTAAAATTGTAGATGGTTTTATTGGTACTCCAGCAAATCCCATAACACCAGCAGTTACAACCAGCGGTAAAAGATTAGGTATTAAAGAAATAACTATCATTCTAAAGGAGCGAAACAAATACGCCATAAATAATGCAATTAATAAAATTGCAAGTGCTAAAGACATAATTAAGTTTTTTACAAGGTATTTTGTGCCTTTTAAAAAAATTAAAGCGCTACCAGTCATGTATACTGTAAACCTTTCATTTGGGAATATTTTAGCAATATTTTCATTTAATCTTGCTTCAATCTCTTCCATTCTGCTAGTTTTTACATCTTTCATAAAAGTTGTAATTCTTGCAGTTTGTCCAGTACTGTCTACAAAACTTTTTAGCATGTTGCCATTATCTGCAGATTTGCGAGCAACATCCATGATAAAATTATTCTCTTGCGTAGTTGGCAATTGGTAATATTTAGGAATACCATTATAAAAAGCCTGTTTAGAGTATTTTACTAAGTTTACTACAGATACTGGTTTAGAGAGTTCTGGAATTTCTTCTATAACGGTACTTAGCCTATCTATTCTTTTTAATGTTGCAGGTTTTAAAACACCTTTAGGGCGTTTTGTGTCTACAACAATTTCTACAGGCATTATACCATCAAACTCTTTTTCAAAGAAACGAATGTCTTTAAAAAATTGTTCTTTTTTTGGCATATCCTCGATTGGGCTACCAGAAATATCAATTTGATAAATTCCTATAATACTAACTACTAATAAAACTATAGAAGTAATATAAACTGTAATTCTTTTGTGTCTAACAATACGTTCTGTCCAATTTACAAAAGCATCAACCCATCGTTTGTTTAAATGTTTTAAATGTTTTGTTTTAGGTAAAGACATAAAACTATAAATAATAGGAATTATAAGCAATGATAAAATAAAAATCCCAATAATATTTATAGAAGCTACAATACCAAATTCTTTTAAAAGTTTACTGTCTGTAATAATAAAAGTAGCAAAACCAGAAGCAGTGGTAATATTTGTCATTAATGTAGCATTACCAATTTTAGAAATTACACGTTGTAAAGAAAGTGCTTGGTTGCCATGTTTTTTTACTTCTTGTTGGTATTTATTTATTAAGAAGATGCAATTTGGAATACCTATTACAATAATTAATGGTGGTATTAGAGCTGTAAGTACAGTAATCTCATACTGTAAAAGACCTAAGATTCCAAAAGCCCACATAACACCAATTATAACAACACACATAGAGATAAATGTTGCTCTAACACTTCTAAAAAAGAAAAAGAAAATTAAAGAGGTTACTCCTAAAGCAGCTAATATAAACTTCCCAATTTCATCAATAATGTTTTGGGAGTTCATGGTGCGTATATAGGGCATTCCTGATATGCGAACATCTAAACCAGTTTCTTCTTCAAAATTATCTATAAGATGTGTCATATCTTTTAAGATAAAATCTTTTCTTACCGAGGTGTTAACAATGTCTTTATCTAAGTACATTACGGTACGTAGTGTTCCACTTTTTTTATTGAATAATAAATTTTCGTAAAATGGTAAATTATTAAATAAATGATTTTTAATACTATCTACAGCGGCTTGCGTTTTGGGGGCATTTTTTAATAATGGCTCCATTACAAACTGCATTTTAGTAGTGTCTTTTTTTAGTTCCTGTAAATTATCTGTAGATAAAACAAAATCTACTTCCGGAAAAGCACCTAATTGCTTGCTAAGTTTGTTCCAACGATTAAAATTATCTGTAGTAAAAAAGGTACTGTCTTTTATTGCAAATACAACAGCATTACCTTCTTCACCAAACTGTTTTAAAAAAGAATTGTATTCTAAATTTACAGGGTGGTCATCTGGTAATAAATTTGCTTGGGAACTGGAAAAGCGCATATTTTTCCATTGCATACCCATAAAAACAGTGAAAGCTACTATTAGTAGTAAAATTAAAATTCGATTTCTAAGGATTATGTTTGCTGTTTTAGCCCAAAATCCTTTTGTAAGTTTAGCTACCATTAATTAACACTTGTTTTTGTAAAAGCCATTGTAAAATTGCATAGGCAAAGGTAAATAATGATACCTTCTGTTCCTAAAATTACCTAGTTAGAATAGTCTTAAAAGTACAAAAGCGACCATTAAAGTCGCTTTTGTAAGAAAAATTTGTAGATAGATTATACTTTCATGATTTCTGCTTCTTTTAACACAAGAAAAGCATCAATTTTTTTAGTGTATGTATCTGTTAATTCTTGTATGTCTGCTTCTGTGTTTTTCTTTACATCTTCAGAAGCATCCTCTAAATTTTTAACTTCTTTGTTACCATCTTGTCTTGCAGAACGAATACTAACCTTTGCGTCTTCAGCTTCCCCTTTTGCTTGTTTAGCTAAATCTCTTCTTCTTTCTTCAGTTAAGGGCGGAACATTTATGATAATACTTTCCCCATTATTCATAGGGTTAAACCCAAGATTTGCAATCATAATTGCTTTTTCTATTTCTTGCAACATGTTTTTTTCCCAAGGCTGTACTGTAAGCGTTCTTGCATCTGGAGTGTTTACATTTGCAACTTGAGATAATGGTGTTTGTGATCCATAATAATCTACCATTACACTAGAAAGCATTGCAGGAGTTGCTTTTCCTGCACGGATTTTTAAAAATGCTTTTTCTAAATGTAATAAGGCAGATTCCATACTTTCTTTAGTAGCGTCTAGTATAAATTGTATTTCTTCGTTCATCAGTTAATTTTTAATATATCTAACAATAATAAAACTAAATTTATAAGTTTACTACCGTTCCAATGTTTTCACCGTTTACAAGTTTTATTAAATTACCTTTTGTATTCATATCAAAAACAACAATTGGTAATTCGTTTTCTTGGCTTAGAGTAAAAGCAGTAGTATCCATTACTTTTAGGCCTTTGTTTAATACTTCTTTAAAAGAAATAGTATCAAACTTAGTGGCAGTTTTATCTTTTTCTGGGTCAGAGGTGTAAATGCCATCTACACGAGTGCCTTTTAAAATTACATCTGCTTCAATTTCAATAGCTCTAAGAACAGCAGCAGAATCCGTTGTAAAATAAGGATTTCCTGTTCCTCCTCCAAAAATAACAACACGGCCTTTTTCTAAATGGCGCATAGCTCTTCTTCTAATAAAAGGCTCGGCAACCTCATTTATTTTAATAGCAGTTTGTAATCTTGTTTGTACATCTTTTAATTCTAAGGCGCTTTGTAAAGCTAATCCATTTATTACTGTTGCTAACATGCCCATATGGTCACCCTGTACGCGATCCATACCTGTGGCAGCACCTGCTACTCCTCTAAATATATTACCACCGCCAATTACTATAGCAACTTCAATACCTTTTGCTACAACTTCTTTAATTTCTTCGGCATATTCCGATAGTCTTACTGGGTCTATACCGTATTGCTTTTCTCCCATTAGTGCTTCGCCACTAAGTTTTAAAAGTATTCTTTTGTATTGCATGTTATATAATTAGTTGCCGCAAAAATAATCAAAAATATTTATCCTTGTAGTATTGTTTTTGGCATATGATTGCCTTAATTATTTCTAAATACATCTGGAATACTCTATTAAATTTTATATCCTTGCATTTAAGAAAATAATATAGCCTTTAGGCTACTTTAATTTAAAATTAAAAAGCATAATGAGAAAAATAATTTTTGTAGTAATGTTGGGGATGTTGTTATATAGTTGTGGTGCAACAAAAAATGTAAGTACGGTTACTAATTCTACTATAATAACGAATATAGATATTTTAAATGTTGTAGAGGATAAAGTTTTAGTTACCATTGATCCAGGAGTAATACATACAGATAAGACAACATTTTTAATTCCTAAAACAATTCCTGGTACGTATAGTATAGATGATTATGGTAAGTATATTGAGGGTTTTAGGGCGATAGATTATAATGGAAACGAATTATCTTTTACACATAATGATGTTAATTCTTGGGTAATATCCGATGCAAAAAAAATGGATAAAATTATGTATTATGTAAATGATACTTACGATACCGAGGCACAAGTATCTGATGCCGTTTTTTCTCCCGCGGGAACAAATATTTTAAAAAACGACAATTTTGTACTTAATCTTCATGGTTTTGTTGGTTATTTTCAGAATTTAAAAGAGGTGCCTTATGAGTTGCATATAACAAAGCCTAAATCTCTTTTTTCTACTACATCATTAAAGGCTAAGAGTACTAAAAGTTTACAATTAGAGAAAGATGTTTTTACTGCTAATAGGTATTTTGATGTTATTGATAATCCAATATTATATGCTAAAGCAAATACCGAAAGTTTTCAGATTAATGATATTACGGTTACTTTAAGTGTATACTCTCCTAATAATGTATATACTGCTGCTAGTTTAAAAGAGCGTATGGAGAAAATGATGACAGCTCAAAAAGCATTCCTAGGAGATATAGATGGAACAAAAGAATATAACATTCTTTTGTATTTATCTAAAATGGATAATACAGACGCAAGTGGTTTTGGTGCTTTAGAGCACCATACTTCAACGGTAGTTGTTTTGCCAGAAGCTATGCCTAGAGAAAGATTAGAACAAGCAATGGTAGATGTTGTTTCTCATGAGTTCTTTCATATAGTAACACCTTTAAATGTACACTCTAAAGAAGTGCAGTATTTTGACTTTAATGATCCAAAAATGTCACAGCATTTATGGATGTATGAGGGAACAACAGAGTATTTTGCTAACCTATTTCAAATTCAACAAGGTCTAATTACCGAGGATGAATTTTATAAAAGGATAATGGATAAGATAGCAAACTCTAAAAGTTATGATGATGCTATGTCTTTTACCATTATGAGTAAAAATATATTAAAAGAACCTTATGAAAAAAACTATGCAAATGTGTATGAAAAAGGAGCTTTAATAAACATGGCTTTAGATATTACATTGCGTGAATTAAGTAATGGTGAAAAAGGAATTTTATGGTTAATGAAAGAACTTTCTAAAAAATATGATGTTTCTACTCCTTTTGAGGATGAGAAATTAATTGATGAAATTGTAAAGATGACGTACCCGGAACTACGCACCTTTTTTGATACTTATGTTATTGGGAATACTCCAATAGATTATACTACTTATTTTACTAAAGTTGGTTTGGGAAATGTTACAGAGCAACAACAAACTGGCTATTTTTTGGCTGGAGAAATGCCATTTATAGGTATTGACCAAGAAAATAATAATGCCGTTTTTGTAAGGGAAGGGATAGAGTTGAGTTCTTTTTATACGGATTTAGGTATGCAAGGAGGAGATGTTATAAAAAGTATTAATGGTACTCCAATTAATTTAGAAGCAATAAGACCTATAATAGGAGAGAGCTTTGGTTGGACTCCTGAAACCTTAATTAAGATGGTTGTGATTCGTAATGGAGAAGAGATTTCTATTGAAGGAAAAGTTGGCTCTCCAATTTTGAATGTAACTAAACTATCTAGTTTGGATTCTGTATCAGAAAATAGTCTAAGTCTTAGAGAGGCTTGGTTAAAGAATTAATTGGTTACTCGATAATCGAGATTTAAAAGCTCCGGGGCTTGCCTCGAAATCAAAATTAGTTTCCTAATAAATGCCTCGTGGGCTTGCCCCGAGGTAGTTCACTAAAAAATTAAAAATGCTGCTTTATAAAGCAGCATTTTTTTTGCATAAAAAAACCGTCTCTAGAGACGGTTTTAATAATTGATATATTGTTGTGGTTTACTTATCCTAAAGCAACACGCTTAAAGCTTGTTACAGATAAATCTCCAGCAGAAGCAACATATTTAGCAACATTTATTTTCTCATCCTTAATAAAGTTCTGATCTAATAAACATTGTTCTTGATCTAAAGTAGTGTTATCTGCAATAAATCTTTGCATTTTACCAGGAAGAATTTTATCCCAGATTTTCTCTGGTTTTCCTTCTGCGGTAAGTTCTGCTTTTGCAGCTTCTTCAGCTTTAGCTAAGGCTTCATCAGTTAATTGTGCCATAGAAATATATTGAGGTACGTTTTTAAGAGTTTTACCTAAACGACCTAATTCAATATTATCTTTTTCTATAACTGCAATTCTAGCTTCGGTTTCAGAAGCAATGTATGCAGGGTCAAAATCCTTATAAGATAAAGTTGTTGCGCCCATAGAAGCTACTTGCATAGCAACATCTTTAGCAACTACTTCGTTCTTAGAAGTTAAACCAACTAAAGCAGCAATTTTGTTAATGTGAACATAAGTGCCAACATAAGGAGCTTCTAACTTCTCGAAAGAGTTAATTTCTAATTTTTCGCCAATTACACCTGTTTGTTCTATCAATTTATCAGCAACTGTCATTCCTCCGAAATCAGAAGCTAAAAAATCTTCTTTGTTGTCAAAATTTATTGCTTTGTCAGCAAGTTCATTTGCTAAAGCAAGAAAGTTTTCGTTTTTACCAACAAAGTCAGTTTCACAACCTAGTACAATTGCAACACCAACAGTGTTATCTGCATTTACTTTAGAAACTGCAGCACCTTCAGATGAATCTCTATCTGCTCTTTTAGCAGCAACTTTTTGTCCTTTTTTACGAAGAACTTCAATTGCTTTGTCAAAATCTCCTTCTGCTTCTACTAAGGCTTTTTTGCAGTCCATCATTCCTGCACCTGTAGCTTTTCTTAATTTATTTACTTCTGCGGCGGTAATTTTAGCCATTTTCTTTTATTTTTTTTGATTATGTAAAATAAGACACAATTATTGTATCCAGTTTTAGGGTAATGTTAAATTATAGATATTTTGATGTATCTATAAATTTATTCTACACCACCTTTTACGTTATCTTGCCATTCTTTAAGTTCGTCCCACTTACCATCAGCAGCCATTTGTGCTTGCTTTGGCCAAGAAGTTGGATCTAAATGAGCCATTCTTGAGCTTGCTTCAGTTAAGATTGTTTTAATCTTTTCAGCATCACCTTTAGCTAAGTCAGCGAAAGTAACAAATCCAGCGTTCACTAAAGCTTCAGCAGCTTTAGGTCCAATTCCTTCTACTTTTGTTAAATCGTCTGCTTTTGCAGGAGCAGCTTTAGCTACTGGAGCAGCAGGTGCTTCGGCCTTAGCTTCTTCTTTCTTAGGAGCTTCTGCTTTTGGAGCTGCTTCTTTTTTAGGAGTATCTTTCTTTGGTGCTTCTTGCTTGCTAGATTTACGTTCTGCTAATCCTTCTGCAATTGCAGCAGTAACTTGCTCCATAATAATGTCTATAGATTTAGATGCATCATCATTTGCTGGTACTACATAATCAATATCTCTTGGGTCACAATTTGTATCTACCATAGCAAAAATTGGAATATTCAATTTTTGAGCTTCTTTAACAGCAATGTGTTCTCTCATTGTATCTACAATAAAAAGAGCGCCTGGTAAACGAGTCATTTCAGAAATAGAACCTAAGTTCTTTTCTAATTTAGCTCTTAAACGGTCTACTTGTAAACGTTCTTTTTTAGAAAGAGTCATGAAGGTACCATCTTTCTTCATACGATCAATAGAAGCCATTTTTTTAACAGCTTTACGAATAGTAACAAAGTTTGTTAACATTCCGCCTGGCCATCTTTCTGTAATATAAGGCATGTTTACCTTAGATACTTTGTCAGCAACTATGTCTTTAGCTTGTTTTTTTGTTGCTACAAATAAGATTTTTCTTCCAGATGCAGCTATTTTATGTAGCGCTTCGTTAGTTTCGTCTAATTTTGCAACCGTTTTGTAAAGGTTAATTACGTGAATTCCATTACGCTCCATGTAGATGTAAGGAGCCATGTTTGGATTCCATTTTCTTGTAAGGTGTCCAAAGTGTACACCTGCTTCTAATAATTGTTTTACTTCGACTTTCGCCATTTTTGTTTTAGTTTACGTTCTTATGAATTAGCAATACTAGAGTGGTATGCATATACATGCAAGCCTCTACTATTTAGATGCTAAACTAAATGGGCGATTTTAAAAACCTACCCTTACTTATTACTATTAGAAATGGTAATAAGATTTTTAAGTGTCTCTTTTTTGAGACTTTCAATGAACTAGTTATAAAATATAAAAAAGGGTATTCGAAAGAATACCCTGGTGATTCTGTATTAACGTTTAGAGAACTGGAATTTCTTACGTGCTTTCTTCTGACCAAATTTCTTACGTTCTACCATTCTTGGGTCTCTTGTTAAAAGACCTTCTGGTTTAAGAGATAATCTGTTTTCAGCGTCTACTTCGCACATAGCTCTAGATAAAGCTAAACGAATAGCTTCAGCTTGGCCAGTGTTACCACCACCATAAACATTTGCTTTAACATCATAACTATCAACAGTGTCAGTTAATGCAAAAGCTTGCTTAATTTTGTATTGTAAAGTTGCAGTTGGAAAATATTCTTTTAAATCTCTAGAGTTTATAGTAATATTTCCTGTTCCTTCAGAAAGATAAACACGAGCAACAGCTGTTTTTCTTCTGCCAATTTTATGAATTATCTCCATTATTTAAATTCGTTTAAATTAATAACAGTTGGTTTTTGTGCTTCTTGTCCGTGATTAGGACCTACGTTTACTTTAAGGTTTCTGAATAACTCAGCACCCAACCTAGTTTTTGGAAGCATTCCTTTAACAGCCTTTTCCACAATACGCTCAGGAGTCTTAGATAACATATCTTTTACAGATGTATGACGTTGACCTCCAGGATATTCTGTATAACGACTATAAGATTTAGTATCCCATTTGTTACCAGAAAGGGTAATTTTTTCTGCATTAATAATAACTACGTTATCTCCACAATCAACATGAGGAGTGTAATTTGTTTTATGCTTTCCTCTAAGTATTTTTGCTACTTTAGAAGCAAGTCGCCCTAACGTTTCTCCTTCAGCATCAACCAATACCCATTGCTTGTCTACGGTTGTTCTATTTGCTGAAACAGTCTTATAACTTAATGTATCCACTACTGCTATTTTTTTCTATTATACACTTCTTTCCCTTTAAGAGGGCTGCAAATGTACAACTATTAAGTTGAAATACAAATGGTTGTTTCTTATTATTTTTTATTTTTTTATTCAAGATTGTAAAATTATCGATTTTCCTTTATTTTATATACAGTTTGTTGTTGTTTTTATATTGTTTAGCCAGTGCAATATTGTTTATTTGTTTACGTTTTGTTCTAGTTACCAGTAAAATAAATAACCAAATACCAAACCAATGAAAAAATTATCTTTAACTATAATTGCAATAGGTGTTCTTTTTTCTTCTTGTTCAAAAGATGCAATTTCTGATAAATTAGATGAATTAACGGGTAAAGATGCTCTCGTAGGAAAATGGGAACTTGTAGAGTTTAATGTAGATGAAGAAGCTGCAGGTACATATTTAAATTTAGCAGAGGATGCTTTAGAGAAACTTATTGAAGAAGATTGTGCTATTGTAACTTTTGAGTTTAAGGAAGATGCAACTTTAGTAACTGAGAATGCAATTGATTATCTAGAGTTCAATGCTGGTCCTACAGGATTAATAGTTGATTGTCCAAGTGAAAAAGATATTGAAACAACAATGTACACTTATGTAGACGGAGTACTAAAATTCAAAGATAAAAACGGAGAAGAAATTAGTGCAAAAGCTTCTATAGAGGCAGATGTAATGACAGTAGATGCAGAAGGCTTAGATTTACCTAATTTTAATACTAAAGGCGAGCTTATATTTAATAGAAAATAAGTACGCTCATTTTATAATATATAATAAACCGTTAAGAATTTTCTTAACGGTTTTTTTAATTACTCGATAATCGAGATTTTACTGCTCCGAGGCTTGCTTCGAAATCAAAATTAGTTTCCTAATAAATGCCTCGTGGGCTTGCCCCGAGTTAGTTTACTTTTTAAAAATTTTTGCTTGTACTTGTTCTTTGTTGGAATGTATAATAATTATGTATACGCCAGAAGCAAGTGAAGAAACGGGGATGTTTATTGCGTTGTTTTTTATTTGCCAAGAATGTTTTAATACAATATTTCCATAGGTGTCTAATACTTTAATATTTGCATTACTAGAGTTATGCAAACCCAATATATTTACAACATTCGTTGCTGGATTAGGAAATACTTTTATAGTTTGAGTAATTTTTTGTGTACGCTCCTCTTTATTTTGCTGCGCATTTATATTAAAGTAAATACACAAAAAAATAGTTGTTAGGATTAAGTATAGTCGCATTGTAAAAATAATCGTGTGAATTTATAACATTGAAGTTACAAATTCTGGATAGTTACATTAGTTATAGGGTAATTTTTTAAGTGACATTTAACTTTTGTTATAAAAAAATAGCCATATTATGGCTATTTTTACTTTTTTAAACTAACTCAAGGTTATTTACTTCTCGCAATTTTCATATGCTTTTATAAACTCTATTATGCTATTAGCATTATTTTCAAATTCTTTTTCTTTTACACGCTCTTTTAGTTCTGGGCAGTCTTCTCCTAATAAATTCCCAAGTTTTTTTCTAAATGCCATTAACCAACCAGAGCCTGAAGTGGAATACCCTTTTTTGTCAGTATTCTTTTTAATGATTAATTCTCTAGACTGATATTCATAAAGATTAATTTTTTTAGACGCGTAAATACGCTTTACATATTTATAGCTAGCTCTATCAAAACTAGACATTGTTACAGCATCATCTGCTTCTTTAAAAGGTAGCGTATATCTTTTTTCTCCATTTCCTAAGACTAAAGTGTTTACTTCATGAGCACCAAAATTCCTAAGTACTGGTTTGCCTTCTAGATCTTTAACATAGGTTTTTAAAATACCAGCTAATTTGTCAATTTTTTTCATGTTAATATAACCTGGTATGGTATCTCCAGAGTTTGTTATTACAAAAGAGAGGGAGTAGTCTGGATCCGTTTTGGGATCAAACGGTTTGTTAGGGTCATTAGCATCCATAAATTGATTAGAAGATGCTCCATAATAATCCGTTTTGTCTTCTGTTAAAACGTTAAGATGGCGCGTATCTGTTTTGTTTGTTGCAAATACATCTCTCAGTTTTATAGCTTTTTTGTCTAAAGACTTTCCATCGGATTTATCATAATCATTTTCAATTATTTTTGCGCCATAAGTAGCAGTTTCATCTGGATTGTCTAAATAATAATTTATCCACCCTAAATTATAAAGTGAAGCATATCGTAGTTTTTTAGATTTTCTGTCTTTGCCTTCATATTTAGAGAGAATGCTTTTGTAGTACTCCAGGGCGGGTTTCACCTCTATTTTTAAATTATCTAAGGATTCATAGCTTTTCATTTTAGAAAAAGCTTTTTCCACTATTTTAAAATTAGCTTTATGGTTCTCGTACTCTGGGTGCTTTTTAGAGTCCAAAACCCATAAGTTTTTTTTGGATTTTATTTCTTTATAACCAAAAAGACTTGATATTCTAGAGTTAACAGTGCTTATTACGCTTTTAATAAAGTTTATGCGTAATGTTTTTATAGAGTTGCTGTTTCTAAAAGCTCTGGCACTTTCATAATTATCAAATACTTTACTGCTTTTTGTTTTGTTTCCATTAAAAGTAAAAACTTCATTTATAGATTGGTCTGCAGAGGTAACTGTAACACTGCCTTCTGTTCTGTATTTAATAATTGTTTTATACTCAGTCCAGCGGGTAACTTTTCCATCATCGTCGGTTCTGCTCTTTGGAGTAGAATTTATATCATTACTAATTAAAGTAACATCTATTAATTTGCTTTGAATGGCTATAAAAGCATCATTATTTAATTTAGTGAAACCAGATAATTTTATTTCACTTTCAAAATATAATTCGGGTAAAGATTGGGTAAGTACTTGTGAGTTCAAGGATAAAACCGAAAAAGTTCGGTTGGCATCATTTAAAACTGGTTTGTCAGGTAATCTTACGTAACTTATTTCAATTGGTTCTTTGTCTATATCTGTGCTTTGTGCTTTTGCTATGTATAAAGATAATAGAGAAATAAAGGTTAGAAAAAAGATATTTTTCTTCATGAAAATGTTGGTTAGTGGTTAAATAGTTGTTTGTAAATTTAACACTTTGCTTTGCAAACCCTACAATTTTTCGATGAAATGATGTAACCCTCTAATGTTTTATATGTATTAGTGCGCTTCTAACCAATTAGTTCCTAAACCAACTTCTACATCTAACGGAACTGCAATTTTATACGCATTTTCCATTTCGCCTTTAATTAAAGTTTGTAGTTCTTCTAGTTCTGGTTTGTATACGTCAAAAACCAATTCATCATGTACTTGTAAAAGCATTTTAGATTTGTAAGTACCTTGCTCTAATTTCTTATGAATATTAATCATGGCAATTTTTATAATATCTGCGGCACTACCTTGAATAGGTGCATTCACTGCATTACGTTCTGCTGCGCCACGAACAATAGCATTACTACCATTAATATCTTTTAAATACCTACGACGACCTAAAACGGTTTGTACATACCCATTATCGCGAGCAAAATTTACTAGCTCGCTCATGTAGTTTCGTAATTTGGGATAGGTTTTGTAATAGGTGTCTATAAGTTCTTTTGCTTCACTTCTAGAAAGGTCAGTTTGGTTGCTTAGTCCAAAGGCGGAAACCCCATATATTATTCCAAAATTCACCGTTTTTGCATTGCTACGCTGTTCTCTTGTAACTTCTTCTATGGGAACATTAAATACTTTTGAAGCGGTAGAAGCATGAATATCTTCTCCATTTTTAAAAGCTTCAATCATGGTGGTTTCTTCACTTAAAGCAGCAATAATACGAAGTTCTATTTGTGAATAATCTGCAGCTAATAAGGTGTAATCTTCATTTCTTGGAACAAAAGCTTTACGTACCTGTCTTCCTCTTTCTGTACGTATAGGAATATTTTGTAGGTTAGGGTTGTTGCTACTTAACCTTCCTGTTGCAGCTACAGTTTGCATATAATCTGTATGTACACGGCCAGTGCTTTCTTCTATCTGTTCTGGTAAAGCATCTACATAGGTACTTTTTAGTTTTGCAAGTCCACGATAATCCAATACATTTTGAATAATCTCATGGTCTTTAGCTAAATAAGATAAAACATCTTCTGCAGTTGAAAATTGGCCTGTTTTGGTTTTTTTAGGTTTGTCTACTAGTTTTAGTTTATTAAATAAAATTTCTCCTAGTTGTTTAGGAGATGCAATATTAAATTCTTCGCCAGCAGCTTCATATATTTTTGACACTAGATTATTAATATCATTATCAAGATCTTCGGAAAGAGAGTTTAAGAATGTTTTATCAAGGTTTATTCCTTCTAATTCCATTTCTGCTAAAACATGTAAAAGTGGAATTTCAATATCTTTAAAAAGCCCGTCTGTTTTAGCTTCTGCTAATTCTGGTCTAAAGTGTTGTGCTAATTGGTAAGTAATATCTGCATCTTCCACCGCATATTCCGTTTGTTTTTCTAACGGAACATCTCGCATAGATAACTGATTTTTACCTTTTTTTCCAATTAATTCCGTTATAGAAACTGGAGTGTAGTTTAAATAGGTTTCTGCTAAAACATCCATATTATGACGCATATCCGGATTAATTAAATAATGTGCCAACATCGTATCAAAGCAAGGTCCTTTAACTTTTATATCGTATTTACGAAGCACTTTAATATCATACTTCAAATTCTGACCTATTTTTTCAATATTTTCTGCTTCAAAGAAAGGGCGTAATTGTTCTATAAGTTTTTGCGCTTCTTCTTTGTTTTCAGGAAAAGGAATATAAAAGCCTTTTGTTGCTTCCCATGAAAATGCAATACCTACTAGTTCTGCTGTTAGTGGGTTTAAACCCGTAGTTTCTGTATCAAAACATACAGAAGTTTGTTTCATTAAATTTTGAACAAAAAGTTTCATAGCCATTCCCTGAGCAATACTTTGGTAGGAATGCGCAATATCTTTTATGGTTTTTCTGCTAGAAATAGCTTCTAATGTTGCAGGAGAATCTCCATCATTCCCAAAAAGAGAAAATTGTCCTTGCCCAGCAGGGGAGGCTTTTTTAGGAGCTGCTTTTTCTTTTTTAGAAGGGCTTTCTGCAACGCTTTCTTCTTGTTTTGGAGCAAAAAGCTTTAGAAATTGGTCTCTTAGCCTTCTAAATTCTAGTTCTTCAAAAATTTCCTGAACTTTTTCACTATCAGGGGCAGATAGCTTGTAGTCATCTGCTTTAAAGGTAACATCGCAATTAACATCTATTGTAGCAAGTTTTTTAGAAAGCAATCCTAATTCTCCATTAGCTTCTACCTTTTCTTTCATTTTACCTTTTAGCTTATCGGTATTGGCTAAAAGCCCTTCCATAGAATCAAACTGTTCAATGAATTTTTTGGCGGTTTTATCTCCCACACCTGGTAATCCAGGAATATTATCACTGGCATCTCCCATCATCCCTAAATAATCTATAACTTGTTCCGGTCTTTGTACTCCAAATCTTTTTTGAATTTCTGGAATTCCCCAAATTTCAATACCATTGCCCATTCGTGCGGGTCTGTACATGAAAATATTATCGGAAACTAATTGCCCAAAATCCTTATCAGGAGTAACCATGTAGACTTTATAATCTTCTTTTTCAGCTTGTTTTGCTAATGTCCCTATAATATCATCGGCCTCATAACCTGGTAAAACAACAACAGGAATATCCATAGCATTTAAAATATCTTGAATATAAGGAACGGCTATACGAATAGCATCTGGCGTTTCGTCTCTATTTGCTTTGTATTCCGGGAACATTTCCGTTCTTTCTACACTACCACCTTTGTCAAAACAAACAGCTAAATAATCGGGTTTTTCTCTTCTAATAACATCTAAAAGTGAATTCATAAAACCCATAATTGCGGAAGTGTCCATTCCTTTAGAATTTATTCTAGGGTTTTTTATGAGTGCATAATATCCTCTAAAGATTAATGCAAATGCGTCTAGTAAAAAAAGTCTTTTTTGTTCTGCCATTAGTGTTATTGTTGTAGAATTTCAAAACTACGAATTAATGTGGTAAGGTATAAAATATTGTGTTTTTAAAATAAGATTTTATATCTAGTTTAGGAATAATGAAGGTGAAACAGAGGTGTGTTTTTTAAGGAAAGGAAAGAGTTTTCGACAAAAAAATGAAGCTATGTTGCTTTCTAATAAAGTTTTGTAATGTGGTATTGGTGAGTTTGCGTATTAAAACAACAGAATTGTTAAGCGTTAAATAAAAGGTAAAATAGCAATAAAGAGTATTCTAATCAAATACATTTGCAAAAAAAATATAATAAGAATGATTCGTATAGTACTATTTACATTACTCTATTTAATTTTAGGATTATATGTTGTACAGGGCTTTAAAACTATAACAAAAAATCCATGGATAGTTTATCTGTATATTGGTTTGTCTGTATTGGTGTTGCTTAATTTTTTATATCAGTTTGTAATTGTAGAGGGTTCTGGTGGGACTTTAACTAGGGTAAAAACATATGCTTTTAGTTTTTTTGTGATTCTATTGGTGTTTAAACTAGTGACAGTTATTTTTCTGTTTTCTGAAGATATTTTTCGTTTTTTAATTGCTATTTATAATAAGTTTTTTGGAGAAGCTAAAGTGTTTAATATGCCCGATAGGCGTAAGTTTATAAGCACACTAGCATTAGGTATAGCAGCAATTCCTTTTGGGGCATTACTTTATGGAATGTATAAAGGAAAATATAACTTTAAAGTTTTAAAGTACGATTTAGAGTATGATGATTTGCCAGATTCTTTTAATGGCTATCAAATTACTCAAATATCCGATGTTCATAGTGGAAGTTTTGATAATCGTGAAAAGATTGAATATGCTATAAACTTAATTAATGAGCAGAAAAGTGATGTTTTATTGTTTACGGGGGATATGGTAAATAATAAAGCAGAGGAAATGTATCCTTGGAAAGACCTTTTTTCTACTTTGGAAGCTAAAGATGGAAAGTTTTCGGTTTTAGGAAATCATGATTATGGAGACTATATACAGTGGCCTTCTGATGAAGCTAAAAAAGAAAATCTTAAGGATTTAAAAAAAATACAAAAGGAAATGGGTTTTCATCTTTTGTTGAATGATAGTGAATATATAACTAAAGGTGAGGATAAAATAGCTTTAGTAGGAGTTGAAAATTGGGGGAAAGGTGGATTTAAAAAAGCGGGTGATTTACATAAGGCTGCTTCAAAAATTAATAATGACGATTTTAAAATATTACTAAGTCATGACCCATCGCATTGGGAGCAAAAAGTTATAAAAGACCCTTACCATTATCATTTAACTTTAAGTGGGCATACTCACGGTATGCAGTTTGGAATTGAGATTCCTGGATGGATAAAATGGAGTCCGGTAAAGTGGCGTTATACATATTGGGCAGGAATTTATAAAGAAATGGGGCAGTTCATAAATGTAAACCGTGGGTTTGGATTTTTAGGATACCCAGGTAGGGTAGGAATATGGCCAGAAATCACAGTAATAACCTTAAAGAAGAAAAAGTTAACATGAATTTAACCTATTGTGTAGCTTGCAAATGCCTATGTATTAGCTGTATTTTAACATTTTTTATTACATTTGGCTAATAATGCAAAGTTAAACATATGTCTAAATTTGGTGAATTAATAGATTTAAACGTTCCCGTACTGCTTGATTTTTACGCAGAATGGAATGATCAATCTACTGCCATGCATGCTATTTTAAGAGATGTGGCCGCTGCCTTAGGAGATAAGGGAAAGGTTATAAAAATTGATGTAGATAAGAATAAAGAGCTGGCTCAGGCTTTAAGAGTAAAAGGCTTGCCTACTTTAATGATATACAAAAAAGGAGAAATGGTTTGGCGACAAAGTGGTGAGCAAGATGCCAATACACTTATTGGTATTTTAAACGAGTATTTATAAATTCTTCTATTTATTAAAAACAAAAACAAGGTGCATGTACACCTTGCTTTTTTTTGCGCTTTTGTTTAAGAGTAAAACATTAGTTATTCGCTAACGGTTTGTAAAGTAGTATCTTTTATTTGTACAGTATCTTTTAAATCAGGGTTAGTTGTGTTAGTCTCTATAATAGGTTCTTCTACTATTTCATCTTTATAAAAATGCTGAAACTTATCTATATATTCATTAAATATTAGCGTTTCTTTTTCGGCCATCTCGCGATCGTTATTAGATATAAGAATATCTATATTTCTTCTATAAGCTTCCATATCCGTTATGATTTCATCAATCTTACTGTATTGTTCATCTAGGGTAGTGCCAGCATAATAATCTAAACGTTCTTGGTATTTGGTTTTTAGCTTGTTAAATAAATCTCTTGCTTTTGTTGTTTCGCCTACTTTGTAATAACCATCTACAAAAGGTTCTACAAAAGTATAATATCCAAAATAATCTACCGGCATCTGCGTAATAGAAAGGTCTATTATTTCCTTTGCTTTGTCAATCTTATTTTCTTGTAGTAAAGCCTCAGTAAGTCGTGCTAAATTGCCTCTAAAAGATAAGCCTTGTATTCTTGTTTGTGTGTCATGATAAATATCTGCGCCAGAATTTCCCCAGTCCCAACCTTTTACTATAGAATACATTAAATCGGTATCTATGCGTCCCATATCAAAAGAATTTTTTCTTTCTGTTTTAATAGGAACTAATTTGTAGGCAAGACCATCTAATTGTAAATAATCTTTCATCCATATAAATTCAGCATCATCAAAACTTCCTCCAGAAAAATATATAGGTCTTTTCCAGTCGTTATTAGCTAGAATATCTAACATCATCATGCTCTTTTTAGTAATAGCAGAAGGTAAATCTATATCAATATAGTCTACTATTAAAGCAGTGTCTTTTTCTTTTACCAGTCCGTTTTCAAGAACATTTTTTTTGTTTACAGGGATGCGTATTTTATTAGTTGGATAATACACCATATTCTGTGTATTTTCAGAATAAGCACTAAGGTCTCCGCCTTGTTGTTGTAAAATGTATTTTAGTTTAGTGCGTGGTTTGTCACTATCTATCCAGTTTATAAAATCATTTATAGACCACCTGTTTTCTGTCATGCTTTGGTGGTATAAAACATCTCTAGACCCCCAACGGTATTTGTTGTGTGTAATTTGTGATGGTATGGCATCACTATCATATGCTTTTCTCTTCATTTGGTCTACATACCAATCTGTTTCAAAAAGGCTTGTACATATAATACGAACATCGGTACGGTATTTTTCTATTTCTTGTGCATACCATAGTGGAAATGTATCGTTATCTCCAATAGTAAATAATATTGCTCCAGCATCTTTTTGACAAGAATCTAAATATGCTTTGGCCGATGAATTTGCGGTGAACTTTCCGGAACGATCATGGTCGTCCCAGTTTTGATATGCCATTAATGTGGGTACTGCTAAAAGGCATATAATAGTTATTGCTGGGGCTAAAACTTTTGGAGTTATGAATTTTTTAAGTTCAAAGAACAATGCGTATACGCCAATGCCTACCCAAATGGCAAAAATATAAAAAGACCCTACAAGGGAGTAATCTCTTTCTCTGGGTTGAAATATATACGGATTTGTATAAAATTGAATGGCTAAACCAGTAAATAAGAAAAATACTAATAACGCCCAGAAGTGTTTTGGGTTTTTAGAAATTTGAAAGAACAAACCTATTATTCCAAGAATTAAAGGTAAAAAGAAATACGTGTTTCTTCCTTTGTTATTTAAAACATCAGAAGGCAGGTTTTCTTGACTTCCTAGGCGCCAGCTATCTATAGGGGTAAAACCACTAATCCAATTCCCATTTTCATTATATCTACCTTGAATATCATTTTGTTTGCCAACAAAATTCCACATAAAGTAGCGTGTATACATGTAGTTAAATTGAAACTCTATCATGTATTTAATGTTTTGCCAAACACTTGGTGGTTGTACTTCTATATATTCACTAAACCTTCTTAGGAAGCTAATATATTGTTCTGTGTCTATCTCGCCAGTTCTTAATCCTTCTTTAACCTGACTTACGGCTTTTCTTAATTCATCATTAGATTGGGTCATTTTAAAATCTAACGGTCCAAAATAACGCATATAATTTTCGGTATGTTGTGTGCTCCACATTCTAGGTAAAAAACCTACATGTTTTTCATTAGGTCCAGGTAATGCATTTTTATAATGATTTACAATTACGTATTTACCTAAAGTGTAATCTTTTTCATATTTTGGTTTTTCATCTCTTTCCGGGCCAGCTTCTGCAAAAGCATCAGAATAATAACCTCCAAAAAATGGACTGTCTACGCCTGGGTATTGCTCCCTGTTGTAATATGCTAATAAGGATCTAGCGTCTGATGGATTATTTTCATTAATAACAACATTTGCATTAGCTCTAATAGGTAGCATTAACCAAGAAGAAAACCCTAGGAATAAAAATAAAAGACATAAAACTAAGGTGTTTGCTGTTTTAAAGTTGTTTTTTCTAGTGTAATTTAATCCAAAATAGAAAGCCCCAATAAATAATATTCCAATAATTATAGAGCCAGAGTTAAATGGTAAGCCTAAATTGTTTACAAAGAAAACTTCTCCCCAACCAAAAACTTTTAGAACATAGGTTAAAGAAAATTTATATACCAACATTAAAATGGCAATAACAACCACATTGGCAATAAGAAAGTTTTTTACAGTGGTTTTTTTGTATTTCTTAAAATAGTAAAGTAACCCTATAGAAGGTATGGCCAAAAAGCCCATAAATTGTATTCCGAAGGTAAGCCCTACTACAAAAGAAATGAGGATAATCCATTTGTTTCCTCTGGGATTTTCTAAATCATCAGTCCATTTAAGCCCCATCCATAATAATACTGCCATTATGAAGCTTGCCATTGAGTAAACCTCTGTCTCTACAGCATTAAACCAAAAACTATCAGAATACGTAAAAGTTAAAGCGCCAACTACACCACTTCCTAAAACAGCAATAGCTTTGCTGTTGGTAAATTTCTTATCTGGGTTTATTAGTTTTCTAGTTAAATTAGTAATGGTCCAAAACATAAATAATATGGTAAAGGCACTAGATACACCAGATACAAAGTTTACCATACGAGCTACTTGTTCTGGCTCAAATGCAAACATTGCAAAGAAAGCACCTATCATTTGTAATAATGGAGCTCCTGGAGGGTGACCAACCTGTAGTTTAGCAGATGTGGCTATATACTCTCCTGCGTCCCAGAAACTACTTGTAGGTTCTACAGTTAAAAAATATGTAATAAGTGCTATGGAGAAAACTACCCATCCTAAGATGGTGTCCCATTTTTTGAAGTTTTTAGAAAACATGTAATTCTAAGTTTTACCTGATGGCGAATTTACTAATTAATATAGATACAAAGGAATAATTTTTATAAACCTTAACAGGCTTTTTATGTATTTTTTAAATTATTATTTAAAAAATGCTTGTGCAAATGAAAGTTTGTTTTAAATTTGCACGCTCTTAATGATTATTGGCCCATGGTGTAATTGGCAACACTCCGGTTTTTGGTACCGTCATTCAAGGTTCGAGTCCTTGTGGGCCAACTTAAAGTTTAAGATTAAATCCTAACATCCTAGATGTTAGGATTTTTGTTTTTATAGGGATTTTACTGCATAGGTTTGTTTCTGCTTCTATCATAGAGCACTATGCTTCCTGCTACAGCTACGTTTAAGCTAAATTCTGAATCAAATTGAATTAAAAAATGACAACGTTCCATGGCTTCAATAGTTAGGCCATTATCTTCTGCACCTAATAAGTAAACACAACGTTTAGGATGAGAAAAGGTTTCTAGGTTTACTGCATTTTTGGTTTTTTCTACGCCAACAATGCGTACTCCTTTTGGTAGGTGTTCAAAAAAATCATCAAAATCTTTATAGTGGTAGTAGGGAAGTGATTTTACTGCATTATGGGTGTCGCATGCTTGATTGGCATATCGTTTTCCGATAGTAAAAATAAAACTAGCTCCTAAGTTTTGAGCAGTGCGCCATAAAACGCCTAAGTTTTCAGGTGTTTTCCCGTTCTGAATACCTATGCCAAAAAAGGTTGTTGTAAAATTGTTAGGTTGCATCTAAAATAATAGCTATTTAATTTTCTTTTGGAGGGTCTCCTTCTGTTGCTCTAAAAGAATTGTCTTTTTCTGGAAGTTCTTCTTGGTGTTCATCTAAATTATTAAGAATGTCTTCCGCTTCATTTCTTTCTAATATTTCTTCGTCAATCTCATCGAGCATAGTATTCATTTTCCGTTTGTCTTTAATCATAGCCCATGTCATTACTAAACTTGTGGCTATTATAACAAAAAGTAATATCCCGGATTCAAAAGTTGCTACTTGTGCTTCTTTTGGTATATTATAAAACAAAAGAACCGTAATAAGTCCTCTAGGAGCAATAAAAAGTTGTGGTGTAATATCTTTTCCTAAAAATATTTTAAGAATTATAAATCGGATAATGTATATAGATGCTATAATTAATAAACTTACAAATACTACTGTAAAGTTAAATAGAGAAGAAAGAAAAATTGTTATTCCAAAGATTACAAAGAAAAAGGTGCGAACAATAAAGGCAGTTTCTAGGGTTATAATATGTAATTCATGGTATATTTGATGTATTTTTTCGTTCTCTAGAAAAACTTTAGTTTTTCCAGGAAAGAATAGTTTTACGTTTGCTATTACAAGTCCAAATATTAAAATTATTAGTAAAGAAGAAAGGTGCATTTTCTTGCCAATAGCATATAAAAGCAATAAAACAGCAATTAATAAAAATTGTTTTGCTTGACTTTTTATCCGTTGAAAAATAAGTATTATGGCATAACTAGCTATTAATGCAATTGCAATTGTTAGTGCAATGTTGCCAGCAAAACCTGCAACCCCGGAATCTTCAGAAGGATTTAAGCCTCCTATTAAGAAATAGAACATCATTATCCCCATAATATCAGAAAAAGTACTTTCGTAAATATGAAATTCTCTTTTATGTTCAGATAGCCCGCTAACACTAGGAATAATTATAGCGCTAGAGAGTATAGATAGTGGCGTAGCGTAAAGCCAAGCAGATTGCATAGTCATATCTTCAATAAAATAATGTAATATTAGCGCTGCAACCCACGCAGAACCTATTAAACCTAGTAGTGCAATGGCGGTGGCCTTTAGTATGGGGATTATCTTACTTTTTTTAAGTTCTAATTCTAATGCAGCTTCTAAAACAATCATAATAAGTCCAACAATACCAAGAAGTTCTAGTGCACCATCAAAATTTGGTAAATTAGGAACAAAATATTTTAAGGCGTATTGTAAAATTATGCCAAGTACAATTAGCATTAGTACAGATGGGATGTTGGTTTTTTTAGAAATTCCGTTAAACCAAAATGAAAGGACAACAATTAAAGAGGCTCCTATAATTAGGTTGTATGAAGAAAAGATTTCCATAAAATTAGATGTAATGGTTAGTTAATGTTGGTTTAAAAATAGTATTTCTAAATTGTAATTTTACAATAATTAGCGATGGATTAAAATATTTTACTAGTTAACTTGTTTTTAGGATGTTAATTTAGTGTCTTAAGCATGTGTAGGAAAATAAAATTATTTGTATATTTGCAAAACTGAAAGGATGTAAAGTATTCATGAGGGGACATTTTGTCCCCTCTTTTATTACTTAAAATTATGCTTAAACATAGAGTTAAAGAGTTGCTAGAGGTTGCTTTGCAAGAAGATGAGTCTATTTTTTTGATAGATTTAGCAATTACATTAGACAATAAAATTAACGTAGTTATTGATGGTGATAACGGCGTTACAGTTAAAGATTGTGTAAGAGTAAGTAGAGCAATTGAGCATAATTTGGATAGAGAAGAAGAAGATTTTTCTTTAGAAGTAGCTTCGGCAGGAGCAGCTTCTCCGTTTGTTATGCCAAGACAGTATAAAAAAAACATAGGAAGAAAAGTAGAGGTAGAGACCGAAAACACTTCTTATGAGGGTAATTTGACAGTTGCAAATGATGAGTCTATTACTTTAGAGTGGAAAGCAAGAGAACCCAAACCTATTGGTAAGGGTAAAGTTACAGTTCAGAAAAAAATGGAAATCCCTTTTTCTGATATTAGGAAAGCAAAAGTTGTATTAAAATTTTAATAGATAAGTAAAAATGGAAAATATTGCGCTGATTGAATCTTTCTCGGAATTTAAAGATGATAAATTTATAGACCGAGTAACGCTAATGGCGATTTTAGAGGATGTTTTTAGAAATGCTCTGAAAAAGAAATTCGGTTCGGATGATAACTTTGATATTATTATTAATCCAGATAAAGGAGATTTAGAAATTTGGAGAAATAGAATAGTAGTTGAAGATGGTGAGGTAGAAGAGCCTAATGAAGAAATATCTTTAGCAGAAGCTCGTAAAATTGAGCCAGATTTTGAAGTTGGAGAAGATGTGTCTGAAGAGGTAAAATTGATAGATTTAGGAAGAAGAGCAATTTTGGCATTACGTCAAAATCTTATTTCTAAAATCCATGAACATGATAATACAACTATATATAAGCAGTTTAAAGATTTAGAAGGCGAAATATATACGGCAGAAGTTCATCATATTAGACATAAAGCTATTATTATGTTAGATGATGAAGGAAATGAAATAATTTTACCAAAAGACAGGCAAATACCTTCAGATTTCTTTCGTAAAGGAGATAATGTAAGAGGTATAATAGAAAGTGTAGAGCTTAAAGGAAGTAAACCTACAATTATAATGTCTAGAACCTCTCCTAAGTTTTTAGAGGCATTGTTTTTTCAGGAAATACCAGAAGTTTTTGATGGTTTAATTACCGTTAAAAAAGCAGTTCGTATTCCTGGAGAAAAAGCAAAAGTTGCTGTAGATTCTTATGATGATCGTATAGATCCGGTAGGAGCTTGTGTAGGTATGAAAGGCTCTCGTATTCATGGAATTGTTAGGGAATTAGGTAACGAGAATATAGATGTTATTAATTTTACAACAAATCCGCAATTATTAGTTACAAGAGCATTAAGTCCAGCAAGAGTTTCTTCTGTAAAGTTAGATGATGAGAAAATGACAGCTCAAGTTTATTTAAGACCGGAAGAAGTTTCAAAGGCAATTGGTAGAGGCGGTCATAACATTAGATTGGCAGGACAATTAACTGGTTATGAGATAGATGTGTTCCGTGAAGGAGTGGAAGAAGATGTAGAATTAACAGAGTTCTCTGATGAAATAGATGCTTGGATTATTGAAGAATTCAAGAAGATAGGTATGGACACTGCAAGAAGTGTTTTAGAGCAAGATGTTAATGATTTGGTAAAAAGAACCGATTTAGAAGAAGAAACAATTGTAGAAGTTGTTCGTATTCTAAAAGAAGAATTAGAAGATTAACTATATATTAGCAGTAATTTTAAGAACGGCAATCAGTATTTATGGCAGATAATGCAAAAATAAGACTTAATAAAGTTCTTCGTGAACTTAATATTTCATTAGACAGGGCGGTAGATCACCTTAGTTCTAAGGGGCATTCTATAGAAGCAAGGCCTACTACTAAAATTTCTGATGAAGTTTACCAGGTTCTTTTGGATGAATTCCAAACGGATATGAGTAAAAAAGTTGCATCTAAGGAAGTAGGAGAAGAGAAAAGGAAAGAGAAAGAGGCAATTCGTGTTCAGTTAGAGCAAGAGCAAGAAGAAAGAAGACTTGTAAGGGAAAAGAGAAATGCTTCAGAGCGTATCATAAAAGCTAAAGTAGAACTTTCGGGACCTAAAACTGTTGGTAAGATAGATTTAAACCCTAAGAAGAAAGTTGCAAAAGTGGAGCCTGTTGAAGAAAAATCGGCTCCAGAAAAACAACCAGAAGCTTCGGTAAAGGAAGAACCTGTACCAGAGAAAAATGTTGAGGTTGCTGAAGCCAAGCTTGATGTAAAAGAGGAGGTAAAGCCTGTTGAGGTTGTAAAGGAGGTTGAAAAACCCCAACCAAAGAAAGAAGAGGTGCAGGAAAAAGTTGCTGCTAAGGTAGAAGATAAAGAAGCTACAGAGCAAGAAGAAGAGGCATCTCCAGAAAATGAGAAAATAACCACACAGTATAAAAAACTTAGTGGGCCAAAAATTACTGGTGATAAAATAGATTTATCTAAATTCCAAAAGCCAAAGAAAAAGAAAGAAGATGCTAAAGATTCTAATGCAGGAGGAGATAAGAAAAAGAGAAGAAGGAGAATTGTAAGTAATAATTCTGGTGGGGCAGGATCTAATAATAGAGGTCTGGCAAGACCGGGAGCTAGAGGAACAGGTCCAAGAGGTAATAATAATAAAGGTGGTAAGCGTTTTACGCCTGTTGCTAAAGTAGAGCCTACAGAGGAGGATGTACAAAAACAAGTGCGTGAAACCTTAGAGAAACTTCAAGGTAAGTCTAAAAAAGGCAAAGGAGCTAAGTATAGAAGAGATAAAAGGGATCAACACCGTCAACAAACGGAGAAAGATCTTGAGAAGCAAGAACAGGAAAGTAAAGTATTAAAAGTAACAGAGTTTGTTACGGCTAGTGAAGTTGCTACCATGATGGAGGTTAGTACAACAGAAATTATTTCTGCATGTATGTCTTTAGGTATGATGGTTACAATGAATCAAAGATTAGATGCGGAAACATTATCTATTGTTGCAGATGAGTTTGGCTATGAAGTGGAGTTTATAACTGCAGACATTGAGGAAAGTATTGTTGAAGAGGTAGATGCTCCTGAAGATTTAGAAGCAAGAGCTCCTATTGTTACAGTAATGGGGCATGTAGATCATGGTAAAACTTCGTTGTTAGATTATATTCGTAAGGAGAATGTAATTGCAGGAGAAAGTGGTGGTATTACCCAGCATATAGGTGCTTATGGTGTTAGTTTGGAAAATGGTCAAAAAATAGCATTTTTAGATACTCCTGGTCACGAGGCCTTTACGGCAATGCGTGCTAGAGGTGCTCAAGTAACAGATATAGCTATTATTGTTGTTGCTGCTGATGATGATATAATGCCGCAAACTAAAGAGGCAATTAGTCATGCACAAGCTGCTGGTGTGCCAATAGTTTTTGCAATAAATAAGATAGATAGGCCAACGGCTAATCCAGATAAGATTAAAGAAGGTCTTGCACAGATGAATTTATTAGTAGAAGATTGGGGGGGTAAAATACAATCTCACGATATTTCTGCTAAAACAGGTGCAGGAGTAAAAGAGCTTTTAGAAAAAGTATTATTAGAAGCGGAGTTGTTAGAGTTACAAGCAAATCCTAAGAAGTTGGCAAATGGTACTGTTGTGGAAGCTTTTCTTGATAAAGGAAAAGGGTATGTGTCTACCATTTTAGTACAGGCCGGAACTTTAAAAATTGGAGATTATGTATTAGCGGGTACCACTAGTGGTAAAATAAAAGCAATGCATGATGAAAGAGGTAATAGTATTAAGGCGGCTGGTCCTTCAACTCCAATATCTATTCTTGGTTTAGATGGTGCTCCTCAGGCTGGAGATAAGTTTAATGTTCTGGAAGATGAGCGTGAGGCTAAACAAATAGCTACAAGGCGTTCTCAATTACAAAGGGAACAGTCTGTAAGAACACAAAGACATATTACATTAGATGAAATTGGTCGAAGAATTGCACTTGGAGACTTTAAAGAGCTTAATATTATCCTTAAGGGTGATGTGGATGGTTCTGTAGAAGCTTTAACAGATTCTTTCCAAAAATTATCTACTGATGAAATACAAGTAAATATTATTCATAAAGGAGTTGGTCCAATAACAGAATCAGATGTGTTGCTTGCATCCGCATCAGATGCCGTTATTATAGGGTTTAATGTTCGTCCAATGGGTAATGCTAGGCAGGTTGCAGAAAAAGAAGAAATAGATATCAGAATGTATTCTATCATTTATGATGCTATAAATGATCTTAAAGATGCAATGGAAGGAATGTTGTCTCCAGAGATGAAAGAGGAAATTACAGGAACAGCGGAAATTCGTGAGACCTTTAAGATTTCTAAGATTGGAACAATTGCCGGTTGTATGGTTACAACAGGTAAGATATTCAGAAACTCTAGTATTAGGTTAATTAGAGATAGTGTAGTGATTTATACTGGAGAGTTTGCTTCTTTAAAACGATTTAAAGATGATGTTAAGGAAGTTGCTAAAGGATATGATTGTGGTCTTCAAATTAAAAACTACAATGATATAAAGGAAGGAGATATAGTAGAAGCTTTCCAAGAAGTAGCAGTTAAGAAAAAGCTTAAATAAGTAGTAGTTTAATATATTTAGAGAATAAAAAAAATCGACCTATTTGGTCGATTTTTTTGGTTTTAATAATATTGCTTCGGGATATTTTTTCCGTACTTCTTTGAACTTTCTTTCTGCTTCTAATTTAGATTTAAATCTACCTAATCTAACTCTGTATGTTGGGGAGTCAAAATCTATTTTAGAGGATAAGGTTGGGAAGTCTACTTCAACATTAGATTTTATTCTTTGTGCCCTAGCGTGGTTTCCAAAACCAACTTGAATCCTGTAGTAATTAGAGCTAGAGTTAGTATCAGAGTTTGATGATTTGTATAGCTTAAGAAGCTCTGTAATCCTATCGTCTTGACTTATAGTTATTTGATCGTTTTGACCAAATGTAGCTGTTGTAATAGAAGTAAAAGCTATAATTGTTAGTAATGTTTTCATATTGATTAGTTTAGCGTAAATAGTAGCTTTGCAAAAGTAATTTTTAAAAATGATTTATGTGTTTTTTATCTTTATTTAGAATTGTTATAAATTACAAATTATAAATACCTTAACATTTTCAAAATAAAGTCTATGTTGTATTTTTGCCATCGATTTAGGTGAAGATATGGTTGCTCTAAAATGATAAAGCCATTATCGTGCCAAATACCGATTGAAACATTCTATATATGAAAAAGGTTACATACCGCAATCAGATTTGTAAAGTATTAGGAGTAAGTTTTGTATTCTTTCTATTTTTTTCTGTTTCTCTTTTAGCTCAAGATGATGCTTCTGTATCAGAAGGAGATGCTGTAAAAGGTAAGGCATTGTTTAATCAAAATTGTGCTGCTTGTCATTCCTTAACTCGTAAAATGACTGGTCCTGCTTTGGAAAAAGTGGAATCTCGTTTATCTGAAGATGAAGGATTGGATAAGGAGTGGCTTTATGCTTGGATTAAGAATAGTCCTGGTGTTATTAAGTCTGGAGATACTTATGCTAATAAAATTTATGCAGAGTATAATAAGGCTGCGATGACAGCTTTTCCAACACTTTCAAATGCTGATATTGATAATATTTTAGCGTATACTGCGGCTGCACCTGCTGCGCCAGTAGTTCCTGTTGCTGGTACTGCTGCTTCTGCAGTAAGTTCTCAGTCTTCTAGTATTTCTAATAATGTTATTTTAGGGGCGCTAGTTTTTGTGTTTGCTCTTTTAGTGGTTATGTTGTTTTTAGTGAATAAGACATTAAAACGTATAGCAAAAGCAAATGGTGTAGAGTTAGAAGAAGAGAATGCTAAAAAGAAATTACCAATTTGGAAGGCTTTTGCTCAAAATCAATTTTTGGTTTTAGTAACGGTGATTTTTATGATGTTAGGAGGGGCTTATTTTGTCTATGGTTATTTAATGCAAGTAGGTGTTGATCAAGGTTATGCTCCAATACAGCCAATACATTATTCGCATAAAGTGCATGCTGGAGATAATAAAATAGAGTGTAAATATTGTCACTCTTCGGCAAGAGTTTCTAAGACGTCAGGTATTCCTGCTTTAAATGTGTGTATGAATTGTCATAAGTCTATATATGAGTATAAGGGTAATCCTGAGGGGCCTTCTACGGAAGATATAGCTAATGGGTATACAAATGAATTTTATACTGGTGAAATTAAAAAGTTGTATGCTGCTGTTGGGTGGGATGAAGAGTCTCAGAAATATACAGGAGAAAGTAAACCAGTAGAGTGGGTTCGTATACATAATCTTCCAGATTTTGCATATTTTAATCACTCGCAACACGTAAGTGTGGCAGGAGTGGAATGTCAAACATGTCACGGTCCTGTGGAGGAAATGGAAATCATGGAGCAATTTGCGCCATTAACAATGGGTTGGTGTGTGAATTGTCATAGGGAAACAAATGTAAAAGTGGAAGGGAATGCTTATTATGAAAAAATACATTCAGAACTTTCAAAAAAATATGGTGTGGATAAGCTTACTGCTGCTCAAATGGGTGGTTTGGAATGTGGAAAATGTCACTATTAATCTTAAGTAAAAGAAGCTAATTACATATATAAGTATGGCATCAAATAAAAAATATTGGAAAAGCGAAGCGGAGTTAAATCCTAACGATTCCATTGTTGAGACCTTAAAGCAAAATGAATTTGCGGAAGAAATTCCAGTAGATGATTTTTTGGGGGATAAAGAAAATTTGTCTGAAACGAATACGAATAGAAGAGATTTTCTAAAGTATGTTGGTTTTAGTACAGCGGCAGCATCGTTAGCGGCATGTGAGGGTCCTGTTGTTAAGTCTATTCCTTATGTAGTGCAACCGGAAAATATTATTCCTGGTGTGGCTAATTATTATGCTACTACTATTGCAAATGGATTTGATTTTGCAAATATCTTGGTGAAAACAAGAGAGGGTAGGCCAATTAAAATTGAGAACAATACAGATGCTAAGGTTGGTGGCTTTGCAAATGCAAGGGTGCAAGCTTCTGTTTTGTCATTGTATGATAGTACAAGATTGCAAGGTCCTTCTAAAGGAGGAGAGGCTGTTGCTTGGAGTGTATTAGATGCAGAGGTTGTTTCTAAAATAAATAGTTTAAAAGATTCAGGAAAGCAAGTAGTGTTTTTGACACAATCTTATGCTAGTCCATCTACTTCTAGATTAATAGAACAGTATAAGGCTTCTAATCCAAATATTAATCATGTAGTGTATGATGCTATTTCTCAAGATGCAGCTTTAAATGCATTTGAGAAAAGATATGGAGAAAGAGCATTAGCAGATTATGATTTTGAGAAAGCGGATATTATAGTTTCTTTCGGAGCCGATTTTATTGGAGATTGGCAAGGTGGAGGGTATAATGCAGGATATTCTAAAGGACGTGTTCCTAAAAATGGAAAAATGTCTAAGCATGTGCAGTTTGAGGCTAATATGTCTTTATCTGGTGCAAACGCAGATAAGAGAGTTCCTTTAACTCCAATGCAGCAGAAAGTTGCTTTAGCTAAATTGTATGCTAAGTTGTCTGGGTCTTCTGCAAGTGGGGAAATTCCTGCTTATGCTGAACAGGCAGTAGATAGTATTGCTTCTGCAATTAAAAAGAACAAAAAAGGATCTGTTGTAGTAACAGGTTTGGATGATGTTAATGCGCAAGCGGTTGTTCTTGCTATTAATGAGATGTTACAGAGTAAGGCATATGATGCTGTAGCTCCTAAGTATATAAGGCAGGGAAGTGTTAAAGCTGTTAATGCTTTACTATCTGATATGAATGCAGGAAAAGTTGGTGTTTTGGTAATGGATGGGGTTAATCCTATGTATTCTTTGCCTAATGCGGCTGATTTTAAATCTGGTTTAGAGAAAGTTTCGTTATCAGTTGCTTTTTCTACAAATTGGAATGAAACTACGGAGTTGGCTACATATACAGCTGCTTCAAATCATTACCTGGAATCTTGGGGTGATGTTGAGATTAAAAAAGGATATTATAGTTTAACGCAACCTGCGATAAAAGAATTGTTTGATACGAGACAATTTCAAAGTTCTTTATTAAAGTGGGTGGGTAATGATGTTGCTTATTATGACTTTATAAAGGAGACTTGGACTTCTGCTGTTTTAAATGGAAGCGATTGGAGTAAGGCTTTGCATGATGGTGTTTTTGTTGTTGAAAATATAGAAGAACTTATTGTTCCTACTGCGATTGTAGAAGGGGAAGAAGAAGTAGATGTTTTTGGAATATCCTCTGCAGTTAGAAGTTTGTCTAATGCAACTAGTGGAGGTGATTATGAATTAACACTATATTCAAAAACAGGAATGGGTGATGGACAGCAGGCTAGTAACCCTTGGTTACAGGAGTTTCCAGATCCAATTACAAGAGTTTCTTGGGATAATTATATTACTATTTCTAAAGCGGATGCTGAGGCCTTAGGTTTAGAAAATCATAATGTTGCTAATGGAGGTATGGATGGTAGCTATGCAAAAGTAACAGTTAACGGTGTTGCTATTGATAGAGTTCCTGTTGTTGTACAGCCGGGACAGGCAAATAAGTCTATTGGTCTTTCATTAGGGTACGGTAAAAAAGTAGGATTAAAAGAAGAGATGCAGACGGGAGTTAATGCTTTTGCTTTGTATCAAGGATTTAATAATATACAGTCGGTAGCTATTGAAAAAGCTGCTGGTAATCATGAGTTTGCTTGTGTGCAGTTGCATAAAACACTTATGGGAAGAGGGGATATTATTAAGGAAACTAGCTTAGAAATTTTTAATACTAAAAATCATAAAGAATGGAATCCTCAGCCAGTGGTATCGCTGGATCACCAAGAGGTTCCTGCTACATCTGTAGATTTATGGGATAGTTTTGATAGGTCTATTGGGCATCATTTTAATATGTCTATAGATTTGAATGCTTGTACCGGTTGTGGTGCTTGTGTAATTGCGTGTCATGCTGAAAATAATGTTCCTGTTGTTGGTAAACAAGAGGTGCGTAAATCTAGAGATATGCATTGGTTGCGTATTGATAGATATTATTCATCAGAAGAAAGTTTTGAGGCAGATGATACTAAGAAAGAAGAATTTGATGGCCTTTGGGGTGAAAAAGGCTCTTTAGGAGGTTTTGGAGAGTTAGAGGATCCTTCTGCTAATCCGCAAGTAGCTTTTCAACCAGTAATGTGTCAGCACTGTAATCATGCTCCTTGTGAGACTGTTTGCCCTGTTGCTGCAACATCGCATGGTCGTCAAGGTCAAAATCAAATGGCATATAACAGATGTGTTGGTACAAGGTATTGTGCAAACAACTGTCCTTATAAAGTGAGAAGATTTAACTGGTTCTTGTATAACAACAATGATGAGTTCGATTATCATATGAATAATGACTTAGGTAAGATGGTTCTTAACCCTGATGTTAATGTTAGATCTAGAGGTGTTATAGAAAAATGTTCTATGTGTATTCAAAAAACACAAAAAACTATTCTAGATGCTAAGAGAGATGGACGTGTTATTAAAGATGGAGAATTCCAAACAGCTTGTTCTTTGGCATGTGGAGATGGGGCAATTGTCTTTGGAGATGTTAATGATAAGGAGAGTAAAGTGGCTCATTTAAAAGAAAGTGATCGTATGTATCACTTATTGGAACACGTGGGAACTAAGCCAAACGTATTTTACCATGTACAGGTAAGAAATACAAACGAAGCATAATCAAACAAATAAGAAAGTAACTATAATTAAAGTCTATGGCGTCGCATTACGAAGCACCTATAAGAAAAGCCCTAGTTGTTGGTGATAAAGGTTACCATGATGTAACAGTGGATATTGCTGCTCCTGTAGAAGGAAGAGCTAATAAGCATTGGTGGATTGTTTTTTCCATTGCATTGGTAGCATTCCTTTGGGGATTAGGTTGTATCATTTATACCATTTCTACGGGTATTGGAACTTGGGGACTTAATAAGTCTGTTAACTGGGCATGGGATATTACTAACTTTGTTTGGTGGGTAGGTATTGGTCATGCAGGAACATTAATTTCAGCAGTACTATTACTTTTTAGACAGAAATGGAGAATGGCAATTAACCGTTCTGCAGAAGCAATGACAATCTTCTCGGTTGTTCAGGCAGGTTTATTTCCTATTATCCACATGGGTCGTCCATGGTTAGCATATTGGGTGTTACCTATACCAAATCAATTTGGTTCTTTATGGGTAAACTTTAATTCGCCTTTACTTTGGGATGTATTTGCAATTTCTACCTATTTATCTGTATCATTAGTATTCTGGTGGACAGGTTTATTGCCAGATTTTGCAATGCTTAGAGATAGAGCTATTTTGCCATTCCAAAAGAAAATATATGGTCTGTTAAGTTTTGGTTGGAGTGGTCGTGCTAAAGATTGGCAACGTTTTGAAGAGGTGTCTTTGGTTTTAGCAGGTTTAGCTACACCTTTAGTACTTTCTGTACATACAATTGTATCTTTTGATTTTGCAACCTCGGTAATACCAGGATGGCATACAACTATATTTCCTCCATACTTTGTGGCAGGAGCAATTTTCTCCGGATTTGCAATGGTAAACACCTTGTTAATCATTATGAGAAAAGTATGTCACTTAGAAGCGTATATTACAGTACAGCATATTGAACTTATGAACATAGTAATTATGTTAACAGGTTCTATTGTAGGTTGTGCATATATAACGGAGCTATTTATGGCTTGGTATTCAGGTGTAGAGTATGAGCAGTATGCATTCTTAAATAGAGCAACAGGACCTTACTGGTGGGCATATTGGTCAATGATGACTTGCAATGTTTTTTCTCCGCAATTTATGTGGTTTAAGAAGTTAAGAACTAGTATTATGTTCTCTTTCTTTATTTCTATTGTTGTAAACATAGGAATGTGGTTTGAAAGATTTGTAATTATTGTAACATCATTGCATAGAGATTATTTACCTTCTTCATGGACAATGTTCTCTCCTACGTTTGTAGATATTGGAATATTTATAGGTACTATTGGATTTTTCTTTGTGTTATTCTTATTGTATGCTAGAACTTTCCCAGTAATAGCACAAGCAGAAGTTAAATCTATTTTAAAATCTTCTGGAGAAAAGTATAAAAAACTTAGAGATGCTGGTTTACCAACATATGAGATAACTAGGCCTCTTGTAGGTAATAATGTTTCTGAGGTTGTTGCTGAAGAAGTTGCGGAGGTTTTAGAGCCAAATGAAAAGGATGTTTCTGATTTACTAGGAACTCTAGGGGCTTTTAATGCGGATACGGATACTGCTGATGATTTGAAAAAAGTTAAAGGTATTGGACCAAAAATGGAAGTTACATTAAACCAAATTGGGATATATACTTTTGCGCAAGTTGGTAAAATGACAGAAAAGGAATATAATCTATTAGATTCTATCACAGGTTCATTTCCAGGTAGAGCACAAAGAGATGATTGGGCGGGTCAAGCCAATAAATTAAATTCAAATAAATAAGAATATGGCATCTAAAGTTATACATGCTTATTATAATGATGATGAAGTGCTAATGCATGCAGTCAAGAAAGTTAAGGCAGCTAAGCATCATATAGAAGAAGTGTTTTGTCCTTTTCCGGTTCATGGTTTAGATAAGGCTATGGGCTTAGAACCTACAAGATTGGCTATTACAGCTTTTTTATATGGTTGTGTTGGTATTTCTGTTGCAACCTTAATGATGAATTTTATAATGATTGAAGATTGGCCACAAGATATTGGTGGAAAGCCAAGCTTTAGTTATATTGAAAATATGCCGGCTTTTGTGCCTATAATGTTTGAACTTACTGTGTTTTTTGCAGCTCACTTAATGGTAATTACTTTTTATTTAAGAAGTAGATTATGGCCATTTAAGAAAGCTGAAAATCCAGATGTTAGAACAACAGACGATCTTTTCTTAATGGAAATAGAGATTCATGAAAATGAATCAGAGTTAAGAGATTTGTTAGCAGAGAGTGGAGCCGTTGAAATTAATATATCAGAAAAAAACAGTCATTAAATATGAACAGTTTTAATAAATTAATAGTTGTATTTGGATTGGCGCTATTAGCAGTATCATGCGCTGATAAAAGCAAACCTAATTATCAATATATGCCAAACATGTATGAATCTGTTGGGTATGAAGCGTATGGTGAAGCAGATTTTTTACCTTATGGGATGGAAGCAAAAATGCCAGTAGAAAATACAATTTCTAGAGGTTGGATTCCTTATGGAATTGAAAACACGCCTGAAGGTAAAGAAATTGCAAGAATAAACCCTAGTCCATTAGATTCCTTGCAAAGTGTGTCTAATTTATCAAAAGGTAAAGAGTTATATGGCATATATTGTGCTATTTGCCATGGGCCAAAAGGAAAAGGGCAAGGTACTTTGGTAAAGAGAGAAAAAATATTAGGTGTTCCTAGTTATGCAGATGCTGCTAGAAACATAACTGTAGGTACAGCTTTTCATACTGTACAATATGGTTTAAACTCAATGGGTTCGTATGCTTCCCAAATGAATACAGAAGAAATGTGGCAAGTTTCTGAGTATGTAATGGCATTGAAACAAGATTTAATAAAATAATACATAGATAAGAATATGTACACGTTTTCAAATAGATTAAAAATTGCTTCATTTATATTAATGGCAGTTGGACTTATAGGTATAGCAGTAGGATTTATCTCTGCGCCATCTACAGTTGAAGAAGCTAAAGCAATAGTTGCAAGTCATGATACTCATGGAGATAGTCATGCCACAGAATCTCATAGTGCTGTTGATGCTCATAATGAACACGCAACAGTAGATGCGCATGATGATGGACATGGTTCTTCTCATGATGAGCATTTATTACACCAATTGCAAAACAAACCATGGGCAGCATTATATGTTGCGGCATTCTTCTTTATGATGATTGCTTTGGGGGTTTTAGCTTTTTATGCTATCCAAAGAGCGGCACAAGCAGGTTGGTCACCACTATTATTTAGAGTAATGGAAGGTATTACTTCTTACTTAGTTCCAGGTGGTATTATTGTATTTGTAATTTTAGTATTGTCTGTTATGCATATGAACCATTTATTTGTTTGGATGGATGCAGATGTTGTTGCACATGATCATTTATTACAAGGAAAAAAGGGGTATTTAAATCCTATATTCTTCTTAATACGTGCTGCTATATTTTTGGCAGGGTGGATTTTATATCGTGAGTATTCAAGAAAATTATCTTTAAAACAAGATGAATCTAATGATGATTCTAACTTTAAATTAAACTTTAGAATTTCTGCAGGGTTTTTAGTATTCTATCTTATTTCAGAATCTATAATGTCTTGGGATTGGATAATGAGTGTGGATCCACATTGGTTTAGCACCTTATTTGGATGGTATGTATTTGCAAGTATGTTTGTTTCTGGTATTACAGTAATTGCATTAGTAACTATATATTTAAAATCTAAAGGGTATTTAGAAGATGTAAATGATAGTCATATACATGATTTAGCAAAATTTATGTTTGGTATTAGTGTTTTCTGGACATACTTGTGGTTTTCACAGTTTATGCTAATATGGTATTCTGATATTCCTGAGGAAGTAACCTATTATGTTACACGTATACAAGATTTTAGATTACCATTTTTTGGTATGATAGTAATGAACTTTTTGTTTCCTGTTTTATTATTAATGAACAGTGATTATAAACGAGTAAATTGGTTTGTAGTAATGGCAGGTGTTGTTATTTTAGCAGGGCACTATTTAGATATATTTAATATGATTATGCCTTCAACAGTAGGTAATCAGTGGTTTATTGGAATCCCTGAGATAGGAGCTGTGTTGTTTTTTGCAGGCTTATTCATATTCTGGGTGTTTAGAGCATTAAGTAAAGCACCATTGCAACCAAAACGAAATCCTTTTATAGAGGAAAGTAGACATTTTCATTATTAATTAGTAAGGTATAATATTAAATCATACAATGACTACATTATTAACTTTAGTTGTATTAGTTCTAGTGGCAATTGCAATTTCGCAAATGACCAAAATGTTCGAACTCTCACAACTCACTACGGAGAATTCTCAAATTGCAAATGATCAGGATAATAAAATCAATGGTTATTTATTATTTGCTTTTTTAATATTTATTTATGGTATTACCATTTTTAGTTTTTGGAAATACACTAAAGTATTATTACCAACAGCTGCTTCTGCACATGGTGCAGAGTATGACTATTTAATGTTGGTGTCTTTTATAATCATATTTATAGTACAAACATTAACACAAGCATTATTACATTACTTTGGTTATAAGTATAGTGGTAAAAAAGGGAATAAAGCATTGTTCTATGCAGATAACGATAAGCTAGAATTTATATGGACTATTATCCCTGTAATTGTATTAGCAGGTTTAATTCTTTGGGGACTATACACTTGGACTGAAATAATGGATGTTAATGATGAAGATGATCCTATTATTGTAGAATTATATGCGCAGCAATTTAACTGGACAGCTAGATATGCTGGAGATGATAATGTACTTGGTGGTGCTAATGTAAGAATGATTGATATTGATAATGCTAATATATTAGGATTAGATCCTTCGGATAGTTATGCTGCAGATGATATTATTGTAAAAGAATTACACTTACCAGTAGGTAGAAAAGTTAATTTTAAAATGCGTTCGCAAGATGTTTTGCATTCTGCTTATATGCCTCATTTTAGAGCACAGATGAATTGTGTTCCTGGAATGATAACTGAATTCTCTTTTACGCCTATTACAACAACTGCTGAAATGAGATTAGATCCTGATGTAGTTGATAAGGTTAAAAGAACAAATGCTATAAGAGCTAAAAAGGCTGCTCTTGGCGAAGACAATTCTGATCCATGGGAGTTTGATTATATTTTACTTTGTAATAAGATTTGTGGAAAATCGCATTACAATATGCAAATGAAAATTATAGTGGAAACAGAAGAAGAATATAATAAATGGATAAAAGAACAAAAGACTTTTAAGCCAGCTATAGCTTCTGTAAACTAATTACAAGTAAGATAATAAATTAATAAAAAAAATAAAGTACGATTATGTCAGCAACAGCACATGCACAAGTAGATGGTCACGAAGAGGATCATGGACATCATCATCACAAAGAAACCTTTGTAACAAAATATATATTTAGTACAGACCATAAAATGATTTCTAAGCAGTATTTAATTACTGGTTTAATCATGGGTACTATTGGTATAGCAATGTCTATTTTATTTAGAATGCAAATTGCTTGGCCAGGAGAATCTTTTCCAATATTTGAGGCTGTTTTAGGAAAATGGGCTCCAGGAGGTGTAATGGATGCTGATATTTATTTAGCATTAGTTACTATACATGGTACTATAATGGTATTCTTTGTACTTACTGCAGGTTTAAGTGGTACGTTTAGTAACTTGCTTATTCCTTTGCAAATTGGAGCTAGAGATATGGCATCTGGTTTTCTTAATATGGTGTCTTATTGGTTATTCTTTTTATCTAGTGTAATAATGGTTTGCTCTTTATTTGTAGAGGCAGGACCTGCAGCAGCTGGATGGACAATTTACCCACCATTAAGTGCATTACCTATGGCACAACCTGGTTCTGGAATGGGTATGACATTATGGTTGGTTTCTATGGCTATATTTATTGCATCTTCTTTACTTGGATCATTAAACTATATAGTTACAGTTATTAACTTACGTACAAAAGGTATGTCAATGACAAGATTGCCATTAACAATATGGGCATTCTTTGTAACAGCAATTATTGGTGTTATTTCTTTCCCAGTTCTTTTATCAGCAGCATTATTACTTATAATGGATAGAAGTTTTGGTACATCATTCTTTTTATCAGATATTTTTATTCAAGGAGAAGTTTTACATTATCAAGGAGGTTCCCCTGTTCTATATGAACACTTATTCTGGTTCTTAGGTCACCCTGAAGTATATATTGTATTATTACCTGCATTGGGTATTACATCAGAAGTTATGTCTACCAATGCTCGTAAACCAATTTTTGGGTATCGAGCTATGATTGCATCAATAATAGCAATTGCATTTTTATCTACAATTGTTTGGGGGCACCACATGTTTATTTCTGGAATGAACCCATTCTTAGGTTCCGTATTTACATTTACAACATTATTAATTGCAATACCATCTGCAGTAAAAGCATTTAATTATATAACCACACTTTGGAAAGGTAACTTACAATTAAATCCTGGAATGTTATTTTCTATTGGTTTGGTTTCTACCTTTATAACTGGAGGTTTAACAGGTATTGTTTTAGGAGATAGTACTTTAGATATTAATGTTCATGATACCTATTTTGTTGTAGCACACTTCCACTTAGTAATGGGTATATCTGCATTGTATGGTTTATTTGCTGGTGTTTATCACTGGTTCCCAAAAATGTTTGAAGGTAAGATGATGAACAAAAATTTAGGGTATGTACACTTTTGGATAACTGCAGTTTGTGCTTATGGGGTGTTCTTCCCAATGCACTTTGTTGGTATGGCAGGTGTTCCTAGAAGATATTACCAGAATACAGCATTTCCAATGTTTGATGAATTAACTGATGTACAAGTTTTAATGACGGTATTTGCAATAATTGCTGCAGGAGCGCAATTAATATTCTTATACAATTTTGTTAATAGCATTTTTAATGGTAAAAAAGGTTCTTTAAATCCATGGAGTTCAAATACATTAGAATGGACTACTCCACATGAACATTTTCATGGAAACTGGCATGGTCCAATTCCAGAAGTTCATCGTTGGGCTTATGATTATAGTAAGGTAGATGCAAATGGAGAGTATATTATTCCTGGACAAGATTTTGTTCCGCAAACTGTACCTTTACAGCCAGATGAAGAAGAAATGCATCACTAATTAGTTTTGTATTAAAAATAGTAAAGTCTAACTTTTATAGTTAGACTTTTTTTTTGGACTTATTTTAAATGTATATGGCTTTTTTGTAATATCTTACAGTTACCATTAACGCTAAAATTTATCTATAATGAAAAGAATATTAATTGGCACATTATTATTTTTTTGTGCTTATACCTATGCACAACGTAAACCTAAAATAAAAGGGAATAAGAATGTAATTGATGTTGTCCAAGACCTACCCTCGTTTACAGAAATAGAATTAAATGATGACTTAGATATTACTTTAAAAAGAGGAGATGTTGAAGGGTATAGCATTACAGCTGATGATAATTTAATTGATGTTTTAAAATTTCGAGTAGTAAACGGAACACTTAAAATTAGTTCTTTTTATAAAATCACAAGAAAAAAGAAATTAGATATTATTGTAAGTTTTGTAGAATTGGATGCTATTGTTATGAGAGGAGGAAGAATACGAATGGAGGATATTGTAGAGTCTGAAGAACTTTATGTAAATACTTATGAAAATTCTAAATTAGAACTAAATGCACAATCTCCTTATGTAGATATTAATATGGAGGACAATAGTTCTGGTAATTTTAACATAGATAGTGATTCACTACAAATAAATTTAAAAGACCGTATAGATGTTTCTATTTATTCTACAAGTTCTACAAATTCAATTTTTATGACAGATACATCTTCTGCTAAAATGGATGGTACTACAGATGTTTTGAAAGTAAAACTTTTAGGGTCTTCTAACTTAAAAGCAGAGAAGCTTCAGGCAAGTGCTGTTTCGGTCACTTTATCTGAATCTCCTAGTGCAAGAGTTTATGCATCAGATACTATAGAATTATCTTCATCCGGGTCTTCTAAGACTTATTTTTATGGAGATGGTAAAATGGTACTATTAGATTTTTTAGATACCTCAGAATTGCATAAAAAAAAGGATTAATTTTATGCAATAACCTAATTGTAACTGCTCCGATTTTATTTACTAATCGGAGCAGTTAAGCAATGTTCTGGTATTCCAAAACCATCTATAAGGGTATTTATATGAGGTCTTAACTCTGTACTAAGTCTTTCCACGCGTTGTCGTATTGCCTTTGATTTTGTGGCTCCTATATAGCTTTGTTCTAAATACCAACTTGCATCAATTCTTATTTCATGTAACGCATATAAAACACCTAGTTTTTTAAATAGGTCTGCATATTTTTCATCTTTAATTATACTAATAGAAGTATAGTAAGCTTCGTAAGCTTTTGCTATGCTATAGGCTTTTCCTAAGCTTATTAAATGTGTTTGTACTTTTAAAAAAGCTTGATAAGATGGTACGCCTTTTTTAATATACCCTTGTATGCGTTTTGCAATAGAATACGTTAATCTTCTTGTTCTATAGTTTAGAGCATTTTTATGAAATTCTGGATCATATAAATGATCTTTATCTACTTTGTTAGTGTACAAAGGATTAGCAGTAGTAACGCTATCATTTATTTGGTTACTTAATAGTTTTAAAACAGATAAAAAACCAGCACTATTAAACTCTGCCTTAAAATCGGATAACACCCCTTTTGCTGCTAATTGTAGTAAAACTGTGTTATCTCCTTCAAAAGTTGTGAAAATGTCCACATCATTCTTTAAATCGGCTATTCTGTTCTCTATTAGGTATCCTTTTCCTCCACAAGCTTCTCTACATTCTTGGATAGTAGCATTGGCATACCATGTTATAATCGATTTTAAACCTGCAGCTTGTGTTTCTACTTTTCTTTTGTCAGAAGCTTCATTACAATACTCATACATCATTTTGTCTAAAGTAAAATGATATACATACGCTTTAGCTACTAAAGGGATTAATCGTAACTGGTGTGATGGATAATCCATCAACAAATCTTCCTGCATTTTTTTATTGTCATTAAACTGCCTTCTTTGTAAAGCATGTTTTATAGCAATTGTTAATGCCATTTTTGCACCACCTAAACCAGCTCTGGCAACACAAATTCTTCCGCCAACAAGGGTTCCAAGCATGGTAAAAAATCTTTTATTAGGATTTTCAATCTTAGAATAATAAGAACCGTCATTTGTAATAGAGCCATATTTGTCTAATAAATTGTCTTTTGGTACGGCAACTTGGTTAAACCATATTTTGCCATTGTCTACACCATTAAGCCCTAATTTGTACCCATTGTCAACCACATTTATTCCTGGTAGTAAGTTGTGGTTTTTATCTCTTAGAGGAACAAGAATAGCATGCACGCCTTCATTTTTTCCATTTACAATAAGTTGTGCAAAAACAGAAGCCATTTTCGAATCTAAAGCATTTCCTATATATTCTTTGTTGTCAATTTTACCAGGGGTGTGTATAGTTATCTGGTTTGATTTTTTGTCATACGTTGCAGTTGTTTTTACGCCTCTTACATTAGAGCCATGTCCAGTTTCTGTCATTGCAAAACACCCTAATAAAGATGCTTCTCCTGTGTTTTTTAGATATAAATCATGATGCTTTTTTGTGCCAAGTTTTTGAATACTTCCGCCAAATAATCCAAATTGAACACCAAATTTAATGGCCATACTGCCATCTACATACATCATGTGTTCAAAAATTGCAGCGTAACCTTCCATGTCTTCGGTTCCATTATAAACTCTAGGGTATGCCATTGCTCCATACCCTTTATTTGCAAGATGTTTTACCTGTTCTAAAACTTTTTTTCTGTGTGTGCTTTTATCGCGAATAGTTTCCCAGTTAAATATTGTAGCAGATAAATCTTTTCTAAAAGTATCAACCACTTTGGCTTGTTTGCCTTTTAAAATAGAATCTATTATTGCACTGTCATATTCTTTAGATGTTTTGTTAGTACTTATTTTAACCTCAAATAAATGATTGTAGTGGTTGGGTTGCATGCCTAGATTAACCTCTATTTTTTTAAGACTTTCGTTAAATGAGCTATCGGAAAAGTAGGAAGCAGTTACTTTTTGACTAAAAAAAGTTAGTGGATAAGACTCATTTTCTATTATTTTAATTTTAGATGCATCAATAATTTGCTTCCAAATTTTAACTTCTTTGTCTTTAAGAGAGTTTTCATTTTTTAACCAAGAAAGTAGTAGTTCTTTTTCTTGGTCCTCAAGCGTTGTATCTTCTTCTAAAGCATGTTTCACAACATTAATCTCAGAAACAGATAATAAATCATCTGCCCAAATAATATAAAAAAAAGGAAGGTATTGCGTTACGCCTTTAGAGTATTGTATATTTTTCATGAAATGAATTTACGATAATAATTAAATACTTTTTTATGGTTATTTAAAAAATTAGAATGTTATGATAGTTGTTAATTCTATTGAGTTATTAGCATTTGATTTTTGCTATCTTTGTTTACTATGAACGAAAATTTGGATCCAACTACTGGTAATTTTTCTTCGGAAGAGTTTGATATAGAAAGAGCTTTAAGGCCGGTTACTTTTAATGATTTTACTGGGCAGGAACAGGTTCTAGAGAATCTTAAGATTTTTGTGGAAGCAGCTAACCAAAGAGGAGAAGCGTTGGATCATACTTTATTTCATGGTCCTCCGGGATTAGGAAAAACAACTTTGGCTCATATTTTAGCAAATGAACTTGGTGTGGGTATAAAAATTACATCGGGTCCTGTGTTAGATAAACCAGGAGATTTAGCTGGTTTGTTAACAAATTTAGAAGAACGAGATGTCTTGTTTATTGATGAAATTCATAGATTAAGCCCAATTGTAGAAGAATACTTGTATTCTGCAATGGAAGATTATAAGATTGATATTATGATTGAAACTGGGCCAAATGCACGAACAGTACAAATAAACTTAAATCCGTTTACTTTAATAGGGGCAACTACAAGGTCTGGTTTACTTACAGCACCTATGCGTGCTCGTTTTGGAATTCAAAGTAGGTTGCAATATTACTCTACAGAGTTATTATCTACCATCGTAGAACGAAGTTCAGAAATTTTAAACGTACCTATAACTAATGAAGCAGCTATAGAAATTGCAGGCAGAAGTAGAGGTACACCAAGAATATGTAATTCCCTTTTAAGAAGGGTAAGAGATTTTGCGCAAATTAAAGGTAATGGTAGTATAGATATTGCTATTTCTAAGTTTAGCCTAAAAGCATTAAATGTAGATGCACATGGTTTAGATGAAATGGATAATAAAATACTAACTACCATTATTGATAAATTTAAAGGTGGTCCGGTAGGAATTTCTACTATTGCAACGGCAGTTTCTGAAAGCCCTGAAACAATAGAGGAAGTGTATGAACCTTTTTTAATACAACAAGGTTTTATAATGCGTACTCCAAGAGGAAGAGAAGTTACCGAGCAAGCCTATAAACATCTAGGTAGAATAAAAGGAAATATTCAAGGAGGATTGTTTTAGAAATTAGTAATAGCACTTTTGATAGATATAAAAGAAAAGCATAGTGCATTAATTAAAGAAGAAGCCAAGCGCCTTGGTTTTCTTTCTTGCGGTATATCTAAGGCAGATTTTTTAGAAGAAGAAGCTCCTCGGTTAGAAAAATGGTTGCAAGAGAATAGACATGGGCAAATGCAATACATGGAAAACCATTTTGATAAACGTTTAGATCCACGTTTATTAGTAGAAGGTTCCAAATCTGTAGTTTCTTTATTGCTCAATTACTTTCCAGAAGAACAGCAAAATACAAATTCCTATAAAATTTCTAAATATGCGTATGGTAACGATTACCATCATGTAATAAAATCTAAACTTAAGGAACTTCAGAATTTTATTAACACAGAAATAGGAGAAGTTGGGGGTAGAGCTTTTGTAGATTCTGCTCCTGTTTTGGATAAAGCTTGGGCAGCAAAAAGTGGTTTAGGTTGGATTGGGAAGCATAGTAATTTGTTAACCCAGCAAGTAGGTTCTTTTTATTTTATAGCAGAACTAATTTTAGATATTGATTTGGCTTATGATGCTAAAGTAACTGATCATTGCGGTACCTGTACGGCATGTATAGATGCTTGCCCAACACAGGCAATAGTAGAGCCATATAAAGTAGATGGTAGTAAGTGTATATCGTACTTAACAATAGAGTTGAAGAATGAAATGCCATCAGAGTTTCAGAACAAAATGGATGATTGGATGTTTGGGTGCGATGTTTGTCAAGATGTTTGTCCTTGGAATAGATTTTCAAAACCGCATTCAGAACCATTATTTAATCCGCATCCTGAATTGCTAAGTATGAATAAAAAGGACTGGGAAGAAGTTACAGAGGATGTGTTTAAAAAAGTCTTTCAAAAATCGGCAGTGAAAAGAACTAAATTTTCAGGGCTTCAAAGAAATATAAAATTCCTTAAGTAATTACAGGGGCTAACTTGTAATTACTCGTTTTCAAAAAAATTAATATACTTAACTAATATTTAAGCATTAAAAATAAAAGAATACACTTAAATTTGTAGTTCTAAACTTTAGGTATGAGTAAACAAAGAAATAGAAGAGAAGCATTAATATATCATGCAAAGCCAATTCCTGGTAAAATAAAAGTTGTTCCTACAAAACCTTATACAACCCAGAGAGATTTAGCACTTGCGTATTCTCCTGGTGTTGCAGAACCATGTTTAGAAATAGAGAAGGATAAGAATAATGCTTATAAATATACAGCAAAAGGAAATTTAGTAGCAGTAATATCTAACGGTACTGCAGTTTTAGGGTTGGGTAACATTGGTCCAGAAGCATCCAAACCAGTAATGGAAGGGAAAGGATTGCTTTTTAAGATTTTTGCAGATATTGATGTTTTTGATATTGAAGTAGATACCGAAAATGTGGAGGAGTTTATACAAACCGTAAAAAATATAGCACCTACATTTGGAGGAATAAATTTAGAGGATATAAAAGCTCCAGAAGCTTTTGAGATAGAGAGAAGATTAAAAGAGGAGTTAGATATTCCTGTAATGCATGATGATCAGCATGGAACTGCAATTATTTCTGCAGCAGCTTTATTAAATGCATTAGAGCTTACAGGAAGAAAAATTGAAGAGGCTCGTATTGTTGTAAGTGGTGCTGGAGCGGCAGCAGTGTCTTGTACAAGATTGTATAAGGCTTTTGGTGCAAGTGCAGAGAATATTGTAATGTTAGATAGTAAAGGGGTAATTCGTAAAGACCGTGAGAATTTAACAAAAGAAAAGTTAGAGTTTGCATCGGACCGTAAAATAGATACGTTAACAGAAGCAATGGTAGGTGCAGATGTTTTTGTTGGTCTTTCTATAGCAGATATAGTAGATCCTAAAATGTTGCTTTCTATGGCAAAGAATCCTATAGTTTTTGCAATGGCAAATCCAAATCCAGAAATAGGGTATGATTTAGCTTGTAGAACAAGGGAAGATGTGGTTATGGCAACCGGTAGATCAGACCATCCTAACCAAGTAAATAATGTGCTAGGCTTTCCTTTTATTTTTAGAGGAGCTTTAGATGTTAGGGCAACTAAGATTAATGAGGCTATGAAAATGGCTGCTGTAAAAGCGTTGGCAGATTTAACAAAAGAACCTGTTCCAGAGCAAGTAAATATTGCTTATGGAAAAACACGATTAGCTTTTGGTAAGGATTATATAATTCCAAAACCTTTTGATCCAAGATTAATTTCCGAAATACCACCAGCAGTAGCAAAAGCAGCAATAGAAAGTGGAGTTGCTAGAGAACCAATAGAAGATTGGGATCGTTATAGAGAAGAGCTTTTACAACGTTCTGGAAGTGATAATAAAATAGTAAGATTATTGCATGATCGTGCTAGAAGAAATCCTAAGCGAATTGTTTTTGCTGAAGCAGAACATTTAGATGTTTTAAAAGCAGCCCAAATTTCTTATGATGAAGGAATAGCTATTCCAATTTTATTGGGAAGAAAAGAAATTATTAATGAGCTGAAAAAGGAATTAGAGTTTGATGCTGATATAGAAATAATTGACCCAAAACTAGATGAAGCTCAAGAAAAAAGAGAGCTTTATGCTAAAACTTATTTTGAGAAAAGACAGCGAAATGGTGTAGGTATGTATGGGGCTCTAAGAAAAATGAGAGAACGTACGTATTATGGCTCTATGATGGTTGTAGTAGGAGATGCAGATGGGATGGTTACAGGCTATTCACGTGCATACCCTTCTGTTGTAAAACCTATTTTTGAGATAATTGGTAGAGCGGCTAATGTTAAAAGAGTATCTACTGTACATATTATGGATACAAAAAGAGGGCCAATGTTTTTAGCAGATACCTCTATAAACATAGATCCAAACGCAGAAGAACTTGCAGAAATTACACAAATGACAGCTAACGTAGCAACTACATTTGGTTTTACTCCAGTAATTGCAATGCTTTCCTATGCAAACTTTGGGTCTTCTGTTAATCCAAAAGCTAAAAAAGTAAAAGAGGCTGTTAGTATGCTGCATCAATCTAATCCAGATTTAATTGTAGATGGAGAAATTCAAACTGATTTTGCACTAAATAAGGAGTTGTTAGAAAGCAAATTTCCATTTTCAAAATTAGCTGGAAAAAAAGTAAACACGCTAATTTTCCCAAACTTAGAATCCGCAAACATTACGTATAAGTTATTAAAAGAGCTTAATGGTGCAGATTCTATAGGCCCAATTGTAGTTGGTTTAAAAAAAGCAGTTCATATTGTGCAACTTGGAGCTAGTGTAGATGAGATTGTAAATATGACAGCAGTTACTGTAATAGACGCTCAGGAAAGAGAGAAAAGAAAACAAGCAAAACAAGTAGAATAAATAGAGTAAACTACCTTGGGGCAATCCCGCAAGGCATTTATTTGGAAACTAATTTTGATTTCGAGGCAAGCCTCGGAGCATTTAAATCTCGATTATCGAGTAAAAAGTTAATACATAGTTTATGATTACGCATTTAAATGGAAAATTAATAGAGAAAAATCCAACTTATGTAATAATAGAATGTGCAGGAGTTGGGTATTTTGTAAACATATCTTTACATACATTTTCTAAAATTACCGATGCAGAAAACATTAGGCTATTAACACATTTACAAATTAAAGAAGATTCCCACACCTTGTATGGGTTTGTAGAAAAGTCCGAGAGAGAAATATTTAGATTGTTATTATCTGTTTCGGGAATTGGTTCTAGTACAGCAAGAACCATGTTGTCCTCATTAGAACCTTTGCAATTAAGAAATGCTATTGCTAATGGAGATGTGGCTTTAATACAGTCTGTAAAGGGGATTGGAGCAAAAACTGCTCAACGAGTTATTTTAGATCTTAGAGATAAGATTTTGAAAGTTTATGATATAGACGAAGTTTCCACCAGTTCAAACAATACAAATAAAGATGAAGCGTTATCTGCTTTAGAGGTTCTTGGATTTGTCAGAAGACAAGCAGAAAAAGTGATTGACAAAATCATGACCCAAGATCCTACACTTAGCGTAGAGAACATTATAAAACTTGCGCTTAAAAATTTGTAAAAAGTTTGAAACAAGGGGCAAAAAAAAATCTTAAATTATCATTTAAGTTTGCTTTCCTATTTGTTTTGTTTTTTGGAACAGTTACAACAACTGTTGCGCAGGACAATACAGGGGAAACAGCTAATGAGCAACAGGTAGATTCTGTGAAAACAGGATTTGATTTGGGTAAAATTTTACTTGAAAACCCAGAAAGTATAGTCTCTAAGTATATTTATGATACAGAACTAGATCGTTATGTTTATAATGAAAGTATTGGAGATTTTGATATAGGGTACCCAATAATACTTACTCCTGCAGAATATTTAGAATTAGTAAAAAGAGAAGGCATTAAGTCTTACTTCAAAGAAAAATCAGATGCCTTTGCGGGTAAAAAAGCAGGGAGCAAAGAGGCTAAGAAAAACTTACTTCCGGTTTTTTATAAAGACAATAAATTTTTTCAATCCATATTTGGAGAAGGTGGTATAGAGGTAATACCACAAGGTTCTGTGGCAATGGATTTGGGCGTTATTTGGCAAAAAAATGATAACCCATCTTTATCGCCAAGAAATAGAACAAACTTATCTTTTGATTTTGATCAGCGTATTAGTTTAAGTATGCTTGGAAAAATTGGAGAGCGTTTACAAGTAACAGCAAATTACGATACCGAGGCAACTTTTGATTTTCAGAATATTGTAAAATTAGATTACACACCAACCGAAGATGATATTATACAATCTATAGAAGTTGGTAATGTAAATATGCCTTTAAATAGTTCATTAATAACTGGAGCACAAAGTTTATTTGGTGTAAAAACGCAGTTGCAGTTTGGTAAAACTAGAGTAACCGCAGTTTTTTCAGAACAACGTTCGCAAAATAATACCGTTGTAGCGCAAGGCGGTGGTACCGTAAATGAATTTTCTATTACGGCTTTAGATTATGATGAGGATAAGCACTTTTTCTTATCACACTATTTTAGAGATAATTATGATGAAGCTTTAGAAAATTACCCATACATACGTAGTCAAATACAAATAACTCGTTTAGAAGTTTGGGTAACTAATCGTAGCCAACAAACATTAAATGTTAGAAATGTTGTAGCAATACAGGATTTAGGGGAAGCTTTGGAGGATAAAACAAGAATTGGTTCTCAAAATGGAGATCCATCTGGGTTTTTTAATAACCCTAGTAATAGACTGCCTAGGAATGATGCCAATGATTATAACCCTATGGCAATAGGTTCTGGTGCTTTAACAGAATCTATTAGAGATATAGCAACGGTAGAAGCTGGTTTTAATGTTCCAGGCTATCAAGTAAATCAGGGATTTGATTATGCTATTTTAGAAAATGCTAGAAAATTAGAACCTAATAGAGATTATGAGTATAATACACAGTTAGGGTATATTTCTTTAAATCAAAGACTTAGTAATGATGAAGTTTTAGGGGTAGCATTTCAATACACCTATAACGGAGAAGTGTATCAAGTTGGGGAATTTGCAAATGGTGGTGTAGATGCAACAACAGTATCTGGAGGAGTAAACCCAATAATAGAAAATAATACGTTAGTTCTTAAATTATTAAAAAGTAATATTACCAATATTACAGACCCTATTTGGGATTTAATGATGAAAAATATTTATGCTACTGGAGCATATAGATTAAGTCAGGAAGATTTTAAAATGAATATTTTATATTCAGACCCTACACCAAGAAACTATATTACACCAGTAGAACCTTTTCCAGCTCCAATTAATGGAAATAAAGATTTACAAGAAAGAATATTATTAGATGTGTTTAATTTAGATAGATTAAATACGTATAATGATGTCCAAAAAGGTGGGGATGGTTTCTTTGATTTTATCCCAGGTTTAACAGTAGACACAGAGAGTGGTAGAATAATTTTTACAAAAGTAGAACCATTTGGAGAGTTTTTGTTTGAAGAATTAGGAAGCGGAGATTATACAGATGAAAATTCATTTAATCAAAACCAAGAAAAATATGTCTTTAAAGACATGTATGAGTTAACTAAAGCAGCTGCACTTCAAGATCCAGAAAAAAATAAATTCTTATTAAAAGGGCGTTATAAATCGGAAGGTAATAATGGTATTCCTATTGGAGCTTTTAATGTGCCTAGAGGTTCTGTTCGTGTAACCGCTGGTGGTCGTCAATTACAAGAAGGAATAGATTATACCGTAAATTATCAAGCAGGTACCGTACAAATTTTAGATCCAAGTTTAGAGGCATCAAACACGCCAATAAATATTTCTGTAGAAAATAATGCAGTATTTGGACAACAAACTAGAAGGTTTACTGGTGTAAACGTAGAACATCAATTTAATAAGAACTTTGTTTTAGGGGGTACATTTTTAAATTTAAATGAAAGACCGTTAACGCAAAAATCTAATTATGGTGTAGAGCCAGTTAACAATACTATTTTTGGGTTAAATGGGAATTTCTCTACAGAAGTTCCTTTCTTAACTAGAATGGTAAATAAGCTTCCAAATATAGATACCGATGTTCCTTCCAATGTTTCTATGCGTGCAGAAATAGCTTGGTTAAAACCAAACTCGCCAAAGAATGCAGATTTTCAAGGAGAAACTACCACTTATTTAGATGATTTTGAAGGAGCGCAAGCTTTAATAGACATTAGAGCATCCTTAGGATGGACACTTGCTAGTACACCTTTAGAATTTGGGGAAGTTGAAAATGTAAGGTTGTATGGTTCTGGAGTTACAGATCCTGATAACCTTTTAAATGGTCATGGTAGAGCAAAAATGGCATGGTATACTATTGATCCAATTTTTTATACAAACCAAAGACCTTCTGGCATTAGTGATAGTGATTTATCTACAAACCCTACTCGTAGAGTTTTTATAGATGAAGTTTTTCCAGAGACGGATCAAGCGCAAGGACAAACTAGAGTGCAAAGTACTTTAGATATGGCATATTATCCTGATGATAAAGGGCCATATAATAATAATCCAGATTTTAATGCAGAAAACCCTGCAGATAAATGGGCGGGAATTATGCGTTCTTTAAGTAGTACAGATTTTGAGCAGTCTAATGTAGAATTCGTTCAATTTTGGGTGTTAGATCCATATGTAGATGGTATCGCTACAAGTCCTGGAGAGTTAGTTTTAAATTTAGGGAATATATCGGAAGATGTATTAAGAGATGGTAAAAAGCAATATGAAAATGGTTTGCCAGATACAAATAATACAGAGTCTACAGCTCCTACTTCCTGGGGAGAAGTTCCGCAAACACAAGCTTTGGTTTATGCGTTTGATGCCGAAGAGGCTAATAGAGCTATACAAGATGTTGGTTTTGATGGTTTAAGCGATACTAATGAAGGTACTGTTTTTAGTAATAATTCAGGTAATGACCCTGCATTAGATAATTATCAATATTATTTAAATAGAGAAGGTAGTATTTTAGAGCGTTATTTAAATTTTAATAACCCAGATGGTAACTCTCCTGTAGGTGTTTCTAATACCAATAGAGGTTCTACAACTTTACCAGATGTAGAAGATATAGATAGAGATTTAACCATGAATACGGTAAATAGCTACTATGAATATAGAATAGAGATAAAACCTAACACTTCTGTTAATGATAAATACGTAACGGATATAAAAGAAGGGGTTACTCCAGAATTACCAGATGGTACTAATTTAAATCGTAGATGGATTCAATATAAAATTCCATTAAGTGATTTTTCGGAAGCTGTTGGGGGTATTAATGATTTTAGGTCTGTTAGTTTTATGCGTATGTATATGACTGGCTTTACAAGTCCAACTGTATTGCGTTTTGCTACCTTAGATTTAGTTCGTGGCGATTGGCGTACGTATACAAAATCTTTACAAGAAGATGATATTGATAATAATGCAGCAGATGACGGTACAATAATAGATGTAAATACAGTAAATGTAGAAGAGAATAGTACAAGAAACCCTATACCTTATGTGTTGCCTCCAGGTGTAGTAAGGGAACAATTAAATAATAACAATACTATTATCCGTCAGAACGAACAGTCCTTGTCTTTTAAAGTTGAAAATTTAGAGTCGGAAGATTCTAGAGGTGTTTTCAAAAACTTAAATATAGATATCCGTCAGTATAAAAAACTTAAAATGTTTATGCATGCGGAGAAAATTAATGATGGAGATTACTCTGATAATGCTACGCCACTAGTTGGTTTTTTAAGAATAGGTACAGATTTTTCTGAGAATTACTATCAAATAGAACTACCGTTACAGTTTACACCTTTTAACGCAACATCGGAAAGCGAAATTTGGCCAGATGTTAATCAATTAGAAGTTTCTGTTAGCGATTTAAATAAAATAAAATCAGAATTAATAGCAAGCGGTAATTTTAACGAAGCACAATATTTTGAAGTAGAAAATGGCACTATAATTCCAACAACAGAATTTGCGCCAAGAACGTTAGGAAGAATACGTGTTGGTATAAAAGGAAATCCATCTTTAGGTAGTATACGTTCCATGATGGTAGGTATAAAAAACTTAGATAATTTAAGAGCACGTGGAGAAGTATGGTTTAATGAACTTCGTTTAGCTGGTTTAGATAATAATGGAGGTTGGGCTGCTGTAGCTGCCGTAGATGCTAATATTGCAGACTTTGCTAATGTATCTGCTACAGGTAGCAGAAGTACTTCTGGTTTTGGTGCAGTAGACCAAATGCCAAATGAAAGAGCTAGAGAAGATGCTATTTCTTATGACGTAGTTACAAATGTGAATGTAGGGCAATTACTTCCAAAAAAATGGGGAATTCAAGTTCCTTTTAATTATGGAATATCAGAACAACTAGTTACTCCAGAGTTTGATCCTGTTTATGATGATTTAAAGTTAGATGATTTAGTAGATGCTGCAGATACAGAGCAACAAGCAGATGATCTTTTAGAACAAGCAGAAGATTATACAAAACGTACAAGTATTAACTTAATAGGTGTTCGTAAAAATAGAGGAGAAGAAGCAGATGCTAATTTTTATGATATTGAAAATTTTACATTTAACTATTCTTATAACGAAACAAACCATAGAGATTTTGAAATTTCAGAATTAAGAGATCAAAACGTTAATACAGGTTTTGTTTACAATCACAATTTTAAACCAGTCGAGGTAGCACCTTTTAAAAAGAAAGACTCTTTGTTTAATGGAAAGTATTTTCAGTGGTTAAAAGATCTGAACTTAAATCTTTTGCCAAGTAGTATATCCGTGAACTCTAATATTAATAGGCAGTTTAATAAACAGCGTTTTAGAGATGTATTAGAGGAAGGTGTAGATAAATTAGAGTTGCCAGAATTACAACAAAGAAATTATCAATTTAACTGGCAATATGCTGTAAATTATAGTTTAACAAAATCACTTAGATTAAATTTAACGGGTTCTAATAATAGTATTGTTCGTAATTATTTTGAAGAAGAAGGTAATCCAGATTCTAGAATAGACGAAACTTTAGAATTATGGGATGGTTTCTTTGATATAGGAGAACCAAATAGACATGCACAAGAAATGCAATTGAATTATGAAATTCCATTCAATAAGATTCCTGCATTAGATTTTATTAGTGCACAGTATAGTTACACCAGTAATTTTGATTGGCAGCGCGGTGGTGATGCCTTGGCAGAAGTAGCTTCAGATGCATTAGGCTACCAAGCTTCAATTAACACAATTCAAAATGCAAATACACATAACCTTACAGCGTCTTTAACTATGCAGAAGTTCTATGACCTTTTAGGACTTAAGAAGCGAACAGGTAAGGCATCTGCAAAAAATGCACTTGCAAGAAAAGATAAAGCAGGAAATACAAAGGATACTAAAAAGGAAAAAGGAAAAACAAGTGGTTTGTTTAATACAGCTGTAGATGTTTTGACTATGGTGAAGCGTTTAAATATAAATTACAATGAGAGTAATGGTAAAGTGCTTCCAGGATATACACAATCTATAGGATTTATAGGAACAACAAGACCATCTATAGGATTTATTTTTGGTAGTCAAGCAGATGTTCGTTTTGAGGCTGCTCGTAATGGTTGGTTAACTCCTTTTCAAGAATTTAATGAACAATACGTAGAGCGAACAAATAAGCAGCTAAATATTACCGCGACAGCACAGCCAATAAAAGATTTAACAATAGATTTATCTGCAGATAGGCAATATTCTAATAGTTATCAAGAAAGTTTTCAAGTTAATGATTTAGGGAACGGAGATTATCAATATGAAAACTTATTAGGAAATAATTTTGGAAACTTTAGTATATCAACCATAATGATTGGTACTGCTTTTGGAAAAAGTGATGAGTTTGATTCAGAGACATTCCAAGAGTTTAAACAAAATAGAATAACAGTTGCTAATAGGTTGGTTAGTGATCGTGGAGAAACAATTGGAGCAGTAGATGCAGATGGTTTTCCAGAGCGTTATGGTAAAACACAGCAAGAAGTGTTGTTGCCAGCTTTCTTTGCAGCATATACTGGGCAAAAAGTAGATAGAGTAAATTTAGATGCTTTTAGGTCTATTCCTATCCCAAATTGGAATCTTAAGTATACTGGTTTAATGCGCAACAAATGGTTTAAAAAGAAATTTAAACGTTTCTCATTAAGTCATGGGTATAGAGCTTCGTATAGTATAAACTCTTTTCAGACCAATTTAGAAAAGCAAAATGGGAATATAAATTTAGAAAATGGAGATGTATTGCCAGATAATATTATTAGTAATGTGGTTTTAACAGATCAGTTTAATCCATTAATGCGAGTAGATTTTGAAATGAAAAATTCGGTTAGTGTACTAGCAGAAATACGTACAGATAGAGCGCTCTCTCTAAGTTTTGATAATAATTTACTGACCGAGATAAATGGAAAAGAATATACAGTTGGTTTAGGCTACAGAATTAAAGATGTAAAATTTGTAACTAATATAGGAGGAGAAAAAACAAGGCTTAAAGGAGATTTAAACCTTAAAGCAGATGTAACTTTAAGAGATAATATTACAATTATAAGAAACCTAGATATAGATAATAACCAAATTACTTCAGGGCAAAATTTATTATCTATAAAATTTACGGCAGATTATGCATTAAGTAAGAGTTTAAATGCATTATTCTTTTATGACCATTCATTCTCTCAGTTTGCAGTTTCTACAGCATTCCCGCAAACAACTATAAACGCCGGGTTTACACTTAGGTATAATTTTGGAAACTAAGTTGTAATAGCTCTATAGAAATTAGCTTAACTAAGTCGCTTATTTTTTTGAATACTGTTATAGAATCTGTTACATTTGTTTTGCTAATTAAAATATATATTATGAATTTACCATCGGAATTAAAATATACAAAAGATCACGAGTGGGTTACTATAGAAGGAGATGTTGCTACAGTAGGTATAACAGATTTTGCGCAAGGAGAACTTGGTGATATTGTTTATGTTGAGGTAGAAACACTGGACGAAACTTTAGATAAAGATGAAGTTTTTGGAACTGTAGAGGCAGTTAAAACTGTATCCGATTTATTTTTACCATTAAGTGGAGAGATAATAGCTTTTAATGAAGGTTTAGAAGAAGAGCCAGAAAAAGTTAATACAGATCCTTACGGAGAAGGTTGGATGATTAAAATAAAAATATCAGATGCTTCTCAAATAGAGGAGTTATTAAGTGCAGATGCTTATAAAGAGTTAGTTAGTGCTTAAAAAAAGTATATATAGAATTTTATTTATAAGCTGGATGATGTTAGTAACATTTGCCAGCTTATTTTCTTTTTCAGAGAGTAGTACTCCAAAAATAAGTATCCCTCATTTTGATAAAGTAGTACACTTTGGATTTTATTTTGGAGCTGTTGTTTTAGGTGTTTTTGCAATAAGGGAACATACACAAGGAAATACAGCTCTAAATAAAGGAGTGTTTTGGATGATTTTTTTTGCAATTATTTTTGGCATAGTTATTGAGATTTTACAATTAACATATACTTCTGATAGACAGGGAGATGTGTTAGATGTTTTAGCAAATAGTTTTGGCGCAATTTGTGGAGGAATAGCAATAAAAAGTTATTTTTCTAAGAAATGGGCGTTAAAATGGAAATAGTATTTGCATTTCTATTAAAATATTAGTTAAATTAGCAATCACTAAATTATATAAATATGGAACTTAAAAAGAATCCAAAAGCGGATTTAACAAAAAATAGTAGTTTATACTTCGTTATAGGACTAGCTGTAGTTATGTTAGTTGTTTGGCGTGCATTAGAATGGAAAACATACGAAAAAACAAATGAGTATGATGTTTCAATGAATGTTGATGATGATTTAGATGAAGAGGTTCCAATGACTGAACAAATAAAAACACCACCACCACCACCACCACCAGCTGCGCCTGAAATTATAGAAGTAGTTGAAGATGAAGAAGAAGTGGAGGAAACGGTAATAGAATCTACAGAAACTAGTCAAGAAGAAGAGGTTATAGAGGTTGAGGATGTAGAAGTAGAAGAAATTGAAGAAGATATAGATGTGCCTTTTGCTGTTATTGAAAACGTACCAGTTTTTCCTGGTTGTGAAAACGAAAGCAATAAAAGAGCTTGTTTTAATAAAATGATGCAAAAGCACATTGGTAAAAACTTTCGTTACCCAGAAATTGCTCAAGAAATGGGTGTTCAAGGTCGTGTAAGTGTAATGTTTGTTATTCAGAAAGATGGTAGTATTGGTGGCGTTAGAATGCGTGGACCAGATAAAAACTTAGAGAAAGAAGCGGCTAGAATTATTAGTAAACTTCCTAAAATGACTCCAGGTAAACAAAGAGGAAGAGCGGTAAGAGTGCCATTTAGTATTCCAATTACCTTTAAGTTGCAATAAAATATTCCATATATAATATTTAAAATCCCGAGCCTTGGCTCGGGATTTTTTTTTGGTACGCTTCTTGTGTTTTAACATAATTATAACAATCCCGGTAACGGGTCTAAAACGTAATATTATGAATAATAACACATGTAATCCTGCAAATTCTCACGGCAATGAGAATTGCAGCAAGCGCAACAGAGTAAGCCGTAAAAATGGCAAACACAGTGTAAATTTACAAAAAAGAGGTTCTACAAGATTTCAATTTGGTTTAATAATAGCCATGACTGTAGTTTATTTTGCTTTAGAGGCGTCTTTTGAGTCTTTTCAAGGGGCTGAGATGGTACACACTGAATTAGAACCAGAAGTTTTGGAGTACTATCCAGACTTGAACGATATGAAGGTGGAGGTTCCTGAAAAGAAGAAGGTTGTAAAACCAAAGGTTAAGAGTTCTTCTTTTAAGGTTGTTAAAGATGATACAAAAGTAGAACCAGAATTAGAGTTTATTGAAAAACCAAAAGAGGAAACCAAAGAAAATTTGAATCCAGATAATATCGTTTATAAAGAGGCGGAGCCTGAGATAGATGAAATTATTTTTATTGCTGTAGGAGATAAACCTATTTTTCCAGGTTGCGAGAATGTTGGTAAGGAAGAACGATTAAAATGTTTTACAGAAAAAATACAAAATCATATACAACGTAATTTTAAATATCCCGAAGAAGCACAAGAGTTAGGGATTAAAGGAAAAGTACATGTTGGTTTTAAGATTAGTAAAGAAGGGTATATAACAGATTTACAACTAAGAGGCCCTCATAAATTATTAGAAAACGAGGCAGAAAGAATAATAAGTAAATTACCAAGGATGACGCCTGGTAAACAAAGAGGGGAACCGGTTAGAGTTCCTTTTAGTATTCCAATAAACTTTATGTTAAATCAATAATGGAGCTAAAATGCAGTAGCAATAGTAATTGTTGCTGCATTTTGTTTTTTATAAAATACCACAGCTAAGGTGTTTAATGCTAAGATTACTCTTTAAAATATTCGTTTTCACTAGATTAAGTTTGTAGTAATGTTGTTAGATGTAATATAAATACTTGTAAATCGTTGCAAAAAATTAGAGTTGGGGTTATATTTGCAGCCCTCAATTAGATTGTTTAAAATGAAAACCGCGGTTAGCACAGTAGAAACAAAGACTTGGTCTTTAATTTATGCTGATTTTAAGGAAATTACAAAAGCAAGGCTTGCTATAAGTGTTGTGTTTTCATCTATTGCAGGATATTTTTTAGGAGCAATAGAAATTAATTATATATCTATTCTCCTTTTGTCTTTTGGTGGTTATTGTATGGTAGGAGCTTCTAATGCTTTTAATCAAATTATAGAAAAAGATTTAGATGCTTTAATGGATAGGACTAAAAATAGGCCTATTCCTGCAGGAAGAATTACCGTAAATAAAGCTATAGTAATAGCAGTTGTGTTAACTGTAATAGGTATTGTTTCTTTATATTTATTAAGCCCAAAGACAGCTATGTTTGGGGCAATTTCAATATTTCTTTATACTAGTGTATATACTCCTTTAAAAACAATAACACCCTTAGCGGTATTTGTAGGAGCTTTTCCTGGGGCTATTCCTTTTATGTTAGGTTGGGTAGCTGCAACAAATGATTTTGGTATTGAGCCAGGTACACTATTTATGATTCAATTTTTTTGGCAATTTCCTCACTTTTGGGCTTTAGCCTGGATGTTAGATGAAGATTATAAAAAAGGAGGTTTTAAAATGCTTCCAACAGGAAAAAAAGATAAAGGAACAGCTCTTCAAATTATTATGTATACTATTTGGATGCTTTTAATATCTGTAGTTCCTGCATTTGGTTTTACAGGTAGGTTGCATTTATCTATACCCGCAGCTATTGTTGTTTTTGCTATGGGCTTAGTAATGCTTGTTTTTGCATTTAAACTTTATGAAAAAAGAGATAATAAATCTGCTAGAAAATTAATGCTGGCAAGTGTAAGCTATATTACATTAATGCAAATAGTTTATGTTATAGATAAATTTTTACAATAAAAATGGATTTAACACAGGGAACACCAAAAGAAAAAAATGCAAGAGCAAAAATAATGATGCTCTGGTTTGGTATCATAAGTTTACTTATGGGTTTTGCAGGATGGACTAGTGCATATATAATTAGTAGTAGAAGAGAAGACTGGGTTACAGAAATTAATTTACCTTCTTCTTTTTATATAAGTACTGCAATATTAATAGTAAGTAGTTTAACTTATATTTTAGCAAGAAGAGCCATTAAAAAAAGCCAAACTAAGAATGGGACTATTTTATTGTTTACCACATTAGCCTTGGGGATTATTTTTATTGTGTTACAGTTTAATGGTTTTTCAGAAATGGTAGCTCAAGGTTATTATTTTACGGGTCCCACTAGTAGTGTTAAAATGTCTTATGTTTTTTTAATAGCAATGGTGCATATTGTGCACGTTGTTGCTGGTATAATATCATTAGTAGTAGTTTTATATAACCAAATAAAAGGTAAATACAATTCAGATAATATGTTAGGGGTAATTTTAGGTGCTAGTTTTTGGCATTTTTTAGACCTCTTATGGGTATATTTAGTCCTGTTTATGACAATTGTTAAATAATATTTTCAAATAAAGTGAGTTTTGATAGGGATTCGGTTTTTCTAAAGAAGAAAAAAAAAGTATTTTTGTCCAAAATTCTAATAAAATAGTAATCTTTTTATGAATTCTACAATAACAAGTACAGAAGAGAATGTATGGGGTGGTGGAGATAACCAACCTTTAGGAGCAAGTTATGGTAAAATGATGATGTGGTTTTTCCTAGTTTCGGATGCCTTAACATTTTCTGGTTTTCTTGCGGCATATGGCTTTTCAAGATTTAAGTTTATAGAAACTTGGCCAATTGCCGATGAGGTTTTTACACACGTTCCATTTACGCATGGTAGCTATCCTATGATATATGTGGCATTAATGACTTTTATTTTAATTATGTCTTCTGTAACTATGGTACTTGCTGTAGATGCAGGTCATAAAATGCAAAAAAATAAAGTAATATGGTATATGTTCCTAACTGTTATTGGAGGTGCTATTTTTGTTGGTTCTCAAGCATGGGAGTGGAATACGTTTATAAAAGGAGATAAAGGAGCTCTAGAAACAAAAGGTGGTAGAATATTACAATTTGTTAAAGCAGATTCTGGAGAAAGAGCTGCGTTAAAAGATTTTGCAATAACTATTCCGGGAGAAAGAGTAGAGCACGAGAATAAAAATGGAGTTTGGTTTTATGATGAAGGTTATGTGCCAAGCTACTCTGTTAAGGAGGTAGTAAAAGGATTTAAGGCTAATTCTAACATTTTAGTTCGTACAGAAACTATTAATGAAGAAGGGCATAAAACATTACTTTCTAGAGGAGAATCTTTAAAGAAGTTAGAAAATGCAACACAAGTTGTAGAAGGAGCTAACCTAATACACAATGAATACGGTAGTAGACTTTTTGGAGATTTCTTTTTCTTTATCACAGGTTTTCACGGTTTTCACGTATTGTCAGGGGTAATAATAAACCTTATTATTTTCTTTAATGTTGTAATAGGAACTTATGAGCGTAGAGGCCATTACGAAATGGTAGAGAAAGTTGGTTTATACTGGCACTTTGTAGATTTAGTTTGGGTATTTGTATTTACATTCTTTTACCTAGTTTAATAAAAAAATAGATACGGCATTTCATTTAATTGAAATTTTAAAGCATAAATAATGGCACACGAACACAAATTAGAAATATTTAGAGGTCTTTTAAAGTTTAAGAATAACACGCAAAAAATTTGGGGAGTACTTATCTTTTTATCTCTTGTTACTGCGGTAGAAGTTGTTTTAGGTATTATTAAGCCAGAATCTCTCACGGGAACTTCTGTATTAGGGATGAAATTATTAAACTGGATTTTCATTATCTTAACTTTAGTGAAAGCCTATTACATAGCATGGGATTTTATGCACTTAAGAGATGAGAAATCTGCTTTTAGAAGAGCTTTAGTTTGGACACCAATATTTTTAGTAATATACTTGGTATTTATTCTTTTAACAGAGGCCGATTATATTTATGAAGTTTATAAAGATGGTTTTGTTACTTGGAATTTCTAATATAAAAATAGATTTAACAAATAAAAAAGACGGTTTTAAGCCGTCTTTTTTATTTTTGTAGAGTTATTATATTATTACATATATGAAAAAAGTTTTTGTCTTAGTTGTTCTTTTTATTCTGCCTGTTGTTGCATATCTCTTTTTTGCATCTGGAGTAAATAACTTTGGTAAATTACCTATTCTTACAGAGAATATTGAAGATGTTTCTTCCCTAAATTCTGAAGTTACTTTTGCTAATAAAATATCTATTTTTGGATTTTTAGGTAGTAATGTAGAAGTTAAAAAAGGAGCTGCTTTTAATTTAAATCAAAAAATATATAAGCAATTTTTTGAGTTTAAAGATTTTCAATTTGTAATGTTGGTTCCTTTAGGAGCAGAAGATAAAGTTAAAGAGCTCAAGAAAGAACTAGGAGGTTTAGTAAATATAAATAAGTGGAACTTTGTTTTTGCAGATACTTCTGAAATTCAAAATGTATATAATAGTTTACAAACCAATATTAAGTTAGATTCTAACTATTCTACACCTTATGTTTTTATAGTAGATAAAGACCTAAGTTTAAGAGGTAGAACATCAGATGAAGATGAGGGTACTAAATATGGTTTTAACGCTAATTCTGTAGCAGAGTTAAATAATAAGATGGAAGATGATGTAAAGATTATCCTTGCAGAATACCGAATGGCTCTTAAAAAGAACGCTGCAAATAGATAGTAGGACTTATGAAAAAGAATTATACATATGTCTGGGTTTCTTTAATAGTTCTTGTCTTTGGAATTATTTTTATTCCAAGAATTATAGATAGGGTACAAACAGGGACTATTGTAGATAATGATAGAATGAGCCGTTTAGCATTTATAGATGTTAATGGGGAGCATAGGAAGGTTCCAGATTTTTCATTTATCAATCAAGATAGCCTATTTATTACGAATAAAGATTATTTAGGTAAAGTATATGTAGTAGAATTCTTTTTTACCACCTGCCCATCTATTTGTCGAGTAATGAATAAAAATTTGATAGAACTTCAAGAGGAGTTTAAAGGATTTAATGATTTTGGTGTAGCTTCTTTTACGATAAACCCTGAACATGATTCTCCAATGGTTTTAAAGGCATATGCAGAGGAGCATAGAATTACAAACTTAGATTGGCATTTGCTCACAGGGAATAGGGAAGATATATACGAGCTTGCAAATAAAGGGTTTTATATTTTTGCAAAAGAAAATCAAGAGGTTGCAGGAGGTTTTGAGCATTCCGGTATGTTTGCACTAATAGATAAAAATGGTTTTATGCGCTCTAGATTAGATGCCGCAAATAACCCAATAATTTATTATAGAGGTGCAATTACCGAACAGCAAGGAGAAAATGAAGAAGGCGAAAAAGAACAAATTTCTATTTTAAAAGAAGATATTAAAAAACTACTAGCAGAATAAAATGTCGGATACTATTACAATTAAAGAAAAAAAATTTAATAGACTTATAACTATTGTATCTATTATAGTTCCTATTGTGGTTGCATTACTCTTTGGGGTTAAAATTCCAAATGTAAAGCCATTATCTTTTTTACCTCCAATCTATGCAGGTATAAATGGTCTTACTGCTATTATTTTAGTAATTGCGGTTTGGGCAATAAAGAATGGGAATAAAAAATTGCATAAAAAATTAATGACTAGCTGTATTGGTTTGTCTCTCTTATTTTTGATAATGTATATTGGTTATCATATGACGTCAGATTCTACCTCATATGGTGGAGAAGGATTATTAAAATACATTTACTTTTTTATATTAATTACGCATATAGTTTTGTCTATAGCAATAATACCTTTGGTATTACGTACCTATGCTAAGGCATATTTAGGAAAATATGAAGCGCATAGGAAATTAGCAAAAATTACATTCCCTATTTGGTTGTACGTTGCAATTACGGGAGTTGTAGTTTATTTTATGATTTCACCATATTATACGCATGTATAAAAATGTTAGCATGAAAAAAATAGGTTTAATTCTTTTTCTATTGTTACTAATTGCTCCAGACTTTTTGCAAGCGCAATGTGCTATGTGTAGGGCTGTTTTAGAAAGTGGTGAAAACACTACAACAGCAGAAGGCGTAAATAATGGTATTGTTTATCTTATGGCAATACCATATATATTGGTAGGTGGCGTGTTTTATTTTATCTACAAAAAAATGAAATAGCGTTTTATATTTTTTTTAACACTTCTTTACTGTAACAATTATACCTTTCTGTAGTCTTATAGGTGCAATGCATTTTGTGTTGTAACCATCAATCAATCAAAATCAACCTATGTTTGACATCGAAAGATGGCAAGAGATTTTTGATACCATTCAAAAAAATAAACTACGGACATTCTTAACCGGTCTTTCTGTAGCTTCTGGAATATTTATTCTAGTTATTTTATTAGGTTTTGGACAAGGTATGCAAAATGGAATTGCCGCAGAATTTGAACAAGACGCAGCAACTAGTGTTTGGGTGTGGCCTGGTGTAACTACAATAGAATATAAAGGCCTTAATCCAGGAAGAAGAATTACTCTTACCAATGAGAACTACGAATTTTCAACCCAACTATTAGAGGAAAATATAGAGTACCAATCTCCTAGAATTTTTGTTAGAAATGTATCGGTAAATTACGGAAAAGAAGCTTTGGCCTATGGTATTCAAGGGGTTTCTAGTCAGTTTCAGCAAATAGAAAATGCTAAAATTACTGCAGGGCGTTTTATAAATTATCACGATGAAATTACTACAGGAAAAGTTGCCGTAATTGGAGAGAAAATAAGAAAAGATGTTTTTGGAGATTTAGAAACTCCAATAGGAGAGTTTATAGAAATTTCAGGAATTCCTTTTAAAATTATTGGTCAGTTTAAAGAAAAGGAAGATAGAGAAGAAGAAAGAATTTATATTCCAATAACTACAGCACAGAAAGCTTTTAATGGAGGAGATAGGGTTAATAATTTATCTTACACTTTAGCACCGGCTGAAACTTTTGAAGAAACTGTTGCGCAAGCAATACAATTTAAAAGAGATTTAAAAGGATATTTACAAAGTGCTCATACTATATCTCCCAAAGATGATAACGCTATAGAAGTGTGGAGTGCTATGGAAGAAGCAAAGAGATTTTTTAACCTAACAAACAGTATAAAAATGTTCTTTTGGTTTGTTGGTATATGTACCATAATTGCAGGGGTAGTAGGTGTTAGTAATATTATGCTCATTGTTGTAAAGGAGCGTACACGTGAAATAGGTATCCGAAAAGCTTTGGGAGCAAAACCATGGTCTATAGTTGGTATGATTTTGCATGAAGCTATTTTTGTCACCGCCCTATCCGGATTTGCCGGATTAATATTTAGTATGGGACTACTAGAAATTGTAGGGCCACATATAGAGGTTGATTATATTTTAAATCCTTCTGTAAATTTTAATGTAGCTATAACAACAGTATTTGTATTAATTTTTGCAGGAGCTGTTGCTGGCTTTTTTCCTGCGTGGAGAGCAGCAAGTATACATACTATTGATGCCTTAAGAGACGAATAAAATATGTTTAATAAAGATCGTTGGAAAGAAATTTTAGAAGTGCTAACCAGTAATTGGTTTAGAACGGTTTTAACTGCTTTTGGAGTATTTTGGGGTATTCTTATACTTATAATCCTATTGGCTGCTGGCAAAGGGTTAGAAAATGGTATAAAATCCGATTTTGGAGATATTGCAACAAATACAATGTTTATGTGGACAAGAAATACCACTAAACCTTATAAAGGCTTACCAAAAGGAAGGCGTTTTAATTTTAAAGTAGACGATGTGCAGTCTATAAAAGATAACATTCCTAACCTTAGATTTGTTTCACCAAGAAATAGGCTAGGTGGTTTTGGTGGTGGTAATAATGTGGTTAGAGGAATTAATGTAGGTGCTTATAACGTTTATGGAGATTATCCAGAAATTATTAAGCAAGAACCAATGGCTATTACTTCTGGTCGTTTTATTAATTACTCCGATATTAAGGAGAAGAAAAAAATTGCCATTATTGGTGAGGGTGTAAAAACTGGTTTATACAAGAAAGAAGAAAAAGTTTTAGGTACTTATATAAAAATACAAGGGATTAGTTTTTTAGTAGTTGGTACGTATAAGAAAAAAAGTAACGACGGAGATGGGGAAGAAGCTCAAAAAGAAATTTATGTTCCGTTTACTGCTTTTTCGCAAGCTTTTAATAGAGGAGATAATGTTGGTTGGATGGCTATAACTGCAAATGATGGGAGCTCAATTTCTAACCTAAAGGAACGCATTGTGGCATTGGTTAAAGAAAATAGAAAAGTACACCCAGAAGATAAAAGAGCAGTTGGTAATTTTGATTTGTATGAACAGTATAATAGAGTAGAAAGTCTTTTTGGAGCTATGCGTTTTATAGCGTATTTCGTTGGGGTTTTAGTTTTATTATCTGGAATTATTGGTGTTAGTAATATTATGCTAATTGTGGTAAAGGAACGGACCAAAGAAATTGGTATTAGAAGAGCACTGGGAGAAGACCCATGGTCTATAAAATTACAAATCTTAATGGAATCTATTTTTTTAACCATAATATCTGGTATGGCAGGAATTACATTTGGAGCATTATTTATTTATGGGATAAATAAAATGTTAGATATGAACGGACCTGTAGATATGTTTGTAAACCCAAGTGTAAGTCTAGGAGTGGTAGTAGCTGCTTTAATGATATTAATTGTGTCAGGACTTTTAGCTGGTTTTATTCCGGCGCAAAGTGCTATAAAAACAAAACCTATAGATGCTTTAAGAGCAGAATAAAAAATCACATCAATCAAAATAAATATTAAAAATTAGGAAATGAAAAAATCAGTAACTATCATCATTCTATTAGTTATAATAGTTGCCTTTGGGGGTTCTATGTACTATTTGTATCAAAAAAATGCAGAGGACCCAACGGTATATCAAACAGAAATTCCTTCTAAAAAAACAATTATAAAAAAGACAATGGCTACAGGCAGTATTTTGCCTTTAGAAGAGGTTTTAATTAAACCAAATATCTCTGGAGTAATTGAGGAAGTATATGTAGAAGGGGGAGATTATGTTACATCTGGCGATTTGTTATGTAAAATAAAAGTTGTGCCAAATTTAAATGCACTTAATGATGCCAGAAATACTATTGATGAAGCAAAAATAAACTTGGATGACCAACAAAGAAATCATTTAAGACAAAAGGGTTTGTTTGATAAAGGGGTAATCTCTAAAGTAGATTTAGAAAGAGCTCAGGTGTCTTATGATCAAGCAAAACAAGCATACAATGCAGCCAATAAAAGGTACGATATTGTAAAAACAGGTACAACAAGAGGTTTTGGTAATGCTGCAAATACATTAATTAGAGCAACCGTTAGCGGAATGGTTTTAGATGTTCCTGTAGAGGTTGGAAACCAAGTTATAGAAAGTAACAACTTTAACGAAGGAACTACAATTGCTTCTATTGCAGATGTGGAAAAAATGATTTTTGAAGGAAAAGTTGATGAGTCTGAAGTAGGAAAAATAAAAGAAAATTTGCCTTTAGAAATTACTATAGGAGCTATTGAAAATAAAACTTTTGATGCTGTTTTAGACTATATAGCACCTAAAGGTGTAGAGGAAAATGGAGCAATACAGTTTGAAATTAAAGGGACGTTAAGTAAAAAGGACACTACATTTATAAGAGCAGGCTTAAGTGCTAATGCATCTATAATATTAGCTAAAGCAGATAGTGTTTTGTCTTTAAAAGAAGGTCTAGTGCAGTACGATAGCAAAACAAAAAAACCTTTTGTAGAGATTGCAATTGGAGAGCAAGAATTTGAACGTAAGGAAGTAGAGTTAGGAGTAAGTGATGGTATTTATGTAGAAGTAAAAGAGGGTGTTAATGAAGGGGATAAAGTAAAAGTTTGGAATGAAATAGAGTCTGATGAAGAATCTAAGTAATATTTAACAAATAATTTTGAAAGAAAAACGTAACAATTAAGGAACTTAGAAGTCTAACTGTTATGTGTTTAAAAAATAGCCATCAAAAAATAAGATAACTACTATGATAGAAATTAAAGATCTTCACAAATCTTATAAAATGGGTAGCAATTCGTTACACGTATTAAAAGGAATTAATTTTTCGGTAAAAGAAGGAGAGTTAGTAGCTATTATGGGGTCTTCCGGTTCTGGAAAATCTACATTACTTAATATTTTGGGTATGTTAGATGAGTTAGATGAAGGTTCTTATACATTAGATGGTGTTCCAATTAAAAATTTAAATGAAACCAAAGCAGCTCAGTATAGAAATAAATTTTTAGGTTTTGTTTTTCAATCCTTTAATTTAATAAATTATAAAAGTGCTATGGAAAATGTAGCACTGCCATTATACTATCAAAAAGTTGGTCGTAAGGAACGCCAAGAAAAGGCGCTAAAATATTTAGAGCAAGTAGGTCTTAAAGAATGGGCAACACATTTGCCAAATGAATTATCTGGAGGGCAAAAACAAAGAGTTGCAATTGCAAGGGCAATGGCAGCAGAGCCTAAAGTTCTTTTAGCAGATGAGCCAACTGGAGCACTAGATAGTAAAACATCTTATGAGGTAATGGACCTTATTCAGAAAATTAATGACCAAGGAAATACAATTCTTTTAGTAACGCATGAACCAGATATTGCAGATATGTGTAAACGTATTGTGCATTTAAAAGATGGCGTTATTATTGAAGATAAAAAAGTAGAGCAAGTAAGAGCATCTCAATATGTTTAGTAGAGATAACTGGAAAGAAATTTTTGAAACCATCCAAAAGAATAAACTTAGGACTTTCTTATCTGGGTTTACAGTTGCTTTGGGTATTTTAATTTTTGTAGTTCTTTTTGGCTTTGGTAATGGTCTTAAGAATACTTTTTCTAAGTTTTTTGAAGATGATGCTCAAAACATTATAACTCTTTTTCCAGGGCAAACATCAAAACCATATAAAGGGTATAAATCTGGTAGGCGAATAGAATTTGATAATTCGGACTTAGAAGATATAAAAACTAATTTTCCAATTTTTTTAGAATACATAACGCCAAGAATTTCAAGAAACGGATTGGTTAAATATAAGAATGAGTCTAACAATTATTCTACAAGAGCGGTAGCACCATCGCATCAAATAGCAGAGAAGACTATTATTATGAAAGGAAGATACCTTAATGTAAAAGATGTTAAGGAAAAGAGCAAGACTGCGGTTATTGGTCGTCTTGTAGAAAAAGACCTTTTTGGTGCAAAAAATGCAATGGGAGAATATATAGACATTGGAGGTAGTGCCTTTAAAGTTATTGGAGTTTACCAAGATGAAGGTGGCGATGATGAAGAAAGACGTATTTATATTCCATATACTACAAGGCAATTAATAGAAAAAAACACAGATAAAATTGATCAGATTATTGTTGCTTTTAGACCAGAATTAGGATATGCTGGTGCCTTAGCACTAGATAAAGGACTAACAGAATTTATAAAAAATAAAAAATTTATTAATCCTAATGACCAGAACGGCCTTTATGTAAGAAACGTTGCAGAAGGTCTTAAGCAAACACAGCAAATGGCATTTGTTTTACAAATGATTGTTGGTTTTGTGGCAATAGGCACCATAATAGCAGGTATTATAGGAATAAGTAATATTATGGTTTTTGTAGTAAAAGAACGTACTAAAGAATTAGGAATACGAAAAGCTTTAGGAGCCACTCCAAAAGCGGTAATAGGAACTATTTTGTTAGAGTCTGTTTTTATTACAACGGTTTTTGGTTTCATAGGAATGATTATAGGAATAGCAATTCTAAATTCTATGGGAGATAAATTAAAAGACCGTTTTATTACAGACCCTTATATAGATATGCCAATTGCAATTGGAGCAACAGTTTTGCTAATTGTTTTTGGTGCAATTGCAGGATATATACCAGCTAAAAGAGCGGCAAGAATTAAACCCATTGTAGCATTAAGAGACGAATAATATGAAGTTTTTATTTGATAGCAATACATGGCAAGAGATTTTTGGTTCTATAAGTAAGAATAAAACCAGAACAATAATTACAGTAATAGGTGTTCTTTGGGGTATTTTTATTTACGTAGCACTTTCTGGTGCAGCCAAAGGTTTAGATAATGGTTTTGATAAAGCTTTTAAAACCGTAGCTATGAATAGTATGTTTGTTTGGGCGCAAAATACGAGCATGCCATATGATGGTTTTAAAACAGGTAGACCTATGCAGCTTAAATTGGGAGATGTAGAAACTTTAGAAAATAGAATTCCAGAAATACAATTTATAGCCCCTAGAATTACTCAAGGTGGTTTTGGCTCAGAACCTGTGTATACTGTAAGAGGACAAAAATCGGGTTCTTATACCCTTAATGGCGATTATCCTATTTATACAAAAATATCTACTAAGAAAATTTTTGATGGAGGAAGGTTTATCAATCAAGAAGATATGGATCAAGCCAGAAAAGTAATTGTTATAGGAGAACGTGTACAACAAGAATTATTTAAAAAAGAGGAGGATCCAGTAGGTGCTTATATACGTGTTGGTAATGTGTATTTTCAGGTAATAGGAGTTCATAAATTAGCACAAGGCGTGAGTTTCGATTCGGATAGTGCCATGTTTATTCCATTTTCTACCTATAGAAAATTGTATAATTCAGGAGATAATGTAGGTTATTTATGTATAGCAGCTTATGATGATGCCGATGTTGTACAAGTAGAAAAAGATATAAAAGCAATATTAAAAAGTACGCATAGAGTAAACCCTAAAGATGAGAGGGCTTTTGGGTCTTTTAATTTAGGAGAACGTTTTGGTGAAATTATGGGTTTTGCAGACGGATTAACATTTATGTCACTAGTTGTAGGTATAGCTACCATACTGGCAGGGGTAATAGGTATTGGAAATATACTTTTAATTTCGGTAAAAGAACGTACAAAAGAATTAGGAGTACGTAGAGCATTAGGAGCAACTCCTTCAGAAGTAAGAAATCAAATTATATTAGAGTCTGTTTTTTTAACCCTTATAGCAGGAGTAGTTGGTATTATTTTGGGTGCGGGCTTACTTAGCGGATTAAATGCTTTTACTAAAGATGCAGATTTTCCATATGCCAATCCAACTGTACCCATACCTTATGTTTTAGGAGCTTTGGCAATCATGGTAATTTTAGGAACATTAATAGGTTTAATACCAGCGCAAAGAGCAGTAAGTATTAAGCCAATAGATGCATTAAGAGAAGAATAATAAAACCAATTATACAATAAACACAAATAAAATGAATAAAATTGTAAAGTACATTCTAATAAGTCTTTTGGTATTAGGTGCGTTATGGGCTGCCGTATTTTTTATAAAATCTAACAGCAAATCTGCAATTACGTATGAAACTAGTAAACCATTTATTTCTAACATAGAGAAAAAAACAGTTGCAACAGGCAAGGTTGTACCAGAAGAAGAGGTAGAGATAAAACCTCAAATTTCTGGTATTATTCAAAAAATATATTTAGAAGAAGGGGCAAAAGTTAAGGCTGGAGATTTAATTGCACTTATTAAAGTGGTTCCAAATGAACAATCTTTAAACCAGTCTAGAGGTAGAGTTCGTAATGCAGAGTTGGCATTAAATAATGTTAAGATTGAATTTGACAGAAATAAAAAACTTTTTGATAAAGGGGTAATTTCTAGCCAAGACTATAACACAATTCAATTACAATATAACCAAGCAGAGCAAGAACTAAAAAATTCTAGAGCAGATTACCAGATTATTAGAGTAGGTTCTTCTGGCGGTTCTTCTAGTGCAAATACAAATATTAGAGCTACAGTAGCAGGGACAATTTTAGAAATTCCTGTAGAAGAAGGGGATCAGGTTATTCAAAGTAATAATTTTAATGATGGTACTACTATTGCTTCTATTGCAGATTTAAGTAAAATGATATTTGAAGGAAAAGTAGATGAAGGTGAAGTAGGAAAATTAAAAGTAGGAACGCCATTAAAAATTAGTTTAGGAGCTGTTGAAGATGTTGAGTTAGATGCTAAATTAAAATTTATAGCACCTAAAGGTGTAGAAGAAACTGGAGCAGTGCAATTTAGAATAGAGGGAGACGTAGAAATTAAAGACGATCTTTTTATTAGAGCTGGGTATAGTGCAAATGCATCTATTGTATTAGAGAAAAAAGAAGATGTTCTTGTAATTCCTGAAGCGTTACTACAGTTTGATAAAAAGACAGATGAACCTTATGTAGAAGTCGCTAATGGTAATGTAGATGATCAAAAGTTTGAAAGAAAAAATCTTGAAATTGGAATATCTGATGGAGTTAATGTGGAAATAGTTTCAGGTATTACAGAAGAAGATGAGGTGAAACAATGGAATAAAACAGAGCCGATTAAAATTGGTGATGAAAATAAAAAAGAGGAAGATTCCGAAGAAAGTGAAGAGTAAAAAGCATCAATCAATAATCAAAAACAATCAAAAATGAAATTTAAAATAACAACACTATTTTTAGTTTTAGTGCTGGGTATAGCTTCTGCACAAGAAAAGAAATGGACTTTGGAAGAGTGTGTTACTTATGCAGTAGAAAACAACCTTACAATTGAGCAGTTTGCCTTAGATTTAGAGAATACTAAAATTGAAGAGTCGGATGCTTTTGGAAATTTATTACCAAACTTAAATGCTTCAAGTTCAGCATCTAGCAATACAGGATTTTCTATTAACCCTACAAATAATGCACCAACAAATACTACTGCTTTTAATGTTAATGGAAGTTTAAGTTCTAATATTACTTTATTTGATGGTTTACGAAATGTAAATAGACTAAATAGAGCAAAATTAAACGCCATTGCAGCGCAATATAGATTAGATGATTTAAAGGATGATATTAGACTAAATGTTGCTAATGCTTATTTACAAGTTTTATCTAATAAAGAAAATTTAAAAGTATCTAGAGCGCAATACGCTGTTACAGAACAAGATTTAAAAAGAATTAAAGAGTTAGTAGATTCTGGAGTTGTACCTAAAGGAGATTTGTTAGAAATTGAGGCAACTGCGGCGAACCAAGAACAACAAATTGTAAACGGTGAGAGTAGAGTATTAATATCTAGAATAAATTTAGCCCAATTATTGCAAATTACAGATTATCAAAATTTTGATGTAGTAGAAGAAGCTTTTGCTATTCCGCCTTCAAATATATTAGATAACTCTGCAAAAGATATTTTTAATAAAGCTGTAAGCTACAGGAATGATATTAAGTTTTCTGAATCTAATGTTTCTCTTGCCGAAAAGGATTTAAAAATAGCAAAAGGAGCAATTTACCCTACACTTTCGGGATTTGCTAACTATGGTTCTAGATATTCTGATGCTACCACTCTTCCAGGGGGAATTGACCCTAGTTTTACAAATCAATTATGGATTTTTGATGGAGTTTCTTATGGTGCCCAATTAAATGTTCCTATTTTTAATGGATTTAGTACAAAGAATGGTATAAAAAGAGCAAAGATTCAACTAGAAAAAAGTAAGCTGCAATTTGAACAAGATAAGTTAGATTTAGAATCAAACATACAACAGGCTTATGTAGATGTTAAAACCTTTTATAAAGCATATGAAGCAGCAGAAAAAACACTAGAAGCAAGAAGATTGGCCTATAATTATTCTAAAGAGCGTTTTGATGTAGGTTTAATGAATGCTTTTAACTTTAGTCAGGCGCAATCAAGAGTAGATAACGCAGAGGCAGATGTAGTACGTACTAAATATGATTATATTTTTAGGTTAAAAATATTAGAATTCTATTTTGGTATTCCTATAAGCTTAAACTAGATTATATTTGTAGTCCTTATGGCAATATTATTAAATTTAGAAACGGCAACTACTAACTGTTCTGTTAGTATTGCAAAAGATGGAGAACTTATTGTTTTAAAAGAGCATGACTCTTCTAACTATTCACACGCAGAACAATTACATATATTTATAGAGGAAGCTTTACAAGAAGCTTCCTTATCTAGTAAAGATATAGATGCCATAGCGGTAAGTAAAGGCCCAGGTTCTTATACAGGTTTGCGTATTGGCGTTTCTGCTGCAAAAGGGTTATGTTTTTCTTTAGATGTCCCTTTAATTTCTATAGCCACACTAGAAAGTATGGCACATCAAGTAGTTTTGGAAGAAAATACAGTAATTATTCCGGTTTTAGATGCAAGAAGGATGGAAGTGTATTCTACTGTTTTTAACGCTTCGTATTCAGAAATAAGAGAAACTCGTGCAGAAATTATAGACGAAAATTCTTTTAGTAAGTATGTAGAAAATGGTAAAGTCATTATTGCAGGTAATGGAGCGGAAAAATGTAAAGATATTTTAACGCATCTTAATTTTGAGTTTAATACTAGTGTAGTTCCATCTGCTAAAGAAATGGCAAAATTATCTTATCAAAAATATCAAAATAAAGATTTTGAAGATGTAGCTTACTTTGAGCCTTACTATCTAAAAGATTTTGTAATGCAACAGAAAAAAGTAAAATAAAAAAACGCCATTTATTTGGCGCTTTTTTATTCTTTAAGATGCGAAAAGTGTACTAACCGTTTACGGCAACCACCTCGTTTATTTTATCACCCATCATATTTTTAAGCATAGTTTCTATTCCGTTTTTTAATGTAAATGTAGAAGAAGGACAGCCACTACAAGCACCTTGTAAAATTACATTTACGGTTTTAGTATCTTCTTCATAAGATTGGAATAAAATATTACCACCATCACTAGCTACAGCTGGTTTAACATATTCTTCTAAAATATCTATAATTTGTTTAGAGGTGTCATCTAGGCTAACCGCTTTTTCTACTTCAACAGGAGCAGCAACTTTTGTTTGCTGTTCAATAGAATCTGAAACTACTTGTTTCCCTGCAGCAATAAACTCCCTAATAAGTTCTCTTAAAGGCATAGTAATGTCTTCCCATTCTGCAACATCATATTTAGAGACCGACACATAATTTTCATCAATAAAAACTTGTTTAACAAAAGGAAGTTGAAATAATTCTAAAGCTAATGGGGAATCTTTTGCTTCATCAATATTCTTAAACTCAAAAGCTGTTGCAACTATTTTTCTGCTAGCAACAAACTTCATTGTAGTTGGGTTAGGCGTAACTTCTGCATAAACAGTTACCGCAACAGGTTTGTCGGTGTTCTCTTCTATAACAACTGGCTCACCAGAGTTTAAGTATTCTACTAATTGTTGTGCAACTTCATCTTTAACATCATCCCAAGCAACAATATCATATCTTTCTAAGCCAATAAAATTGCCAGAAATATAAACAGTCTTTATAAAAGGAAGGTAAAATAACTGTTGTGCTAAAGGCGAGTTTTTAGCTTCATCAATATTTTTATATTCGAAATTGGTATGGCTTGTTAAAAGGTGATTTGTTTCAAATTTTAATATGTTAGGATTGTTTGTGCTAACAACTGTAATTGTGTACTCCTTCATGAATCTAAATTTTTTACAAAAATACAAAGTAATTCTTAGTAATCATTTGGATAATATTGTTGTATTTGGCTCGTTATACTATATATTTAGAAGGTATAACAACTAATTAGCCCCATTTACTAGATGAAAAACCGAATTTTACTTCTATTGTCTTTCTTTGCGTTAAGTTTTAATTCTTATGCACAAGAAGGGGTTCCTGTTTATTTTGATTATTTATCCGATAACTATTATTTAGTATTTCCTTCCATGGCAGGTATTGGAGAAGGAGGCAAAGTTCGTGGTACTATACGTAAGCAATGGTTTAATGTAGATGAAGCACCAAGCCTACAGACATTAAATGCGCATTTTAGAGTTGCAGATAGTGATAGTGGAATAGGCGCTATATTTTATAATGATGCTAATGGGTATCATTCGCAAACAGGATTTAAAGCTACATACGCACATCACTTACGAATGGGTGGCGGAGATATAAGGTCTTTAAACCAATTATCTTTTGGTTTAAGCGCAGGATACTTACAAAGTAATTTAGATGAATCTGAATTTAGAAGCGTAATCCCGGATCCTATTATTAATGGAACTAATAATAGTGTTGGTTATTTTAATTTAGATTTTGGAATGTCTTATAACTATAGAGATTTTTATGCACATGCTGCAGTATTAAATGCGTTAGGTAGTGGTAGAGATTTGTATACTGCTATAGAAATTGATAATTTAAAAAGATATTTAATTTCTGCTGGTCATATTTTTGGAAGAAATGAATGGCAGATAGAACCTTCAGTTTTATTTCAGCTTACAGATTTTACAAAAGAAAAAACATTAGATATAAACGGAAAAGTTTATAGAGATGTAGATTTTGGTAGACTTTGGGCAGGTATTTCTTATCGTAGAAGCTTTGATGGTGCTCAGTTTCAATCTAACGGAACTTTTGGAGAACAAAGGTTACAGTTAATAACACCAATTATAGGCGCTAATATTAAGAACTTCTTAGTTTCTTATAACTACTCCTACCAAATGGGAGACATTCGCTTTGATAACGGAGGTTTTCATCAAATAACAGTAGGTTACGATTTTGGACAATCAGAACGTAAGTATGATTGTTATTGTCCTGCAGCACAGTAAAATAAAAATGTGTCTACCTTATAAATAAGAATAGACACATTACAAAACACCAACTAATTATTTATTCTTCCCACTTGTAATTTTTAGCAGCAGCTTGCTTTTTAATTGCTCTAAGCATTGCATTTTCTAATTCGCCTTTTGCATTTTCTTTTTGGTTTTTAGCTATGTAAGCGTTTCTTTTTTTATTTAATTCTTGTATTTCATTCTGGATTTTAACTCGCTCTGTTTTCTTTTCTTTAATATAACTTTTGATCTCTGCGCTAGATTTTTCTTTTAACTCCTTTGGTAATTCTTCTTTTTTAACTTTAGAAACATCAAAAGAAGCATCATCGGCAGCATCTACTAAATCCCAATTTTTGTTTTTATATAATCTAGAACTTTTACTAACGGCACGTTTTACAGCAACGGCTTCTTCCATTTCCATTGCATTACTATCTTGGGTACTTTGCATTTTATGTTTAGATGCGCCAAGAGAACCGTAAGAAATGTAGGTAGTATTTAGCTTAGAATTAAGTTTAATAATAACCTCATCATAAGGAGTATCTATATGTACTATTTTTTTGTTGTGATTAATAGCAATATATTCTCCACCAGTGAGGGTAGCACCTTTTTTCCATTTGCTATTTATGCCTTGTTCGTAATTTCCGCAGAAAATAGTATTTACAATAACATCTTTTTCTTTGGCATTGGTAACAGCATCTTCATAGTTTAATTTTCCTTGTGTAAAGGGTTCGTTACCAGCAATAAAAATTAGTTTTAAGTTGTCCTGGTTATTACCCCACTCTAATTGTTTTAACGACGTTTGTATAACTTCACCACAATATTCTTCTCCACCATTAGTAGTAAGTGAAAATAGTTTTTCAGAGATTTCATCTAAATCGCCACTAAAATTTAAAACTTGTTGTATATATCCTTCTTTAGAAGACAAGGCGTCATTGCCATATTGATACAATGCAATTTGTAAGTTAGGTTTAGCTTCATTGCCACATTTTGCATGCGTAAATTTATTTACAATATCCCATAATTGTGCTTTAGCTTGGTTTATTAGGCCATCCATACTATTACTAGTATCTAGTAATAAAGCAATTTTAACGGTGTTATTGGCAATAGGCTTTTCTGTTAATGCTTGTGCGTAAATAGTTTTTGTTTTCTTTTTTGGTTCGCAACCAAAAGTTGTAGAGCAAATTAATGCTGCAAATAAAAGACTAAGAATAGCGTTTACTTTTTTCATTTTATTATTTTTTAGAATTTATTTATTGATTTTAAGATGTTTTTAGTTTATTAATAGTGATGCTTACTAAATAGGCGAAAAGAGCCAAAAAGGTTAGTGCAGCCATTATTTTTATATAGGTTTCTAGGGTCCATTCTAAGGCAGATAAAATTTTAGTTATTATGGGAGTATCTATTTTTTTACCTTCAGATAAAGTAAATTGTACGGTACAGAATTCATTCTCATCATCAAAATTACCAAGGCTAACTCCTAAATCTTGAAGCTGTTGTTCTATCTCTAAAATTCTATTTTCTAACTGCATAAACTCATCAATTCTGCCACCTTTTGCTTTTAATTCTACCAGCGCAGTTCTAATTTTTTCAAGAGATAATTTTTTAGCATTTAGCTCTTTGTATTCATTAGTTTTATCTGTTTTAGTAATTTGCTTAGCAGAAACCACACCTATTTTAATAAGGCTTTGGTACATGGTATCAAAATTTTCTGGAGGCACCCCAATAGAAAAATTTAAATTCCTATTACCAGTATTACCGCTTTTGTTTTCATACTGTATTAAAGCTTTATAGTTTTTTATCTGATTTCTGATTAATTTTTCATCCGCAATAAAATCTGCTGTACCAGAACTAATTTTTGCTATTTTTTCATATTTCTGGTCTATTCTAGTTTGTGGAACAGCACTAGTGTTAGAAAATACTTCATGTTTTTTAGAAGCGTAATTTTTTCTAACATCCCATATAGTTTCAGAAATAAGTTGATTGTTAAATTGTATTGGAGTTTCTTTTTCGTTGTAGCTATATATAAAACGTACTATAAATAACGCTATAAAGCCTGCAATAAGAAGCAGAGTTATTTTTTTAAAATTGTGTTTTTCTTTTGTATTCATTTTTTTAGGTGTTTATGTTGGGTCAAATCTATGGGCAACTTTTTTAAAAAAAAATGAGGAATGAGGGAGCGCATCTTTTCAATGCGTAAAAGCGTGTTTTAACTTTGTGAAGGCATATAAAAGGAGGTTTAAAGGCTAAAATGTCGTGTGAGTCCATTTTTTAATGCCATATAAATCTGCTAAGTTTACGTTGTTATATAAAAAGCATGCAAAAAGCACTATACATACTTATTGTTCTATTTAGTTTTTGTTTTGGAACCTATGCTCAAGATTTTAATTCTAAAAAAGAAATAAAGGGTTCTGTAAAAGGGAAAGAAAATAGAACTCTCATACGTAATGTTGAGGTATCTACAAATAGTGGGCAATACACAAATACAGATAGTTTTGGGGAATTTAAGATTAAGGTTGCTATAGGCGATGAAATACTATTTAGAAGTCCAGAAATAGAAACGATTTATTATACTGTTAAAAGCTATGAAGATATTGATGTTTTGGTGGAAGGGTATGTTGTTGAAGCAAAAAAAACAAGAAGTAGTTCTTGGGTAAAAAGTGTTTCAGAGCATGAAGTTTTATTAGATTCTGCAAAAAAATATAAAAAAGGAGATATAGCAAAGAGCATAGATTTTATTACCCAATCTATTGCAAGTTTAGGCAAGAGAGCCAATAAGATAGAGTTGGCAAAATCTTTATCTCTTTTAGGAGAAGTGTACCAACAACACAACCAAACAGATTTAGCAATTTCTAGTTATTTAGACGCAATTAAGGCATACAAATCTTCTAAAACGTCCCTTTTGTTAGGAAAAGCTTATGTGTTAAATGGAGAGTATAAAAAAGCTATTGCTATACTGGAACCATTATTAAACATTAAAAACTTAGTGCCTTTTCAAAAGGTTACTTTGTATGAGACAATAGGGGATAGTTATAAAGGTTTAGAAAATGTAAATCAGGCTGTTTCTTTTTATGAAGAAGGGTTGGTTATAGCTAAGAAAAATCAGATAGCGCCAAAATTGGCCGATTTAAATTCTAAAATTGCAGATGCTTATTCTAGTGATAATAGGAGTGTAGAAGCAGAAGGATTTTATACAAATTCTTTAGAATTATCAGAAAAGCAAGCCCCACAAAGAGCAATACAAGAAAAGGAGAAAGTAGCCGATTTTTATAATAAAAAGAATAGGTATGATGAGGAAATTAAACTTCGTAAAGAATCTCTAGGAGAGTTAAATAGCTTTGGAAAAGTAAAAAAAAGTAAAGAATTAGGAGGTGTACTGGCAGACTCCATAACATCACAAAGAATAAATTACAAGATAGCTAATGCTTATGTGGCGCAACAAAAGTATGAAGAAGCAATACCGTATTTAGAAAAGAGTATTGTAGAGGCAGATGTAGAGGATGATTTGGTAGTACAAAAAGATGCAACTCGTAAATTATCGGAAGTTTATAAGTATAAAGGAGATTTTGGTAAAGCTTTAGAAACCTACCAGGAATATGTAAAAGTGGTTGATACTCTTTATGTAAGAAAAGAGCAAGAAATATCTCAGGCAGCCCGTTTTAATAGAGAATTAGCTTCTAAGCAAAGTAGAATTTCTGGCTTAGAGCAAGAACGCGAATTATCACAAAGCAAGTACGATCTGGCCTCTACAGAACAACAGTTATATCAAGTAAATAATAAGCGTCAAAAATGGGTTATTTACTCTTTAATAATAGGTTTGGTCTTAATGGCATTGGCAGCTTTTTTCTTTTATAGAAGTAATCAGCAACAAAAAATAGCAAACAACTTATTGGCTTTACGTTCTTTACGAACACAAATGAATCCGCATTTTATATTTAATGCGCTTAATTCTGTAAATAATTATATTTCTAAGAATGATGAGAGAAGTGCCAATAGGTATTTAAGTGATTTTTCGACTCTAATGCGAGCTGTTTTAGAAAATTCAGACGAAGATTTCATTCCGTTTTCAAAAGAATTAGAATTGTTAGAACTTTATGTGAAATTAGAACATTCTCGTTTCCCAGATAAATTTGATTATAGCATTACTGTAGATGAGAAAATTAATATAAACTCTTTTCAAATTCCACCTATGTTATTACAGCCTTATATAGAGAATGCAATTTGGCATGGTTTGCGTTATAAGGAGGAAAAAGGTTTTTTAAAAATTAATATACTGTATGTTTCTAATGAAGTGGTTCATATTGTTATTGTGGATAACGGGATTGGAAGAAAAAAATCTGCAGAGCTAAAAACCCAAAACCAGAAAAAGCAGAAATCTAAAGGAATGGGGAATATCAAAAAAAGAATAGCCATTTTAAACGAGATGCATAAAGATAAAGTAGATGTGTCTATCTCTAATTTGCAAGAAGATGGTATAGGAACAAAAGTACAGTTTACACTCAAAAAAGAATAATGGAATTAAAAGCAATTATAGTAGAAGACGAGGCAAATAGCAGGGAGATTCTTCGTAATTATTTACAAAAATATTGTCTTAAAGTAACACTCTTAGGGGAAGCAGCATCAATAGAAGAAGGGTTAAAATTAATACAAGAAAACACCTTAGATTTGGTTTTTTTAGATGTAGAAATGCCCTTTGGAAATGCTTTTGATTTATTAGAAAAAGTTCCAGAACGAAGTTTTGAAACCGTTTTTGTAACCGCATACAACCAATATGCTATGGATGCTCTTAATAACCATGCCGCATATTATTTAATGAAACCTATAAATATAGATGAGTTAATTAAAGCGGTGGATTATGTTTTAGAGATTAAAGAGAAAGAAGCACAAATATCAGATACCGTTTTAACTCCAAAAATTAACGGAGTAGAAGGTAAAATAACCTTACCGCAACAAGATGGTTTTCAAGTCTTAAATGTTGCAGATATATTGTTTTGCAAGGCAGATGATAATTATACCGAGATATATTTAGAAAATAAAAAAATTGTAGTAAGTAAAACTCTAAAATATTTTGAAGAGGCATTAGGTACGTTTTCTTTTGCAAGAATTCACAAGTCTTTTTTAGTTAATGTAAACGAAATAGTAAAATATAGAAAAGGAAAAGGAGGTAGTGTAATACTATCTAATGGTAAAGAAATACTTGTTTCTGCTAGTAGAAAAAAAGAATTGCTTTCCTTTTTTTAAATAAATTTAAAGTATGATAATAAAAACAGTTAAAGGGAAAACACCAGAATTTGGTAACGATTGTTTTATAGCCGAGAACGCCACTATTCTTGGAGAGGTTACTATGGGGGACCAGTGTAGCGTATGGTATAATGCTGTTTTGCGTGGCGATGTACATTACATTAAAATGGGGAACAAAGTAAATGTGCAAGATGGCGCTGTAGTGCATTGTACGTACAAAAAATCACCAACCACTATTGGTAATAATGTTTCCATTGGGCATAATGCAATAGTACATGGCTGTACTATTAAAGACAATGTTTTAATTGGTATGGGAAGTATTGTTATGGACGATTGTATTATAGAAAGTAATAGTATTATAGCTGCAGGAGCCGTAGTAACAAAAGGCACACATGTAAAAGAAGGTACTGTTTACGCAGGAATGCCAGCAAAAAAAATAAAAGATATTAGTCCAGAGCTAAGTTCTGGAGAAGTTAATAGAATAGCAGATAATTACGTTAAATATGCCAGTTGGTTTAAAGAAGAATAAGTAAGTTATTTTTAATATGTATTTTTGCCGCCTTAAATATGAATAAAATGAATGCATATATATTTCCAGGTCAAGGAGCTCAGTTTGTAGGAATGGGGTTAGACCTATTTGAAAAATACCCAATAGCAAAGGATTTATTTAATCAAGCTAATGCTATTTTAGGGTTTTCTATTACAGATATTATGTTTAATGGTACGCCAGAAGACCTAAAGCAAACCAAAGTAACACAACCTGCTATTTTTCTTCATTCTGTTATTTTAAGTAAAGTAATGGGAGATTCTTTTAAACCAGATATGGTTGCTGGGCATTCTTTAGGAGAGTTTTCTGCACTGGTAGCCAATGGGGTATTAAATTTTGAAGAGGCTTTAAAATTAGTTTCTCAAAGAGCTTTAGCAATGCAAAAAGCTTGCGAGATAAAGCCAAGTACAATGGCTGCTGTTTTAAGATTAGAAGACGCTGTGGTGGAAGAAATTTGTGATTCTGTAGAAGGTATTGTAGTGCCTGCAAATTATAACTGCCCTGGACAATTAGTAATTTCTGGTGAAGTAGAGGCAATTAATGAAGCTTGCGAAAAAATGAAAGAAGCGGGAGCTCGTAGAGCTTTAGTATTGCCAGTAGGTGGAGCCTTTCATTCTCCATTAATGGAACCAGCAAGAGAAGAATTAGCTACAGCAATAGAGCAAACAACATTTAATACACCTAACTGCCCAATATATCAAAATGTAACTACAACCGCTGTTACTGATGCTTCTGAAATTAAGAAAAACTTAATTTCACAACTTACAGCACCAGTAAAATGGACACAAAGTGTACAAAATATGATAGCAGATGGTGCAACACAGTTTACAGAAATTGGTCCAGGAAAAGTGTTGCAAGGTTTAGTTAATAAAATAAATTCTTCTGTAATAACTAGCGCTGCAATTATAGAATAATTACCTAATAACCTATAATACTGTATTTTATCCAAAAAAATCTAATTTAAGCTATTTCCTGAGGTAATGGCTTATTTTTTTAGTAATATTGACACCCAAATTTTGCCTTATAAATACTTGTTTTGCTGTGGATTGAATTCGTGTTAATTCATAAAACAGTTATGAAATTGAAAGAAAAATATAATGTATATCATTTAATAGTAAAGGGGGTATTTTTTTTACTAATTCTTTTGTTTAATGTTAATAGTTACAGTCAAACAATAACTATTGAAGATGTAAGTGCTAATGAAGATGATGGCGTTATTGTAATGTCTGCTACTTTAACAGGAGCTACTCCTAATCCATTTTCAGTAGATATCTCTACTTCTGATGATACTGCTCTTCTATCAGATAATGATTATACACCCATTGTAAGTCAAACATTAAATTTTAATGGAAATGATGGTGAAACAATAAATTTTAATGTTTTGCCAACTCCTGATACTAATATAGAGGGTTTAGAGGAATTAATAATATCGATGGATAATTTTATTCCAACAGGCTTTTTTCTATTTTTTGTTGATATTACGGATACTGCTATAGTTGGGATTTTAAATGATGATACAGGAACGGTTAGAGTTATTGAAAGTATACCTAATGCAGACGAAGAAGGTCCAGTAAATGGCCGTTTTCTATTAAGATTAAGTGATAATAATAATACGGGAACATCTCTAACGGTTAATTACACATTAACAGGTTCTGCTATATTGGGGGCTACAGAGGATTATACTACTACCGGGGCAGCTACTTTTAATGCAACTCAACTTGCAAGAAATATAAATATACTACCAATAGATGATAATTTTATAGAAGGAGCCGAAACCGTATTGTTAACTATAACGGGTACTAGTAGTACATCATTTACTCCTTTAGTAGGTTCTGAAAGTGGTACTGTTACTATTGCAGATAATGATACAGCAGGAGTAAATGTTACGGCAATAAATAGGAATACTACAGAGGCGGGACAAACAGCAACATTTAGAGTAACATTAGATAGCCAACCTGAAAATCCTGTAAATATTGCTTTGTCTAGTTCAGATGCAACAGAAGGGACAGTACCTGCAACAGTAAATATCCCTGTTGCTAATTGGGATAGTGGAGTTCTTGTTACAGTAACAGGAGTAGATGATGTGTTAGTAGATGGACCACAAAATTACAGTATAATTACAGGTAATGTAACTTCTGCAGATCCTGATTATAATACTTTAAATGGTGGGACAGTTGCTAATGTTCCAGTTACTAACGAAGATGATGATATTTATATAGCATCCTTAACCGCTACAGATGCGACAGCTACAGAAGCTGCAGAAGTAGGGAGAAATGGTGTTTTTACAGTAGATTTAGGAAGGGCTAATACTACAGGAAGCCCAATTGTAGTTAATTTTCAAATACTAGGTACATCTACTTCTACTGGTGCAGACTATGCAAGTATTGGTACAACTGTATCTATTCCTAATGGGCAGGAAACAGGTTTAATAACAATTAACCCTACTGATGATGCTATTTTTGAAGGTTCCGAAACGGTAGTAATACGATTAGTTGCTGGTACAAATTATGATTTAGCAACGCCAGCTTCTGCGCGTACTGCCACAGTTACTATTCAAGATAATGATACAGCAACCCTTAGTATTGCAGATGTTACAGAAAATGAAGATGTTGTAGGTGGTAATTTAGTGTTTACAGTAACTTTAGATAATGCGGTAGCAGGTGGCACAACAGTTAATTATGCATTTACAAATGGTACCGCAACAGGTGGTGGGGTAGATTTTACAGGCGTAGCTAGTAGCGTAACTTTTGCAGGAACACAAGGGGAGACAGAAACAATAGAGGTTCCAATTAATGATGATGATCTTTTAGAAGAATCGGAGACTTTTACAATTCGTTTAAGTGGTGCGACTAATGGAGTTCTTATTGCTGGAGATGGTAGAGCAACAGGAACTATTGGAGATGATGATAATTGTGCACCAACACCATTGTTAAGCCCAGATGCGCCAAGCGCAGAATTTTGTGGAGCTATACAAGCAAACTTAAATGAGTATACAGATTCTACACCACCAGCAGGAATGGAATTAAGATGGAGTCAATCTTCTAATCCACTTAATTCGGGAGCGCGTTTAACACCAGCAGAAAGTCAAGATGTTACGGTTCAAGGGTCCTTCTTTGGTTATTTTTATGATAGTGCTAACAATTGTGCAGGAGGTGTTTTAGAAATTGAATTAATTTCTAATGAAATACCTACAATAATTTCAACTACAGGAGAAACAAAATGTGAATCAGATTCAGGCTTAATAACCGCAACTCCTAGTGACGGAGCATCTATACGATGGTTTGATAGACCAACTGGAGGAACACAAATAGGAACAGGAAGCTCTTTTGTAACGCCTATAGTGGATGAAAGCACATTTTTTTATGCAGAAGCCATAGCAAATGGTTGCCCTTCGTTAGAAAGAATAGCGGTTGAGGTAACTATATTGGAAACACCTTCTTCTGGTATTCCTAGTAATGCTACGGCATGTAATTTAAACTCTACACAACAACCGTTAAGTCTTATAGATTTAGACACTCGTTTATCAGGAGATGTAGATGAAGGGGAGTGGACTTTTGTGTCGGGCCCAGCCACATTAGAGATTAACCAAGACAATGAAGTTAATTTCTTAGAAGAAGCTGTAGGGGAATATATATTTAGATATACAACTACTGGAGCGCAAGCCCCATGTACAAATAGCTCTACAGAGGTAACTATTACCGTGGTCTCAGATTGTACACCAGACCCTATAGATTTAGAAGTTTTAAAAACATTAGATAATCCAAATGCTATACTAGGGGAGAATGTAATTTTTACCATTACAGTGAATAATATATCTGCTAATGAAGGAAAAAATATAACTATAGGAGATGTTTTAGAATCTGGTTTTGAGTATGTTTCTAGTGAAACATCTACAGGAATGTATGATGAAGTAAGTGGTAATTGGATTTTTGAAAATTTACAGGCTAATGCAACAGCTACGTTAACTATAGAGGCTACTGTATTAGCAGGAGGAGTTTATACCAACACAGCAGAATTATTAGAATCATTTCCATTAGATAATAACTTAGCTAATGATACAGCAACAGTTTCTTTAGAATTAGATATCCCTGAGGGAACAGATTTAGAAATTACTAAAGCAGCACTAAGTAGTAGGCCGTTAGTAGGTGACCAAATAGTGTTTACAATAAAGGTTGAAAATAAATCTCAAGAAGGGGAAAGTGTTTCGCAAATACGAATTTCAGAAATTATAAACACAGATAATTTTACTATCGTAGAAGATCCAATTGCAGAACCAGGTAGTGTCTATGATATAAATACAGGTATTTGGGAAATTCCAGTCTTAGAAAGAGGGGAAGAAGCTACTTTAATAATTACGGTAACAGTCCCTAATGAAGGATTATTTACAAATACGGCTACGTTATTAAGTTCTTTTCCAACGGATAGTAATCTTGAAAATAATGAGGCAGTTGTGGAGGTAACAGTTAGTGAACCTACACCAGCCGAAGAAGGATTTTTGTTCAACCAGTTTTCTCCAAATGGTGATGGTACAAATGATGTTTTAAAGGTTCAAGATTCTAATATATTACCTGATTTTCCTAACCTCTCTATTACAATTTTTGACCGTTATGGAAGCTTAATACTAGAAAGAAAAAATATAACGGACACTATAATTTGGGACGGATTTTATGAAGGGAAACAATCTCCTAGCGGAACTTATTTTTATATTCTAGATTTAGGAGATGGTTCTAAAGTTAAAAAAGGCTGGATACAGTTAATAAGATAATGTATATGAAATATAAGATAGACATACAAAAGCAATTTTTGTTTGTTTCCATATTACTTTTGTTATTTAGTATAACATCGGTTTTTGCTCAAAAAGAACCCCAGTATACGCAGTATATGTATAATATTGGAAGTTTTAACCCTGCCTATGTTGGGAGTGTTGAGTCTCCAGAAATAAGTGCAGCATATAGAGCGCAATGGATAGATATTGATGGGGCTCCAAGAACTATACGTTTGGGAGCAAACCTTCCTTTCCAAAATGAAAAAATGGGATTGGGAATTAATATTATAAATGACCAAATAGGACCATTAACACAAACTTTTTTAGATATAGCATATTCTTATCAAGTTAAAGTAACCGATGAAACAAAGCTATCTTTTGGAATAGATGCTGGAGGGTCATTTTTGAATGTAGATTTTTCTAAAGGTACCTTTGAAAACCCTGGAGAGCCAATTTTAGATAGAGAAACAGTAAACAAATTTTATCCTACTGTAGGAGCAGGTCTTTTCATGTATGGGAATCAGTGGTATTTAGGGGCTTCAATTCCTAATTTTTTGACGGAAAGTGTATATAATGAGGATGTTGCTACTGTTGTAGAAGACAAAATACAATTTAACTTTGTAGGTGGTTATGTGTTTAACTTGTCGGAAGGACTTAAATTTAAACCCGCATTTTTAATAAATTCATTACAAGGAGCACCTGTTAATATTAATGTGTCTACTAATTTTTTAATTAAAGATGTATTTACGGCAGGAGTATCCTATAGAGTAGATAATGCTTTTAGTGGGTTAGCTGGTTTTCAAATATCTAACACAATGTATGTTGGTTATTCTTATGATTATAATACAAACCTCTTAGGAGATTTTAATAGCGGTTCTCATGAATTTATTCTTAAGTTTTATTTAGGAAGAAGTTCCAATACGAATAGAACTAATAAGTCTTCTAATAAAGGAGAAAGCCAAAATGCAAAAGGGAAGCCAAAACAAATTGATACTCCAAGATTTTTCTAAAGCTTGTAAGAATATGAAATTTAGATATATAATAATAGTATTTTTAGTAGTAAGTAAATTATCTCTTGGACAAAATAAAAAGTCTAAAGCAGATATCTATTTTTATGAATATAATTTTACTAAAGCTATAGAGGAGTACCGTAAAGAGGAAACAAAATGGCCATTAACGCAAGAACAACAACTAAAATTAGCAGATAGTTATTTTCAAATAAAAGATTTTAAAAACGCTTCGCAATTATATATTAATATTAATAAAGAAAATGATACTATTTTATCTACTCATAGAGTAAATAAAATGCTTCAAAGTTTGTCTAAAAATAATCAGAAAGAAAGGGTTGATGCTTTTTTACAATCTAAATTACATTTATTATCCGAAGAATTATTTAAGAACTATCAATTTAATAAAGAGTTGTTAGCTGGAGGGGTATCCTCTCAAGATTTCAAAATAGAAAACCTTTCTATAAATAGCCCTCAAGCAGATTTTTCTCCATCCTTTTATAAGGATAAAATATTATTTAGTAGTAGTAGAATAGCTAGTTACAAAAAAGCCTCTAAATCTAATGCAGAAGGTTATCTTGATATATACATTGCAAAAGTAAATTCAACAGGAGAAGTTTTAAACCCTAATCCTTTTACTGGAATACCAGAATTTGGTTATCATGAGGCTACACCTTATTATTCAGAAACTTTGAAAAAACTTTTTTATATACGTTCTAATAGTAATGGCGATAATATGGCTTTTAATGAAGAAGGAAAAAATTCTTTAGCTATAGGGGTCTTTGATGATACAAATACTTTTAGGTATTTGTTAAAGGATTTAAGCACTTCTTTTTATTACCCACATTATCAGGTAGAAACAAATAGATTGTATTTTGCAGCTAATTTTAGTGATAGTTATGGTGGTACTGACTTATACTATGTAGAAACCAATAATGGACAAATTATGTCTAGACCAATTAATTTAGGCCCTAAAATTAACACTCCTGCAAATGAAATAGCACCTTATATATATAATGGTAGTTTGTATTATGCATCAGACATATTTTATGGCTTTGGTGGAATGGATATTTATAAAACGAACATACAAGCAGACCAGAGTTATAGTATACCAATTAATTTGGGGAGCGGAATTAACTCTAAATCCGATGATTTTGGGTTCATTGTGAAAAATGATAAAACAAATAACTTAATAGGGTATTTTTCTTCCAATAGAGCAGGGGGAAAAGGAAAAGATGATATTTATAAATTTAGTGTGTCAGACCAAATAGGTCTAAAAACTTTTGCTATAAAAGGTAGAGTAATAAATTCTAAAACACGTAGAGGTGTAGAAAAAGCCTTGGTGAAACTATTAAATAATAGAGGAAGTGTTATAAGAGAAATATATACTAATGAGGATGGAGATTATAGTATAGAACTGCCTTGGCAAAAACAAATAACCATAAATACAAGTAAAGAGGGATATTCTTCTTTTTCAGTAACTTACAATGAAGAAGGAATGGTAGAAGCGCAAAAGGCTCCATTAAATATGGGAATTGTGGCTTTAAAAGACTTGGTGGAAGAAAAAGAAAATAAAGAAGTTATTAAGCTTAATAAGTTTTACTTTGATAAAGGTAGGAGTGAAGTAACCCCTTTAATAGCTGTTGAATTAGATAAAGTTATTGAGACCATAAGAAATTTCCCCCAATTACAGCTTAGAATAGAAACACATACTAGTAGTAAAGGATATACTTCAACTAATAAGAAAATATCTCAAAAAAGAGCCGATGCCATAAAATTTTATTTACTTAAAAAAGGTGCATCTGTTTCTAATATAGTAGGGGCTATAGGCTACGGAGAGGAACAGATTGTTAATAGGTGTGTTAATGGAGCGTATTGTTTAGATTTTTTGCATAAGCAAAATGAGAGAACTTTAATTGTATTGGTTAAGTAAAAGTATTACTCGATAATCGAGATTTAAATGCTCCGAGGCTTGCCTCGAAATCAAAATTAGTTTCCTAATAAATGCCTCGTGGGCTTGCCCCGAGGTAGTTTACTTAATACTAATTTTATCTCCAAAGAATTTAGGTTGCGTATTAAATAAAAGGTCTAAAAATACTTTTACTCGTGCAAAGTATTCTCTAAGATGTACCTTAAGTCCAGATTTACCTTCAATATCCTTGGCGTTAAATCCAATGGCATTTAATCCTTTTTTTTGAGCAATATAAATTGCTCTTTCATTGTGAAATTTTTGAGAAATTATAGTAACAGAGTCCAGGCCAAAAACAGCCTTGGCTCTTACCATAGAATCTAAAGTGCGGAAGCCTGCATAATCTAAAAATATTTTATCAGCAGGAATACCACCCTTAATTAAATCTCTTTTGAAACTATTGGGTTCATTGTAATAAACACTTCCATTATCACCGCTTACTAAAACAAACTCTATTTTATTAGAATTAAATAGAGTTATAGTAGCACTAATTCTGTTGGTGTAATAAGGGTTTGGTTGTCCTCCAACTAATTTTTTTGCAGTGCCTAAAACAAGCCCTACTTTGTTTTTAGGAATGTCTAAAATGTTGTCGAATGTTTTATTATTTGTAGAGTTACTAATAATAAAATTACTTAATATTAATGCAATACCAGGTAAGACAATTAATAATATAAGACTACGAAATAAAAACTTTTTCATGTAAAAAAAATCAACTTTTAAATATAGTGAATTGATGCTATATGGTCACATTTTTAATGCTAAGTCTAGTATTAAATCATAGCGATATAGTTACTTAAGTTTTCTTCTCTGGATAAATTTAATTTTTTGCGAACTCTAGAGCGTGCCATATGCACACTATGTAATGAGATTCCTAAAATCTGAGACATTTCTTTACTGTCAAATTTTAGCTTTATGAGGGCACAACATTTTAAATCGTTTGGAGTAAGTTTTGAGTGTATTTCAAGTAAACGTTTATAAAATTCACTGTTGGTTTTAGTGAATTGAAGATGAAAATCGTTCCATAACTTTTCATTACTTTGCTTGTATTTGTTATTTAGTGACTTATATTTTTGAGGTATGTTTTCTTTAATTGTTTCTAATAGTTCATTAACGGTATGGTCTTTTTCAATAATTTGTAGGGCGTTAGCTGTAAGTTCTTTATTTCTTATTTCTAAAATAGCATCATTTTTTTCTTTATTGTAAAGCATTTTTTTTATTCGGTACCGTTGTCTAAAAGTTAAAATTCCAATAGCGGCTAATAAAATTAGTAAACTGATTAAAAGTTTTTGTCTAAAGCTAGCTATATCTTTTAATTCAATGAGTTTGTTTTGAGCGATTATTTTGGCTTCTTTTTTAGATAGATCTTCTTGGTATTTGTTTTTAATTTCAAATAATTCTTTGTTATGTTCACTTTGAGTGTGGAAAAGGCTATCAGAGATTGCTTTAGCACTTTTCATATAGTTAAAAGCTTGTGCTTTTTTATTGATTTTAAAATGTAAGGTAGCAAGTTGCTCTAAAACTTCCGTTTTTTGTTCAATATGCACTTTCATGGTGTTTATAACTTCTAGAGATTTTTTGTAATAATAAATAGCACTATCCGTCTCTTTAAGGGATAATTTTAAATCTCCATTAAAAGAGCAAACCATAGCTAAAAAGCCTAATTTTCTTTCTTTAAATTTAGATGTAAGACCTTTTAAATATATGTTTGCTTTTCTATAATCTTTCTTTTTAGTGTGTATATGTCCATAATAGGCGTCAATATAAATTAACCTATTTTTTTTTTTATTACTTAAATAACAAGAGTCTAAGTATTTTAAAGCGGTATCGTATTTTTTAGTGTTAATACACTGTATTGCTAATGGCAAATAAGAACTAGGCAAAAGATTTTCAGGGGCATTATTTTTTTTCACGATTTCAACACTTTTTTTTAGATGATATAGAGAAAGACTGTCCTTTCCATATAATCCATATAATGACCCTAATTTTCGATGAAGCAACGCTAATGAATTTTTATTAGAATTTTGTTTTGCCTTAGGAAATATATCCCATAATATTTCAAACGACCTGTTAAACTTACCTTGTCTTATTTTAATTTCAGATAGTCCAAGCATACAATTTATATATGCCGTAGTATCTTTTTTCAATTTATAATATGTAGCTCCATTTAAAAAATGTTGATACGCTTTTTCTTGATTTTCATGAGCAATAGAATATCCTTCTTGAATGAATTTTTTTGATTGCTGTATAGTTGTATTTATTGGTGGTATAGTGTCTGAAATTGAAGCATAGACTTTAGGTTTAATGAATGTAATCATTAATATGATTGTTAAAAGTCTGAAATACAGCATTTTTTTGAATTTTTTTTAATGTTGGTATATGAGATAAATATAGTTTTAATATTTCCTTTTTTCAATATAATGTAGTTATTATGTAGTCTATTTTTTATTGAAGATTAGATTTTGGGTCTACATTTGAAATAAATTGTTATAGAAATATTACGTTTTGATTAGTAACATTTCTAACGATTAATGTAGATTCTCAATTTAAATGATAGAAATTAATTTATTAATAATGAAAAAAATAATACTTCTAAGTGTACTGGTCTTTTTATCTATTCAGTTAAAAGCACAAAAAGAAACCAAACCTAATGTTCTAGTAATTTATACGGATGATCATCGTTATTCTGGAGTTCACGCATTAGGGGGTGAAGCTGTAAAAACCCCCAATTTAGACAATCTTGCTCATGATGGTATTGCGTTTACAAAAGCATACTTAATGGGGTCGTTTTCCGGTGCAACTTGTGTGCCTAGTAGAGCAATGTTACTTACAGGAAGAAACGTTTTTCAATTACAGGGTCGTGGGTTCGATATTCCTAAAGAGCACACAACAATGGGGGAAATGTTTAAAAAAGAAGGCTACCATGCCCATCATGTTGGAAAGTGGCATCAAGATTTTGGGTCTCTATCTAGATCTTTTGATACTGGAGATAAACTTTGTGGTAAACCTGCATATTTAACAGACCAATATAGAATGCCTTATAGTGACTGGCATGCAGATGGAAAATATGTAATGGAAGATGTTTATTTGTTGGAGTATGATGAAAATGGAAATGTAAAAAGACGCCCCATTGCTAAAACTGATAAAAGAGGACCAACAGCAACCGAAAAAAAAGGACCCCATGTTTCTGAAGTGTTAGCAGATGCTAGTGTTGATTTTATTTCTAATTACAATAAGAAAAAACCTTTCTTTCATTATTTGGCCTTTCCAACACCGCATGATCCTAGACAAGCTCCGAAAAAATATAAAGACATGTACCCTGAAGATGAAATTGGATTATTGCCTTCGTATATGCCACAACACCCCTTTGATAATGGACATATTGTTTTAAGAGATGAGCTATTAGATGTATGGCCTCGAACAGAAGAAATATCAAAAAGACATTTATCTGATTATTATTCAATAATCACACATTTAGACGCCCAAATCGGTAGGGTTATTATAGCTTTAAAAGAAAGCGGATTGTATGAAAATACTATTATTATAATGGCAGGAGACAGTGGTTTAGCTGTTGGAAATCATGGATTGTTAGGTAAGCAAAATATATATGATGAAGATGGTGTGCATATTCCTTTTATTATTTCCGGAGGATTAATAGATGAAGCTAATAAAGGGAGAAGAGAGGATGCTTTTTGTTACAATTTAGACATATTACCAACACTTTGCGATATGATAGGTATTAAGAAACCTGCCTCTGTGTCTGGAACAAGTTTATTACCTATAATAAATAATGAAACAGAGAGCGTAAGAGACTACACCTATCATGTGTATCGCCAGCACCAACGTGCTTATAGAAAAGGAGATTATAAATTGATAGAATATGTTAGAGCTCCTGATGTGAGTAGAAAACGTGGGGATTTTATTTCTGGTTCTAGGGTTACACAATTGTTTAACATTACTAAAGACCCTTGGGAAATCTTTAATATGGCAGATTTTCCCGAATATGCAGAGATTGTTGCTTCCATGCGAAATGAAATGAAACAAAAGGCTAAAGAGTTAGGTGATAAATCACATGATGAACTGGCCAATGTAGATTTTTGGAAATATTACTAATCTATTTTAAGTAAAAAGGAAGTTAACTATAGTGAAAAAGTTTTTATTTATTTTTTTAGGACTTGTTTTTCTAGGATGTAATTCCAAGCTACCTGATACCATAAATTCTGAGTACAAAAATCTTCCTAAGGTTGTCGATTTTAATTTTCATATTAGACCCATATTATCAGATAGATGTTTTCATTGCCATGGACCAGATGAAAATGCAAGAGCAGCAGATTTAAGACTTGATGTTAGAGAGAGTGCTATTGCTTTGTTAAAAGATAAAGAGATATCTGCTATTCATCCCAATAAACCTTGGGAAAGTGATTTAGTAAATCGTATCCTTTCTCATGATGATGAGCTTATAATGCCTCCTTCAGACTCAAAATTAGAATTAACAAGTAGGGAAAAAGCCCTTTTAATTAAATGGATTGAACAAGGAGCAGAATGGAAAGAGCATTGGGCGTTTACAGCACCAATTAAAGCAACACTTCCAGAAGTAAAAAATACCGAATGGGTAAAAAATGAACTAGACTATTTTGTTCTTAACAATTTAGAATCAAAGAATTTAAACCCTTCTCCTGAAGCAAATAAAGAAACTTTAATCCGTCGTTTGTTTTTTGATTTAATTGGACTACCTCCATCTATTAAAGACATCCAAGCCTTTAAGAATGATACTTCAGAGCGTGCATATGAAAATTTAGTCGATCGTTTACTTAATTCTCCTCGATACGGAGAACGCTGGGCATGGGAGTGGTTGGATGTCGCTAGATATGCAGATACTAATGGTTTTCAAGGTGATTTTACTAGAGATATGTGGCCTTGGAGAGATTGGGTTATAAAAGCTTTTAACAGTAATATGCCATATGATGATTTTACTATCAGACAATTGGCAGGAGATTTAATTCCCGATGCAACTCAAGATGATGTTTTGGCTTCTGCTTTTAATAGAAATCATCCATATAATACTGAAGGCGGAACTATTCCTGAAGAAACACGTGTTGTAAATGTTTTTGATAGGGTAGAAACCACAGGTACGGTATGGCTGGGGTTGACTTTAGAATGTGCTCGATGTCATGATCATAAATTTGATGCTATTTCTCAAAAGGAATACTATCAATTGTTTGACTATTTTAATCAAACCTCTGAAGAAGGAGGTGGTTGGGGAGGAAATCAGGCTCCTCTATTAAATATAGGAGAAGAGCACCAAGTAAAGGAAATTGAGAAAATTCAAGCTTATATAGAAAAACTTTACAATGAAGTAGATAAAACTGAATTGGTGAAATTTCCTAGAGAAAAAGGGAAACCTACTTCCGAATCTAAAAAAGCAAAAGATTTGAATGGATTAGACCCTAGAATTTTAGCAAGACCGGCCAAACTTAGAGCTAAAAATCAATACAAAAGACTATCAAAATATTTTAAACAAAAGGATGAATACGGAAAACTTATAAAGAACGTTTTCGATTTAAAAACAGAATATGACGAATTAGCATCTTCCATTACTCAAGTCATGGTAATGGATAATCTAAAAGAACAGCGTAATACCTATGTTTTGAACAGAGGCGGTTATGATAACCCGCGATTGGACGAACAAGTTTATATGAACACGCCAAAAGCTTTACCTAAATTGCCGATTGATATTAAAAATAACAGATTAGCCTTGGCTAAATGGCTCGTGTCCAGAGAACAACCGTTAACTTCTAGAGTTACTGTTAATAGGTACTGGCAAGCTTTTTTTGGGAATGGTATTGTTAAAACTGTTGATGATTTTGGTGTTCAAGGGGAGCTTCCAACCCATCCAAAGTTATTAGATTGGTTATCTAGAGATTTTCAAGATAATCATTGGGATTTAAAAGCACTTTTTAAGAAAATAGTAATGAGTGCAACGTATAGGCAATCCTCAAAAGTGTCTAGTTATATATTAGAATTAGACCCAGAGAATAAATTATTATCGCATGCATCCAGAGTAAGATTACCATCATGGATGCTAAGAGACCAAGCGCTATTTACAAGTGGCTTACTGGTTGATTCTTTAGGTGGAAAACCTGTAAGACCATATCAACCATCAGGTATATGGGAAGAAGCTTCCTTCGGTAAAATCAAATACAAGCAAGATCATGGTGATGCCCTTTACAGAAGAACTCTATACACTTTTTGGAGACGTATAGTAGGACCAACAGTATTGTTTGATAATTCTACTAGACAAAAAAGCGCCGTTAAAGCTATGCGAACCAATACACCTTTGCATGCTTTAAATACTTTAAATGATATTACATACCTGGAAGCCTCTAGAGTTTTAGCGGCGAAGGTTATGAAACAAAAAAACTCTATCGAGGATAGGATTGTATATATCTTCAAAAAAATAACTTCAAGAACTCCTAAAAAACAAGAGTTAGACATATTAAAAAATAGACTAGAAAGATTAAAAGAAGAATATAATGGAAATTTAAGAGAAGCTGAAAAAATAATTCATGCAGGAGAGTATCTTATTGATGAAGAATTAGATGTATCAGAACTAGCTTCCTATGCTGTTATTACTTCTATGATTTTAAATTTAGATGAAACCATAACCAGACAATAATGAAAAAGAATATTTTACATCCTTTTGAAGCGCATCAAGCGAATTTAACAAGACGTGCTTTTTTTGGAAAAATGGCAAAAGGGGTTGGAGCAGCGGCATTGGCTTCAATGATTAATCCTAGTGTATTGTTTGGTTCAAACATTGGTTCTATAAATGCGCATTTAAAGAATAACTTAGGATTGCCTCATTTCCCGCCAAAAGCGAAACGTGTTATTTATTTATTTCAGAATGGCGCTCCTTCTCATGTCGATTTGTTTGATTATAAACCCATGTTAAGAAAATGGCATGGTAAACAGATTCCAGATGAACTTACACATGGTAAACGTTTTTCAACGATGACAGGTGGTCAATTAGATAGACCTGTAATTGGAGAGATTAGCAATTTTGCACAACACGGGCAAAGTGGCGCTTGGGTTTCAGACTTTATGCCAGAAACGGCCAAAGTAGCAGATGATTTATGTTTCATCAAGTCAATGTATACTGAATCTGTAAATCATGCACCTGCTATTACATTCTTTTTAACGGGTAATGAACAACCCGGTAGACCAAGTATAGGATCATGGTTAACATATGGTTTAGGAAGTACAGCTAAAGATTTACCAGATTTTGTGGCCATGACTTCCGTTGATAAACAAGCAAGTTGCGGACAAATATTTTACGATTATTATTGGGGAAGTGGTTTTTTGCCTTCAAAATTTCAGGGTGTAAAATTTAGGGGTGGAGGAGATCCTGTTCTTTATTTAAAAAACCCAGAGGGCATTAGTCGTAATACAAGGAGAAAAATGCTGGATGATATGCAAGCGCTTAACGAAATGAATTATCAAGAGTTTGGAGATCCAGAAATCAATACTAGAATTTCTCAATATGAGATGTCTTATAAAATGCAAATGAGCGTTCCTGAATTAACAGATTTATCTGATGAACCACAGCATGTGTTAGATATGTATGGACCAGATGTTAAGCGAAAAGGGAGTTTTGCATACAATTGCATTATGGCAAGACGACTAGCTGAAAGAGGAGTGAGATTTACACAATGTATGCATGCAGGTTGGGATCAACATACAAATTTAAATCATCAATTAAAAATTCAATGTCAAGATACAGATGCCCCAAGTGCCGCATTGATAAAGGACTTAAAACAACGTGGTATGTTGGAAGATACTTTAGTGATTTGGGGAGGAGAATTTGGGAGAACTCCATTTTTACAGGGTAATATAAAGGATGAAAAAAACTGGGGAAGAGATCATCATCCCTATGCTTTCACTATGTGGATGGCCGGTGCGGGTGTTAAACCTGGAATATCATATGGAGCAACAGACGATTTTGGATTTAACCCCATTGAAAACCCGGTTCACGTACATGATTTTCAAGCGACACTCATGCATCTTATGGGCATAAATCATGAACACTTTACCTATAAACACCAGGGTAGAAGATACCGATTAACAGATGTTCACGGGCATGTCGTTAAAGATATTTTAAGTTAGTAAGCTATGAAACGAAGACAATTTATAACAACAACAGCATTGGCTAGTGCCGGATTAACATTTTCAGGAGTGAAAGCTTTAACTCCGAAAATGTCCAATTCATCTGGTTTTGGTTTGGCCTTTTATTTAACAAAATGGGGATTTAAAGGTTCTTATGATGACATAGCAAAAGCAGCAAAACGAGAGGGCTATGATGGTATTGCTGTTGGCCCTCCAAAAGATGAGAGGCAAAAGGCTGATTTTTTTGAAGCTATTGCAAAATATGGGATTTCATATAGTGGATTTGCAAGTAGTGGAGAAAGCAATAATTTTCAAAAGCACGTAGATACATTTACAGATAATCTGAATAAAATGATAGCCTGTAGACCACATCATATCAATTGTCATGCAGGTAAAGATTATTTCTCCTTTGAGCAAAATGTAGAGCTATTTAAGATAGGGCTTCAAAAATCAAAAGAAAGTGGTATTCCCATTTATCAAGAAACGCATAGAGGGCGTGCTTTATTTGCAGCACATCTAAGCGAGTCTTATTTAAATGAATTGAAAGAATTAAGACTGACATTAGACATTTCGCATTGGTGTAATGTATCAGAATCATTCCTAGAAGATCAAAAAGACATTGTGAATAAAGTTCTTAAAAGAGTAGATAATATACATGGTAGAGTAGGATTTAAAGAAGGGCCTCAAGTTCCAGATTTTAGGGCGCCAGAATGGAAAAAAGCTACAGATGTGCATTTTGCTTGGTGGGATAAAGTTGTTGACATGAAAAAAGAAAAAAACGAGTTGTTAACCATTACTCCTGAATTTGGACCAAAGGATTATATGTGGCAGTTGCCATACACTCAGCAACCCGTCGCTGACCAGTTTAAAATGAATGTAGCCATGATGAATACATGGAAAAAAAGATATTTATAAAGCGAAACGATAATGGGTGAAGTGTCAGATATAGTCATTTTTTTAGGGAGATTTCACCCTTTAATTGTGCATTTGCCTATTGGTTTTCTCTTATTGGCAGGTATCATGGAAATACTGTCTTCAGCTTATAAAATTAAGTATGCCTCCTTAAATACAGCTATATCCATTTCTATGTTATGTGGAGCACTAGGAGCCGTAGCTTCAGCGATAATAGGATATATGTTATCCAAACAAGGAGGGTATGAAAGTAACACCTTGTTTTGGCATCAATGGTTAGGAATTTTATTAGCAGTTTTATCGTTTTTAGGATGGGCTATAAAATCAGGAAAAATAAACATTCCGTTTATCTCGTCTAAAACAATAATTATTTTATTAATCGTACTCATTTCTATAACAGGACATTTGGGAGGAAACTTAACACATGGAAGCGATTATTTAACAGCATATGCCCCAGAATTTTTAAAAGGGGATGAAGAGAAATCTAATTTTAAAATACCATCAAACCCAGATTCTATAGTTGTATTTAAACATTTGATACAACCTATTTTGAACAATAAATGTATTAGCTGTCATAATGATACGAAATCTAATGGCGGACTTAACCTTACCAATACAGATAAAGTGAATGATGGTGGTGATAATGGTATGGTTATTACACCTTTTCAACCTTATAATAGTGAACTTTTTTTACGATCTACCTTTCCTGAAAGCAGTAAAAAATTTATGCCTCCTAAAGGCACTGCATTAACATTTACAGAACTAAAACTTTTAGAATGGTGGATTGCTGAAGGAGCATCTTTTGACGGCAGATTATTGTCTTATAAATTCCCAAAAGAGTTAAAAAATCTTTTTGAAAGAGATTTTAAATTAAACACAAAAAAAAGACCTTATTATGAAACGGTTAAAAGCCCCAAGTTGGATGAACAAATTGTGTTAGAATTATCAGAACAAGGGTGGCTTGTAAATCCTTTGTCCGCAGAACATCACATGTTAGATGTGAAATTTTTCGATAACGAAATAACGCTATCGGCTTTTGAAACTTTGGAAAAAGCGAAAGAGCAAATTACATGGTTAGATATAAGTAAATCAGGACTTACAGATGATTTGTTAAAAAGACTTTCAGCGTTTAAAAATCTAACATATCTAAATATTCATAAATCCAATATCACTGATGAAGGTGTTAAACATATAGAAACTCTTGCACATTTGGAAGTACTTAATTTATACAATACCGAAATCACAGATAAAAGCATTATTGTTTTTGCAAAACTGCCATCTTTAAAAAGGGTGTATTTATGGAATACAAAAATTACAAAAAAAGCGATTGAAGAATTATACAAAGAAAATCCTAACCTAAAAATAATATCCAATTAATAATGAAAAAGAAACTCCTATTTTATATTTTAAATCTTGTCACAATGCTTACAGTAGAAGCGCAAAGGGCTAAACAACCAAATGTTCTAATTATTCTTGCAGATGACCTTGGATGGGCAGATGTAGGGTTTAATGGAAGTACCGATATTCCAACACCAGCATTAGATAAAATTGCTAAAGATGGTGTTGTTTTTACAGCAGGTTACGCTACGCATTCTTATTGTGGACCAAGTAGAGCTGGTTTATTGGCAGGAAGATATCAGCAACGGTTTGGATGTGAAAATAATATAGGGAAAGCGTTTGAAGGTCCTGTAATGGGCTTACCGCTTGAAGAAACTATTCTTTCTGAAGTGCTTAAAAAAAACGGATATCAAACTTGTGCCATAGGGAAGTGGCATTTAGGACACACTCCAGAGTATTGGCCAAATAATAGAGGGTTTGACGACTGGTTTGGATTCTCTGGTGGGTCAAGAAATTATTGGGGTAAAAATTGGGAGAAGAATTGGACCAATTGGCATAGAATTATGCGAGATGGAAAACCAGAACCTCTTGAGAATTTAAGTTATTTAACCGATGATTTCTCTAATGCCGCTGTAAAATATATTGATAGTTACAGCAAATCAGAGAAACCATTTTTTATGTATTTAGCCTACAATGCACCACATGCGCCAATTCAAGCTACTAAAGCATATTTAGAAAAGGTAAACCATATAGAACAAGGAGATAGAGCTGCATATGGCGCAATGGTTTCTGGAATGGATGCTGGCATAAGTAAAGTAGTAAATAAGTTAAAAGAAACAGGGGAATATGAAAACACACTGATTTTCTTTTATAGTGATAATGGCGGACATGGTAAGGGGTCTAATCAAGACCCATTTAGAGGGCAAAAGGGATTACTTTTTGAAGGTGGTATTCGAGTTCCGTTTCTAATGTCTTGGCCTGCTGGTTTCAATGGAAATCAAAAAATAGAAGAACCCGTTATAGCCTACGATATATTTTCAACAGTTCTAAAAGCAGCCAATATTAAAGCTAAAAAACAGCTTGATGGGGGTAATTTAATTCCGGTAGCAAAAGGAATCACAAAAAAAGGCATACATGACAAATTATTTTGGAGATACAGTGATGGGGCCGGATTTGCAGTTCGTAAAGGAGATTATAAACTTGTAAAAGAAGCGGTACGAGATGAATTATTCTTATTTAATATAAAAGATGATGCATACGAACATACTAATCTGGTTGATATCATGCCAGATAAAGTAAAAGAATTAGTTGCAGAATATAAAAACTGGAATAAAGAAAACATTGTTAATTATTGGCCAGACCCACATTTACCGAATATTTTAAAAATGAAAAAGGCAAGAGAAATTTTTGTAAATAAAGCTAGTGCTGGAGAAAATAAATATTAATGAAAATCATGAAAAATATACTGAAGTGTTTAATCATATTATTCATTGCATCAATAAGTATTGCATGTTCAAACGATTCAAAAAAAATACAAATAAATACTATTGAGAATTTTGATTTCGCATGGAAATTCCATGAGGATGACATATCAGGTTCTGAGAAAACGAACTATGATGACTCCAATTGGAGAGCTATTAATTTACCGCATGATTGGAGTATTGAAGGAAACTTTAGTAAAGATAACCCAACATTTTCTAGAGGTGGTTGGTTGCCAACAGGAAAGGTGACTTATAGAAAAACATTCTTGGTTTCTGAAAGTAGCAAGGATAAGCGTACTGTTATATATTTCGATGGAGCTTACAGAAATTCAGAAGTATATATTAATGGTAACTTACTGGGAAAAAGACCATTCGGGTACATTGCATTTTATTACGATATGACCAAATATCTCAAATTTGGGAAAGAAAATGTAATAACTGTAAAACTTGATAATTCAAATCAACCAGGAGCGCGTTGGTATACAGGAACAGGTATTTATCGTCATGTAAAATTAATAACAACCAATAAATTATACATACCTGTTTGGGGTAATTATATTAAGGCTAATAAGGTTGAAAATAATCAGGCAACTATTGCTGTTGAAACCAATATTGTTAATGATTTTGATGAAGATAAATTTATCGATATTCAGGTTTCAATCTTTGATAAAAAAGGTGTTTTAGTCGCTTTACAAAAGGAATCTAAAACAATTACTAAAAATAATTCTATTCAACATAAATCAAGTTTATCTATTGAAAATCCTTTATTATGGGATACCGAAACCCCACATTTATATGTTGTAAAAACAGATATTTTACAAAATGGTGAAACAATTTATTCTGAAACTTCTAAAACCGGAATTAGAACTTTGGAATATAGTAATAGCGATGGATTTAAATTGAATGGAAAGGCTACCAAATTAAAAGGAGTTTGCTTACATCACGATGGTGGTCCATTAGGAGCTGCAGTTCATAGAAGAACTATAGAGCGTCAGTTAGAAAAATTGAGAGAAATGGGATGTAACGCAGTGCGTACCGCTCACAATCCGTTTTCTGAAGAGTTTATGAATGTTTGTGATGAAATGGGTTTTTTAGTTATGAATGAAGCCTTTGATGAATGGGAAACACCAAAATCGCCAACAACAACCCAAAATGGAGCAAAAAAGAAAGTATTAGTACATAAATATGCACATGTCTTTAAAAAATGGGCAGATAAAGATTTAACTGATTTTGTAATGAGAGATCGTAATCACCCTTCGGTTATCATGTGGAGCATTGGTAATGAAATTGCTGAAATGCGCTATGAAAGTGCAGCAAAAATAGGAAAGCGTTTGGTTGAAATAGTTCATGAACTAGATTATAGACCTGCAACTAATGGAGTTCATGGTTACGGAAGTCTTAAAAGACCTAATCAAAAGGCAGCCGCTACAAGTGATATTTATGGATATAATTATATAAAAGATTGGAGATTAAAACTTGAAAGAGAAAAGTTTCCTAATGTTATGGCAGTAGTTACGGAGCATGAATCAGCTCAATCATTTTATCCACGTTCAACATATTTATACGGTGAAAAGAAAAAGGCTTGGTGGGATAAACTTGGATATGAAAAAAAGGAATCTTTTGATTGGGTAGAAAAACGAGATATTCGTGGTGAAAGCGGTATGGAAGCTTGGAAACTTGTTAAGGAAAGAGATTATCTAATGGGTATGTTTATCTGGACCGGTTGGGACTATTTAGGAGAAGTGATTCCTTTTGGTTGGCCAGCACGTTCGTCTTCTTTTGCACCCATAGATTTAGCTGGTTTTCCTAAAGACGGATATTATTTCTATCAAAGTCAGTGGTCAAAGAAACCTATGGTGCATATTTTTCCGCATTGGAATTTAGAAGGAATGGAAGGGGAAACAGTTCAAGTTTATAGTTATACCAATGGAGATGAAATTGAATTGTTTCAGGATGGAAAATCGTTAGGAAAGCAAAAAAATAATATTGAAGGTGTTGAATACCAAACTTGGAATATAGTTTATAAGCCTGGAGAGTTAAAAGCAGTATCTTATAAAAATGGAGAAAACATTGCGGAGAAAATTGTTAAAACTTCTGGAGCTCCTTCTAAAATAAAAATTGAAACACGTAAAACAGAAATGCAAGCCAATGGTCAAGATTTAATTTATGCGGAATGTACCATCTTAGATAAAGACGGTAATGAAGTACCAATAGCAAATAACCTATTAAGATTTGATGTTGAAGGTCCAGTAACTATAGTAGGCGTTGGAAATGGAGATAATATGGGCTTAGAACCTTTTAAAGCTAATCAACGAATGGCTTTTAATGGTAAATGTCTTGTGATTCTTCAGTCGACAAAAGAATCAGGTAATGTAAAACTTACTGTGCAATCCGATGGTTTATCTTCAAATACGGTAAATTTAATTTCGAAATAAAATGAAAAAGGTATATAAAATAACACTATTGTATTTATTGAGTTTTAGCTCTCTTTTAGCCCAACAAAAGACTTTTAATATTTTAGATTTTGGAGCTAAAAAATCACATATAGAGCTAAGTACAAAAGCCATTCAAATGGCAATTGATGCTGCTTCTAAAGAAAAAGGTATCGTTATTATTCCAAAAGGAACATATGTTACAGGAACATTGTTTTTAAAAAGTAATGTCACTATTAAAATGGAGGCTAATACGGAATTATTTGGAAGTTCTAACCTTAAGGATTATGCCGAAGTCCCATTAGGAACAGAAGAGCCACATTTTTCAAAATGCATGTTTTATGCTTATGGTGAAAAAAACATAAAAATTATAGGACATCCACGTTCAGAAATTAATGGTAAAGGATACATGTTTAAACATAGTCATGAAAGGCCAAAGTTATTTCGAATAGAAAATTGTAATAATATTGAGTTTGATAATGCTATTATTAAAAACTCAGGTTCTTGGTGTGTCTATTTTAAAGAATGTGACACTATAAATATTCATCATACTTCTGTTTATAACAAGGAGAATAGAAATAACGACGGGATGAATTTCGATGGTTGTTCCAATGTAAAAATTACAGATTGTAATTTACAGGTTGAAGATGATGCGATATGTCTTAAAAGTAGTGTAGATAAGATTTGCGAAAACTTTCTGGTAGAAAACTGTACCGTAAGTAGTTACTGGGCTTCTTTAAAATTTGGAACTGCATCAAAAACAGGGTTCAAAAATATAAAAGTTACCAATTGTCAGTTTTTTGATAGTAGACATGGGGCTATAAAATTGCTGGCTGTTGATGGGGCTATTATAGAAAATGTAGAAATTTCAAATATCAAAATGTACAATTGTGGAGGACCCATTTTTGTAAGGTTAGGAAACCGCGGTAGAGATTATTCTAAATCGATAAAACAAGTTTACAAATCAGATGCTCAACCGGAAGGCAGACCGGTTGGACAAATTAAAAATATTCTATTCAAGAATATAGAAGGAAGACTTACCGGGCGTATAGACCCGCCAACAGAGGGGATTATGTTTACAGGTTTACCAGGACATTATATTGAAAATGTAACATTAGAAGACATTAACTTTTCTTATACAGGGTTTGGAAATCAAAATGTAAAAGATAAAGTTATTAAAGAGGATGAAGCACGCTACCCAGAACAACTCTTCTTTGGAGTACTTCCTTCTTATGGTATGTATTTAAGGCATGTTAAAGGTTTAAAATTAAAAAATGTGAATCTAAGTTTGCGAAACCCAGATGATAGACCAGCAATTGTAATGGATGATGTTGTTGATAGTAGTTTTGATACTGTTAATTTAATTGTAAAGCCAGAAGCAGGCTCTGCATTAATACTGAAAAATGTAAAAAACACCACGTTAACGAATGTGAATTCTCTAGAAAGTATAGAATATTTATTAAGTATAAAAGGTGAGTTATCGAAAAGTATTAAGCTAAAACCATCAAAATTATCTAAAGAAAATTCTATCGCCAATTTTTCGGAAAATGTAAAAAAGAAGGCATTAAAAATTAAATAATAATGCAATGAAAGAGCGCTTCTTTTTCCTTTTTATAATATCAATGTTGGCATGTAATGCCCAAAACTCTAAACCAAACATTGTCGTAATTTTTGCTGATGATTTAGGGTATTCTGATATTGGTTGCTATGGTGGAGAAATAGAAACTCCTAATTTAGATAAGCTAGCTAATGAAGGTATTCGATTTACACACATTATTAATGGATCAAAATGTGCACCTTCAAGAGCTTCATTACTTACAGGATTGTACCCGATAGAAACTGGTTGTGTTGGCCCACCTGACCAAATGGTAAATGGAGTAACTATCGCTGAATTACTGAAAAAAGAGGGGTATAAAACATTGATGACTGGGAAATGGCATGGAAAAGAAAATCCTGTAAAAAGAGGTTTTGACCGATTTTTTGGAAGTACGCATGGTTCATTTAATTATTTTGAACCAAAAAAAAATCAGAAATATTGGGAAGACGAAAGTAATTTAACTCCATTTATTCCTAATAATAAAGAGGAATTTTATACCACTGATGAATTCACGAATAGGGCGATTAATTTTTTAGAAGATTATAAAGGCAGTAAAGAACCTTTCTTTTTATATGTAGCTTATAATGCTCCACATTATCCACTTCAAGCTTGGCCACAAGATATTGCAAAATATAGAGGGAAGTATTTAAGAGGTTGGGATAAATTAAGAGAACAAAGATTTGGTCGCCAACAAAAAATGGGATTAATCCCGAAGAATTGGAAATTATCTAAAAGAGATGTAAACGTATCTTCTTGGAAGAATTATAAGAATAAAGATATTGCAGATTTAACTATGGCAACCTATGCTGCTATGGTTGATAGAATGGATCAAAATATTGGCAAGTTAATTACTAAACTGGAAGAAACAGGGCGAAGAGAAAATACTCTAATTATTTTTTTGTCGGATAATGGCGGAAATGCAGAAGGGAATATGTGGGATGAAAAAAATTTAAATAACAAACCAGGTTTAAAAAATTCACAAGCAAAACTAGGGATTGAATGGGCAAATGCTTCAAATACACCTTTTAAAAATTACAAAAGATCTACGTTTAATGGTGGCCAACTAACACCTTTTATTGTCAATTGGCCAAATGGAAATCTCAAAAAAGGTTCAATATCAACTCAAAAGGGGAGTATCGTTGATTTAATGCCGACTTTTTTAGAGCTAGCAAATGTTAAATACCCAGAAGGTGATACATGGACTGTTGTACCAGAAGGGAATTTAAAAACTGAGTGGAAAATAAAAGCTCTTTCTGGAAAAAGTTTGTTGCCTGCCATTAAATATAATAAAGTTGTTGAGCGCGAAAATTTTAAAGGGTATTTTCAAGGAAGTAGGATGTTGATTTCAGGAAATTGGAAAATTGTATCTAATGGTGGTGATGGTGCAATTTTGCATTTATATGATTACCCTTGGGAATTATATAATATTAATGAAGATGGTACAGAAACTAGAAATGAGGCACTTATCTACTCTAAACTTGTTGATTCTTTAGATATTGTTTATAGGAATTGGATAAATGAAACAGATATATATACGAATGTAAAATCTCATGAATATTATCAGCCATATTATACAAGAGAACAAAAACAAGCTATTGAAATATTAGAAAAAGACTCAATCTATAATAAGTTAATGGCAAAAAGGAGAGCTATTGGATTGTCTATTGTTGATAAACTTAAGAGTGCAAATGTTAAAATGAAAACAACTTTAGGGATGGAGAAATTACCAATGTCTTATTTTGGAATAGTTGAAATTGGACGAAAAAATAGAGACTCAGTTCCAGAATTAATTAGTCTATATAAAGCATGGGATAATAATATAATATGCGGGGAAAAGTATTGTGAACATTTAGGATTGGTCTTTTTTGATGTATGGAAAATTCAAGAAAAAATAAGGCCTAGAACTACTTCTTTGGAAGTTAACTAACTATATAAAAAGAAGATAAAGAATTCTTTATTAATTAAGACTTAAAAAATGAAAAATTATTTAAAATCAATTTCACTTCTGCTTGCTATTATATTATTAAGTTGTGAAACCAAACAAGAAGACAAACGATCAATAAAAAAGGAAAAAATATATTATAAAACGGATTGGTCTTCGCTTCAAAAACATGATACACCGCAATGGATGTTAGATGCAAAATTTGGAATATATAGTCACTGGGGAGCGCAATCTGTACAATTAGAAATGGATAAAAATGATTTGCCAGCATATGAGGCTATTAAGTTATGGAAAGGAGAAAAATTTAAAGCTTCGGAATGGGTAGATTTATTTCAAAAAGCAGGAGCACAGTTTGCAGGTCCTGTTGCTTGGCATGTAAATGGTTGTTTAAATTGGGATAGTAAAATTACCGATTGGAACTCATCACAAAAAGGACCTAAAGTTGATATTTATGGGGAACTAGCTAAAGAAATTCGTAAAACAGATATGAAACTAATGGCTTCTTTTCATAGTACAACACTTTGGGGTGCAATGAGTAAAACAGATGATTCTTATATGCAACCAGAAGGAGATTATTCCAAAAGAGGAAATACTCCTATGGTTCATGGAAAAAAAGGACGTTATACAAGCGAATATTTACAAGGTTGGTTAGACCGTATGAAAGAAGGTTATGAATTATATGAGCCAGATATGGTTTGGGTTGATGTAGGTTTTGGAGGAACAGTTGGGCCTGAATTAAGAAAGCAAATGATTGATGGTAAAATTGTAGAAACTGAAAGAGAGCTTTTTATTGATGGTGTACGAGAAGATATTCAAAGAGAATATATAAGTAGTTACTTTAATGCTGCATTAGATTGGGGAAAAGAGGTTGAATTTGTTTACAAGAGTTTTGATATTCCACCGGGAGTAGCAATGCGAGATATTGAAAATGGAAATTTAGATGGTTTACAATTTGACCCATGGATGGCAGATATTAATATGCAACAACATATGGCATGGCCTTCTGTTTGGTTTTATAATCCAAAAAATAAATTGAAAGATGCTAATATTTTAGTGGATATGTTAGCTGATATTACTTCCAAAAATGGAAGAATATTATTAAATGTACCACCAAAAGCAGATGGAAGTTTTTCAGAAGAAATAAAGAAAGAACTTTTAGCAATTGGGAGTTGGCTAAAACTAAATGGAGAAGCTATTTATGGAACAACACCTTGGACAATTTATGGGGAAGGCCCGGCATTTGTAAAAAATGTAGGCCACCATGGTCAGGGAAAAAAGCACGGAACGGAAATTCCATCTTACAGTTCAAAAGACATACGTTTTACTCAAAAAAACGGAGTTATTTATGCAATAATTTTAGATTGGCCAGAAGAGGAAATAGTGATTAATTCTTTAGGTTATAATGGTAAATTATACCCTGGTGAAATAAAAAACATTTCACTTATTGGAAGTACTTCAAAAATTAAATGGGAACATAATGCGCAAAGTTTAATAGTTGAGTTTCCTAAAGAAAAACCTTGCGATTTTGCTTTTGTATTGAAAATTGAACGTAACAATTAAAATTTTGAAAAAAAATATTCACCTATTAACTGTTTTATTTCTATTAGGTTTTAATGTAGAACTTTCTAGTCAAGAAAAAAAAGAAAACAAGTATAAAGCTAATTGGAGTTCTTTACGTAAACATAAAAGTCCGGATTGGTTATATGATATGAAATTTGGGATCTATTGCCATTGGGGTCCGCAAACTGTGCAATTAGCATCAGATGATAAGGAAATAACACGGTTAGAAGCCATAGAGCAGTGGGAGGGAAAAAAGTTTAATTCAAAAAAATGGGTTGATTTATTTCAATCAGCTGGAGCTCAATTTGCCGGACCTGTTGCTTGGCATGGAAGCGGACTAGTAAATTGGGATAGTAATTTAACGGATTGGAATTCAGTAAAAAAAGGCCCTAAAGTAGACATATATGGGAGTTTGTCCAAAGAGCTTAGGGAGCGAGGAATGCCTGTGATTTCATCATTTCATACAGGTAATTTTTGGGAACGAATGTGGGGAACACTTTCACAGAAAAATTCGGTGTATATTAACCCTTATGAAGATAACTCTATTTATGCTACTTCTAATGAAGGAAGAATCTCAAATGAAATTTTTAACGCATGGTTTGATCGTATAACGGAAGCAGTTAATAAATATGAGCCAGATATAATTTGGTTTGATACTGGTTTTGGTGGTACTGTTAAAGGAGAATTACTTAAATGGACAGAAAAAGGACGTTTGTTACCGGAAGGTAATAATGAACTAATTAGTGCACCTGAAAAGTACCAGCAAAAAATGATAAGTCATTTTTTTAACAAAGGAATAGAATGGGGGAAAGATGTAGAGGTTATTTATAAAACTCATGACATCCCTGTTGGAATTGGAATGCGCGATGTTGAAGATGGTAATTTAATCGGGTTACAGTATGATTCTTGGATGGCAGATGTAAATATGCAACGCCATTTTACATGGAATTCTAATTGGTTTTACAATCCAGTAAACAAAGTTAAAAGTGCAGGGACATTAATAGATATGTTGATAGATATGACTAGTAAAAATGGTCGTATGCTGCTAAATGTTCCTCCAATGGCAGATGGTTCTTTTGCCCCCGAAGTTAAAAAAGAATTATACGCAATGGGAAATTGGCTTAAAATTAATAAAGAAGCTATTTACAATACAATGCCTTGGGTTTTCTTTGGAGAAGGTCCAACCGAAGTAACAAACCCTGGACATCACGGACAGGGAAAAGAACATGGCGAATTAATACCAAAATATACTGCAGAAGATATTCGTTTTACTCAAAATGGAAGAAACTTATATGCAATTTGTATGGATTGGCCAGGTAAAGAAGTTTTAATTAGAACTCTTGGTAGTATGGGGAAACTATATCCTAGAGATATAAAATCAATCTCTTTATTAGGTTCTACTGCTAAATTAAGCTGGCAACAAACAGGAGTGGGTTTAGTGGTTCAATTTCCAAAAGAAAAACCTTGTGATTTTGCTTATGTTCTTAAAATAGAAAGAAATTAATTTAGAAAAATTAATGTTGATTTTATCTGATTAAGTTGAGTTTGACTTGATTTGAGTCTTGTTTTAAAATAAGAAACCCTTGAAAATCAAAAGATTAACAAGGGTTTTAGTACTCGAGATGGGACTTGAACCCATACGGACTAATGTCCATTGGATTTTAAGTCCAACGTGTCTACCAATTCCACCACTCGAGCCTGTACTGTTATAAATAACAGCCAATTGGTATATTATATCTGAGCGAAAAAAGGGATTCGAACCCTCGACCTCCACCTTGGCAAGGTGATGCTCTACCCCTGAGCTACTTTCGCATTATGTTTAAGAACAAGTGTCTGTTTCTAGACGCGGGTGCAAATTTAAGATAATTATATAAATTGCAAAGTAATTTTTAATAAAAAAAAAGATTTTTTTTAAGATGTGGCTTTCTTCTTTTTTACAAGCAAGCGTTTAATTTCATTTAGCTTCATTAATGCTTCTACTGGAGTTAATGTATCTATGTCTAAATGAGTGATTTCCTCTTTTATTTGTTCTAATAATGGATCGTCTAGATTAAAAAAACTTAATTGCATTTCATTCTGGGCAGATTGTAATTTATTTGTAAGTTCTTCGCTCGAATGCGATTTTTCTAGTTTTTTTAGGATTTTATTTGCCTTAGAAATTACTTGCTGTGGCATTCCGGCCATTTTTGCAACGTGTATCCCAAAACTATGTTCGCTTCCTCCGGGAGTAAGTTTTCTTAAAAATAGGACGGTATCTTTTAGTTCTTTTACAGAAACATTGTAATTTTTTATGCGCTCAAATGTGTTACACATTTCATTTAACTCATGATAATGCGTAGCAAATAAAGTTTTTGCTTTTGCAGGATGCTCATGCAAGTATTCTGAGATTGCCCAAGCAATAGAAATACCATCATAAGTACTAGTTCCACGACCTATTTCATCTAAAAGAACTAAACTGCGCTCCGAGAGGTTATTTAAGATAGAGGCGGTTTCATTCATTTCTACCATAAAAGTAGATTCTCCCATAGATATATTGTCGCTAGCGCCAACTCTTGTAAATATTTTATCTACCATCCCTATAGTGGCAGCTTTTGCGGGAACAAAACTTCCCATTTGCGCTAATAAAACTATTAATGCAGTTTGTCTTAATATGGCAGATTTACCACTCATATTAGGGCCCGTAATCATTATTATTTGCTGTTGTGTTCTATCTAAATACACATCATTAGCAATATAAGTTTCTCCTAGTGGTAATTGTTTTTCAATTACAGGGTGTCTACCATTGGTTATAGATAAATCGGTAGATTCATTTACCTCAGGTAAAACATAATTATTTTCTTTTGATAACTGTGTAAAACCACAAAGGCAGTCTAGTTGTGCTATTAGTTGTGCATTATTCTGTACTGGCGCAATGTATTCTTGCATCCAAACTACAAGCTGCGAGAATAATTGTTGTTCTAAACTTAAAATTCGTTCCTCTGCACCAAGAATTTTAGCTTCGTATTCTTTTAGTTCTTCTGTAATATAGCGTTCCGCATTAACTAAAGTTTGTTTGCGTATCCATTCTTCTGGAACTTTGTCTTTATGGGTGTTGCGTACTTCTATGTAATACCCAAATACGTTGTTAGATGCTATTTTAAGAGAGCTTATTCCGGTTCTTTCGGTTTCTCTAGTGAGCATATTATCCAAATATTCTTTACCAGAAAAAGCAAGTCCTCTAAGTTCATCTAGCTCTTCGGAATACCCTTTGGCAATAGCGTTTCCTTTTAGAATATTAACCGGTGCTTCCTCGCTAAGCATTTCTTTTATTTTACTACGGAGTAAATCACAACCATGGAGTTGGTCTCCAATAAGATTTAGTGCTTCGTTCTTGGCATTTTTAGTTAATTGTTTAAGAGGGATAATAGCTTCTAAAGAATTTTTTAACTGAATAATTTCTCTAGGGTTTACTTTGCCGGTAGACACTTTAGAAATTAAACGTTCTAAATCGCCCATTTGCTTTATCCAATGCTGTAATTTATCTAAATCTTCTTCTTGTTTAGATAAATAAGTAATTACTGCATGTCTTTTTTGTATTCTTTCCAAATTTTTTAGAGGAAGAGCAAGCCAACGTTTAATCATTCTTCCTCCCATAGGAGAAATGGTTTTGTCAATTACATCTAATAAAGTAACCGCATTTGTATTATGGGAATGATAAAGTTCTAGGTTTTTTATGGTAAACCTATCCATCCAAATGTATTCATCTTCAGCAATACGTTGTAATTTATTTATATGTTGTAATTGGTTATGTTGTGTTTCCGATAAATAATGTAAAACTACACCAGATGCTATAGTGCCATTAATAAGATGGTCTACGCCAAAACCTTTTAGAGTATTTGTTTTAAAGTGGTTTGTAAGGGTTTCTTTGGTATAATCTTCTTGAAAAACCCAATCTTCCATAAAGAAAGTGTGGAACTGCGTTCCAAAAACATCTAAAAATTCTTTTTTATGCGCTTTAGAAATTAATATTTCATTAGGAGCAAAGTTTTGCAAGAGTTTGTCTATTTGCTCTTCGTTACCTTCGGAAGTTAAAAATTCTCCAGTAGAAATATCAACAAATGCAACACCTAATTTTTTTCTTCCAAAATGCACAGCACATAAAAAGTTGTTGGTTTTAGCATTTAAAATATCATCATTTAAAGCTACACCAGGAGTTACAAGTTCCGTAACGCCTCTTTTTACAATAGTTTTGGTTTGTTTTGGGTCTTCTAGCTGGTCGCATATTGCAACTCTTTGCCCAGCCTTTACAAGTTTTGGTAAATATGTGTTTACAGAATGATGCGGAAACCCTGCTAGTTCTGTTTTTTCACCACCATTATTCCTGTTTGTTAATGTAATACCTAATATTTTAGATGCTTTTATAGCATCTTCACCAAAAGTTTCATAAAAATCTCCAACTCTAAAAAGCAACATAGCATCTGGATACTTTGTTTTAATAGTGTTGTATTGTTGCATTAAAGGGGTAACCTTCTTTGTTTTTTCTTTAGCTGCCAATTGGTAATTTTTAAAGTATTTTTGTAACCTAACGAAAATAATATTTTCCTTATAGAATACACCGCATTGTTGATATTTCAGGATAACTTAAAAAAACAATATTGGTGTATTATATTTTGATGTTTTATTAATAGAGATACATGAGAAAATTAAAGAATGAAGAACTAGATCGTTTAGATGTAGAAGGGTTTAAGAATGCTAATAAAACTCCTGTTGTAATTGTTTTAGACAATATAAGAAGTTTAAACAATATAGGTTCTGTTTTTAGAACGGCAGATGCTTTTTTAATTGAGAAAATATACCTCTGCGGTATTACAGCAGTTCCGCCCAATAAGGATATTAATAAAACCGCACTAGGTGCAACAGAAAGTGTAACTTGGGAGTATAAAGAAAATACCCTAAATGTAATTCAGGAACTTAACACGCAAGGGTATATTACTTTAGCTGTTGAACAAGCAGAAAATGCAAAGATGCTTCAGGATTTTAAAGCAAATTCTAATGAGAAATATGTTTTAATTTTTGGAAATGAAGTAAAAGGGGTTTCACAAGAAGTGGTTAATATTTGCTCTGACGTATTAGAAATTCCGCAATTTGGGACAAAGCATTCTTTAAATATTTCGGTTAGTGCAGGTATTGTTATTTGGGATGTTTGGAGTAAAATTAAAGCAAAAAAAAACCCAACCTAAGTTGGGTTTTAGAGTAAAGTTTGAGTTAGTTAGTTGCATAAATGCTTTTGCAATTACGGCAATTGATTTAAAGTGTGCAAGAAAATTGCCAAAATTATGTTAATTTATTTGTTCAAAAGCTAGTTTTAGTACTTTATCAATAATTGTCTGATAATCTTTTTCATTGGCAACAAAATCTAATTTGGTAACATCTATTACAAGACTATTTTCTTTGGGATAACCTTTAAGGAAATCAAAATAACCTCTATTAATTTTTTCTAGGTAATCGGTTTTAATGCCTTGTTCGTAGTCTCTTCCGCGTTTTTTAATGTTTTCTAAAAGACGTTCTGTGGTTTGGTATAAATACACATAAATTTGAGGTTTTTTAACCTCTTTATACATAAAGTTGAATATTTTTCTATACAATTCATATTCGTCTTTTTGTAAAGTAACTTTAGCAAAAATTAGAGATTTAAAAATATCATAATCACTAACCATAAAATCTTTAAAAAGGTCAAATTGCGAGGTGTCATCAGAAAATTGTTGGTATCTATCTGCTAAAAAAGACATTTCTAAAGGAAAGGCATATCTAGACTGGTCTTTGTAAAAATTTGGTAAAAAAGGGTTTTCTGCGAAACGTTCTACAACTAATTTGGCATTAAAATCTTCCGAAATTTTAGTTGCTAAGGATGTTTTTCCTGCGCCAATATTACCTTCTATAGAAATAAACTGTGTTGTGGCAAGTAGTTCTTTTTTATTACAAAAAAGAGTGTACTTTGTTTTTGTTAAAACACTTTTGTCTTTACATTCCTGAATTAAATTTCTAGTATCTTTTTTTAAAATAGGATGATAAAATTGTGGCGCTATATCTGCAAGGGGTTTTAAAACAAAAAGCCTGTCTTGTAATTTAGGATGTGGTATAGTTAAATTAGAGTTTACTAGTACTAATGTATCGTAATAAACAATATCTAAATCTATAGTTCTAGATTGGTAGCCAGAATTTGCAGACCTTTCTCTTCCTAATTTTTTTTCTATTTCTAATAATTTAACAAGTAGCTCTTCTGGAGACAATTTTGTTTGTACATATAAACATGCGTTTAAAAAGTTTTCTCCAGAAAATCCCCATGCAGGACATTCGTACACTTTAGAGCATTTTTTTACAATACCAATATTTTTAGCAATTAAAAATATTGCTTCTTGTATGGTTTCTAGTCTATTGCCTAAGTTACTGCCAATAGAAATATATGTGTCTGTTGTGTTGTTCATAATCTTGGGGCAAAATAAACAAAACAAATTCAATTGGTTATCTTTGTTAGCTAATATTAACAGCTTATTTAATGAATTTTTTAAGAAATCTACTTGCAGCTATTTTAGGATGTATCATAGCTTTTGGGATTGTATTTATAATGTTTGTGATTTTTATTGCTTTATCTAGCCGTAATTCGGAAACTGTAGAAGTAAAACCAAAATCTATTTTAGAACTACAATTACAGCAACCAATAAGCGATTATGTAGGAGGAGATGAGGAAAACCCTTTTAGGGCTTTGTTTCAAAAATCGGAAGATTTAGATAGAATTATTCATGCTATAAAAGTTGCAAAGAATGATAAAGACCTTGTGGGTATAAGTATAAATAATAATTTTTTAATGTCGGGTTGGGCGCAAACACAATCTATAAGAAAAGCATTAGAGGATTTTAAAACTAGTGGTAAGTTTATTTATTCTTATGGCGATTTTTATATGCAAAAAGATTATTATTTAGCTAGTGTTTCTGATTCAGTTTTTTTAAACCCTGTTGGAGTGCTTGATTTTAAAGGGTTGTCTACAGAAGTTTTGTTTTATAAAGAGTTACAGGAAAAAACAGGAGTTAAGATGGAGGTTATACGCCATGGTAAATACAAAAGTGCTGTAGAGCCGTATTTAAATGATAACATGAGTGATGCAAATAGAACACAAATAAAAGAATTAATAGGCTCTGTTTGGAATTCCGTTATCGATGATATTGCAGTAAGTAGAAATATGACTGTAGAAAATATGAATGCTATTGCAGATACTTTAGGAGGTAGAATGCCAAAACATGCAAAAGCTTCTAAATTAATTGATGCTATAACGTATTATGATGAATATGAAGAAAAGCTAAGAAATGCTGCTAAAATTGAAGAAGGTAAAGAAATTAACCTTTTAAGTATTCAAGATTATAGTACTAAAGCAAACACTATAAAATTACATAAAGGAGAAAAAAAGATAGCTGTAATTTATGCGCAAGGAGAAATATTATATGGTGAAGGAAGTAATGAAGTAATTGGGCAAGGACTTATTAATAAAGCTATAATAAAGGCAAGAGACGATGAAAAAGTAAAAGCGATTGTTCTTCGTGTAAATTCTCCTGGTGGTAGCGCTTTAACTTCTGATATTATTTGGAGAGAAGTGGTCTTAGCAAAAGAAGTGAAACCAGTAGTAGTTTCTATGGGTAATGTTGCTGCTTCTGGAGGGTATTATATTGCAGCCGGAGCAGATAAAATTTATGCAGAACCTACTACCATTACAGGTTCTATTGGTGTTTTTGGGACTATACCTAATGTAAATGAATTAGCGGCAGATATTGGAATTAATGCCGAACAGGTAGGAACTAATAAAAATTCTGTAGGGTACTCTGTTTTTGAGCCAATGTCTGATAGTTTTAGAGGAGAAATACAAGAAAGTATAGAAACTACATACACAACTTTCTTGGAGAAAGTATCTAGCGGAAGAGGAATTTCTATGGCACAAGCAGATAGTATTGCTCAAGGTAGAGTTTGGAGTGGTGTAGATGCAAAACGTGTTGGCTTGGTAGATGAACTAGGAACTCTAGAAGATGCTATTAATGCAGCTGCTAATTTAGCCGGAATAGACAAATTTGGCATTAAAAAATTTCCTAAGTATAAGACAGGGATAGAAAAAATAATGGAAGATATAGGAGGAGCTAGTGTTTTTAATAAAGAAGAAATTATTGCTAAAGAAATTGGTACAGAAGGATATGCTATACTAAAAGAAATAAAAAAAGCAATAAACCAAAAGGGAGTTCAAGTAAGAATGCCTTATACACTGGATATTAAGTAGAAATATATTTATACTAAAAAGGCCGGTAACTATTTAAATAGTTACCGGCCTTTATTTTGCTGAAGTTTTTTTTTATTTAACTAAGTTTATTTCTACTCTTCTGTTTTGTTCCCTGCCATCTTTATACATATTGGTAGCTATGGGTTTTGTTTCTCCATAACCAACTGCACTTAACCTAGAGGAATCAATACCTTTTTCAATTAAAAAGTCTTTAACAGAATTAGCTCTGTTTTCAGATAATTTTTGGTTGTTTACAGCGCTACCAATACTATCTGTATGTCCTTCTACAGAAAATTTAGCATTAGGATATTCTTTTAGAATTTGAATAATTTCAATTAAAGCAGTTGTAGATTCTACTTTTATAGAGGTTTTTCCAGTATTAAATAATATGGTTTTAGCATAGTTATTTAATGTTTTTTGAACCGTTTCTGTAACTTCTGGGCAACCGTTATTTGCAGCAGTACCTGCAGTATTAGGACACTGGTCGTCTTTGTCTAAAATAGTATCTCCGTCTGTATCTTTCCATGGACAACCATTGTTTTCTGTTGGTCCTGCTTCTTCTGGGCATTTATCTTCTTCATCATAAATAGTATCTCCATCGGTATCTTTATAAAGACAACCACTATTTTCTGGTAATCCTGCTTCTTCAGGACATTGGTCATCTTTATCCAAAACAGTATCTCCATCGGTATCTTTCCAAGGGCAACCACTATTTTCTACTGGGCCTGCTTCTTCAGGGCATTGGTCATCTTTATCTAAAACAGTATCTCTATCGGTATCTTCCCAAGGACAACCACTATTTTCAATTGGTCCAGCAACTTTAGGGCATTTATCTTGCTTGTTGGTTACACCGTCACCATCTTTATCTTTTGGACTTTTTTGGGTGATAGGAATTTTAAGTCCTAAATATACATCTGCAGCTTTAGAGTCATTACTAGTTAATAAAGAAAGTATAGATCCAGAACCTATATATAATGGCCCAGCTCTAAAACCAGCTCCCCATTGGAATCCACTACCTTGTATAAGGCTAAGAGGCATGTAGAAACTAAATCCTTTACTTTCAAAACGAGGTGTTAAGGAGACTATATTTGCAATTCTGTTAGTGTTTTCTTTAGAGTTAGAACTTAAAGATAGGTCTGTATTTAAATTTAAATAGAATTTTTTAAGCATATTCCAGTCTGCATTTAAATGTAAAGCTGTTGGTAACATTGCTTTTGTAGAAAGTCCAGAATTAATTTCACGATAAAGGTTATTTAGAACATCTTCAAAATTTTCTTCGTTTTCAAAATCATCTTCATTTATAGTACCGTTAATATCATAAGTATTAGCTGTACCATTTTTGTATTTTATACTTCCAATATCTGTAATAGATAAGCCAAATTTAAATTTATACTTGTTTTTATCCTTGCGCCCATAAATATTTCCGTCTGAGTCTGTAGAGTTATAAGAAGCAAAGTCTGGTCTGTATTCGTAAACAAAACCAAGATCTAACCCAAATCCTTTGGCTCCATCAATTATCTCAAGGTCAAAGTCTTCAAAATTGCCATCAATATTATCACTATGACCGTAATTTACTTCTCCAGTGGTAGTTATGCTGCCAGTGGTAACACCGCCACCTAGGTTACTTCCATCTGCATCATAATCTATTGTAACGTCTTTACCACTGGTGTACGCATTTCCAAGTCCTTGTAAATATTTTAAAGAAACACCACCTTTTAGAAAATGTTGTTCTTTGTTGTAGATTGTTCTTGCATAGGTTATACCAATTTCGGCCCAAGCATTACCGGTTAAATAATAATCTTCTTCATTAACATTAAAATCTTCAGTTTCATCAAAATCATTAGAAATACTCTCGTAAGTCTCGCCATTAATTTCATTAATGTTATAATTAACTCGCATTCTACTAAAAACAGCGATAGAACTTTTTTTATCCAAATTAAACATAAAAGCGGGTCCTAAAACATCTACATTTCCAAAAATATTGTTACTGTTTGAAGGGTTTTTCGTGGCATCTTCTTCAAAATCAAAATCGCCACTTGTAACGTCAGATAATTTTATGCCATAATAATCATTAGCAAAAAGGACGCTAGCACCAACAAGGTTTACGTCGGTTTTAAATCTAGAGTCTGTAATATTTGCAGGGTTAGAAATTACGCCATGCACACCACTATAGTTATCTGTTAAGAAGCCTATATAGCTTTGCGCGTTGGTAAAATGTGCACTCAAAATGATACATAATAAGAAAAAAAGTTTTTTCATGTTGTTTATGATAAAAGGTTGGTTGATAGGTTTATTAAATGCAAATATACATAAGCCTTAATTTTTAATCATATACTATGTGTTATTATATAGTAAAATGTAATTAATTCTTAAAGCATAGTTTTTTATTTTGTTTGCCTATTTTTGAATATGCTAAAATTAGAAGATAAGAGACTTGCTTATAAGATATACCTGTATTTAGGAGCTTTGTTTATAACTTCCTTAGTTGTTTCTAATTTAATTTTTCAAAAATTCTTTTATTGGAAACCTTTTGGAGATATTACTATTTTTGGAGCACCATTGTTTGAGATTTCGGTTGGGATATTACCTTATCCAATTACTTTTTTAATAACAGATTTAATCTCTGAAATTTATGGGAAGAAAAAAGCAAACCAAATTGTTATAGCAGGTATTTTTGCTTCTTTCTTTTCTATGGGAATTGTATTGTTAGCTAATTATGTTCCAGCAATTAATGCTTCCCCTGTTAATGATGCTACTTTTAATAGTGTTTTTTCGTTATCGCCATTAGCTGTTCTTGCTTCTATGTTAGCCTATTTATTTGCACAATTTGTAGATATACAAATTTATCATTTTTGGAAAAAAGTAACCAAAGGCAAGCATTTATGGCTTAGAAATAATTTTTCTACTTTTTTTTCTCAGTTTATAGATACGTTTACAGTTGTTGGTTTATTATGTGTGTTTAAAGTGCTTCCGTGGGATTTGTTTTTTGGATTAGTTGTAAGCGGATTTATTTTTAAGATAATTATAGCATTTGTAGACACCCCTTTTCTATATTTCTTCGTATATACTATAAGAAAAAGATTTAATCTAACAATAAATCAGGAAATAGACTTAGAGGCATAATTTTTTCATTGCTTTTAAGTTGTAATGACATATTCTTACCCTATATGAAAAAGAAAATTTTTAAAATTTTTGGAATAGTATTTTTAGTTGTAATAGTAACACTAATTGCAGCACCTTTTTTTCTAAAAGGGAAAATAGCAGATATAATTAAAAACAAGGTTAACCATAGTGTAGATGCTACCTTTGATTTTAGTGATGCTAGTCTTAGTTTGTTCTCTAGCTTTCCTAATGCAAAAGTAAGTTTAGAAAACATTTCATTAGTAAATAAATCTCCCTTTGAAGGAGATACTCTTTTTTCTTCTAATAGCATAGAACTAGAAATGTCTATAAAAGAACTTTTTAAAGATGCTAATGAACCAATAGCTATAAAGAGTTTAACATTAGATAAAGCACTTCTTAATATTCTTGTAAATGAGAAAGAGGAAGCTAATTATGATATTTCTAAAGGGGAAGAGGAAGAAAGTACTACAACCACAGAAGAAAGTTCAGGGTTTAGCTTTTCTATGGATTCCTATGCAATTACAAGTACAGATATAAATTATATAGATAAATCTACAGGAATAAGTTTACTACTTAAAGATATAAATCATTCTGGTTCAGGAGATTTGTCTTTAGCAACTTCGGAGCTAGATACACATACAGATGCTATAGTATCTTTTGCAATGGACTCTACCAACTATCTAGATAATAACAAGATAAAATTAGATGCAATTGTAGGGGTAGATTTAGAAAAAAGTAAATACACCTTTTTAAAGAATAAAGCAGTTATAAACCAATTACCTCTTGTGTTTAATGGATTTATTCAAGTTAACGAAAATAACCAAGAGTTAGATATTACTTTTAAAACGCCGTCATCAGATTTTAAAAACTTTTTGGCATTAATTCCAGAAGTATATTCCAAAGATATTGGCAATGTAAAAACTTCTGGAGATTTTACGGTAGAAGGAGCTTTTAATGGAGTAGTGGATGATACGCATATACCAAAATTTAATATAACAATAGCTTCTCATAACGCTTCCTTTAAATATCCAGATTTACCAAAAACTGTACAAGACATAAATATAGATGTAGCTATAAATAATACCTCAGGTATTGCAGAAGATACTTATGTAGATATTAAAAAAGGAACCTTTAGAATAGATGAGGATACGTTCTCTATAGTAGCAAATGTTAAAGAGTTAATGGGGAATACGAAAGTAAATGCCCAATTAAAAGGAATAATGAATTTGGCTAATATTTCTAAAGCATATCCTGTTCCATCCGATTTAAATTTGAAAGGTCTTTTAAATGCAGATATAAACACTGCTTTTGATATGGCTTCTGTAGAACAAGAAAAGTATGAGAATACAAAAACGCAAGGGACTTTGCAGCTTAAAGACTTTGTGTATAAAAGTAGTGAAGTGCCAAACCCTGTAGAGTTAAATTCTACATCAGTTACATTTACACCTAAAACAGTTACGCTAAATACTTTAGAAGGAAAAACTGGAAAGACTGATTTTAAGGCAAATGGTACCATAGATAATTTATTAGGTTTTATGTTTAATGATGAAAAGGTAGAAGGGAATTTTAACTTAAACTCAAATACTTTTGCGTTAAATGATTTTATGGTTGGTGAAGAAGAAGTGGAATCTGTAACTTCAGAAAATAAAACACCAGAACCTGGTTCTGGTGAAGAGAAAATTAAAATTCCATCATTTTTAGATTGCACCATAAATGCCGATGCTAAAACAGTATTGTATGATAATTTAACGCTTACGAATGTTAAAGGTAGTCTTAAGATTAAAGACGAAAAGGCAACTTTAAATAATATGACGTCTTCTATGTTGGGGGGTAAGGTTGGTTTTGGTGGCGAAGTATCTACCAAACAAGATATACCAACATTTGCAATGCAATTAGATTTAGATAAACTAGGAATTGCAGAAACTTTTAAATCTTTAGAACTTTTTAAAGTATTAGCACCAATTGCAAGTGCATTACAAGGTAAGTTAGATTCTAATATAGAAATATCTGGAAATTTAACCAATGACTTTACGCCAGATTTAGGTTCTATTTCTGGTAACGTTTTGGCAGAATTACTTTCTAATGATATAGACCCCAATAAAGCCAAATTACTATCCTCGCTAACAAATAATCTTAATTTTATAAAGTTAGATGAAATTGATTTAAAAGGATTAAAAACTGCTCTAACTTTTGAAGACGGAAAAGTAAAAGTAAAACCGTTTTCTATTAACTATCAAGATATAAAAGTAAATGTATCTGGTGGTCATAATTTTGATAGTAGTTTGGATTATAAAGCTACTTTAGATGTGCCTGCTAAATATTTAGGAAGCGAAGTAACGAGCTTAATATCTAAAATAGATGATAGTAGTTTAGAGAATTTAACTATTCCTGTTACCGCTAATATTGGAGGGTTGTATAATAGTCCAAAAGTATCTACAGATATGACTAGTGGTATTAAAAGTTTGACTACTAAATTAATTGATATTCAAAAACAGAAATTAATTAATAAAGGAAAAGATAAGGCAAAAGATTTATTGTCAGATGTTTTAGGGGGTAGTACCTCTGAAAATGATACAACACAAACTAAAGATAAAACCAAAGAAGGGGTAAAAGAGGTTCTAGGGGGTATTTTAGGTGGTAGTAAGCAAAAAGAATCTTCGGAAGGTTCTTCTGAAACAAAAGAGGATTCTACTGTTGCTCCTAAAAAGGATGAGGATGTAATTAAAGAAAAGGCTAAAAATATTTTAGGCGGACTATTGGGAGGTAAAAAGAAAGAGGAATAAACTAGTTAATAGTTAGTCCAACATACAACCCTTCATTTGCTCTAATATTAAAAACAGTATTGTCTTCAAAAAGTAGATATTGCCCTTTAATACCGGTAAGTTTTCCTTTGTAATTTGGAGTTTTGGAAAGGTTTAGACTTTTAACTTTTTCGGGATACGATAGTACAGGAAAATGTAAATGAGTTTCTAAATTAGAATCTATAAAATATTCTTGAGTTTCTGCCGGAATATATTGTTTTAGCTTATTTCTCCATTCTACTAAATTTTCATCATCAATAGTATTGGTAAGCATTTTACGCCAATTGGTTTTGTCTGCAACATGTTCTTTTAAAGCAACCTCTGTAATACCAGCTAGATATCTATTTGGTACTTCTACAATTTCTATGGCTTCATGTGCACCTTGGTCTATCCATCTTGTAGGAACCTGTCCTTTTCTTGTTACGCCAACTTTTACGTTGCTAGAATTTGCTAAATAAACTATATGCGGTTGTAATTGTGCTTTTTTTTCAAATTCTAAATCGCGGTCCTCTTTTCCTAAATGGGCAGTACTTAATTCTGGTCTCATTATCCAATCTCCAGCAGAAGGCGTTTCAAAAAAGCAAGATTTGCAAAATCCTTGTCTATAAATAGGTTTGTCTAAATGGCAATTAAGGCACTCATATTTAATAAAATCTATAGACAGTTCTTTATTTAAAACTTGGTTTACATTTAAAAAATCATTTTCAAAAATTAAATAGTATTGAATAGGGTCTCCTATTTCTGTTTGCATTTTTTTTAAAACACCTTGGTATTGCATGATAAATAATTGAATTAAAAAATCTATTTGAAAATGATAACTTTTAGAACTAAATTTAGTGTCTGTTTCCTAGTTTATAAAGAAATAGAAAAACAGGATAAAGATACCTAAAAATGCCAATACCATTATTTAATTCTATAGCTTCTTGGCTCTTAAAAAAGAGATTTCATCAAATAGAACTTTTTATAAAATACCCGGAGGAGGTACAGGCTGAGGTTTTAAGTCAGTTAATTGAGTATGCTGAGGATACAGAAATTGGAAGAAGGTATGATTTTATATCTGTTAAAAACTATCAAACATTTAGGGAAAGGGTTCCTATAGTTTCATATGAAGAAGTGCAACCAATAATAGAACGTACAAGGAAAGGGGAGCAAAACCTTTTTTGGCCAACATCTATTAATTGGTTTGCAAAGAGTAGCGGTACCACGAATGCTAAGAGTAAGTTTATTCCTGTTAGTTCAGAAGCTTTGGAAGATTGCCATTATAAATCTGGTAAAGATTTGTTGTGTTTGTATTTAAATAACAATGAAAATTCACAGTTATTTACAGGTAAGAGCTTAAGGCTAGGTGGTAGTAAAGAAATTTATGAGGATAATGGCTCTTTTTTTGGAGACTTATCTGCTATTTTAATAGATAATATGCCTTTATGGGCAGAGTTTAGTAGTACACCTAGTAATAAGGTGTCTTTAATGAGTGAGTGGGAAGATAAATTAAAGGCAATAATAAAAGAAACCACGCAAGAGAATGTTACTAGTTTAGCGGGAGTGCCTTCTTGGATGTTGGTGCTTCTTAATAACGTAATAGAAGAAACAGGTAAAAATCATCTTTTTGAAGTTTGGGAAAACTTAGAGGTTTATTTTCATGGGGGAGTAAGTTTTAGTCCATACATGGATCAGTATAAAAACTTATTTCCTAGAAAGAGTTTTAAGTATTATGAAATTTATAATGCCTCGGAAGGCTTTTTTGCTATTCAAGATACTAACTACGAGAAAGATTTATTGTTAATGTTAGATTATGGTATTTTCTATGAATTTATCCCGATGGAGGTTTATGGAACAATACAGCAATATGCAATTCCTTTATGGGAAGTTAAATTAAATAAAAATTATGCTATTGTAATAACTACAAATTCTGGCTTATGGCGATATAGGATAGGAGATACAATTCGTTTTACTTCTTTAAAACCTTATAGGATAAAAGTTACTGGGCGTACAAAACATCATATTAATGTGTTTGGAGAAGAGTTAATTATAGAAAATGCTGAAGAAGCCTTAAAAAGTGTTTGTATAAAGACAGGGGCTAAGATTAAGGATTATACTGCAGCACCTATATTTATGTCTGGAAAAGAAAAAGGTACGCATGAGTGGATTATAGAGTTTAGAAAACCTCCTGAGCAATTAGATTATTTTACAGAATTCTTAGATAATGCTTTAAAATCTTTAAATTCAGATTATGAGGCAAAAAGATATAATAATATAACCCTTAAAATGCCTGTAGTACACATTGCTAGAGAAAATTTATTTAATGATTGGTTAAAATCTAAAGACAAATTAGGGGGGCAGCATAAGATACCGAGATTGTCTAATAAAAGAGACTACATCGAAGAATTGCTTCAGATGAACAATTAAATGTGGGTTTCTGTCGTTTAATCTCCATATTAGAGTTCTCAATCTTATAAAAAACTCTTAATTCAATTTAAAAATGGCAGAAAGACTAGTAATTATTTCGGATATGTGGGGGGCAAAAAAAGGACTGTGGATTACATCTTATTTAGGGTATTTACAGCAATATTTTGATATTGTTTTTTATGATATTCAGCAATTATCAAATTTAGATTTAAAAGTAAACTCTGGTGAAAATATACATAAAGCTTTTGTAGAAGGAGGTATAGATGTGGCTGTTGCTCATTTACTAAAAAAGGAAAAAGAACCAAGTCATTATTTAGCATTTAGTACTGGTGGTACTATTGCTTGGAAAGCTGCAAATTTGGGCTTGCCTATGAAATCTTTATATACTGTATCTGCAACTAGAATTCGATACGAAAAAGAAAAACCGGAAGTGCCAACTAAATTAATTTTTGGCGCTAATGATACTTTTAGGCCTTCAGAAGAATGGGAGAAAAAATTAAATATAGATATAGAGTCTATTTCTAATTTTGGACATACTTTATATACCGATGAAAAGATGATAAAAAAAGTGTGTAAAGATTTATTAGATCAAGTTACTAAGTTGCCAAGTAAAGAAAAAAAAGTAGTATAAATTAATCCTATATAAAAGCAAAAAGCGAAGAATACTATATTCTTCGCTTTTTTTATAATTACTTTGTTTAAGAAACTGCTTTTAGTTTCTTAATAGTTTCATGAGATATTTTTTTCTCGGCGTATGGCTTTGTAACCTTAAATTCTTTTTTATCACTACTAGGTAACTCAAACATGGCATCTGTAAAAATAGCTTCACAAAGAGAACGTAGACCTCTTGCTCCTAATTTATATTCTATAGCTTTTTCAACAATATAATCTAAAGCTTGTTCTGTTATAGAAAAAGTAATATTGTCCATGCCAAAAAGTTTTTCATATTGTTTTATGATAGCATTTTTTGGTTCTGTTAATATTGCTCTTAATGTTTTTGCATCTAATGGGTTCATGTGTGTTAACACAGGAAGCCTACCTATAATTTCTGGTATTAAACCAAACTCTTTTAAATCTTTAGGGATTATATATTGTAAAATATTTGTTTCATCTAATTGTTCATCAGCCTTAGATGCACTATAGCCTACAGCTTGCATGTTTAAACGTTTAGTTATTGCACGTTCAATGCCATCAAAAGCTCCACCGGCTATGAAAAGAATATTTTCGGTATTAACTTCAATAAACTTTTGATCAGGATGTTTTCTTCCTCCTTTTGGTGGTACATTAACAACGGTTCCTTCTAATAATTTAAGAAGCCCTTGTTGTACTCCTTCTCCAGAAACATCTCTAGTAATAGATGGGTTGTCACTTTTACGAGCAATTTTATCAATCTCATCAATAAAAACAATACCTCTTTCTGCTTTTTCTAAGTTGTAATCTGCGGCTTGTAAAAGGCGTGTTAGAATGCTTTCTACATCTTCTCCTACATAACCAGCTTCAGTAAGTACAGTGGCGTCTACAATTGCTAAAGGCACGTTAAGCATTTTTGCAATAGTCTTTGCCATTAAGGTTTTTCCTGTACCAGTTTGGCCAACCATTACAATATTACTCTTTTGTATTTCTATATCATCTTCCGTAGAAGATGGTTGTAATAATCTTTTGTAGTGATTGTATACAGCAACAGACATTACTTTTTTAGTGCGTTCTTGCCCAATGATAAAAGTGTCTAAAAACTCTTTAATCTCAATAGGTTTTTTTAAGACAAGCTCACTAGAGAGGTCATTGGTTTTGGTTTGTTTAGATTCTTCTGCTACAATGCCATGGGCTTGTTCTATGCACCGATCGCATATGTGCGCATCTAAACCAGCTATTAATAAGTTGGTTTCTGGCTTTTTTCTGCCACAAAATGAACATTCTAAGTTTTCTTTTGCCATATCAATTAATATCTTTCTGTATAGTTAACGAAAGATTTTCTTTTTTGGTTTGTCCTTTTTTAAAGGAAGAGTATTTAAATAGTCGGAATTATTGCTTGTCCCTAACCAAAATTTCATCAATCATACCGTATTTTTTAGCTTCATCAGCTTTCATCCAGTAATCGCGATCACTATCCTCATGAACCTTGTCTATAGTTTGCCCTGAGTGTTGTGCTATTATTTGGTATAATTCCTCTTTTAATTTTAGAATTTCACGAGCAGTAATTTCAATATCACTTGCTTGTCCTTGTGCACCACCCATTGGTTGGTGAATCATTACACGAGAGTGTGTTAAACCACTACGTTTTCCTTTTTCGCCAGCACATAAAAGAACAGCTCCCATAGATGCAGCCATACCAGTACAAATAGTTGCAACATCTGGCTTTATAAATTGCATTGTATCATAAATTCCTAAGCCAGCATATACACTACCTCCTGGAGAGTTAATATATATTTGTATGTCTTTAGAGGCGTCTGCACTTTCTAAAAATAATAATTGTGCTTGTACAATGTTTGCAACCTGATCGTTTATACCTGTTCCTAAGAATATAATACGATCCATCATTAACCTAGAAAAAACATCCATAGCAATTGCATTAAGTTGTCTTTCTTCTATAATGTTAGGAGTCATATTTGTTGGGTACATGCTGCTCATGATTTTGTCATAGTACATGCTATTGATTCCTTGGTGATTTATGGCGTAATTCTTAAATTCTTTTCCGTAATCCATATTAGGTATTTATTCAATTATATAACTAAAAAAAGGTGCCGAAAATAAATTTCCGGCACCGTAAAGATACTTATTTATTTTATGCAAAACTATCCGTAAACTTCTTTCACAAAGTTTTCGTATGTTACTTCTTTTGTCTTTAAGTTTACTTTTTCTTTATATAGAGAAAGTAGTTTTTGACTCATTAACTGTTCTGATAATCTTTTTACTTCGTCTTGGTTATCTAAAACTCTAGTAGCAATATTATCTAGCTCTTCTTCTTTTGGATCTAGTTGACCAAATTGTGCCATTTGACTTTTAATAAAACCTTTGGCAAATTCTTTTAACTCATCAAACTGAATTTGAATATCATTGTCTTTGATAATCTTTCCTTCAATAAGTTGGTAACGTAATCCTTTTTCAGATTTTTCAAACTCTTCTGCGGCTTGTTCATCTGATAACGGATTTTCTCCTGTAGATTGTATCCACTTCGTTAAAAAATTTGTTGGAAGTTCAAATTTTGTATTTTCAATAAAGTATTCAGTAACATCGTTAAGCAATTTTTGGTCTGCTTGTTGCTCAAACTGTTTTTCAGAATCTTCTTTAATTTTTTCTTTTAATTCTTTTTCAGAACTAACAGTGTCTTTTCCAAAAAGTTTATCAAATAATTCTTGATCTAATTTAGCAGGCTCTCTTTCATTTATTTCTTCAATAGTGAAAGTAACTTCTGTGTTTAAATCTTTAGCTTTTTCTGCATCTATACCTAAAGTACTAGCTAATAAATGCTCTTCTTTTAAAAGACCTTTTGTTTTTAAGGTAACAACATCGCCAACTTTTTTACCAACTAAACTATCAATAGCTTTTTTAGCTTTTAATTTATCTAGTTCTAGAGTGCTTTTGTTCTCTATAGCTTCTTCTTCATTAGAGAAAGTACCAGTTATTTCATCTTTTTTGCCTGCTTCTTCTTTGCTAACTAATTTTCCGTACTGTTTAGCAATACGTTCTATTTGTTCGTTAACCATTTTGTCGTCGGCAACAATTTTGTAGCTAGTAATTGCTTTTTTTGTTTTTAAAGCAACATCAAAACTAGGTGCTAATCCTAATTCAAACTCAAAATTAAAATCGTCTTTGTCCCAATCAAAACTTTCTTGTTGTTTTGGTAGTGGGTTTCCAAGAACGTCTAACTTCTCTTCGGTAAGATATTTGTTAAGGTTTTCTTGAATAAGTTTATTTACTTCGTCTACTAAAACAGCTTTACCATATTGCTTTTTAATAAGCCCCATAGGTACTTGCCCTTTTCTAAAACCAGGAATATTTGCCTGTTTTCTGTAATCTTTTAAAATACTCTCTACTTTGTCTTGGTAGTCGTCCTTAGTTATGGCAACTTTTACAACAGCATTTAAATCGTCTATCTGCTCTTTTGTGATGTTCATTCTTGAATCTATTTTTGCATAAATAAAATGGTGTGCAAAAGTACTATAATTTATAAAGCCTCACAACTTTTTAAATCACTGAATTTCAAACCTTAAAGTTGGGCTTTATTTACTTTCTTTGAGTAAAGAAAAAAGTATGGATTGTAAAAAAGATAAAAGTATGCTAAATAGTATGGCAGACCAGAAGCTAGTTACCTGAAAACCATCAATTAAATTGTCTGCTAAAAGGATGATAATAGCGTTAATTACAAGTAAAAATAACCCTAAAGTTAGTATGGTAACTGGCAATGTGAATAGTACTAATATCGGTTTTACTATAAAGTTAAGTATGCTAAGAACAATAGCTACAATAATAGCGGTACTATAATGATCTATCTGTACATTTGGTAAAAGGTTAGCTAAAACTATTACGGCTAATGCACTTAAAAGTGTTCTTAATATTAATTTCATAGTTTTTTGTAAAGATGAATTTACTAATAAATATAAGGATTATTAATGATTTTATTTTTGATTTAAAAAAAGATTGGATTTTGAAAAAAACTGTTTAGGATTTTCAGCATGAAGCCAATGACCAGCATTATCTATGGTTTCTATAGTTGCTTTTGGGAAATGCAGCTTAATTTGAGGCGAATCATTTGGCATTATATATTCTGATTTATCTCCTCTTAGGAATAAAGTTTCTCCGTCAAAAACATCTAAACTACTTACGTTTTCTCCTATTTCTTCCATTTTGGTGCTTAAAACTTTTAGGTTAAACCTAAAGCCTAATTTTCCTTTTTCTACCCAATAAAGGTTTTTAAGTAAAAATTGACGTGTTCCAAAATCTGGTATGTGTTTTTCAAGAGCTATATCTGCTTCTTTTCTAGAGGCTATTTTTTCTATGGAAATTGCATTTAAGCCTCCTATAATATTTTCATGATGTGGCGGATAAAATTTAGGGGCTATATCTGCAATTATTAATTTTTTTACCATTTCTGGATAAGAGCACGCAAATTGCATAGCGGTTTTACCACCCATAGAATGGCCTATAATACATGTGGACTGTATATTATAATGGTCAAGATATTTTTTTAAATCTGTAGCTAAGATGTCATAATTAAATTCCTCAGAATGAAAGCTTTTTCCATGGTTTCGTTGGTCTATTAAATGAACCTGAAAACCTTCTTCTGCATAGCTACTCCCTAATGTTTTCCAATTATCAGACATGCCTAAAAAACCATGTAAAATGCATAAAGGCTGTCCTTCTCCTATTATTTTAGAATGTAATATTTGGCTCATTTTAATTTGTTTAAATACATGTTTACAACATTTTCTAATCCTAAATAAAGTGATTCGCTTATTAAGGCGTGCCCAATAGATACTTCTAATAAGTTAGGAATATTTTCTTTAAAATATTTTATATTGTCTAAGCTTAAATCGTGTCCTGCGTTAATGCCTAGCTCTAATTTGTTAGCTAATATAGCTGCATCTGTAAAGGGTTTTATGCCTTTTAGATTGTTTTTAGCAAAATCTTCAGCGTAACTTTCTGTGTATAGTTCTATTCGGTCTGCGCCAACTTTTGCAGCTCCCTCAACCATACTAGGAACAGGGTCTACAAAAATAGAAGTTCTGATGCCGTTATTTTTAAATGTAGAAATAACTTCTTTTAAAAAAGATTCATTTTTAATGGTGTCCCAACCAGCATTTGAGGTTAAGGCGTCTACGGCGTCAGGTACAAGAGTAACCTGTGTTGGGTTGGTTTTAAGTACTAAATCTATAAATTTTTGTATTGGATTACCTTCAATATTATATTCTGTGGTTACAATTTCTTTTAAATCTATAGCATCTTGGTAGCGAATATGTCTTTCGTCTGGTCTAGGGTGTATGGTAATACCTTCTGCGCCAAAATTCTCAATATCCTTAGCTACTTTTAATAAATTAGGAACATTTCCTCCGCGAGAATTTCTTAGAGTTGCTATTTTATTTATGTTAACACTTAACTTAGTCATAGATATTATTTTAATTTAAAGCAGAGCAAAAATACAAATTAGGCATGCCTTTTGATATTTTAAATTAGTATTTTGCGTTATATTTTAAAGATATGCAGATTCAAACCCACATATTAACAAACATTCCTGTTTTTAAAGTAGAAGATTCTTTAAAAGCAGTGGTTAAATTTTTTAAGAATACAACTTTTTCTCACGTAGCAGTTATAGAAAAAGGACGGTTTTTGGGTGTCTTAAGTGAAGACGATTTAGAAAATTTAAAAGTGGATGAAAAAATAGAAGGCTATAGATATAGTCTGGATAATTTTTTTACACGTAAAGATGCTAATTGGTTAGATGTTTTAGAGGGTTTTGCTCGTAACGAAGCAAATATATTACCTGTTCTAGGAGAAAATGAAGAGGTTCTCGGTTATTATGATTTAACAGATGTAGTTGGGGTTTTCATAGATACGCCTTTTTTTACAGAACCAGGAAATATTTTAGTAGTAGCTAAGGGGACTAAGGATTATTCTTTTAGTGAAGTTGCACAAATAGTGGAAAGTAATAATGCAAAGTATATAGGTGGTTTTATTACAGAGATGTTAAATGATGTAGTGCAAATAACCATAAAAATAAGTACTGAAAACTTTAGTGATGTAGTGCAAACTTTTAGAAGGTATAATTATAATATAGTTTTTGGGAATAGTGATGATAAATTTTTGGAAGATTTAAAAGAGCGTTCCGATTATTTGGATAAATACTTAAATGTTTAAGAAATGAAAGTTGCCATTTATGGTCAAACATACCAAGATAATGCCATAGAGTATGTGTTGGAATTGCTAGAGGAGCTTCATAAGCAATCTGCCGAAATTTATTTTGAAGAAGAGTTTCATTCTTTATTACTAGAAAAAACAGCTTCTAAACCTTATAAAACTTTTACAGCAACCACTGGTTTGGATGCTACTTTCCAAATGTTTGTAAGTTTTGGAGGAGATGGTACAATTTTAAGAGCAACAACCTATGTTCGTGATTTAGGAATTCCTATAGTTGGTGTAAATACTGGTAGGTTGGGTTTCTTATCTACATTTAAAAAAGAAGATGTTAGGAAGGTTGTAAAAGAGTTTGTTCAAGGAGCATATACTATCGTAGAAAGAAGTTTGTTAGAAATAAAAGCCGAAGGTTACGAAAAAGAATTTCAGGATTTAAACTTTGCATTAAATGAGATTACGGTAAGTAGAAAAGATACCACATCTATGATTACGGTAGAGACATATTTAAACAATGAATATTTAACTTCTTATTGGGCAGATGGTTTAATAGTCTCTACGCCTACAGGTTCTACAGGCTATTCTTTAAGTTGTGGAGGTCCTGTTATTGTGCCTACAGCAAAATCATTAGTGTTAACCCCAATTGCGCCACATAATTTAAATGCAAGACCCTTGGTAATTTCAGATAACACTGTAATAAGGTTAAAGGTTTCTGGTAGAGAAGAAAATCATTTAGTGTCTTTAGATTCTAGAATTGCCTCTGTTGAGAATGAAACTGAAGTTGAAATTAGAAAGGCCAATTTTACAATAAAAATGATAGAGTATACTTCCGAAAGTTTTCTAAAAACACTTCGTAATAAACTATTGTGGGGAGAAGATAAAAGAAATTGAGAAGCTTTTAAAACAATAAATGCTTTTAAAAGCTGTTTATCTTGAGAGAACAGAACAAGAACAATTTTATGGTCTAAGCTATTGAAGTTGTTATATTTGCAAACTTTTAAATTTTATGAAGAGAATTATTTTTGTAATCTTCGCTATTACTTGTTTAGGATTAAATGCGCAAACCTATGAGGTTGGTGTATTTGCTGGTGGCGCCAATACAATTGGAGATGTAGGTAGAACAAGTTATTTAGTGCCTTCTGGCTTGGCTTATGGCGGACTTTTTAAATGGAATATAAGTAAAAGATATGCTTGGAGAGCAAGCATTATTCGTGGTAGTTTTACAGCAGACGATTCTAAATCTAATATGTTGTCAAGACAACAAAGAGGGTATGTAGTAGATAATTCTGTTTTAGAAGCTTCGGTAGGGTTAGAGTTTAATTTTGTGGATTATAATTTACATCAATTAGGTCCTGCTTTTACACCGTATTTATATACTGGATTCACTTATTTTAGATACGATTATAATTATTTTAATGGCGGTGTTTTGCAAGAAATTAATCAAAAAGATGGGGCATTAGCTATACCAATGACAGTAGGTTTTAAGTATCGCATTAGTCAAATGCTTATTTTTGGGGCGGAAATTGGAGCTAGATACACCTTTACAGATAATTTAGATGCCAGTAATCCAGAAGGTTCAAATTTTGAACCATTTAGATTTGGAAATATTTTTAGTGATGATTGGTACGTGTTTTCTGGGGTTACATTAACCTATACTTTTGGTAGAAAACCATGTGGCGATTGTTTTGAGTAAATATGCTCGGGGTAATCCTTGGAGTATTTAAATTTCGATTATCGAGTAAAACTATACATGAACACTATAGAAGAAATAAAAGGCCAAGAATTACCATCTCATTTAGCAATAATAATGGATGGTAATGGTAGATGGGCAAAGCAAAAAGGAAAATTACGTGTTTTTGGTCATGAAAATGGCATTAAAACGGTAAGAAGAACAGTAGAGAGTTGTGTGAAAATAGGCATAGAGTATTTAACTTTATATACTTTCTCTACAGAAAATTGGAATAGACCTAAGTTAGAGGTGGAGATGCTAATGCGCTTATTAGTAAGTTCCTTAAAGAAAGAATTAAAGACTTTTTTACAAAATAATGTTAAGTTAAATACAATTGGAGATGTTAACGCTTTGCCAGTAAAAGTGCGTAAAGAGCTCCAAGAAGTAATGGCAAAAACAGAGGGTAATACAGGAATGACATTGACTCTTGCTTTAAGCTATGGTTCTCGTGAAGAGATAAAAAATGCAGTGCAACAAATAGCTGTCAAAGTTAAAAATAATATAATTTCTCCAGAAAATATTGATGAAACCATTATAAATACTCATCTTTACACGCAAAATTTACCAGACGTAGACCTTCTTATAAGAACTAGTGGGGAACAACGTATAAGTAATTTTTTACTTTGGCAAATTGCATACGCAGAATTATATTTTATTGATGTATTTTGGCCAGATTTTACTGAAGAACATTTAGTAGAGGCACTTAAAAATTATCAGAACAGAGAACGAAGATTTGGAAAAACTAGCGAACAACTTAACTAGCAATATGTATAAGGGCATATTCCTAAAACCCTTTTTTACCATCCTATTTATTATAATTACAAGCTTGGGCTTTGCTCAAGAAACCACTTCTTATGAAGATGGTAAAAAGTATATATTAGGAGGTTTAAAAGTAACTGGCTTACAAAGCTATAACGAGCAAACAGTTAAAACGTATACAGGTTTAAGAGAAGGGCAACCTATAACACTTCCTGGAGAGCAAATAAGTGCTATAATTAATAAATTATGGGGACTAGAGCTATTTAGTGAGATAGACTTTTATATCACAAATATAGAGGAAGATAAAGTGTATTTAACCCTAAACATTATAGAAAGACCTACCTTATCTAAAATAACAGTTTACGGAGTTAAGAAAAGAAAGACCGACGAAATTCTTAAAGATACAGACCTTAAAAAAGGAAAAAAAATAACACAAAGTTTAATAGCAAATTCTAAAAATTACTTACAAAATAAATACAAGAAAAAAGGGTATTTAAATGCAAATGTAACCATTGCTACAGCAAAAGATACATCAGAAACCAATGCGCAAAGTATGGTGGTGAATGTAAAGAAAGGCGATAAAGTAAAGATAAAAGACATTGTTTTTGAAGGTAATAAAGAAATGTCTTCAAAAAGATTAAGAAGAGCACTTAAGAAAACTAAAAAGAAACAACTTGGTCGTTTTTGGAAGAAATCTAAATTTATACAAGAAGATTATAAAAACGATTTATCTTTATTAGTTGATAAATTTGCTGAAAACGGATATAGAGATGCGCGTATAATCTCAGACTCTATTCAGAAAGTAGACGAGAATAATATTATAATAAAATTAAATGTAGAAGAAGGTAATAAGTATTACTTTGGAGATATAGATTTTGTTGGTAATAGTGTTTATACAGATAGACAATTAAACAGAGTTTTAGGAATTAAAAAAGGCGCAACCTACAATGGAGTACTTTTAAGAGAGCGTATAGCAGATGACTCTAAGCCAGATGCTCAAGACGTAACAAGCCTTTATCAAAATAACGGATATTTATTTTCTAGTATAAACCCAGTAGAGGTTTCTGCAGAAAATGATACAATTAATTTTGAGATACGTATTATAGAAGGTAAAGAAACTTTTTTGGATCATATCACGGTTAATGGTAATGATAAAACTAATGACCATGTTATATTTAGAGAGCTAAGAACAAGACCTGGGCAACGTTACAATAAGTCTGACATTATTAGAACAATAAGAGAATTAGGACAATTAGGTTATTTTGATGCAGAACAAGTAAAGCCAGACATTATAAATCCAGACCCCAATGCTGGTACGGTAGATATCGCTTATAGTTTGGTAGAATCTGGCTCAAGCCAAATAGAACTACAAGGTGGTTATGGTGGTGGTGGCTTCATTGGTACATTAGGACTTTCTTTTAGTAATTTTTCTATTAAGAACTTATTTAAAGCAAAAGAATATAAACCAGTGCCAATGGGAGATGGGCAAACATTTGCTTTACGTGTACAAGCCAGTAGGACTTTTAGAGTATACAGTTTAAATTTTGCGGAACCTTGGTTAGGAGGTAAAAAACCAGTACGTTTTAATATGTCTTTGTCTAGAACTCAACAATTTAGGGCCTCATATGGTAGTAATGGAAGGGTAGAGGTAGATAAAGATCAACAATTTTCAATAACGGGAATTACAGCAGGTTTGGCAAAAAGAGTACAATGGCCAGATGATTTCTTTACAATTTCCCATTCTTTAAGTTACCAATTATATGATTTTAAAAATTATAATATAGGGCTATTTAATTTTGGTAACGGAAGATCTAACTCAATAGCATATACTTTAGGTATTTCTAGAAACGCAACCTCTGGAGGTAGAATTTTCCCTAGAGGAGGTTCTAATTTTGAAATAACTGCAAAATTTACACCACCATTTTCTTTACTAAATGGAAAAGATTATGATTCTTTATTAACAGCTGAAAAAGTGACGGATGCTTCTTCTGATGGAGGAACAACTGTAACTGCTGCAGAAAATAACCAATTAGAGCAAGACGACCAAGAGCGTTTTAAATGGTTAGAGTATTATAAGGTTAAATTTAAAGGCGATTGGTACACTACATTATTAGGTAGTGCGGATCATTCTTTAGTTTTACGTACCAATGTAGAATTTGGTTTTTTAGGAAATTATAATAGTAGTGTAGGTGATGTGCCTTTTGAGCGTTTTTATGTTGGTGGAGATGGTTTAGGTAATTTTACATTAGACGGTAGAGATGTAGTGCAATTACGTGGTTATGAAAATCAATCTTTAACACCATACACTACAGATCTTCTTAGAGGTGGTAGTTTAACACAAGAAGGAGCATTAGTGTACAATAAATTCTCTATGGAACTTAGATATCCATTAACCTTAAAACCTTCAGCATCTATATATGGTTTAGTATTTTTAGAAGCTGGTAATGCCTTCAACAATTTTCAAGACTTTAATCCGTTTGAGTTAAAACGATCGGCTGGTGCAGGCTTGCGTATTTTTATGCCGGCATTTGGTTTATTGGGTATAGATTTTGGATACGGATTTGATTCGGATGCAGCATCTCCAGGAACCGGTGCTCACGGATGGGAAACACACTTCATAATTGGTCAACAGTTTTAATTTTAAACATAATGCTAAATTCTAAATCGTTCATTTCTATGGTTTTAGTATTTTTGGCACGATATTTTCAATAAGGTAAAACGATATCAATAATGAAATTAAAAATTAAAGTTCTTTTCGTATTAGTTACAGGTTTGTTTTCTGTTTGTGTTACAGCGCAAAGAGGTGTTAGAATTGCTTATGTAGATATGGAGTACATTCTAGAAAATGTAGAAGAGTATAGAGACGCTACATCGCAATTAGAAACTAAAGTACAAAAATGGAAAGTACAAATAGAACAAAAGCGTAGTGTTGTAGAGCAAATGAAAAAAGACCTTATGGCAGAAAAGGTATTGCTTACAGAGGAGCTTATTGCAGAAAGAGAAGAAGAAATACAAATACTAGAAAAAGAAATGATAGAGTACCAACAAGATCGTTTTGGTCCTCAAGGAGATTTAGTTTTACAAAAAAGACAATTGATTCAGCCAATACAAGATCAAGTTTTTAATGAGGTACAGACTATAGGAACAAATAAAAAGTACGATTTTATTTTTGATAAATCTGCGGATGTTGTAATGTTGTATTCGCAAAAAAGACACGATATTAGCGATTTGGTTTTAAGAGGTATTGCTAGAACAAGAAAAATTAGCAAGCCTAAGAAAAAAGCAGCTAAAAGATTAATAGACGATTTTGATGATAAAGAAGAGTTAGAAAAGGAAATTAGCGATGAGCTAAAGGAAAGACAAGCAAAGGCAGAGCAAGCAAGTAAAGCCAGATCAAAGTCTGCTGATGAGAAAAGAGCAGAGCAGCTTAAACTGCGTGAAGAACGTAAGAAAGCATATGAGGAAAGAAGAAAAAAATTGTTAGAAGAAAGAGAAGCTAAGAAAAAAGCAAAACAAGAAGAACGAAATACAGAAGAAAATTAATTTTAATAACAAAAATTTAGTACCATTAATTAACACTCAAATAGAAATTGAAAATCATGAAACAAGTAAAGAAAATAGCTGTAGCATTAGTATTATTTATAGCAGCAACAAGTTTTGTAAACGCACAAAGTAAAGTAGCACATATAGATGTAACACAATTGTTATCTCAAATGCCAGAAATGAAAACTGCTGAGGCAGAGCTTAAAAAGCTACAAGAAACGTATAATGCAGATATACAAGCTTCTATGACAGAGTTGCGTAACAAATTTACACAATACCAAAATGAAGCAGCGTCTAAGTCTAAAGAAGAGAATGATAAAAGAGCTGTAGAGTTACAAGGATACGAGAAAAGTATTGGTGAAGCACAACAAGCTGCACAACAAGAATTCCAGAAAAAACAAGCAGAGTTATTTGCTCCAATTTCTGAAAAAGCTAAGGCTGCAATAGAAAAAGTTGCTGCTGCACAAGGTTACGACTATGTAATAGATGCACAAGCTGGTGGTGGTTTAATCGTTTCTAAAGGGAAAGACCTTTTAGTAGATGTTAAAAAGGAATTAGGTTTCTAAAACATTACTCTATAATTTAAAAAAAAAACCATCCTAATTTAGGATGGTTTTTTTATGCTTCAATTTAGAATAATTTTTGTTTAATATTTTTCCATCTAAGTTTTCTTATGAAGTCTCCTTCTTCTTTAGAAACTAAAAAAGGAACTTTTTCTTTTTTAGCATTTCTATACCCCTCAAGATTATGAAAAAAAGTAGCACTTTTTTTCTGTTTTAAGGCCATTTTCAATGAAGCAATTATAGTGATCCAAAAACCATAGCGTAATGTGCGCATGGCTTTTCCTTGCAGTAACTTTGCTTTTTTGTTGTAAGCACCACCAGTAGGTCTTAAATGTTTAACTTGTAGTTGGTCTTTAGTGTATATTTCAAAGCCGTGGTATTGCGCTAATAACTCATCTACCGTATCCCATCCCATGGCATTTTTAAGTCCGTTAATGGCTTTAAAACAAGTTTTAGAGTATGCTTTAAAAGCGCCACGTACATGGTCTTTATTCATGGGGTGATTTAAAAGCCATTTGCCATCTTTAGTTTCTTCATATGCAAACCCTCCTGCAATACCAACTTTAGGATTGGTTTTAAATATATAGGCTATAGTTTCAAAATAATTTTCTGGGAGAATAATATCAGCATCTAACTTAACAATAAAATCATAAGAGTTATCTAGTAACTCTAGTCCTTTATAAAAAGCATTTATTACTTTACTGCCGGGCATATGTTCTTTAGTAGAAGTAGTGTTAAGTTTTGTAAAGAACTCAGATTTTAAACAATAAGAATTTATGATTTTTTCTGTATCATCGCTAGAATTATCATTTACGATAATTACTTTTTTTGGAAGTAAGGATTGTTTTAAAATAGAATCTAACGTATAAGAAATATACTGTTCTTCGTTATGAGCCGGTATAACTATATAATAATCCATAATGCAGGCCTTTAAGCTTGTTTTGTTTTTTCTGCATAAACAATGTAGTATCTAGGAGTAAACGAGCGTAAAAGGGGTCTAATACCTATTTTTTTAACAGGGTTTGTCCATTTAGCACGGTCTTTTATTTGCCAGCCAGCTTTTTCTAAGAGCCAATCAAATTGCCAATCTTCAAATTCATGATAATGTCTATCCCATGGGTCTGTTTTACTTTGATATGCAGGTGAGAACCACAAGCGTAGAGGTATACTAGCAACTAATTTGTTTGCTTTTATTTCTTTTAAGATGGTAAGTGGATTTAATAAATGTTCAAAAATTTCGAAAGCAGTAACTACTTCTGCATTGGAGGTTGTAATGTTAGAGAAATCAACATCAATATCTTCTCCATTAGTATTTTCTACAGCATAACCATTTTCTTCCATAATTTTAGAAAAAGGATTAGGAACTCCTAAATCTAAAATAGACTGGTTAGTGGAAATATGTTTTTCTAAGAATGTTAAGGTGTGTTTAAATCTTTTACTTGGAAAAGTCTTTTCGTACATCTACTATCCATTTATAATATGGTTACGAAGGTAAAAAAATAAGTGTATAGTTTTGTATATGTTATTAAACTCTATAAACAATAGCATTTATATTCATTCCTGCACCAACACTAGCAAAAATAACTACATCTCCTTTGTTTATATGTTGATTATCAATTTGATTTTTATTTACCAAATCATATAAAGTAGGTATGGTTGCAACAGAACTATTACCAAATTCTTCAATAATCATTGGCATTATTCCTTTTGGTACTTCATTAATATCATAGAGTTTAAAAAAACGTTCTACTATTGCTTCATCCATTTTTTCATTGGCCTGATGGATAAATATTTTCTTTAAATTTTTAATAGGAATGTTAGCACTATCTAAACAATGTTTCATAGCTACGGGAACATTAGTTAATGCAAATTCATATATTTTTCTACCAAACATTTTAATATAAAGATTATCGTCTTCTATTTCTTTGTTATAGGTTTTTCCAAAGAAAAGATAATTTGCTTCGCCATTTGCATATGTAGCAGAGTCATGAAAAAGTATTTCTCCTGCATTGGTGTTATCTTCTACAATTGCCGCACCAGCTCCATCAGAATAAATCATAGAATCACGATCATATTTATCTACAATTCTAGATAGGGTTTCGGCACCAATTACAAGACATTTTTTTGCCATACCGCTCTTAATAAAAGCTTGTGCTTGTATCATTGCTTGTACCCATCCTGGGCATCCAAAAAGAATATCATAGGCAACACATCTTGGATTTTTTATTCCTAACTTATGTTTAACACGTGTTGCTAAGCTAGGTAAAGTGTCCCCTTGAGGTTTTCCATAAGTTACGTCTCCAAAGTTGTGTGCAACAATAATATAATCTAAAGTTTCTTTATCAATACCAGCATCTTTGATAGCTTTTTCCGAGGCAAAAAATGCTAAATCGGATGTGTTGTGTTCTTTTTTAGCATACCTTCTTTCACTAATTCCAGTAATTGCTTTAAATTTTTTTATTATTACTGGATTGGGAGCATTTATTATGGTTCCGTCAGAATTTAGGAATTCATGAGATTCAAAATCTTCATTTTTAGTTATTTCTGAGGGTAAATAACTTCCTGTTCCAGTAATTCCTATAGGCATAATTATAACTTTTGTGGTATAAGTAACAAGGTAGTTAAAAGCGTATTTTTTGTTATGCATGCATAACAAAAAATACGATAGCCAGTACCCATATTTTAAATTCTTAGAAAAATAAAAAGCCCTTTTGAATTGATAAAAGGGCTTGTTTTATAGGGCTCTCAATAGTTTTTTATGCCTCTGCGTATGCTTCAATAGGGATACAGCTACATATTAAATTACGATCGCCATAAGCATCATCGACTCTTCTAACCGATGGCCAAAATTTATTTTCCTTTACAAAGTCTAAAGGAAAGGCAGCTTTTTGTCTACTATATTCAAAATTCCAATTATCGTTAGTTACCATTTCTAAAGTATGCGGTGCATTTTTTAGAACGTTATCCTTATTCTCAGAATATGCTTCTTCTATTTCTTGTCTTATAGATAGCATTGCATCACAGAAGCGGTCTAATTCTGGTAAGCTTTCACTTTCTGTAGGTTCTATCATTAATGTTCCTGCTACAGGAAAAGAAACCGTAGGGGCATGAAAACCGTAATCCATTAATCTTTTAGCAATATCGGTTACTTCAATGCCATTTTGTTTAAATGGTCTACAGTCTATAATCATTTCATGAGCAGCTCTTCCTTTTTCTCCAGTATATAAAACATCAAAACCACTACTTAATCTACTTTTTATGTAGTTAGCATTAAGTATGGCAGTTATTGTGGATTGTTTTAATCCTTTTTCGCCAAGCATTTTAATATAACTATAGGATATTAAACATACTAAAGAGCTACCCCATGGAGCACCAGAAATAGCAGTAATTGCTTTAGAACCTCCAGTTTTAATTACTGGGTTTGATGGTAAAAAAGGAACTAATTGTTTTGCAACACATATTGGCCCTACACCAGGACCGCCGCCGCCATGCGGAATTGCAAAAGTTTTATGTAAGTTTAAATGGCATACGTCTGCACCAATTGTTGCTGGGTTAGTTAAACCAACTTGCGCATTCATATTTGCTCCATCCATATAAACTTGTCCTCCGTGATCATGGATAAGTTTTGTAATTTGTTTTATGGAAGATTCAAAAACGCCATGTGTAGATGGGTAAGTAACCATTAATGCCGATAGATTTTCGGAATGTAATTTCACTTTTTCTTCTAAATCTGCAACATCAATATTTCCTCTTTCATCTGTTTTAGAAACAATTACTTTCATGCCTGCCATTACAGCTGAAGCTGGATTAGTACCGTGTGCTGAAGCTGGAATAATACATATATTTCTATTTGTATCCCCATTAGATTCATGATAAGCTCTAATAGCCATAAGACCTGCATATTCTCCTTGCGCACCAGAGTTTGGTTGTAAAGATGTAGCTGCAAAACCGGTTATTGTAGAAAGATCATTTTCTAACTCTTTTAATACAATTTGGTAACCTTCTGCTTGTTCTACTGGAGCAAATGGATGAACGTTTCCCCATTGGTTAGAGCTTAATGGTAACATTTGTGTTGCAGCATTTAGCTTCATAGTACAAGAACCAAGAGAAATCATAGAGTGGTTTAAAGCTAAATCTTTACGCTCTAGTTTTTTAATGTAACGCATTAACTCTGTTTCGGAATGGTAAGAGTTAAAAACAGGATTCTCTAAAAAAGTAGAAGATCGTTGTAGTTCTTGATCAATTTCTTTCTTATCTGTAAAAGAAGTTATTTGAATAGTTTTATTTTCTTTTGCTTCCGAAAAAATTGTTGCAATAGTTTCTACATCAGCAACGGATACACTTTCGTTTAAAGAAATAGAAATTGTATTGGCATCTATATAATAAAAATTAATTTCTTTTTGCTCTGCTAATGGCTTTATTACAGCAGACTCAGCTTTAATAGTAATAGTATCAAAGAAGCTGGTATTTAGTTGTTTATAGCCTAACTGCTCTAAATTTGTAGCAAGGGTAACTGCAGCTGCATGTATTTTGTTCGCAATATATTTTAGGCCTTCTGGGCCATGATATACAGCATACATACCTGCCATTACTGCTAATAATACCTGAGCTGTACATATGTTAGAGGTAGCTTTATCTCTTTTAATATGTTGTTCTCTGGTTTGTAATGCCATTCTAAGCGCTTGTTTGCCATCAGTATCTTTAGTAATACCAATTATTCTTCCAGGGATATTACGTTTATAAGCCTCTTTTGTAGCAAAAAAAGCAGCATGTGGGCCACCATAACCTAAAGGAATACCAAAACGTTGTGTTGTGCCAACAACAACATCTACACCAAATTCCCCTGGTGGTTTTAACAAGGTTAAGCTTAAAATATCTGCAGCAACGGCAACTTTTATATCATTCTCATTAGCCTTAGAAACAAAAGAATCAAAGTTATGTACTTGACCATATTTTCCAGGATACTGTAATAACACTCCAAAGAAATCATTAGTAAAGGTAAATTCTTCATGATTACCAATAACTAATTCTATTCCTAGTGGTGTAGAACGCGTTTGTAATAACGATAACGTTTGCGGTAGTACTTCTTCTGAAACAAAAAACTTTAAGATATTAGCCTTTTTTTGAGCTCTACTACGAACATCAAAAAGCATAGTCATAGCTTCTGCTGCTGCTGTACTTTCATCTAAAAGGGAGGCATTTGCAATTTCCATTGCAGTTAAATCGCAAACTACAGTTTGGAAGTTTAGTAGAGCTTCTAGTCTTCCTTGTGCTATTTCTGCTTGGTATGGGGTATACGCAGTATACCATCCTGGGTTTTCTAAAATATTACGTTTAATTACAGAGGGGATAAGAGATTCATGATACCCTAAGCCAATGTAAGATTTAAATACCTTATTTTTATTTGATAGCGCTTCTAAATGATTAAGAAACTCATGTTCACTCATTGCAGGAGACAATTGTAAGTCTTGCTTAAGGCGAATATCATCTGGTATTGTTTCGTAAATAAGTTGTTCTAAATTAGCAACACCTATGCTTTGTAGCATGTGTTTGTAATCTTCTTTTTTTATGCCAATATGGCGAGATGCAAATAAGTCTGTTCGCATATTCTGAATTAGTTTTTTTACTTTAAATAGTTTTGCAAAATAAGGAAATTATTTATGGTATTTTAGGACTCAGTAAAGGAAGAATACTAAAGTTTTTAACCAAAAACTTAGGTTATAAACAGTTTAGTTATTTTTGTTATATGAAGGTATTAAAAACTCTATTTAATTTTTACTTAGATGCCAGTATTCATGTTGCTTTAGCGGTAGTTTCTTTACTTTTAGTAACAGGCTTATTGTTTTCTATAAAAATTGATAACCATTTACTGTCTTTTGTTTTTTTTAGTACTATTTGTGGATACAATTTTATAAAATATGGGGTAGAGGCTAAGAAATACATTTTAGTTGCAAATAAATACCACAAAAACATTCAGTTTTTTAGTTTCATAGCTTTAGCTATTTGCATATATAATATCTTTTATTTGCATATCAAAACCATTTTAGGCTTGTTAGTGTTAATTGTTTTAACAGGTTTATATGCTATTCCTGTTTTACCACATATAAAAAAGTTTAGAGATTTTGGTGGATTTAAAATTATATCTGTAGCCCTGGTTTGGGCAGGATTAACAGTTGTTATCCCTTTTTTAGATTTAGATTTACCATTAACCTGGGATGTTTGGGTAGAAACATTACAACGTTTTATTTTAGTTTTAATTCTTCTTATTCCTTTTGAAATACGAGATTTAAAATACGATTCTCTAGAACTTAAAACATTACCGCAACGATACGGAGTTACAAAAAGTAAAATAATAGGTGCTTTTGGGGTGCTAATTTTCTTTTTATTAATTTATTTAAAAGACACTATTACGACAATAGATATTTTAGCAAAAGGTATTTTGTTTTTAACGTTGGGAATTTTAATGTATGTAACCAAAAGAAATCAGAATAAATATTTTGCTTCTTTATGGGTAGAAAGTATTCCTGTATTTTGGTATATTTTACTTTTATTTTTTTCCTTCTAATTTACTTTTCATAGCTAACTTGTCATTATCAGACAAAATATGAAGGTTAGCTTTATTACAAAGCGATGTTAATTCCGCATTTTTTTTACTGTGTTTAGAACAAGCCTTACACATAAAAAGATGGAATTTTAATTTTATTTTCTCCATTAAAGAAGCCTCTTTATACTGAGCTTTGTTACAAATTACTGCTGCTTTTTCACAAGAAATCATACTTTAAAACCAATTTTTATTTAAACAATCCATAAGGGCAGTTCTGGCTCTGTGAATCATAACCCACAAATTAGACGGATTAATTCCTAGTTCATTACAAATATCTTCTGTATCTATACCCTGAACTGTTTTCATTACAAAAACTTTAGATTGTTTTTTAGGTAATTTAGAAATACATAGTTGTATAGCTTCACCCAATTCCTCATTTTCTAATAGATTATTATTCATAGTGCTAAAAGGGTCTGCCACTTGTTCTTCTAGCCAATCTCCTTCAGAATCACTATTAGCACTATAGTTCATACGAACTTCTGCCTTGCCTTTCTTAGAATTTATTTTTCGGTAATGGTCTATTACTTTTCTTTTAAGAATTGCTATTAACCAAGTACGCTCTGCAGCATCTCCTTTATAATTTTTAGCAGATTTTAATCCTGCAAAAAAAGTTTCTTGTACTAAATCTTTTGCAATCTCAGCGTCACTAACTCTTGTAACAGCATAATTAAAAAGATAATCTGCGTATTGATCTACCCAGATATTTGGATTTAGTTGATGAGATGCCATTCTGTTATTTATTAGTATCAAAAGTAAAAGATTTTTATTTAATATGTTAATTTTGAGTTATTATCCAACAAAATAAATTTTATGAAATTATTTTTCTTGTCTTTTACATTGTTGTTCTTATTTTTTTCTTGTTCACAAAATAAAGCAATACATATCACAGAATTTTCACAAAAAGATACTAATAATGCAATACTTATAGATGTTAGGACCCCTGTGGAATTTGCAGAAGGCCATTTAGAAAATGCTAAAAATATTAACTGGTTTGATAAGAATTTTGAAGAGCAAATTAAATCTCTAGATAAAGAAGAAACTATTTATGTTTATTGTAAAAAAGGTGGAAGAAGTGCAAAAGCTGCTTCTTTGTTAGATTCCTTGGGATTTAAAAATGTAATTAATTTGCAAGGTGGTTATGATGCTTACCTTTTTAGTTTGCAGCAAGATTAATTTGTAAAATCCCTGAAATAAGGGAGGTGTTACTTATGTTAATACTGCAATTTTGCAATAAAATTTCAATACACCATGTATGAGAAGTCATGTAACTGATTTATTTAAAATAGACCTACCAAATGCTTTTGAAATTTTTGATTCTTCTAAAGTAGGAATATGGGCCAATAATAAAACGATAAAATATAAGAATCAGTGGCCAATCATTAGTGTTGCGGTTTTAAAACTTTCAGACCTTTTTAGTTCCAATTATTTGGGGAGTACATGGCAAGAAAAGTTTCAGGATTCTTGTTTGTCTGTACATTTTAAATCTGAAAAAATATGTGGTAAAAACAAGAAAATAAATGATTTAGATGCTTTTTTAATAAAAGCACATACAGATGCAGTTTTTCGTGAAACTCATTTTAATATTAATTATTTTTTTGCTGGGATTTTATTAGATGATGATTATTATATAGAATTTAAAGTGGTTCATGAAAAAAATGAAGACGGGCAGTTACAAGAATGGGTAATGCAAACTTTTGAATCTTTAAAAATTCTTGGAGATAAAGCACACCGCCAGAAAATTTGGGAAGAACATCTTTTAGAGATAAAAAAAGAAGAAGAGGAATACCAAGAAAAACTAAAAGTTGTAACTGCTACAAGCATAAAGCCAGAACAAAAGATATATGATATTACTATCCCAGCAGATGGTAAAGAATATATAACTGTAGGTAACTTTAAATTTCAGTTTATTAAAGAAGATTGTAAGGCTATTATTGCTAAAATGTCTAAAGAGTTGGTGGTTACAATTAGTGCAAAAACTAAAGAGTTTAAAAAAGCTATTGCTGACGAAGTATTGGATGATTACCCAGGAGACGGACGAATAGAAATAGTTATACCAGCAAAAGGTATTCATAAAAACGGATTGCCAGATGGGCAATTACTGTTTAATGAGGGCAAGACAAATGCCCCTTTGTTTTTGCACTCTAGATTAAAGGGTTTTAATTATAGGTTAGATTTTAATGGTACTGTTATATTTAAAAAAGGTTGGCTGTTAATGGCTGGTGAAATGACTAAAAGTTATCATAATAAATCTTTCCCAATACAATTGGCAAAAAAAATGGAGGTTGAAAGTCTTAATTGGTCTAATTATCAATTTATATCTTTAAAGGAAACGGAAACCGCATCGCCAAATGATGTTTGTTTTTTAAATTTAGAAAATCCAAATTTTGTTTCCTTTCCAAAAAATATATTGGCCTTTAAAAACTTAGAAAGCTTAAGTATTTCGCAGCGTTCTAATAATTGGCAAAACCAAAAATTACCATTAAAAGAAGTTCCAAAGGAAATTTCTAAACTAACAAAGTTAAAAACATTGCATTTTAGTGGTACTTCTATACAAGAACTTCCTAAAGCTATAGGGAAGCTTACAAATTTAGAGCAATTATCTTTAGGAAATAACCTTTTGTTTGCTTTGCCAAACGGTGTATGGCAGTTACCAAAATTAAAAAATTTCTGGGTTTCTAATAATAAAATTACAAATATTCCTAATGAAATTAAGATGCCAGAGCTTCAAAATATTTCTTTAGATGGGAACTTATTAAAAACGTTGCCAAAATCTTTAGCTAAACAATCTAAATTAGGCAAGATAAACTTAAATAAAAACCCATTAGAAAGTTTGCCATCGGTATATAATACTATAAAAGTTATAGAGCTTTCTATAGAAGACAAAAAACGCTTGTTAGATTATGATTATAAAGGAGCAGATGGGAAAGGTTTAGTTTCTTGGGATAATACAATTTTTTATGCAAAAAATGATAAAGAATTAGTCTCTGAAATTGAAAAGGTCATAGTAGAAAATAAATTGGAGAAACATAAAAAGGCACTACTTAGTGTTGTTAAAAAAAGTGTTTCCTTTACGCATGAGGTAGAAGAAGATTATGCCAATTTGGGTAACCATCGTTTTGGTGGAATGCCAGATTTGCCAGAAGAAGTTCCCTATCCAAGATTTGGAGATAATTGGAGAGAAAACAAAACCAATTATATCTATGAATTTATAGGACAAATAAATTGTTCGCAAATAACACATTTGCAAGACTATTTGCCTAGAAAAGGCATACTTTTTTTCTTTTTAGAAACTTTGCATACTATCTATGGCGGAGATAGTAGCCCAGGAAAAATAATTTATATAGAAGATGAAAGCACTTTAAAATCTGGGAAAAGATTTAAGTTTTCTGAAGAAGATTATTATGAAATGGTAGAGGATAGTTACCAAGGATATAAGGTAAATGTAAAAAAAATTAATAGTGCTCCATCTTTTTATGCAAGTTATGTAAATACACATTTGTTTAAAGGAGAGGATGCAAAAAAATTACAGGAAGACGAACATTTTTTGGAAGATTTATATGACCTTTTTGAAGAACCTTTGCAAGGTAAAAATAAGTATAATTATGCTGTAAATGCTCATGCATTTACGCAGCATGAAGCCCCAGAATTACAAGCCTCTTTAAATAAAAAAGGAAACCCAGAAGATTGGATAACTTTATTAACAGTAACCTCTGCAGGCGATATGCAATGGGGAGATGCTGGTGACTTATTTTTTGTTATTCATAAGAGTGATTTAGAAAAATGTAATTTTAGTAATGTATTTATAACAATGGAGAGTAGTTAAATTATAAATGCTAGGCAGTTATAATTAACATAATTAGGTTAAGTACACACGATAATTAACTATTTCTCACTTTTTTTTTAATCCAATTTCTCTAAAATATCCATTAATTGTTGTTGCCTTATTGGTTTTGTTAAATAATCTGAGATATCTTCTATTTGTGTTGCTTTTTCAATATCTACGGGGTCTACGGAGGATGATATCATATATATGATTATATTTTTAGTAAGTTTAGATTTAATTTTTTCATATTCTTCCATAAATTGAAAACCATCCATTACTGGCATGTTTATGTCTAGAAAAATTATGTCTGGTAATTCCTCTTGGTTATGGAGTTTATCTAGCATAAAATTAGTTGCTTCTAAACCATCATTAAAAACTTTAATTTCGCCAACGGAATCTAAAGATTTTAGATTTAGAGACATGGTGTATTGGTAAATTTCATCATCATCTACAATACAAACATTCAATTTATTTTTCATTTTTTTTAATTAAAAGTTATAAAAAAAGTAGTTCCAACATTTACTTCACTTTCTGCATAAATGGAACCTCCCATAGCTTCTATTTGTGTTTTTGTCATAAAAAGGCCTATTCCATTAGCTTCTGGATGTCTATGAAAAACCTTATTTAACCCAAATAATTTATGACCATGCCTTTTTAAATCTATGCCAAGACCATTGTCTTTAATAGATAATTTTATTTTCCCATTAACTGTGTCAGACTTAATTTCAATTTCTGGATTACGGTCTGGAGATTTATATTTAATTGCATTACCTATAAGGTTTAGAAAAATACTTTCTAAGTATATTTGATTATATGTAATAGTATCCTTGTTAGAAAAATTATTTTTAATTACTGTTTTGGTTTTTAAAATTTCGGCAGCTAAAATTTCTTCGGTTTTATTTAGGGTTTCTTTAAAGGAAAGTTTTTGCATAGTCACATCCATATTGTTAGTAACTTTTAAAGACTCAATTAAAGAGTTTAATGTAACAGTAAGGTGGTTAATTACAATTTCAAATTTATCAAAAAGAACCTCTTTTAAGTTTTCATTACCTTCACCTTTCCAAAGATCTAATAATGCATTTAAATTACTTACAGGAGCTCTTAAATTATGAGAGGTAATATGGTTAAATTCTGCAAGTTGTTTGTTCCTTGCAGTTAATTCGGCTGTGGATTTTTCTAGATTGTTATTAGTTTCTATTATTTTTTCTTGAACTCGCATTTGTTCTGTTATATCTCTGCTTGTTCCTATAACTTCAATAACTTTTCCACTTTTATTCTTTTTTACATTTCCAATAGCCTCAATAGTTCTAATGGTTCCATTTTTAAGAATTATTTTATATGTGATTTTTTTAAATATTTTATTGGTCATGATTTCATTAAGATGATTTACTAAATTCTCAAAATCATCAGGGTGTATACGTGTTAGAAATTTATCAAAATTCATGGGTATACCAATTTCAAAATCATAAATCCTATAGGAATTTTTGGACCATTTAAACTCATCAATGATTGGATTGTAGATAAACGAACCAATCATTGCTAAATGTTCTGCTTTATTAAGCTGTTGGTTCTTTTTTATTAACTCTTTTTCTTTTTTTACATTTTCCGTTATATCTTGACTTGAACCTATTAATTCAGTTACTTTTCCATCTTTATTGGTAATAACAGTACCAACTACTTCAATAGTTTTAATGTCACCATTTTTATGTTTTAAATGATGAACAAATTTTTCGAATACTTTAGTTTCAACAAATTTATCTCTTTGTTCTTTTAAATATTTTTTATCCTTTAGAGGTAAATGAGTTAGGAATTTATTAAAATTCATTGGGGTTCCAACTTTAATATCAAAAATACGGTATAAATTGTCAGACCAAATAAATTCGGCGCTGGGTACTTTTAAGCGCCAGTAACCAATTAGTGTTAGTTGTTCTACAAAAGTTAATAGTCGGTTTTTTTCTATGAGCTCGTTTTCTTTATTCCTTTTTTCAGTAACGTCTCTAGTTGCGCCAATAATTTTAGTTATATCTCCATTATTATTGGTTACTAGTTTACTGGAAATTTCTAAAGTTCTTTGAGAATTATCAGGGCAAATTATAGTGTGCGAAAATTTTTGAAAGTTTTTATTGGCAACGGAAAGTTGTGCATGTTTATATATTATTTCATGTTCTTCTTCCGGAATTCTTGATAAATACTTTTTAAATGTTATTCTAGAACCTTTTTCAAACCCAATAATTTCATACAAATTATCGGACCAAGTAAATTCTTTAGTTATTGGATCCCATTCCCACGACCCCATTTCAGAAATATTTTCTGCAACAGCTAGTAATTGATTCTTTTCTAATAACTCTTGTTTGGCTTGTATCCTTGTAGTAATATCTTGTGTAGTGCCTATAAGGTTTGTAATATCTCCTTCTCCATTTGTGCTTGCATACCCTATTACTTCTAAGGTTTTTACTTGGCCATTATCTAGTAGAATACGATATCTAGTTTTACTGAACTCTTTTTCTGTAAGTATTTGTGCCTCATTTTTTTTAACATAATCAAAGTCTTCTGGATGTATATAGGAATAAAAAAGATCAAGATTTATTGGTGTGCCAATTTCAATACCAAATATTCTATAATGGTTATCAGACCATATAATTTCATTTTTAATTATATCCCATTGCCAAGAACCTAGGTCTGCTATTTTTTCAGCAAAATTAAACTGTTGGTTTTTTTGCGTTAACTCTATTTCTTTTTGTATTCTTTCTGTTACATCTTGGCAAGTTCCTAACATTTCTATAACATCACCATCTTTATTGGTTATGATTTTACCAACCGTTTTTAGGGTTTTTATTTTTCCGTTTTTTAATTGTATTCTATACGTTGCATTTCTAAAATTTCCATCTTGCATTCCTGCTTTAAGGTTCGATATTACAGTGCTTTTATCTTCCTCATAAACGTAACTTATATAGGTTTCATATTTTACAGGTTCGTTTTTATCATGCTCATAAATGTTATACATATTATCGGACCATATCACAGTATTGGTTTTTGGATTCCATTGCCAGTTCCCAATTCTAGTCATTTTTTCTGCAATACGTAATTGTTGGTTTTTTTGAGTTAATTCTATATTTATAGTTTCACTTTCTGTAATGTCTAAACATGTGCCAAGTAATTCTAATACCCCGTCATATTTATTTATTGATATCTTACCAGTAATTTGAAGAATTCTTATTTCACCACAATTTACTATGATTCTATGCATAAAATCATAAAATTTATTGTCATTAATTGATTGGTTAATTTTTTCTTTAACAAACTCTTGGTCTTCTGGATGAATGCAATTAAAATAAGATTCAAAAGATAACTTCTCTTCTTTGGGATGCTCAAACATTTTATAGAGATTCTCTGACCAAAAAACAGCATTAGTGTTTGGCTTGTATCTCCAAAATCCCATATTAGTTAATTGCTCTGCAAAATGCAATAACTCATTAGCTTCTAGTAATTCTTGTTCTATACTTAAATTATTTGTAATGTCTCTAATACTACCAATTAGTTCTACAGCTTTCCCTTTTTTATTAGTAATAGGTTCTGCAATAACTTCTAGGGTTGTATAGGTCCCGTTTTTTTGTAATATGCGATGCGTAAATGTACTGGCCTTATTGGTTTCTAATATTTTTTGAATAGCTTTTTTTACAGGTTCCCTATCCTCTGGATGCGTATTTGCATTGATTAATTCAAAACTAATTTTTGTACCAACCTTTATGCCTAATATTTTGTATAAATTATTGGTCCATTTAAATTCATCTTTTTCTATATTCCATTGCCAAGAACCAGCTTTTGCTACTTTTTCAGTTAAATTTAATTGCTTATTGGTTTGATGTAACTTTATTTTTGAGTTTAGTTTATCGGTAATATCTTGGCAAGTGCCATAAATTTCTACAACCTTTCCTTTACTGTTTGTTATTGTGTCTGAAACAATTTTCACTGTTTTAACAGTTGCATCCTTTACTATAATGCGATGCGTAAATGTTATAGATTTTTTTTCTTCTTTTATTTCATCTAACTTAGATTTAATATAATCTCTGTCCTCAGGATGTATTAGGTTAAATAGTAGTTCTAGGTTAGTTTTGGTGCCATGTTCAATATCAAAAATTTTGTACATGTTATTTGTCCAACTAAACTCCTCATTTTCTAAAATTAATTTATAACAACCTACTGCTGTAATATTTTCAGTTTGTTGTAGTTGTTTATTTTTTTGAAGTAGCTCTTTTTTTTCAGCTAGTTCTTGCGTTATATCTTGGCAAGAACCAACAATATTAAGGATTTCTCCTTTACTGTTTGTTATGACTTTACCAGCGGATTTAAGGGTTTTAATAGCGCCGTTTTTTAGTTGAATACGATAGGTAGAGTTATTATATTTTTTATGAGCTATTGCGTCTTCAAATTTTTTGGTTACATGTTCTTTGTCTTCTTTATAGATATAATCTAAATACACTTCATAAGTAACTGGAGTGTTTTTGTTATGGTTAAAGATAGTATATAAATTATCTGACCATTTTAATTCATTTGTAATTAAGTCCCAATTCCAGGAACCTAATTTTGCTAATATTTCGGCAGTTTTTAGTTGCTGGTTTGTTTTAGTTAAGCTTAATTTAGATTTTTTAGATTCTGTCAGGTCTATTATAGTGCCAAGAATTTTTATGCAATTATCTTTTTCAAATACTGGTTGGCCAGATACTTGTAAGTATTTATTATTTCTTTTTGCAGTTCTTATATCATGTTCTAAAACAAATGACTTTTTAAGTTTTAAGGCATTGGCGTGTATATTGCAGAAAAGCTCTTTTTGTTTGGGGTCTTTTATAAAATTAAAAATATTGTCTAATGTTGGGATAAAATCCTCCGAAACCTCATATATTGATTTTAATACATTATTCCAGTAAATTTTTTTTGTGTTAACATCAAATTGGAATATACCAATATGTGCTACTTTGTTAGTGTTTTCTAACAGCTCTAGGGTTTGGTTAATATCAAATTTGCTATTATTCAAAACTGTTAGTTTTTTTACAAAGAATATTTTTTGGGAAAAAACCCATTATCTTGTATGTTTTAAACTACAATATATCAAATAAATTTATATTTTATTGTAAATGATAAATAAATTAGAGCAACGACAAATATTTAAAACCCCCTTGTTTTATTGGGAATCTTAGTTTTTTATTTTAAAAGTGAATCTAAATTTATTTAAAATAAAATAGACAAATACATGTAACGCATCTGCCTATTTATAACTTATTATTTTATGAAGAATAACATTCTTGTAAGAATGCTTACTTGATAATCAAAATTTATACGCTACGTGGTTATTTACCTTAATAAAATTAGATTCCCAACAGCATTGTTTAATTCTTCTGCAGTTGTTCCAGGAACCATATCTTCATGGTAAAGAAAACGTATAATTTCTTTTTCTACATCTAAAAAGTCGTTATTTGGACTTATAGTAGAGCATAAAAAGCTCTTTTCCTCATCACATTTATTTGAGTGACCAAGACCTAAGGAGTGTCCTATTTCATGTTTTAGTAAAGTTTCTATTGGACTAGATATCCAAATTCTAGAATTATTAAGAGCAAGGCCAGTTCCAGAACTTATAGCATATCCATGATACGCTTTACCTTCAATAATCTCATACATATCTGGCCATAGAGCCTCTATTTCTTGGGCTTCTCCGTAATATAAATGGGCGTTAGACTCTGCTTTGGTATCTACAATAGTAATTGAGAATTCTCCTAAATTAAATAAGGTGTTATACTGGTCTAATACACTTTGTACCGTTGCACGGTAGTCTGAGCTTATAGTACCGTCTAGAAAAATTTTCATTGGTGCTCCCCATTTTTGAATAGCGCTTAAGGTGTTAGAGTCTTCCCATAAAGTTAAATATCTAAAATAATCTACAAGCTCTTTTTGTTCTGCGGTTAAAACAGCATATTCCTCAATATTTTCTAGAGTAATAGTAATATCTTCATCTACAATAGTAGTACCATCAAAAACAGATATGGTAGCAGAAATACTTGGCGTAGTTTCAAAATCTAATATGGTATTCTCGCCTATAGTAATTTCTCCGGTGTTTTCATTTATTATTAAATCGGCTTCAGATTGTATCGTATAGGTTAGCGCATCATTATCTTTATCTATAGCTTTAATAGTACCAATACTGCTTTCAAAAGCAGAATGTTCTTCGATACTAAAACTTTGATTAGCTGTAAATTCTGGATTGTTATTACCTATATCATTAGACTCATTAGTAGAATCTTTACTACATGAAAAGATTAATAAAGAAAAAATTGGAATAATAATTTTTTTCATATTTTTTTATTTGGGCTCAAATTTATTCAGCATTTATAATTTAATGATACCTGTAAATAGGGTTTTTAATTACAACTATATAGGTTTTTTAAAACGGTAGGTTTAGTAATAAAATTGTATAACTATAAAATAGAGCTACTGTTTTATAGTTATACTTTTATAAAATCCCTAAATACAGGGATGCTTAACGTATTTTTTAGGAATACTTTTGTTAAAAATAAATTACATGATGAAGGTAGTAAAGAGTTTAAAACAATTAATAATAGTTGTAGCAGTAGTATTATATAGTACTACTAATATAGTAGCCCAGCAAGATACTTTGTGGTATGACTCTAAATGGAAGAAAACTACACAAGAAAATGCAAGTTATTATAGACCACCTGTAAAAGCAGAAGGAGATTTTTTTAGAGTAAAAGATTATTACAAGTCTGGTATTTTACAAATGAATGCTTTATCTAAATATGTTGATAAAGACTTTTGGGAAGGTAAGGTTACTTGGTATAAAGAAAATGGAAAAGCTTACCAGGAGGGTACTTATAAAAATAATAAGTTAGATGGAGAATATATAAGTTATATACAAGATAAAAAGATAATTTCTACCTATAAGAATGGCAAATATGTAAGTGGGGAAACAAATTTAAACTACAGTTCTTATTATATTTATTTTAAAGAAATTGAAGATGGTTTTAAGAGAACATATCATAATGGAGATTTAAATGGATTGCGATACGAAGAGTATTTAGATAAGGAACACAAAAAAAAATACACGAAGTATTATGATAAAAAAGGAGAGCTCTTAGGAGAATCTAAATATTTATCTAACGGAAATAAAGCAGGTATAGAGGTGTATTATAATTACAATCCATTTTCTATATCTAGTATACAATATTATTCTAAAGGAGGAGCTGTGCTAGGTAAATCTGTATATTATAAAAGCGGAAATATAAGAGAAAAATTTATTTCGGAACCAAGCTATAAAACAGTTTATTATACTACTAAAGGGGAAGAATTGGGTTCTTTAACCTATACTATGATAAATTCTTATTTGAGCCCTAATAATGGGACACAATATACTTTTAAATCTAATTATTCATACTCCAAAAAAGAAGATAAAAAGGAAGAAGATTGGCTTTCTTATAGCACTGTTTATGAAGAAGGGAAAATTGTAGAGTCTACAGAAAAGTATAAGAATGGAAAAATAAAATCCCATTTCACCTATAAAGATGGTGTTAAGTTGTTAGATGTTTTTTATGATGAAGAAGGGAAAGAAAAATCACGTTTAAGTTATAAAAATTACAAACCTTATAATGGAATACAATATAACAGAGATTCTAAAATAACCTATGTAGACGGAGATTTAATTGAAGAGATAAAATACTACCCAGAAACTAAGATTAAATTCATGGTTTCAAAAAATGATTTACAAACGTATTACGATAAAAAAGGAAAGGTTTTGGGTACCTTAACATTAAGAAGTGGGTCTTACGGATCTCCAGAAGATGGTGTTAAGTATAGTTATTATAATGGTGTTTATGATAGAATAGAAGAATATAAAGCAGGAAGAAAAATAAAAGTAACTACTTTAAGAAAAGGTAATAATGATGCTTATTATAAAGCAATTGAGGGGTATGATTCTAGCGGTTATAATAAAGAAAAAGAAATAAGATTTTATAGTAATGGAAAGGCGCAAAGTAATACAGTTTTTAAAAATTACAAACCAGTTCTAGGGGTATATTTTAATGAGAAAGGAGAGAAAATTGGTACTTATGATTTTGTAACAAAAGAAGGAAAGCGTTATGAGTTTTTCTACGAATCTGACCAAATAAAAGAAGTAGAAGAAATAAAAAACGGAAAGTTAATTAGTGCTTTAACTTATGAAAGGGTTTATAATTATGATAAAAAAGGCTATGAATATGTAGTAGTAAAAGATATAGATAGTTCTAAAGATGCTAAATTTTTTGATAAAGATGGAAAGTTAATTGCTAAAGCTACTTTTAAAAATGGGGAATTATATAACGGTACTACTTTTGATGCAAAAAATAGAGTCTTGTATACTATAAAAGAGGGAAAGAAAAATGGTAATTATGAAAAGTATGATTATAATTCTAGTGTGCTAGAAAAAGGTGCTTATAAGAACAATTTAAAAGAGGGGCTCTTTGTAACCTACAATGCTTCTGGTTCTAAAAAGTCATCCGTAAATTATGTTAATGGTAAACCAGAAGGAGACGCTATTTATTATAAAGGAGATGAAGTACTAAGTAAAATAACGTATAAAAATGGCAAGCCTTATAAAGGAAAAGTAACTAATTACAATTCATATTCAGATACGTATCAAGAAGATACTTATGTTGATGGGAGTTTAGTAAAATCTATAGATACTAAAAAGGATGGAAAAATTATAACAACACATACCAGTAAAACAAATAAAGAGATTGTTAAGTATAATTTAAATGATAAAAAGGTCTTAACTTATAATTTGCATAATGAAAGTTTAGAGGGAAAAGTTATTGGTTATGATGATGAGGGTAATGTAGAAAGAACAGCAGAATTTGAGAATGGTAAATTAGTAGCTGGGAAAGTAAAAATAAAAGGACAATCTTATAACACTCCTTCTAGCTATATTTTTTTAATAAGAACAGATACTACTTTTGCTATTGAACAATATAATGAAGATGGTTTAGAATATAAAGCTTTTGAAAAAGTGGAAAAAGGAATTCGTTTACAGCATTTATATAAACTAGATTCTAAAACGGAGTACATTTATCATACCGATTTATTATAAGAACTTAGCATAAAAAAAAGCTCCACTAGTACTACTAGTGGAGCTTTTTTGTTTTTAGTACGAACTAGTTATAACAAACCAGCACGCTCTAATAAAGCTTCGACCTTAGGTTCTGCGCCTCTAAAACGTTTGTATAAAACCATTGGGTTTTCGGTTCCGCCTTGGGAAAGTACATTGTCTTTAAACTTTGTAGCAACCTCTTTATTAAATATTCCTTTTTCTTTAAAGTATGCAAAAGCATCAGCATCTAAAACCTCTGCCCATTTGTAACTGTAATATCCAGAAGAATACCCTCCTTGAAAAATATGTGCAAAAGCAGTACTCATACACGTTTCTTTTGTTTCTGGGTATAAGTTTGTTCCAGTAAACGCTTTTGTTTCATGTGCTTTTACATTTGTAATTTTTGTTGGATCTGAACCATGCCAAGACATATCTAACAAGCCAAAACTTAATTGGCGTAGTGTTGCCATGCCTTCTTGAAAAGTGGCCGATTCTTTTATTTTTTGAACCAAATCCATTGGGATTAATTCTCCTGTTTCATAATGTGTAGCAAAAAGCTCTAAAGCTTCTTTTTCATAACACCAGTTTTCTAAAACCTGACTTGGTAATTCTACAAAATCCCAATACACAGATGTTCCAGATAAGCTAGGATAGGTTGTGTTTGCGAGCATTCCGTGTAGCCCATGACCAAATTCATGAAAAAGAGTAGTAACCTCGTTAAAGGTTAGTAAAGATGGTTTGCTTTCAGTGGGTTTGGTAAAGTTACATACGTTAGATATATGTGGGCGTACATTTTCTTCGCCTCTTTTGTATTGTGATTTGAAAGAGGTCATCCAAGCACCACCACGTTTTCCTGCTCTAGGATGAAAATCTGCATAGAAAAGTGAGATGAAATTCTTTTCTAAATCATAAACCTTATATGTTTTTACTTCTTCGTGATAGGTGTCTATATCAAAAACCTCTTCAAACTGTAAGCCAAAAAGTTTTTCAGATACTTTAAAAACGCCAGAAATAACATTCTCTAGTTTAAAGTATGGCTTTAGAATTTCATCATCCAAATTAAAAAGTTTTTGCTTTAATTTTTCAGAATAATAAGAGCCATCCCATTTTTGTAATTGGTCTATACCATCTAGTTCCTTTGCAAAATCTTCTAGTTGCTTAAACTCTCGTTCTGCAGCAGGTTTTGCTTTTTCTAATATTTCGCTTAAAAAAGCTTGTACTTTTTCTGGCGTTTCTGCCATACGTTCTTCTAAAACAAAATGTGCATGTGTTTTGTATCCTAAAAGATTAGCACGCTCATGTCTAAGATTTGCAATTTGCAATACATTTTCCTGGTTGTCTAAATCATTGCCTTTAAAACCTTTGCTCCCAAAAGCTAAAGTAAGTTCTTTACGTAGCTCACGGTTACTAGCATATTTCATAAAAGGAATATAGCTTGGGTAGTCTAAGGTAATTAACCAACCATCTAAATCTTTAGATTTTGCTAATTGCGCAGCAGCTTCTTTAGCACCATCTGGTAAGCCGTCTAAATCGGCTTCGTTAGTAAGGTGTTTTTGGTAGGTATTGGTTTCTGCTAAAATATTTTCACCAAATTGTAATTTTAGTTTTGCAAGAGCTGCATCGATCTCTCTAAGCCTGGTTTTTTTGTCTTCTGGCAGGTTAGCACCATTACGACTAAATGCCTTATATCTTTTGTCTAATAAAGTTTGTTGTTCTGTACTTAGTGTTAGTGTCTCTTTTTGGTCATATACCGCTTTAACTCTAAGGAATAAATCTTTATTAAGCGTAATATCATTCCCAAATTCAGATAAAAGAGGAGAGATTTCTTGTGCTATTTTCTGAATTTCTTCATTAGTTTCTGCAGAATTCAGGTTAAAAAATACACTAGATATTCTGTCTAATTGTTGTCCAGAAAACTCTAAAGCTTCAATAGTGTTTTCAAAACTCGGAGATTCAGAATTTCCTGTAATGGTATCAATCTCTGCTCTAGCATCTTTCATTGCCTGTAAAAAAGCAGGTTTAAAATGTTTGTTTTCTATAGTAGAGAAAGGAGCAGTATCAAAAGGAGATAATAATGGATTCATGTATTCAAGTTCAAGTTTAAGCGTCAAACCTGTCTGTCTTTGCAGAATTCAAGTTTAAAACTCTCAATAATATTTATATTAATTTTTTAAAGCTTAATTCTGTACTTTTTACTAAATACTTCGTACTTCTTTCGCACCATCAATAACTTTTTGTTTAAGTCCTTCCTTGTAAAGAATAATTTTATCTAGTACACATTTATCGCCACTACCAATTATTTGTGCCGCAAGAATACCTGCATTTTTTGCGCCATCTAAGGCAACAGTTGCAACAGGAACACCACCAGGCATTTGCAAAATAGAAAGAACAGAATCCCAACCATCTATTGAGTTACTGCTTTTTACAGGAACACCAATTACAGGTAGGGGAGACATAGAAGCTACCATTCCTGGTAAATGTGCCGCGCCGCCAGCACCTGCAATTATTACGGAATACCCGTTAGTGTGCGCATTTTTACTAAAATCGAAAAGTTTTTCTGGAGTTCGGTGTGCCGAAACTATATCTACATCAACCTCTATATCAAAACCTTTTAAAATATCTATTGCATCTTGCATTACAGGAAGGTCGCTTGTGCTTCCCATTACTACGGCTACTTTGCTCATATCTTTATTTGCTTATAACTTTTATTGTTTCTTTTACTTGTTGTGCAATTTCTCTTGCCTTACTTAAATCTTTATTTACTATGGTTACATGACCCATTTTACGAAAAGGGCGTGTTTGTTTTTTACCATAAATATGAGGGGTTACACCTTCTAATTTTAGAATTTGCTCCATGTTTTCATAAACAACATTACCTGTATGGCCTTCGGCACCAACTAGGTTTACCATAATTCCGGCTACTTTATTTTCAGTACTTCCTAAAGGTAAATCTAAGATAGCTCTTATATGTTGTTCAAATTGATTGGTGTAACTGGCCTCTATAGTTTGGTGTCCGCTATTGTGTGGTCTTGGAGCAACCTCATTTACCAAAATTTGGTCATCCTGAGTTTGAAACATTTCTACAGCTAGTAACCCAACTTGTTTTATTTTGTTAGAAACTTTTAACGCTATTTCTTGTGCTTTTTTTGCTACATCTTCATTAATTCTTGCTGGGCAAATAACATATTCCACTTGGTTAGCTTCTGGATGAAATTCCATCTCTACCACAGGATAGGTAACTACTTCTCCAGATGCACTACGGGCAACAATTACAGATAACTCATTTTTAAAAGAAACCATTTCTTCTGCAATGCATTCTACATTTGGTAAGTCTTTTAAATCTTCTGCCTTACGAACTACTTTTACCCCTTGTCCGTCATACCCAAATTGGGCAGCTTTCCAAACAAAAGGAAACCGTAACCCGCCATTTTCAATGCTGTCTTTTATTTCGCTAGTATATGCAAAACGGGAGAATGCAGCTGTTGGAATGTTATTATCCGTATAAAATAATTTTTGAGTAGCTTTATTTTGAATAATACGTAAAGCCTTTGTTGGCGGATATACTTTTACTCCTTCGTCTTCTAATTTTTCTAAAGCTTTAGTGTTTACATTTTCAATCTCTATAGTAAGTACATCTACACTTTTTCCAAAATTATAAACGGCATCAAAATCTAATAAATTTCCTAAAACAAATTCATTGCAAGCAATTTTAGAAGGTGCATCTTCCGATGCTTCTAATACTTTAGTTTGTATGTCAAATTTTCGCGTTTCATACAATAGCATTTTGCCAAGTTGCCCACCACCAAGAATACCTAATTTAAAATCTGAAGAAAAATAACTCATGTTTATACTATACTTTAGTAAAAATAATAACAAAAATACAGCTAAATCTTAGAAACCAATTCTATATAATCTAAAAACCACCATCAAAATGTTATCTTTGCCAACTTAGTAAAATTATGGGACTAATAAAACTTCAGGATAAAACCTTTAAACCTTTTTTAAGCGAAGAACAAATTCTTGCTGCTGTAAAGAGTGTTGCAGATAAAATTGCTGCGGATTATAAAGACCAAAATCCAATTTTTGTAGGTGTACTTAATGGGTCTTTTATGTTTGTTTCCGATTTTTTAAAAGCCTATGATTTTCCATGCGAAGTATCTTTTGTTAAATTAAGCTCTTACCAAGGCTTAACATCAACAGGAATAGTAGAAACGTTATTAGACTTGCCAGAAAATATTGAAGGTAGAAGTGTAATTATATTAGAAGATATAATTGATACTGGAAGGACCTTAAAAGAACTTATTCATTTGTTTAGTAGAACAAATGTAAAAGAATTTAAAATAGCTACTTTATTTTATAAATCTAGCGTTTACAGAGGGGAATACCCTATAGATTATTTTGGATTAGATATTCCAGATAAATTTATTGTAGGCTATGGCTTAGATTATAATGAACAAGGTAGAAACTTAAAAGAAGTATATCAACTAAACCAAACAACTATGATTAATCTTGTCCTATTTGGAAAACCAGGAGCTGGGAAGGGCACCCAGGCCGAATTTTTAAAAGAAAAATATAATTTAAAACACATTTCTACAGGAGATGTTTTTAGATTTAATATTAAGAATGGTACCGAATTAGGAACATTAGCAAAATCTTATATAGATAAAGGAGAATTGGTTCCAGATGAGGTTACTATTAACATGTTACAGGCTGAGGTGGAAAAAAACCCAGAAGTTGCAGGTTTTATTTTTGATGGTTTTCCTAGAACTACTGCACAGGCAGAAGCTTTAGATGCTTTTTTAGAATCTAAAGACATGACTATAAACGCTACAGTAGCTTTAGAAGCTAATGATGAGGTACTAATTCAGAGATTATTAGAAAGAGGAAAAGTTAGCGGCCGATCAGATGATCAGGACGAAAACAAAATTCGTAATCGTTTTGATGAATACAACTTAAAAACGGCTCCTCTTAAAGAATTTTATGAAGGGCAAAGTAAGTTTTATAGCGTAAATGGTATTGGAAGTATTGCTGAAATTACAGAGCGTTTAGCAGGTGTTATAGATAATTTATAGTAGAGATAACAGGAATAATAAGTTGTACGTATGACGGAGGGGAATTTTGTAGATTATGTAAGAGTGTTTTTAACTTCTGGTAATGGAGGTAAAGGTTCTGTACACTTGCATAGAGAAAAGTACATAACAAAAGGTGGCCCCGATGGTGGAGATGGTGGTCGTGGCGGACATGTTATTCTTAGAGGTAATAAAAACTTATGGACATTAGTAACTTATAAGTTTAAGAAACACTTTAAAGCAACACATGGAGAACACGGTGCTAAAAGCAGAAGTACTGGTGCCGATGGAAAAGATGTGTATTTAGATGTGCCATTGGGTACTATAGTTAAAGACCCTGAAACGGAAGAGGTAATCTATGAAGTTACTAAAGATGGCGAGGAAATAATTATTCTTAAGGGTGGTTTAGGTGGCCGTGGTAACTGGCATTTTAAGTCGCCTACAAACCAAACGCCACGTTATGCCCAACCAGGAATGGAAGGGGATGAGAAAGATTTTATATTTGAATTAAAAGTATTAGCAGATGTAGGTTTGGTAGGTTTTCCTAATGCAGGAAAATCCACATTACTATCTGTAATAACATCTGCAAAACCTAAAATTGCAGATTATGAGTTTACTACATTAAAACCTAATTTAGGAATAGTACAGTATCGCGATTTTCAGAGTTTTGTAATGGCAGATATTCCTGGAATTATAGAAGGTGCTGCAGAAGGAAAAGGATTAGGTCATTATTTTTTAAGACATATAGAACGTAATTCTACTTTGTTGTTTTTGATTCCTGCAGATAGTAAGGATATTGGTAAAGAGTATGAAATTCTTTTGGATGAATTACGCCGATATAATCCAGAATTACTAGATAAAGAAAGACTTATTGCAATATCTAAAAGTGATATGTTAGATGAAGAACTTATTGCAGAAATGAAGGTTGAGTTAGATAAAGACCTTGAAGGAGTGCCTTACATGTTCATATCTTCAGTAGCGCAATTGGGCATTACAGAGCTAAAAGATAAACTTTGGAATATGCTTAACGTTTAATCGAAAAAATCTATTTATGTAGATTTTCGCACTCTTTTTTATGTACATTTATAAAAAGCATGTACTATGAAAAAGTTATTTTCTTTACTTTTTGTTCTTGTTTTATTTTCTTGTAACGCTGTTCGTGTGCAGTATGATTTTGAGAAAACTACAGATTTTACAAGCTACACTACCTATAATTATTTTTCAGACTTAGAAACAGGCTTAAGCGATTTAGATACTAAAAGATTACTAAAAGCTTTAGATATAGCCATGCAAACCAAAGGAATGCTTTTGTCTGAAGAGCCAGATTTTTATATAAATATTGAGAGTAAAATATACCAGACCGCAAATGGGAATACTGTAGGTGTTGGGGTAGGTGGTAGTGGTAATTCTATTGGCGATGGCGTATCTGTAGGTATTCCAGTAGGGCAGCCCAAAATGAAAAGAGAAATAACTTTCGATTTTGTAGATATAAAAAAGGATGCACTTTTTTGGCAAGCTATAAGTATAGACACTTACAAAGAGAACCATACACCAGAAGAACGAGAATTACATTTGCAGACTTTAGTAAATAAGGTGTTAGATAAATATCCGCCAAAGAATAAGAAAAAATAAAAATGGCTTCAAGTAATTGAAGCCATTTTTAGATGCGTTTTTTAATACTTATGCCTTAAGTAAATCAGTATAATGGTCTTTGTAACCATAAAGCATTATAATATTAAATACGATTAAAATTATGGAGCCAGCTATTGTTGTTGGTTCTAATGTTCCATGGTATAAAACTGCATTTATGGATATACTCATTAGAATAACCATAAGTAAAGCCCCAAATTTATTTATAAGTAAAGATAAACCTGCAATAATTTCAATAATAGCAACTATGTGCATTGTTTTTGTAACTTCTAGAGCTTCTAAATAATTTACAGCATTTTCTGTTTCTGGTACAAATATTATAAAATCAAAAAATTTGTTTAATCCAAAAAATAAAAGGAAAAGTCCAAAAAGGATGCGTAATACTAGAAATACTTTTGAATTCATGATACTTGGTTTTAGTTGTTGAACTCTAAAAATACGTAATATTTTTCTTTAAGTTTTATAAGATTATTGTGTTTTCGACTACTTGCGCGTTTTTACTGTATAGGTGGCAATTATTAATCCATCCACTTTAATGTGGACATCATAATATCCTGTTTTATTAAATGTGTGTTTTAGAGTGCATTTATTTTTAACCTTTATAGTTTCTGGGGTACTAGTTATAGATTTACTGCCGTTAACAATAACCAAAGCTATTTCTTCACCTGTGAATTGTTTAGTTTGCAAAAGTTCAAAATGAACCGATTTGTTTTTTTGAATTTCTATATGCATGACTTCTGGAGAAACTGGAATAATACCATTTGAAAAAGCTTCTTTATAAACTATAGGTCCGTTAATGAATTGAGAAAAAGAAGGGGTAGTGGTCATTAAAGTCCAATCTAAATCTAACGGATAATGGTTTTTAATAAATAAGGAAGGTTCTCCTAAAAAATACCCATCAAAATAATCTGCTATAAATTTTGGTTCGCCTTCTTCAATCATTACTCTTCCAGCGGACCAAGTGGCATCAGATAAATACCATTTATCATTTAATTTAACCACATTCCAGGAATGATTAGGGAGGCTATTTTTATCTAATTTTAAATTAGCAGTACGACCAAAACCATTTATTATTTTGCATTCTAAAGCTGCCAACTTAGCAAGTTCTCTTATTAAATAGGCATAACCTGTGCATGCAGTTTTCTTATGATGTAATAGTTTTTTAAAAACCTTTGGTGTAAAACTAGAGTTCCATTGCAAGAATGCTTCTCTGTCTTTATTAATTTTTTTTCTATTCTTTTTAGTCTTTAAATAGGAAGAGTAGTCGTTTTCTATATTAGTGCAAACCCAAGTATAGATAGCTCTAAATTTTTCAACCTCAGTATCTAGGCTAGAAGTTAATTTTTGAGTTAAAAGCGGTAAATTTTTTAAATTTTCACCTTTATAATTATTGGCAATACTATCCGCTTTCTTAAAACTAATAGATTTAAAATCACTACGTTGGCCAAAAGAAATTATAAAGGTGAAAATAAAAAATATGGTAAGGCCTTTCATTATTTAAATAGACCTATGAACTTCTGAAATACATTTTGCTTTGTTTTGTAAACTCCGCCTATTTCTATTTCTCCCATGAGTTCAACGTCCGCGTTAGTGAAATTAACAGTTATATTGATAGTCTCTGAAGTACTTTCTTTTACTTTGTATTCCTTAGTATCATATCCTATATAACTAAAAACTAGAATGTCATTTTTTCCTAGTTTTTTAGGGAATTCAAAATTACCATCTAAATCTGTTACAGTACCTTCTGCTGTTCCTTTTAGTATAACATTAACGCCGGGCAAAGGAGTATTTTCTTCATCTAGAACAATTCCTTTTACAGTATAGGAAGAATATGCATTAGAAACCTTCCCAACCGTGATACTAGAAATTCCAGTTTTTATTTCTGAATCTGTGCTAGCTATTTCTTGTGCTTGTACATTAGAAACGGCACATAATGCAAGTAAAGAGAAGCCCATAGTTGCAATTCCTTTAGATATATAATTAGTCATAGAATGCTGTTTGTTAGTTTGTAATTGAGATGATTTAAAGCGCCCACAAGTATTTGCTCTAGGAACTAGAAAATAGTTGTTAATTTCTGTCATACGCATAGAAGTAAAATCGATAACTTCTTTTTCGCAGGAATTACAGTATCCTCCTAATTCAGTTTTACTAAAGGTATCAAAATTTTCTGAACACGGTTTTTGAATGGTAATATTATTATCATTTTTCATACTACTTTGGTTTTAGATTATACCTCTAAACTATGTTCTTTATAGTATTCTTGAAACCAAAATTTAGTAAACCCTCCTCAATTTTAAGTAAAACCACTTATTCACTTAGGTAACTATTTATCTCTATTCAATTTTAACTCTAATACCTTCACTATGACTGCTAAATTCTGGAGCGTACATGCTTTGAATAGTGGTAATGCCATTACTAAAATCTCCAGCATTATTAACAAGTACATCATACTCAAATACATAAATGCCTTTTGGTAAATAATCAAAAAAGAAATTAGTGCTAGCATCTTTAGTACTTTCATAGTACCCAAGACCATCTTGCCATTTGTATTGCGAGAATACATTTACAGGTTCAAAACCTGCGGCACGCATATCTTTCATATGAATATATTGCATGGTTCTATCTGCTTTTAGCTCTATACGTACGCGAACTAAATCGCCCACTTTTATATTTGTTTTAGAAGTAATTTCTGATAATTGCTCTCCAGTGTCTGTATTTTTCTTCAAAAACAGTTTTTTCTTTAATTGTAATGGCGTTTTTGCAGATGTAATTTTATCTAAATCTTCAAAATATTGCCAGTACAAGGCTCCCCAAGCAATACCATTTCCTTTTTTAGAGATGTTTACTTCCCCTAAAGAATTATTTATTTCATTGGTATTCCAGGTAGTCTTATAATACCCTGTACCTGCTTCTGTTTTTACTTCTTTTAATTTTTCAGGTGCAATTTTATTTCCACCGATTAAAACATCTACAGTCTCGGATACAGAAAGCCAATCACTTCCTTGCAGTAGCAATGCATATACTGCTTCTGTAGTTGCTTTGGTAGTTTTCCATTGATTGGTTTGTTTGTTTTTAAGTAACCAAATTTTAAGATTATCAACAGTAGTAATATCATTCTCTATCTCAGAAAAAGCTTCAATAAGTAAGGCTTGTGTTTCTATTGGTGCTTGGTACCAATACCAAGAATTGGTGTTTTCTTTCCAATACATTCCTAATTCATCCGATGTAATGCTATTCTCTTTTAATGACCTTAGGATTTTAGAAGCTGTAGTTGCATCTTTTGCTCTATGACTAATTAATGCAAGCATTCCTTTTCTATACAAACTATTCGCTTTCCAGTATTTTTTGGTTTGACCTAAATAGTAATCTGTTATTCCTGCAACTTTTTTAGATTTTTTATACTCCGTGAAAAAGCTACGCATGTATAAGTAATGAATCTGTGTACTGGTTAAATGGTTGTCTTTTATATTAGTTGCATGCTTTTTCATGTACTCGTACTCCTTCACAAATTCTCTGTCTAAATAGGAAATAGCCTTTTTTAGCATAGCTGAAACCTCTTTATTGTTTTCGGTAACTTGTAGCTGTTTTAAATGCCCTAAGCCTGAAACAATATGTTGGGTAATAAATCGGTTCTCACGACCGCCTTTAAACCATGGCCATGCGCCAGAAGACATTTGATTTTGCTGTAATTTTAAAAGTGCAGTGGCTTGTTCGTTTTGCATTTTGTTTAGATTAAACAAAAGTGCAATACGTTTTTTCTGTTCCGTTTCAGATTGTGCATCTCTAAGCCAGGGAGTTTCTTGAATTAATAGCGATTTTAATTCTTGATTCTTTTCTAAATTACTGACCAAAGCATCTGTTGATCCTGTCGAAGTAGCCCATTGCTTAAATACTTCCTGAATTCTAGGATTACTATTTGCAATATGGCTAGCCAATGCATTTGCGTAATATCTAGAGAAAGTCTGTTCATTACACTCATAAGGGTACTCCATTAAATAGGGTAGTGCTTGCACTGCATACCAAGCAGGGTTGCTGGTAATTTCTAAAGTAAGTTTATGATGTTTTAGTGTTGTGCTAGGGTCGTTGAGCGGAGTTGAAACGAGTTTATCTAAAGTAAAGGTTTTAGATTGATTACTGCGAACCCACATAGGTAGTGTTTCTGTAACCAACATTCTATTGCTTAAAACAGGAAGTACATTTTGTTCTCCATCGCTAAAATCACCAGCTTTTGCAATTACAGTATATTGCAAACCTTGTAACCCTTCAGGAATGTTTAATTTCCAAGATACTTGAGTATTGTTTAGAGAGTCCACTGTAAATGGAAGTCTTGTTTTAGAACCAATTAGTGTATCAGATATAGATTTCCCAGTTAAAACATCGGTTAGTTTTAACTCTGCCATTCCAGACAGTTTTTTGTCGGTAAGGTTGGCAATTTTGCTACTGATAATAATGTCATCTCCTTCTCTTAAAAAACGTGGAGCATTAGGTACTACCATAAGTTCTTTTTGCGTAATTGTATGCATGGTAGAAATAGCGCTCTCTCCAGTTTTGTTATGTGCTAATAATTGAAGTTTCCATTTGGTTAATGCCTCAGGAGTGGTGAAACTAAACGTTACATTTCCTGCTGCATCGGTTTGTAAATGCGGAAAGAAAAAGGCCGTTTCTTGTAGATTAGTACGAATTTTAACTGGTTCTTCTTTTTTAGAATTATCTTCTATTGTTTCTTTATCTTTTCTTTTGCTTTCTGGTTTTGATATTTTTTTCTCTGAGGTATAACCTACTACAGCATCCATTTCTCCTTCAGAATCTTCCATAGCCATTTCTGCTACTTCTACATTGCTTTCCATTATTGGCATAGGGGCACCGCTTTTCACCATTCGTCTACTTCTACCATAATTTGCATATCCAAATTGAAGACCAAACCATTGGAAAGAATCGTAATATTGTTGTTTATAACTATATCCGTTATTAAAAAGATTATAAGAATTAAAGTAAGTAGTATTAAAACTATTGTAGCCGTTTATTGAGCATTGAGAATAATAATAGGGTTGTGCGTTAGGAGAAAAATACCAGTTATGTCCTCTAAAGGAATCTAAAGAAGCATCATACATACTTGCAAGCAATTCAGCAGAAACCTTTTCTCCTTTAGCTCCTTTTATTTTAAAAGACCAAGTTTCTTCTGTTCCTGGTTGTAGTTTATCCCTAAAGGTTAAAGTTTCTATTTCTAAATCTTTTTTAGGATAAGGAACTGATATATTTATGTTACTACTTATAAAAGAATTGTAAGCAGAAAAACTATAAGAAATTGAAAACCCACCTAAGTCATTCTTCTCTACAGGTATTGTAATTGTTTTGCTTGTACCTTTTATATTTATAATTTGCGTATTTACTAATTTTCCAGATTTTTCAATAAATAATGTTACGTCTAAATCTTTAACATTAGAGAATAAGCTTAGTTTTACTTTATCGCCAATTGCATAAGAAGGTTTGTCTGTCTTCATATGAAAAAGTTGATTATCTGCTAACTTCTTATCTTTGTCACTATATAAAGTAGTGCTAGCTACATCTTTTACCAGGTTTCCAAATTTGTCTTTGGTTTCTAATTCTATTCGGTATTTTCCAGATTCCCAATCTTTGATTGAATTTAGTTTTAGTTCGGTAGATTTTTCTGTATTAAACGTACTTTGCCAAACCATTTCTCCTTTTTTCCATGTATCTGAATTATGCTCATCCGAATAACTTTCATTAGGGAATAATTTTTTAAACTCTTCTTTGTTCCAAGCATTGTAATCAGGAGCATTCCAAGGTCTTGTTCTAAGAACAAAATTAGGAGCTTTTAGCTTATAAATTTTTATAGTTCCTTTTGTAGAAACAGCAGAGCCATTAAGGTTTTGAGTGTATACCTGTATGGTGTTATTTTTATTTTCTTTATCTAATAAGTTAAGAATATTTACAGTTGCAGTTAAGGTATGATAGCCTACTTGTACTACAGTAGAAGTACTATGCGTTTCTCCATTAATATCAGTAACATCTGCAGTAACTTCATAGCTAAAAGTTGGAGAATCTGCTTTGTCTAAGGAATTATCTGGGATTGCTTTAAAAGTAATATCATACAAACCACTATCATTAGATGTAACTTCTCCATGGGTAATTTCTTGTGGTTCTATATGTCTATACGGTCTATAACTCCAATAGTACCATCTAGGAAAGTAAACAACCCTTTTTACTCTATAGCTAACTTTTGCATTGGTAATACTACTGCCCGAAAATGCGATAGCTTTACCTGTTACTTTAATACTATCATTAACCTTGTAGGTTTCCGTGATTGGATTAAAAGAAGTTTCAAATTTTGGCCTTTTATATTCTTCTACAGAGAAATTTGTAGTTCCATTTAGATTGCTTTTAGAGGAACTTACATAGATAGAAAAATTACCAGTAAGCCCGTTATTTGGAAGTATAAAATCACCTGAAAAAGAACCGTATTCGTTTGTTTTAAAATCTACTTTTTTTACTTCTTGATAATTGGCATCTCTAAGCGTTACAGTAACATTTGTATTTACTAATAAGGTAGATTTTTCTTTGCCTTTTTGCAAAGCAATTCCTTTAAAGTATAATGGTTGTCCTGGTCTGTAAATGCTTCTGTCTGTAAATAGAAAACAAGAATTTGTTACAGAAGGAGAGTTTCTATTATATTTTTGATTAATGTAGAATTCGCCAAAAAAAGCTTTGTCATCTGTGTTTTTGGCTTCAATATGAACATCGCTCCACCCTTGTTTAGAAAGGGCAATTTGTGCAAAACCAAGTTTGTCTGTTTTTAAATTTTCAGTTAGTTTTTTTCCATTATAATCAATGCGATAGGTAAATTTTAAATTGGTATTAGGTTTTGGTTTTCCATTAGTTCTATCAATAATTTGATATCTATAAAAATCTGGAGTTCTTGTTTCTACAAGGGCCATATTTGTAACCTGCAAAGCTTTATATGCAAAAGAAACATTGTCATCTTTAGATTCTACCAAGAATAAGTAATGACTGCTTTCTAATTCAGGAATTAACACTTCTACGCTATGTGTTTGGTAATCTTGTTCATTAGGAAGGGTTGCATTCCATTGTTTATGAACTTTAAGAGTTTTAATAAAATCTAATTGTTTTTTTTCAGGATAAAGTTTGCTAAGTTTTTGTAATTCTGAGCTATTTATTTTTATTGCAGAAAGTTCTAAGTTTTCGTGATTTTTATAGGTTACCAGTATTTTTGAAGGTTTGTTAGTTGGTATATATTCTTCTGCAGTTACCTGAATACTTTTTCCTAAAATAGAAGCTTTTAAAGAACGACATTGGTCTGCACCATAACTTTTTGGAAAGCTAGAAATAGTTTGCTCACATAGCGTTAAAGCTTCTTTTAATTTCCATTTATTATTAGTGTTGGTAGAGTTATATGTTACTCCCCATTGCTGATAAAGGGTAGCTATTTCATAATTATAAAGTGCAGAAATAGCTTCTTTCTTATAATTTTCAGCATTATTTTGTAATGTATGAAGGTATTTTAAGTCTTTGTCCTTAATAACAGCATTTCCATAAACATACTTTAATCGTTCTATATCTATGTTTGCAAAGGCCTTTAAAGATGTATCATTAAAATGAAAAGATAATAATTGCTGGTATATTTCTAATGCTCTAAATTCTAATGATGTTTTATCTTTTGTATCAATTTTTTCTTTTATAAATATAGAAGCGTCACACAAATAATTATCGTTATTAATCTCAAACTTATCTGCGGGTCTGGTAATACTTGTTTCGTTGGTTTTATAAAACTCTAATGCGTTATGCGCTAAAGCATCGAATAAGGTAGGTCTAAATGTTTCCGAATTAGTTTGATGATGAAGAATTGTATAAAACTGAGTAATAGGTATTTCTTGTAATCCTTTTGTGTATAATAAAGAATTAGAAAAATGAAGGTTTATTTCATGAAATAGAGTAGTTAAGTCCCAAGTTCTAAAATCTTTGCTATTTACTTTGTTTTCTGTGTTTGTTCTATTATAAAATTGGTATCTATTTTGTTGAAAATATTGCCAGTATAAATTTGCTAAATAACTTTCTAGTACGTTTTTAGTGGGGAATGACGCATTTTCTATTTCAGTATTGAAATCAGAAATTATTTTTAGTTGTGCATCTTCTTCTAAAGTCATTGCATACTTTGAAGCATGTAAAAGCGCTTTAATTTTTTGCGCCGTATTATTTTCTTTACTTGCTTTTTTAGAAATAGTTTGCACTACTTCTAATGCAGATTTGGTCAGAGCTTCATTTTCTAATTGTTCTACTTTTTGCCATAGGGCTTCAAAAGAATTACTAGATTTTTGTGACTGCATCATTTGCGCAAAAAAGATTATAGTGAGTATTGTGATAGTATTTTTCATCTATATAAATTTACGTAACAAATATGAACTCTTATTGTTTTTAATACAAGTTTAAATGAGTAAAGTGTCCCTTATAGTTAGTGAACGTTACTTTTTGGTGTTTAGTAAAGGAAAAACGTTTTTGCTACCTACTTTTAATAAAAAAAGCTCCTATAAAAACTATTATGTTACTATAGGAGCTTAGGTTTTAAAGAGAAATGTTATGTTATTTCCAGTCTACAATAACAAACTCACATCTACGGTTAATTTCATGTTGTTCTTCGGTGCAGGATTCTTCGGTCTCACATTTTATTTGTGGCATTTTTTCACCATATCCTTTAGCAGATAAGCGTTTTTTAGAAATGCCTTGTCTTATTAAATATTCTACTACAGCATTAGAACGTTTCTGAGAAAGTTTTTTGTTATAATCATCATTACCTCTAATATCGGTGTGTGTGCCAATTTCTAATTGTATACCAGGATTGTCTTTTAAGATTTTAATGATTTTATCTAAGGTTTCTTTACCTTCTAAACGTATGTACCACAAATCATAATCAAAATGAACTTTTGGTTCTGCTTTTATAACAATGCGCTTTCCTTGCCTTACAACAGCAGGTTCATTTTCTATTGCTTTTTCAATACGTTCCTTACGTTCTTTTTCAGCTTTAACTTTGGCCTCTTTTTTACGTTTTTCTTCTTCTTTTTTAATTCTTTCTGCCTCTTCTTTTTTGCGTTTTTCTTCCTTTATACGCTCTTCTTTAGCAAGTTTTTCTAACCTTTCCTCTTCTTCTTTAGCTTTCTGAATTTTTTCATTCTTTTCTTTCTCTATTTGAGCTATAGATTGTAATTCTAAAGAACCATCTTTAACGCTATTACGTTCTTTATCTGTTATAATAATTTTAGAATTGTCTTTATATCCTGTTTTTCTAGCCTTTACGGTATATTGTGCCATACAAGTAACAGTAAATTTAAATTCTGCTTTTTCTGATGCAGTTTGAGACTCTACTAATGTTCCGTCTTCTGTAACTAAATCTACTACAGCAAAAGCAATTGGTTTTTTTGAAGAAACCTCTGTAACAATACCAGCTATAAATTGGGAACAATCTTTAATATCTAAAGGTTTTGTTTCTTCTAATTTATAAATGTCATCACCACCAACGCCTCCTGGTCTGTTGGAAGCAAAGAAGCCCTGATTGTTATTTGAATATATATTAAATGAAAAATCATCATAACCTCCATTAATAGGTTTACCCACATTATTTGGTTTTAGGAAAGTATCACCTTCTTTTTTTGCAACAAAGACATCTAATAATCCAAAACCTGCATGACCATTTGATGAAAAATAAAGGTTGTCTTTGGCGTCTATAAAAGGAAATTGTTCTTTCTTATTTGTATTTATTGTAGCTCCTAAATTTTTAGGTTCTCCAAATTCTCCATTTGCATTTAAAGAAACAGAATACAAGTCTAAAGAACCAAAACCACCAGATTTATCTGATGCAAAATACATAACAGTTTCACTTGCATTTAATGCAGGGTGTTCTGTAGAAAAATCATCTCCGTTAAATGGTAATTCTTCTATATTTTCCCATGAGCCATCTACTAGTTCTGCTTTGTAAATTTTTAATCTAGATATTTTTTTGCCATCTGTTTTCTTTTTCCCTTTAAGGAAGTTATTACGTGTAAAGTAAATGGTTTTTCTATCTTTTGTTATCGCAAAAGTTGCTTCATGCATTTTTGTGTTAATAGAAGAGGAAAGACTTGTACTAACGCTATCGCCAAGAGTAATTTGGCTCATTGGGTGTTTGTACATATCTAAATAGTTTTCACTATTCCATCTATACCGTTTGTTTAATCCTGGGATTGCTTTTTTCTTAGATGCAGCATATATTATACTGCTATCTACTCTAGTTGCTCCAAATTCAGATTTCACAGTATTTAGAGGCAAATTTTCTAATTTAAAACGTTCTCCAATAGCATCTACGTTTTCTAAATGCCTTAAATCTTCCTTTAACGAAGCAACTTTTTCTTTGTTTTCTTGACTTGTATAATAATCCATTAGAACTTCTAATGCTTCTTCATATTCGCCAACTGCTTTTAAAGTTTGGCTGTATTTAAAGAAATAACTTTCGTCTAAATTTTCTCCATAAACAGAAGTTAAATAAGAATACCATTTTGCTGCTCTTGGCAGTTGGTAGGTATTGTAATAACTGTCTGCTAAGTTTTTTACAACTTTAGAACTTTTATTAGTTTTTGCAATTTCTTCATATAAAGGAATAGCATCGGTATAAAAAGCTCTTTCAAAATACATGTTTGCTCGCTTTAATTCTTCTTGAGCAAATGAAACGGTCTGTAAAAGGCCTGTAAATAGTATAAATAGGAATATTTTTTTCATAGTATAGTTTAGTAAAATCTTGGAGATTTATCATATCCTCTTTGTAGACCTAGTAAATCTAAATCAAACAAAAGGAAAATTTCATGAGAACCAGCACTAAAATCACTTAGATTAGATAAGGTGTAATCATAGGCATAACCAGCTTTTAAACCAGGTAATATTTTCATATTAAACATTGCATTTATAGCATCTTCTAATCTATAAGATATTCCTGCTTCAAATTTATTATGAATTAAAGTATTTAAAGAAACATCAAAAGTAATAGGAGCACCTTTTACCATTTTTGCTAAGAAAGATGGTTTAAGCTTAATATTGTTGTTTAAATCATATACATAACCAGCAGTTGCAAAAAGGTGCATTTTTTCGGAACCTACAGTACTAATACCATTTTGATTGTCTACATGCTTAGAATTTAAAAAATTAGGAATTGATAAACCAGCATAGAGTTTGTCTCTATGATAGAAAGCTCCAAACCCAACATTAGGAAATGTGCTATTCATGTTTTCACTAAAAGCAGAATCATCTTGTGTTTCTGGTAACATAAAACCATTAAAGTTGGTGTTAAAATTTGTAATACCTGCTTTAAGTCCTAAAGCTAATCTACTTTGATCGTCTAACTTTAGACTATAAGCAAAATCTGCAAAAACGTTATTTTCTTTTAAAGCACCATCACCAATTTCATCTTTAATAAAAGAGATACCGGCTTCTACTTTTTCTGTAATTGCAGCATGCGCAAAAAAGGTTAGTGTTTTTGGAGACCCTACAGCAGAGGCCCATTGGCTTCTGTATAAAGTTCCAAAGTTTACTACGTTAAGATTATTGGTTGTATAAGCAGGGTTTATTACACTCATATTATACATGTACTGGGTATATTGTGGGTCTTGTTGCGCAACTACAAAAGAGGATTGTAGAAGTAACAGAAAGAAAAAATATAGAAATGTTTTTTTCATTATTATTTTATTAATGATAGTTGGTTGGTGTATGGTTTATCTATTAAGGTATAAGTCTCCTTGAATTGGATTATAGCCTTCTTTATTATAGTTTATTATGTAAAAATAAACTCCGTTTGGCGCAATACTACTTTTGTTATTAGTGCCATCCCAAGCAGGGTTATTTATATCTCCTTTAAACATGCTACTACCATATCTGTTAAGTATTTCTAGAGTAAAATCTGGAAATATAATTTCTATGTTTGGAATAAAGAATAAGTCGTTTTTACCATCTCCGTTAGGCGAAAATGCATCTGGAATAAAGAAGTTGTATGCATCTGGTTCACAATTACTAAGAAGTATTGTTACAGCTATTCTTTGCGGATTAATACAACCGGTTATTGGGTTGTAACTTTCTGCATAGTACATTTCATTTGCGACTAAGGGAGTGCTACTATCTAATGGTGTTGTACTTTCTGCATTAATAAACCAGCGAGTTTCGTAAGAATTAGAGTTTTCTAAAACTGCTAAATTAGTTACAGTTGGGTTGTCTAAACCACATAAACTTAATGTTGTAAACTCTAGAGTAGCCGGTTCTAGTTCATGTATTATTGGTGTAACTTCTACACGGTCTGTACTATGACAACCATTAGTGTTTTCAGAACTTGCAAAGTAGCTGGTTCCGTTTTCTAAAATAGTGTTTTGATCAAGTAAGTTACCACCAGTTAAAGCATCATACCAAACTGTAGTATCTCCGTTAGGAACATTTACACTAAGGTTACTTACTGTAGCATTATCTGCAGCACAAAATTCTGGGTTAGATTCTGTAACGGTAGGTCCTTCCGGATTAGTTAACATAGTAACTACTTGTACTCTGTTGGATCCTTCACAATTATTATTTAAATCGGTATTAGAAATAAAATAATCTTCTCCGTTTACAAGAGCTGTTGTTATTGGTAGTATAGAAGTATCTGTAGCGGTGCTATAAAAAAGAATAGTTCCTGTAGCTGTAACACTAATATCTTCTAATGTTGGACCAGAATTAGCGTAATTATTTAAACAAAAGGTTTGTAAGGCATCTACAACTGGAGCATCTGGTACGCCACCTCTTGCAAAATTTTCTTGCAATTCAAAATCAAACTCAATCCTACACGGAGTTGTGTCATTTTGAGAGCTTCGTACACTAACCGTATAATTTCCTTGCGCAAACCCAGCAACATCTATTTGATAACTAGCAGTACCTCCAGAAAAGTTTATACTGTTTTGCGTTAGTACATTATTTGATAATTGATCTATAACATCATAAGTTATAGAATATGTTCCATTTGTTAGTGTTGGGGCATCAATAAGAACATCAATTAAAGTTGCATCACAATTATTATCTACAACTAAATCTAATTGTATTTCTGATGGAGTAGGGGTAATAGAACTACTAGAGCTTATAGTACAACCTAAATCTAAGCCTCCAACTATCTCAAAATTAAAATCATAATCACCACCTTCTACAAAATTAGTTCCTGGTATTGTAAGAGATGCAGCGCCATTTGTAAAATTAACTGCGGACTCGGATAGGTTTGTAACTATACCACTAGGGTTCGTAATACTGTAGTTTATTGTGTGGTTTTGGTTGGATAATACCTCTGTAGTATCAAAAATATTGATAAAATCTACAGTTACATCGGTATTAACACATTTGTTAGTACTTGATGCAGATGGATTTGTAATAAGAAAATCTACAGAAGGAACTAGTATGCTAGGACAAACAACTTGACTAGGAGATGTGCCTTCAATACTAGTAATGTTTAGTGTTACGGTACTATTGGTTGGAGCTGTGCTTTTCTCAATATTAAAAGAGCCAACGCCATCTGTTAAAATTGCAGTAACAGTTTCTGTTTGTGTAACTCCGCTTAATCTATACGTAATATCGTAGGTTCCATTATATAAATACGTATCATCATACGATAAAGAAACTGGATATGTATCTTGAGAAACACAATAGTTATCTACATCTAAAGTACCTATGAGAGTAGGTAGTATAGTTATGCTAACTATAGTAGAAGATTCTTGACATACAGGATGATAAGGCGTAGGATAAACTAAATAAGTAAAAGAATATTCGCCAACACCAAAGTCGTTATATATTTGCTGAATATCTATAATATTATCCGATAGATCACTTAATTGGTTAGTACCACTATTATCAGACCAAGTACCTTCGGAGTCTTCATCGGTAAGTAAATCATTAAGATTTACATTCGTGTAGATAGAAAAATCTTCATTGTTACAAATAACAAGGCCTTGACTTTCGCCAGATCTAGCTCTTGGGTGTACTTTTAAAATTATCGTAGAAATACTTTCTGGACAACCACCTACTGGAGCTACGGTATACGTAAAGGTATAATTTCCGGGTCCGGCTTCTTCAGCATTAAACAAATTGTTATTTAAATAACCAGTAAAAGTAGAAGGGTCTTCTTCCCAAAGACCATTAACATCTGGTAGTATATCATTTATTTGATCTCCAAGAAATCTGTTTAAATCAACACCAGCATCGTCACTACAAGCATTTGCATCTCCTTCTATATTATCTTCGCCAGAATATCCTCCTAAGTCTATAGTAACTGTGGCAGAATCTCCACAAAGGTTATTAGTATATGTAAAAACATGTGTGCCTGCATAATGTATTCTCCAAAGATTAAGAATACCTGTGTTTTCTTGTAGGGCAAAATATACTGCTGGATCATTAGTGCTCCAAGTACCTCCTGGTAATTCTCCTATTAAGGCATCGTTTAAATCGTAAGATTGGTTGTTCGTGTCGGAGTATTTGTCACAAATAGTAACGGTAGTGTCTGTCCCTGCGCATTGTGCGTATGACGCTACTGAAAAATTTAGTAGACAAAGAAAGATAAACCATTTATAATAAATAGTTTTGTGGCTTTGATTGGTCATTTGGTAATAGTATGGTTATTTAATATTGAAAAACGCAATTTAGTAGGATATACTATTTAGTCACTTGTTTTTGTTGTATAACCTTACAAAAGAGTTGTTAAATAAGAGAGGAATATGGTTGTGCATCTTTAAAAAAGTGCGTTTCATCGATAATTATCTGTTATTATTAGGTTAGAATAGCCTTGACGTACTTAAGAGCTTTACTTATCTTTACAGCTTAATTCCCTTTTTTATGCATATTCATTTTATAGCAATTGGCGGTAGCGCCATGCACAATTTAGCGTTAGCACTTCAACATAAAGGATATAACGTCTCGGGTAGTGATGACGTTATTTTTGAACCTTCTAAATCAAGGCTTTCTTCTAAAGGTTTATTGCCAGAGTCTTTTGGCTGGTTTCCAGAGAAAATACATGAAGGCTTAGATGCTGTGATTTTAGGAATGCATGCAAAAGCAGACAATTTAGAGCTTTTAAAGGCCAAAGAATTAGGGATTACTATTTATTCTTACCCAGAATTTTTATATGAACAATCTAAGAATAAAACTCGTGTGGTTATAGGTGGTAGTCATGGTAAAACAACTATTACATCTATGATTTTGCATGTGTTAAACTATCATGATATTAGTGTAGATTACATGGTTGGTGCCCAATTAGAAGGGTTTGATAGAATGGTGCATTTAACAGAAGAGAATGATTTTATTGTATTAGAAGGCGATGAATATTTGTCTTCCCCCATAGATAGGAGACCTAAGTTTCATTTGTATAAACCTAATATAGCACTGTTAAGTGGTATTGCGTGGGATCATATTAATGTTTTTCCTACCTATGAAAATTATGTAGAGCAGTTTAAAATATTTGTAGACAGTATAGTTAAAGGAGGCAGCATAACATATAATATAGAAGATGCCGAAGTTAAAAATGTGGTAGAGCAATCCGAAAATTCTATTCGTAAACTAGGGTATAGTACACCAGAATATACTGTTGTAGACGGACAAACATTATTAGATACTCCAGAAGGACAAATGCCAATAGAAGTATTTGGGAAACATAACCTTAGTAATTTAGCAGGGGCAAAATGGATTTGCCAAAACATGGGAGTAGATGAGGATGACTTCTATGAAGCAATAGGCACTTTTAAAGGGGCTTCTAAAAGATTAGAGAAAATAGCAGAGAGAACTAACGCTGTTGCGTATAAAGATTTTGCTCACTCACCAAGTAAAGTTGCTGCAACTACAAAAGCAGTAAAAGAACAGTATCCAAACAGAAAGGTAATTGCATGTTTAGAATTGCATACCTACAGTAGTTTTAATCCTGAATTTTTAAAGGAGTATAAAGGGGCTTTAGATGCCGCAGATGAAGCTATTGTTTTTTACTTACCAGAATCTGTGAAAATTAAAAAGCTAAAAGAAGTAACAAAAGAGCAAATTTCGGAAGCGTTTAAGAGAGATGACCTTAACATACAAACTAATGCTGCTAGTTTTAAGGAGTTTGTTTTTAATAAGAATTATGATAATTCTGTTCTGCTTTTAATGAGCTCTGGAAATTACGGAGGGTTAGATTTTGAAGAAGTTAAAGGTCTTGTAAGTGGTTGATAATTAAATATTTCGGTTATTTTGTCAGTTTTTGTTAAGATGGATTGTTTCTTGCTATTATTCTTAGCATGAAATACGTACTTAGCATATATAAACAAATCGTCTTTTTTATAAAAAGAAGAGTATCTATATTTCTAGTAGCTTTTATGCTAGGTATGTCTAATGTTATTTTAGAAGAAACAAGAATGATAAATGATACTCGTGCAGAAATAGAGTTGCAAGAAGTTCAGGACAAAGATTTTAAAAAATAATTAAACACCAAATTGTTTTAAGTGGTGGTCTAAATGTTTATATTCCATTTTTCCCCATTGGTCATGAGTTAATACTCCGAAAACGGGATGAGAATGCCATTTTTCTCTAGCTTTTAAAGCATAAAATTCTATTACAAGTTCTTTTAATTTTTCTATTTCGGTAGTTATATCTTTTTCTTCTTTAGTTTTTAATGCAGGAGCTGTTGGTAAACTTTTTCGCCAAGGTTTATCATTATACATAGATTTTTTAACAAAGAGTCTAATAATAAAGTTTGCTTTCTTATCAGATTCTTTATTCTTAATAGCAATTTTTAAAGGGTATTGGCAATGCCATGCCATTTGGCCTAAAGACATTTTTCCCCATTGTCTTTGAGAATTATCCTTTAAATTGTTTATTCTATTTATTACTTCCTTGTAAGCTTCTTCGTTAAATAAAGATTTCATAGCACTATTTTATTACAATGGAAATTTACATATAAATTTTTAAGTTTACTATCTTTAAACCATGCAAGAAAAAGTAAGTTCACTTTCTATTAAGCATTGGTCAGATGATGATAAACCTAGAGAGAAATTATTTAACAAAGGAAAATCGGTCTTATCCGATGCCGAATTAATAGCAATTCTAATAGGCTCAGGAAACAGAGATGAAAGTGCGGTAGAATTATCTAAAAGAATTTTAGCATCTGTAAATCATAATTTAAATGAGTTAGGTAAATTATCTATTAAGCAATTAACACAATTTAAAGGAATAGGAGATGCAAAAGCAATTTCTATAATTGCAGCTCTAGAAATAGGGAAAAGAAGAGGAGGAGAAGAAGCAAGAACCATTGTAAAAATAACAAGTAGCAAAATTGGTTTTAATATAATGCAGCCTATTTTAGGAGAATTGCCCCATGAAGAATTTTGGATTATTTATTTAAATAATGCCAATACCGTATTACATAAAAGACAACTTAGTAAAGGCGGTATAACAGGTACTTTAGTAGATGTTAGATTAGTTATGAAACAGGCTTTAGAATATGGGGCTGTAGCTTTAATATTAGTGCACAACCATCCTTCTGGCACATTAAGGCCAAGTCAAGCCGATAAGCAAATTACTCAGAAATTAAAATTAGCAGGAGAATCTTTAGATATAAAAGTCTTAGATCATTTAATAATTACTGAAAAAGATTATTTTAGTTTTGCAGATGAAAGCATTCTATAATTTTTAGAGCCTATGTTATTAATATATACACATAAAATTACACCGCGATTTAGTTATATTATGCGGCATATGTTTACTAAGGTTCTAGGCATAAAAATTATACTTACAACAACGGTAGAAGATTTTATAAAGCATACCGGTCCTAAAATAACCTACACGAAACAACCTTTACAGAACGAGTTTTTTGTACGTAGTAATGATTTACTTTTTGAGCAAGGAATAAATGCTATAGATATTTCTATTAATGATTGGGATGGAGTACCAGCTTTTTTTGCAACAGGAGAGCGTAGTAGTATACCTTTTGATATTTTTTCGGCAAGTTTTTATTTGTTAAGTAGATATGAGGAATATTTACCGCATGTTAAAGATATGCATGGTAGGTTTCCTCCCAAAGAGAGTATAGCCTATCAAAATAATTTTTTACAAATTCCTTTAGTAGATTTATGGGCTTTAAAGTTGTTAGATGCACTTAAAGAAAAATTTCCAGATGTAGCGGCAGTAAAAAGAAAGTATAATTTTACTTCTATTATAGATGTTACTTCTTCACATTGTTATGCGTATAGAGGAATTGTAAGAGGTATTTCAGGGTTTTTATTAGATCTGGTTTATTTTAGATTAAAAAGAATTGCGCAAAGAGTTGCCGTTTTATTTAACCCAAGTAAAGACCCTTATAACAACTACCAATACTTAATAAATTTGCATAAAAAGTACCGCATAAAAAGTATGTTCTTTTTTCAGTTTGCATCCTATTCTACCTATGATAAAAATGTGTCTACTAACAATAATAAATTTAAATTTTTAATAAAATCGGTTGCAGATTATAGTTTAGTATCACTAGCTACATCATATAGTTCTTTTGGTAATGTAGCATTAATAAAAAAAGAGAAAAAAGAATTATCAAGTGTTATTAATAGGCCTATAAACTATTCTAGAATACGGTATAATAGAGTAGATATTCCAGAGACCTATAGGAATTTAGTGGAAGCAGAATTTACAGATGATTACACTATGGGCTATACCTCAGAAATTGGTTTTAGAGCAGGTACTTGTACTCCTTTTTATTTTTATGATATACCACTGGAAATACAACAGCCAATAAAAATACACCCGTTTGCAATACATGATTATGCTTTAACAAAAGAAAAGAGTGTAAAAGATATTTTATCAAAAGTTACGGTAATAAAGTCTCGAGTAAATGAAGTTAATGGTAGTTTTAATGCCATTTTTTCAAATGAACTATTAGGTGGAGATTCTAAAATAAATTGGTTAAAAATTTATACTGAAATTATAAAAAGTAGTAATGTTTAAAGAAGTGGTTACGGATGTTTTTTTTGATTTAGATCATACCCTATGGGATTTTGAAAAGAACTCTGCAATTACATTTAATAAAATTCTTCTGGATAATAAAGTAGATATTAAGCTAGAAGATTTTTTAAAAGTTTATATCCCTATAAATTTAGAGTATTGGAAATTATTTAGAGAAGAGAAAATAACAAAAGAAGAACTTAGATTTTTTAGATTAAAAAAAGTTTTTGATACTTTAGAGTATAAAGTACAAGATCAACTTGTACATAAACTGTCAGACGATTATATAGACCATTTATCTTCTTTTAATCATTTATTTACTAACGCAATAGAAATACTAGATTATTTAAAACCAAACTACCAATTACATATAATTACCAATGGTTTTCAGGCTGTACAAGAAAGAAAATTAAAGAACTCTAACATTCGAGAATACTTTTCTAATGTTGTAGATTCTGAGATGGCGGGTGTAAAAAAGCCAAATCCAGAAATTTTTAAATTGGCTTTGTGTAAAGCAAATACAACACCCAGAAAATCTATAATGATAGGGGATAGTATAGAGGCCGATATTTTAGGAGCAAAAGCGGTTGGTTTTCATACACTTCATTTTAATGCGCATAATGAGGAAAGGCATGATTATTGTGATATGATTCATGATTTAAATGAAATAAAAAAATATTTATAGAGTTATAAATATAGATGCCATTTTATGCATTTTTTTTATCCTTAACAATTTGTGCTATTATGAAAAAGTTAGGTATATTTTTATCGCTTATAACACTTCTGTTATGTGTGGTTTCTTGTATAGAAGACCAAGACTTTGATCAATATAAAGATTTGAGTGTTGTTCCAGTTTTTGAAAGTAGTATCCTGTACCTTGAATCTACTGAAGATGTTATAAATAATGTGCCTCCTGGACCATTTTATTCCCAAGATTTTAGTTTTAATGCTTTTTCTGAAGCTGTTTTTTCAGATAGAGTATTAGATGGTGTAATTACGTATGAAATAGAGAATACAACAAGTAAACCATTATCCTTAACCTTAGAATTTTTGAATGACGCTGATGAGGTTCTAGATTCAGAATCTTTTGATATAGACGCTAGTCCATCTGGTACGCTACAAAGAGATGTTGTTTATGGTAATACGGGAAAAAGCTTAGATATAATAAAAAATACCTCTAAAATTAGAGTTGTTGCAGTTAATAATGGAGATAATACAAGTACTTCTACTATTTCTCCTCCATTGGTAGTATTAAAATCTAGTGGAAAATTTAGTGTTCGTGTAAAATGAGAAAATATAGTTTAATTTTTATTCTCATGGTATTTGTATGCCGTTTTGTTTCTGGACAAAACAAGCAGCTGTTATATGATTTTTCAGAAATTCCGCAATCTTTATTAATAAACCCAGGAACAGAAACAGACTTTCAATGGTATTCAGGAGTTCCTTTACTTTCAGGAATTTCATTTCAAGCTGGTTCTTCAGGAATATCTGTAAATGACCTTTTTGCAAATGATGGAATAGATTTTAATGACAAAGTAAGAGACCGCTTAATTAATGGCATGAGCCCTAAAGATGATTTAAGTGGCACCTATCAAATAGAATTAATAAATATAGGATATAGAGGTTCTGAAACAGATAATTTTTATTCTTTTGGAATTTATAATGAAGGAGATGCTATTGGTTATTGGTTTAAAGATTATGCTAAACTAGGTTTTGAAGGTAATGCAGATAATTTAAATAATAGATTTAATTTAGGTCATTTAAAAACTAGAGGAGAAATTTTAAATGTTTTTCATTTTGGAGTTACAAAAGAGATAGATAATAAATTAACTTTTGGGATAAGAGGTAAGTTATATTCTGGAATCTTAGATTTTACGTCCACAAAAAACAAAGGATATTTTGTAACTACTGAGGGGCAGAATAACCTGTTAGCTAATACGATAAGTGCAGATTTAGAATTAAAGTCTTCTGGGATAATAACTTTAGATCATGTTATGGATGGCGATAGCTCTGCAGGAGACATGATAAAAAGAGGTTTTTTTGGCGGCGATTTAGGTCTAGGAGTAGATTTAGGATTTACCTACCATTTAAATGAACAGACTCTAATAACAGGTAGCATATTAGACTTAGGTTTTCTATATCATAGTAATGATGTGTTAAGTTATTCTTTAAGAGGAAATGCAACTGTAGAAGGAGTAGAGATTATATTACCAGATGCTATAAATGACCCTAACGCAGATTTTTGGCAAGATTTAGTAGATGAGGTAGAGGGTTTAGTTCCGTTCGAAGAAAATAGAAAAAGCTATTTAACTTTTAGACCAACAAAATTATATGGTTCTTTACGATATAATTTTGGAGAAACCGTACAATCAAAAGGAAGATTAGATTGCGATTGTAACGTTTCAGGTGGTAAATCTAATCGAGCAAAATATACTAATGGAGTAGGAGGTCAACTTTATGTTATTAATAGACCAAGAGGACCGCAGGCAGCTTTATCTGCGTTTTATCAAAGATGTTTTGGAAACATAATGGCAGTAAAAACAACCTATACTATAGATAAATATTCTTATTCTAATGTTGGGCTAGGTTTAAACTTACAAGCAGGTCCAATAAATATGTATTTCATGGCAGATAATTTATTAGCTTATAGAAATATTGCTGCTAGTAATTACGCTTCTTTTCAGTTAGGAATTAATATCATATCTTGGGGTAAAAATTGATATAAATGTTAAAGGATTAAAATTTTAGTCTTCATATGCCCAAATTTGGCACATTTATTTCATATTACTAATAACTCTAAAGAATTTTATTTTGAAATATTTTATTTTATTTGCTGCGTTTACAATTAGTTTTTCTTCTATGGCACAATCCGTTTTTGATGATTATAAATATATAGTAGTGCCAAAAAGGTTTGCTAGTTTTAAGAAAGAAAACCAGTATCAAACTAGTACATTGGTGAAACATTTACTCACAGAAAATGGTTTTACAGCGGTTTATGAAGATGCTCTTCCAGAAGATCTTTTAATAAATAGATGTATGGGGTTATATGTAAAATTAAATGATAACTCTTCTATGTTTAGTACAAAAGCCAGTGTTTCTTTTGAAGATTGTAGTTCCAAAGAAATATATATAACAGAGGAAGGGAAAAGTAAAGAAAAAGAATATAAGCTGTCTTTTTCCGAAGCTATAAGAAAAGCAATGAAATCTTTAGAAGTTGTTAATTATACGTATAAAGAACCAGTTAATGAGCCTATAAAAGTTAGTTATAAAAACGATGTAAAAAAGATTGGTAATACTGCTCAAGAATCTACTAGTAAAGTACAAAAAACACAAGTTGTACAGCAAGAGGCAACTAAAGAGGTGCAAAGTTATAAGAGTGTTGCGCCAGTAAAATCTAATTTCAAAAAGGCAGTAAAAAACATTGTTCCTCTTGAATTTAATTCAGAAGAGGTATTATATGCTCAAGAAATAACAAATGGCTATCAGTTAGTAGATAGTACTCCAAAAGTTCGTTTAAAGGTATATAAAACCTCTGTAAAAGATGTGTACTTAGCTACTAGTGGAATTATTTATGGTAAAGAAGGTAAGTGGTACTATGAGTATTATACCAATGATGTTTTAACTACAAAAGAATTAAATATTAAATTCTAAAAGTTATACTTGTCTTTCCACCTATTTTTTAAAAAATCTTTGAGGGCATTTTCTCTTTGGTTATTTCCTGGAGTATAAAAACTAGTGCCTGATATTTCATTTGGTAAAAATTCTGCCATCACAAAGTTATTTTCATAGCTGTGTGCATATTTGTAATCTTTACCGTAACCAATATCTTTCATTAGTTTAGTTGGAGCATTTCTTAAATCTAAAGGAACAGATAAATCTCCTGTTTGTTTTACTAATTGTTGCGCTTTTCCTATAGCAGCATAACTTGCATTACTTTTGGCAGAAGTTGCTAAGTATATAGCACATTGACTAAGGATTATCCTTGCTTCTGGGTATCCAATAGTAGTAACTGCTTGGAAGCAATTATTAGCAATTACTAAAGCAGTAGGATTTGCTAAGCCAATATCTTCAGAGGCAGAAATTAGTAACCGCCTTGCAATAAACTTTACATCTTCCCCGCCTTCAATCATTCTTGCTAACCAGTATACTGCTCCATTAGGGTCACTTCCTCTAATAGATTTTATAAAAGCAGAAATAATATCATAATGTTGTTCTCCTGTTTTATCATATAAAACAGTATTTTTTTGAACTTTACTCATTACTAAATCATTAGTAATTTCAATATTTTCTCCTTCTTCAGAATTTACAACAAGCTCAAAAATATTTAAAAGTTTTCGGCCATCTCCAGCAGATAAGCGCATAAGAGCTTCTGTTTCTTTTAAATTAATCTTCTTTGTTTGTAGTACAGAATCTTCTTTTATGGCTCTAACTAATAAAGCCTCTAAATCATTTTTATCAAAAGCATTAAGAATATAAACTTGACATCTAGATAAAAGTGCCGGAATTACTTCAAAACTAGGGTTTTCTGTAGTAGCTCCAATTAATGTAACCCATCCTTTTTCTACGGCAGCCAATAAAGAATCTTGTTGCGATTTACTAAAGCGGTGAATCTCGTCTATAAATAAAATCGGGTTTTTAGCTGTAAATAAGCCTCCAGATTGTTTTGCCTTATCAATAACTTCTCTAATATCCTTTACACCGCTATTAATAGCACTCAGCGTATAAAAAGGACGTTTGCTTTCTTCAGCAATAATGTTTGCTAAAGTTGTTTTTCCTGTCCCAGGAGGCCCCCAAAGGATTAAAGAAGGGATAAGTCCTTTTTTAATTTGATTAGTTAAAGATCCTTTTTCACCTACCAAATGGTTTTGACTTATATAGTCTTCTAAGTTTTTTGGACGTACTCTTTCTGCAAGTGGCTCATTCATCCCATAAAAGTAAAACAAAAAATAAGATGACAATCTTACAGATTTTATTAATTTGGATAATTTGTTGTAGTATAGTTTATATGTCTGAAAATAATTATTTTAAATTATCTAATAAAGTTGTTATAGCTCCATTGGTGGCTGTAATTAGTATTTGGTTCGTGTATTGGTTAGAGTTAGTATTAGAAACTAATTTTAATCAATTTGGTATTTATCCAAGAACTTTAGTTGGTTTAAGAGGGGTTTTATTAAGCCCATTTATTCATGGTTCATTAGAACATTTATATAATAATACAATACCGTTAGCTATATTAATTACAGCATTATTTTACTTTTATAATAAAGTAGCGCTGCGGGTACTAGTTATAGGTACTATAACTTCTGGACTATTAACTTGGATTATAGCAAGAAGTTCTTATCATATTGGCGCTAGTAGTGTAATTTATCTACTGGCAAGTTTTATTTTTTTTAAAGGTATTTTTACTAAATATTATAGACTAGTTGCTTTGTCCCTTATAGTAGTTTTTGTTTATGGTAGTATGTTGTGGTATTTATTTCCAATAAAAGACGGTATATCATGGGAAGGGCATTTAGGTGGTTTTTTAGCTGGATTGTTTTTGGCAATTGTATTAAAAGCTAAAACCCCTGCTCCAAAAAAGTATGTTTGGGAGCAGGAGGATTTTAAAGAAGAGGAAGACCCCTTTTTGCAACAATTTGATGAAAATGGTAATTTTGTAGAACTAGAGAGTGAAGAAATTAATGAGGAAATAAAAATAAATTATCACTTTAAAGAAAATACAAATAAAGAAGATTAATTATCTTCTTTGGCGTACCGCCTCGTATAAAAATACTGCACAAGCAACAGAAACATTTAGAGATTCTATTTCGCCCAATAAAGGTAATTTAGCAGTATAATTAGATGCTTTTAGTATAGATGGAGAAATTCCTCTGTCTTCTGCACCCATTATTATCGCAATAGAATCTTTAAAATTAACATCATAAATAGTGTTATCTGTTTTCTCTGTAGCAGAAACAACTTTTATTCCAGATGCTTGTAAATAAAATACCGCATCTTTTATATGGTCTACTTTGGCAATAGGGACTTTAAAAGCAGCTCCTGCGGAAGTTTTTATAGTATCTGCTGTTACTGGTGCTGCACCTTTTTTTTGTATAATAATACCATCTACACCTGTACATTCTGCAGTTCTTATTATTGCACCAAAATTACGAACATCAGATAATTGATCTAAAAGTAGGAATAGGGCAGGAGTTTCTTTCTTTTCCGTTTTTTCTAATAATTCCTCAATAGAATAAAAAGTAATAGGAGAAATATTTGCAACAGCTCCTTGATGGTTGTTTTTTGTGAGACGATTTAACTTTTCTATTGGAACGTAAGAGGAGTTAATTCCATTTTTACGAATTAAACTTTCTAGTTCTCTATATAAATCACCTTTAAGACCTTTTTGTAAGAAAACCTTATCAATTGTACTTTCAGATTCTATTGCTTCTATTATGGCTCTTATACCATATATATGGGTTTCTTTTTGCATGACGTAAAGGTATAAAAAAACCACTCTGTAAAAGAGTGGTTTTACTATTATATGAATAGTATTTAATTAGTTATGAATCTTGAATTATTTTTGACAAATCACTTAAATTTTTAATCTTAAATTTTTTATATTCTTTTTGTTTTTTTTGAGATGTATTTAATAACTCAAATAATTTATTTTTTGACTTTGGTAATTTAATTGTTCTCCCATCATTAAATAAAATATACTCAGAATCTTTAAGAACAATTTTTCTTTCAAATAAACCAAGTGTTTGTGTTTGTGTCTGCATTACAGAAGCTTCATATATTTTAATTAGTCGTACATTTTTACCAACTGCTAGTTCTTCATGATAAGATGTTAAAGAATTTCCTAATTTAAAAATTTGACTTCCTCTTCTAATTTGTATTACAGATTTAGGATTTAAAATATATTTTTCATTTTTTATAACTATTTCAAACTGATCTAAAACAGGATTATAATTTCCTTTAATATGATATGTTTCTTCTTTTTTTAATTTTACTGTTATATAAATATCGGACCAATCAGAAAATAAATAGGGAGATCCTTTAATATCCTCATTTACACCATTATTGTATACATCATCAACTTTTTGAATCGCAAAAAAGTCAAGATTGTTGCTAAATACACCATTTACTGAAGATGGTACTCTAGATTGGCTAAATATTGTGATTGTATATAATAGACTAAAGTATATTAGAATACCTGTTTTTTTTATTTTCATTTTTTTTATTTTATGATATTAGTTTTTTCAAACATATTTTGGAAACTTAAAGTTCCTCCTAAATACCCTTTTTTTATAACCAATTGTTTGTAAATATTTGGACCTTCAAAACAATACCCATTCCAATCGTATTTATCTAGACCGTCTATTAAATAATTTCCGGAGGAATGAATGGAAAGAGTCTGGTTTTCATTTAAGATAAATACACGGACAATATTTTTATTTTTATCTCCAATAATAAATGTGCTTTTTAGCTTACATGAAAATTTTTCTTTTGAAGAAATTTTTTTAAATGGAATTATATCAATATTGTTTTTTATTTTATCATTATTTATTCCAATTGACATATGCTCCCAATCTAATACTTCTTCAGAGTTGTAACCCCTAGTTTGTTGGTATAAGCCTAAATCTTCATCTAAAACTTGTGCTACTTTTATATTACTATAAATATTTTTAATGGTTCCCCATCTAGTATCCAATAGAGGTAATGAATTCCCTAAAATATATTGTTGTCCAGCAATACGTCTTTCTTGCATTTGAGAAAAATAACTGTCTTTTTTTGAGTTGTACATGACTAGGTTTTCTCTATACCTAAAGCCAGAGGCTTTTAATTTATTACCAAGTTCAAGTTTAAAAACAAGTGTGGTGTTTGTTATAGGGCAATGCGATACTGCATATGATTTTCCATTCCAATTAAAGTTTAAAACTTCAAAGTATCCTAAATCACCAAATAAAAAAACTAAGTTTTGATCCTCTATATTAACTAATGCAACTCTATGTTTATTTGATATTTTATTTAAATAAATTGGCTCAGAAGTAAATTGTAAAGAATCTATTTCAGGGAATGGATCAAACTTACCAATTAAATCATTTTCAGAAATTTCCCAGTGAATTTTTTTTGAATTAGTTAACTCATCTTCGTTATTACTATTTATTGTTTCTGACTTTGAACATGATATTATAAAAAGAAAAAGTATAATATATTTCATGAATTTATGATTTATTAAATACATAAAAAGGCTGTTGTAAAACAACAGCCTTTTTTAATATAAGTTAAGATGTAATTAAATTACTGTGCATCCCAAAATACTTTAGTTGTTTTAGTATCTCCACCAATTGCAGCTGCTGCAGCATCTAATTGCGTTCCATTTAATGTAGCTTCTGTTACAGGATATAAGAATCTTGTTGGTATGTCTGCTAAAGTTTGACCTTCAGGAGCATTAAAAGTAAGAGTATCAAATATTCTCCATGTTGTCCAACCTTCAAATCCATTATTAAACATAGCTATCCATTTTTGTTGTGCTATCTTTTGTTTCCAATCCCCAGCTGCGGTAGTATATGCTACTTCAGTTTGAGCTAAATAAGTATCAACATCAGCTTGTTCGCCTCCCCATTCAAGTATAGAAGTAGAAACACCAGCATCGTAATAAGCTTCAGCAGTACCAGTAACAGAATATCCTCTTTCAACAGCTTCAGCTAGTAAAAAGTTTACTTCAGACGCGGTAATAATACTACCAATTAAATCTGGAGTTTTCATTAAATCTGATAAATTAGAATTTACAGAGGCATTATTTGCACTACCATATGTTCCTCCAACATAATCTCCATTTACAGTATTGAAGAAGAAAGGTCTTCTAGGATCATTTAGTGGATTTAATACATCAATGTATGTGTTTGCTGCAATAAAATCATTTCTGCCACTTTGTACTAAAGACACCCATAATGGATTTGTATTTGGCGCAGACCCTAAATATTGAATCCCAAAATTGTCATCATTAGTAGTTATTAAATCTGAAACAGAAATAGATTCTACAGTTTGTTGTGCTAACGAAGCATTTACATCTGCAAGTCTAAGACCCATTCTTAGTTTTAATGATGTTGCTGCTTTTTTCCATTTCGTTAAATCTCCATTATAAATTGGATCTTGAGCTGAAGAAAATCCTTCTGATCCACTCATATCAGAAATAGCTGTATTTAATTTAGAAATTAAATCTATATATATTGTAGCAGCGTCATCATATTTAGGACTAGAATTAGTTGGGTCTAATGCCTCTGTATAAGGCACATCTCCAAAAGTATCAACTAAAACAGAGTAAGCATAAACTTCCATAACGCTGATAATAGCATTTTTGTTAGTTAAATTACTAGCTCCTTCTTCAGCAAGAACTTCCTTAGAACCTTTTAAATCTTGTAATACATCTCTGTAAAGAGTATTCCAAATATATCCTCCATTATTACGTGTAATTTGATTGTATTGACTTTCGTCTGGGTACGTTGTTTGTGCCCAATACTGAGCATACAATCTAAATACATTTTCATTAACACTACAAGAATTCATTAAATCAAATAAATTTCTTGTTCCGTTTGTAAAAAGAGCATCACCAGGAACTATTGTAGGGTTTTTTTGATCTCTATTTAAACTTTCGTCTATTTCACATCCACTAAGGGCAAGTACTAGACTAAATAATAAAATTATATGTTTTTTCATTTTCATTTTTTTTAAAATTCTAGATTAAGGTTCAATCCAACTGTTTTAAGAGTAGGGTAAGATCCTGATAAATAACCTTGAACATTTCCTGCTCCTAAACCAGATTCAGGATCAGCAAATGGTACATTTTTATCAATAATCCATAAGTTTCTACCTACTAAAGAGATTGTTGCTGCAGAAACAAATTTACCTTTTAGCCACTTATCTACTGGCATTTGATATTTAAGCGAAAGTTCTCTTAATTTAATATATGATGCATCATAAACAGTTAAAGCAGCTGGGTTTCTACTAGAATTACCCCAGTAATATGCTCCACCAAAATAATCAGCTCTTGCTCTTGTTGTATTTGGTTGTCCATCTTCCGTAACACCAGGATTTAATACACCTCCACTATCAGCGCCGCTAGTTACAGGGTCACGCTTTGGGTTACCTAATTCGTTTAATCCTGCAGTATAATATGGAAGACCTGTCCCTTGTCCATAATGGGTATCTAATGAATAAACATCACCACCTTTTTGAATATCTATTAAGAAATTTAAAGAAAGTTCTTTATATCTAAGAGTGTTAGAAACACCACCTAACCAATCAGGGTTTACATTTCCTAAAACTTGATCCGCTTTTGCAACATAATAACCATTTGCGTCAACAATTTTTTGACCATTACTATGATAATCAAATCCAGTTCCTCGTATAGAACCATATGCCTCACCAACCGTAGCATTTATAGAAATACCGCCTTGAAAAGAATTTAATTGTAAGTTTTCTTGACCTCCAAATAAACTAACAACTTTATTTTCGTTTTTAGACCAGTTTACGTTTACATTCCATGCAAAATTATTTGTTTCTACAGGTGTAAAATTAAGTCCAACTTCAATACCTTTATTTTCCATTTCACCAGCGTTTACCCATCTTCTAGTAAAACCTGTTGTAGTACTTAAAGAAACATCCATTAACTGGTCTTCAGTGTTTTTCTTATAAGCAGTAATGTCAAAACCAACTCTGTTATTAAACATTCTAGCTTCTAAACCAAATTCAATTTCTTTAGTTCTTTCAGGAATTAACTCAGAATTTTGTTTTGTTCCTGGATATGAAACTATTACAGAACTACCAAAGTTATTGTTAATGGTAAAGGTGTCATAAACATTATTTGCAGGTAAATCATTACCTACTTCTGCATATCCTCCTCTAATTTTACCAAAATTTAACCAACTAGCATCTATTAAGTTTGAGAAAATTAAACTTGAACTTATTGCATAATAATTATATTTATTATTACCAGAAGGTAATGAAGAAGATACATCATAACGATCTGTAAGGTCTAGATATAACATATTTTTATATCCTAAAGATGCTTGTGCATAATAACCGGCAACTTTCTTTTTTTCTAATGTTTCTTTTGGTTTAGGAACAGCGTTAACAGAATTGCTTAAAGAATATAGTTCTGGTACAATAATACCTCCAGCAGTTGCTTGGTGATAAAAACTATATGTTTCACTTCTTAAGTTTACTCCGGCAACACCAGTTAAAGTTAAATCATCGTTAAATGCTGTATTAACATTAAACATTAAATCATAGTTGTATTCTCTAAATGAAATATCTTTTCTGTCATATCCAGAAGATTCGTCATCTCTTAGTAGTCCAAATGGTGCGGCTACAGAACCTACAGCTCTTCTTTCCTCTCTTAATTCATCGTAAGAATCTACTGCTCCTTTAGCAGTAACATCTAACCAATTTGTTAAACTATATGTTGCAAATAAATTACCATAGAAACGTGCTCTTCTATCATTTTGGTAATTTTTATATCTTGACCAATATGGGTTATCCCAATAATGTGGTTGTAAAGCACTACCACCTTGAACAAAACCACCTTCATGATTCCAAGAATAGTTTTGCCCTGTTTCATTAAATATTGCTTGTTGTTCTTTAACATCAACATTCACTTGCCACCATTGTCTAAATTGGGACATTAAGTTATCACTATAACCAGTAGAGTTTCTACCAACAGTTCTTTGTATAATGAAATTTGCGTTTGAACCAACTTGTAACTTATCATTTACTTTTAAAGTACCATTAAGGTTAAAAGTGTTTTTGTTCAAGTTTGAGTTTGGTAACATACCTTTTTGCTCAAAGTTAGTATAACCTAAACGGTATGTCATTTTTTCATTCCCTCCTGCAACAGAAACGGAATTATTGTATTGATAAGACGTTTCAAAAAAGTCTACTGGCGTATTTTTGCCTGCAACATAAGGTGTTGCAGTTTGGTAATTAGCATGTTCTGGAACAAAAGCATCCCATTGGTAAACTAAACTACCATCTAATGGAGCTCCATAAGAACCATCGTCAAATGTAGGAACAACTATATCAGTTATACCATCTCCGGTAGCATCTATATCTTGAAAATAACTATCTTCATTTATACCATAATATGGTCCATAACCAGCTCCATATTCATCTTGGTATTCTAAAAAAGTACTTTTATCTATTGATCCTACTGTAATTCCAGATGATACAGTAACTTTTGCATTTCCAGATCGTCCTTTTTTTGTAGTGATAATTATAGCACCATTAGACCCCCTAGAACCATAAATTGCAGAAGCAGCGGCTCCTTTAAGTATGTTTATAGAAGCAACATCGTCTGGGTTAATATCTGAAGCTGCGTTTCCATAATCATAACCGGTGCTACCGCCTTCTTGGGCAGTTGTGTTGTTTATTCTGTTAGAAATTGGAATACCATCTATTATAAATAAAGGTTGGTTATTTCCTTTTAAAGAACTTACACCTCTAATTAAAAAGTTAGAAGAACCACCAAAGTTATTATTAGCTTTAATTTGAACCCCACTTACTTTACCAGAAAGAGAGTTTACAACATTATCTACTTTAACTGTAGAAACTTGATCTCCTTTTATTTCTTGTGCTGCATAACCAAGAGATTTTTTTTCTCTTGACATACCCATTGCAGTAACAACAACCTCTTCTAAGGCTTCTGCATCTTCTTGCAATTGAATATTAACAGTATTGGAAGCTCCTACTATAGCAGTAGCAGTTTTTTGTCCAATGTAAGAAAACATAAGAGTCTGTCCTTCAGAAGCATTTATGCTATAATTACCATCAAAATCTGTTTGTGTTCCGGATGTAGATCCTTGTACAACAATGTTAACTCCTGGTAAGGGTAGACCATCTTGATCGGATACCGTACCTGAAACTGTTTTCTCTTGCGCAAGAGTAACATGCGCAATTAACGCTAAGAGAAGCGTCAAAATCCCATTTAATTTTGTTCTCATTTTTAAATTATTTGAATTAGCTAATTACAAAAGTCTTAATTAATTGTTAATTACACAACTTTTATTTCGAATTAATTATGCATGCATACAATTAAAGTTGTAATATTTCTGTTAATTTTTTGTTTTTTTGATTAAAATTATAACATATAGCATTTTTTTATTTATTAAATAACAAATTTTGGCCCCTCGATTTTAATCTTTTAAGAAAAACAGCAATGATGTATTATTAAATTGTTAAAAATCAAATATTTAAAAAGTAAGTAGGTTTGATGATATTGTAAAAATCACAAAAGCCATTCTTTTTTAAAAGAATGGCTTTTTGAGAATTTTATATTGGAGTTTTATTTTTGGTTCCACCAAACTTTGTCAGTTTTGTAATCTGTATTCGGTACATTTTCTGTATTATTTAAAATTGAATTTGTTGGATAGGGGAATCTTTCTGGTATTTGAGAGCTATAATTTATTATTGGTAATGGAATATTAGGGTAGCCTGTTCTTCTATAGTCATTGTAAGATTCAATTTGTAGAAAATTTGCAATATACTTTTGTTCAATAATTATTTTTTGTGCTCCTTCTAAATTATTTGGTATACTTATGTTATTTATAAATGTATTTATATCACTTTCAGATAATGTTAGGACTCCATTTGTATTTAATTTTTCTAAGTTTGCTTTTACTGCATTTTTTAAAAATATTTCGGAATTACTGTAATCGGATTTGTGAGCATATGCTTCTGCTACAATAAATAGTAATTCATTATAGGTCATCCAATCTACACTAGTTGTGTTTTTTATGAAGTAATCATTTGTGTTTAATTCTCCTTCGGCTTTTGAATTAGAAACCATAGAGATTTCTGAGTTTTGGATTTCTGTTCCATTTTCTGCTCCAATAATATTACCGTCTTCTTGTTTTAGAGCATATGCATTTAACCTTGGGTCTAAATTAGAGGATAACATAGTAACAATAAATTTATTTATAAAAATATCTGTCCATTTATCTTCCCATTGTGCCCATGGGTTATTTGCATCTTCTTTGTCTTCAAACGCATATCCAGCATCATCGTCATTAGAAGAAAATCCATCCATAGCATATGTAAGTGCTAAATCTGCCTGATTTGTTCCTTTTGCATATATTAAGCGTAGTGCATAGCGAGCTCTAAGACTGTTGGCAAGTTTTTTCCATTTTGATAAGTCTCCATCATATAATAAATCTTGGTTTGTGTTGGCATTAGAGTTTATAGCAGCAGTTAATGATGTGTTTGCTTCATTTAATAGTTGATCAATAGAATTGTATAAACTTTCTTGACTGTCAAATTTAGGTTTAGTTATGTTTTCATTAAAAGCTTCAGACCATGGAGCTTCTCCCCAAAAGTCTGCTAAAATTGAAAGGGCATACGCTTGTATTACTTTTCCAATACCAATGTAGTGTGGATTATTATTTGCTTCGGCTTTACTAATCATATTATTTGCGTCTTTTAAAACCCCAGTATATAGACCAAATTGCCAAGTGTTGTTTATGTCTGTGTCGTCTATAAAAAGAGTGGAAATGCTTCTGCTGGTGCCATCGTCTGCTATTTGTTGTGTCCAAAGGCTCGATGCTCTTGCTGGGTAACCTCCTGCTAATTCATAAGATAATTGAGTTGTTAAACCTGGTAATATTACATCTTCTGTAATTTGTGCGTCACTTGGAGAATCTGGATCAGTATTTACATCAAGATAATCGGAACAACTTATAATAAACAGACTTGTAAAAAGAAGTGTGCTTAACTTGTATATAGATTTTTTATTTATTTTTTTCATAATATTTTTTTAGAAAGATAGGTTAAGAGTTAAGCTATAACTTTTATTAGAAGGTATTTGGAAATTTGTAATCCCTTGCCCATTTCCACTTCCATATAAGCTAAGTTCTGGGTCGGATCCTGTAAAAGAATCATCTGTCTTTATCCATAAGTTTCTACCTGATAAACTTAATTTTGCAGAATTAAATCCTGTTTTAGTTATTAATCTAGATGGTATATTGTAAGCTAGAGTAACGTTTCTAAGTTTAATAAAATCTGTTTTTTGAACAAATTCTTCATCGCCAGCATAGGCATTCCAGTAATTAAAATCTTTTTTTATGGGTATAGTGTTAACTTCTCCAGAGGATTCTATTATGCCATCTATTATAACATCTTTTTCTCTATCAGCAGTTAATATAGATGTTCCGTAGAACGATGTGTAAAACTCATCTAAATTGTATATTTTGCCCCCCACTCTTATATCCATTACTCCAGATAATTCAAATCCTTTATACCTCACATTAGTGGTTAGTCCTCCTGTCCAATCTGGTGTTGCGGTTCCAGCGTTACCAACTTCTCCAAACTGTATATAGCCATCGTCATCTAATAAAAGCTGTCCTTCCTCATTTCTTTTATATAGGGTTGTCCAAATTACACCATAAGGTTCCCCTTTTCTGATAAAAATACCAGGATTTGTAAAGCCAGATAGCCTAACAGATTCTACTCCTTCTGCAAGTTCTATAACTTTGCTGTCATTTTTAGAGTAATTAACTCCTATGTCCCAGCTAAAATTTTCAGTCTCTATTGGAGTGACATTTGTGGCTATTTCTATACCTTTGTTTTCAATGGACCCTGCATTTTTAAAAATTGAACTAAAACCTGTTGCTGCTGCTAGAGGTACTTCAAAAATTTGATCTTCACTTTTTCGGTCATAATAATTAAATTCTATTCCAAGTCTGCTTTGAAAAAACTGTAAGTCGGCACTTATTTCAATTTCATTTGTAAATTCTGGAGTTAACTCAGGGTTTCCTTTTATAGCACTCTGAACATAACTTCCTGATCCTTGAAAAGGGAAGTTTATGTTTCCTCTTTGTCCGTCTCCAGGGTTAGCCTTTATGTTTCCTGTTATTGTGGAGTATTCTGGAGCGTCTTTTCCTATTCTAGAATAGGAAGTTCTTAGCATGGCTCTATTAAGAGTGCCATGTAAATCAAAAGTTTTTGCTAAATCTATGCCTAAGCTTCCAGAATAATAAAAGAAGGAGTTTTTGTTTGATGGTAGTGTAGAGGACCAATCATTTCTTCCAGTTAAAGTTAAAAATAGATAATCATCGTAACTAAAATTTGCCTGACCATAAAAAGAATAGTTTCTTTTTATGGTGGTTTCCTCATCGGTTTGTAAAGATGTTGTATTGGAGAGGTCGTAAAAATCTGGTATAACAAAAGAAGCACCTTCAGCATATAGTGAAGAATTTTTTCTGTCTAATAAATTATATCCAATTAAATAATCTGCAGTAATTTTTTCGCTAAAGTTTTTATTTATAGTTAGGATTATGTCTGTGTTAAAATCTCTGTTTGTTCTATCCGTTTGTAAAACTCTGCCGCTAGAATAAGTCCCAATAATTCCAGAATTCTCAATGGATCTAGCATTTGATAAGTTGTAATCCATGCTAGAGGTGGCTTTTAGCTTTATCCATTCTAAGATGTTGTATGTTAAAGAGATAGATGGCTGAAATCTATTTGTTTTTGAAGTTAATCCGGTGTTTTCTAATAAGTGATATGGGTTGTTTCTATTTGTTCTATATAGGCGTTGAGATCCGTCTTCGTTTGTAGCGGGTAGTAAGTTATATGATATTGGTGCTCCGGCTATGGTCCACATAATAGATGTTCTTCCATTTCCTTCAAAAGGTCTTTTGTTAATGCTATTGGTGTAGCTTAATTTTGCGTTTACACTTAATTTTTTGGTTATGTCATGAGAAGAATTAAATAGAAAAGAATATCTGTCAAAAGAATTGGTTGGAACGGTTCCTTCTTGATTAAAAATACCTACAGACGCATAATAGGTTGCGCTTTCTGACCCTCCTCTTACGCTTAAAATATTGTCTTTTGTAATACCAGTTCTAAATATATCATAAGGGTTGTATTGGGATATTCCTAATTCTGAAATTTTTGGCCCCCAGCTTAATGATGTTTGGTCTCCAGGTTCTCCGGTTCTATAATTTCCTCCAGAACCTTGAGTATATATTTGCTGACGCTTTGGTTCAATAATAGTACTAATAGTAGTAGAGGATTTAAAATTAAATTGAGCAGAGCTGTTTTTGTTTCCTTTGTGGGTGTCAATTACAATTACACCATTTGCTGCTCGAGAACCGTATATGGCAGATGCTGCAGCTCCTTTAAGAATTGTAATATTTCTAATTTGATCAGGTGAAATGTCTATTGACCCTCCAGATGTGCTGCCGTAGAATAATGCTTGGTCTTCATCTCTAGAATCAAACTGATTTTCGGTGTTGGATACGGGGATGCCATCAATTACATATAAAGGAGTGTTGTCATAGTTTAAAGAAGATACACCACGGATTAAAATTCTTGAAGAGCCTCCTGCTAACCCAGAAGAGCTATTTATCTGTACGCCTGTAGTTTTTCCTGCAAGTGCGTTAACAAAATCAGTTTCATGGGCATCTAGCATTTTTTCGGTATCAACTGTTGCTACAGAATATGCAAGCTTACTAGGGTTTTTGCTTTGCCCTAAACCTACGACAACAACTTCTTCAAGTGCTTGAGCATCTTCCTCCATTGTTATATTGATAGTGGTTTGCGTTTTTATTGCTACTCTAATTTCTTTTTGCCCCAGATAGGAAAAGAGGATGGTTTGCCCTTGATTTCCAGTTATCAAATAATTTCCATCAAAATCTGATTGTGTTCCGTTGGAGGTTCCTTCAATTAATATGTTTACTCCAGGTAAGGGTAGACCATCTTGATCGTAAATAGTTCCAGAAATTGGTTTTTCCTGAGCAAATGAAATTTGCACAAGAAATCCTATAAAAATTATACAGGTTTTTTTAAATATTTTTTTCATTCTATATTTTTTGATTGATTATTTCAAAAGTCATAATTTCTTACTAAAGAAACAATTATTCTTATGTTAGTAACATAATTAAAAATGTTTGTTATGTTGTGTATATATGTGTTGTGATGGAATTACCTTCGTAAAATTCATATAATATTTTCAGCAAGCCTAAATGCGTCACAATTGTAAGTTTTTTATTACAATAATATTAAAAACGTTTAATTTTTGTTTTTATTTAGTATTAATGAATTTAATGGGTTTCTAGCAGTTTTTTAAGTAGATATTGTGGTAAGAAAAAAAAACTTTTAAAATAAGTTGGTTAGGATTTGAATTTTGTTTAAATATTACTACATTTGCCGACCCTTAAATAGGGGTAAGTTATATATACATATAAAAATAGTATGCCAACAATTTCACAATTAGTACGAAAAGGAAGGGCCACGATTACTAAGAAGAGTAAATCGGCTGCTTTGGATTCGTGTCCACAAAGAAGGGGAGTTTGTACACGTGTTTACACAACTACACCAAAGAAACCAAATTCAGCAATGCGTAAAGTTGCAAGGGTTAGGTTAACCAATGGTAAAGAGGTAAATGCATACATCCCTGGAGAAGGACACAACCTCCAAGAGCACTCGATAGTATTAGTACGTGGAGGAAGAGTAAAAGATTTGCCAGGAGTTAGGTATCATATCGTAAGAGGTGCTTTAGATACTGCAGGTGTTGCAGGAAGAACGCAACGTAGATCTAAATATGGCGCAAAACGCCCTAAGAAGTAAACCACTTTTTAAAGAAAAGACATGAGAAAAAAACAGGCAAAGAAAAGACCATTGTTACCGGATCCAAGATTTAATGATCAGCTGGTAACTCGTTTTGTAAATATGATGATGTGGGACGGTAAAAAATCCGTTGCATTTAGTGTTTTTTATGATGCAATTGATATTGTAGAGGAAAAAAAGACTGACGAAGAAAAAACAGCTTTAGAGTTGTGGAAAGATGCTCTTTCTAACGTAATGCCTCACGTAGAGGTAAGAAGTAGAAGAGTTGGTGGTGCAACATTTCAAATTCCAATGCAAATTAGACCAGACCGTAAGATTTCAACTGCTATGAAGTGGTTAATTAGTTATGCAAGAAAGCGTAATGAAAAGGGTATGGCTCAAAAATTAGCAGCGGAAGTATTAGCAGCTTCTAAAGAAGAAGGTGCAGCAGTTAAGAAAAGAGTAGATACTCATAAGATGGCTGAAGCAAATAAAGCATTCTCTCACTTTAGATTTTAATCAGAAATGGCAAGAGATTTAAAATTCACAAGAAATATAGGTATTGCTGCACATATTGATGCAGGAAAAACCACTACAACAGAGCGTATATTATTTTATACGGGTGTTAGTCATAAAATAGGAGAAGTACATGATGGTGCTGCTACTATGGACTGGATGGAGCAAGAACAAGAAAGAGGTATTACAATTACTTCTGCGGCTACTACATGTGAGTGGCAGTTCCCTACAGAAAATGGAAAGCCAGCAAGTGACGCTAAAGGGTATCACTTTAATATTATTGATACTCCTGGTCACGTTGATTTTACAGTAGAAGTAAACCGTTCATTAAGAGTTCTTGATGGTTTGGTTTTCTTATTTAGTGCTGTTGATGGTGTTGAACCTCAGTCAGAAACTAACTGGAGATTAGCAGATAATTATAAAGTGCCAAGAATTGGTTTTGTTAATAAGATGGATCGTCAAGGGTCTAACTTTTTAATGGTTTGTAAACAAGTTAAAACAATGTTAGGTTCTAATGCAGTTCCTATTGTTTTGCCAATTGGTGAGGAAGCTGATTTTAAAGGGATTGTTGACTTAGCTAAGAATAGAGCTATTGTTTGGCATGATGAAGGATTTGGTTCTACTTTTGATGTTATTGACATTCCAGAAGAGATGAAAGCGGAAGTAAAGGAGTATAGAGCTGCTTTAATTGAGGCTGTTGCTGAGTATGATGAGGAGTTAATGGAGAAATTCTTCGAGGATGAAGATTCTATTACAGAAGAAGAGGTGCATGCTGCATTGAGAGCTGCTGTAATGGATAGAGCTATCATTCCAATGATATGTGGTTCATCATTTAAGAATAAAGGAGTTCAGTTTTTATTGGATGCTGTTTGTAGATATTTACCATCTCCTTTAGATAAGGACGATATTATAGGTACAAATCCAGATACTGATGAGCAAATTTCTCGTAAACCAGATGTTAAGGAGCCTTTTTCTGCCTTAGCATTTAAAATTGCTACCGATCCTTTTGTTGGTCGTTTGGCATTCTTTAGAACATATTCAGGTCGTTTAGATGCTGGTTCTTATATATTAAATAATAGATCAGGTAAAAAAGAACGTATTTCTCGTATTTACCAAATGCACTCTAATAAGCAAAATGCTATTGATTTTATCGAAGCTGGTGATATTGGTGCTGCTGTAGGTTTTAAAGATATTAAAACCGGGGATACTATGTCGGATGAAAAACATCCTATAGTGTTAGAGAGTATGGATTTTCCTGATCCAGTTATTGGTATTGCTGTAGAGCCTAAAACAAAGGCTGATGTGGATAAGTTAGGTATGGCTTTAGCTAAATTAGCAGAAGAAGATCCAACTTTTCAAGTTAAGACTGATGAGGCTTCAGGACAGACAATTATTTCTGGGATGGGAGAACTTCACTTAGATATTATTGTGGATCGTTTAAAGCGTGAGTTTAAAGTTGAAGTTAACGAAGGTGAACCTCAAGTAGAATATAAAGAAGCTTTAACTAGAACGGCGTCACATAGAGAAACTTATAAAAAGCAATCTGGTGGTCGTGGTAAGTTTGGTGATATTGTATTTGAAATGGGTCCTGCTGATGAAGATTTCGAAGGAACTGGATTACAGTTTGTTGATGAGATTAAAGGTGGTCGTATACCAAAAGAATTTATTCCTGCTGTAGAAAAAGGATTCCAAGCTGCAATGAAAGATGGCCCTTTAGCTGGTTTTGAAATGGATGCAATGAAAGTTGTTCTTAAAGATGGATCTTTCCACCCTGTGGATTCAGATGCATTATCTTTTGAACTTGCTGCAAAAATGGGATACAAAGCTGCTGGCAAAGCTGCTGGTGCCGTTATAATGGAACCAATAATGAAACTAGAAGTGTTAACTCCAGAGGAGAACATGGGTGATATTGTTGGGGATTTAAATAGAAGAAGAGGAACTATTAGTGATATGAGTGATAGAGCTGGTTCTAAGGTTGTAAAAGGTACTGTGCCATTATCAGAAATGTTTGGTTATGTAACTTCTTTAAGAACACTTTCTTCTGGTAGAGCAACATCAACTATGGAATTTGCACAATATGCAGAAACTCCATCAAATATATCAGAGGCGGTTATTAAAGCATCAAAAGGATTAACTGTATAAATTTTAGAAGATGAGTCAAAAAATTAGAATAAAACTAAAATCTTACGATCATAGTTTGGTAGATAAATCTGCTGAAAAAATCGTAAAAACGGTTAAGACTACAGGTGCTGTTGTAACAGGTCCTATACCTTTGCCAACGCATAAAAAAATATTTACGGTATTGCGTTCTCCGCACGTAAATAAAAAGTCTAGAGAACAATTTCAACTAAGCTCTTATAAGAGGTTATTAGATATATATAGTTCTTCATCAAAGACAATTGACGCTCTAATGAAACTGGAGCTTCCTAGTGGAGTTGAAGTAGAGATTAAAGTGTAATTGCATATTGCAATATATAATTTAATAAAAGCCTAGAAATTTAATTTCTAGGCTTTTTCTTTGCAAAAAAGGGTTTTTTTTTATTGTTTTTTACTTGTTTAAGTGTTTTTATTTATTAGGAATAGAATATCTTTAAATATCTTTAAATATAGTTTGGTAAACCGAAAAATATTCCTATTTTTGCCGCCACTAAAAACCTCTTTAGGTAAATAAAGTGTACATGTCCTGAGCTGCGTGCGAAGGAAAAACGGAAAAAACAAAATTCAGGGTTGAATTAGTTTTGACCCTTTTTTTATGTGTAAAAGTTAAGAGTAATACGAATAATTAATATAAACGGAGATGGGATTTATTTTTTAAATCAAGTATCCATAATTTAAAACAAATGTCTGGGTTAATAGGAAAAAAAGTAGGCATGACTAGTATTTTTGACGATAATGGTAAAAATATGCCATGTACCGTTATTGAGGCTGGACCATGTGTGGTTACCCAAGTCAGAACCGAAGAGGTAGACGGGTATAATGCCCTTCAGCTTGGTTTCGATGACAAGGCGGAAAAACGTGCTAATAAGGCTGAAACAGGTCACTTTAAAAAAGCAGGTACTTCACCTAAGAAAAAAGTCGTTGAATTTCAGGAATTTGAAGGAGAGTACAAATTAGGAGACACTGTAGGTGTTGATGTTTTTGTAGAAGGTGAATTTGTTGATGTTGTAGGCACATCAAAAGGAAAAGGTTTTCAGGGTGTTGTTAAAAGACATGGCTTCGGTGGTGTTGGTCAAGCAACTCATGGTCAACATAACAGATTAAGAGCTCCGGGTTCTATAGGTGCGGCTTCGTATCCTGCTAGAGTTTTTAAAGGTATGAAGATGGCTGGAAGAATGGGTGGTGATAAAGTTACTGTTCAAAATCTTAAAGTATTGAAAATAGTTCCAGAAAAAAATCTTTTAGTAGTAAAGGGTTGTGTTCCTGGACATAAAAACGCTTACGTAACTATTCAGAAGTAATGAAGGTAGCAGTTTTAGATATTAAAGGAAAAGATACGGGTAGGAAAGCAGAGCTTTCAGATTCAGTTTTCGCAATAGAACCAAATAATCATGCGGTTTACTTAGATGTTAAGCAATATTTAGCACATCAAAGACAAGGTACACATAAGGCTAAGGAAAGAGGAGAGATTGCTGGTAGTACTAGAAAGATTAAAAAGCAAAAAGGTACTGGTACGGCTCGTGCTGGTAGTATTAAGTCTCCAATCTTTAGAGGTGGTGGTCGTATTTTTGGCCCAAGACCTAAAGATTATACGCAAAAGTTAAACAAAAATGTTAAGCGTTTGGCTAGAAAATCTGCACTTACAATTAAGTCAAAAGAGAATGCAATTGTAGTTCTTGAAGATTTTAGTTTTGATGCGCCAAAAACTAAAGATTTTATTGAGGTTCTTAAGTCTTTAGGCTTAGAAAACAAAAAGTCTTTATTTGTGTTGGGTGATTCAAATAATAGTGTATATTTGTCTTCGCGTAATTTAGAGCGTTCTGAAGTTGTAACTAACTCAGAATTAAGTACTTACAAGATATTAAATGCAAATAATATTGTATTGCTTGAAGGTTCTTTAGAAGGAATTGAAGCAACTTTAAATAAATAGGAAACATGAGTGTGTTGATAAAACCGATAATAACTGAGAAAATGACCGCTGATAGCGAGTTGTATAATCGTTATGGTTTCTTTGTTAGTCCAAAGGCTAATAAGATTCAGATAAAAGATGCTGTTGAAGCAACTTACGGTGTTTCCGTAAAAAAGGTACGTACTATGAATTACGGGCCTACTAGAAAGTCACGTTACACTAAGACAGGTGTACAGCATGGAAAGACAAATGCTTTGAAAAAAGCTGTTGTTGATGTAGCTGAAGGTGATATAATTGATTTTTACAGTAATCTATAAAGACAAGAGATGTCAGTTAGAAAATTAAAACCAATCACTCCTGGGCAGCGTTTTAGAGTAGTTAATGGATTTGACGCCATTACTGCTGATAAGCCGGAAAAAAGCTTGCTTGCTCCGTTAAAAAAATCAGGAGGTAGAAACAGTCAAGGAAAAATGACAATGCGCCATAGAGGTGGTGGTCATAAAAGAAGGTATCGTGTAATAGATTTTAAAAGAGATAAGCAAGATGTTGCTGCTACTGTAAAGTCTATTGAATATGATCCAAATAGAACAGCATTTATTGCTTTGTTAGAATATGCTGATGGAGTAAAAAAATATATAATTGCACAAAATGGTTTGCAAGTTGGTCAGAAGGTTTCTTCGGGTCAAGGTGCAGCTCCAGAAGTTGGTAATGCACTTGCTTTAAGTGAGATTCCATTAGGAACTGTTATTTCTTGTATAGAATTACGTCCTGGTCAAGGTGCTGTTATGGCTAGAAGTGCAGGAACTTTTGCTCAATTAATGGCAAAAGACGGTAAGTTTGTTACTGTAAAAATGCCTTCAGGAGAAACTAGATTAATTCTTTCTGGTTGTATGGCTACAATAGGAGCTATTTCGAATTCTGATCACCAATTATTGGTGTCTGGTAAGGCAGGTAGAACTAGATGGTTAGGTAAGAGACCAAGAACTAGACCGGTAGCAATGAACCCAGTGGATCACCCAATGGGTGGTGGTGAAGGTAGAGCTTCTGGTGGTCATCCAAGATCAAGAAACGGAATACCTGCTAAAGGATTTAGAACTCGTTCTGAGACTAAGAGTACAAACAAGTATATAATAGAACGTAGAAAGAAATAAAAAGTAGAAAGAAATGGCACGTTCACTAAAAAAAGGACCTTACGTTCACTATAGTTTGGATAAGAAAATCCAACAGAATGCAGCTTCTGGTAAAAAGTCAGTAATTAAGACTTGGTCTAGAGCTTCAATGATAACACCTGATTTTGTAGGTCTTACTATTGCGGTACATAATGGAAGACAATTTGTCCCTGTTTTTGTTACTGAAAATATGGTAGGTCATAAATTAGGAGAATTTTCTCCAACACGATCTTTTAGAGGTCATGCAGGGGCAAAGAATAAAGGAAAAAAGTAAGCTATGGGAGTTCGTAAAAAACAAATGGCCGAAAGAATAAAGGCTGAAAAACAAAAAGTAGCATTTGCTAAACTTAATAATTGCCCTACTTCTCCAAGAAAAATGCGTTTAGTTGCAGATTTGGTAAGAGGTAAGAAAGTTGAAAGCGCTTTAGCTACTCTAAGATTTAATCCTAAAGAGGCTTCTAGAAGGTTAGAGAAATTATTGCTTTCTGCAATTGCAAATTGGCAAGCAAAGAATGAGGATGCTAATGTTGAAGATGCTGATCTTATTGTAAGTGAGATTAGAGTGGATAGTGGTAGTATGTTAAAAAGATTACGCCCTGCGCCTCAAGGAAGAGCACATAGAATTAGAAAACGTTCCAACCATGTAACATTGGTTGTTGGGTCTAACAATAATACACAAAGCTAGAATGGGACAAAAGACAAATCCAATAGGTAATCGTTTAGGAATCATCAGAGGTTGGGAATCTAACTGGTACGGTGGTAATGATTATGGAGATAAGTTAGCTGAGGATGATAAAATTAGAAAATATATTCATGCTCGTTTATCAAAAGCAAGTGTATCTAGAGTTATCATTGAGCGTACTTTAAAACTTATTACTGTTACGGTTACAACGGCAAGACCTGGTATCATAATTGGTAAAGGTGGTCAAGAAGTAGACAAGCTTAAAGAAGAGCTTAAGAAAATTACAGGTAAGGAAGTTCAGATTAATATATATGAAATTAAAAGACCTGAGTTAGATGCTAATTTGGTTGCGGCAAGTGTTGCAAGGCAAATTGAATCTAGAATATCTTTTAGAAGAGCAATAAAAATGTCTATTGCGGCTGCTATGAGAATGAATGCTGAAGGTATTAAGATTCAAATTTCTGGACGTTTAAATGGTGCAGAGATGGCTCGTTCAGAATCTTATAAAGATGGACGTATTCCATTATCTACTTTTAGAGCAGATATTGATTATGCTTTGCATGAGGCTCATACTACTTATGGTAGATTGGGAATCAAAGTTTGGATAATGAAAGGTGAAGTATATGGAAAGAGAGAGCTTTCTCCATTAGTTGGAATGCAAAAGAGCCAAGGTGGAAAAGGTGGAAAAAATGATGGTGGAAGAAAACCACGTCGTAGAAAGTAATTTTTTAAAGAAGTAAGAAAATGTTACAACCAAAAAGAACGAAGTTTCGTAAAATGCAGAAGGGCCGTATGAAGGGTAATGCCGGAAGAGGGCATTTGCTTTCAAATGGTATGTTCGGTATAAAGTCCTTGGATACATCTTTTTTAACATCCCGTCAAATTGAAGCTGCTCGTATTGCTGCTACAAGATATATGAAGAGAGAGGGGCAGTTATGGATAAAGATATTTCCAGATAAGCCTATTACGAAAAAACCTTTAGAGGTACGTATGGGTAAAGGTAAAGGTGCTCCAGAATATTTTGTAGCTGTTGTAAAACCAGGTAGGGTTTTATTTGAAATAGCAGGAGTATCTATAGATATAGCTAAAGAAGCCTTACGTTTAGCTGCGCAAAAATTGCCAGTTAAAACTAAATTTATTGTGGCTAGAGATTATACTGTTCAAGATTAAACGTAAGTATCATGAAAAAACAAGAAATAAAAGAATTGTCCAACCAGGAACTTACGGAGAAGTTGGTGGAGTTAAAAAAACTTCATGCTGATTTAAAGATTGCGCATTTTGTAACACCTCTAGAAAACCCACTTCAAATAAGAAAAGTTAGAAGAACAGTAGCTAAATTGGCTACGGAATTAACTAATAGGGACAACCAATAATTGGTTCTGCTTTATGGAAAAAAGAAACTTAAGAAAAGAGAGAATAGGAGTAGTAACTAGTGATAAAATGGAAAAATCCATTGTTGTTGCAGAAGTTAAAAGAGTTAAGCATCCTATGTACGGTAAGTTCGTGTTAAAAACAAAGAAATATGTTGCACACGATGAAAAGAATGATTGTAATATTGGCGATAAAGTCAAAATTATGGAAACACGTCCTTTAAGTAAGAACAAGTGTTGGAGATTAGTAGAAATCTTAGAAAGAGCTAAATAATATGTTACAGCAAGAATCTAGACTAAAGGTAGCAGATAATACCGGTGCAAAAGAAGTTTTGACTATACGTGTACTTGGTGGTACAAAAAGAAGATATGCTTCAATTGGCGATAAAATCGTTGTTACTGTTAAGGAGGCAACTCCAAATGGTGGTATTAAAAAAGGAGCAGTTTCTACAGCGGTAGTTGTAAGAACTAAAAAAGAAGTAAGAAGACCTGATGGTTCATATATACGTTTTGATGACAATGCGTGTGTATTGTTAAATCCAACTGGAGAAATGAGAGGTACGCGTGTTTTTGGGCCTGTAGCTAGAGAACTTCGTGACAAACAATTTATGAAAATTGTATCATTAGCCCCTGAGGTACTATAATATATTCAGTACAATGAAGAAATTAAAAATTAAAACAGGAGATACGGTTAAAATTACTGCTGGTGACCATAAAGGTACGGAAGGTAAAGTTTTAAGTGTAAATCTTCAGAAAAACAAGGCAATTGTTGAAGGTGCTAATATGGTGTCTAAACATGAAAAACCTAGTGCAAAAAATCCTCAAGGAGGAATTGTTAAAAAAGAAGCTCCAATTCATGTTTCTAATCTTTCTTTAGTTGACCCTAAATCTGGTGATTTAACCAGGGTTGGTTATGACTTAAGAGATGGTAAGAAAGTTAGAGTTTCTAAAAAATCCAATGAAGTAATTTAGTTATGGCTTACGTTGCAAGATTAAAAACAGAATATACAGAGCGTATTGTAGGTGCTCTTAAAGAGGAATTTGGTTATAAAAATATAATGCAAGTTCCTAAGTTAGAAAAGATAGTTGTAAGTAGAGGTATTGGAGCTGCAGTTGCTGATAAAAAGTTGATTGATCATGCTGTTGATGAAATGACTATTATTACTGGACAGAAAGCTGTTGCTACTATGTCTAAGAAGGATGTTGCTTCTTTTAAATTACGTAAAGGTATGCCAATAGGTGCTAAAGTGACTTTGCGTGGTGAAAGAATGTATGAATTCTTAGATAGATTGGTTACTAGTGCGTTACCTAGAGTTCGTGATTTTCAAGGAATTAAAGCTACTGGTTTTGATGGAAGAGGGAATTATAGTTTAGGTATTACAGAGCAAATCATATTTCCTGAAATTAATATTGATAAAATTAATCGTATTAATGGTATGGATATTACATTTGTAACTTCTGCAAATACAGATAAAGAAGCAAAATCATTATTAACCGAATTAGGATTACCTTTTAAAAAGAACTAGTATGGCTAAAGAATCAATGAAAGCCCGCGAAAGAAAAAGGGCAAAAACTGTAGCTAAATATGCTGAAAAAAGAAAAGCTTTAAAAGAAGCTGGAGATTATGAAGCGCTACAAAAATTACCTAAAAATGCATCGCCAATTCGTATGCATAATCGTTGTAAGCTTACTGGAAGACCTAAAGGATACATGAGAACTTTTGGAATTTCTAGGGTTACTTTTAGAGAAATGGCTAATCAAGGTTTAATACCAGGTGTTAAAAAGGCAAGCTGGTAATTATTAAGAGTATTAACTGGTTTCAGGTTTAACAATAGTGTTAAAAACCGTCACCGAAATAAATAAAAATGGTAACTGATACTATAGCAGATTATTTAACAAGAATTAGAAATGCCAGCAGAGCAGGGCATAGAGTGGTAGATATACCATCTTCTAATGTTAAAAAAGAAATAACAAAAATATTATTCGATCAAGGATATATATTAAGTTATAAATTCGAACAAGACAAAGTACAAGGTTCTATCAAAATAGCTTTAAAATATAATAAAGTAACTAAAGAGCCTGTAATAAAAAAATTACAACGTGTTAGTAAACCTGGTTTACGTAAGTATGTTGGAAAACAAGACTTGCCAAGGGTTCTTAATGGACTTGGTGTAGCTATAGTGTCTACTTCTCATGGAGTAATGACTAGTAAGCAGGCGCAAGATGAAAATGTAGGTGGCGAGGTATTATGCTACGTTTATTAATATTTAAAGATTAAAAAAATGTCTAGAATAGGTAATAATCCAGTAGCAATTCCAGAAGGTGTAACTGTTGAAGTTAAAGATAATGTTGTTACTGTAAAAGGTAAATTAGGAGAGTTAACTCAAGAATTCTCTGGTGTTTCTATAAATGTAGAAGAAGGTGAAGTAAAAGTTACTAGATCATCAGACTCTAAAGATCAAAAAGCAAAACACGGTTTATATAGATCATTAGTTTTGAATATGGTTAATGGTGTCTCTAAAGGGTGGACAAAAGAACTAGAACTTGTAGGTGTAGGTTATAGAGCAAGTAATCAAGGTCAAAAGTTAGATTTAGCTTTAGGTTTTTCTCATAATATTGTTATTGATTTAGCTCCAGAAGTTAAAGTGGAAACAATATCTGAAAAAGGTAAAAACCCAATAGTAAAATTAACTTCATACGATAAACAATTGGTTGGTCAAATTGCAGCAAAAATTAGATCATTCCGTAAGCCAGAACCATATAAAGGAAAAGGTATTAAGTTTGTTGGAGAAATATTAAGAAGAAAAGCCGGTAAATCAGCTTAAGAATAGCATTATGAAATTATCAAAGACACAAAGAAAATATAGAATTCGTAGAAGAATACGAAAAGTTTCTTCTGGTACGGCAGAAAGACCTAGATTATCAATTTTCAGAAGTAATAGTGAAATATACGCTCAGTTAATAGATGATGTAAAAGGTATTACTTTACTTGCAGCGTCATCTAGAGATAAAGCAATTGATTCTAAAGGAAACAAATCAGAAATTGCAAAATTAGTTGGAAAAGCAATAGCTGAGAAATCTTTAAAAGCTGGTTATGATAAAGTAGCTTTTGATAGAGGAGGGAATTTATATCACGGAAGAGTTAAATCTTTGGCCGATGGCGCAAGGGAAGCAGGACTTAAATTTTAAATAGCATTATGTTTCAAAAATATAAAAACGTAGAGACAGTAAAACCAGGAGGTTTAGATTTAAAAGACAGATTAGTTGGTGTACAAAGAGTTACCAAAGTTACTAAAGGTGGTAGAGCTTTTGGCTTTTCTGCAATAGTAGTTGTAGGTGATGAAAACGGAGTAGTTGGTCATGGTCTTGGAAAATCTAAAGAGGTAGCAACTGGAATTGCAAAAGCAATAGAAGATGCTAAAAAGAATTTAATTCGTATTCCTTTAAATAAAGGAACTTTACCTCATGAGCAAAAAGGTAAATTTGGTGGTGCTAGAGTTTATATCCAACCAGCATCTCATGGTACTGGAGTTATTGCAGGTGGAGCTGTAAGAGCGGTATTGGAAGCTGTAGGTGTTCAAGATGTATTATCTAAATCTCAAGGGTCATCTAACCCACACAATGTAGTAAAAGCTACTTTTGATGCTTTATTACAATTAAGAGATGCTAAGACAATAGCTCAAGAAAGAGGAGTTTCTTTAGAAAAAGTTTTTAAAGGATAATATAAGATATTATGGCAAAGATTAAAGTAACACAAATACGTAGTAGTATAAAAAGACCTTTAAATCAAAAGAGAACTTTAGAAGCTCTAGGTTTAAAAAGAATAGGACAGGTAGTTGAACATGATGCAACTCCTAGTGTTATAGGTATGGTAAATAAAGTTAAACACTTAGTTTCTTCTGAAGAAGCTTAATATATATTAGTGTAATGAATTTAAGTAATCTAAAACCAGCTGAAGGATCTATTCAAAGAGACGGTAAGCGTATAGGTAGAGGTCAAGGATCAGGTAAAGGTGGTACAGCCGCAAGAGGTCATAAAGGTGCTAAATCTAGATCTGGTTATTCTAAAAAGATTGGTTTCGAAGGTGGTCAAATGCCATTACAAAGGCGTGTGCCTAAGTTTGGTTTTACCAATATTAATCGTAAAGAATATAAGGGTGTTAACTTATCTACTTTACAAGAATTAGTTGATAATAAAGTTATTAAAAACGAACTTACTTTTGACGCATTAGTTGAAAATGGTTTAGTTGGAAAAAATGATTTAGTTAAGATATTGGGAGGAGGAGAATTAAAAGCTTCTCTTAAAGTATCAGTTCATAAATTTACAGCAACAGCAAAAGCTGCTATTGAAGCAGCAGGTGGTGAAGCAATAAGTTTATAAGTATAGAATAGACACTATGAAGAATTTTTTTGATACAATATCTAATATCTGGAAAATAGAAGAACTAAGGAATAGAATATTAATTACTTTAGGTCTTTTATTGGTTTACCGTTTTGGTTGCCAAATAGTACTTCCGGGTATTGACTCTACACAGTTAGCATCACTTGCTTCAAGTACGGATCAAGGTATTTTTGGATTACTTAATGCTTTTACTGGAGGTGCATTTGCTAATGCTTCTGTTTTTGCCTTAGGTATTATGCCTTATATCTCAGCTTCTATTGTAGTGCAATTAATGGGTATTGCTATCCCTTATCTTCAAAAACTTCAGAAAGAAGGAGAAAGTGGAAGAAAAACTATAAACCAAATCACAAGATGGTTAACCATAGGAATTTGTATTGTACAGGCGCCGGCTTATCTTTATGGATTAGAAGCATTTGGTGTTAGAGACAGTGCGTTCTTGTTAGGTAAAGGTTTAGATTTTATGGTTCCTGCTGTTATTATTTTAGTTTCAGGTTGCGTATTTGCAATGTGGTTAGGAGAAAAAATAACAGATAAAGGTATTGGTAATGGTATTTCTTTATTAATAATGATAGGTATTATTGCTACCATGCCACAATCTTTTGTTCAAGAATTTTTATCTAGAACTACTAATAATAATGGTGGTTTAATGTTTATTCTTGTGGAAGTTATAGTATGGTTCTTGGTTATATTAGCTAGTATTTTATTAGTAATGGCTACACGTCAGATACCAGTACAATATGCTAGAAGAACTGCTTCTGGTGGATATGAAAAGAATGTTGCCGGTTCAAGACAATATATTCCATTAAAATTAAATGCATCTGGTGTAATGCCTATAATATTTGCACAAGCTATTATGTTTGTTCCTGGTTTAATTGGGCAAGCTTTTGATGAGACTTCTGCAGGGCAATGGATGCAAGTACAATTTGCTGATATTTTTGGATGGGCATATAATTTATTATTTGCTTTCTTAATTATCATATTCACTTATTTTTATACTGCTATAACAGTTCCTACGAATAAAATGGCAGATGATTTAAAAAGAAGTGGAGGATTTATACCAGGGATAAGACCTGGAAAAGAAACTGGAGATTTTTTAGATAAAATAATGTCTTTAATTACGTTACCTGGATCTATATTTTTAGCTTTGCTAGCTGTTTTACCAGCAATTGTTGTAAAACTTATGGATGTACAGGCAGGTTGGGCTATGTTTTATGGAGGTACATCACTATTAATTATGGTGGGTGTTGCTATAGATACAGTGCAACAAGTAAATTCTTACTTGTTAAATAGACATTACGATGGATTAATGAAATCTGGTAAAAACAGAAAAGTAGCATAATTTATGGCTAAACAAGCAGCAATAGAACAAGATGGCTCTATAATCGAAGCATTATCAAATGCTATGTTTAGAGTAGAGTTAGAAAATGGACATGTAGTAACGGCTCATATTTCTGGTAAAATGCGTATGCATTACATAAAATTGCTTCCAGGCGATAAAGTAAAATTAGAAATGAGTCCTTATGATTTAAGTAAGGCTAGAATCACTTATAGATATTAAGATAGATAGAGATGAAAGTTAGAGCATCAATAAAAAAGAGAAGTGCCGAGTGCAAAATTGTGCGTAGAAAAGGCAGGTTGTATGTAATCAACAAAAAGAATCCTAGATTTAAACAAAGACAAGGATAGTTATGGCAAGAATTGCAGGTATAGACATACCAAAACAAAAAAGAGGCGTAATTGCCTTAACTTACATTTTTGGAATTGGTAACAGTAGAGCTAAAGAGATTTTAAAAGTGGCTCAAGTTAGTGAAGATACTAAAGTATCGGATTGGAATGATGATGAAATAGGTCGTATTAGAGATGCGGTTTCTTCTTTTACTATTGAAGGGGAATTACGTTCAGAGACTCAATTAAACATCAAGCGTCTAATGGATATTGGATGTTACAGAGGAATACGTCATAGATCTGGTTTACCTTTAAGAGGTCAAAGAACTAAGAATAATTCTAGAACCAGAAAAGGAAAGAGAAAAACAGTTGCTAACAAGAAAAAGGCAACTAAATAATAATTAGGTATTATGGCAAAAGCAAATGCTAAATCTACTAAAAAACGTAAAGTTATAGTAGAGTCTGTGGGTGAAGCTCACGTTACTGCTTCTTTTAACAATATCATTATTTCGTTGACAAATAAAAAGGGGGATGTTATCTCTTGGTCGTCTGCGGGTAAGCTTGGTTTTAGAGGTTCAAAAAAGAATACTCCTTATGCTGCTCAAGTAGCTGCAGAAGATTGTTCTAAAGTTGCTCATGAAGCAGGTTTAAGAAAAGTAAAGGTTTATGTAAAAGGACCTGGAAATGGTAGAGAATCTGCTATTCGTTCTATTCATAATGCAGGAATAGAGGTAACAGAAATTATTGATGTTACTCCAATGCCTCATAATGGTTGTAGACCTCCAAAGAGAAGAAGAGTTTAATTAATTTATTATTTCATAGAGAGTGTAGTTACGATTATCGAAGGATAAGCCTTAATTCATAATCACACTTTCAAATTTTTAGAAAATGGCAAGATATACAGGACCAAAAAGTAAAATCGCTCGTAAGTTTGGAGAAGCGATTTTTGGAGACGATAAGTCTTTTGAAAAGAAAAATTATCCTCCAGGACAACACGGAAATAATCGTCGTCGTGGAAAAAAATCTGAATACGCTGTCCAGTTAATGGAAAAGCAAAAAGCAAAGTATACTTATGGTATATTAGAGCGTCAATTTAGAGGAATATTTGCAAAAGCGAATAGTAGTAAAGGAGTTACCGGTGAAGTATTACTTCAATTATGTGAATCTAGATTAGATAACGTAGTTTTTAGAATGGGTATCTCTAACTCTAGAAGAGGAGCTAGACAGTTAGTATCACACAGACATATTACAGTTAATGGTGAGTTGGTTAACATACCTTCTTATTCTTTAAAAGCTGGTGATGTTGTAGGTGTAAGAGAAAAATCTAAATCTCTACAAACAATTCAAGATGCATTATCATCAAATAATAATGTATACGAATGGATGACATGGAATTCTGAAACTAAACAAGGAACTTTTGTTTCTGTTCCAGAAAGAATGCAAATTCCAGAGAATATTAAAGAACAATTAATAGTCGAGTTATACTCTAAATAAACAACACCAATCGAATATGGCATTATTTAATTTTCAGAAACCCGATAAAGTAATAATGATCGATTCCTCTGATTTTGAAGGCAAATTTGAATTTCGCCCTTTAGAACCAGGTTATGGATTAACGGTTGGGAACGCATTAAGAAGGGTATTACTTTCTTCATTAGAAGGTCATGCTATTACTTCTGTAAGAATTGATAAGGTAGAGCATGAATTTTCGGTTATACCGGGAGTTGTAGAAGATGTTACCGAGATTATTTTAAATTTAAAACAAGTACGTTTTAAAAAGCAAATTGAAGATTCTGAAGCAGAAGTTGTTTCTATATCTGTAAGTGGTAAAGATCAATTAACTGCTGGAGATTTTCAGAAATTTATTTCTGGTTACCAAGTTCTTAATCCAGACTTAGTAATTTGTAATATGGATGCTAAAGTTAGCATTAATATGGAAATTACAATAGACAAGGGTAGAGGATATGTACCAGCAGAAGAAAATAAGAAATCTGGAGTAGCTTTAGGAACTATTGCTATTGATTCTATATTTACACCAATAAAAAATGTAAAATATAGTATTGAAAACTTTAGAGTAGAACAGAAAACGGATTATGAGAAATTGGTTTTTGAAATTGTTACAGATGGTTCTATTCATCCAAAAGACGCTTTAACAGAAGGAGCTAAAGTTTTAATACATCACTTTATGTTATTTTCTGATGAAAGAATAACTTTAGAAGCAGATGAGATAGCACAGACGGAAACATATGATGAGGAATCCTTACATATGCGTCAGTTATTAAAAACTAAATTAGTGGATATGGATTTATCTGTAAGAGCACTAAATTGTTTAAAAGCTGCAGAGGTTGATACATTAGGAGATTTAGTTTCTTTTAATAAAAATGATTTAATGAAGTTTAGAAACTTTGGTAAAAAGTCTTTAACGGAATTAGAAGAGTTGGTTATCAACAAAGGATTAAGTTTTGGTATGGATTTATCAAAATACAAATTAGATAAAGATTAATTTTACTTCTATTAGAAGAGAAAAGCTCTGATAAGGAAGAAAATAGAATAAATAATGAGACACGGTAAAAAAGTTAATCATTTAGGAAGAAAAGCTGCCCACAGAAAAGCAATGTTGGCAAATATGGCTTGTTCCTTAATTGAACACAAGAGAATTAATACTACAGTAGCTAAAGCAAAAGCTTTAAAACAATTTGTAGAGCCTTTAATTACTAAAGCTAAAGCAGAAAATAATAAAACTGCAGATAAAGGAACACATAACAGACGTATTGTTTTCAAAAATTTAAGAGACAAGTATGCTGTTTCAGCTTTGTTCAGTGAGGTTTCTGAGAAAATTGGAGAGAGACCAGGTGGTTATACTAGAATTATTAAACTAGGAAATCGTTTAGGGGATAACGCAGATATGGCAATGATAGAGTTAGTAGATTTTAATGAGCTATATAATGCTGGTAAACCTGCTAAGAAAAAATCTACAAGAAGAGGTAGAAATAAAAAAGTTGATACTCCTCCTGTAGCTGTAGCTGAAACTAAAACAGACGATTCAGAAGAGTAGTATGTTTAAAGAAATATTTTTTATGAAAGGATAAGTTATTAATAACTTATCCTTTTTTTTATGTTTTTATATTATATTAAAATTCATATTTAAGTTTATGAAATATCAAACAAAGAAAAAAGCAATAGTATTATTAGCAGATGGTACCATCTTTCATGGGAAATCTGTAGGAAATTTAGAAGGAACTTCTTTTGGAGAAGTTTGTTTTAATACTGGGATGACTGGTTATCAAGAAATATTTACAGATCCATCTTATTTTGGTCAGTTAATGGTAACTACTAATGCCCATATTGGTAATTATGGTACAAACATAGATGAGATAGAATCTGATTCTGTTAAAATATCTGGACTAATATGTAAAAATTTTAGTTATGAATATTCTAGAGACCTTGCTGACAAAAGTTTAGAAGATTTTTTAGGGAATAGTAATCTTTTTGCAATTTCCGATGTAGATACCAGAGCATTGGTAAGTTATATTAGAGATAATGGTGCTATGAATGCTGTAATTACTACAGATGTTACTAATTTAGAGTCTATAAAAGAACAATTGGCGAAACAGCCTAGTATGAAAGGCCTAGAACTTTCTTCTAAAGTGTCTACCAAAGAACCTTACTTTTATGGGAACGAGAATGCTAAGTATAAAATATCGGCATTAGATATTGGAATTAAAAAAAATATACTTAGAAATTTAGCTAAAAGAGATGCTTATATAAAAGTATTCCCATACAATGCTAGTTTTTCTGATATGGCTGCATGGGATGCAGATGGTTATTTTATTTCTAATGGACCTGGCGATCCAGAGCCTTTAGTAGAAGCTATTGAAACTGCAAAGGGTTTAATTGATAGTGGGAAACCTTTATTTGGTATCTGTTTAGGCCACCAAGTTATTGCACTTGCAAATGGAGTTTCTACTTATAAAATGCATAATGGTCATAGAGGTATAAACCATCCTGTTTTAAATCTTGTTACTGGTAAAGGAGAAATAACTTCTCAAAATCATGGTTTTGCTATTAATAGAGAAGAGACTGAGGCAAATAGTAATTTAGAAATTACACATGAACATTTAAATGACAAAACAGTTGCAGGAATTAGAATAAAAAACAAGCAAGTTTTTTCTGTGCAATACCATCCAGAAGCTAGTCCCGGACCTCATGATTCTGACTACCTTTTTGATGATTTCTTTGAAATGATTAAGAAATAACAAATAAAAGATATATAGTTTAAATAATCGTTATTTTTTGACTAATATCAGCATTAAAATAAACCAAAAAAAATAGGGTTTTGTATCTTTGTATTTTAAAAAGATAAAAGCAAAATAACCATAAATAATAAAAAAACACATGAGTATTATCCTAAGTGTACACGCAAGACAAATTTTAGATTCTAGAGGTAACCCAACTGTAGAAGTGGATGTAATAACAGAAAACGGTATAATGGGAAGAGCAGCAGTTCCTTCTGGAGCATCTACAGGAGAACATGAAGCTGTAGAACTACGTGATGGTGGTGATACTTTTATGGGTAAAGCAGTTTTAAAAGCTGTTAGTAATGTAAATGGAGCTATAGCAGAAGAGGTTTTAGGAATGTCTGTTTTTGAACAGAATCTTATAGACCAAACAATGATAGATTTAGATGGAACACCAAACAAATCTAAATTAGGGGCAAATGCTATATTGGGAGTTTCTTTAGCAGTTGCAAAAGCTGCAGCAAATGAATTAGGGCTTTCTTTGTATAGATATATTGGAGGGGTAAGTGCAAATACATTACCTGTACCAATGATGAATATTATTAATGGAGGTTCGCACTCAGACGCTCCTATTGCTTTTCAAGAATTCATGGTAATGCCAGTAAAAGCAAAATCTTTTTCGCATTCCATGCAAATGGGAACAGAAATTTTTCATAACCTTAAAAAAGTATTACACGATAGAGGTTTAAGTACAGCAGTTGGTGATGAAGGTGGTTTTGCACCAAACCTTGCAGGTGGTACAGAGGATGCATTAGATACTATTGCAAAAGCTGTAGAAAAAGCAGGCTATAAATTAGGTGATGATGTTATGATAGCTTTAGATTGTGCGGCAGCAGAATTCTATGTAGATGGTAAATATGATTACACTAAGTTCGAAGGGGATAAAGGTGTTGTACGTACATCAGAAGAACAAGCACAATATTTAGCAGATTTATCTGCAAAATACCCTATAATATCTATAGAAGATGGTATGGATGAGAATGACTGGGACGGATGGAAGTCTTTAACAGAAAAGATTGGTGATAAAGTACAATTAGTAGGGGATGATTTATTTGTAACTAATGTAGAGCGTTTATCTAAAGGAATCAAAAATGGAATTGCAAATTCTATTTTAATTAAAGTAAACCAAATAGGAACTTTAACAGAAACTATATCTGCTGTAAATATGGCTAAAAATGCTGGGTATACATCTGTAATGTCTCACCGTTCTGGAGAAACTGAAGATAATACAATTGCAGATTTGGCTGTTGCATTAAATACTGGACAAATTAAAACAGGATCAGCTTCTCGTTCAGACAGGATGGCTAAATACAACCAGCTTCTTAGAATAGAAGAAGAATTAGGAAATATGGCATATTATCCGCAAGAAAAAGCATTTAAAATAAATTAATTGTGTTATATGTTAAAAAAAAAGCCTTTCTAAAATTTTAGAAAGGCTTTTTTTTTGAATCTTTAATAAGAATGTATATCTTTTATTAAAATCATTAATTTAACTCCCTTTTTTTAAAATATGAATAATTTTCTTTTTGTTGCTGCAGAAAATGATGCATTATATAATTGTAAAGCTGGTGGTATGGGAGATGTGGTCAGAGATGTACCGCGTCAAATTGCATCCCGAGGAGATAAAGCCCATGTTGTTGTTCCTTCTTATGGTAGGTTACATCAGCAAGGTACTCTAAAAACAACACTTACTTTTAACTTAAGAAGTACAACATACATAGCAGAATTGTATGAAGTAAATCCTAAGAAAAATTTTGATAATATTCATTATTATGTTATCCACCATCCAGAAATTGAAGCAGGAGATATAGCCCATATTTATCATAATGATCCCACAGAGCCTTTTTATACAGATGCTATTAAATATTTTATATTTTGTACGGCAGTTGCAGAAGCAATAAAAAATGAAGCATTTGGGAAAATAGATATAGTTCATATGCATGATTGGCATACAAGTCTTCTATTGTTTTTAAAGAAATTTCATGTAGGCTATAGGGTTTTAGAAAAAGCTCGGTTTGTTTATAGTATTCATAATCTTGCTATACAAGGAATAAGACCTTTTGAAGATAATTATTCTTCCGTAAAAAATTGGTTTCCAGATATTCCTTATGATACGGAAAGTTTAAAAGATTATCGTTATTCAGATTGTATAAACTTAATGGCAGTAGGTATTCGTTATGCCGATGCTGTGCATACGGTATCTCCTTCTTATAAAGAAGATATTTTAAACGCAAGTAATCCTCCAGAGTTTATTGGTGGGGAAGGTTTGGAAGAAGATTTACAAAAAGCAGATAATGAAGGTAGATTAATAGGAATTCTTAATGGCTCTAATTACAAAAATATTAGAACAGCAGAAAAGGGGAAAATATATTTAATTACTATTAATGCTATATTTAAATGGCTACAAGAGGAGTCTAAAAAATATAAAGCAGATTTTTTGGCGCATACCGGAGAAAAAATTGCTAAATATTTGGTAGAGCCTCCAGAGTTTATTTGTTCCAGTGTAGCTCGCTTAACAGAGCAAAAATTTTATTTTTTTAAACGGTCGCCTGATGCATTTGTTGAAATTTTAAAAAAATTAAAGAAAGTAAATGGATCTTTTATTCTGTTGGGTACTGGTGCTCCAGATTATGAAGAACTTTTTAGAAAAATAAGCTATGAGCATGAAAATTTTATTTTTATAAATGGTCAATCTGAAGATGTTATAGATGCTATTTATTTAGAATCTAATTTATATTTTATGCCTAGTTTATTTGAGCCTTGTGGTATTAGCCAAATGTTGGCAATGAGAAATGGAAACCCATGTTTAGTTCATCATACAGGAGGTTTAAAAGATACAGTATCTCATTTAAAAACCGGTTTTAGTTTTAATGGAGCAACTTATGAAGAAAAAGTAAAAAATATGCTAGAGGTTTTTGATCTTGCATTGAAAATTTATTCAAAGGAAAATGAAAAATGGATAAAAATTCAGAATAATGCAAAAAAGATGCGTTTTACATGGGAAAAATCGGTAGATGAATATTATAAATTACTCTATTCTATAAATCAATAATAAACCTCCTTTTTTTTTAAATTTCTTTTAACCAGCTTAGTAGCTATAACGTTATAGTAGTTAGTTTTGACATGTTTTATATTGTTAAAATTAAAGGTTTTTTCGTAAATTTACGAAGCACAAAAATTAAGTAAAAAATTCATGTCGGATAAAGCATTTTTAGAGTACAACGGAGAAAAATATGAGTTTCCTGTAATAAAAGGAACAGAAGAAGAATTAGCTATAGATATAAAATCTTTGCGTTCAGTATCTAAAGGATTAATAACTATTGATCCAGGGTATAAAAATACTGGTTCTTGTGAAAGCGCTATTACATTTTTAGATGGTGAAAAAGGAATTTTAAGATACAGAGGATATTCTATAGAAGAGCTAGCTGAAAAAGCTGATTTTTTAGAAGTTGCTTATTTATTAATTTTTGGTGAGTTACCAAATGCAGAGCAGTTAAAGAATTTTCATGAAGATATAAAGGAAGAATCTCATATAGATGAAGAAATGAAAAAAATTCTTCATGGTTTTCCAAAGTCTGCTCACCCAATGGGAGTATTATCTTCTTTAACAAGTGCATTAATTGCTTTTAACCCTAGCTCTGTAAATGTTACTTCGGAAAAGGAAATGTATCATGCTATTGTTAGAATATTAGCAAAATTTCCAGTTTTAGTTGCTTGGACAATGCGTAAGAAAAAGGGATTACCTCTTGATTACGGAGATGATACATTAGGTTATGTTGAGAATATACATAAAATGATGTTCAAGAAACCAACCCAAGAATACCTTAAGAATCCAATAATAATTGACGCCTTAGATAAATTATTAATATTACATGCAGATCATGAGCAAAATTGTTCAACATCTACTGTGCGTATTGTAGGTTCATCACATGCAGGATTGTTTGCATCTTTATCTGCAGGAATTTCTGCATTATGGGGCCCATTACATGGTGGTGCTAACCAGGCAGTTTTAGAAATGTTAGAGGCTATAGAAGCAGATGGGGGCGATACTAAAAAGTACATGGCTAAAGCCAAAGATAAAAGTGATCCATTTAGATTAATGGGCTTTGGGCATAGAGTATATAAAAACTTTGATCCAAGAGCTAAGATTATTAAAGTTGCTGCAGATGAAGTTCTTGCAGATTTAGGTATAGATGACCCAATTTTAGAAATAGCCAAAGGATTAGAAAAAGAAGCACTAGAAGATCCTTATTTTGTAGATAGAAAATTGTATCCTAATGTCGATTTTTATTCTGGTATTATATATAGAGCATTAGGAATTCCTACAGAAATGTTTACAGTAATGTTTGCTTTAGGTAGATTACCAGGATGGATTGCTCAGTGGAGAGAAATGCGTTTAAATGGAGAACCAATTGGTAGACCAAGACAAGTTTATACTGGAGAAAATCATAGACCATTTAAGAAACTTGACGACAGAAAATAAGATTACTATCTTTTTAATATTTTAAAGCCCTTTTTTAAAAAAGGGCTTTTTTTTAGTAAAAAAGTAATTCTATATTTGTTTCAAATTTTTTATATGTTACATTTAAATGTTACAGATGAAACATCTGTTTTAAAGGCAGTAGTACTTGGTACTGCAGAAAGTTGTGGCCCAACACCAAAACCTGAAGAGGCTTATGATCCTAAATCATTAGAGCATATTTTAGCAGGAACTTATCCTTTAGAGAAAGATATGGTTCTAGAAATGGAGGGTTTTGCAGCAGTTTTTAAAAAACATAATGTTACAGTATATAGACCAGAAGTTCTTAAAGATTGTAATCAAATATTTTCTAGAGATATAGCTTTTGTAATAGGAAGCAAATTAATTTTAGCAAATATTTTACCAGATAGAGAAAAAGAAATTGATGCAATACTTCATGTATTAGATAAAATACCAGAAGAGAGTATTATAAGACCTCCAGAAGAGGTACATGTAGAGGGTGGTGATGTTATGCCTTGGAAAGATTATATTTTTATTGGAACCTACACTGCAAAAGATTATTCAGAGCATATTACAGCTAGAACTAACAAAGCTGCTGTTGATTATATTTCGAAACAATTTCCAGAGAAAACTATAAAATCTTTTGAGTTACGGAAATCTAAAAATGCGAAAGAAAATGCATTACATTTGGATTGTTGTTTTCAACCAATTGGTAAAGGAAAAGCAATCTTGCATAAAAATGGCTTTTTAGTAGAAGAGGAGTACCAATGGTTGGTAGATTTTTTTGGTGAAGAAAATATTTTTGAAATTACTGCAGATGAAATGTATCAAATGTTTAGTAATGTTTTTTCTATATCACCAGAAGTTATAGTTTCAGAAAAAAGTTTTGTAAGATTAAATATTTGGTTAAAAGAACAAGGTTTTATAGTAGAAGAAATAGCATATTCCGAAATTTCTAAACAAGAAGGATTGTTACGTTGTAGTACATTACCACTAATACGAGAATAAATGATGCAAATATCAAACACAATTTTAATGATTCGCCCAGTTAACTTTCGTAAGAACGAACAGACAGCGGTAAATAATTACTTTCAAGAAGATATAAATCTTGATGACATAACTGTTATTAAAAATGCTCAAAAGGAGTTTGATGCCTTTGTGGATACTTTAACAGCTAAAGGGGTAAATGTTGTAGTTATAGAGGATACAAAAACTCCAGATACTCCGGATTCTATTTTTCCTAACAATTGGATTTCTTTTCACTCTAATGGTACGGTAGGCTTATACCCTATGTTTGCAGAAAATAGACGTAATGAAAGAAGAGAAGATATTTTAAATACTTTAGAGGAAAAAGGGTTTATTATAGAAAATGTAATGGATTATACTTCTGCAGAAGAAGATAATCTTTTTTTAGAAGGAACAGGTAGTTTGCTTTTAGATCGTGTAAATAAAAAAGCATATTGTGCTTTGTCTGATAGAGCAAACGAAGAACTTATTATTGAGTTTTGTGAAGATTTTGACTATTTGCCAGTTATTTTTAGTGCCTATCAATCTGTGGGAGATAAACGTATGCTTATATACCATACTAATGTAATGATGTGTTTAGCAGAGCACTTTTCTGTTATTTGTTTAGATTCTATTGATGATAAAAAAGAGCGTAAAAATGTTGTTAAACATTTAAAAGAAAATGGTAAAGAAGTAATAGCTATTACAGAGGAGCAAATACATCACTTTGCTGGTAATATGCTTCAAGTTTTAGGAGCAGATGATAAAAGATATTTAGTTATGAGTTCTGCTGCTTATAACTCTTTAAATAGTTCACAAATAAAAAGTATAGAGAAGTATTGCGAAATTCTTCATAGTTCTTTAGAAACTATAGAAACATGTGGGGGAGGTAGTGCTAGATGTATGATGGCTGAAGTGTTTTTACCACAAGAGTTAGATTAAAATAAGTTATTTATAAATATAAAAAGAGGTCTCTATTAGAGGCCTCTTTTTATTCGTAAAACTCTGCTATTTTGTTTAATGTTTTTCTTTCAATATCTGGAACGTAAGTTGGTTCTTTTGGATATCCTACTGGTAATAATAAAAAAGCTCTTTCATTACTTGGTCGGTTTAAAAGTTTGGCTAAAAAATTCATAGGGCTAGGAGTATGTGTTAATGTAACCAAACCGGCATTATGGATGGCGGTAATTAACATACCACATGCAATACCAACAGATTCATTTACATAATAATTATTTTCTTTTTCTCCATTCTCACTAATATCATGTACTTTTTTAAATACTATAATTAGCCAAGGTGCTTTTTCTAAAAAGGGCTTGTGCATATTGGTCCCGAGAGGTTTTAAATCTTTTTTCCAACGGTCACTCATTCTACTTTCGTAACTTTCTTTTTCTTCTATTTCTGCAGCTTTTCTAATCTTAGTTTTTAAATTTGAGTTTGCTACAGCACAAAAAGTCCATGGTTGTTTATGTGCTCCAGAAGGTGCAGTAGAAGCTGTTTTAATTAAAGTCTCAATTACTTCTTTAGGAACTGGAGAATCAGAATATTCTCTAACCGATCTTCTTTTGTCTAAAAGAGAAAAGAATTCTTTACTTTGTTTGAGAAGTTCTTCTTTTGGTAAAACATTACTTTGGTAAGCTACATGTTTATGACCATTAATTAAAATATGAGATTTAGTTATCATTCTTAAATATACTATTTTTAGCTTATTCCATATCTGGATTAGTTAAAACTTTCCCTTCTGCACGAGCTTTCATATAAACGGCCTTAGAAGGTCTTGGTCGTATACGGTACTTAGTTGGTAATCCTGTTTCTCTAAAGAAATCATCCGGTGTTCTTACCGTAGGAAGTACATCATTAGTTACATTTCTTATTTTTTCTAACCTAGATTTCATATCCTCTAAAACGTTACTATATTCTGGGTTGTTTGCTAGATTATTTAACTCGTATGGATCTTTAGTAATATCAAAAAGTTCATCAATATCTCTAGGGGTTACAAAACATTTTAGTTGTGCTGTGTTTAATGTTCCCTTTTCTTTTTCTTCTAACATACTTTGCCAACCAAGACCTCTAATTATATCTGCAGAAGGAGTATTAGGTAAATCTGAATAATAATTTTTTATATACTTAAATTGTTTTGTACGAACAGCTCTGGTATAATCTTCAAAATCATGAAAATGATCTTCTGCATAAATTTCTTCGTGTATAGAAATACTTGTATTTTCTATAGAGGGTAAAATACTAGTGCCATTAAATTCTTTTAATGGTTGTAAGCCTGCTACTTGCATAAAGGTTGGGGCAATATCTACAGAACTTACTAGCTCATTATTTGTTTGTCCTCCTTTAATTTTTGCAGGCCATTTTATAATCCAAGGCGTTTTTATGCCGCCTTCATATAATGTGGTTTTATCTCTAGGGAAAGCTCTCCCATTATCTGATATAAAAAGTATGATTGTATTTTTTGTTACATTTTGTTTTTCTAATTCAGATACTACTTTTCCTATGTAGCTATCCATTCTAGAAATTTCATCATAATAAAGGGCAAAGTCTTTTTTAACACCATCTGTATTGGGAACATAAGGGGGTAAGTTTACATCTTCCGGACTATGAGGGTTGTCACTAATGCCTTCATAAAAAGGTCTATGTGCATCATACGCAGCAAGCCATGTAAAGAAAGGTTGGTCTTTTGGCCTTTCATTTAATAGTTTAATCCAATCATCGCAACCACTACCATCACCCACTAATTTTCTATCTATTCCTTTTAGTCCAATATTATCATTCCATTGCATTTCATGTAATGCATCAAAATCATCGATTACAGCTTCTCCTAAATGATATTTTCCTGCTAAGCCTGTCCAATAACCAGCATTTTTTAATTCTTGAACAAATGTTCTTTTCCCTTCTGGTAAAGGCCATGCTAATTGTTCTGCATCAGTATTATGAGGATATAAACCCGAAATAATACTTGTTCTGCTGGGACTACAGGAGCTTGTGGTTAAAAAAGCTTGATTAAATAACATGCCATCTTTAGCAAGTTGATCTAAGTTTGGGGTTCTAATGTTTTTATTACCATAGGGACCAATATCATCCCAATTTACATCATCCGCTATTATTAAAACTATATTTGGTCTTTGATCAGAAACATTTTCTTTTTTTTCTTGACAAGAAAATAGAGAACATATAACAAGTAAAGAAAATAAATGGTAAAGTTTATTCGTATACATTTTAAAATTAATTAGTTTATTTTACTAAAGTAATGCTATTTTTAGGATTATAAACAGGGGTATACACCTAGTTAAATTTTAGATACTTATTTCTTAGTAATCATTTTTCTTAAAAATAGGCTAGCCATAACTATCATAAAAAAAGAAAATGGTAAAGAGGTAATAATTAGTAGTTTTTGAACAGTATTAAGAATATCTATATCTGGTTTTACATTTGCTAAAACTAATAAGGCAAGAGTGGCTAAAAAAATAAAGATAGACCAGAGTAACCTATGTTTTTTACTTGGGTTTTGTTTACCGTTATCTGTAAACATACTCAAAACAAAAACGGCAGAATCTACCGAAGTAACTAAAAAACCAATTAATAAAATTATAGAAGTAGTATTTAGTAGACTAGGCACTGGGTAATTTTCTAAAAATCTAAATATAGAGGTAAAAACATTAGTAAACTCTCCAGTATAGCTTCCCCAATCTTGGATTAAATTAAATGCAGATTGGCCAAATACAGCAAACCAAAAAAAAGTGCCCAAAGATGGAATTATTAATAGTCCTAATAGTAATTGTCTTAAGGTTCTTCCTTTAGAAATGCGTGCTATAAATATTCCAGTAAAAGGAGCCCAGGCAATCCAAAAAGCCCAGTAATAGAATGTCCAATCCGTTAAGAAATCTATGCCTGGATTAAATTTCCCTATAGCTAAACTCATAGGGATAAAATCTATTATGTATGCTATAGTTGCATGTGCAAAGGAATTTAATATGCCAAGTATGTCACTTGTAAAAAAGACAAATAAAAGTAAAAGTAAGGTTATTAAAATGTTTCCTTTAGAGAGGAATTTAATTCCTTTATTTAAACCTTTCCAGGCAGATAAAAAAGCGAGTGTACAAATAATTAGTGTTAATATAAGAGTAGTTTTAAAACCAAATTTTTGTTGGGTTAAGTGGGTTAACCCGCCAGTAATTTGTGTAGTACCAAGGCCAATAGCTGCAATAAGGCCAAAAACTGTTGTAATAATAGTAAGTATGTCTATGCATCCTTTTGCAATTGGATTTTTTATAGATTCTTCTGTTGTAGTACTTATTTGCACTTTTTTATGGTCTACAAATAAGGCATAACCTATAACCATTGCAAATAACCCGTAAAAAGCCCAGGCTGTAAACCCCCATTGATAAAAAGTAAATTCTAAAGCTAAGATATTAGAATGCAAATTACTTTTAAAGGGAGGATTTTGTTGCATATAAACGGGTTCTTGTACCGCACGTAATAAAATTCCAGCGCCCATTCCTGCACTATAAAGCATAGCAACCCAACTCCAGGTAGAATGCTCTGGTTTACTATTAGGTTTCCCTAACTTTATATTTCCTAAAGGAGATAATGCAATGGCTAATAGAAATAAGACGCAGCCTAGCCCTAGATATAAATAAAAATAGCCAAAATAATTTCTTACCCATATAGATAAATTTTCAATAATTTCATAGGTGGCTGTTGTTGCAAAAAAAGCAAATAAACATAAAATTGCTAAAACACAAATTGCAATACTTAAAACTGGTCGTTTTGGGAAGGTTGTAAAAAGATTATTAGGTAGTATTTTCATTAAAAGTATTAGCAGTAAATTTTTATTATATATACCACCAAAGTTTGTTTACAGGTAATTGTTATTATAAAATAATGTAGTTTCCTTAAAGGTAATCAATTACTTATAGATTAGAAAAATGTAATATTACTTTAATACATTGTATTTGGATTGGCAGATTGTTTAGGGATTTGTTGAATAGCATCCCAATGTTCACATATTTTGCCTTGAGCATCAAACCTAAAAAAGTCCATTGTTATGTATTGGTCATTGTCTGGCCATGTTTGGTGGGTGTGTAGAGCCACCATGTTTCCTTCTGCTACAGAGCGTACAAATTGTATACTTTTGTCAGGATATTCTTTATGCATTCTTTCAAAATAATCTATAAAACCTTGCGTGCCGTCAGCAACATCAGGATTGTGTTGTATATATTTAGAACCTACATACTGTGTAATTGCTTTTTTAGGATTACCTTCATATGCTGTTTTGTAAAAGTTAATTGCATTTTGTTTATTTTTATCTAAGTCCATAGTGTTTTTTTTAATAAGGGTATTAAAGATAATATTCTAAGTTTTTATTGTATATTTTTTATGAAGTATTTTTTTCTCTTTTTTTTATTTATTGTTATGCCTGTAAACGCACAAACTAAATCAACTTTAGTTACTCCGCCTTATTTAAAAAAAGGAGACACTATTGCAATTATAGCACCTGCGGGAATTATAAAAGCATATAAAAAACCGGCCATGGAAAGTGCAAAAAAATTAGCAGAAAGTTGGGGTTTAAAAGTAGTTTTTGGGGCAAATTTATATAACCAGAATAATCATTTTGCGGGTACAGATGAGCAACGTTGTCAAGATTTTCAAGATGCACTAGATAACCCTAATATAAAAGCTATTTGGTGTGGAAGGGGTGGATATGGTTCTGTTAGAATTTTAGATAAGTTAGATTTTACTAAATTTTTAAAACACCCTAAATGGGTTATTGGTTATTCTGATATTACAGCTTTTCATAGTCACTTGCATACTTTGGGGGTAGAAACATTACATGCAATGTTAGGGAGCAGCATGCAAGATAAGGCCGAGGATATACCACATACTATAGAGACCTTTAGAAAGGCATTATTTGGAGAGGTTTTACAATATAAAATACCTTCTTCTAAATATAATAGAAATGGAAAAGTTACTGGAAGTTTAGTTGGTGGTAATATTGCAATTTTATCTTCTATGTTAGGATCTCAAAGTCAAATTTCTACCAATGGAAAAATACTTTTTATTGAAGAAGTAGGGGAATATAAGTATAGTATAGATAGAATGCTACAAAGTCTTAAACGTGCAGGTTATTTTAAAAATATAAAAGCTGTGGTTGTAGGGGGTATGACTAAAATTAGAAAAAATACTACTCCTTGGGGAACCTCAATAGAACAACTAATTTCTGATGTTGTGCCTAATAATATACCTATACTATTTAATTTTCCTGCAGGTCATGACCCTGATAATAGAGCTTTACTTATGGGGAGAATTGCAGAAGTTACAATTACAGATAAAATTTCAACAATTACTTTTGTTCCGTAGAATTTATAAACTTAATTTTCTTTCTCGTAATTGAATCTCATTTTTAATAAATTGGGTTTTAATTTTTTATACACTTTAATAGTGCTGTTATTTTTTGTATAAACATCTAATTGTATTTCTCTTTTTTTTGCATTATTAAAAGGTTAGAATTTCCATTTTTCGTTTATTTTTTCGATACGATTTTTCAAATTGCAACTACAGTAATTGTTTATGAATAGTAGTGAGTTTATATGCTATACTTTTTGGAAAGTAAATTGGAAAAATAAAAAAAGAATAGCGACTTGAATTAAGATTCAAATTGCTATTACTTATACACGTGGTTGGCAATAGTTATTACACTTCAACTTGACTCCAAATCCCTGTTTTAGCAGTTTCTTGTGCATATTCTAGAAATGTTTTTGCTTTTCTCCCTAGAACTCGTTCAATATCATTAACTACCAGTTGATTCTTTGGATTAGTTAAAACATGACTAAATAAATACTCAATTAACCAAATAACATCATTAGGTATTTGCATTTGCTTCATACCATCAATATATTGTTCTAATGTGATGTCATAAAAGTTTAAATTTCTATTGCTAGTCCTAGAAATGATATTCACAATATCTTTAAATGTGATTAATTCTGGACCAGTTACCTCAATAATTTCACCATTATAAGTATTATCTAGTAATACGGTTGCGGCTACTTCTGCAATATCATTAGCGTCTACAAATGGAATTAAAACATCAGACATTGGTAACGCCACTTCTCCTGAAAGAATAGGGTCTAAAAAGAAGCTTTCGCTCCAATTTTGGTTGAACCATGAGGCACGAACGATTGTATAATTTATGCCAGAATCCATTATAATTTTTTCACAAGCTTCTGCTTCAGTTTCACCTTTTCCTGAAAGTAAAACCATTTTTTTTACTCCTAATTCTATAGCTAAATGAGTTAAACTCGCTATGGCTTCTTTAGCTCCAGGAACTGCTAGATCAGGATAATAAGTAACATACATTTTTTCAATACCGTTTAAGGCATTTACCCAAGTATCTTTATTATTCCAATCAAAGCTTGGTGATGAATTTCTTGAACCAATTCTTGGCTCAATCCCTTTGTTTTGTAATTGTGTTACTACTCGCCGACCAGTTTTTCCTGTTCCTCCGATTACTAAAATGTTTGTTTTCATAATAAATTGTTTTAAAATGTTTTTTGAATAAATATTGATATAAGTAATAGTATGAATGAAACCATGCTTGAAATAGTTCTAATACCATGGAAATGATTCCAAGCACTTTCATAATAGAATCTAAAATTCTTTAGTTCTATAGCGTTAAGATTGGTAATGTTTAATGCTTCTAGTTCATTATTTAAGGGTACATTTCCAAAGGCTGTAACACCAAAAGTGCCAATTAGATATATGATTGTTGATGCTAATACTAACACAAACACAGTTTTATTGTTTAATTGTAAATATGTAGTTATTCCCAATGCAATTAAGCTTCCAAAGAACACAATGAAGAACAACGGATTCAAGATTTCTCTATTAATGCTTTGCATTGTTTCCAAATAAGTTAAATGACCTACTTTTTTTGTTCCCAGTATTACTGAAACTGACCAAGCGAAGAAAAAACCTACAGAAAGTGCATTCAATAAAACCGTTATAAAAACAACAATAGCTTTCATGCTTTATTTTTTTTATTGGTTAAATGAGTTCCGAAATAGAAAACAATGAAGTAAAACTCAACAACAATGGTGTAAAACATTGGATCTCCGAAAAATTCAAAATAGCTTCCACCATTTGGAATTATGAATACTGGAACTGTGATTATTATATCTAGAAGCGTAGCTACAATAACAAATGTAAGACCCAATGTATGTGGTTTTATATAGCTTTTTGTATAGAACAAATAGGTTCCTATACATGCACTAGGAACAATGCCTAAAACCAATACAACATTAGATTGTAGTTCCGGATTTTCTAAAATGGGAACATAAAATGATAAGAGGTAAAAGCTAACGCCTAAAATCCAAACGAGTATACCACATACAATGCTAAATAAATTTTTATTAATCATAATCTTTAGTTTTTGAATTATGATACAAATTTATAGTAGCTGTCTACCAGTGACTTATTTAGAAAGAATTATGATTTATTCGAAAAGAATTTTACACTTGGCTAGGTCTGTAGCCAAACTTTTTTTCAAAAGCATTAGAGAAAGAACCTAAACTATCATAGCCTACAGCCCATGCGGCTTCTTGAATTGTTTTTTGTTCGTTTTTAATTAAACTGTATGCCTTTTTTAAACGTTCGTTTTGTAAGTATTTAAAAACAGGAACGCCAAACTGTGCTTTAAATTCTATTTTAAGCTTATTAATGTTGGTCCCAATTCTGTTTGCCAATTCTGTTAAGGAAGGTGGGTTTTCTAAATCAGATAATAAAATTTCTTGAGCTAGATTGATTTTTTCTATTTGCGAAGTATTAAGTTTTGTGTTTTGTTGTTTTGCCAATTGCCCAAAATAATGAGAAAGTAAAGCTGTGATATGGCTTTTATAAAACATCATTTTAATCTTACCCTCGTACGTATTGCTAAAGAACTGTTCCACTAATTGAAACATTTCTGGACTCATATTAAATACTGGACCTTCAACATAATGGTCTTTTGGGTGAATTAATTGATATAAATATTGTTCCAAGAATTGACCTTCACCATTAGGCAATTTGTCTATGTTTCTTATTGTTGTAGCGATTACTAAACATTGCAGCGATTTTAGTTTGGAAACATGATGTTCAAACTCTACCATATTATCCGCATAAAATGATAGTACCATACCTTTGGTGTGATGGAACTCTTTGGTTTTTCCATCAAATTTTACGGTAAGGCCAACATCCCCAGCACCATAAAAGGCGATAGCTATTACAGGCTCGTCAAAAAAACATGAATCTATTAAATTATTTTCGGTAGAAGCCTCTTCCAACAAGATTGTGTAATCACTTATATCTATTATTTCACGATTCATTCTTATGAATTATCTAAATCGAATTTAATTATTGTCAATGGTTTGGGCTATGATATAAGACTGGATTAAATAATCGTTAAATATTCTGCCTTACTTTAGATTAAAAAATTACAGAAATTATTGAGAGAGCAATTTTCCTAGTTTTAAGTATAGTTATTGTTATCCTTTTAGGTATTTATTCTAGTAGGAACTCCATCTATTTTGCACAAACATAGGTTTTGTAATTTTTTATACAATTTAGTAAATAAATTCAGTCATGGAAATTAAATTTAGTCAAAGATTGGTTTTACGTACAGATTAAGCCGTACAGATTTCATTCACGCTTAAGAAAGTAAATAGGTCTCTTTTTTTAAGGATACTAATTTTTAGCCTAAAAAAGTTTAAGAAAATACAGTTATATATAATAATTGTAACGCATAGTTGTTTTTTATTCAAATAGTTCTGGATAATTCTTTTTTGAAATATGTGTAACCCATTTTTCATAGTCTGTATTCACGTATTTGCTCAATTTTTTATCCGTTATTATTTGTTCAATTTTCAGACAGTTTCCAAAGTCATTTTCTCCAGCTTCATATCTATTTCCGTCTTTGGCTCCACTAAAAGTTATAGAAATTATTTCGTTTTCAATCCACATAAAACAAGGAACAGAGTTTACTTTTATATGCAAAGGTTGTTCATATTCAGGGTAGTCTTTTATTTCACTTTTAAGTTTCTTAGATTTAGCGGAGCTATATAGTTTACTTGAAATAGATTTGGAATAATTTTTAGGCATTCTTTTCAATTCAATTCCGAATGCATTTAAAATTTCAAATAATTCCGCCCTATTATAGTACTTCAACCAAATTCCAAATTCATCTCCATCATTTGCGTGTCCACCCCAAGCTCTTTTAAAATATCCGTATTTTAGACTTTTACTCCATCTTTTAATCACACTCTTTTGGTGTTTTTCAAATAGATAGATATCTGAAAGTTTCTCAGTGTTCATAATTATTCACGGTGTTTCCTATAGTATTTATTTTCCAACTTTAATAATTCAGCAAATGGATCTCCTTCCAATCCTAATAATTTGGCAAAAGCAGGTTCCGTTTTTATTCCTTTTGATTTTAGTTCTTTTACTCTCTGTTTAAATTTAGAACCTTTTTCGTTTAAAATTCTATTCTCAATAATCATATGTCGATAAGCATTTTGCTTTTGAGTTGGAATGTTTTGACCAAAAATATCAAACAAAAAATTATCAGTTTTAAATTCCGCAATTGTTGATTTAATTCCATTTTGTTTTATTGAATAAAGCTTGAATTCCATTTTATCAGAAAAATTTTCTGATAAATATGCACTAAATTCAGAGTGATTTTGACATTCACAAATAATATCTAAATCACTTTCTGGTAAATCAATTCCGATTGGAATAGTTCCAACCAAAATTGGATTATATTTTTTAAGTTTATCTAAAATTTTATATTTTTTAATTTCAGAAAAAGCATTTTTTTGTCTTTCGTTTCCGAATTTCAAATATTCAATATTTTTAAAATTTTCAATCAATTTTATCTATTGTGAGTAACAGTTTATGTAAAAAAATGAATTTTTATTGACTAACTTTTTGGTTTATTATGGACCTTAAATTTATAAAATTCATTTTCAGTAATTATAACGGTGTTTTGGTATAAGATAAGTTAGGTGTTTTAAGTATTAAATTTAACAAATAAATCACAGATAGAAAGTTCGCAAGGCCCTACGTTTTGGGATTAGTAAGTAAGCTATATCTAGCAATGAATTATACAAGTTGAGGTACTGCGTTTATTTCATTTTTGATGTAAATATATTTTTAATTGTATCTAATTTTTTTTTGTATTTTAAATCTGTTCTTGATGCAAAATATAAGGTGTTTTCCGTTTTTACTTTACCCTCCCAGACTAAATTTATTTCGTTTCTTAAAATTTGTTCTCGACATAAAAAATCTGGAACTAATGCAAATCCGTTTCCATTGTTTAAGCATCTTATAATAGAAGTAATATTTGGTAAAATGTAATTTGGTTTAAAAGCAGGTTTTTTATTAAAGTTCTCAAACCAAAAACGTCTAAAATGTTCCATTTCGTTTGATGAACTATACCAAATATTTTGGAGTAATTTCGCTTCTAATTTATTCGTATTTTTAGATTTAATGTGTTTTTTTATTTCGCTTGTATTCGTTTTATTTCCTGCAATTAAAACGATTCTTTCTTTTGAAAACGGAACATATTCAACCAATGATTTTTTTTCATTCTGTTTTTTAGGTGTTATTACTAAATCTAAAATTCCATTGTTTAGGTCTTTGATTAAATCTGTATGAGCTCCAAATCTAGCTACTAGGTCAAAGTCTAGTTTGGGAATTTCGGGTTCAATAATAAGTTGAAACATTTCAGAGCACATTCCTATATTTAAAGATGGATTTTTTTCTTGCGTTGTTTTTTTAAAATGCTGTTCTGCAATCTCAAGTTTTTTTAAAGATTCAATAATATATTCATATAAAAATTTCCCATCTTCTGTTGGAATCATTTTTCTCGAAGTACGTTCAAATAGTTTTTTGCCAACATAAGCTTCTAAAGCATTTAAGTGTACACTAACACCTGGTTGAGAAGCATATAAAGCAATAGAAGCTTTGGTCAAAGTTCCGTTTTCATATATTTCTTTAAATGTTCTGTACCATTCTAAATTTACCATATCTATAAATATATTGATACAAAGGTATGATTTGTATTATTTTTACAATAATAAATGTTGCTTTAGTTTTGCCTTATATAAAATAAGAGACAAATGAAAAACATATTTATAATTAATGGAAGTCATCCATTTGCACATTCTGGTGGAAGATTTAACGAAACACTTTTCAATAAAACTATTTCATATTTTGATGCGCGTGAGGAATTTGAAGTGAAATTTACTCAAGTAGGTGAAAATTATAATGTTAAAGAAGAAGTTGAAAAATTTAAGTGGGCTAATTTAGTGATTTATCATACTCCAATTTGGTGGTTTCAAATACCGTTTGGATTCAAAAAATATATAGATGAAGTTTTTACGGAAGGTCATCAAAATGGAATTTATGCAAGTGATGGAAGAAGTAGAAAAAATCCAAACATCAATTACGGGACAGGTGGATTAATGCACGGGAAAAAATATATACTTACTACAAGTTGGAATGCACCCAAAACAGCATTTACTTTAGAAAATGAATTTTTTAATCAGAAAAGCGTAGATGAAGGTGCTATGTTTGGGTTTCACAGAATGAATGCTTTTACAGGAATGGAATTATTAGCAACACATCATTTTCACGATATGGAAAAAAATGGAGATGTTCCTTTTGAGTTGAATAATTACAGTGTTTTTTTAAATGATTTAATGATTAATTTGTAATTATCTGGTTTCGTTTAACGTTTTGTGTATGGTGCGTATCCCGTAGAGTATGCATTATATACTTTGTAAGCTACAGTTTATTTTACAAAATACATTTCCAATTCTCCTTTTCCCTTTGTAAAGATCTTTCCACGAGAAAGACATGTAAAGTCGTTTTTAATCAGTTCATAGGTAGAAGAAGATGTATTTATTTTACCTACCTCACCAGCAGATTCTATTCTGCTGGCTGTATTTATCGTGTCTCCAAAAAGGTCGTATGCAAACTTCTTTTTACCTACAACACCTGCTACTACAGTTCCTGAATGTATCCCAATCCTCATTCTCCATTTTATCTCATGGCTTTTATTTCTGTCCTCAAGGTATGATAGCATCATTTGCGCTGCTCTAATACAGTTAGCAGCATGATTTGTCATTTCTTTCTCAAGGCCACAGGCTGCCATATATGCATCACCAATTGTTTCAATCTTTTCAACTTCCGTTTCTTCCATTATTTCATCGAATCGACCAAAAATGTCATTGAGTTCATTTACCAAAGTGATTGCCGATATGGATGCTACAGTCTCAGTAAAGCCTTCAAAGTCAGTAAATAGGATCGTGATATTCTTATGTCTTTTAGGAATTGTCTTACCACTTTCTTTTAAGTCCCTAATTATATTTGCCGGTAGAATATTATGAAGAAGATCTTCTGATTTTTTCTGTTCAGCCATTAAAGATTCCTCTGATTTATCAATTAATATAGACATACTCGATATGAGTATGAGGCAAATGAATCCAGTAATGCTGATATTGACTATTTGTGATATGTAAGGATCTAAACCGCCAAAATGAGCTGTTATATTCGATTGAAATATTACTGTAACAATCAATGTCAGGCAAGCTAGAATACTAAAAGCATGGGCTATATTCCTTGCCTTTCGGGGGAAAGTCATGTATGGTAGGATAATAATTAGGAAACAAACAACTTCAACGCCTGAGGAATATCCCAACAAATAAAGAAACAAGAAAAGCGACATATAAGATGCCAAAATAAGCCATATGGAAGCCAAGACTCGCCACCCTTTCTTGTTGAATATTAACGCCATTAGAAATATCAATCCCAACAAAGCATTGCTAACGTAAATGACTAGTGCGTCTGTGAGAAAAAATGCAACTAGCATCCAAATAGCATTATAAATTACTCCTAAAACTGATGCAATATTCGTTACGCGCAAATATCTGATTTCAGTGATGGAAGAGTTGTTTTTAGCACCAATGTCAACCATTCCTTGAAAGAATCTGGATTTGTTATTATCATAAGTTGACATAAGCTCTTCTCAATTTCTTTGGATTATTAACTTTTTTTCTTGTTTGTAAAGGGACATAGTATACACTTTTTAAAGTTTGTCTTGTCCTGAAATAGGGTGTCCTTTTTTGAATATTTAAAAGGTTAATAATTCCGGATTTTTATTGTTTTTACGATACGATTTGTATTCTATATTTTGATTTAAGTGAACGTTGTTAGGTGTACTTAAATTGAGGCTCCAATGCGTTCTAAAATTGTTGTAAATAAAGATAGCTTTTTTTGCTATTTTTTGTGCAAGTTTGGTTTTTTTAATAGTTTTTTTAACGCGTATTCATATATGAATTTGGTCAATGATTAAAAGTTTGAGCTCAAAACCTACTTTTTGATAGGATTTTTTTGGGCAAGGTAATTTTTGTTGTTTCATAAGTGACTATAATTAAGGAGTTAATTTTTAGTCAACCTATTTCAGGACGGGTCAAGCTTGTTGCCAACGTGTTTGTGTATGATTTCGTTGCGTGTTTCGGCAACTAATTTAGCAAATACAAACCGAATAGAAAATCCGATAGGACTTTCGTAAGTAGGCTATAATTAGCAATGAATTATACACGTCTTAAGTTTGATTCTCATTAAATTGTTGATATAACTAGAAAGAACAAAAGAGAGAATTAAGGTTACTATACACGG